>NZ_JBXASH010000007.1:0-247789 GCF_058809095.1 Sphingomonas sp. GW821-FHT10F11
CAAAAACCATGGGCCAGCGCTTGACTGCCAAGACAGTCGCTCACCAACTCCGACTAGATCGCTGCGCTCTCAAGTCTCCGTATCCTCTCCCTTTGGGAGAGGAATGATGATTCCCGGAGTCTCGATCGGCCCTGATCTCGAGAAACGGGCGCCGGATCGCGCCGCACTTTCTCAAGTCGCGGATTTCACTGTCGCTTTGGTAAGGAGTTCGCGGCAGGATGCCTTCGGTTCAACCGGGGAGGACGCGATGGATCGAGTGCGCAAGATTGGCTGGGGCTATTTCGCCGGCTTCATCGCGGTGGTCGCGGTCGGTTATGTGCCCGGCTTCCATGATGCGGACGGCAATTTGTTCGGGCTGTTCAAGCTCGATCTCTATGACGACAGCCTGCACCTTGCTTCCGGCATTTGGGCGGGCGTTGCCGCCTGGCTCTCCTACCGGGCGTCGCGCGGCTATTTCCGGCTGTTCGGGCCGCTCTATTTCCTCGACGGGGTGCTCGGGCTGATCACCGGCAGCGGCTATCTCGACGGGGGCATCTTCCTCTACGGGCCGCTCGACCTGTCGCTGACGATCCGGTTCTTCGCCAATTTGCCGCACCTCCTGATCGGCGGCTTCGCGATCTACACGGGCTATGTCCTCGCGCGACAGCCAGCCGCGACTTCATGAAACGGCGCTGGAAGATCGCGATCGGGGCCGGCTGCCTGCTGGCCGCGACGATCCTGATCCCGACGGCCTATATCGAGATGGGCTGCCGCTCGCCGATCGCCGGGTTCGATCCGGGGGCGCCCTACAAGCCGATCCTTCAGCCCGCCGAGCGCCGGCCCGAGGCGCGGACCTTCCTGACCTATCCCGAATGGCACATCGTCTATTCGGCGGAGAGCTATGGCCGGCATTTGACCGCCGGGCAGCGGCCGAGCGGCTATGCCTTTGGCGGCGATATCGGCGGTTTCTGGTCGAGCTATTGCGCGCTCAACCGCGCGACGGCGGGCGGCGATGCGGGCGATGCCAAGATGATGATCTACACGATCGGCATCAGCTATTCGGTCGAGATGCTGGTCAAGGCGGCTTATGAACGGCTAATCGGGCGGTTCTTCGAATGGACGGGCGGCTGGCAGAGCGCCGACGACCGCTACGCCGCCGCCGTGCAGCGCGAATATGGCCAGTTCATGCATGAGACGCCCTGGTACATGTTCCCGTTCGGCAAGGCGTTCAGCGGGGAATGGCGGACGGCAGACAGCAAGAACCGGTTGCGGCATGTCGAGCGGCGGTTTGCGCTGAGCGCCGAATATGGGGTGAAGGCGGGCTATGCGAAGCTGATCGGGTCGGCCGCGGGCGCGACGATGGACCCCGCGGCACCGAAGCTGTGGTTCGTTGCGAAGGGCTCACCGGCGGCAATCCAGACGATCGACCCGCGGCTGAAGCCGATCCGCACGGCGGGCGCCCTGACGGTGGTCGAGGCCCCGCGTTATGCGCAGTTCACCGATCTGCTGGGCAAGCTGGCTGTCTCGCAAGTCGAGGTCGTCGAGATTTCCGGGAATGACGATATCTTCGTCACCGCCCTCGCCCCGGCCTCCGCCGCGCCGAAGCCCGAAGACGGAACGGTGCTGATCTCCCAATCGCTGGCCGACCGGCCCGGCTGGAGGCGCTATGGTATCTCGACCAAGGTGCCGAAGCTGCTCGCGTTGCTGCGTGCGGTGAAGGCGCGCGGCGGGACAGTCGAGCATATCTATGATTATTAGGGCCGACCTCGACCAACCGAACTTCCGTCACCCCGGACTTGTTCCGGCATGACGATGTGGTTGTGACCGTGCCCAAAAATCTGCTCCGCATCGCCGCACGCGTGGCGCTGGTGCTGGGTGGCTGGACGGCGATCATGCTCGCCATGCCCTTTGTCGGGCCGGCGCGGCAGGTGGCCGTGGTCGGCGACCGGGCGCGGGCGCTCCGCGCCATCGCGGCGGCGGGCGGAACCGTGGTCGAAGTGCGCGACGGGGCGACCCTCGCCCGATCCGACACGCCCGGCTTCGTCGCCGCGCTCTACCGCAACGGCGCCCGGCTGGTGATCGAAGGGCGGATCGGCGCGGGCTGTTTCAGCTCTTCGGCAAAGGCGCGCTGAACGCCGGGGCATAGCGGGCATACCAGCTGTTGCTGAACAGCCCGTCCGGGTCCCAGCGCCGTTTCTCCGCGAAGAAAGCACCGATCTGCGGATAGGAGCGCTCGAGCTGCTCCGGCGTGTAATGGAGCTGATAGGGCAGGAAGAAGCGACCGCCTTCCTTGACGGTCAGGTCGATCAGGTCGCTGGTCAGCTTGGCCATCGCCTTCGTGCCTTCGGCATCGGTCTTCTGGTTGAGATAGAGCACGACCGAGAAGGCGGGTGCGGGCGCATAGCTGAGCGCGTTGCTCTCGGTATCGACCGCGCGGATCGACGCGTTGACCAGGTTCGCATGCTGCTGCTGGAACAGCGTGCGCATCGCGTCGATGAACGGCACGATCCGGTCCCGCGGGATGAAATATTCGTGGAGGATGTCGGTCTCGGCCGGCAAGGCGTTGCGCAGATAGGCGACGCTGTCGTGCATCGGATCGTTGCGCGAGACGAGACACGCCTCCCCGTCCTTCATCGCCTGGGCGCGGGTGATGGTGCAGGTTTCGAGCCGGTGCTCGATATGCTTTTCCGACCACCATTTGGCCGACGCGAAGAAGTCGTTGCGCTTGGCGAGGTTGACGGTGAGGCGCCGCAGCTTGGTCGAGCTGACTTCGGTCAGCGGCGCGCGCGTCAGGCCCTGATCTTCGGGCACCTTGCGGTAGCTGTAGACCAGCGCCTCACGCAGCAGCGAACCGGGCGCGGTGGAGAGATGCGTATAGGTCAGACCGACCGCGGGGTTGGCCTCGAGCGCGACGAAGGTCTTCGGGAAATCGCGATAGTCGATCATCGCGCGTTCGGAGCGATAGACGTCGTTCGGCACGACATCGAGCTCGGCCGAGAGCAGCACGCCGAACAGGCCGTAACCACCGACGATATGATTGAAGAGATCGGGGTTCTCGGTACGCGACGCCGTGACGATGCGCCCGTCGGCCAGCATCACGCGCAGGCTGCGGATCGAGCGCATCACCGCACCGGCGCGGTGATCCATGCCATGCGCATTGACCGAGATCGAGCCGCCGACGGTGAAGATATCGGTCGACTGCATCGCCTTGACCGCGAAGCGCGGATGGATCGCCTTCTGGATATCGTGCCAGGTCGCGCCCGACCCAACGGTGACCGTCTGCTTCCCAGCGTCGAGCACGATGGCGCTGAGGCCCTTCATGTCGAGCACGACCCCGCCCTTGCGGAAGGCGTGGCCGCCCATGCTGTGCTTCATGCCGGCGGGCGAGATGGTGAGGCCGTGCGCGCGGGCATAGGCGATCGCGCCGGCGACATCCTGCTCGCTGCGCACCGCGACAACGCCCGCGACCGGCGTGCGGCTAAGGCAGCTCGCGTCGTTGACGGTACCGCCGCGCTGCGCCCAATGCGGTTCGGGGACGCTCGCAGCATGGCCCTTCAGCGCTGGCAGCGGCGGCAGGATGTCGCCGCAATCCTTGGCGCCGACCGGATCGGCGGCAAGCGGCAGCGCGTAGATCGTCGCGCTCGCGGCGATGAGCGCGATCACCGAGACAGTGATCAGCAGCTTCTTGCGTTTCATGGTCGTTCCTCGATGGCGCGGTCCAGCGCGGGCAGGAAATGCGCCGGATCCTCGATATGCGGGATATGGCCGATACCGGGCAGGCGCTGGAGCGGCGCATGCAGGATCCTGGCGAGCCGCTCGCCCTGGGCGATCGGGGTGACGGTATCGGCCTCGCCCCAGATGATCGCCACCGGCGGCTTCATCGCCGCGAGTCGGTCGCGCCGCCAGCTCCAGCCGCCGTCATTGGTCGAGAACAAGGCCGGCGCCCACGCGGCATAGGCAGCGGTCGAGCCGGTGCGGCGCATCGGCTGACGGATCGTCTCGATCCAGGGATCCGCCGCATCCTTGCGCGCGAGCAGCGATCGCATCAGCGCCGGCAGCGCCCAGGGATTGGTGAGCGAGACGGCGATGGCGGGTTGCATGACGATCGGCTGATGGATCAGGCCGCCTGAGGCGGGAGCGCCCGGCGGATCGAGGGCACCCAGCGCCGCATCGACCAGCACCAGCCGTCCTATTTGTCCCGGCGCACGCAACGCCAGTTCGGTCGCCGCGCCTGCACCGAAGCTATGGGCGACGACGATCGCGGGGCGATCGGCAACCAGCGTCTTCAGGACAGCGGCAAGGCGCTGGGCCTGCGCGGCCCGGTCATAACGCAGCTCCGGATCCCGATCGGAATAGCCGAAGGGCGGAAGATCGACCGCGATCACGCGGTAGCCGCGGCCGGCGAGATGGCTCGACACGTCGCGCCAGAAGCCGCTCCACCCCGCAGTGCCCGGGATGAGCATCACTGGCGTGCCGCCCGCCGGCCCCGACAGCGCCACCGCGACGCGGCCCAGCGGCGTCGCGACGAGGGTGGAACTGGCCGGCACGCCATCGCTTCGTTCGCGAAAAACGGCGGCGATGCGGAACAGGAGCAGCAGGACGACGATCAGCACGATCAACCCGAGCGCGAGCCGCCAGAAGAAGCGCCAGGCGCCGCCGATACTGATCCCCCCGGTCATCAGAACGGGACGATAGCGGTTCGGGAGGCGACCGCAACGCGCTTCGCAGCAGGATCGGGGTTAAGCAGCCTTAGGTTTTGCCGCTCCAATCGCCCGGATCCGCCGGTCACCGCGCCCGGCGCACGCCCCGTCGCTGAGCGGATGACCGGAACGGCCGGGCCGGGTTTTCTCTCGCAGGCCGGGGTGGGCGTGTTGCATGCGGGCGTTTTTCCGCATGCGCTTAAAGGGATGAGTTATATGCGTTTCCACCCCATCATGCTGGCAGGCCTGGGCGCCCTGGCGCTCGCCGGCTGCGCCCGGAACGAGCCCCCCGCACCGCCGCCTCCCCCACCGCCGGGCGCCGTCCCGGGTAGTGTCGCGGCCGATCGCGACGGCGACGGGATCATCGACGGCTATTATTCGTCGGATGGCATCTATCATCCCAATGCCCCCGCCCTCCCGCCACCGCCGCCCCCACCCACCCGTCGGGGGGAACGAGGCTGATCGCTTCGTTCCGGGGAATGCGGCGCCGCCGCATTCCCCGTTGCCTCGCTCCTTTCGCCGGCGCGATCGCCGCGGTGTCGATCGGCGGCGCTCCCGCTGCAACGGCGCAGACGAGCAATTCCCTCTCCCTCGCCATCCGGGAAGAAGCAGGCGGCGCGTTCAGGCGCTTCTATGCCGATCGAGGCTTTCGCCCGCTCTGGGTATCGAATGGGAAGATCGGGCGGCAGGCCGGTGCGCTGCTCGACGATCTCGATTCCGCCCGATTCGACGGGCTGAAACCGTACAGGACCGGCGATCTGCGTGAGGCAATCGCCGCGGCGCGCAGCGGCGATCCGAAAGCCGTCGCCCGCGCGGAACTCAAGCTCTCCGCCGCCTTTGTCCGCTATGTGCAGGACCAGCGTCGCGCGCGGGTCAGGATGATCTACGCCGACAGGAAGCTTAAGCCGAAAAGGCTGCCGGCTGAAACGGTGCTGCGCGCTGCCTCCTTCCAGAAATCCTTTAGCGACTATCTGGACGGAATGGGCTGGATGAGCCCGCACTATACGCGCCTGCGCGGCTTGATGGCGCGCGCCGAGAAGACCGGTGCGTCGGAAGCGGCGATGAAACGTCTGCGCCTCAACCTCGACCGGGCGCGATTGCTGCCCAGCGCCTGGACCAGGCATATCGTGGTCGACGCCTCATCGGGTCAGCTCTGGTATTATGAGACGGGCAAACAGGTCGGCACGATGCGCGTCGTGGTGGGCGCCGAGGATACCCAGACGCCGATGCTGGTCGGCACGCTGCAATGGGCGATCCTGAATCCCTATTGGAACGTGCCCGACTATCTCGCGCAGAAGAGCGTCGCACCGAAGATTCTCGCCGGCCGCACCCTCGCCTCGATGCGCATGGAGGCGCTGTCCGACTGGAGTGCCTCGGCACGCAAGCTCGACCCGGCCGGGATCAACTGGACCGCCGTCGCCTCCGGCAAGCGGGTGCTGCGGCTGCGCGAATTGCCGGGGGCGGACAATTCGATGGGCCGTGTGAAATTCCTCTTCCCCAATGACGAGGGCATCTACCTGCACGACACACCGGTTCGGGCGCTGCTGGAGAAGAGCGACCGGCATTTCAGCAACGGCTGCATCCGGCTGGAGAACGCCGCCGAGCTTGGCCGCTGGCTGCTGCAGAAGCCTATCGGCACGACCAAAGCCCCTGAGCAGGCAGTCCCGCTGCCGGTGCAGGTGCCGGTCTATCTGACCTATATCACCGCCCTGCCGACCGAGGCCGGTATCGCCTTCCGCCGGGATGTGTACGGCCGCGACAAGGTCGGGAAATCCGGCTAGCGGCGATTCACCGGCAGCGACGAACGGGGATACCCATGGCGGAGTACGACTATTGCACCGTGGACGTGTTCACGGACCGGCGTTTCGGCGGCAATCCGCTGGCGGTGTTTCCCGCAGCGGCCGGACTGGATACCGCGACCATGCAAGCGCTCGCTGCCGAGATGAACTATAGCGAGACGTCGTTCGTCCTGCCGCCCGCCGATCCGGCCAACACCGCCCAGGTCCGGATTTTCAATCGGACGGCTGAAATGCCCTTTGCCGGGCACCCCAATGTCGGGACGGCCTATGCGCTGGCACAGCTTGGGCTGGCGACGGGGCCGATATTGCGCTTCGAGGAGATTGCCGGACTGGTCGAGGTTCGCCTGACCGAAGAAGCGGGGGCGGTGGTCGGAGCGGAGATCGATGCGCCGCAGCCACTAAGCCTCAAGGGAGAATTACCGGCGGCGGAGATCGCGGCCTGCCTGTCCTTGCCGACGGAAGCGATCGTGCGGGCGGAGCACCCGCCACTACGCGCGACCGTCGGCGTCGATTTCGTGATCGTCGCGGTCGAACCGGATGCGCTGGCCCAGGCCGTGCCCGACATCACCGCCTATCGGCACCTGGCCGATGCGCGGCCCGAGCTTGAGGGCCGCCTGTCCATTTTCCTCTACGCGCTGGCGGGATCAGGCGCTCGGGCCCGGATGTTCGCGCCCCTGGCGGGCACATGGGAGGATGCCGCCACGGGCAGCGCCAACGCCACGCTGGCCGCGCTAAGGCTATCGCTCTCCAGTGAGGAGACGCTTGCCTATGAGGCCGTACAGGGAGTCGAGATGGGCCGCGAAAGCCGGCTCGCGCTGCGCGCATGGCGCGCTGACGATGGCATTCGCGCCAGCGTCGGCGGGCGCTGCGTCAGCATGTTTCGCGGCACGGTGTCGTTGTAACCGTCGCTTATTCGACCGTCACCGACTTCGCCAGGTTACGCGGCTGGTCGACATCCGTGCCCTTGGCCACCGCCACATGGTACGCCAGCAACTGCACCGGCACGGCATAGACGAGCGGCGCGATCAGCGGGTGGACCTTGGGCATCTCGATCGTCGCGATGGTGTTCTCGCCGGCCTGGGCGATACCGTCCGCGTCGGAGATCAGCACGACCTGCGCGCCGCGCGCCTGAGCTTCCTGCATGTTGCTCACGGTCTTGTCGAACAACGGGCCTGAGGGCGCGATGACGATTAGCGGCACCTGATCGTCGATCAGCGCGATCGGCCCGTGCTTCATCTCGCCCGACGCATAGCCTTCCGCGTGGATGTAGCTGATTTCCTTGAGCTTCAGCGCGCCCTCGAGCGCCATCGGATAATCCGGACCGCGGCCGAGATAGAGCACGTCGCGCGCCACCGCGATCTTCGGCGCCATCGCCGCGATCTCCTCGTCATGCGACAGCGCATGGCTCATCGCCTCGGGCACGGCGCGCAGATGCGTGACGATCTCGCGCTCCGCCTCATGGGTCAGCTTGCCCTTCGCCCGGGCGAGGTTGATCGCCAGCGCCGCCATCACCGCGAGCTGGCAGGTAAAGGCCTTGGTCGAGGCGACGCCGATCTCCGGCCCGGCATGAGTCGGCAGCAGGAGGTCGACCTCGCGCGCCATCGAGCTGGTCGGGACGTTGATGATGCCCGCCGTCGTCAGGCCCGCCGCCTTCATGTGACGGAGCGCGGCCAGCGTATCGGCCGTCTCGCCCGACTGCGAGATGACGATGCCGAGCATGTTCGGCGTCAGGACCGGATCGCGATACCGGAACTCCGACGCGACATCGACCTCGACCGGCAGGCGGGCGAACTGCTCGATCCAGTATTTGCCGATCATGCCGACATAGGAGGCGGTGCCGCAGGCGACGATCGCGACGCGCTCGACCGAGCCCAGGTCGAACTCCATGTCGGGCAGCGCGACCATCTCCTCGAGCGGGCGGAGATAGGAACGCAGCGTCTGCGCCACGACCACCGGCTGCTCGTAGATCTCCTTGAGCATGAAGTGGCGGTGGTTGCCCTTGTCCATCAACTGGCCCGAGGCACCCGAGTTGACGATCGGCCGTGTGACCGGATTATTGTCGCGGTCATAGACCTGCACGCCGTCGCGCTTGATGACCGCCCAGTCGCCTTCGTCGAGATAGGCGATGCGCTGAGTCATCGGTGCCAGCGCGAGCGCGTCGGAGCCGAGATAATTCTCGCCTTCGCCATACCCCACGGTCAGCGGTGCGCCGAGGCGGGCGCCGATCAGCAGGTCGGGCTCGGACTTGAACATCACGCCGAGCGCAAAGGCGCCGTGGAGACGCGGCAGCACGTTCGCCACTGCCTCGCGCGGGGCGAAGCCTCGGCTCAACTCGCGGTCGATCAGATGCGCGACGACTTCGGTATCGGTCTGGCTCTGGAATTCGCGGCCCTCGGCGATCAGCTCGTCGCGGAGCGGCTTGAAATTCTCGATGATGCCGTTGTGGACCAGCACCACGTCGCCGACGATGTGCGGATGGGCATTGTCGACCGTCGGCGCGCCGTGCGTCGCCCAGCGGGTATGCGCGATGCCGCTATCCCCGGGGAGCGGATCCTTGGCCAGCTCGGCGGCGAGGTTGAGCAGCTTGCCCGGCGCGCGGCGGCGGTCGAACGCGCCGTCATGCACGGTGCAGATGCCGGCTGAGTCATAGCCGCGATATTCGAGGCGCTTCAGGCCGTCGAGCAGCCGGTCCGCGACGGGGCCCTTGCCAAGAATTCCAACGATGCCGCACATAACTCAAAATCTCCCCCCTCCCTTTAAGGGAGGGGCTGGGGGTGGGTCAGCGGCGACGGAGGCTCGATGCCTCCGACGTCGCTTTTACGGTGAGGGTGGAAGGCTCGCTACGCTCGCTACCCACCCCCGACCCCTCCCTGAAAGGGAGGGGAGAAAGTCATTTCTTGGCCGCCGCCTTCTTCGCCGCCATCACGTCACGGAAGCGCTTGGCGCGGCCGGGCCGTGTCTCCTGCTTGCCCCGGGCGATCGCGAGCGCATCGGCCTCGACATCGGCGGTGATCACCGATCCCGCACCGACGATCGCGCCGGCACCGATCGTGACTGGCGCGACCAGGGCGCTGTTCGATCCGATGAATGCACCCTCGCCGATGACGGTCTTGTATTTGAAATAGCCGTCGTAATTGCAGGTGATCGTGCCGGCACCGATGTTCGCGCCGGCGCCGATCTCCGCATCGCCCAGATAGGTCAGGTGATTGGCCTTTGCACCGGGGCCGAGCACGGCCTTCTTCATCTCGACGAAATTGCCGACCTTCGACTTCTCGCCCATCACTGCGCCGGGACGCAGGCGGGCGAACGGACCGACCTCGGCCTTGGGCCCGATGGTCGCGCCCTCGAGATGACTGAAACCGTGGATCGTCGCGCCGTCGGCGATGCTGGTGCCGGGGCCGAAAAACACATTGGGCTCGATCACCACGTCGCGACCGATCTGCGTGTCATAGGCGAACCACACCGTCTCGGGTGCGATCAGCGTCGCCCCCTCGGCCATGGCCCGCGCGCGGCGGCTGTGCTGCCAGCTCGCTTCGACCGCGGCCAGCTCGCCGCGACTGTTGACCCCTGCCACTTCGGTCGCGTCGGTCTCGATTACCGCGGAGGACCGGCCGTCCTTGCCTGCAAGCATCACGATATCGGGCAAATAGAATTCGCCCGCGGCATTGTCGTTGCCGACCAGGGCGAGGAGCGCGAACAGATCCTCACCACGCACTGCCATCAGGCCCGAATTGCACAAGGTCTCGGCGCGCTCCTCGGGCGTCGCGTCCTTATATTCGACCATCTTCGCGATGCGGCCGTCGCCATCGGCAATCACCCGGCCATAGGCGCCCGGATCGGCCGGGCGGAAACCGAGCACCACCGTCGCCGGCTGGTCGGTGCCGTGCAGCCGATCGAGCATCCGCGCCATGGTCGCGGTAGTGACGAGCGGCACGTCGCCGTACAGGATCAGGATATCGCCCGCGAGACCGCCCATCGCTTCTTCGGCCTGATGCACGGCATGGCCGGTGCCGAGCTGTTCGCCCTGCACCACCGTCATCACCCCGAGCGGCGAGACCACCGCCTCGACCTGCTCGCGCCCCGCACCCGTCACCACCACGGTGCGCTCGGGCTTCAGCGCTGACACGCTGTCGATCAGGTGCAGCAGCATTGGCCGCCCCGCGACCGGGTGGAGCACCTTGTGCAGGTCGGATTTCATGCGCGTGCCCTTGCCGGCGGCAAGGATGATGGCGGCGATGGGTCGGTTGGTCACGATGCCTGAAACCTACTCCGTTCGAGCCGAGGGCGAACGGGAAAAAAGAGCCCTGTAACCGCGGCCCTGCCATGATTGTCTTGCCAATTCCATAGCGCGGCTGGCAGTCGCGCACGCCATGACGAAGTTTTCATTCGATATCGTCGGTTTCGACCTGGACGGAACCTTCCTGGACACGATCGGCGATCTGCGCGCCGCGGTGAACTTCACCCTCGGCGAGGCCGGGCGGGCGGCGCTGACGGTCGAGCAGATCAAGCCGATGATCGGCGCCGGCGCGAAGATCATGCTCGAGCGGACCCTGGCGGCGACGGGCGGATGCAGCGAGGAGGAGTTCCGCCGGCTCTACAAGCTGCTGCTCGGCTATTACGAAGCGCATATCTCGGTGGAGAGCCGCCCCTTCCCCGGCGCGGTCGAAGCGATCGAGGCGCTGCGGGCGATGGGGGTGAAGACCGCCATCGTCACCAACAAGTTCGAAGGCTTGGCCGAAAAGCTGCTCGTCGAGCTCGGCCTGCGCGACCGGTTCGATACGCTGATCGGCGGCGACACCATGGGCAAAGGCTTCGCCAAGCCGCACCGCGCCCCGATCGACGAGATGATCCGGCGGCTGGGTGGCGGACGCGCCGCGTTCGTCGGCGACACGGTCTATGATATCCAGGCAGCGAAGAATGCCGAAGTGCCGGGCATCGCGGTCAGCTTCGGTTTCCTGCTGGGTCCGGTGGAGGAATTGGGTGCGGATGCCGTGATCGACAGCTATGCGGAGCTGATTCCGACGCTCGAAAGGATCGCTGTTTGACGGGTCGCACGCTGGCGGCAAGGCTCGCCTTCTGGGGTTCCCTGATCTTCGCCGTGGTGATGGCGGTCCTGCCCCACCCGCCGCACACCCCGATCGACCAGTTCGGCGACAAGGCCGGGCATATGCTCGCCTTTGGCACGCTCGCTGCCTTCGCCGCGGCCGGTTTTCCCGATACGCCGCTGTCGCGGATCGGCGAGCGCCTGTCCTTCCTCGGCGCGATGATCGAGGTGGTTCAGTCGATCCCCTGGATCCACCGCGACTGCGACATCATGGACTGGGTGGCCGACACCGCGATGATCGTCATCGTCCTGCTCATCGCCGGCCAGTTCCGGCGCATCAACGCAGCGCGTCGCGTCCTGCGGCTATAGGGCACGCTGAGCGCTCAACATTTGATCGGACCCGTTCGTATGGGCGGCGGCTCATCTAGGCCTATTGTGTCCCCGCGAAGGCGGGGACCCAGTCTGGGCTCCCGCCTTCGCGGGAGCACAACGAGGCATCGAACGCCGCCCCGATGCCAGACAACCAATCAGCCCTCGCCCTATAGCGGCCCCAGCGCCTGCTCGATCCAGCCCGTACCGCTCACGGCATCGCCGGCATAGTGACCGGTCACGGTCGCCACCCCTTCATAGACCGGCGCATATTGGCTCGCGAATTCCTGGTCGGGCATCGAGCTGACAAAGGTCAGGCACGCCCCGACATCTTCGATATCGACCTGATAGGTCAGGCAATAGGTCACCCCTTCCGGGCTCTTCCACAGCGGCCCGAGCGGCGTCGTCAGGCTCTTGAAGAAGGTCGAGTTGCCGTCGGGCGTCAGGATGGTGACGAAGGACGGCGTCTGCTGCCCCTCGACCGGCGGAGTCGAGGCGAAGAAGCTCGACAGGTGAACGCCATTGTCGAGCTGGGCGTCCTGCAGCACCCAGGCCTGGGCCGCGGCGAAGGCGCCATATTCATGGTCCATCCACGTCACACCCTTCACCTGCCAGGTCTCGGATCCGACCGTGATCGTCCCCGAGGCCTGCAGGTTGGTGAAGGAATAATAGTAATTATAGACCTGCAGCGGATCGGTGCCGCTGCCGACCGGCTCGGGGCTGACCCCGTCGCCCCAGACGAGCAAGGGCTGACCTTCCTGGCGCATGTTCAGGTCGAACGACACCATATCCCCGCTGGCGACGTCGACGAAGCTGGCCGAGACCGTCATTGTCTCGATATTGCTCGCCAGCGCGGTCATGGAGATCGAGCCGTCGCCGTCCGCGGCGTCTAGCCGGCAATACCACGGCTTGGATTGATCGGATTCGGCCCAGGCTGGATCGAACGGGACCAGGGTGGTTTTCTGATAGTGTTTCTGGCCCTGCACGTCCGTCAGCATGATCTGGCTGAACGAGACGGTCTCGCCGATCACGCGCGTCGCCGCGTTGATCTCGAACCCGAAGACCCGGTCGCCGGCGCTCAGCGTGCCGATATGCCACCACCATTCATTGGGCGCGGTGGGATGGAGATACTGGTCGCGGGGAAGCTCGATTGCGTTGGTGACGACCATGGGGTGCATCCTCTGTTCGGATCGATTTGCCGGAAGCTAGCATGACCGGTCGAGCGGGCGCGGAGTCTCGCAACCGATCCGGTGCCAGTTGCCGCGCGCTCGTCAGATCGCACCGCTCTCAAAAAAATCGTCGCCGATCGATTCAACGTCGTTCCGGATCGGTGCACTATGGAGAGTGGCCGGGGTGCGACGAAACGCCGGCCCGCTCTTTCCCATGACGGTCGCGGCCTCCTCGCCTCATCCGTCCCTGTCACTGAGAAAACCGCCCTGTTAACGGCACGAACCCTCCCTGTTCCGTCCGGATTTCTCCCTGTTATTCAGGAACAGGGAGAAAGGGCAGTAATATGTTGAGATACAAGCAAGAAATCTCCAACAAAGTTGGAAATAACAGGGAGAGAAAAAATCCTCACCCTGTTCCGCCCTGTTAATCGCCAGGAACAGGGCGCGCGGTGCTCGCCCGCTGTCGGCGATCCAGGGAATTTGGGTGGTTTGCAGATAGGCGGCTGTCGGCAGTATCCTTCAGATAGCGGTCCTTCTGCGATCTCTCACTCCGCAGGATTGAAGAAGAAATAGTGTTCGATCAGTTTCCCGTCTTTCTCGCGGGCAACATCGACGCCGGTCACGGTGATTTCACCAGGCGGGCCCCCTTTCCACCGCGCCGTAGCGACGCCGTGATGGCCCAGGCCCGGCCCATCGATTTCGAAGCGGAACCCGGGCGGCATGTCGGCAAGGACGCCCGCCACGACCTCCGAGATGGCTTGATGCCCGCTGACGGCACGTGCCGGCTCGAAGATTGTTGCATCTGTGTGATAGATCTCGTCGATTGCAGCGAGCCGGGCGGTGTCGTCGCGCTCGTTCCAGACGCGCTGGATGCTCGCGTGCAACAGTTCGACCTCTGGCGCTTCCGACAAAATTTCCTCCTGCGTTAACATGCCAGGCCGCCCATCACGTGCCCGCGAACATAACATTGGACGATACAGCGCCGCATACTCAAGTCATTCCGAAGGAGAGACAGGTACCAAGCCGCTCGATCTCGAACTGGAACGGCGGCAATGTCATCGCTTCCGGCCGGTCGTCCGCTTCTTGAGCTGCGCTCTAGACGCCCCCGCCCCGATGCCCGCCGCGCCATTTGGTCCACAGGTGCTTCGCCAGCATCGCCGGCGGCATGCGCAGCCAATGCGAGCGGACATAGAAGCCCAGACGCGTGAAGGGGCGCGTCGCCCTGCCCCAGCCGTCGCGGGCGGTCAGGCGGCGGAGGTAGAGATGGTCGGCCGGGTTGAGCCTGGCACCCTCGCCATAGAACGCCGCCGCCAAGCGCAACGCGCGGGCGACTTCGCGGCCAAGGCCGTGATGCGTCGCGCGTTCGGCAAGCCCGTTCGTGCCGAACTGATCGACGAGGCAGTGCACATCCCACAGGTTGCGCATGCCACCCGCCAGATCGCCGTCAGCGAACAGATGCGCCGCTGCGTGGACCAACATGTCATTGGGCAAGAGCGTTCGTACGCCCGGTTCGACCTCCACGCTCCATGCCAGCAGGCCCGCCGCGTCGGGCGTGATACGGGCGGTGAGCGGCAGGATGGTGTGGTGCACGTCGATCATCCGATCGCGCTCGCGGTGGATCAGCGGCGGCAGCTCGTGCATCCAGCGGCGATAATAGGCGTCGTCATAGGGATCGGGCTTGACCCATTCCCAGCCCGCGCCAAGCAGCGCGGCCTCGACCGCATCGATCCGCTCGCGCGGCACGAGGATGTCGAGATCGCCGATCGACCGCCCCTGCCCCGCCTTAAGATCGGCCGCGACAAAGGCAGTTCCCTTGAGCAGCACCACCGGCACGCCGATCGGCGCCATCGCACGTCGCGCGGCCTCCGCCTCCCACAGGGCGGCGACACGGCCCTGCGCGGCAGAGGCACGGGCATCGGCGAGCAGACGGGCGACCGTCTGCGGCACGCGCAAGCCGTCCAGCCGGTGTGCGAGGGTGCCAATCATCTGCTCGGCGCGCGCGGTCGCGATCAGGGCGGTCCAGCCCTCCGCATCAAGCGTCAGGGTGCTGTCGGGCGAGCGCAGCGCGCGGGCGAGGAGCCAGCCGTCGCTCACAGGTCCCTCCATAGCGCCTCGACTTGCGCCAGGGCGCTGGCGGTATCGGGATAGTCGATCGCCCGGGCCGGCACGGTCGTGACGAGACGGGTCAGCGCGTCGAAGCCGCGTTCGCCCATCGCGACATAATTGGTCGATGCCTGGGTCAGCCGGACGAACACTTCGCTCGGCGCGACAGGGCGCTCAGCCGCTTCGAAGCCGAAGCGCGGGAACAGGATCAGCGCCGGATCGGCGGTACGATCCATGCCCGCGATAGCGGCCGCGTTCGGGACGAGATGGCGGATGTCGCCCTTGGGAGTGGCGGGAAGCAGCGGGCCGAAGATGCCATCGGGCACTGCCGCCTCGGCTACGCCGATCGCCGCGTTCTTCAGGCTGATCAGCCGGGGAAAGGCGTGGATCAACCCGGTCTCGGGATCGAGCAGCGCGAACTCGTCGCCCATCAGCCGCCAGCCGCGATTGCCCAGTAGCGCGGCCAAGGTCGACTTCCCCGCGCCCGAAATGCCGGTCATCACCAAGGCCCGCCCGTCGCGCTCGACGACCGAGGCGTGCAGCAGCAGGTAACGGCGCTGGCCCAGCGCCATCTGCAGGTTCATCCCCATCTCGGCGGCAAGCAGCCCCTGGGCGAGCGGCAGCGGCGCGGCCTCGGGCAGCACGAAATCGCCGCCGATCATCACTGATGGCCGGACGACGCGCCGCCACGGCCGCGCCGCGAACAGACGGACGTTGAAGTCGGGCACGCCGTCATGCGGGCCGGGATAGTCCGCATAGAGGCTTTCCATCTGCGCGATCGGCGCGCGCCAGTCGGAGCCGATGCGGAAGCCAATGGGTCCGATCCTGACGGAGAAGACATGCTTCATGCCGCCGACACCAGCCCGGCCGCGACGAGCTCGTCGAGCCGCGCGGCAAGCGCGCCCGCCTCGAGGTCGCCGAGATCATAGTCGATCGCGAGCCGTTCGGTCAGCGCGGTGAAGCTCATGCCGGCCTCGCCCAGCGTCGCCAGGATCTCCGGCGCGGGCGCGGTGATCAGATGCGTGATGCCGGAGCTGCGGTGATAGACGGCGGTGAAGCTGTCGAGATGGACGATCCTCAGGCTCTCGGCCCGGGCCATCCGGTACAGGATATCAGGCAAAGACTCAGCCGCGGGGCATCTGCAACGAGGCGAAGCAGGTGAAGCCGCTCGTTCCCGACTGCAGGCGGCGGATGTAATTGGTATAGGCGCGGTTCTGGTCGTAGGTCGTGCCCGGCAGCTGGCCGCCGCCGAGCGCGGTCTTCACATCCTGCCCCTTGAACGGCTTGGCGGCAGGCGCGAATGCCCCGACGGTGCCGCTCGGCACCAGCGAGCCGTCGGCTGCGATATAGCTGCCGGCCCGGGCGGGATCGGGCACCGGAATCTCGCAGGTGATGACGGACGCCGCGGTCTGGGCAAGCGCCGGGCGGATCGAGACGATCGCGGTCGCGCCCACCGCGCCGAGCATCAGGGCGCGGCGGCGGTTCACGCCGTCCTGCGGCACAATGTCCTGACTATCTTCTTTCATGATCGGACCCTTTACCTTCTTAGCCCTTTCACATTCGCAAATGACTGGCAAGCAAGGCTGGCCCGGTTAAGGATGAATGGCTAGAGCGGCCGTAATGCTCGGGTTCGGCCACCGCACGTTTACCGCCATCGTCATCGCCATCGTCGCGGCGGTCGCGGTGCTGCTGATCTCGTCCGACGTGCCGGCGACCCTCATCACCCTGGTTGGCGGGACCGCCGCCGCCCTGCTCGCGGCGGGCGCTGGCGATGACAGTGCAGCGGCCATCGACCCGAAGGCGGATGTAACGGAACCCGCGGTGCCCGAGATCACCGAGGTGATCGAGGCGATCGTCGAGCCGGTGCTGATCGTCGATCACGGCCGCGTGACTCACGCCAATGCGGCGGCGCGCGCGCTGCTCGGCGGCCACATCGTCGGCGAGGATGTGCGGCTCGCGATCCGCCACCCCGCCGCCGCCGAACGGCTCGCCAGCCCGGCGGGCGGCGTGCCGCAGGGGCCGATCGACCTGGTCGGGCTCGGCACGCTCGACCAGCGCTGGCAGATGCATGTCGGCCGCGCCGCTGGCGGCCAGCGCATCGTCCATCTGATCGACCAGACCGGCAATTATGCCGCCGAGCGCATGCGCGTCGATTTCGTCGCCAATGCCAGCCACGAGCTGCGCACGCCGCTCGCCTCGATCCTCGGCTATATCGAGACGCTGGAGGAAGAAGCCGGCGCCGACAAGGCCGTGCGCAGCCGCTTCCTCAAGATCATGTTCGACGAATCGCGGCGCATGCAGCGGCTGGTCGAGGATCTGATCTCGCTCAGCAGGATCGAGGCGGAGAAATACCGGCTGCCCGACAGCGCGGTCGACCTGGTCAATCTGATCGACGAGGTGCGGACCGAGTTGCTCGATGCACGCGACGCACGCGGCAACGAGATCGTGGCGGATATCGGTGCCGATATCCCACCCGTCGCGGGCGACCGCGCGCAGCTCAGCCAGATCCTCCACAATCTCATCGGCAATGCGATCAAATATGGCCGGCCGGGCGCGCCGGTCGCGGTCAGGCTGTGGCGGGACCAGACGGGTATGGTGCGGATCAGCGTGGCCGACGAAGGCGACGGCATCGCCCCCGAGCATATCCCCCGGTTGACCGAGCGATTCTACCGGGTCGATGCCGGGCGCAGTCGCGCGGCGGGCGGCACCGGCCTTGGCCTCGCGATCGTCAAGCATATCGTCGAGCGGCATCGCGGGCGCCTCGACATCGCCAGCACCGTCGGCAAGGGCACCATTGTCACCGTCCTGTTGCCGGCTCACGGAACCACTGTCATCAAACGGTAACGCAACTGTCACACAGGCGCGTTGATCGTGCTGCTAGCGCGACTCAGGAATTGCTCCCCGAGGAACCGCCCAGTGACCCGAATCGCCCTGATTCTCGCTTTCTCAGCGCTCGCCCTTTCGGCGTGCGAGGACCAGGCGAACGGCGGTGGCGCAGGATCGCGCGACCAGATCAAGGCGGTTGGCTCCTCGACCGTCTATCCCTTCACCACCCTGGTCGCCGAGCAGTTCATCAACTCAAGCCCCGACGCGCGCACGCCGGTGATCGAATCGACCGGCACGGGCGCCGGCATGAAGCTGTTCTGCGCCGGCATCGGCGCGGCGCATCCCGATATCGAGGCGGCGTCGCGCCGGATGAAGGCATCCGAATATGCCAGCTGCAAGGCCAACGGCGCCGGCGATATCCTGGAGATCCAGGTCGGCATGGACGGCATCGCCTTTGCCGAGGCGAATAACGGGCCGAAATTCCAGCTGACCCCCGTCGACCTGTTCAAGGCGATGGCGGCAAGCCCGATGGGCAAGAAGAACAGCGCACACACCTGGCACGACGTGAACCCGGCGCTGCCTGCGACTCCTATCCAGATCTATGGCCCGCCCGCGACCAGCGGCACGCGCGATGCACTGACCGAGCTGATCCTCAACAAGGGCTGCGAGACGGCAATGCCGGAGATGAAGGCGCTGAAGGATACCGACAAGGACGGCTACGCGAAGATCTGCAGCCGGGTGCGCGAGGACGGCGCCTATATCGATGCGGGCGAGAACGACAATCTGATCGTCCAGAAGCTGCAGTCCAATCCGACCGCGATCGGCATCTTCGGCTATTCCTACCTCGAGGAGAATCGCGACGAGGTGAACGGCGTGCCGCTGAATGGCGTCGAGCCGACCTATGAGACGATCGCGCAGGACCGCTATCCCGGGTCGCGCCCGCTGTTCCTCTACGTGAAGAAGGCGCATCTGAATGCGATCCCCGGCCTGCGCCGCTTCCTCGTCGAATATTCGAAGCTGTGGGATCCAAGCGGACCGCTGGTGAAGCGCGGGCTCATCGCCTCCCCGCCCGAGGTGCGCAAGCAATCGGCGTCGATCATCAAGAACGAGACCCTGCTCGACCCGGGCAAGCTTCACTAGATGTCGGCGCTCGCCCTTCTGTTCCTGATTGCCGGGCTCGGGCTGATCGGCTGGCTGACCGCGCGCGTCCGCGCCGTCAGCTTCCGTCGCGACAGCAGCGCGCGGTTCAGCTCGCTGCCCTCGCATCACGGCACCTATGTCGCGATGTGGACGGTGCTGCCGGCTGCTCTGTTCCTGGCGATCTGGTCGTCGGTGTCGCCTGCGCTCGTCACGGATGCCGTGCTCGAGGCGCCCGCCGCGGCGCAATTGCCGGCCAACAAGTTCGAACGCGCGTCGGTGCTGTCCGAGGCGCGCAACCTCGCCGCCGGACGGAGCTTCGGCACGTTCAACCCGCTCTCGCAAACGCTCGCACCGGCCTATGCCTCGGCGCAGAAGCGCTATGATTGGATCGGCAGCGCGGCGGCCCTGCTGCTCGCTTTCGCCACCGGCGCCTGGGCGTTTACGCGGGTCCGCCCCGCTTTCCGCGCGCGGACCCAGATCGAGCGCGTGGTGATGGTGCTGCTGCTCGCGGCATCGCTGATCGCGATCCTGACGACGCTCGGCATCGTCGCCTCGCTGCTGTTCGAATCCGCGCGCTTCTTCCGCATGGTGCCGATCGGCGATTTCCTGTTCGGCACGCATTGGAGCCCGCAGGTCATCCCGGCCAACGATCCCGGTTCGGCGCTCGGCGCGGTGCCGTTGTTCTGGGGCACCTTCTTTATCGGCGCAGTGATCGCGATGATCGTCGCGATCCCGTTCGGGCTGATGAGCGCGATTTATTTGACTCAGTATGCCGCGCCCCGGGTGCGGGCCTGGATGAAGCCGATCCTCGAGGTGCTCGCGGGCGTGCCGACCGTCGTTTATGGCTATTTCGCCGCGCTGACCGTCGCGCCCGCGGTGCGCGATCTCGCGGTCTCG
Source organism: Sphingomonas sp. GW821-FHT10F11 (assembly GCF_058809095.1). Classification (NCBI taxonomy): domain Bacteria; kingdom Pseudomonadati; phylum Pseudomonadota; class Alphaproteobacteria; order Sphingomonadales; family Sphingomonadaceae; genus Sphingomonas; species Sphingomonas sp. GW821-FHT10F11. The sequence goes on from NZ_JBXASH010000007.1 coordinate 20,027, forward strand.
CTGGGCGTGACCTGGGCCTCGTCCGAAAGCGCGCTGGCTGCCGGGCTGGTGATGGGGGTGATGATCATCCCCTTCGTCTCTTCGATGGCCGACGATTCGATCGCCGCGGTGCCCTCCTCGATGCGCGACGGCAGCCTCGCCATGGGCGCGACCTCGTCCGAGACGATCCGGCGCGTGCTGCTGCCCGCGGCTTTGCCCGGCGTGGTCGGCGGCGTCCTGCTCGCGGTCAGCCGCGCGATCGGCGAGACGATGATCGTGGTGATGGCCGCCTCCGGCGTCGCGACCATGACGCTCAACCCCTTTGCCAGCGCGACCACCGTCACCAAGCAGATCGTCGACCTGCTCACCGGCGAGGCCGAGTTCGACAGCCCGAAGACACTCGCCGCCTTTGCGCTGGGTCTGACGCTGTTCGTCGTGACGCTGCTGCTCAACATCATCGCACTGACGGTCGTGAAACGGTACCGGGAGGCGTATGAATGAGTAACGTCGTGCCCGAAAAGACGCCGACCGACTGGCGCGCCGACGCGATGCAGCGCCGCATCCGTCGCCGCTATCGCGCCGAGCGCCGCTTCAAGCTGCTCGGGCTGGCGGCCGTGCTGATGTCGGCCGGCTTCCTCGTCTTCCTCCTCGCCACGATGCTGGCGAACGGCATCGGCGGCTTCAGCCGGACCGAGATCAAGCTGCCGGTCGACTTCCCCAGGGCCGGGCTGACGCTCGACGCATCGCGGCTGGCGGGACCGGGCGCCGACCTGGCGCTGGCCGGCGCCGGCATCCAGGGCGCGACCGACGGCGCCGCGATCGCCGCCTTCGGCAAGGGCGGCGACCGGCTGATCTCCGATGGCGCATGGCTGAGCGTGCGCAGCGCGGTGAAAGCCGATCCGGCGCTGCTGCGCGGCCGCGCGACGATCGCGGTGCCCGCATCGGACTCGATCGACATCGCCGCCAAGGGCGAAGGATCGCCCGAGGCCGAGGCGCAAGTGGCGAGGCTGAAGGCGGCCGGCGTGCTGACCACCGGCTTCAACCTGTCCTTCCTGCAGGAAGCGGATTCGACCGACCCGACCATGGTCGGCATCTGGGGCGCGCTGAAGGGATCGATCTACACCATGATCGTCACCCTGCTGCTCGCCTTTCCGATCGGCGTGCTTTCCGCGCTCTATCTCGAGGAATATGCGCCGCAGAACCGTTGGACCGACCTGATCGAGGTATCGATCAACAACCTGGCGGCGGTGCCCTCGATCATCTTCGGCCTGCTTGGCCTCGCGGTGTTCCTCAACACCTTCCATCTGCCGCGCTCGGCGGCGATCGTCGGCGGGCTCACGCTTGCGCTGATGACCATGCCGGTGATCGTCATCGCCGGGCGCAACGCGATCAAGAGCGTGCCACCTTCGATCCGCGACGCGGCGCTCGCCGTCGGTGCCTCGCCGGTGCAGGTTGTGTTCCACCATGTCCTGCCGCTCGCCTTGCCCGGCATCCTGACCGGCACGATCATCGGCATGGCGCGCGCGCTGGGCGAGACGGCGCCGCTGCTGATGATCGGCATGCGCGCGTTCATCGCCTCCCCGCCCGAACGCCTGACCGATCCGGCGACGGTACTGCCGGTGCAGATCTTCCTCTGGTCCGATCAGGTCAATCGCGGCTTTGTCGAGAAGACCAGCGCGGCGATCATCGTGCTGCTCGTCTTCCTGCTCGCGATGAACGGCGTCGCGATCTACCTCCGCAATAAATTCGAGACCCGCTGGTAATGACCCAACACCTCAAGATGACGGCCAACAACGTCAACGTCTTCTACGGCAAGAAGCAGGCGATCAACGACGTGTCGATCGACATCGACCAGGATCTCGTCACCGCGTTCATCGGCCCGTCGGGCTGCGGCAAGTCGACCTTCCTGCGCACCCTCAACCGGATGAACGACACCGTCGCCAGCGCCAAGGTGACGGGCGATATCCGGCTCGACGGCGAGGACATCTACGCCCCCGAGATGGACGTGGTGCAGCTCCGCGCGCGGGTCGGCATGGTGTTCCAGAAGCCGAACCCCTTCCCCAAGTCGATCTTCGAGAACGTCGCGTACGGCCCGCGCATCCACGGCCTCGCCTCAAGCAAGAGCCAGCTCTCCGGCATCGTCGAGCAGTCGCTGAAGCGCGCGGGCCTGTGGGAGGAAGTGAAGGACCGGCTGCAGGACAGCGGCACGGCCTTGTCGGGCGGCCAGCAGCAGCGGCTGTGCATCGCCCGCGCGATCGCGGTCGACCCCGAAGTGATCCTGATGGACGAGCCCTGTTCGGCGCTCGACCCGATCGCGACCGCCAAGATCGAGGAGCTGATCCACGAATTGAAGGGTCGCTACGCGATCGTGATCGTCACGCACAACATGCAGCAGGCGGCACGCGTGTCTCAGCGCACGGCGTTTTTCCACCTGGGTACGCTGATCGAGTACGGCGCGACCTCGGACATCTTCACGAACCCGCGCGAGGAGCGCACGAGGGACTATATCACCGGCCGGTACGGCTGAGCGACGGGACAGAGGTAGTGAGCGAACATACGGTAAAGGCTTTCGACGACGATATCGGGCAGCTCCGCGGCCTGATCGCGGAGATGGGCGGGCTGGCCGAACAGGCGATCCGTGCCGCGATCGAGGCACTGCAGCGCCACGACCTGGAAGCGGCCGCGCAGATCGTCGCCGAGGACAAGAAGATCGACGCTCTGGAAATGCAGGTCGAGCAGCTTGCCGTGCGCATCATCGCGTTGCGCGCACCGATGGCGGTCGACCTGCGCGAGGTGGTCGCCGCGCTGAAGATCGCCGGCGTGGTCGAGCGGATCGGCGATTATGCCAAGAATATCGCCAAGCGCGTGCCGCTGATCGACAGCCATGGCGACATCGAACCGCTGTCGGTGCTGCCCGCGATGGCAACGCTCGCCGCCGCGCTGGTGCACGACGTGCTCGACGCCTTTGCCGCACGCGACGCGGAAGCCGCAGTCTCGGTGTGCGAGCGCGACAAGGCAGTCGACGATTTCTACAACAGCCTCTTCCGGGTCCTCGTGACGCACATGATGGAGAACCCGAAGACGATCGGCCAGGTCGCCCACCTGCTGTTCATTGCCAAGAACCTGGAACGCGTTGGCGACCACGCGACCAATGTTGCCGAAATGGTATATTATGCCGCAACGGGCACGCACATGGCCGAGCGTGACCGCGCGACGATCGAAACGATCTGAAGGAGCAAGACCGATGGCCCGAGCGAAAATGCTGCTGGTAGAGGATGATGCGGCGCTTGCCGAACTCCTGATCTATCATTTCAAGCGCGAGGATTTCGAGGTCAAGCAGACCCCGGACGGCGAGGAAGCCCTGCTGCTCGCCAAGGAGCAGACCCCCGATATCGTGCTGCTCGACTGGATGGTCGAAGGGCTGTCCGGCATCGAGGTGTGCCGCCGCCTGCGCCGCATGCCCGAGACGGCAAACGTGCCGATCATCATGCTCACCGCGCGCGGCGAGGAAGAAGATCGCGTGCGCGGGCTGGAGACCGGCGCCGACGATTATGTGACCAAGCCCTTCTCGCCGCGCGAGCTGGTGGCACGGGTCGGCGCAGTGCTGCGCCGCGTGCGGCCGGCGCTGGCGGGCGAGCAGCTCACCTACGGCGATGTCGAGATGGACACGGTCGGCCACAAGGTCCGCCGTGCGGGCGAAGTCGTGCCGCTTGGCCCGACCGAGTTCCGCCTGCTCAAGCATTTCCTCGAGCATCCGGGCTGGGTCTTCTCGCGCGAGCGGCTGCTCGATGCGGTGTGGGGGCATGATTCCGACATCGAATCGCGCACCGTCGACGTGCATATCCGACGCCTGCGCAAGGCGATCAACGGGACGAACCGGCCGGATATCATCCGGACAGTGCGTTCCGCCGGCTACGCGCTGGATTCAGGAGCCTGATCAATCTCCCTCCCAAAAGGGAGAGGGATTTCTTGTCGAATCGCCTGCGAAACAGTGGAGCCATGCGCGCGCCCGCGCGTTGGGGGCGGGCGCGGCGACAGCCTGCGCCTATAATGCAGGAGACAGTGATGAAACTCATGCTCTTGGCCGCTCTTGCGGTCGCGATGCCGGCGGTGGCGCAGGAGACGCCCGCCCCGCAGACGGCAGCCACCACCGATGCGGCGACGACGCCCGATCCGGTCGGCGGCTATCAACCCAGCCAGCCGGCACTGTCGGGCACGCCGCAACCGGGCGTGAAGCCGACCTTCGTACAGGCGCCCCCGCCGGACCAGGCCTTCCCGCCGCCGCCGCCGCTCGCGAAATACCCGATCTGCAAGCGCGGCCAGTTCGACAAGTGCATGCAGCGCGGCGGACGCTGAGGTGACAGGCGGGCGCCCGGGAGCGCCCGCCCTTTCTGCCACTCTTGCCTTGGCGGTGCGATAGAATAGGAAGCGCTCCATCATCTTTGGGAGCGCCCGCATGACCATCAGTTTCAAGGACCGCGTCGCGATCGTCACCGGCGCTGGCGGTGGCTTGGGCCGCGCCTATGCGCTCGAGCTGGCGAAGCGCGGCGCGAAGGTCGTCGTCAACGACCTGGGCGGCTCGCGCGACGGCACCGGCCATTCCGACGCGGCGCTGAAGGTCGTCGCGGAGATCCAGGCGGCCGGCGGCGAGGCGATGTCGGATGGCGGCAGCGTCACCGAATATGATCATATGGTCGAGCTCGTCGCGAAGACGAAGGAGAAATGGGGCGGCGTCCACGTCCTGATCAACAATGCAGGCGTGCTGCGCGACAAGAGCTTCGCCAAGATGGAGCCGGCCGATTTCCGGTTCGTGGTCGACGTCCACCTGATCGGATCCGCCAACGTCACCAAGGCGGTGTGGGAGACGATGCGCGAGCAGAATTACGGCCGCATCCTGATGACCGCATCCTCGACCGGCCTCTACGGCAATTTCGGCCAGACCAATTACGGCGCAGCCAAGCTCGGCCTCGCCGGCTTCGCCAGGACGCTCTATCTTGAGGGCGCCAAGAACAACATCAAGGTCAACACGATCGCCCCGACCGCAGGCACGCGCATGACCGAGGACTTGTTCCCGCCCGAGGCGTTCCAGGCGTTCGCGCCGGAAAAGGTCGTTCCCGCCGCGCTCTATCTCGTGTCCGAGGATGCGCCGACCAACATGATCGTCGGCGCGGGCGCCGGCGTGTTCCAAGCCGCCTATATCACGCTGACCCAAGGCAAGCTGCTGACCGGCGACGAGTTGAGCCCCGAAGGCATCGCCGCGCACTGGAGCGAGATCGTCGACCGGACCGGCGAGATGACGCCGCAATCGGGCGGCGAACAGGCGATGTCGATCCTCCGGAAACTCCAGGGCGGCTGAACTGTACCAGTGTATTGCAATGGCAATACACTCATGATATTCTTCCCGTAACGAACAGGAGGAATGCCATGTACAGCGAGAGCGATCTTGACGACGCGGTGGCGGCGGGGGCCATCTCCCGCGAAGCCGCCGCGGCCCTGCGCAGCCATGTCGCCAGGAGCCATTCGGCCCCGGCGGTGGACGAGGAGCATTTCAAGCTCCTCAGCGGATTCAACGACATCTTCGTCGCCATCGCGGTCGGGCTGGTGCTCGTCGCCCTCGCCTGGATCGGCGAGTCGATCTTCACGCCGCTCGCCGGCGCACTCGTCGCCATCGCCGCGTGGGGGCTCGCGGAATATTTCACCCGGCAGCGCCGCATGGCACTGCCCAGCATCCTGCTGCTGATCGCCTTTGTCGGCGGCGTGGCGGCCACCCTGGTCGGCATGATGGTCGAGATCGACCCCGACCTCTCCGACCGCACCAACGCCGTGATCGGCGCGGGCATCGGCCTGGTCGCGGCCGGCGCGGCCTGGGTGCACTGGAAGCGCTTCATGGTGCCGATCACCGTTGCGGCCGGCGCTGCATCGCTGGTCGCGGTCGCAGTCGCGCTGACGCTCGCCGCGATCCCGGCGGCGAAGGATGCGATCTATCCGATCCTTCTCGCCGGCGGCCTCGCGGTGTTCGCGCTGGCGATGTGGTGGGACATGTCGGACCGGGAGCGCCGCACGCGCCGCTCCGACGTCGCCTTCTGGCTCCATCTCGCCGCCGCGCCGCTGATCGCACATCCGGTATTCCACATGCTCGGCGTGTTCAACGAGACCATCACGCTCGACATCGCGGGCATCGTACTTGCGCTCTACCTCGTCTTCGCCTTTGTGGCGCTGGCGGTGGACCGCCGCGCGCTGCTCGTCTCCAGCCTCGCCTATGTGCTCTATGCGATGTACTCGCTGTTCTACACGGCGGGTGCGGTCGAGCTGGCCTGGGCCTTCACCGCGCTGGTGATCGGTTCCGCGCTGCTGACGCTCTCGGCCTTCTGGCACCCGATGCGCCGGCTGGTCGTCGGCACGCTGGGCGGGCTGAGTGAAAAGCTTCCGCCAGTCGGAGCAATGGCCACCGCCTGACGCAAGAACCCGCCAAGCCAAACTGCCCCCGGCAGCCCATGGGCCGCCGGGGGTTTCTTTTTTTACGACGCAGGCGACGCAGGCGACGCAGGATTCCCCAGTGGATGTCGCACCGGCCAGCAGCTACCCCCGTCGTCCAGCGGCATCGGGGACATTTGGATGGGCTATGATGTTCACATCACCAGACGCGGGGACTGGTCCGAAGAGGGCGACGACATAACGCCCGAAGAATGGGTAGCCTTCGTCCACGCAGCGCCAGATATGACACTGAGCGGCGTGGCCGAAACGACGGTCGGGAAGGGCGAAATCCTGCGCATGGAATCCGCTGGACTCGCCACCTGGAACGGTCATTCCCGAGGCACCTCCGCCCATGGCAGCGTCTGGTTCAATCATCATCGCGGCACCATCACCGTCAAGAATCCGGACACGGAGATACTGATAAGGATGTGGTCCATCGCTCAACATTTCGGCGCGCGGGTGCAGGGCGACGAGGGCGAACTATATGGTGCCTCTGGTATCGTTCAGAGTTGAGAAAGAACGGGGCGACACCCAGAAGGGCACCGCCGAACCTCGCATTGCCAGCATCCGCACAGACGTTGAATCAAGGGACGACCCGGCGCCGAATGCCGATCCGTCCTAGTCGACGAGCTTCATCAACCGCCGTTCGAGCGGCGCCAGCACGGGCACGAGTTCATGCCCGCGTTTCAGCACCACCCCCGCCTCGTTGACCAATGACCACATGCCCTGGCGGCTGCGCAGGGCGGGGTGCTTCTGGATGCGGTATTCGGGCCGTTCGGTTGCGCGGCGGAAGGCGGCGAATATCGCCACGTCGCGGCCCAGCTCGATCGCATAGTCGCGCCAATGGCCGGCCGCGACCATCCGGCCGTAAAGATCGAGGATACGAGTGAGTTCGAGGCGTTCGAAGCCGACCTGGCTGGCGCGCCCCCGCGGCAGCGGAAAAGGGGTTACCGTCCCCATCAGGCCTCGGCGTCCAGGCCGTCAGGCACGATCACGCACGTTCTTGCGCTTGGGCTCGGACTCGGCGAGCAGCGCGTCGACCCGCTTGCGCATCGTCTCCAGCTCACAGCGGAGCAGTTCGAGCTTCTGGGTCTGCGGATCGAACATCTCGCTGCACGGCGTGCCATAAGCGAGGAAGCCCGGCTGCTTCTGCCCGCCCTCGACCATGGTCGCGCGGGCGGGGATGCCGACCATCACCGCGCCCTCGGCCACGTCACGCGTCACCACCGCATTGGCGCCGATGCGCGAACCGCGGCCGACCGTGATCGGCCCGAGTACCTGGGCACCAGATCCGATGATAGCGCCCTCCAGGATGGTCGGGTGGCGCTTGCCCGCGACGCCATTGTCGGGGCTGGTGCCGCCGAGCGTGACGCATTGATAGATGGTGACGTTGTCACCGATCTCCGCCGTCTCGCCGATCACGACGAAGCCATGGTCGATGAAGAAGTTGCGGCCGATCTTCGCGCCCGGATGGATATCGATCGCGGTGAAGGCGCGCGAGAAGTGATTCACCAGCCGGGCGAGGAAATAGAATCGCGCGCCGTACAAACGATGCGCGACGCGGTGCCATGCTAGCGCCCAGACCCCCGGATAGGTCAGAATTTCCAATCGAGACCGTGGCGCTGGATCGCGCGCCTTGATCGAATCGAGATAGGCGAACATCCGCTCCATCATCTCGCGTCCCCTTTGCTGCGCCCACATCTAGGCGCTCAATCGGGCGAATTAAAGGACCGGCCTGTCGCTAACTTTCGCGGCATAAACCCTATCTTGCTTGTAGGATTTCGCAGGAACGGCGAATTCGGCGCAAATCGGCCGCGGAGAATTCAACAAGATGTTCGACGTAACGCTCGCGACCGTTGAAACCGTGCTGCCCTATATCGCGGTCGGTTTTGCCGCGCAGATGGTCGACGGGGCGCTGGGCATGGCCTTTGGTGTGATCAACAACACGCTGCTGGTGAGCTTTCTCGGCGTCTCCCCGGCGCTCGCCTCGGCCAGCGTCCACGCGGTGGAGACCTTCACCACCGCCGCGTCGGGCGCGAGCCATATCTTCCACAAGAACGTCAACTGGAAGCTGTTCCGCCGCCTCGTCATCCCCGGCGTGATCGGCGGTGCGCTCGGCGCCTATGTGCTGAGCAACGTGGATGCGGCGGTCGCGAAGCCGTTCGTGATGGCTTATCTCGCTTCGATCGGGCTGTATCTGCTCTATCGCGCCTGGCGCGGCCGGGTCGAGCCACGCGAGCCCAAGATCATCGAACCGCTCGGGCTGGTCGGCGGTTTCCTCGATGCGGCAGGCGGCGGCGGCTGGGGGCCTGTGGTGACGTCCAACCTGCTGGTCCAGGGCGCGAGTCCGCGCAGCACGATCGGCACGGTCAACACGTCGGAATTCTTCCTGACCGCCACCATCTCCGCGACCTTCATCGCGACCATGGGGTTCGCGGCGTTCACCTTGCAGACGGTGGGCCTGCTGATCGGCGGGCTGATCGCGGCACCGTTCGGGGGGCTGCTGGCCAAGCGCGTGCCGGCACGGCTGCTGATGGCGATGGTGGGCGTGCTGCTGACGGTGACCAGCGCTTATACGATCTGGGCTGCGCTGACGAAGTAAGGCCTAGCACCCCTCCCCTTCAGGGGAGGGGCAGGGGGTGGGGGCTTCCGACATCCAACGGCGTTAGCATTTGCGGGACTGCCCCACCCCAACCCCTCCCCTGAAGGGGAGGGGCTTTTGAAGAAAGCTTAGTTCACCGCTGCGTGCACCGTCGCAACCGCCGTCATCACGGCGCCAATGCGCACCGCGGTCTGGATCGCCTCGGCGGTGGCGCCGGCTTTCTTCAACACATTTTCATGCGCGTCGATGCACATGCCGCATCCGTTCATCGCCGAGACGGCGAGGCTGAACAGCTCGAAATCGACCTTGTCGATGCCCGGCGCGCCGATCACATTCATGCGCAGCTTGGCCGGCATGGTGCGGTACTCCTGGTTTCCCGCAAGGTGGGTGAACCGGTAATAGACATTGTTCATCGCCATCACCGCCGCCGCCGCGCGGGCCGCATTGGCTGCCTCAGGCGAGAGCTTGCCAGCCACTTCTGCCTCGGTCGCGTCGACCAGCGGCTTGTAGCCCGAGCCATGCGCGCAGGTAAGCAGCAGACCGTATTTCTGCTGATCGGGCAGATGCGCCTCGTTGAGCAGCGAGCCGACGTTCAGCCGGATATCCTTGGCGAAGTCAGGCAGCGTGCCCGCGAATTCCTTGAGCGACATGTTTGTCCTTTTCCGGCCGCTCACACTCCTCCCCGCCCGCTTGCGGGAGGGGTCGGTGGAGGGCCTGTAATGAAAAAGGGGGCGTGCCGCTTGCGGACACGCCCTCCCCCTAACCCCTCCCGCAAGCGGGAGGGGAATTGATCAGGCTGCAACCTGGAGGACGTCGTCGCCCTTGTTCCAGTTGCACGGGCAGAGTTCGTCGGTCTGCAGCGCGTCGAGCACGCGAAGCGTCTCGGCGGGGTTGCGGCCGACGTTCAGGCCGTTGACCTGCACCGCCTGGATGACGTTGTCCGGGTCGATGATGAAAGTCGCGCGATACGCGACATGCTCATTGGCATCGAGGATGCCGAGCTTCGATGCGAGCACCGCGCCATTGTCCGCCAGCCAGGGGAAATCGGCGGCGGCCAGATCAGGATCCGACTTGCGCCAGGCCAGGTGGACGTGCGCGGTATCGGTCGAGGCGCCGATCAGCACGGCGTCCCGATCGGCGAAATCGTCCTTGAGCGCGGCATAGCCGACAATCTCGGTCGGGCAGACGAAGGTGAAGTCCTTCGGCCAGTAGAACAGGATCTTCCAGTGGCCGGGGAAGGCGTCGTTGCTGAGCGTCTCGCCGGCGGGAAGCGCGTCGATGCCCTGCTGGACGGGAACGGTGAATTCGGGGAGCTTGTCACCGACGGTAAGCATATTGGCCTCCTCAAGGAATTGGGTCGGCCTTCGGCATCCTCGCGGGCGCAGCGATCGATTCGCCGTCTGTACCGGACCGCATATAAGGCTGGCGTTTGATCGATCCAACAGGTTATTTAGGGCGCGTTGATCGATTGAGGCGATTATGGCCACCTACCTGCCCACGTTGAAACAGCTGCAATATCTCGTGGCGCTGAAGGACCATGGCCATTTCGGCCGGGCGGCGGATGCGTGCTTCGTCACCCAGTCGACGCTCTCCGCCGGCATCCGCGAACTGGAGACGCTGATCGGCGTGACCCTGGTCGAGCGTACCCGCCGCGTGGTGCGCTTCACGCCGCTGGGCGACCGGATCGCCGACAAGGCGCGCCGGGTGCTGCGCGAGGCAGAGGAGCTGGGCGATCTCGCCCGCGCCGCCGGACGCCCGCTGTCGGGCGAGATGCGCATGAGCGTGATCCCGACCATCGCGCCGTTCATGCTGCCGCGCATCCTGCCCCGGCTGCGGCGCGACTATCCCGACCTGAAGCTGTTCCTGCGCGAGGAGCCCAGTGGGGCGGCGTGCGAAGGTCTGCACAATGGCCGGACCGACTGCGTGTTGCTGGCCCTGCCCTATGCTTGCGGCGAAGTGGCGTCGCAGTTCCTGTTCGACGACCGGCTGTTCGTCGCGGGTCCGGAAGGCGAGATCGGCAGTGCTACGGGCGCGATGCATGCCGACGACATCAACGAAGACCGGCTGTTGCTGCTCGAGGACGGGCATTGCCTGAAGGACCATGCGCTCGCCGCGTGCAACCGGCCCGAGCTGCGCGCCGAGGCGACGATGATGGGTACGTCGCTTCACACCATCGTCCAGATGGTCGACAATGGGCTGGGCGTGACGATGCTGCCGGAGATGGCGCTGAAGGCAGGCATCCTCGATCATACCGGGCTCACCGCACGACCACTGGATGCCGCAAATCCTGCACGCCGTATCGCGCTGGTCTGGCGCCGTGCCTCTCCGCGCGAAAAGGATTTCCACCTGCTCGCCGAGGTACTTGCCGAGGCGCAGTAGCCCGCGGTTCTGAAACCATTCAGCCGCCGGACCGTATCTTGTCGTGCGCGCTTCCCCCGCGCGCATTCGATATAACTGGAGAGACTGATGAGATTTTCCACCAAGCTTCCGGTTGTGGCGATGTCCGGCCTGTTGATGGTCGCGTCCGCCACCGAAGCTCGTACCCCCCAGGCCGCCCCTGCCCCCGCGGCCCAGGCAGCGCCGAACCCCGCCGTCGGCGGCGCCGCGATGGATGCGGCCAAGCCGATCACGGAAAACGCCGCCGCCGCCCCGAACCTGACCACCCTGGTCAAGGCCGTGAAGGCGGCTGGTCTGGACTCGACTCTGGCAGGCCCCGGCCCTTTCACCGTCTTCGCCCCGACCAACGACGCGTTCGGGCGGCTCGCCGCCGGTACGGTCGATACGCTGATGAAGCCGGAGAACAAGGCCACGTTGGTCAAGGTGCTGACCTATCATGTCGTGCCGGGCGCGATCACGCTCGAGCAGCTCAAGGCGCAGATGACCGCGGGCGGCGGCACCGCGACCTTGACCACGGTCGAAGGCTCGACCCTGACCGTGACCGATGTCAACGGTGCGATCCAGCTGACCGACGCCAATGGCAACAAGAGCTATGTCGAAGTACCCGATGTGCGCCAGTCGAACGGCGTGGTGCATGTCGTCAACGGCGTGCTGCTGCCCAAGCTGGGCTAAGGTTTGTCCCACCGCGCGGCGGCATGCGTATCGCCGTCGCGCGGTTCGACCCAACGGGCCTCGTCACCGCGCGTCTCGCGTTTCCAGAAGGGCGCCTCGGTCTTGAGGCGGTCGATCAGGAAGGCGCAGGACTCCAAAGCAGCGCTGCGATGCGCCGCGGCCGTGCCGACGAATACGACAAGCTCGCCCGGCTGCATCACGCCCACGCGGTGCACCACGCTTGCCGCGGCGAGACCCCATCGGCCGGCGGCCTCTTCGGCCAGGCTGTGCAAGGCAGCCTCGGTCGCTCCCGGATAATGTTCGAGTTCCAGCGTGGTGACGCCGTCATCGGCGCGGACCACGCCAGTGAAGGTGGCGATCCCGCCGACGCCCGCCGCCATGATCGCGGCGAACTCGGCCGCCTGGTCGATCGGCTCGTGCTGGACGATGACGCGGATCATCCCCCGGTCACCGGCGGGAAGATCGCCACCTCGCGCGGGCGCCCGAGCGGGGAATCGAGGCCGACGAAGATCTGGTCGACCGCAGCACGCAGCCGGCCGCGATCGGCCAGGGCACGGGCATGGCCCTCGCTGCGCGTCGCGAGCCAGTCGATCAGATCGGTGACGCGCACCAGTCCCTCGGGCGGATCGACCGTCTCGCTGCCCGTGCCGATCGCTTCGCGCACCCAGGAAAAATAGAGGAGATCAATCGCCATAGCGGCGCTCAATCCATATGCTTCAGGCCGACCCGCAGATAGTCCCAGCCGGTGATCAGGGTCAGCACGGCGGCGCCCCACAAGGCGGCGATGCTCAAGGTCTGGATCCAGGGAAAGGCGGGCAAGGCGCCGGCAAGGATCAGCCCGCCGAGCGAGACGAGTTGCAAGGTCGTCTTCCACTTGGCCAGCTTCGACACCGGCACCGAGACCTGGAGCTGCGCCAGGAACTCGCGCAGGCCGGAGATCGCGATCTCGCGCAACAGAATGATGATCCCGGCGATCAGCGACCAGCCCGCGATATCCCGCGTCGCCACCAGCATGAGCACGACGGAGGCGATCATGATCTTGTCGGCGATCGGATCGAGGAAGATGCCGAGCTTCGACACGGTGCCCTTGGACCGGGCGAGATAGCCATCGAAATAATCGGTGATGCCCATCAGGCAATAGAGCGCGAAGGCGACCGCATAGCCCGCTGCCCAGGCCGGCCACCACAGGAAGCCGACAAGCAGCGGCACCGCGAGAATCCGCGACAGGGTGAGAATGTTGGGCAGGGTCAGCATCGCCACCAACCTAGGGTCCGGCGCCCTCCCCCGCAATGCTCGAGTCATGGCTCCATCGGGAGGCGGCGAGACGGTAACCGACTATTCGGTTGCCGCCCCAACGCACGCTCGGCTATGCGTTGCCCCTATTTCGCCACATGTGAGGCCGTTTCCCATCATGCTCAATGCGCTCGGCTTGCTGAAAGAGCGCCGGTTCATGCCGCTTTTCATCACCCAGTTCCTCGGTGCCTTCAACGACAACCTCTTCAAGACCTCGATGGTGCTGTTCGCGACCTACCAGGTGTTCAACGACCCCAAGGTCGAACAGAGCTTCAATGCGCTGGCAACCGGCCTCGCGATTCTCCCGTTCTTCCTGCTGTCCGCGCTGTCGGGGCAACTTGCCGACACGACCGACAAGGCGAAGATCATCAGGATCGTGAAGACCGTGGAGATCGCGATCATGCTGCTCGGCGCTGTCGGGCTGATGGTGGCCAGAGCCGGATTCTGGACCACCGGGCTTGGCCTGATGCTGGGTGCCGTGCTGTGCCTCGGCGCGCATTCGACCTTTTTCGGCCCGATCAAATACGCGATCCTGCCGCAGCATCTGAAGCCTGACGAGGTGCTCGCGGGGACCGGCCTAGTCGAGGCCGCGACCTATCTGGCGATCCTGCTCGGGACGATCTTCGCCGGTATATTGTCGGTCGAGGGTGCCGCGATCATGGGCATTTGCGTCGCGGTGATCGGCTGGATCACCGGCCGCATGGTGCCACCGGCGCCGCGCGCGGGCGCGGTGCTCTCGATCAACTACAATCCCTTCACCGCATCGTGGCGGCTGATCAACGCGACGATGCACATCCCGCGCCTGTTCCTCGCGATCTGCGCGATCAGCTTCTTCTGGACGATCGGCGCGGTGCTGATCGTCACCTTCCCGCCGCTGGTGAAGAACGTGCTTACCGCCGATCCGCGCGTGTCCAGCATCGTGATCGCGCTGTTCTCGATCGGTATCGCGATCGGATCGATCGCGATCAACACCCTGCTCAAAGGGCGGGTATCGGCGAAATATGCGCCGGCCTCGGTGATCGCTATGGGCGGCCTGGTCGTCGTCTTCTCGCTGATGATCCGCGCCTGGCCGGCCGCGCCGGAGGGCACGCTGTACGACTGGATCGGCTTCTTCCAGATCCCCCGCGCCATCCCGCTGGTGCTGGTGCTGATGGGGATCGCGATCACGGGCGGGATGTTCGTGGTGCCGCTCTACACTTTCCTCACCACGACGGTGACCAAGGACCAGACGGCGCGCACCGTGGCGGCCAACAATGTCGTCAATTCGGGTGCGATGGTGGTCGGTACTCTGTTGGTACTGGGCGCGTCGGCGCTGGGCGTGACGCCCGACAACATGCTGTTCGTGGTCGCCGGCATGTGCCTGGTTTCGGCATGGCTTGCGCAGAAGCTGCATCTGGCCTGCGACTAGGCAGCCGTACCGAGCCACGGAAATTCCCTGTTAAATGCCCCCGGAACAGGGAATTAACAGGGAATTTCTTTTTTTCTGGGCGATTCCGGCGGATTTTTCGCGTAAATTTCATAGATATTACAACAGTATATATATGAATTCCCTGTTATTCGATAACAGGGAATTTGTCCGCGCATAACAGGGAAAATTTCTCGCTGAACAGGGAAATCCGCAATTTGGGTTGGGGCGATCAGCTTGACCGTCATGCCGGACCCGTTCCGGCATCCACTGTGCCGCACACCCATCGGCGCGTTGATTTGCGGGACGGTGGCCCCGGAACAAGTCCGGAGTGACGACGCTACCGGGTCGCATTCGATTCCACCGACGATGAGAAACAGCGTGTCGGGCGCCGCAGCGCCGTCCGCCATCATCCTGCGACGATCGCCCGCATGTTTGGATCGATGCGCGACCGTGCCGCGCCCGCTTTCAGAAGATGAAGGTGTAGATGCAGATGAAGAAGGCGGTGAAGCTCAGCGCGAACAGTTTCAGATCCTGGTCGTCGTTGCGCGACCGCGCCTGCTTGCGCGGCAATGCCTGGGGCTGCGCGAGGGCGAGCCGGCGGCGGAACGGGTGGCGGGCGGCGGTAACCGGGAGGGCGAGGTGCTGTGCCATAGGCAACAGTTAACGACGCGTTTACGATTCTAACCAGCACAGAATTCGGTTAACGCGCGTCCGATACCGGGACAGCGCCACGGGCGATGTTTCCGCACGCTGACCGGAACCAATGCAGGGTTGGACGATAGCGCCCTGTGCAGGGTAGGATTGCGCCGTGACGTTCTTCGAAAGCCTGATCGCGCTGCTGCTGATGGCGATCCTGCTGCTGCAGGTAGCGCGGCGAACCTGGATTCCCTACCCCACCATGCTCGCCGCAGCGGGGGTGATCGTCGCGCTGATCCCGGGCAGTCCGGTGATACGCCTCGACGGCCATACCGCGCTGGCGCTGTTCATCGCACCGGTGCTGGTCGACGCAGCGTTCGACTTTCCGCTGGCAGCGATTCGCAGCCTGTGGCGCCCGCTGCTCGCACTCGCGGTCGGCGCCGTCGTCATGACCACCGGCGTGGTCGCCTGGATCGGCTGGACGTTCGCCGGCCTGCCGATCGCCGCCGCGATCACCCTGGGCGCGATCGTCGCGCCGCCCGACGCAGCGGCGGCGACGACCGTATTGCGATCAGCCAAGCTGCCGCGGCGCACGGTCGAGGTGCTGACCGGCGAGAGCCTGCTCAACGACGCGACCGCGCTGCTGCTGTTCAGCGCCGCGCTCGCGATCCAGAGCAATGGCGGAATCGACGGCGGGGTGGCGTTGCGCCTCGGCTTCGCCGTGCCCGGCGGCATCGCGCTCGGCATCGGCTTCGCCTGGCTCACGCGCTATATCGCGCCTTACACGCGCGGGACACTCGGCGGGAATGTGCTCGAGTTCGTCAACACCTTCCTGGTGTGGATGATCGCCGACCGGCTCGGGCTTTCCGCGGTGCTGTGTGTGGTCGCGATGGCGATGTTCCTGGCCAATACTCCCTCGGTGCGGGCCAGCGCGCGGAGCCGCATCCAGTCCTTCGCGGTATGGAGCGGCGTGGTTTTCCTGCTCAACGTGCTCGCCTTCCTGCTGATGGGCATGCAGGTGCGCGAGATCGTGGGAGAGATGCGGCCGGAGCGGTTGCGCGAAGCGCTGGGTTTCGCCGGGCTGGTGGTCGCCGGAGTCGTGCTCACGCGCATGGCATGGGTGCTGCTCTACAACCGGCTTGCTGCGCGCTTCGCCGTGATCCGCGGTCCGTTGAAGGCGCCGGGCCTGGCGCAGAGCGTCGTGGTCGGCTGGTGCGGCATGCGCGGGCTGGTGACGATGGCGACCGCCTTCGCATTGCCCGTCGATTTCCCGCAACGCGACATGATCCTGATCGCTGCCTTTGGCGTGGTGCTGGCGACGTTGGTCGTCCAGGGCCTGACGCTGACGCCGCTGATCCGCCTGCTCAACCTGCACGATGGCGGTGCGGAGGAGCGCGAGATGGCCACCGCCCGCAGGTCGCTGGCCGAGGTGGCGCTGGAGGCGATCGCCGATGCCAAAGGCAGGGTCGCCGAGGAGACGCGCCGGCAGCTCGAGATCGACCGGGACGCGTTGATCGACCCCGACGCGTGCAGCGCCTTCGAAGAGCGCCAGCGATTGAAACGCGCCGCCATTGCCGCGCAGCGCGAGAGGCTGTTTGCGCTCCGCGACGAGGCAAAGGTCGGCGAAGACGCCTTTGAAGTACTTCAGGAAGAGCTCGACTGGCGCGAGCTGGCGGTCGGGCCGGAAGACATCCGCACGATCGAGGAAGGCTGACCCGTGCCGCGCACTACGCCTCCCCCAGCCCCTGCGACGATCGGCGGCGCGATCGCGCAGCGTATCCGGCGCAGGATCGTCGGGCAGGTCCGCGCGGTGTTCAACGACACGAAAAAGGGCGAGCGGCCGGTGGTGCGCAGCGACGATGCGCTGTTCGATCCGGGCACGGTCGTGTGGCGCGTGCACGGCGACGTGACGACGATGATGGTTGGCGGGGTCGCGGCGCTGCTGTTGCAGATGCTTCACCCGGCAGTGCTCGCGGGCGTCTGGGATCATTCCAATTTCCGCACCGACATGCTCGGGCGGTTGCGGCGCACCGCGCGGTTCATCGCGATGTCCACCTATGGCGCGCGGGACGAGGCGCAGGCCGCGATCGCGCGGGTCCGCGGCATCCACGACAAGGTCGACGGCGCATTGCCCGATGGCACGCCCTATCGCGCGGGCGATCCGAAACTTCTCGCCTGGGTACATGTCAGCGAGGCAACGAGCTTCCTCGACGCCTGGATCCGCTATAGCGAGCCGGCGATGTCAACCGCCGATCAGGACCGTTATTTCGCCGAGTTCGCGCGTATCCCCGAGGCGCTGGGCGCCGTCCCGGTGCCGCGCAGCCGGGCCGAGGCGAATGCGCTGATCGCCGCGATGCGGCCCGAGCTGATGGTCGACGAACGGACTCGGGAGGTTGCGGCACTGGTGCTGAACCAGCCCGCACGCACGCTTTCCGCCGGGCCGGTGCAGGCGATCACCTTCCAGGCGGCGGTCGACCTATTGCCGGACTGGGCCCGGCGGATGCACGGACTCGCCGCGCCGCGCCTCACCCGGCCGCTGGTGCGCGTGGGCACATTCGGGATCGCGCGGACATTACGCTGGGCGTTCGGCTAGAGACTCTCCTTCGGGCGGCGCGACGATCCGCAGCGCCCCTGCCCTGATCCTGAAATGCAGCGGGAATTCGAGTTGCCGCACTTCACCGTCGAGCCCGACATCGACCCGCTTGCGGTGCGCATGGACGGTCAGCGATTCGCATGCGCCATATTCGACGAAATCCTTGTGATGATCGGCCCGTCCGGTCACCGCGCGCAGCGCGAACCACAGCAAGGCGAATCGCCCCGGCGCGGCCAGCGCGAAAACCGACAGCTTGCCCTGCTTCAGCGAGGCACGCTCGCCGATCCGCCCGCGTTCGAGCGAATAGAGGTTGTTGCCCACGAAGAGCAAAGAGGTGACCAGCGGCTTCCGGCCCTCGCCCATGTCCAGGCTGAGCCGGTAGCGCCTGAGGCGGGTCCAGGCGTTCCACGAGGCCGGAATGGCGGCGAACCATTTCGGCACGCCCAGCCGCTCGCGATAGGCGTCCCGCTCTCGCACCATCATCGGATAAAGGCCGATCGACGCGTTGTTGGCAAAGACATGGCCGTTGACCTCGGCAAGGTCGATCGAGGTCGCGGTGCCGTGCGCGGCCAGTGCCGCCGCCTCTTCCAGCTTGGCGGAGATGCCGAGATCGCGCGCGAGATGGTTCAGCGTGCCCAGCGGCAACAAACCCATCTCCACATCGCCGCCCGCCAGCACGGCGGCGGCGCAGGCCGCGGTGCCGTCACCGCCGCCGACGACCACGCGCCGACCGGTCGCGGCCGCTTTCCGCACCGCGCCGGGCGTGTCGGGCCCGTCAAGCAATCGCACGGCGATATCGACGCCGGCGAACGCATCGACCAGATGCGTTTCGAGATCCTCGCCGGCCGATGCGGCGGTGCCTCCCTTGCGGTTGACCAGAACGGGAAGCGGCGATGTCGACACAGGCCCGTAACGATCAACCGTGCCGGTTGTTCAGATCATAAGCGCCGGCGTTGTGACGATATCGTCCATCACCTGTCGCGACATCCAGCCATCGCCAGCGGCGACACGTCCGGTTTCGATACCGTCCCATCGCATTTTTTCCTATTAAATGCATAGGAATTGATCCATGGAGGCTGCGGACACACGCCAGGATGGCACGGGTGACGATCGACGTCTCTCCGTGGCGCCCTGAATCAACTACGGAGAAATCGTCCATGAAGAAGTTCGTTATCCTGCCGCTCATCGCCGTCGCTTCGCTCGGCCTCGCCGCTTGCGACCCGAAGCCGGCAGCCGTCGACAACAACAGCAGCGAAGTCACGCTGAACAGCGAAGACACGCTGGACGTGAACGCGACCGACGAAGCCGCGCTGAACGTGACGGACAACGCGACCGCGGTCGACAATGCGGCTGCTCCTCTGGACAGCGCCGCGAACGCGGCCAACTAAGCCCGACCCCCGGCGTCCCCAAGCGGCGTCGGAACAGGGCCGCGCGACCCCAGGGTCGCGCGGCCCTTTTTATTGGGGCATCGGATCGCCCGAATTTCGTCCGATGGCGAAGGCGGACTATCGCAAAGCAAAGCAGGCCTGTATTTCCTAGTTATCCGATAGGGATTAGATTGGCGATGCGTTGATGCTCCCTAGCAAAACGTAACCTACGGCCCGGCACCCACGTGCCGGGCCGCTCCTTTTCCCGCGATCAGGCTTGCCTTCGGCGATGGTGCGCATGGATGTCGAGTTCGACGCCGCAGAGACGCTAGCGATCAGGCATAAGCCACGATGGATCAACCGACCTCAGACGCGCGGCGCGATCTCGACTCGAGCGGATTCAGGGAAGTGGTGGAGCCGTGGGGGATCGAACCCCAGACCTCTGCAATGCCATCGCAGCGCTCTCCCAGCTGAGCTACGGCCCCATCGTCGCGGGTCTGGAATTTCCCGCGAAGGCGTCGCCCCTACCGAGGCGACGCGACCTTGGCAAGCGGTGTGATCGCCATGCCGGTCGATTTTCAAACAAAATTCCGATGGGCGCCCCGGTTGAAGCCGGGACGCCCCTTTTCATGCGATCAATGCTCGTCGTCGTCCGTCGGCGCTTCGACGCCGAGATCGTCATCACCGCCGAGATCGACCTCGTCGTCGGGCGAGGGCTCCTCGTCTTCACCGGTGTCGATATCCTCGTCATCGTCACCGACCAGGTCGGCATCCTTTTTGACAAGTTCCGGCTTCGGCGCGTCGAACGGCAGAGGCTGTTTCGACTTGAGAATGGGCTCGGGCAGCCAGGTCGATCCGCAGGAGATGCAGGTGACCGGATCGTCCTTGCCGAGATCGTAGAAGCGCGTTGCGCATTTCGGACACGACCGTTTCGTGCCCCATTCCGGCTTGATCATGCCGATTCGACCTTTCGAAGAAATGGGAGTTTTGCGAGATGACCCGCAAAGTGGGGCGCGCCTTGCCATAGCGCAAGCGCACTGTCAAAAGCCCGCGCCAATGCCGCATCCCCTGCCCCGCCCGCTCCAGATCGCCCCTTCCGGCCCGCTGCACGGCACCGCCGTCGTGCCCGGCGACAAGTCGATCAGCCACCGCTCGCTGATGCTGTCCGCGCTCGCCGTCGGCGAAAGCCGGATCGAGGGGCTTCTGGAGGGCGAGGATGTACTCGCCACCGCCGCGGCGATGCGCGCGATGGGCGCCGATATCCGGCGCGGCGACGACGGCATCTGGACCGTCAACGGCGTCGGGGTCGGCGGACTGCTCCAGCCGGAAGCGGCGTTCGACATGGGCAATTCGGGCACCTCGACCCGGCTGTTGATGGGGCTGGTTTCCAGCCATGCGATCACCACGACCTTCATCGGCGACGCCTCGCTGTCGAAGCGCCCGATGGGCCGGGTGATCGAGCCGCTGTCGCGCATGGGCGCCGAGTTCACCGCAAGCCCGGGCGGCCGTTTGCCGCTGATGGTGCGCGGGCTGAACCCGGCGGTACCGATCGAATATATCCTGCCCGTCGCCTCGGCGCAGGTGAAGTCGGCAATATTGCTCGCCGGCCTCAATACGCCCGGCATCACCCGGGTGATCGAGCCGGTCGCGACGCGCGATCACAGCGAACGGATGCTGCGCGGCTTCGGCGCCGAGTTGAGCGTCGAGGAAACGAATCAGGGACGGATCATCTCGCTGGTCGGCGAGGCGGAGCTGAAGCCGCAATCGATCGTCGTGCCAGGCGACCCCTCGTCCGCCGCCTTCCTGGTGGTTGCCGCGACGATCGTGCCGGGATCGGACGTGCTGGTGACGAATGTCGGCCTGAACCCCACGCGCGCCGGCCTGTTCGAGGCGTTGCGCCTGATGGGCGCCGACATCGTTGAGGAAAATCCACGCATCGTCGGTGGGGAGCCGGTCGCCGATCTGCGCGTGCGCCATGCGGCGCTCCGCGCGATCGAGGTGCCGGCCTATCTCGCCCCGAGCATGATCGACGAATATCCCATATTGTTCGTCGCCGCCGCCTTTGCCGAGGGGCGGACGGTCGCCCGCGGTGCCCATGAGCTGCGCGTCAAGGAATCGGACCGGATCACCGCGATGGCCGAGGCGCTGGGCACGTGCGGCGTGGGGATCGAGGAATTTGAGGACGGCGCCGCGATCCAGGGCAATGGCGGCGGGCCGATCGCCGGGGGCGCGACCATCGCCTCGCAACTCGACCACCGCATCGCGATGAGCATGGCGGTGGCGGGCCTCGCCGCGAAATCTGCGCTTACCATCGACGATGTCTCGCCCATCGCAACATCCTACCCTATGTTCCTCGAAACGCTGGATGCGTTGAAGGGTACAGAAGTGGTTGCAGGGTCATGATCATCGCCGTCGACGGACCTGCCGCATCGGGCAAGGGCACCATCGCCCGCGCGCTCGCCAAGCGCTACGGGTTGCCGCATCTCGACACGGGCTTGCTCTACCGCGCGGTCGCGGCGAACGTGCTGCGGCTCGAGCTCGACCCGGCGATCGAGGCCGATGCGGTTGCCGCCTGCGATTTCGACGATCATCTGCTCGAGGATCCCGAACTGCGCAGCGACGAGATCGGCAAATATGCCTCGGTCGTCTCAGCGCATCCGCTGGTGCGGGCCGCGCTGTTCCACCGCCAGCGCCGCTTCGCGCATCAGCCAGGCGGCGCGGTGCTCGACGGGCGCGATATCGGCACGGTCATCGCGCCCGATGCCGATGCCAAGCTGTTCATTCGCGCGACGCCGATGATCCGCGCCAAGCGCCGCCATGCCGAGCTGCGCGAGCGCGGATCGCAGGTCAGCCTCGACCGGGTGCTGGCCGACATCCGCGCCCGCGACCTGCGCGACGCGACGCGGGGCATCGCGCCCATGGCACCGGCGAACGATGCCGCCTTGCTGGATACCAGCTTTCTCTCTATAGACGCCGCCATCCAGCGGGCCGTTGCGCTCGTGGAGGCTCGGACAGCGGCGCCGGTGGCAACACCCTAGCCGGGGCGAGGCGCGAAGCGGAAACGGCTCATCCGGCAACGGATGGTAACTCGCCGGTCCTGCTTACGCGCCCTTTTCGCTTTGTCATGATCTTTCGCGAGGGCGATGGGCGTTGGGCGTCGCGACCGGCAACCGGCCGCCGCGGCATATAGGCCAAGACCGCCGGAGACAACCGGCTGGCCGGAAACATAGTGTTTAGGAATCAAGAATTTATGGCCACTTCGGCATCCCCCACGCGCGATGATTTCGCGGCACTTCTCGAAGCCACGCTCGGCGACGCAGACGGCTTTGAAGGCCGGGTCGTCAAGGGCACCGTCACCGCGATCGAGAATGATCTCGCGGTCATCGACGTCGGCCTCAAGTCGGAAGGCCGCGTGCCGCTCCGCGAATTCGCCATGCCGGGCCAGAAGGCCGATCTGAAGGTCGGCGACGAAGTCGAGGTCTATGTCGACCGAGTCGAGAACGTCCACGGCGAAGCGATGCTGTCGCGCGACCGCGCCCGCCGCGAAGCCGCCTGGGACAAGCTGGAAACCGAATTCGCCAAGACCGCCCGTGTCGAGGGCGTCATCTTCGGCCGCGTGAAGGGCGGCTTCACCGTCGACCTGAACGGCGCCGTGGCGTTCCTGCCCGGCTCGCAGGTCGATATCCGCCCGGTCCGCGACGTGACCCCGCTGATGGACATCCCGCAGCCCTTCCAGATCCTGAAGATGGACCGCAAGCGCGGCAACATCGTCGTCTCGCGCCGCGCGATCCTGGAAGAGACCCGCGCCGAGCAGCGTTCGGGCCTGATCCTGTCGCTGGCCGAGGGCCAGGTGATCGACGGCGTCGTCAAGAACATCACCGATTATGGTGCGTTCGTTGATCTCGGCGGCATCGACGGCCTGCTGCACGTCACCGATCTGAGCTACAAGCGCGTCGGCCATCCGAGCGA
Organism: Sphingomonas sp. GW821-FHT10F11; assembly: GCF_058809095.1. Taxonomy (NCBI): domain Bacteria; kingdom Pseudomonadati; phylum Pseudomonadota; class Alphaproteobacteria; order Sphingomonadales; family Sphingomonadaceae; genus Sphingomonas; species Sphingomonas sp. GW821-FHT10F11. Next base: position 43,417 of record NZ_JBXASH010000007.1, read on the forward strand.
AGTGCTGAACATCGGCGACACCGTCCGCGTCCAGATCATCCGCATCAACAAGGACACGCAGCGCATCTCGCTCGGCATGAAGCAGCTCGAGAGCGATCCGTGGGAAGGCGCCGCCGCCAAATATCCGATCGGCGCCAAGCTGTCGGGCCGCGTGACCAACATCACCGAATATGGTGCGTTCGTCGAGCTGGAGCCGGGCATCGAAGGCCTGGTGCACGTCTCCGAGATGAGCTGGACCAAGAAGAACGTCCATCCGGGCAAGATCGTCTCGACCTCACAGGAAGTCGATGTCGTCGTGCTCGAGGTCGATCCCGACAAGCGCCGCATCAGCCTTGGCCTCAAGCAGGCCCAGTCGAACCCGTGGGAAGCCTTCGCCGAAGCGCATCCGGTCGGCTCGACCGTCGAGGGTGAGGTCAAGAACGCCACCGAGTTCGGCCTGTTCATCGGCCTCGACAACGACGTCGACGGCATGGTCCATATGTCCGACATCGCCTGGGGCGTTTCGGGCGAAGACGCGCTCAACCTGCACCGCAAGGGCGAGATGGTTCAGGCCATCGTGCTCGACATCGATGCCGAGAAGGAGCGTATCTCGCTTGGCATGAAGCAACTCGAGCGTGGCGCTCCGGCAGCCGGCGGCGCTGCGGCCGCTTCGAGCGGCAGCGGTTCGGGCGGCCTCAACAAGAACGCGATCGTCACGGTCACCGTTCTCGAAGTCCGCGACGCGGGCCTCGAGGTCCAGGTCGGCGACGATGGCGCGACCGGCTTCATCAAGCGCACCGATCTCGGCCGCGACCGCGACGAGCAGCGTCCGGAGCGTTTCCAGGTCGGCCAGAAGTTCGACGCGATGGTGACCGGTTTCGATCGTTCCAAGAAGCCGACCTTCTCGATCAAGGCGATGCAGATCTCCGAAGAGAAGCAGGCGGTTGCGCAGTATGGCTCGTCCGATTCGGGCGCGTCGCTGGGCGACATCCTTGGCGAGGCGCTCAAGGCGCGCAGCAGCGAAGCCAAGAAGTAAAAACCCCCATTCCGGGCAGGCGGACGGGTCCGCCTGCCCGGGAAATGTCGATTTTTTACAAATTTGCGTCGATTCGATCCTATTCGCCGGATGGCGCTTGAGCTACACAATAGGTCCGAGGCGGTCATTTGTCCGGAACGGGACTAATCCGCCAAGGCCTTCCGGGGGGAAGGTCGAGCGCCCTGAGGTCGCTCGATATGTTGGGGTTAGAAGGAGTCGACAACGCCATGATCCGTTCCGAACTCGTCGAAATGCTCGCCGCGGATAATCCCGATCTGGCCATGCGTGACGTGGAAGCGATCGTAACAACCTTCTTCGACGAGATCTCGAAACGCCTCGCGACGGGCGGTCGCGTCGAACTGCGCGGCTTCGGCGCCTTTTCCACCCGGGCCCGCGATGCCCGTATCGGCCGCAACCCGCGGACCGGCGAAGTGGTCGAGGTCGACGCCAAGCGCGTCCCTTATTTCAAGCCCGGCAAGGAAATGCGCGTTCGATTGAACGTCTGAGCGCCGGCATGGCTTGACGCCTGCCCGCCTATGCGCTTCGCAGGGCGTCAAGCGGACGTGGCGAAATTGGTAGACGCACGGGACTTAAAATCCCTCGCCCTCGTGGTGTGCGGGTTCGAGTCCCGCCGTCCGCACCATTAAGTTATTGAATTTTCCTGATCCTCCGACGTCGCCCAAGGCTTCCCGTGACAGGATTCAGGAAGATCGGGGCGTTCAAGGCCCCAGGCTCAGTCGCGAAAGCTGCCGGGATAGAGGCCGCGACGACCAGCAAATTCTGGCCGGTGATATACCCCGCATGACGGCTGCACAGAAATGCGCACGCCGCGCGTTCGCCGATCCGGGGCTGAAGATCACCGTCTATGCGACGACCAGCTATACCAAGCCGCGCACGGTCGGTGTGCGGCTGGATTATAGTTTCTGAAACCATGGCGGTATCATTGGCGTTTGGCGTATCCGTCGAAGGCGACGGCCGCGACGATGATCAGGCCGATCACGATCTGCTGCCAATAGGCGGAGACGTGCATGATCACGAGGCCGTTGGTCAGCACGCCGATGAGCAAGGCCCCCACGATCGTGCCGCCGATGGTGCCGCGTCCGCCGCTCAGGCTAGCGCCGCCGATCACCACCGACGCGATGATGCGCAGTTCGTAGCCCGTCCCGGCCACCGCCTCCGCCGATCCGAGCCGCGAGGCCAGCAGGAAGCCGGACAGGCCGGCAAGCAGCCCCACAATCGCATAGACGCTCGCAATCAGGGCGGGGACATTCAGACCGCTGAGCCGCGCCGCCTCCGCATTGCCGCCGACCGCGTAGATCTGCCGGCCATATCGGCTGTACCGTTCGATCACCACACCGATGGCGACGACGAGCGCGAAGACCAGAACCGGCACGGGCAGCCCCAACACGGCACCCGAACCCCACCAGCGGAATGACGGGCCGAAGCCGTTGATCGGCCCGCCGTCGTTCAGCACCAGCGTCGCGCCGCGCCAGATCGTCATGCCGCCCAGGGTCACGATGAAGGGCGGGATGCCGAACGCCGTCACCGCCCGTCCCTGCATCCAGCCGACCACGCCGCCCACCAGCAGGGACACGAGCAGCGCGCACCCCCATTCGGCCGCGCCTTGCAAGCCCGCGGATTGCGCCGCCAACGCACCGGTCATCGCGGCGAAGGCAAGCAGCGACCCTACCGCCAGATCCACCCCGCCGCTCACGATCACGAAGGTCATCCCGACCGCGACGATGCCGAAGATCGACACTTCGGTCAGGATGTTGAGCAGGTTGCGGACGCTCAGGAAGTTCGGATTCAGCAGCGCGAGCGCGACGATCAGGAAGACGAGGAAGAGGCTCGTTCCCCACCGCCGGAGCCACCGGATCACCGCGCGCCGCCGCGACGCCGGGATGGACGGGCCCGGCTGGGCCAGCGTCGCGTTCATGCGGCTGCTGCCTCGACCGCATCGTCCGCACCGGTCATCATCGCCATCAAAACCGCCTCCTCCGCCTCTGCCGCATCGACCTCCCCCACCCGCCTGCCCTCGCGGAACACGAGGATCCGGTCGCTGACCGCCATGACTTCCGAAAGTTCGGACGAAACCACAATCACCGCGGTGCCCTCGGCCGCGAGGCCGGCGAGCAGCGCGTGGACCTCCGCCTTTGCGCCGATGTCGATGCCGCGGGTCGGCTCGTCCACGATGAGGATCTTCGGCGCCAACGCCATGCAGCGCGCGAGAATGACCTTCTGCTGGTTGCCCCCCGACAAATGCCCGATCGGCGTCTCGGGACCCGCCGTCTTGATGTTGAGCGCGCGCACATATCGGTCGACCAGGCTGCGCTCAGCGCGGCGATCGACCAGGCCCCAGCGCGAAATCCGGCCCAGACAGGCCAAAGTGAGGTTCTGGCGCACGGACTGGTCCAGGAAGCAGCCGGTCTGCTTGCGATCCTCCGACACCATCGCAAAACCGTCGCGGATGGCGTGGCCCGGGGTCTTCGGAAGGCCGCGATGGGCACCCCCCAGCATCATGTTGCCGGAATCGGCAGGATCGGCGCCGAACAGCGCACGGCAGAACTCAGTTCGGCCCGCGCCGACAAGACCGGCCAGACCGACGATCTCGCCTGCCGAAACCTCGATCGAAAGATCGTGCAGCTGCACCTTGTGCGTATCGCCCCCGCGCCGGGCGCGGCTGATGCCGCTGGCCCGGAGCAACGGCGTGCCCTCGCCCGGAGCCCTGGGCGACCGGCGCTCGAACTCGACATCGCGTCCGACCATCATCCGCACGATATCGCGCTGAGCCACGTCCGCCACCTGTCCCGCCGCGACGAAGCGGCCGTCACGCAGCACGGTGTAGCGGTCGCATATCGCGAACACCTCCTCGAGCCGATGGGTGACGTACACGACCGATATGCCTCGGCGCCGCAGCCCCCGGATGATCCCGTGAAGCGTCTCGACCTCGCGCCCGCTGAGCGCCGCGGTCGGCTCGTCCATCACGATCAGGCGCGCATTCTGCGAGAGCGCGCGCGCGATCTCGACCATCTGCTGCTGGGCGACGCTCAATCGCTCGACCGCGACCCGAGGGTCCATGTCGAAGCCGAGCGCCGCCATCGCCTCGCGGGCCTGCGCGTACATTCCGCGCCAGTCGATCAGCCCCCAGCGCAGCGGCTCGCGGCCCAGGAAGATATTCTCCGCGACCGACATGGCGGGCAACAGGCTCAACTCCTGGTAGATCGTGACGAGGCCGGCGTCGGTTCGGCCGAGCGGGCCTTCGTGCGGATCGAGCATCCGCCCGTCGAACTCCATCCGCCCATCGTCGGGCGGCAACACGCCGGCCAGGATGCGGAGAAGGGTCGACTTTCCCGCGCCATTCTCGCCGAGCAGGGCGTGAACCTCTCCCCTGCCGACCTCGAACGCCGCGCCATCGAGCGCCAGGACGCCGCCGAAACGCTTGGTTATCCCGGCCGCGGCCAGCAACAGGCCGGCCTCGTCAGGCTCGCGCAAGGCGATTTCCCGACCCGATGCACGATATGCCGAAGCAGGGCCCCCAGTTCACGCAACTCTCCCAGATGGCGATCAATCCCACCTCCATCTCATCGTTGCGTATTGCTAACGCCCGATCCGGCCATTGCCAAGCGGCTTCAGGAAATCTGTATATATGGTTGCACAGATTATGTAGTCACTTTACGCTATATCTATGATACAGGCTAAGCGTGATTACCGACTGACGGGACCAGAAAAGGTACGGGCCAGCGCACGCGGCCAGGATTCCATCCGCTGGTATGCGCCGGCCATCCCCAGGAAGCGCCTGGCGGAGCTCATGGAGCGGCGCGACGGGCCCGCCATTCGCGATACGTCGCTCTGGTTCGCACTGCTCGGCGCGAGCGGTGCCGGCCTCGTGGCAACCTGGGGCACGCCATGGTGCATTCCCTTCGTGATCGCCTATGGCCTTCTCTACGGGACGGCATCGGATTCGCGCTGGCATGAGTGCGGGCATGGCCGTGCGTTCAAGACGAAATGGATGAACGACGCGGTGTACCAAATCGCGAGTTTCATGATCCTGCGCGAACCGGTCGTGTGGCGTCGCAGCCATACGCGGCATCATACCAATACCCTGATCGTCGGCTGGGATCCGGAGATCGCGGTGGAGCGGCCTCCGAGCATCTCCCATCTCTTGCTCAACCTGCTGGCGATCAGGAGCGGCGCGCACGCTTTTGCTGGCATGGTCCGCCATGCGGCCGGCCGCATGGGCGCGGACGAGGCAAGCTTCATTCCCAGATCCGACTGGCCGTCGGTCTTCCGGACGGCCCGCCTGTGGCTCGCCATCTACGGCGCCGTTATGGCCGCGTGCCTCGTGACGCGCAGCGTCCTGCCGGCAATGCTCGTCGGGCTGCCGAGCTTCTACGGCGCATGGCTCTCGGTGATCTTCGGCATTGCGCAGCACGGTGGACTGGCGGAAGATGTCGAGGATCATCGCCTCAACAGCAGGACCGTGTTGATGAATCCGGTCTTCCGGTTCCTCTATTGGAACATGAACTACCACCTCGAGCATCACATGTTTCCGCTGGTGCCCTATCACGCGCTGCCCGACCTGCACCGCGAGATCGCCGGTGATTGCCCCCCACCGGCGCGCAGCCTGTTCCACGCCTATCGCGAAATCGTCCCGGCATTGCTCTCCCAGCGCCGCGACCCCACGCACGAGATCGACCGCGTGCGCGCGCACCTCCTGCGCACGAAGACCCGGGAAGACTGAACACGACAAAAGAGAAGGGGAACGGATGCGATTGCTCGAAAAACCGGTGAGGCTCGCCCTCCCAGCCCTGATCGTCCTCGCGCTCGCCGGCTGCGACAAGGCGCGCCAGGACAGCGTGCAGGTTACGGCGAGCTTCAGCTCGCTCTCCACGCCCTATTTCATCACGATGCGGCAAGCGGTCGAGAAGCAGGCGCCCATGGCCGGCGTGGATGTCACCATACTCGACGGTCAGGCGAACTCGTCGAAACAGGCTTCCGACCTCGAGACCGCATCGGTCGACGGCACCCAGGGGGTGATCCTCGCCGCCAATGACGGAAGGGCATTGGCGCCTCAGGTCGATCGTCTGCGCGCCGCCGGAATCAAGGTCGTCGCGGTCGACAGGCGGATCGACGGCACCGCAGCTCCGGTGCCTTATGTCGGCGCCGACAATGTGGCAGGCGGTCGCCTGCTCGCGTCCTGGGTGATCGAGCATTTCCCCCGCGGGGCCCGTGTCGTGGTCATCACCAACGAACCGGGAACCAGCACACAGATCGACCGGAGCCGCGGCGTCCGGGAAGGCCTGGCCGCCGGCGGCGCGACCTATCGGATCGTCGCCGAGCAGACCGCGAACTCGTCGCGCGACCAGGCGCTCACGGTGGTGCAGAATCTGCTCACCTCGTTCGGCGCCGCGAAGCGCCCCGACGCCATTCTCTGCCTCAATGACAATATGGCCCTCGGCGCGATCTCGGCGCTCAAGGAAGCCGGCATTCCGGTCGGCGCGGTCAAGGTGCTGGGCTTCGACGCGATCCCCGAAGCCCTCGACAATGTCCGGGCCGGCACCCTGGCCGCAACCGTGGATCAGGATGCAGGCGCCCAGATCAAGGCCGCGCTCGCCACCATCGTCAAGGCGATCAAGGGCGGCGACGTCCAGTCGGTCTCGATCGCACCGCATTTGGTTACCGCCGCCAACCTGAAGAAAATAGTCCCTGCGGAAGGGGCGTCAGATGCCGCAACGCGCGGCATGGCGCCAGCCCAGGCCGGCCAATAGCGGGAAGTTTTCGGCCCGCTCGCGCGCATGGGCGGAGGACGCCGTGCCGCGGATCACCCGCCCCTTGATGCCGTGAAAGATCGCAGCGAGGCGGAAGAAGTTGAAGGCGAGATAGAAGCCATAGTCAGGTATTCCGACCCGCCCGGTGCGACGGCAATAGGCGGCCACATAATCGGCTTCCGACGGGATATTCAGCGCCGCCAGATCGGCACCGGCGAGGCCAGCCACGATGTGCGGCGGCATGTGATACATCATGGCGTGATAGGCGAAATCGGCGAGCGGATGGCCGAGCGTCGACAATTCCCAGTCGAGCACCGCGAGGATGCGCGGCTCGGCCGGATGGAAGATCAGATTGTCGATGCGGAAATCGCCATGGACGATCGCGACATCCCCGCCCTCGGGGATATGGGCCGGCAACCATTCGGCCAGCCGATCCATGTCGGGATCGCGGCCGGCCTGCCCGTCGTCCAGATACTGGCGCGACCAGCGCGCGATCTGGCGCGCGAAATAATTGCCGGGCCGGCCATAATCGCCGAGACCGATCGCCTGCGGATCGATCCCGTGGAGCCGTGCCAGCACGGCGTTCATCGCGTCGAAATAGGCCGGGCGCGCGTCTCGCTCGACCTCCGGCAGGGTCGCATCCCAGAAGATCCGCCCTTCGACCATGTCCATCACGAAGAAGGGCGTGCCGATCACCTGCTCGTCGTCGCACAGGCCATGCACGTGCGGGACGGGAAAGCCCGTCCTACCGAGCGCCGAGAACACCTGCGCCTCGCGCTCGATCGCATGCGCGCCCTTCAGCAAAATCCCGGGCGGCTTGCGCCGCAACACATAGTCGCGGCCGGGGGTGGCAAGACGATAGGTCGGGTTGGACTGGCCGCCCTTGAACTGCTCGACCACAAGCGGGCCGGCATAGCCGGGAATATGCGCCGCCATCCAGCCATCCAGCCGGGCCTCGTCGAAGCCATAGCCGGGGCGAACGGGGGTCGTTCCGGTGTTCGCGGCCCGATCGGCAGCGGTCATCCGGCGATCGGGCGGGGCGTGAATTCCACCGGCAGCGTCTTCAGCGCGCGGGCCTCGCTCGACGTGTAATCGGGCTCGAACCCGTCGGCGATCCGATAGTCGCCGATCCGGCGCAGCACGGTCTTCAGACAGATGTCGATCATCACCCGCGCATAATGCCGGCCGATGCAGACATGCGCGCCGGTGCCGAACGACATATGCTCGCGCGCATCGCGCGAGATGATGCACTGATCGGGGTCGGCGAACTTGGCTGGGTCGCGGTTCGCGGCGCCGTTGATCGCCAGCACGAAATCGCCGGGGTGGACGATACCGCCGTCAAGCTCGGTTTCCTTCGTCGCCGTGCGGCGCAATGCCTGGATCGGCGTGGTGAAGCGCAGGAACTCCTCGATCGCGCCTTCCCAGGGGACCTCGCCGGAAAGCAGGCGCTTCTTGTCCTCGGGATGCTCGCCCAGATGATAGAGCGAACCGCTCATCGCCGAGCTGGTCGAATCGAGCGCGCCGAACAAGGCGAGGATCAGCACCTGATACCCCTCGGTGTCGGTCAGCATCCGGCCGTCGAATTCCTCCTCGATCAGGCATTGCAGCAGGTCGTCGCGGCGTTCGGTCGCGGTACGCCGTTCGGCGACGAGGTTGGTGAGATAGCCGGCGATCTCGCCATAGCGCTGGACCCAGCCGTCATGGTCGTTGAGCCGGTGATGCACCATCCACAACAGCTTCTCGGACAGCATCTGCCGGTCGCTGAGCGGCACGCCAAGCACCGGCAGAGTCGTCATGGCGAGGAACGGCCGGGTAAGCTCGTTGACGAGATCGGCGGTACCCCGCGCGGCGAACGCATCGATCAGCTCGTCGGCCAGCCCCTGGATGCGCGGGCGATCCGCCTCGGCCGCTTCCTGGGTGAAGAAGCGGTTGAGCACGCGGCGCCAGCGGGTGTGGCTCGGCGGATCGAGATCTACCGGCAACAGGCGCACGAGCTGGTCGGGCAACCCGGCGCCGTCAGCCGACGAGAAGGTCTTGTACTCGGCGAAGACCCGTTTCACCCCGTCATAGGTTGTCGGGAAATAGAATCCGCCCAGTTCGTTGGAATGGCCAAGCGGGCATTTGCCGCGGACCGCCGCCAGGAAGCTGTAGGGGTCCTGTGCGATCTCCGGGCTGTGATGATTGTAATCCGCCTCGGTATGGTTCGCGGTCATCCTGGCTCTCCTGGTCGCGCTCAACGCTGGCTGCGCGGGGTGAGGATGGTGATCCCCTCCATCGCGGCGGTGACATGGATCTGGCACGATAAGCGGCTGCGTTCGTCCACTTCAACGCCGAATTCGAGCATCTCCCGCTCGTCGTCCGAGGCTTCGCCGGTCACCGTGCGCCATTCGTCGGGAATATGGACGTGGCAGGTCGCGCAGGCGAGCGCGCCGCCGCACTCGCCCTCGATGGCGACGACGCCGTTGCGCACCGCCGTTTCCATCAGGCTGGCGCCCTCCATGGCGTCGACCTCGATTTCGGCACCGTCCACATCCTTGTACGTGACCCTGACCATCGCCGCTCCCTTGATGGCATGTGACCGGCGACATTGTGCCGCCGGTCACCAATTCCTGCCGTTGCCCGTTCCGACCGGTCAACGGTTCCTGAAGCTGACCGTGACGCCGACGGTACGCGGCGGCGCCAGGAACTGGATGTCGCCCAGCGCCTGCTCGGTACGGTTCAGATAATAATCCTTGTCGAACAGGTTCCTGACCCAGAACTGGACGCCATAAAGCTTGTCGGGCGAGGTCCAGCCGATCGTCGTGTTGACGACCGCATAGGACGGAATGAACAGCCGGTTGGCGGCCGAGACGAACACCTTGTCGCGATAGGACCCCGTGGCGTTCAACCCGAATTCGCCGATGCTGGTCGGGATGCGATAGTCGAGCGACAAATTGGCGCTGACCCGCGGCGCGTAGATCATGTCGTTGCCCGTCGCGTTCACCGAACTCTGCCCGCCGAGCAGGGGCGAGGAGGGCGTGAAGGTCGCGTTGGGGAAGTCGGTATATTTGCCGTCGAGCCAGCCCGCGCCCGCCGAGATGGTGAAATGGCGCGATGCCTTGATCGTCAGGTCGGCATCCACGCCGTGCACCCGGGCAGCCGCCGCGTTGGTGGTCAGCACCGCGCCGCCGCCGGTGATGTTGAAGACCTGGATGTCCTTGTAATCATAGATGAAGGCGGCGATGTTGAAGCGGACCTTGTGGTCGAAGAACTGCATCTTCAGGCCGGCTTCATAGGCATCCAGCACCTCGGGCCGATAGCCGGGCGTGCCGGCGTTGATCATGTTGAAGCCGCCGCTCTTGATGCCGCGATTGTATGAAAGATAACCGAGGATATCCGGCGAGAAATTATGGTCGAGCGCCGCGCGCCAGGTGAGCTTCTTGATGTTCTGCGATTGCGGGCAGTTGGTGGTGGCGCCGGGGCATAGCGGGTTGGCGGGATGCGGAAACACCACGCCACCGCTTGCGGTGTAACCATCGGTATCCTGCGTTTCATAGGTGTAGCGCAGGCCGCCCGTCAGCTTGGTGTCGGTGAAGATCGGCACGGTCGCCTGGCCATAGCCCGAATAGGATCTGGTCTTCTGTGAGCCGAACAGATCGATATTGGGAAGCGGCGCCGCGGCGAAGCCGGCGATGCGCAGCGGCGTATAGGCATATTTGGCGTCGAAGAAATAACCGCCGATCAGCCAGTCGATCTTCGAATCCTTGTTCGAGAGCAGCTGGATTTCCTGCGAGAAGCTTTCCGCGAACTGGTTGATCGTGGCCTGGACGATCGGCGTCGGCGTCGCATCCTGGTCGAGCTGGAATTCGCCCGTGACATGGCGATAGCCCGAGATGCTGACCAGGCGCGCGAAGTCCAGATCCTGATCGATCCGCAGCGAGAAGCCATAGACCTCGTTGTCGGCCGTGTTGCGGAAGTCGGTGTTGGTCCTGCGCTTGCCCGGATAGCTGGTGACGCCGTCCGCGCCGATCACGCCCTGGGCGAGCTGATAGTCGGCGCCGGTCGACTTCAGCCGGCTGTAATCGCCGGTCAGCCGGATCTCGGTGTTCGCCCCCGGGGTCCAGAGGATCTTCGAGCGGAGGCCGACCTGGTTGCGGAGGAAGATGTCCGCATTGCGGTTGATGTCCTTGCCATAGCCGTCGCCGTTGCGATCGAAGCTGAAGGCGAGATCGGCCGCCAGATTGCTGGCGAGCCCGCCCGACACATAGGCCTGGGCCTCGAGCGTGTTGTAGGTGCCATAGCCCACGCTGGCATCGACCAGAGGTTGCTGGACTGGATCACGGGTGATGATCTGGATCACGCCGCCGGTGGCGTTGCGGCCGAACAAGGTGCCCTGCGGCCCTTTCAGCACCTCGATCCGCTCGACATTGTTGAACTTGAAGATGTTGCCGGTGACCGACGGGATATAGACGCCGTCGATATAGGTCGCGACCGACGCCTCGTCGTTCGGGTTGGATTGGTTCGAGCCGACGCCGCGCAGGAACGGCGTCACCGACACGCCATTCTCGGTCAGCGTCAGGTTCGGCACCGCCGTATCGAGGTTGAGCGTGTTCATCACCTGGCGCGAGGCAAGATCGCCCGCGGTGACCGCGGTGACGGCGATCGGCACCTGCTGGAGCGACTGCGAGGTGCGCTGCGCAGTGACGATGATGTCCGGCAGCGTGGTATCGTCGGCCTGGGGCTGCGCGCCTGCGGCCGTCGGTTCGACTGACTGGGCATAGGCCGGGGCCGCGACACCAACGGCCAGCGCGACACCTGAAAGCAACATGACACGAGTGTTCATTTCGTCCTCCCCAACCGGCGCCGCTCTTTTTGGCGGTCCTCCTGCCCGCCGGTTCGCCATTGAACCATACGGTGTTAGCTTGTTATCGTCGTTTGCGATGGATTGCAACGACCAGTTTTGGGTCACTCAAAAGATCGTTTCGGCATCGCGCTCCTTACACAACCTATGTTTTTCGCAGGTGCGAGATGATCAGGTCGCGACAGCCACTGGTTGGCGGGCACCTTGCCGCGATTATGAAACAGCGTTAGGGTAAAGCGACAAAAGCGGCCGACTCAAGGGCCGCGGGGTTGGAGATGCGATGACTGCGGACGAACAGATGCTCGATCGTGTGCGGCATGGCCGCTTCCTGATCGACGGCGAATGGATCGAGCCCGGGGATCGCACCCTGTTCGAGATCGTCACCCCTTCCGACGAAACGGTCTTCGCCGCGGTGCCCTTCGCCACCGCCGAGGATATCGGGCGTGCCGTCGACGCCGCGCGCCGCGCCTTCGATCACGGCCCCTGGCCGCGCCTGTCGCATCGCGAGCGCGGCGACTTCCTGGCGCGCCTTGCCGATGCGATCGAGGCGAAGTCGGATCTGTTCGCACGGATCTGGACGTCGGAGGTCGGCGGGCTGATCGGCTATGGCGGCCATATGGTCGCAGGTTCGTGCGCGATGATCCGCGACTTTGCGCGGATGGCGGACGACTTTCCCTTTGTTGAGCGGCACACGCCGACCGCGGGCGGCAATATTGGCCTGCTGATCCATGAACCGGTCGGTGTGGTCGGCGCGATCATCCCGTGGAATGCGCCGATCCTGATGCTCGCCTCGAAGCTGGCCCCTGCCCTGCTCGCCGGCTGCACGGTCGTGGTGAAGATGTCGCCCGAGGCGCCGCTGGAAGGCGTGCTGCTCGGCGAGATCGTCCAGGAGCTTGGTCTGCCGCCGGGCGTGCTCAACATCCTGATGGCTGACCGCGACGTCTCCGAATTGCTCGTCCGCAACGAAGGCGTCGACAAGATCAGCTTCACAGGATCGAGCGCGGTCGGCCAGCGAGTCGCCTCGATCTGCGGCGGCCGCATGGCGCGCGCGACGCTGGAACTGGGCGGCAAGTCGGCCGCCGTGGTGCTCGACGATTCGCCGCTCGATATCGTCGTCAACGCGGTCGCGCCGCAGGTCGGCATGCTCGGCATGCAATTCTGCTCGGCGCTCAGCCGGGTCATCGTCCCGCAGCACCGCCACGACGCCCTGCTCGACGGCATCGCGGACGCGCTGAAACAGGTTCAGGTCGGCGATCCGTTCGATCTCGCCACCCAGATGGGGCCGATGTCGATGAAGCGGCAGCGCGACCGGATCGAGGGCTATATCGAAAGCGGCAAGGCGGACGGCTTCACGCTCGCCACCGGCGGCGGCCGGCCGCACGGCTTCAATCGCGGCTATTATCTCGAACCCACTCTGTTCGGCGGCGTGCGCAACGACGCGAAGATCGCCCGGGAGGAGATTTTCGGACCCGTCATCTCGGTCATCCCCGCGCGCGATGAGGAAGAGGCGATCGCGATGGCCAATGACAGCGATTTCGGCCTCAACAGCTCGGTCTTCACCGCCGATCGCGACCGGGCGATGCAGGTTGCGCGGCGGATGCGTGCCGGCACCGTCGGCCACAACGCGTTTCGCAGCGATTTCGGCATCGCCTTTGGCGGCTGGAAACGCTCGGGCATCGGCCGGGAGGGCGGCCGGCTCGGCCTGCTGCCCTATCTCGAAGCCAAGACGGTGATCCTGGACGAAGAGCCGTCGTCGGTCCTCGCCTGACATTGGGGGGTAATATGAAGCGGACATTTATCGGGCTCGCGAGCGGGCTGGCGTTGCTGCTGGCCGGCTGTCACGGCGGCGGGGCGGATGGAACCGGCGCGGCCTCGTCGGACGAATGGCCCTATTACGGGCACGATCAGCGGGAGCAGCGCTTCAGCCCGGTCGACCTGATCAACCGCTCGACGGTCGGCAAGCTCGGCCTGACCTGGTCGGCCGAGGTGAATAGCGACCGTGGCCAGGAGGCGACGCCGCTGATGGTGGACGGCGTGGTCTATGTCAGCACCGCCTGGTCATTGGTCTATGCGTTCGACGCGGCGACCGGCAAGCAGCTATGGTCCTACGATCCGCAGACCCCGCACGACGCCCTGATCAGCGCCTGTTGCGACGCGATCAACCGCGGCGTCGCGGTGCAGGGCGGCAAGGTCTATGTCGGCACGCTCGACGGCCGGCTGGTCGCGATCGACGCGAAGAGCGGCAAGCTCGCCTGGCAGGTCAATACGCTCGAGGGCGCGCCGTCGACGATGCGCTACACCATCACCGGCGCACCCCGCGTGGCGAAGGACAAGATCGTGATCGGCAATGGCGGCGCCGAGATGGGCGTGCGCGGTTTCGTCACCGCTTATGATGCAGCGAGCGGCAAGCTCGTCTGGCGGTTCTACCTGACACCCAATCCGCAAGGGAAACCCGATGGCGCTGCCTCGGACGAGGTGCTGATGGCCAAGGCCTATCAGAGCTGGGGCGATGGCGAATGGCGCAGCAGCGGCGGCGGCGGCACCGCCTGGGACGCGATGACCTATGATCCGGAAGCCGATCTTTTCTATATCGGCGCCGGCAATGGCGGCCCGTTCGATTACCAGGTCCGGTCGGGCGGCAAGGGCGACAATCTGTTCCTGTCCTCGATCGTCGCGGTCGACCCCGATACCGGCAAATATAAATGGCATTACCAGACCACGCCGTCGGACAGCTGGGATTATACCGCGACCCAGCAGATCGTGACCGCGACCCTGAAGATCGACGGCGAGCCGCGCGACGTGCTGATGCAGGCGCCCAAGAACGGCTATTTCTATGTGCTCGATCGCAAGACGGGCAAACTGCTGTCGGCGAAGCCCTTCGCACCGGTGACCTGGTCGACCGGCATCGACATGAAGACGGGCCGGCCCAATTTCGTGCCCAATGTCCATTACCAGAACAGCCCCGCGGTCCTGCAGCCCGGGCCGTTCGGTGCGCATAGTTGGCAGGCGATGTCGTTCAGCCCACGCACCGGGCTGGTCTATATCCCGGTGCAGTTCACCACCGGCGTCTATCAGAAGCTCGACAAGTTTCAGCACCGTCCGGTCGGGCAGAATGCCGGCATCACAATACCCGATTTTCCCGAGGATCAGCTCCCCCAGATCCTCGCCGCGACCACCGGGCAGTTGCTCGCCTGGGATCCGGTTGCGCAAAAGGCGCGCTGGTCGGTGCCGAAACGCTGGTTCGTGAACGGCGGCACGCTGGCGACGGCCGGCGATCTGGTCTTCCAGGGCGACATGGATGGCGTGCTCAGCGCCTATGATGCCTATGACGGCAAGCCGCTCTGGTCGTTCAAGGCGGGGCAGAGCATCATCGCGCCGCCGATCAGCTACCGCATCAACGGCGAGCAATATATCGCCGTGATGGCCGGCTTTGGCGGCGCGGGCGCGCTGGTCGGGAAGATCGTGCCGAACCAGCCGCGCAGTAATGGCCGCCTGATGGTGTTCAAGCTGGGCGGCACCGCGACTTTGCCCAAGCCCGCCGCCGTGGAACCGGCGCCGATCGATGTCGCCGGCCTGAGTTCGACCGGCAATGCCGATCTCGGTATGGTCGAGTATGCCCGTACCTGCGGCGTCTGCCACGGCGCCAATGCGTCGGTATCCTATACCGCCGATCTGCGGCGCTCGGGCGCTCTGCACGATCCGGCGCTGTGGAAATCGGTGGTGATCGACGGGGTGCTCAAGGACCAGGGCATGGTCGCCTTCGACAAGATCCTGACGCCGCAGGACGCGGAGAATATCCGCGCCTATGTGATCCGCCAGGCGAAGAAGGGGGCCGCAGCTCCGGGGGCTGCCGGGAAGAAATAACCGCTCGCGTCGCGATACCCAAATCTCCGCGAGGCCCCGCGCCAGCCCAGTTCAGGATCATATTCTTCCATTTAAGTATATGATATATAATAGTATTCTATAAACCCTTCGCCCAGGCGGGGCGGGAGATATGGGACAATGTGGTGTCCCATATCTCCCGCCGCTCGTCCCCACACTGCAACCGCTCGTCCCCACAGCCCCGTCAGAGATGTCGATTCAACCGTGACATAGAATCCGGCATATCATCCCTCGCCGGACCTGTTCGGGCGCGCTCTTTCCTATTGTCGGAAAACAGGCGTCAGGGGATCGCTTCGAGGTAGCGGCCTTCGGGCGGGCCGGAGAGGACCGCCATCACCGGTGCGAACGCTTCCTTGCCGAGCGCGCGCCCGGCAGCCTTGTGATCGTCCAGCGACCGCCATTCCTCGATGAAGACATGGGTCAGGGAATCGTCGGGATCGGCGTAAAGCCGCACCCCTTCGCAGCCGGGCACGGGCCTGACCTTTTCCGCAAGGTCCTGAAGCGCCGAACGGAGATCGCTGCCACGGCCCTCCGCCGCGGTCATCCTGTAGTGGCGAAGGATTGTCATGCTTGGGCTCCGCAAGGGATTGGACAGGCCGCGTTCAGTAGGCGATCGAGAAGCGTTTCCGGCTGTGCCGCGGCTCTTCCAGTTCATCGACCAGCGCCTTGGCGAGATCCTCGTACGAGATCCGGCTCTCGCCCTGTGCATCGCGCATCAGGTCGTCGCCACCCAACCGGTAGAGGCCGGTCCGCTCTCCGGGGCCGAACTGCGCGGCGGGGGAGAGAAAGGTCCAGTCGGCGTCGCTCGCCCGGAGCGTTTCGAGAAAGCGCCTGCCGGCGGAAATTTCGGGCAGGAATTCGGCCGGCACCCCCGGCGCGTCCGCCAGTTGCAGGCCTGGAGCAACGAACAGGCTGCCCGCGCCGCCGACGACCAGCAACCGCGGCACGCCCGCATCGGCAACCGCATCGAGGATCGTCGCCGCGTCCATCGACAAGAACCGGCCTGCGACCATCACCGCATCGCAGCCGCGGATCGCCGCGGCCAGCGCCGCGCGATCGTTCGCATCGGCCACCACCATCGCCATGCCGGTCTCGGCCGGCTGCCGGGCGATGCCCGTCACCTGATGCCCGCGCCCAGTCAGCTCCGCGACGAGGCGCTGGCCGACCTTGCCGCTCGCCCCGACCAGCGCGACCTTCATCGGCGCGCCCCGGCCAGCTTGAAGATATTGTTGCGCTGGACCGCCGACGATCCGCCGATGATCGGCATCAGCAGCGCGTCCCGGACATAACGCTCGGCATCGAAATCCTTCACATAGCCATAGGCGCCGAGGATCGTCTGGCATTCGAGCGCCACCATCTTGGCAACCTCGGTGGCGAACAGCTTGGCCATCGACGTCTCGGCCGAACAGGGCCGCCGCTCGTTCGCCAGCCAGGCCGCCTGGTACAGCACGAGCCGCGCGGCATGGACCTGGGTCTGCATCTCGGCGAGCTTGTGCTGGATCGACTGGAACTCGCCGATCGTCCGCCCGAACTGGCGGCGTTCAAGCGCATAGGCCCAGGCATCGTCGAGCGCGGCGCGGGCGATGCCGACCCCGATCGCCGCCACCTCGAGCTTCTCGACGTCGAGCCCCGGCCCGACCAGCATCTTCCAGCCGGCATTCCAGCCCGCCTCGCCGCCCACCAGATTCGCGATCGGCACCTCGACATTGTCGAAGCTGACGTCGGTCGTCGCCGCGCCCTTCATGCCCATCGACTCGATCTTGGTGATCGTAACGCCCGGCGCGTCTGGCGGCACCAGCACGAAGCTGAGGTTGCGATGGCGCTCCTCGGCCGGGCCGGTGCGGACCAAAGTGTAGATATAGTCAGCGATCCCCGCGCCCGAACAGAAACGCTTGCTGCCGTCTATCCGCAGCACGTCCCCATCGCGCTCGGCCCGGGTCTTCACGCTGGCGAGGTCGGCGCCGGCATCGGGCTCGGTCAGGCCATAGGCGAAGAGCAGATCGCCCGAGACGATCTTCGGCAGCAAGTCGCGCTTCTGCGCCTCGGTGCCGCATTCCTCGATGTTCATGCCCGCATAGCAGGCGGCCATGATGTACGGCACCGACACGGCGAGGCTCCGCCGCGACAATTCCTCGATCACCACCATGGTCGCCACGATGTCGCGGCCGAGGCCGCCATATTCCTCGGGGATGGTCAGGCCGAGCACGCCGAGATCGGCGAGCTTCTTGTGCACCTCGCGCGGAAAATGGTTGCGCGCGTCCCAATCCTGCGCCGCGCTGCGCGGCATCTCGCGCTCGACAAACCGCTCCAGCGAGTCGCGGAGCGAGGTGACGATCTCACCTTCGTCGAAGTTCATGTCCCTGCCTTTGCATGGCCGAACACCGGCGCCCGCTTCTCGGCAAAGGCCCGCACTGCTTCCTGGTGATCGGGCGTGTCGTTGGAGCGCGCCTCATAGGCGAGCGACGCATCCATGATCGACGTGGCGAGATCGCGCAGCCCGATATTGACCGACATCTTGGTCCAGCGGATCGCCTGGGTCGCCCCCGCGACGAGCTTGTCGGCAAAGGCGTCGACCCGCGCGTCGAGTTCGTCGGCGGGCACCGCATGGTTGATCAGCCCCATCTGCGCGGCCTGGTGCGCCGTCATCATGTCGCCGGTCAGCAGATATTCCTTGGCGCGGGCATAGCCGATCAGCTGCGGCCAGATCACCGCGCCGCCATCGCCGGCGACAAAGCCGATGCTGACATGCGGATCGCCGATCTTGGCATGATCGGCCGCGAAGATGACGTCGCAGAACAAGGCGATCGTCGCGCCCAGCCCGGTGGCGTGGCCGTTCATCTTGGCGATCACCGGCTTCTCGCAATCGATCAGCCCGAACACGATCTGCTTGGCCTCGCGCGCGGTCTGGTCGAAGCCGTTCTCGCGGTCGATCATCTCCTGCATCCAGCCGATATCGCCGCCCGCCGAAAAGGCGCGGCCGGCGCCGGTCAGCACCACCACGTCGCTGTCCGGATCGCTTGAGATCTCGACGAACACGCGCGCCAGCTCGGCATGGAGCACGGCATCGGTCGCGTTGAGCTTGTCGGGCCGGTTGAGCGTCACCTCGAGCACGCGGCCGCGCCGCTTGAACAGGATCGCCTGATAATCGTCGAACAAGGCCATGATAGTCTCCCGGTCAGGCGGCGATGCGGGCGGCGGCAAGCACGGTATCGTTGACGAGATCGCGCTCGGCGAGCCAGTCGGAGATGATCCCGACCACCTGGGTCAGGTGCGACTTGCCGTCCGCGCCAGTGAAATAATGATTGGCCCCGTCGATTATGACCTTCTGCTTGTCGGCCGAGCCGAGCGCGTCGAACATCAGGTCGGTATGTTCGGGCGGGCAGGCATCGTCGGCACCCGCGGTGATCACCATGCCGGGCACCGAGATGCGCGGGCCCGCATCGACCGAATCCACCTGCGCGTCGTCATAGCTCCATTGCGACAGCCAGCCCCTGAGCGAATTGAACCGGGCAAGCGCCGCCGCGCTGTTATTCACCACGCGCGGATCGCCGAGATAGGTCCAGTTGGGCTTGCGCTGATTGGGGTCGACACTCGGGTCGATCCAGCGCGGATCGGCCATCGTCCGGTGGACGACGAAGCAATACTCGCCATGCGCATCACCCTTCGCCTTCAGGCTGGCGAGCTTGTCCTTCGCCCAGGCGCTGATCCGCCGGTTGCGGTCGATCTGCGCCTGGCGATAGGTCGCGAGGAAATTGGCCTGATACGGCGGCTGGGCCGGGTTAGCGGGATCGTAGAGATCGAGCGCCGGATCGCGCCTGTCGGGATCGGCTTCGTCGAGTACCGACGGGTCGATCTGGCCGGTCAGCAATTTGTGGCGGCTGCGATGCGAGGCCACCAGCATGATCGCGTCGCCCGCGATCAGCGGCGCGCCGGCCAAAGGCGTCTCCTCGCCCGAGGCACTGAGCTGGATCACCGGCTTCTCGGCCTCGGCCTGATAGCCCGCCATCAGCGAGCCGCCGCCGCTCCAGCCGAGCAGCACGGTCTTGCTATAGCCGAGCCGTTCCCTGGCATCCTTGATGCACGCACCGAGGTCGAGCAGCACATTCTCCATCTCGAGCGGCGCGTCGCCGGTCCAGTAGCGCGAGGCGCAGGCGATGATGTGGTGGCCGGCGCGGGCGAGCTGGGCGAACACCGGCAGCCAGGCCGGCGCGCCGATCGGATGCATCACGATCAGCACCGTGTCCGATGGATTGGCCCCTCGGATATGCTGCGCCTGAAGCACGATCGCATCGTCGATCGCGCCGTAGACGTCCTTGCGTACCTTGTTCTCGCGGTGGACGATCAGGAACGGCGTGCGGCTGTAACGTACGGGCTCTGCCATCTTCGGATCCTTGCTGGTCACACGCTCCGGCTGCCGCCGAACTGGGCGCGGAGTGCGGGTTTGGAGATCTTGCCGGTGACGTTGCGCGGAAAGGAATCCACCAGCGCCACGTGCCTGGGATGCTTGTAGCGGGCGAGCCTGCCCTCGCAGGTCGCGCGGAGGGATTCTATCGTCACCTCATGCCCCGCGGTCGCGACCACCACCGCGAGCCCGACTTCGCCCCATTGATCGTCGGCGACGCCGATCACCGCGCATTCGGCGACCGCCGGGTTGGTCAACAGCACGCCCTCGACCTCGGCAGAGAAAACATTCTCGCCGCCGGACTTGTACATGTCCTTCACCCGGTCGACGACGTAGAAGAAGCCTTCCTCGTCCTCCCACACGACATCGCCGGTCTTCAGCCAGCCCTCGGGCCGCTCGATCCGCGCATCGGCACCGAGATAACCGATCGTGACGCCGGGTCCGCGCACCCACACCTCGCCGGGCTGACCGCGCTCGACGTCCTCGCCGTGCTCGTCGACCACGCGCATATCGATATGCATCGACTTCTGGCCGCACGATCCGGCCATGATCTTGTCGAGCCGGTCGGGGTTCATCGACGTGACGGGCCCGGTCTCCGTCCCGCCATATTGCGGCACGAAGCGCGCGCCCTTGGGCTCGAAGGCCGCGCGCAGCCGCTCAGAGACACGGCCGCCACCGCAGATGAAACGGCGAAATGTCGAGAAATCGGCCGAGGCGAAGGGCGGGCTTTCCGCCATCATCTGGTACATCACCGGGGGCAGGCAGAGATGAGTCACGGCGTTGGCCGGATCGCCGCAGAATGCGGTCGTCGCAGTCGCATCGAAGCGCGCCGACACGGTAACATGCCCGCCGAAGAACAGGATCGGGTTGCTCGCGGTGTTGAGCCCGCCGAAATGGAACAGCGGCATGGGCTGGAACAGATGCGCGGGCTCGGCCGTGGCGCAGAACTGCACTTGCTGCAGCGCATAGCAGACCATCGCGCCGAGCGTGACGATCGCCGCCTTGGGCGTGCCGGTGGTGCCTGAGGTATAGAGGATCTGGAGCGGCGCGTCGGGATCCACATCGGCGCTTGCCGGCAGGTAATGGCCGTCGTCGAGCAGCGCATCGAGCCCGCCGCTCTTGCCCCAGTCGAGGGTGACCGGGATGCCGGTCTCCGCCGCCACCGCCCGCGCGGTTTCGCCCCAGACGGCATCGGTCAGCATCAGCCGCGGCTGCATCTCACGGCACGCCCGGCTCAGCTCGACGATGGTATGGCGGAAATTGAGCGGCACCCAGACCAGGCCAGCGCGCGCGCAGGCGAATTGCAGTTCGAAATGGCGCAGGTCGCCATCGGAGATATTGACGATCCGATCGCCGCGCTGGAGACCCAGCTCGTGCCGAAGCGCATGGGCAATCTGCCCCACCCGTACATCGAGTTCCGCCCAGCTGCGCGTCTCGCCGGTATCGAAATTGGTGAGTGCCCGCGCCTCGGGCTGCGTCCGGGCATAATTCGCCACCCAGTCCGCCGCGGCATATTGCATCGACACCCTCCGCCTCGCTGATTTACGCCGCCATGGAGCGACCTTGTGAGTAGTTGCCTAACACTGATAGTTTTACGATGCAATTCGTCAAGCGTCGAACTGACGAAAATGATCGCTCCATCGGCCAAGCCCGGCTAGAGCCATACCAGACACGACACGCATTTTCGGAGTAAAGCTGCCCATGGGCCGGCCAAAACAGGCGCTCATTTCCCGCCGCAAGACACTCGAGGTGGCGTTGCGGATCATCGACGAGGAAGGTCTGGATGCCTTGAGCATCCGCCGTCTTGGCGACGAACTCAATGTGCGCGGCATTTCGCTCTACCATCATTTCAAGAGCAAGGAGCATATCCTGGTCGGCGCCTCCGAACTCGCCCTGGCCAATGTCCGTACGCCAAACACGACAAACGCCGATTGGCGCGAATGGCTGATCAGTAACGCGATCGAATATTGGAAGGCGCTGCGCGCGCACCCGAACCTGATCCCGATCCTGATGCGCCGTCATCCGCTGCGCATCGGCCTGACCGAGCACAATGCCACGGCAGGGCTGCTCGCGGTTCAGGGCGTCCCGCCGGGCGTGATCATGCCGTTGATGGAGGGCCTTGAGTCGCTGGCGCTGGGCTCTGCCGCGTATGAATCGGCCGCCGATGCCGATACCGGCACCGACGATTGGCAGGAGCAGAATCCGTTCCTGTTCCATGTCCGCCGGAACCGCGACATTTCGCGCGCGCGGGTGTTCGAGGTGATGGCGAAGGCGGCGGTGGATGCCGTCCTCACCGAATATTACGCCGCCGCCGGGGTGGACGCGCCACCCCAGCCCGAGGCGAATGCGACCAAGGTCTGATGGTCAGTCCGCAGTATAGCTGCCGCGCGTACCGTCGATAAAGGCGGACCGGCCGGCCGAGGCTTCACCCATGATGTTGAGTTCATAGGTGTAGCTCATCTCCGCCCGGTACAGCGTGTTCAGTTCATGCGCCTTGGTGCTGTTGTTGAGCGAGGTCTTCAGCCGGCGCATCGCCTCCGCGCTTTTGCCGGCCACCCTGGCCGCGACCGCCATCGCCTCCACCGCGACCGAGTCATGGGCTTCCACGAGCCGGTAGATGCTGCCGAGTGCGTGCAGTTCCTGCGCCAGCACCGGCTCGGCGGTCATCATCGCCGCGCGGACGCGCTTTTCGGGCATCAGCTTCAGCGCCTGGACCGCACCCGCCGTCGCGCCATTGTCGATCTCGGCCAGCACGAACCGCGTGTCGCGTGAGGCGACGAGAATATCGGCCGAACCAGCGATGAGCACCCCCACCCCGACGCAATAATGATGCACGCCGCAAATCACCGGTACCGCGCATTGCAGCACCGCCAGGCTCGTCCGCAGCGAGCCCGAGGACTGGCCGAGAATGCCTTCGAACCCAGGCAGTCCTTCAACCTCCTTGACGTCGCCGCCACCGCAAAAGCCGCGCCCGGCGCTACGCAGCACGACCGCCCGGACCGCCGCCTGATCGCGCACGGCTTCGAGGCGCGCGGCAAGATCGTGCAACAGGCCGATGCTGAAGGCGTTGACGGGCGGCCGGTCTATGACGAGTTCGAGGATCCCGTCGGCGTGCAGTGTCTCGGTGAACATCTTCTTTCCTTCGGACGGCGATGGCAAAGTGCGTCTCTTCTTGGGTTCTCAGGCGTCGACCGGTTCCGGCGCCCGCACGATCGCGCGCGACCCCAGCCCCCGCGCGGCAAGATGCCCCTCGCGGATCGCGGTCTGCAAGTTCCGCCCGGCAAGCATGTCGCCGATGCAGAGCGCGGCAACTCCCCGCGCCTCCAGTTCTTCGGCTAGGGCGGGTTGACCCGGGCGGATCGGCACCCACACCACGGTATCCGCCGCCAGGGTTTCGACGCGCCCGCCGAATTGCGGCCTGACTTCGACGCTGCCAGGCCGCGCGGCGATCAGTTGCGTGCCGACCCGCAGCGCAAAGTCGCCCAGCGCGTGCAGGCGTTCGAGCGCTGACTGGGTCCGGAGCGTGATGTCGATGCCGGGTGCGAACATCTTGTGCCGGGTGACGAAGGTGACGGCCACGCCCTGCGCCAGCAGATGTTCCGCGCTGGCGATCGCTTCGTAGTGACCGAGTTCGTCGACCACCACGGCACTGCGGCCGCGATCCATGCCGCGTTCCGAGAACAGCTCGATCGACGAAATGATCCGCGCGCCGGGCTCCGGTTCAACCGCGTCCGCCGGGAATTGCACCTGGCGCAGCACCGGATCGAGATCGGCGCCGATCGCGAGGACCACGGTGTCGGCCCCCTCGGCGACGATGTCGTCGGCATCGAGCCAGCTCGACAGGCGGACCTCGACGCCGAGCCGATAGACCTCCTGCTCCAGCCAGCCTGCGATGTCGCCGATCGTGCCCATGCGCGGGGCGTTGCGATAGACATTGGTCAACCCGCCAAGGCTCGGCATCGCCTCGGCAAGAATGACGTGATGCCCGGCGGTCGCCGCGATCCGCGCTGCCTCCATCCCGGCCGGCCCACCGCCGACGATCAGCACGCGCTGTGGCAGAGCGGCCGGCGCGATCAATCGTTCCGCCAACATGGTCTCGTCGCCGGCCGCCGTGTTCACCACGCAACCAAGCCGGCCGAAGGTGGCGACGCGGCCGATACAGCCCTGGTTGCAGGCGATGCAGGGCCGCACCCGCTCGGGATGGCCGGCCGCCGATTTGGCGACGATATCGGGGTCAGCGATATGCGCCCGCACCATCGAGATCAGGTCGGCCTCGCCGGCGCGCAGCACCTGTTCGACCTCTTCCAGCGTGCGGAACCGGCCGTTGAGCAGGCGCGGCAGGCGGCTATCGGCCACCGGCGGCGCGGTGAAGGGAATCTGGAAGCCGGTCGGCGCGTCCATCCCACCGACCTGGCGGTGCAGCGCGTAATAATCGCCATAGGACATGTTCACATAGTCGATCAGTTCCTCGCGCTCGATCCGCGCGGCGACGATCGCCACATCGCTCATCGCCAGGATGCGCGGATCGGCGCTGTCGCTGAGTCGCACACCCACGGCGAAGCCAGGCGACACGGCATCGCGCACCGCCCCCAGCACCCGCATCAGGAAATGCATCCGCCCGTCCAGGTCGCCGCCATAGTCGTCCTCGCGCCGGTTGAGCACTGGCGAGAGGAACTGCGCGATCAGATAACCATGACCCGCATGGATCTCGATCCCGTCGAGCCCGCCCAGCTCGCACCGCCGGGCTGCGGCGGCATAGCCGGCGACGATCTCGTCGATCTGGCGCCGGGTCAGCGGCCGCGGCGCGATCCCGGCGATGTGGCTTGGAATATCGGAGGGCGCCAGCGGCGGCCCGCCATCGGGCGCAGGATAGATATGCCCGCCATGCCAGAGCTGCTGGAACAATCGCATACCCGTGGGCGCGATCGCCCTGGTCAGCGCGCGATAGCCGTCGATGATCGAATCATCGAGATTGGCCAGCGACAGCAAGGACGAGGGATGGATTCCGGCCGCCTCGAGGATCGACAGGCCGACTCCGCCCTGCGCCCGCGCCGCGTGATAGGCGATCAGTTCGTCGGTGATTCGCCCGCCACGTGCCATCATCGTCGCATGCGCGGTGCGCGCGATGCGATTCTTGACCTCGATGCCACCCATGTTGATCGGGCTCAGCGCGCGTTCGTACATCCTCGCCCCTCCTGGCATTTACTTTTATATCAAACATCGTTAGTTATTCAATCACGCAAAACGGCTATTGAGGGGATCGAATGGCAGAAAGTTCGGCCACGACGCGGCAGGTGCTGGGCGGCCTGCGCGTGCTGGAGATCGGCCATTTCGTGGCCGCGCCGTTCGCGACCCGCCTGCTCGCCGATCTCGGCGCCGACGTCATCAAGATCGAACCGCCGGCCGGGGATCCCGCCCGCCAATGGGGCGAACAGATCGATGGCAAATCGCTCTGGTGGTCGATGCACGCGCGCAACAAGCGCAGCATGACGATCGACCTGAAGCATCCCCGCGCGCGCGATCTCGTCCTGTCGCTGATCCCGCATTGCGACGCGGTGATCGAGAATTTCCGCCCTGGCCAGCTCGCCAGGCTCGGCCTGTCGCCCGAGACGCTGCGCGGCGCCCGGCCCGACCTGATCATCGCCCATATCTCCGGCTATGGGCAGACCGGTCCCTATCGCGACCGCGCCGCCTTCGGCGTGATCGGCGAGGCGATCGGTGGGCTGCGCCATCTGACCGACCATGCACCTGGCACCAGCGACCTGCCGCCGGTCCGGGTCGGGGTCAGCGTGGGTGATTCGGTCTCGGGTCTCTACGCTGTGATCGGCGTGCTGGCGGCATTGTGGCAGCGCGACCGCGCGGCCGGCGACGGCAAGGGCCGGACGATCGACGTCGCGCTGACCGAAAGCATCCTCAGCCTGATGGAGGGGATGCTCCCCGAATATGGCGCGCTGGGCAAAGTGAAACAGCCCGCCGGCGGCGGCATCGCCACCGCGGCGCCGACCAACGCCTATCCCACCGCCGACGGCGTCTGGATGCTGATCGCCGCCAACAGCGAGCCGCTGTTCGCCAAGCTGATGGGACTGGTCGGCCGCACCGACCTGATCGGCGCGCCGGGCTATGCCGGCAACCAGGAGCGTGTCGCCAATGTCGCCCGGCTCGATACGCTGATCGGCGACTGGACCCGCACCCTCGACGCCGACACGCTGGAGGCGATGCTGACCGAGGCGGATATCCCCAGCTCGCGCGTCTATACCGCCGCCGACATCGCCACCGATCCGCAATATCGCGAGCGCGGCATGGTTCGCGAGGTCGCCGATCCCCATTTCGACGATCCGGTGCTCCACAACGGCATCGTCCCGCATATGGTCGAGGCGCCCGGAGACATACGCTGGGCGGGGCCGGCGATCGGCGCGCATACCGTCCGGATATTGGGCGACCTGCTCGGCATCGACCCGGCCGGCATCGACGCGCTGCGGCAGGACGGCGTGATCTGACATGGCCGCCGCTCGTCCGCGCACGCTCTACCGCAAGGTCTGGGATGCCCATGCCGTCGCCTCGCTCGGCGGCGATGAGTGGCTGCTCTATATCGATCGCCACCTGCTCTACGAGGTGACGAGCCCCCAGGCGTTCGACGGACTGCGCGCGGCCGGACGCAGGGTCCGCCGCCCCGACCTGACCTTCGCCGTCGCCGACCATAATGTCCCGACCGAGAATCGCGCCGGCGGGCTGGCCGCGATCCGCGATCCGGAAAGCCATCTCCAGGTCGCGACGCTGGAGCGCAACGCGCGCGACTTCGGCCTGCCCTATGCAGAGCTGGACGGGCCGCGCCACGGCATCGTCCATGTCGTCGGCCCCGAACTCGGCCTGACCCTGCCCGGCGCGACCATCGTGTGCGGCGACAGCCACACCTCCACGCACGGCGCATTCGGCGCGCTCGCTTTCGGGATCGGCACGTCGGAGGCCGAGCATGTGCTGGCGACCCAGACCCTGGTCCAGAAGCTCTCGAAGACGATGCTGGTGCGGATCGACGGACGGCTCGGCGCGGGCGTGACGCCCAAGGACGTGATCCTCGCGATCATCGGGCGGATCGGCACCGCCGGCGCGACCGGCCATGTCATCGAATATGCCGGCAGCGCGATCGATGCCATGGACATGGCCGGCCGCATGACGATCTGCAACATGACGATCGAGGCCGGCGCCCGTGCGGGGATGATTGCGCCCGACGACAAGGCGTTCGCCTGGCTAGAAGGCCGGCCCTGCGCGCCGCAGGGCACGGCATTCGAGCGCGCCCGCGCGGCGTGGCAAATGCTGCGCAGCGATCCCGGCGCGACCTATGATGCAGAACTCGCGATCGACGCGGCTGACATCGCGCCGATGGTCACCTGGGGCACCAGCCCCGAAGCGGTCACCACCATCGCCGGCACGGTGCCAGATCCGGAGGACGAAGCCGATCCCACCCGCCGCGCGCAGCTCCGGCGGATGCTCGACTATATGGGCCTGGCGCCAGGCCAGAAGCTCGCCGGCCTGCCGATCCAGGCCGCCTTTATCGGCAGCTGCACCAACAGCCGGATCGAGGATCTGCGCGCCGCCGCCGAGATCGCACGCGGCCGCCACGTTGCCGCCGGCGTCCGCGCGCTGGTCGTGCCGGGGTCGGCCGCGGTGAAGGCCCAGGCCGAAGACGAGGGCCTCGATACGATCTTCCGCGCCGCCGGCTTCGACTGGCGCGATGCCGGCTGCTCGATGTGCCTCGGCCTCAATCCCGACCGGCTCGCGCCGGGCGAGCGCTGCGCCTCCACCTCGAACCGCAATTTCGAAGGGCGGCAGGGTCCTGGCGGACGCACCCATCTCGTCTCCCCGGCCATGGCCGCGGCGGCGGCGATCGCCGGTGCACTCGTCGACGTACGGGCGCTGGCCTGATGGAACCGTTCCGCACGTTCACCGGCGCGGCCGCGCCACTGCCGATCGCCAATGTCGACACCGACATGCTGTTATCGGCGAAGTTCCTGAAGACGGTGGCGCGCGCCGGCCTCGGCAAGGGTCTGCTCCATTCGCTTCGTACCGACGCCGAGGGCCGGGAGCGGCCCGATTTCATCCTCAATCGCGATCCATGGCGGCAGGCGCGCATCCTGATCGCGCTCGACAATTTCGGGTGCGGATCGAGCCGCGAGCACGCCCCCTGGGCGCTGCTCGATTTCGGCATCCGCTGCATCATCGCCCCGAGCTTCGCCGACATCTTCTACGGCAATTGCTTCAAGAACGGCATCCTGCCGATCGCCCTGCCCCGCGCGACGATCGACCTGCTGATGGCCGAGGCCGCCGATCCCGCGACGACGCGCATGACCATCGACCTGGCAGCCGGCACCATCGCCCATGCCAGCGGCATGCTCGACTTCACGCTCGACGCGCAGCGCCGCGAGCGCCTGCTCGGCGGCATCGACGATATCGCCCTTGCGCTGACCTTCGAAAGCGCCATCGCCGCGCAGGAAGCACGGACGCGCGACGACTCGCCCTGGCTGGCCGACGCGCATCTCGAGCGGACCGGATGAGCTATCCCGCTGGCCCGGCGCTGGCCCTTTTCGCCGCCGCCGCGCCGGGCCGCTCCACCGCGGAGATCGCTGCCGCGCTGGCGATGCCCGGCGTCCGTGTCGGCAAGCGCATCGGTGCCGACCTGCCCAAGCGCGATCCCGACACCGGCGCACCGCTTCCCTTGCTGCCCTGCCCCTTCGCCGCGATCCTGCTCGCACAGGGACCGGCATCGGCAACGATCCCCGCGCTTCGAGCCGCCCTCGGTCGTGCAGAGGGCATGATCGATCTCGCCGGTTCCGCAGTGCTGACCGGCACCGAGCATATCGTGACACCAGGCGACGGTGCGATCCTCGTGACAATGCTCACCCGACGCCAAGCCGGCTTCACGCCTACTGCCTATCGCGCCCGCTGGCTGAATGAACATGCGCCCTTCGGCCGGCGCATTGATGCCGCCGGCTACCGCCAGCTTCATGCCGACAGTGCGACGTGTCCCGGCCTCCCGCCCGCCGACCACTTCGACGGTGCCGGCATGGTCTTCTTCAGCGATGCCGGGCGGATGGCGAACGCCCGCGCAGCCCCCGAGGTCGCGCAGGATGCGACCCGGGACGAGATGCGCTTCATCGATCACGCCGGATCGATGCTGGCGATGTTCGATCTTACCCCCGGAGGATCGGCCTGAGGCGCGGCGCGGTCAGCACCGGCCAGGCGCCGACCGCTCCGCTCGGCCGGCCGGGCGTGAAGCGCATCGGCATGCGGGCATGGCCGTTGACCAGCGGCACGCTGTCGTAGCGTTCGGTCCGCGCCAGATCGACTGCGAAATCGGGCATCCGTTCGAGGATTTCGGTCAGGAAGATCCGCAGGTCGGCGCGCGCGAGATTCTGGCCGATACAGGCATGCCCGCCCCAGCCGAAGCCGAGATGCGGGCGCTTCGGCCGATCGGGATCGAAGCGTTCGGCATCGGCGAACACCGTCTCGTCGCGATTGGCCGAGTTGATCGCGCATAGCACCCGGTCGCCCGCCTCGAACTGTGTGCCGCCGATCTCGACCGGCGCCATCACGGTGCGCGCGACGCCGGTGCTTGGCGAATAGAGGCGAATGACCTCCTCGACCGCTGCCGTCATAAGCTGCGGCTCGGCGATCAGCCGGGTGCGATCCTCGGGGTGCTCGGTCAAATGGCGCAGCGCATGGCCGATCGCGGCGATCGTGGTGTCGGTGCCGCCGAACAGCAGCATCATCGCCAGCTCGCAGACCAGCCCGGTGCCGAGCGGCGCGCCGTCGACCTCCGCCGCGACTAGCGCCGCGAGCAGGCCGTCGGGATCGTAGTCGCGTTCCCCGACGCTGCGACGCAGGTCGCCCGCGAGCCAGCGCAACCCGTCGAGCGAGCCGCTCGCCTTGGCCACCGCCTCATGCAACACCCGGCCATAATCATGCCAATGTTCGAATTTCAGGCCCAATATGTCGAGGATCAACAGGGTCGGCATCGGCCGGGCGAGATCCTCGACCACGTCGCATTCGCCGCGCGCGATCAGCGTGTCGATCAACCAGTGCGAGATCTGGGCGATCCGCGCGCTTGCCGCCTCGACCGCGGGAATCGTGAACCAGGGCATCAGCAGTGCGCGCAGAGCGGTCGCCTCGGCCCCGTCCATCTCGATCATGCCGATCCGCATCCCATTGGGTGGAATGGCGACGCCGCCGCCGAGCCGGCCATCGTCGAGCGGGAACCGTCCCGAGGCGAGGCGCCCGGCATCGCGCAGCGCGGCGCGATTGTCGGCATAGCGGGTCAGGATCGAGAAGCCGCCATAGGCGTCGGAGCGAAGCACCGGGCATTCGGCCCGGGCGTGGCGGTAGATCGCCGCATGGTCGCGCGCGAAATCGGCGCTGTGGTGGTCGATATCCCCGTCCTGATCGACCGGAATCGGGGCGGAACCCATGGGCATCCGCCCCTCCCCCATCAGAATTTATAGCCGAGCCGGACGCCGTAGAGCGCCGGTTCGTCGGCCGCGCGCCGGTCAGCCTGGCCCGAGGCCGAGACGTTGCGGAAGCGCACCTCGTCGGTGATGTTGCGGCCCCAGATCGCCACCGAGAAACGATCGCCCGGCAAGTTCCAGGTGATGCTGGCATTGGCGACGAAATGCGCCGGCTCGACGATGCGGTTGTCGACCGTCCAATAGAATTTCGACGAATAATAGGCATTGAACGACGGGACGAGCGAGCCTTCGCCGACATGGATCTTGTAGTCCGCGGCGAAGTTCACCGTCCAGTCCGGCGAGCGGACATTGCGCTTGCCCGTCACATTGAGGATCGTCGAGGCGTTGCGGCCGTCGCCGCCCGGCACCGGCAGATAGACCTGCGCGGCGGGGAAGCTGGTGAACACGGCGTTGAGATAGGACACGCCCAGCTTCAGGCTCAGGTCGCGCACCGGGCTGTAGGTGATGTCGAGATCGCCGCCATTGGAGCGCACCTTCGCCGCGTTGCGCAGCTCGATCAGGTTCGTGTTCGGGTTCAGCGCCTGCACTTGCAGATCGCTGGTGATGTAATGGAACACCGAACCGTTGATCGTCACGCCGGGCATCGGCGAGAATTTCAGGCCCGCCTCATAGGCGTCGACCTTCTCCGGATTGATCGGCACCGGCGTTGCCGACAGCGCGTTGGCGTTGAAGGCGCCGCTCTTGAAGCCCTGCGAGAAGCTTGCATAGATCATCGCGTCAGAGCTGGGATGATAGGCGAGCACGACACGCGGCGTCGCCGCATTCCAGGTGTGTTTTGCCCCGGTGACGATGACGTTGCCGTTACGCTGGCCCGAGATCGTCTTGGTCTCGGTGCTGTAGCGCAGGCCGCCGGTGACCTCGAACGCACCGAGCCTGAGCGTCGCGTCGGCGAAACCGGCAAAAGCTTCGGTCAGCTGCTGAACCGTCAGGTCCGACATGCCCGGCGTAAAGGTCCTGAGCGGATCGAGCTTGCCGTCCTGCCTGAGGTAGAAGCCGCCGACGACCCAGGTAAAATTGCCCTTGCCGGTCGAGTTCACCAGCACTTCCTGGGTGAAGTTGCTGCCGACGTCGCGGTTGGAGATGGCGACGAAGCGGGTCGGCGTCGTATCGGAATCATAGGCGAGCGAGCGCGACAGATAATGCCGCCAGGCCGTCGTCGAGGTGACCGCGATCCCGCTGCCCGAGTCCCAATTGACCCGGCCCGATCCGCCATATTGGCCGGTCAGATAGCCGACATGCTCGTTGCCGATGAAATCATAGGGGCCGCCGATCTTCAGCCCGCCGGGGACATAACCCTGATAGCCGTTGATCGGCTGGATCAGGATCGGGCTGGCATCGTCGCCATGCATGCCATCGCCGCTGAGCGTGATCTTGAGGTTGGAGGTCGGCTCGATCAGGATCGTGCCGCGCAGCGTCCAGCGCTCGGCATCGCCGACCCGCGCGCCGAAACCATTGGCCGGATTGAGGTTGTGGAACCAGCCGTCATGGCTGTCGTAATTGCCGGCCAGTGAGACCGCGATGTTGTCGGTCAGCCCGGTGGTCGCGAAGCCGTTGAACTTCAGCGCGTTGAAATTGCCGTAGCTCGCGGTGAAGCTGCCGGCGGGCTGATAGGATGGCTGGCGGGTGGTGATGATGATCGCGCCGGTATTGGCATTGCGGCCGAACAGCGTGCCCTGCGGCCCTTTCAGCACCTGGATCGATTCGAGATTGGCGAGCTCATAAAGCTGGCCGTTGACCGTCGGCATATAGACGCCGTCGATATAGGTCGCGGCCGAGCCGGGCTCGCCGAGATTGGTGACGGTCGAGCCGACGCCGCGGATGAACGGCTGAACATAGCCGCCGCTCTCGGTGATGGTCATGCCCGTCACCGACTGGGCGATGTCGTGGGTCGAGGTGATGCCCTGGCTGCTCAGCTCGTTGGCCGTCAGCGCGGTGATCGAGATCGGCACGTCCTGCAGCCGCTGGGCGCGGCGTTGGGCGGTGACGATGATGTCGTTCGCGGTCTGATTGTCCTCGGCGGGCGCAGCCTCGGCCTGGGTCGTCGCACCGGCGGGCGCGGTCGCGCCAGCCTGGGCGCCGGCATCCTGCGCGGCGGCCGGCGATGCTGCCACCATGGTGGCGGCGATCACCCAAGCCGCGCTGGTGGTCGAAAACGGATTCATCCTCATGTCAGGCCCTCCCGTCCCTGTCGGCGGGCCCCCGCATCGGGGTGCCTGCGCCAAACTGGCGCCTCAAACGGGCGCCTTGCCATTAAATCTAATGGTGATTTGTTTTCTGTCAACAAAGATCGAAAAATCGATCTATCTCTCTCAGGAATCTGGGCTATATCGCGGTGTGTCACGCGACTGTCGGCGCGTATCGCAGCGTTTCGGAAGCCGTTAGGTTCGAATCGGAGGAATCGACCGCCTCAGGTCGTCACGGCCAGCATCCTGGCCTGGAAGGCACGTCGCGATACCAGCGCGATCGGCAGGATGATCAACACCATCGCCAGTTCGACGATCACGATACCGAAGCCGAGCGAGCGGTCGCCGAGATTCAGCCGGTCGCTGATCGCGCCGACCACCGGCGGGCCGAGGCCGAGGCCGGCGAGCGTATAGACCATCATGTTGAACGAAGCGGCGATGCCCCGGAATCGATCGGGGGTGAGCATCTGTATGCCGACATAGAGCGCCGGCAGCACGAAGGTGGATTCGAAGACGAATAGGCAGAACAGCCCGGTCGCGACCGGCAGGCTCGGCGCAAAGGCGGTGCCGGCGGCGAAGACCAGCGCAAAGACCGATCCCAGCCCCATCACCACCAAGGGCGCGCCGGCGATGCTCCGGGCGCGGAGCCGGTCGAGCGCATAGCCGCCGCTGAAGGTGCCGAGCGGCCCGGCGAGAAGCCCGACCACCCCGATCAGCTTGCCCGCCTCCGCCGGGCTCAACCCATGCATGCGGACGAACAGGCTCGATGAGAAGCTCGTCACCGAATAGCCCGTGACCGCCGTCATCGCGCCGACGATCAGGAAGGGCAGATAGCTGCGCAGATTGGCCAGGATGAAGGCAAAACCCTCGCGCAGCGCCCCCATGGACGCGCCCGCCGGCCGCACACGTGGCGGTTCGCGCAACCACAGCAGCAGGATCAGCACCGGCACGGCGGCAAGACCGGCGGCGATGAAAATCCCCTGCCAGGGTTCGAAATGCGCGCCGCCCGGGAACGTCACGCCACCGCCCGCGACCAGCGCCGAGAGCAGCGCGCCCCCGCCGAGAAAGGTGAAGCCGAGTCCGAAATTGGCACCCATGCCGAAGATCGCGGTGCCGCGCGCCAGGTTGGCCGGCGCGAAATAGGCGGTGAGCAGCGACATGCCCGCCGGCACCAGGCACGCCTCGCCCATGCCGACCAGGAACCGCGTCGCGAACAGAGTCTCGAACGAGGTGGCGAAGGCGGCGGCGATCGTCGCCAGGCTCCACAGGCTGATCCCGACCATGATCAGGTTGCGCCGGCTGGTCGCATCGGCGACCGCGCCGAGCGGCACCGCGAAGCCGCAATAGAGCAAGGCGAAGCCAGTGCCCTGGAGCAGGCCGAGCTGCAGGTCGCTCAGATGCATGGTGGCGCGGAGCGGCTCGGCGACCAGCACCATCACGAACCGGTCGATGATCGCGACGGTGTGCGCGAAGCACAGGACCGCCGCCACATACCATTTATACGCGCCCGTCTCGTGATCGGCGACGGTGCGCAGCGCGGCGCCCCCGGCGGCCGGCGCGATGCTCGCAGCCATGGTCAGCGCGCCTCGGGCTTGAGGGCGCCCATGTCGAAATAGTCGCGCCACTGGACGATGCGCCCGTCCGCCACCTCGAACGCGCCCATTACGGGCACGGTAATCCGATCCTCCCCGCGCACGAAGCGGTCGACCCGCTCGGTCAGCACGACATTGCCCTTGGTCGCGATATGGATGACCGCCCAGTCGCAGGCATCGACCGGCCAGGCGTCGAGATGCGCCTTGACCGCCGCGCGACCGCGCACCGGCTTCAGCGGCATATTGTGGTAGAAGATGTCCTCCGCCATCAGCGCGTGGATACGATCCTGATCGAGCGCGTTCCACGCCACGACAAAGGCCAGCACGGTTTCCTCGGCACCCATTCCGCTCTCCCAATCGGCGCTGCCGGCGCTTGTTTTCCTAACAGCGATTGGTATAACTAGACCCGAAAAACGCGCGGTCAAGCGCCGACGAAAACAGGAGAGCGTATTGGCGCCACCATCGGCCGAAGCCCTTCAGGAATTGCTCGACAAGCAGGCCGTCAGCGAGGTGCTGCTCGGCTATTGCCGCGCGATCGACCGTCGCGATGCGGACCTGATGCGCCGGGTCTATTGGCCCGACGCGATCGACGACCACGCCGTGTTCAAGGGCGATGTCGAGGCCTTTATCGCGTACAGCTTTCCCTTCATGGAAGGCGTGATGTCGGCGCACAGCATCACCAATATCTGGGTCGACATCACCGGGCCCGACAGCGCTTTTTCCGAATGCTATTTCCAGGGCTTCCACGATTTCCCCGCCGATGGCGGCGGGCGCCTCGAGCGCGTGGTCGGCGGCCGCTATCTCGATCGCCACGAGCGGCGCGGCGGGGAATGGCGCATCATCGCGCGGACGCTGGCGATCGACTGGTACAATGAACGGCCGGGCAATTCGGTGTGGGACAGCGGACGCTATGCCGGACTGGAGAATCGCGGGGGGCCGAAACCCCAGGATCCGCTCTACCGGCTGCATCCCAAGGGGACGGCACTCTGAACCCTTTCCCCTCTCCCACAAGGGGTGAGGGGAATTACCGTACATGCACCTCGCTCGGTGCCAGCGCCCGCTCCGGGCTGTTGATCGGGCATTCCCGGGTGACCATGTCATAAGCGAAAATCAGTTTGGTCCACCCGCTCAGGATCGTCGCGACGAAGCCAAGCTCCAGGATTTGCGCATCCGAGAAGAACGCGGACAGCCGTGCATAGAGCTCCGGCGTCAGCGCGCCGTCACCCTTCGAAATCGCGAACACCTCACCCAGCGCGAGCACCGCCTGCTCCTGGGCCGAGAAGAGCGGACTTTCCGCATCACCCATCGCATCGATCTGGGCCTGGCTATAGCCCGCCGCCAGTGCCGCCGGCACGTTATGCGCGTTGCAGACGAAGCAGCCATTGGTCAGCGACAGCTTCAGCCGGATCAATTCCTTCCACTTCGTCTCGACGACCATGTCGCCCTGACCGTTCTGGAAGATCGAACCGTAAAAGTTGCTCTGATACCAGCGATAGAGCGCCGGGTGGTTGCCGAAGATCTCGAGCCGGTCGCCGTCCCCGGCCACCGCGATGCTCGATTCGTACAGGCGCCGCAGGTCCTCCGGCAGTTGATCGACAGGTATGCGGCTCAGCAGGCTGTTCGGCATCGGGCATCCTCCCTTATCGTTCGGGCAGGCTATGCCGGCCTTGCGAATCATTCAAGCGATGTATGATTATACGCAGAAGACTCCACGCTCTTTCGAAAGTTTCGGCACCGGTGCGCAAATGAGCGATTGCCAATGAGGCGTGACCGGGTTTATCAATCACCGTAAGTCTGGAAACCCCAGACACTGCGCAGCAGCGGGAAAGCCCGCGGGGAGAGGTCATGAGCGGTCAGAGCGCAACCCGGAAACTTGACGAGGTCGAGGACGTCAACTTCGCCGATCCCGCTTTCCTCGCCGATCCCTGGACGCCGTTGATTCGCCTTCAGGAAGAAGCGCCGATCTTCTACAGCAAGAACCAGGGCGGCTGGATCATCTCGCGCTACGACGATGTCCGCGCTGCCTTTGCCGATCGTCGGCTGTCCGCCTCGCGCGTCGAGCAGCTGTTCCGCGGCATGCCGCCCGAACTGCAGGAGCAGCTCAAGGCAGTGCGGCTCTACACCAGCCTGCTCGTCAATCGCCTTGACGGCCGCGACCTGACCCGCGTCCGCGTCCTCATGCTGAAGGCCTTCGACCGCGGCGCGATCGCCAAGGTCGAAGGCTTCATCAACGAAGTGGTCGACGAGATCCTCGACGAATGCGAACGGCTCGGTGAGTTCGATTTCTCGTCCGTGGTCGGCGCCGTGCTGCCCACCCGCGTGATGCGCCGGCTGTTCGATCTTCCGGAGGAATATCAGCCCCTGCTGTTCAAGCTCGCCTCGGATTTCACTGCCGCCAGCGCCGCCGCGACCGTGACCCCCGAATTGCTGCTCCAGCTCGACCAGTCGATCCGGACGATGAACGACGTCTTCAATACCTTCATCCCGGAGCGCGAGAAGAACCCCGGCGACGATCTCATCTCCGGCATGGTCCATGCCCGCGACGGCCTGAACAAGCTGACCAATGACGAAATGCTTGCCCAATTGCACGGCATGGTCGTGGCGGGCGCCGAGACGACCGCCCACACGCTGGCGACCCAGCTGGTCCGGATCGTCGACAACCCCGCCTTGCTGCAGCGGTTGCGCGACGACCCGTCCTGCGCATTCAACATGACGACCGAATTGCTGCGTTATCCCGGCACGGTGAAGTGCATGACCCGCTATGCCGCCGAAGATATCGAGATGCGCGGCCAAACCATCGCCAAAGGCGACCTGCTGTGGATCATGCACGCGGGCGCGAACATCGACTCGCGCATGTTCGACGATCCCTTCGTCACCGATATCGATCGGCCCAACCAGCGCGATTTCATGTCGTTCGGCCCGGGCCTGCATTTCTGCGTCGGCCACATGCTCGCGCGCACCGAACTGGTGGCATTCTTCACCCGTGCCTTTGCCCGCTTCGACGTCGAGATCCTGCAGGACGAATTCGAGATGGTGCCGAGCTACATCTTCTACGGCTACAAGAGCCTGCGCGTCCGCTTCACGCCGCGCTGACCGCATGGGACGGCTGGACGGCAAGGTCGCGCTGGTGACGGGCGGCCTGCGCGGCATCGGCCGCGCGATCGTCAACCGGTTCGTCGAGGAGGGCGCGCACGTGATGGTCGCCGATCTCGACGAGCAGGGCGACGACCTGGAGGAATCGCCCGGCGAGCGCGTCCTCTACCACCGGCTCGACGTGACCCGCGACGCCGACTGGATCGCGGCGCTTACAATGCTCGAGGCCCGCTTCGGCAGGCTCGCGATATTGGTCAACAATGCCGGCACCAGCCGCACCGGCTCGATCGCCCACGCGACCGAGGCCGACTGGCGGTTCGTGATGGACACCAATGCGCTCAGCGCCTTTCTCGGCTGCCGCCACGCTGTGCGGTTGATGGCGGAGTCGGGCGGCGCGATCGTCAACATCGCCTCGGCGCGCGGCCAGCGGCCCGGATCGACTCAGGCGGCCTATTCTGCCTCCAAGGCGGCTGTGCTCAACTTGACCGAAAGCACCGCGCTCTATTGCGGCGAGAATCGTTTGCCGATCCGCTGCAACGCGATCTGCCCCGGCGTGATCGACACGCCGCTGATGCGCGCGCATGCCGCGAATTCGGGCAACGATGCGCTGTTCGAGGCGATGGCGAAGATGCAGGTGACGGGGCGTTTGGGCGAGCCGCGCGAGGTTGCGGATGCAGCGTTGTTCCTGGCGTCGGACGAAGCGAGTTTCGTGACGGGAGCGATCCTGAATGTAGATGGGGGATTCCGCATTCGGGATCGGTGAGGTCTACCTCCCCTCTCCTTTCAGGAGAGGGGCAAGCTGCGCAGCTGCGCGGAGTGAGGTTGAGTGTGGTCACCCTCACCCTTCCCATCGCTTACGCGATGGGCCCCTTCCCTCTCCCAAAGGGAGAGGGAGAATCATTCTCCAGCACCTTTCGCAATCCCTCGATCGACGCCGCATAGAACGCGTCGATCCGCGCGCCGATCACTTCGGGCGGTACCGTGAAATCCGTCGCGTCCGATCGCCACAGTATCTCGGTTCGCTCTGCCCCGAGCGACCGCAGGATCACATTGCCGTGCACTGCCTGTGCCGGCAGCGAATGGGGCGGCAATATCTGGTAGCGCAGCATATGCCCCACCGGGTCGATCGCCTCGAGCCGCTCGCGCACGCTGTTGCCGTTGCGGACGACCGTCCGGATCGCGCCGACCCCCGTGCCCTCGACCGAACAGGCGCCGACGCCATCGGCCCAGTCCTCCAGCCCGCCGAAAGCGGCGATCCGTGCCCAGACCGTCTCGATCGGATGATCGAATTCGGCCGTCACGCGCGCATAGGTGATGGATGAACTTGTCATGCGTCTCGACTCCTGCGACAAGGTAAACCTAACAACGCTTTGTTAATGGCGTCAACCGGGAGCGGATATGGGGGGAAGGCGGCTCGACGGCAAAATCGTCCTGATCACCGGCGCGGGTGGCGGCCTCGGCCGCAGCTATGCCCGCTACATCGCCGGGCTCGGCGCGCATGTCGTCGTCAACGATCTCGGCGTGGCGATGGACGGCACCGGCCGCTCGCCGATCCCGGCCGAGGAAGCGGCGGCGGAGATCGTCGCCACCGGCGGCAGCGCGAGCGCGGACGCCTCCGACGCCACCTCGCCCGAGGAAAGCGTCGCTTTGGTCGCCCGCCTGATCGGCGACCATGGCCGGATCGATGCGCTGATCAACAATGCCGGGAATTTCCTGCCGCCCAAGGCCTTTGCCGAGACGACGCTCGACGAGTTCGAGCGCGTCTGGCGCAGCCATTGCGGCGGCACCTATAATCTTTGCCGTGCCGTGCTGCCGCATATGCAGGCGGCGGATGCCGGACGGATCGTCAATACCTGCTCGACCCAGGGGCTGTACGGCGCCGCGCCGAGCGCCGCCTATGCCTCGGCCAAGGCAGCGGTACAGGGCCTGACCCTGTCGATCGCCGCCGCGGTGCGCGGCAGCGGCGTCGCCGCCAATTGCCTGAGCCCCGGCGCCTTCACCCGCATGGTCGACGCGACCGAGCGGCCGCCCGACTATACCGCGGCGCTCCGCCGCAACCTCTCGCCCGATCTGGTGGCGCCGGTCGCGGCGTGGCTCTGCCATCCCGACTGCGCCGACAATGGCGCGATCGTCCAGGCGTTCGCCGGGTGGATCAGCTATGCGAGGATCGGCGATCTCGATGGCTTCTGGGATTTCGCGCCGAGCATCGATTCCGTCGCGGCCGGCCTCGCAACCTTGCCCGCCAACGGCCCCATCACCGGCGCCGCGGACACCGCGTCGCACGCCGCCGCCATCATCGCCCGGGCCGAAACCCGGCGTCCCCACTGCTAGGAGAGAGACCATGCAAACCTTCACGCCCGGCCTGCTCAAGGGCAAGACCATCTTCATCGCCGGCGGATCGAGCGGGATCAATCTCGGCATCGCGCACGGCCTGGCGGAGGCCGGCGCGCGCATCTCGATCATCAGCCGCAAGATCGAAAAGGTCGAGGCCGCGGTCGCCGAATTGAAGGCGGCCGGCGCCGAGGCGATGGGCGCCGCCGCCGATGTTCGCGACTATGCCGCGGTCGAACAGACCCTGCGCGCCACCCATGCCGCCTGGGGTGAGATCGATGCGGTCGTCTCCGGCGCGGCGGGCAATTTCCTCGCGCCCGTGATCGGCATGTCGGCCAACGCCTTCAAGACGGTGATCGACATCGACCTGCTCGGCACCTTCAACGTGTTGCGCGCATCCTATGAATTCCTGCGCAAGCCCGGCGCCTCGGTGATCTCGATCACCGCCGGCCAGGCGGTCAACGCGACCCTGTTCCAGAGCCATGCCTGCGCCGCCAAGGCGGGCATCAACATGCTCACCAAGGTGCTGGCGCTGGAATGGGGGCCGGCGGGCGTCCGGGTCAACGCGATCGCCCCCGGGCCGATCGCCGATACCGAAGGCATGGCACGGCTGACGCCCACGCCCGAAGCCGAGGCTGCGCTGAAGGCGGTGATCCCGCTGCGCGATTATGGCACCAAGCAGGACATCGCCGATCTGGCGATCTATCTGTGCAGCGATTCGGCCAAATACATCACCGGCGCGATCCTCGATTGCGACGGCGGTTCCTCGCTCGGACGCGGGCTCCAGCCCGCGAAAGGGTGAGCGCGGTGGGCGATGTGCGGGTAGAGACGGCCGATCGGGTGATGACGATCACCCTGGACCGTGCGGCCAAGAAGAACGCGATCACCGACGCGATGTACGGCGACATCGCCGCCGCGTTGACCCGCGCGGCGGACGATCCGGCCATCGGAGCGATACTGATCCGTGGCGAAGGCGCCGATTTCTGCGCCGGCAACGACATCTCGATGTTCGCTGCTTCCGCGTCCGGCGAATCCGACATCGCCAAGTCGAATGTCGGGCCGTTCCTCCGAGCGCTCAGCACCTGCCCCAAGCCGATCGTCGCCGCCGTCACCGGCCGCGCGATCGGTATCGGGGTGACGATGCTGCTCCACTGCGATCTCGTCTATGTCGCCGCGGATGCGCAACTCAGCACGCCGTTCATCGATCTCGGCCTCGTCCCCGAAGCCGCCTCGGCGCTGCTGATCCCGGCGCGGATCGGCCATGTCCGGTCGTTTGCCTTGTTCGCGCTCGGCGAGAAATTGAGCGGCGTCGAGGCCGCGACGCTCGGCATCGCCAACAAGGCGCTGGCGGCCGAGGAGGTCGGCGCGGCGGCGGCGGCGGCGGCGCGCGCGCTGGCTGCCAAACCCTTGTCGGCGGTTGTCGCCACCAAGAAACTGATGCGCGACGCTGACGCGATCGAAGCGGCCCTTGTGGCGGACAACGCGGCTTTCATCCGCCAGCTCACGACGCCCGAGGCGGCGGCCGCGTTCGCCGCCTTTGCCGCGCGCAAAGGACCGCCGGCTTGAGCACGCCGATCGACGTCGCCACCGAGAACATCCGCCTCCGCGGCGAGATACAGGGGCCGGGCTCGGTGCCGCTGGTGATGCTGCTGCACGGCGGCGGCCAGAGCCGCCACGCCTGGTCCGGCACGGTGCAGCGCCTGGTCGCGGATGGCTTTTCGGTCGGTACCTATGACGCACGCGGGCATGGCGACAGCGGCTGGGCGCCGGACAAGGACTATTCCATGCCCGCCCATGCCCGGGACCTGATCGCGGTGCTGCGTGCGCTTGGCCGGCCGGTGGCGCTGGTCGGCGCGTCGATGGGCGGGATCAGCGGCCTGATCGCCGCGAGTGTATTGCCCGATCTCGTCAGGGCGCTGGTGCTGGTCGATATCGTGCCGCGCTTTGCCCAGGGCGGAGTCGAGCGGGTACGCGCCTTCATGCAGGCGCATCCCGATGGCTTCACCACCGTCGAGGAGGCCGCTGCCGCCGTTCAGGCCTATAACCCCAACCGGCCGCCCTCGAAGACGCCAGACGGCCTGATGCGCTCGCTGCGCCAGGGTCCCGACGGCCGGCTACGCTGGCACTGGGACCCGGCGGTGGTCGGCAAGGCCCCCGGCCCCGAGCTGACCGAGTTGCTGAGCGAGAAGCTCGCCGCCCTGCCCGCGTCATTGCCGCTGATGCTGGTTTCCGGTGCGCAGAGCGACGTGGTCGATGCCGACTCGATCGAGGAATTCCGCCGCCAGGCGCCCCAGGCCGAACTCGTCGCGGTTTCGCGCGCCGGGCACATGGTGGCGGGCGACCGCAACGACGCTTTTGGCGAGGCGATCAGCGCGTTCCTGAAACGGACCGTGATTTCATCTCAGACGGCGGGCGCCGCGCCATAGGCCTTTTTCAGCGCCGCCCGGTCGATCTTCAGCGTCGCGTTGCGCGGCATCTCGTCGATCGTCGCGAAATGCCTGGGCAGCTTGAACCGCGCGATCCGCTCGGCGGCATGGGCCAGCAATCCGTCGAGCGTCACCACCGCACCCGGCATCGGCTCGATGATCGCCATGCCGACCTCGCCCCAGCGGTCGTCGGGCACCGCGATCACGGCGACCTCCTTCACGCCCGGCGCGCCGGACAGCGCCAGCTCGACCTCGGCTGGATAGATATTCTCGCCGCCCGACCGGTACACCTCGCGCAGCCGGTCGACGATGTAGAGCCGCCCCGCCTCGTCCTGCCGGCCGCAATCGCCGGTGCGGAACCAGTCGCCGGTGAAATAATCCTCGCGCGGGCGGTTCCAGTAACCCGGCGTGATCGCCGGCCCGCGCGTCCAGATCTCGCCCACCTCACCCTGCGCCACGTCGTTTCCGTCGGCATCGACCAGTCGCAACTCGGTGCCCGGCATCACGAAGCCCGAGCAATTCTTCGCCGCCAGCTCGCGCCCGCCGGAGAGCACCGAGACGTTCGGCCCCTGCTCGGTCGAGCCGTAGGAAAGCTGCAGGAAGAAGCCGCGATCCTGCCATTTCTGGTGCACCCACACCGTCTTCGGCCCCCAGCCGCCGAACAGAGCGGTGCGTAACGCGGGGAATACCGCTGCGTCGAACTGGGGCAGCGCAGTGATCATCTCGTACATCTGCAGCACACCGCAGAGATGGGTGATGCCCACCGCGGGATCGGTCAGCAGCCGCAAGGTGACGGCCGGATCGAAGCGCCGCGTCGTCGTCACCTGCCCGCCCCAATAAAGCATCGGGTTGGACATGGTGTTGAGCGCGCCGGCATGGAACAGCGGCACGATGTTGAGATGATGCCCGCCCTGCTCGGCCATGCGCGACACCTGCGCCTTGTTGAGCGCGTGATGCTTCAGCGTCCCCCAGCTGCACAATGCCCCCTTGGGCAAGCCGGTCGTGCCCGAGGTGTAGAGGATATGCGTGATCTCGTCCTCGTCATGCGCGGTGACAGGCAATGTCTCGGTCGCCGCCTCGATCATCGAGTCATACTCGCTGGCAGCAAGATCGTCGGACCACAGCACGCGTGGCCCGATGCCCACTGCATCGGCGACGGCATCGCCGGTCGTCCGCCACGCCTCGTCCTGGAAGATGATCTTCGGCTCCGCGTCCTTCGCCAGCGTCACCATCTCGGCCACCGCCAGCCGCCAGCTCATCGGCACCAGGATCAGCCCGGCGCGCATACAGGCGAATTGCAGCTCGAGGATGCGGATATCATTCTCCGCGATCATCGCCACCCGGTCGCGCGGGGCGAGTCCGAAGCGGTGCCGCAACAGCCAGGCCAACCGCCCCACCCGCCGGTCGAGATCGCCCCAGCTCTGGGTCACGCCGCGCTCGACGCTGGTCAGCGCCGGCGCCTCGGGCTGGCGCGCCGCGTGATAGGCCACCCAGTCATGGACCCAGGGCTTCATGCGCGCTCTCCGCTCTGCTTGATGAAGATTTCCTGCGCGACCGAGGCGATGAGATTGCCCGCCTGGTCGAAGAAGCGCCCGGTGGTGAAGCCGCGCCCGTCCGCCGCGCGCGACGATTCCTGGACATGGAGCAGCCAGCGGTCGACCCGTACCGGCATGTGCAGCCAGAAGGCGTGGTCGAGCGAGGCGCCGAACATTCCCCGCGCCGCGATCAAATCTTCCCACACGATCGGATGCTGCACCGTCACCGCATCGGCCATGGTCAGGTCGCTGGCATAGAGCAGCACACAGGCATGGAGCAGCGGATCGTCGGGCAGGTCCTCGTCGACGCGCATCCATACCCGGTGGCGACCGTCGCCCAGGTCCTTGTCCCATGGGCGGTGATCGACATGGCGCAGGTCGATCGGCCAGGGCACCCCGGCATTCTTCGGCAGATCGCCGTCATGCAGCGCGATCAGCTCGACGTCGCGCGGCAGCACCGTTTCCGGCGCGGGCGCCTCGGGCATCGGCCATTGGTGGCTGATCCCCGACCCCGGTGTCGCAAACGAGAAGGTGGCGGTGATGATCGCCTGCCCCTCCTGTTCCGCGCGCACCTGCCGCACCGAGAAGGAGCGCGTGTCGCGTAGCCGGCCGACGACATAGGTGACCGGCCGCGCCGGATCGCCGAGCCGCAGGAAATAGCAATGCGCCGAATTGACCTGCCGCTCGGGTTCCACCGTCCGCGCGGCGGCCATCAGCGCTTCGGCCAGGCTCTGTCCGCCATAGACCCGGTCGAACGCACCGGCAGCCGGTTCGATCACGAACCGGTCCTCGCCCGCCGCCGCGATCCGCCCCATCCGATCGATCAGCCGGCGCAGCATCGCGACTCGATCTTTGGCTGCGCGGTCGCGAAGCTCCTGCGTGATCTCGGTCAACCCATCCCCTCCGGCATTCTTTCGCGAAACGCTATCATCGCCGGATT
Source organism: Sphingomonas sp. GW821-FHT10F11 (assembly GCF_058809095.1). Classification (NCBI taxonomy): domain Bacteria; kingdom Pseudomonadati; phylum Pseudomonadota; class Alphaproteobacteria; order Sphingomonadales; family Sphingomonadaceae; genus Sphingomonas; species Sphingomonas sp. GW821-FHT10F11. The sequence goes on from NZ_JBXASH010000007.1 coordinate 87,941, forward strand.
CAATAATCAAACGATGTAAGGTAGCCAAGCCGGGCCTGGCGCGATAATCAGGACAGAATTCCAGGCGAGGACATGATGGACGCAATCACCGAGACTCACTTGCCCGCCGACGCCGCGACCCTGGCCCGGCTGGTCCGCGCGCGGCACAGTTGCCGCGGCTATCGGCGGGACCAGGTCCCGCGCACGACGATCGAGACGATGCTGCGGATCGCCCAGGGCACCGCCTCCTGGTGCAATTCCCAGCCCTGGCAGGCGATCGTGACCGAGGGCGAGGCGACTGAGCGCTTCCGCGACGCGCTCTACGCGCACGCGACCGGCAATCGCTGGGAGGATCAGAAGACCCGCCCCGAACAGCCCGACTTCGCCTTCCCCGCGCGCTATGTCGGCATCTACAAGGAACGCCAGCGCGAGACGGGCTGGGCGCTCTACAACAGCGTCGGCGTCACGCACGGCGACCGTGTCGGGTCGGGCAAGCAGATGCTCGAGAATTTCCGCCTGTTCGGCGCCCCGCATGTGATGATCGTCACCACCGAGGAGGATCTCGGCACCTATGGCGCGATCGACTGCGGCGCCTATGTCGCCAATGTCATGCTCGCCGCGCAGAGCCTCGGCATCGCCACCATCGCCCAGGCGGCGCTGGCCGGCGTCTCCGATTTCATTCGCGGCCATTTCGACATTCCGGCACATCGGAAAATCGTCTGTGGCATCTCGTTCGGCTATGCCGATCCAGACCATCCGGCCAATGGCTTCCGCACGACGCGCGCCGGCCTGGATCAGGTGGTGACGTTCGAGAGCTGAACCGTCACCCAGCGAACCGGGCCGCCCCGCGCCCGGCAATCCGCCCGAAGATCAACGCGTTGCTGATATAATTTCCACCTCCGACGTACCGCTCCCCAAGCACCCCGCCCGCCGTCTCCCCGGCTGCGTAGAGCCCCGCGATCGGCCGCGCGTCCGCCCCGAGCACCCGCGCGTCGGGATCGATCCGTACCCCGGCCGAGGTCGCGCCGAAACTCGCCGCATGCACCTCGGCGGCATAGAAGGGCCCGGTCTCGATCGTGCTCAGCGCGCCTTGTTTGAAGAACTGGCGATCGCCCCCGGCCCGCACATCGTCATTGTAGCGCGCGACCGCACCGGCCAGCCCAACCGGGTCGATCCCTGCCTTTGCCGCCAGTCCCTCCAGCGTCTCTGCCACCAGCACCCTGCCTCTCGCCGCTTCCTCGGCGAGCCGGTCGCCGGAATAAGCGAAATCGCCCACCCCGAGCTTGTCGGCGAAAGGGTGCCGCGAGGGCGAAGCGGCGCGCGTCGGCTCGTCGAAGATCGCGAAGCACAGCCGGTCCGGCTGTTCCTCGATCCGGTGGCCGGCGATGCAATAGGGCCAGGTTTCGTCCATGAAACGCTGGCCGTGGCGGTTGACGAACACCAGCCAGGGCGGATGGAAATCGGCCACATCGCGCGAAAAGCCGGGCGACGCATTCACCAGCAGCCGGTTCCGCCCGACCACCGTCGCACCGATGTCGCGCGCCATGCGGATGCCGTCGCCGCGGCTGGTCTCCGACCCGAAATAGAAGGACCAGCGTTCGTCCTGCTCGGCGATATCCGGGTTGAATTCCATGAGCAGGTCGCGATTGGCGCCATAGCCGCCCGTCGCCAGTACCACCGCGCCGGCGCGCATCTCCGCGCCCTGCGCCACGATCCCGGCGACCCGGCCATACTCGACCAGCAGCGAGTCGACCCGGACGTTGCAATGGATCGCCGCGCCTCGCGCGGCAGCCGCGCCGTGCAGATGCTCGAACAGCGCGGCGCCCGATCCACGGGTGTGGTGCCCGCGCGGCACGTCCTCGACGCCGGAGATGTAGAGCCCCGCGACCGGCATCTCGACGCCGAGCCCGAGCAACCATTCGAGCGTCGGCGCCGATTCCTCGCAGAAGCGCCGGATCAGCCAGGGCTCCAGGTTCCAGCGGTTGAAGGTCATGTAATAGCGGTACATCCGCTCGACATCGTCGGCGACGCCGGCCGCGCGCTGCACGCTGCTGCCGGCCGCATAGAACACCCCGCCCGACAGCGCGGTCGAACCACCAGGCCGCTTGCCCGCCTCAAGCACCGTCACCGACGCGCCGCTGCCGGCTGCCTCGATCGCGGCTGCCATGCCCGCACCGCCGGCACCGACGATCAGCACGTCGCAGTCGCGCACCGAAGCCTCCTATTGCCCGGAAATCAGCAGTCGCCCCGGATGTTCCAGCAGGTCGACGATCGTCGCCAGGAATCGAGCCGCGCCCGCCCCGTCGATCGCCCGGTGATCGCAGGCGAGGCTCAACGTCACCTCCTGCACTGCCAGGGGAGCGCCGCCGGGGCCGGGCCGGAACACCGCCTGGGGGGCGCCGACGCCGAGCATGAAGCTCTGGTCCGGGTCGATGATAGGCGTGAGCGAGCGTACCGCGAACATGCCGACATTGGAGATGCCGATCGCCGCCTCGCCCGCATCGCCCGAGCCGATCCTGCCCTGCCGTGCCCGCTCGATCGCACCGTCCAGCGCATCGGCGAACGCGTAAATGCCGCCCGTCACCGGCACCACCGGCGCCATCACCCCGCCCGGCGTATCGACGGCGATCCCGATCGCGATCCGCGACAGACGTTCGGCGTGATTGCCGCGCCACACGACATTTGCCTCGGGCACCAGCACCAGCGCGCGGGCAACGGCGATTGCAAGGAAAGCGGTGACGCTCAGTTTGCGCGACGCTTGCGGATCGGTGTTGAGATCGCCGCGGAGCGCATTCAGCGCGTCGAACCGCGCATCGGCGGTGACGTAGAAATGCGGGATCTCCGCCTTGCTGCGCGAGACGCGTGCCGCGATTAGCGGGCGCAGGTCGCGGCCCATCGCGGGCGTCGCCCGGGCAGGTGCCGCACGGCGCGCATCGATCGCCGCCTGCACGTCGCGCGCCTGGATACGACCGCGCGCACCCGTCCCGGTGACCGATGCGATCTCGATGCCGTCGAGCTTCGCCAGCCGCCGCGCGAAGGGTGTCGATCGGATGCGCTCAACGCCGTTGGACGACAGTGCGATCGGTGTGGGCCGGTCGACCTGCACCGGTGTCGCCTCATCCGGCACAACCAGCGGCGGCGCACCGACAGTGCCGGGCCCGGTCCACATCGCCAGGGGCGTGCCGACAACGACGGTATCGCCGGCCTCGACCAGCAGCGAAACGATCCGCCCCGGTGCCGGTGCTTCGATCTCGTTGCTGATCTTGTCGGTCTCGACCACGAACAGCACTTGGCCGGCGGCGACCTCATCGCCCGGCGCGACCAGCCATTCGGCGATCAGCCCTTCGGACATGGTCAACCCGAGCTTGGGCATGACGATCGCGGTGGCGGAGCCCTCAGTCATAGGTCGCGCGCACTGCGTCGACGATCTGCGCCGCGCCAGGCATATATTCGACCTCGAGCGTCCGCCCGAACGGCACCGGCATGAAGGCACCGCCCACCCGCACGATCGGCCCGTCAAGCTCGTCGAACCCGATCTGCGCCATCCGTGCGGCGATCTCCGCGCCCACGCCGAACGCCTCGACCGCCTCGTGCGCCACGACCAGCCGGTGCGTGCGCGACAGCGATTCGAGCACCGTCGCCTCGTCCCAGGGCTGCACCGTGCGCAGGTCGATCACCTCGGCCTGGATCCCCTCGCCCGCCAACGTCTCCGCCGCGGCCAGCGCCTTGTGGACCATCGCGCCATAGCTGACGATCGTCACGTCGGTGCCACTCCGCGCGATCCGCGCCTTGCCCAGCCGCACCGGCTCGGGCGCCTCGGACAGCTCGCCCTTCATCGGATAGAGCGCCTTGTTCTCGACGAAGATTACCGGGTTGGGATCATCGATCGCGCTCCGCAGCAGTGCATAGGCATCGTCTAGCGTCGCCGGAACCACCACCTTCAACCCCGGGATATGCGCGAACCACGCTTCCAGGCATTGCGAATGTTGCGGCCCGGCATTGAGCCCGCCGCCATGCTGGGTGCGCACCACCATCGGCACCGCGCCCTGCCCGCCGAACATGAAATGAAGCTTGGCGGCCTGGTTGACGACGGCGTCCATCGTCAGCGTCATGAAATCCATGAACATGATCTCGATCACCGGGCGATAGCCGCCCAGCGCGAGGCCCACTGCCATGCCGGCAATGGCGTTCTCGGCGATCGGCATGTCGATCACCCGGTCAGGCCCATATTTGTCGAGCAGCCCGCGCGTCACCGCGAAGGTGCCGCCGGCATTCGCGATATCCTCGCCGAGCAGCAGAACGCTGGGGTCCAGCGCCATCGCATCGTCGAGCGCGCGGTTGATCGCATGCGCGAAACGGGCCTCGCTCATCGCGCCGCCCCCATCGCATAGACTTCGGCTTGTGCGGCGCTCAGCGACTCCTCGGTGCTCAGCCGGGCCGCCTCGACCGCTCGCTGGACCTCTGCCCGGATCGACTCCTCGATCTCCCCCAGATCGGCGACGGCGACGCCGCGTGCCTCGAGCGCCGACCGCGCGATGGCCAGCGGATCGACCGGCGGCGCGGCATCGCTGCGATAGCGTTGCGAATCGCCCTCATAATGGCCGCGAATCCGGGTCGTGGAGCATTCGAGCACCACGGGCCCGCGCTCGCGCCGGATGCGGGCGACAAGATCGGCCGCCAGATCGGCGACCTTTTCCACGTCGGACCCGTCGATCCCGAAATAGGGAATGCCATACGCCGCCGCGAGCTTCTCCAGCGTGAAGATCACCTGGGTCGAGGTCGGGCTGAATTCCGACCAGCCGTTATTCTCGCACACGAACAGCATCGGAATGGTCTTGAGCTGGGCGATGTTGAGGCATTCGTGGATGATGCCCTCTGCCAGCGCGCCATCGCCGAAGAAGGATACTGCGAGCCCATCGCCGCCGCGCAGCTTCTGCGCGAGCCCCGAGCCAAGCGCGATCGCTATGCCCCCGCCGACGATGCCGTTCGCCCCCAGCATGCCGACCGAGAGATCGGCGACATGCATCGATCCGCCGCGCCCCTTGCAGGCGCCGTCGGCCTTGCCCATCAGCTCGCGGAAGAAGCCGTCCAGGCCGAGCCCCTTGGCCAGGGCATGGCCGTGCCCGCGATGAGTCGAGGCGATCGTATCGTCGGGGCGCAGCGAGGCCATCACACCGACGCTGACGCCCTCCTGCCCATCGCTCAGGTGAATGAAGCCGGGTATCTCGCCTGCGGCGAACAGCGCGCCGCAGCTCTTCTCCGCCTCGCGGATCAGCACCATCCGCCGGTACAGCTCGGTCAGCCCCGGGCCGCCCTCGTTGCGGCCAGGCGCCGACGCCTCGTCAGTCACAATGCCCACGCTTCCTCCCTGTGCCGCGACTTAAAGCCCCTTCCCTTCAGGGGAGGGGTTGGGGGTGGGGCCCATCCGCGAATACGGTGCTTGCGGAGTTTGCGGCGCTGCCCCACCCCAACCCCTCCCCTGAAGGGAAGGGGCTTAGAAGGTTCAGTCGACCGGCATCGGCGTCGGCGTGGCGCGATATTTCGGCACGGTGGAGCGCTCGAACGGCCCCTCGTAATCGGGCTCGGTCGCCGGCGAATTGTCGACCAGGATCTCCTCGGCATATTTGGTGTCGCTCGCGTCGATCGGCCGCGTGTCATAGGTCCATTCGACGAGATTGCCGTCCGGATCGAAGGTGTAGATCGACCGGATGAATTCATGGTCGGTCATCGACACATGATAGCCATTGTCGAGCCAGTTCTTCTTGCGCTGCTGGAGTTCCTCTTCGCCGCCCTTGCAGTTGAAGGCGAAGTGATTGACCCAGCGCGGCAGGCCGAGTCCGGTCGAGATCGCGCCGCGCCATTCATCGGGGTTGAGCTGAATGCCTTCGATCCCGCGCAGATCCCATAGCGCCATCGTCTGACCGTCGCCGATGTCGTAGAACATGTGCTTGGTCCAGCCGCCGCCCGGCGCCTGGCGCTTCACGCCTGCGACAAGCGGAAAGCCCATCACCTCGGTGTAGAAATGATGCGAGGTGTCGAAGTCCTTCGCCGCGATCGCAAAGTGGTGAACGCCCATCCCGATATCCTCTCGTTGCTGCATCAGCCGCGCGAACCGCGGCACCGTTCCGACTCATAACCTAACATCGACAGAATTGGTGAGCAACAGCCTTATCGAGGCGCTTTTACAGCGTGGGCGCCTATCGCCATGCGCCTCCGTCGTCGTCGACCAAGCGGTGATAACGAAAGCCTATTGCGATTCGAAACATACACTGTAAGAGAAGTTCAAACGCAGGTACGGGAGGGATGCATGGAAATCGCACTTATGTCGTTGGGCGACATCATGGACGATCCCGTGACGGGTCGCCGGTTTTCGGCGAGCGAGCGCTATCGGATGACGCTGGATGCGGCCGAGGTTGCCGACCGGACCGGCATCCAGGGCTATTATGTCGGCGAGCATCACGGCATCAACTACACCTTCTCGTCGCCCGCCGTGGTGCTGGCAGCGATCGCCGAGCGCACCACCCGGCTGCGCCTCGGCACCTCGGTGGCGCTCGCCGCCAATCTCGATCCGCTGCGGATGGTGGAGGATTACGCCACCGTCGACGTGATCTCGAACGGCCGGCTTGAGCTGGTCACCGGGCGCGGCAACTTCTTCGAGAAGACCTATGATCTGTTCGGCCAGTCGGCGGCCGATTCGCCCGCCCGCTTTGCCGAGGCGATGGAGCTGGCCTGCCTGTTATGGTCGGGCGAGCCGGTCCATTGGCAGGGGCAGTTCCGCCCGCCGATCACCGGCCAGCATCTCGAGCCAACCCCGATCCAGCGCGAACGCCCGCCCTTCTGGGTCGGCGGCGGCAGTTCGCCGACGACGGCGAAGCTCGCCGGCAGACTCGGCCTCAACCTGATGCTGCCCAGCGCCTTCGGCAAACCCGACAAGTTCGTCGCCGTCGCCGATATCTATCGCGAAGCGTTCGCCGAAGCCGGTCACAAGCATGTTCCTCGTGTCGGCGCCTGCTGGCATGGCTGGGTCGCCAAGACCGATGCGATCGCCCGCGAGCGCTATGAGCCGCGCTACGAAGGCTATCACGCCTTCAACCAGGCGATGATCAAGAGCGTGAACGACAACCCGCCCGCCTATCTCACCTCGACCTTCGATTACGAGTTCCTGTCGACCCAGGGACCGGCGATCGTCGGCGGGCCGGCCCGCTTCGCCGACCGGCTGATCGAATTGAGCAACCTGGTCGGCGCCGATGTCAATCTGATCAAGATGGACATGGGCGGCGTGCCGCGCGAAGAATATGTCGAAATGGTCGAGATATTGGGGAACGAGGTGGTACCGCAGCTCAACGCGCAGCCGCGGCCGGCACTGGCCGCGAACGCCTGACTATGGGTGAGGCCAGCCAGGCCGGCCGCGGCCCCCTCGCCGGGCTTCGCGTCCTCGACCTCAGCGGCCTCGGCCCCGCGCCCTTCGCGACCATGATGCTCGCCGATTTCGGCGCCAGCGTGCTGAGCGTCAGGCGGCCCGATCCGATGCCGTTCGATCCCGCGGTCGCCATGTCGCGCGGCAAGGAGGCGATCGGCCTCGACCTGCGCTCACCGGGCGGCCAGGAAACGGCGCGGCGGCTGGCCAGGTCGGCCGACATCCTGGTCGAAGGCTTCCGCCCCGGTGTCATGGAGCGGCTCGGTCTCGGCCCCGATATGCTGATCGCGGCCAATCCGGGGCTGATCTATGCGCGGCTGACCGGCTGGGGGCAGACCGGCCCCTATGCGACCCGCGCCGGGCACGACATCAACTATCTCGCCATCTCCGGCGCACTGGGCGTGACGGGGGAGGACAAGCCGACCGCGCCACCGGGCCTGCTCGGCGATCTCGCCAACGGCTCCTACACCTTGATGATTGGCGTGCTGATGGCGCTGGTCGAGCGCCAGCGCACCGGCAAGGGCCAGGTGGTCGACGCAGCGATCGTCGACGGCGCGTCCTATATGCTCGGCGCGATGTTCGGCGAGCTGGAACTGGGGCTGTGGGACGGTGACCCGGCGCATTCGATGCTCATCGGCAAGGCGCCTTTCTACGGCGTCTATCGTTGCGCCGACGACAAGTGGTTTTCGGTCGGCGCGATCGAGCAGAAATTCTACGCCGCGATGCTCGCCATCTTGGGGCTCGACGATGTCGACGCCTCGGCGCGGACGCAGATGGACCGGTCGTTGTGGCCGGCGCTGCGCGAGCGGGTGGCGGCGGCGTTCCGAACCAAATCTCAGGCCGAATGGACACCGTTGTTCGCCGCGATCGATTCCTGCGGCGCGCCGGTGCTGACGGTCGATGAGCTCGCTCACGATCCGCACAATGCCGCGCGCGCGACGGTAACGGTGGACGAACGCGGCGTGCTCACCGCCGCACCGGCGCCGCGCCTTTCGGGCCATCCCGAACTCGTCACCGCGATCAACCCGCGCACCGCGCGGCCGGCGGCGGAGATATTGGCCGAGGCGGGATTCGACGCGGCGGAGATCGACGGGCTGATCGCCGACAAGGTGGTCTGGTCGCTATAGATAGCGTCACGCCAGAAAGGCGGGCGGGTTGGAGAGGTTTACCGTGTCGCTCGATCACATCCTGAGTCCCATCACGATCAACGGGCTGGAGGTGAAGAACCGCATCGTCCGCGCCAGCCACGGTACGAGCTATGGCCGCGGCGTCGTCAGCGACGAGCTGATCGCCTATCATGAGGCGCGAGCGAAATCGGGGGTCGGGCTCAATATCCTCGAGGCGACGGTGGTCCATCGGTCCTCCGCCAACCATACGGTCGACGCGGTCGACGATTCGATCATTCCCGGTTTCGCGGCGCTGGCGAAATCGGGCGCGCAATACGGCATGCGGACCTTCGTCCAGCTCTGGCACGGCGGCCATCGCTGGGCGCCGGCGAGCGGGCAGGCGCCACTCTCCCCCTCCAACGTTCCCTGCCCGCTCGGCCTGGTCAACACGCCGTTCGCGATGACCCAGGACCAGATCGACGAGATCAGCCAGGCCTATGTCGATGCGGCGGTGCGTGTGCAGAAAAGCGGGCTCGACGGGGTCGAGCTGCATTTCGGCCATGGCTACCTGATCCACCAGTTCCTCTGTCCGCTGACCAACCGGCGTGAGGATGATTATGGCGGCAGCCTCGACAACCGCATGCGCTTCGGGCGCGACCTTCTCAAAGCGGTGCGCGACCGGCTCGGCTGGGACTATCCGGTCGGCATTCGCCTGTCCGATTACAATGCACCCGGTGGGCTGACTCCCGAAGAGGCCGGCGAAGTGGTCGCGCGGCTCTGCGCCGACAAGATGGTCGATTATGTCAGCGCCTCGATGGGCAGCCCCTACAGCATCTCGACCATGCTCGGCTGCATGGACCAGCCGGCGGGTTATATGCTCAGCTCGGCCGAGCCGATCGCGGCACGCGCCGATGTGCCGACGATGATCGCCGGCCGTTATCGCACGCTCGAAGAGGGCAACCAGGCGATCAAGGAAGGCCTGGGCGACATGGTCAGCTTCGTACGGCCGATGATCGCCGAGCCCGACCTGGTCGCCAAGACGCTGGCCGGCAATGCCGAACGCGTGCGGCCCTGCATCGCCTGCAACCAGGGCTGTGTCGGCGGCATCCGCACCGCGCAGCAGCGCATGGGCTGCACCGTCAATCCGGTGGTCGGGTACGAGCGCACTTTGTCCGAAGATCTGATCGTACCCGCCGCCAACCCGAAAAAAGTGGTGATCATCGGGGGCGGCCCGGCCGGCATGGAAGCAGCGCGGCTGGCGGCAACATGCGGGCATAAGGTGGTGCTGATCGAGGCGCAGCCGGCGCTGGGCGGCACGATCAACATCGCCAAGCGCGCACCCAAGTCGGCAACGATCGGCGACATCACCTATTGGCAGGAACAGGAGCTGTACCATCTCGGCGTCGACATCCGCCTGTCGACCTATGCCGAGGCGGACGATGTGCTGGCCGAGCAGCCCGACGTGGTGATCGTCGCGACCGGATCGCTGCCGCGGATGGACGGGCTGCAGGCGGCACGGCCTGAGGCGCCTGTGCCGGGTTTCGGCCAGCGGCATGTGCTCAGCTCGCACGAACTGCTGTTCCTGCCGCCGGAGAAGCTCGGCAAATCGGCGGTCGTGTTCGACGATGTCGGCCATTACGAAGGCATCGCCGCGGCCGAGCAGCTGATCGCGAACGGCGCGAAGGTGACTTTCGTCGCGCGGCACAGCTCGTTCGCGCCGCAGATCGAGGTGATCGTCCGCTCCAGTCCGGCGCTGCGCCGGCTGCGCCAGGGCGATTTCACCCTGGTGGTCGGCGGCCGGCTGGTGTCGATCGGCGCGGACACCTGCACGCTCGGCTATCTCGACGGCGACCAGACCTGGGACGTGCCGGCCGAGACGGTGGTGTTCATCTCGTACAATGAGGCGCAGAGCGACCTCTACCGCGCGCTCGGCGGCGGGACGCGGGCGCTGCGGCCGTACGAGCTTCATCTGATCGGCGACGCCAATGCCCCACGCGACCTGCTGATCGCGATCCGCGAGGGGCATTTCGCCGGCCGCATCCAGGAGACCAGTCATGCTTGACGGCAAGATCGCCATCGTCACCGGCGGCAGTTCCGGCATCGGTGCCGCGACCGCCGCCCTGTTCGCGAAGAACGGCGCGACCGCGATCGTCACCTCCGAACAGCCGCTAGCGGCGATCCAGCCGGTGGTCGACCGGATCGTCAGCGCGGGCGGCAAGGCGCATCCCGCGACGTGCGACATCACCGACCGCGCGGCGATCGCCGCGCTGATCGCCGGCGTCGAGCGCGACCATGGCCGGCTCGACATCCTGATCCAGAGCGCGGGCGTGTGCTTTTGGGGGCCGATCGAACAGATGAGCGCACAAAAGATCGACCTGATGTTCGGGGTGAACACGATCGGTCCGATCTCGATGATCCAGGCCGCCCTGCCCGTGATGCGGCGCAGCGGCGGCGGGTCGATCGTCAACATCTCCTCGGGCGCTGCGGTGCTCGGCGTCAACGAATTCGCCGTCTATGCCGCGACCAAGGCGGCGATCGCGCATTTCACGCGCACGCTGGCGCCCGAGCTTCGGCGATCGAACATCCGCTGCAACTCGATCGGCCCGGGCTCGGTCCGCACGCCGATGCTCGGCTTCGAGAGCGAGGAGCTGACGCCCGAGCAGCAGGAAGGCATGGTCCGCCGCGAGGCGCGATCGATCAGCCCCTATGGCAATGCGATGATGGAGCCCGACGATATCGCCCAAGTGGCGCTGTTCCTGTGCTCCGATGCGGCAAAGGCGCTGCAGGGGTCGTTCGTGCTGGCCGATCAGGGCATTTCCAGCGCGATGCTGCCCCCGGCGAGCTAGGCATTTGTGGATTGATCCACCGGCGCGTGTCGCGGGTCGATTCAAACTCGACGACAGACCATGGCAGGGATGCGATCGGACGATGCTCGCCCTGGCGGCCGCCCCGCTCATTCTCAGCTTGAAGAAACAGGACGATCGACGTCCGCTGTTTTCCCCGGGGAACAGCGGAAATGCCCTCTGTTATTCCGCATTTATTCCGCTGTTATTCGATAACAGGGAAAACGGACACAAACGCTTGAAAGAAAGCCATAAATTCAACCTCAAAATCCAACATAACAGCGGAAAAAAATTATAAGTCGTAACGCAGCCGAAATCAGAAGCCTCCAGCCCTGCCGACACTCGAGGGCAGCGGCTTGCCGATCACGCCGGCGAACCATGAGTTGACGGCGATCGCCCGGTCGAGATCGATACCGGTCAGCACACCCGAGCGCTCGAACAGATAGACCAGGTCCTCGGTCGCGACATTGCCGGTGGCGCCCGGCGCAAAGGGGCAGCCGCCCAGGCCGCCAAGCGACGCGTCGAGGATATCGGCGCCCGCTTCCCATGCCGCCCAGGCATTGGCGACGCCAGTCGCGCGGGTGTCGTGGAAATGAGCACGAAGGCGGATCTCCGCCGGGAGCTGCTCGCGCAACGCACCGATTAGGTCGCGAACCTGGCCAGGGACGGCGACGCCGATCGTATCGGCGACCGCGATCTCGACCGGGCCGGCCTCGGCGAGGCGTCGGGCGATGTCGAGCACGCGCTGCGGCGGCACCGCCTTCTCGAACGGGCAGCCGAACGCCACCGCGATCGTGACCTGCGGCACCAGCCCTTCGCGTTTCGCCAGGGCCAGCATCGCGATATTCTCGGCGACCGATTCAGCCGAGCTCTGCGCCTGGTTGGCCTTGCCGAAAGCGTCGCTGGCGACGGTGACGCACCCCGCCTCATCGACACCGCGTTTGTTGCCGTCGCGCGATTGAGCGGCGCGCTCAACGCCCTTCAGGTTGAGGCACAGGCCGATATAGCTGACATCGGCGCGGTCGGGCAGCGCGGCGATCACGTCTGGTGTGTCGGCCATTTGCGGCACGCGCTTCGGGTTGACGAAACTGCCGACCTCGAAGCGGCGGACCCCGGCCTTGATCATGCGTTCGATCAGCGCGACCTTGTCGGCGGTCGAGACCAGCACGCTTTCATTCTGGAGGCCGTCGCGCGCGGCGACCTCGACGATCTGCAGCGTCCGGCTCATGCCGCTTCCTCCTCGGCGACGAAGCCCGGCCACGTCGCCATATAGTCGATGAAGTCGCGGCCCAGCCCTTCGGACGCGAGATGCGCGCGACTGATCGGGAGCGGCGCGCTCGCGAAGGCCTCGTCCTCGCCGGCGCGGCGGGCGAAATCATGGTGCAGGATGGCGCCCCGGCCGATCAGCACGAAATCGGCACCGCGTGCAAGGCATCGGCGCGCGTTGGGCGCGGTCGTCAGCTTGCCCGCGACGCCGAGCGCGGTGCCGTGACGATCGAGATCGGCGAACCAGCCGATCAGGTCGCGTTCCTGCCAGGCCGGATCCTCGGGCAGCTTGAACGTGTCCCAGCAGGAGATGTCGACATAGTCGACCTGACCCTCGCGCAGCAGCCGGGCGGCGAGCGTGCGCGCTTCTCCCAGGTCTATGCCGTAGCGTTCGGGCGAGAGGCGGACGCCGATCTGGAAATCCGGGCGAGCCCGGGCGCGCAGGCCGGCGATCACCTCGAAGGTCATGCGCGCGCGGTTCTCCTCGCTGCCGCCATAACGATCGGTACGGGCGTTGCGCGTGTCGAGGAACTGGCAGAGCAGATAACCATGCGCGCCGTGCACCTCGACACCATCGAAGCCGGCGCGTTCGGCGCGCAGACCGGCCAGGATGAAATCCTCGATCGCCTGCTCCACCTCCCCGGTCGAGAGCGCGCGGACGCCGCGTTTCGCATCGTCCATCGCGCTGACCGGATCGCCGGGGATCAGATCGCGCTGAGCGCGGCCGCCGGAATGCTGGAGCTGGACCGAGGACGACGCGCCGGCTACGCGCAGTGCGGTGGCCAGCCGTTCGAGGCCGGGGAGATGCGCGTCGTCATGCACGCCGAGCTGGCGGGGGAAACCCTTGCCGAGCGCGTGCGTGGTCGCCGCGCAGGTCATCACCATGCCGAAGCCGCCGGCCCCGCGCTTCGTCAGCCAGGCGAATTCATCCTCCGACAGCCTGCCGTCGTCATGGCTCTGCAGATTGGTGAGCGGCGCCAGCGCCAAGCGGTTGGGCATGGCCCGGCCGCGGCGAAAGGCGAGCGGCGCGTGAAGCGACGGGGCGGGTTCGCTCATTGGATCCAGGTCGACGGGGGCGTGCAGGTCATGGCGCGGTGCCCTACCACATCGAGCGCGAAGCCTTGCAGCGCGACCAGGGTGCGCGGCGAGTTGGTCAGCAGGATCATGTCGTGCACCCCGAGCGCGGACAATATCTGCGCGCCGACGCCGTAATCGCGCAGCGCGTCGAGATCGCTCACCGCCGGGCTCTCGTCCGATTTGCGGGCAACGAAGCGGGTCAGCATGTTGGGCATCTGCTGTGTGATCATCACGATCACGCCGGCCCCTTCGCGCGCGATCTCGGCCATGGCGCTCTGGAGCAGGCCGTGGCGCTCGCCGGCAACGCCGAGCATGTCGGTGAAGACGTCGACCACATGCATGCGGACGAGCGTCGGCTTGTCGGGATCGACATGGCCTTTCACCAAAGCGAGCATCTCACTGTCGACCGCCTTGTTGCGGAAGGTGATGGCGGTCCAGTCGCCGCCGAACAGGCTCTGGAATCGCGCTTCGCCCACCTTGCGCAGATTATGGTCGCGGCGCAGGCGATAGGCGATCAGGTCGCGGATCGTGCCGATCTTCAAATTGTGGCGCTGCGCGAAGCCGACAAGGTCGTCCATCCGTGCCATTGTGCCGTCCTCGTTCATGATCTCGCAGATCACGCCCGCGGGGGTGAGGCCGGCGAGCCGGGCGATGTCGACCGCCGCCTCGGTATGGCCGGCGCGGACGAGCACCCCACCGTCGCGGGCGACCAGCGGGAAGACATGGCCCGGGGTGACGATCTCGTCCGGGCCGTTGGCGGCGTTGATCGCGACCGCGATGGTGCGGGCGCGATCGGCGGCGGAGATACCGGTGGTCACGCCCTCGCGCGCCTCGATCGAGACGGTGAAGGCGGTCTCATAAGCGGTGCGGTTGTCGCGGCTCATCAGGTCGAGGCCGAGCTGCTCGATCCGCGATCGCATCATCGACAGGCAGATCAGGCCACGGCCCTCGCGCGCCATGAAGTTGATCGCCTCGGGCGTCGCCATCTGGGCCGGGATGACGAGATCGCCTTCATTCTCGCGATCCTCATCGTCGACCAGGATGAACATCCGGCCGTTGCGCGCCTCCTCGACGATCTCGTCGATGCTGGAAAGGGCATTGTTGTTCATCGGATCAGGCCGTGGTTTCGAGGGGGCGGTTGGCGGGCTTGGGCCCCGACGCGGCGGCGGCATGGCGCGCGGCGCGGCGGCCGGAAAAGACGCCATCGGCCAATGAAAGTCCGCTGATATAGCCGTTGGAATGGAGCCCGACCGCCGACATGCCCGCGGCATAAAGCCCGGGTATCGCGCTGCCGTCCTCGCGCGTCACGACGCCGCTCTCCTCGTCGACGGTCAGGCCGCCCAGCGTCATGAACTTGGTGAGGGCGTGGCGGTTCGCCATCGACATGTTGATCGCGTAGAAGGGCCCCTTGCCGAGCGGGGTGCGAAGCTCCTCGGTCTTGCCCATTTTGTCGGGCCGGCCGGCGGCGAGATCGGCGTCATGGCCCTGGATCGTGGCCTGAAGTGCCGTTGGATCGATCCCGGCCTTGCGGGCGAGCGCCGCCGCGCTGCCGCCGCGGCGCGTGCCGCCCAGCGCATAGTTGATCAGCATCGGCACGCCGAAATATTTGAAGCGCTGCCACCCGCAGGTGAGCGCCTCGCGGATCGATGTGCGGAAGGCCCTGGCCGGCACGATCAGCCAGGCCTTGCCTTCGGGCTGGCGCGCGAGCACGCCGCCGATCAGGCTGACATAGGCATCCTCGGCGACGAAGCGCTCGCCGTCGCGATTGACCAATATGCCTTCGAGCAATGCCTCGGGCGGGGCGATGTTGCGGGCGATATAGACCGAATCCATATGCCCGGTCGCGCCGCCGACCGACTGGCCCATCGCCACGCCGGACCCGTCATTGCCCATGGTCGAGAGACGGTGGCTGACCTCATAGTGCCGGCCGAGCATCGGATCGCTCTTGCCAACCAGATCGCGGCTGTAGGCGAAGCCGCCGGTCGACAGGATCACGCCGCCCCGCGCGCGGATCAGGATGGTACTGCCATGCTTCGCCTCGATCGCCGCCATCGCTTTGGCCGCGCGCTCGGTCCTGGCGTGGTTGTGCGGCACATAGGGGTTGACCCGGGCATAATACGCCTGGTGCTCGGCATGCTTGTCGGCAGGCAAGGTGATTGCCTCGACGCCCAGTACCCTCCCGGCGGCATCGGCGACCAGCCGGGTGACGCGCGTGTGGAGCATCAGTGCGACGCCCTCGCTGATCGCCGCCTTGCGCAGCGCCGCGATATAATGCGCGCCGCCAAAGCCCGGGCCGACCGCGCGGTGGCCGCGCGGCACTGGCTTCGCGTTAGCGGCGAAGGAAGGCGATTTCTCGTTGCCCGAATAATAAAGATATTTGCCCTCGGGCGGATAAGTGATCTTCTCGAGATAGGTGTCGGAGGCATAGCTGACGCCGTGTGCGATCAGCCACTCGACATCGGCGGCACTGCCCTCGCAGAAACGGCGCAACGTTTCCGGGCGCACCGCATCGCCCACTTCCATCTTGAGATAGGCGTACATGTTGTCGACACTGTCTTCCAAGCCCGCTTCGCGCTGGAAGCGGGTGGCCCCGGCATAGATCACACCGCCGCTATAGGTGGTGGTGCCCCCGCCCCCGAAGCGATCGACCAGGATGACATCGGCGCCTTCCTCCCGCGCCTGTAGCGCAGCACTTGCCCCCGCGCCGCCGAAACCGATGACGACGACATCGGCCTCGCGGTCCCAGTTGACGGCCTCGGCATCTGCGACCGTGCTCGGCGTCATATCCCTCTCCTTATTCGCTGGAGAATAAACCAACCACTGTTAGATAACAAGCCTGTTCCGGCTATCGCGGCGCCATGCGGATCGCCCCGTCGAGCCGGACATCCTCGCCGTTGAAATAGCCATTCTCGATCATCATCAGCGCCAGCCGCGCATATTCCGCCGGCTGGCCGAGCCGTTTGGGAAAAGGCACCGAAGCGGCGAGGGCGTCGCGAACATGCTGCGGCGACTGAGCGAGCAGCGGCGTGTCGAAGATGCCGGGCAGGATCGTGTTGACCCGGATTCCCTCCCCCATCAGGTCGCGCGCGATGGGCAGGGTCATGCCGACCACGCCGCCCTTGGACGCGGCATAGGCCGCCTGCCCCGCCTGGCCGTCCTCGGCGGCAACCGAGGCGGTGTTGACGATCGCCCCGCGCTCGCCATCCTCGCCCGGATCGAGCATCAGCATGCCTGCGGCCGACTTGGCGATGCAGCGGAAGGTGCCGACCAGATTGATCTGGATGATCCGGTTGAAGCCATCGAGCGGATAATGTTTGATGCTGCCATCCTCGCGCGACCGACTAGCCGTCTTGATCGCATTGCCGGTGCCGGCGCAGTTGACGAGGATACGCTCCTGCCCATGCGCCGCGCGGGCCGCGGCGAAGCCCGCATCGACGCTCTCGTCGGAGGTGACGTCCACCGCGCAGAACAGCCCGTCGATATCGGCAGCGACCGCCTCGCCCTTCTCGCGGTTGAGATCGAACAACGCGACCTTCGCGCCTTTGGCGGCCAGCGCCCGCGCAGTCGCCTCGCCCAGCCCCGATGCGCCGCCGGTCACCACCGCGACGCAGCCCGAAATCTCCATATTGTCCCCTCCTATCGACCCGTGAATATCGGCGCGCGCTTCTCGCGAAAGGCGGCGGCGCCCTCGCGGAAATCGGCGCTTTGCGAGAGCATCACCTGATTGCGGTCCTCGAGCGCCATCGCCGCCTCAAGCCCTGGCGCGTCGAGATTGACGTTGATCACCTCCTTGGTGAGCGCGAGGCCCATCGGCGCGGTGGCGAGCATCGCTTCGACATAGACGCCGGCGTATTCCTCCAGCCGCTCGCGTTCGACCACATCGGCGACGAGGCCGAGCCGAAGCGCGCGATCGGCGAGCAGGTCGCGGCCGGTGAGCATCAGCTCATGCGCGAGCGAGGCGCCGGCGAGTCGCGGCAGGAAGTAGCTGACGCCGACATCGCAGCCGCCGATGCCGATCTTGATGAAGGCAGCATTCATCCGCGTATCGGGTGCGGCAAGGCGGATATCGCTGGCAAGCGCGAGGGCGAAGCCGCCGCCGACCGCAGCGCCGTGGAGCAGGGCGACGATCGGCTGCGGACAGCGGCGCATCGCCAGCATGATGTTGCGAATGGTGCGCTGGACTCGCATCGACGCGGCAATGCCATCATCGGTGACATGGCGGGTCAGGTCGCCGCCCAGGTCAGCGCCGGCGCAGAAGGCACGGCCGGCGCCGCGCAGCACGACCACCCGGCAGATATCATCGTCATAGAGCCGCTCGAAATAACGCAGCAACGCCTCGATCAACGTCGCGTCGAGCGCGTTGAGCCGGTCGGGCCGATCGAGCGTGACCCAGTCGACCGCGCCGCGGCGCTCGACGCTGAGCGGTCTGCTCATAGCCGCTCGACGATGGTGACGTTGGCGGTGCCGCCGCCCTCGCACATCGTCTGCAATCCGTAGCGAAGCTCGCGCGTGCGTAGCGCATGGACCAGGGTCGCCATCAGCTTGGTGCCCGAGGCCCCGAGCGGATGACCCAGCGCGATCGCGCCGCCATTGACGTTGAGCCGCGCAGGATCGCCGCCGACATGCCGCAGCCAGGCAAGCGGCACCGGCGCGAACGCCTCATTGACCTCGTACAGGTCGATATCCTCGATCTTCATGCCAGCGCGCTTCAGCGCCTTGTCGGTCGCGAACAGCGGCTCCTCGAGCATGATCACCGGGTCGCCCCCGGTGACGGTCAAATTGTGGATGCGCGCCAGCGGGGTCAGGCCGTGGTCCTTCAGCGCGCGTTCGCTGACCACCAGCACAGCGCTCGCGCCGTCGCATATCTGGCTGGCATTGGCGGCCGAGATCATCCCGCCCTCCTGCAACAGCTTGACCGACCTGATCGATTCAAACGTCGCGTCGTAGCGGATACCTTCATCGCGCCTATGAAGCACAGGACCGTCAGGCGTCTCGATCTCCAACGGTACGATCTCCGCGTCGAAATCGCCACGCTCGGTGGCCGCCGCCGCGCGCCGGTGGCTCTCCAGCGCGTAGCGATCCAGGTCAGCGCGGGTCAGGCCGTATTTGCGCGCGATCGCCTCGGCGCCGGTGAACTGGCTGAACTGCACGCCGGGATAACGATCCTCCTGGCGCGGCGACTTGGCCTTGCCGAGCCCGGCCTGCTCGAACAACGCGCCCGGCGAGAACATCGGCACCCGCGTCATGCTCTCCACGCCCGCGGCGATCACCATATCCTGCGTGCCCGACATCACCGCCTGCGCCGCGAACTGGATCGCCTGTTGCGAGCTGCCGCATTGGCGGTCGATCGTCACCGCCGGCACGCTTTCGGGCAGACGCGAGGCGAGCACTGCGTTGCGGCCGATCTGAAAAGCCTGCTCGCCGCCCTGGCTGACGCAGCCCATGATCACGTCCTCGATCGCGGCCGGATCCACGCCGGTCCGCGCGACGATCGCGTCGAGCACGGCACCGCCCAGATCGGCCGGATGCCAGCCGGCGAGCTTGCCGTTGCGGCGCCCGCCGGCGGTCCTGAGAGCATCGACGATATAGGCGTCAGGTTTCGGCATCGCACTCTCCAGCTGGGTCGATCGTTGGCCGACGGCGTATCAGCCGTTTCATTTCCAATCAATGTTAGATAAACTATCGACCGACAATGACAGGTCAAGCGGGAGGGAGAGGCATGGACACTATCACGGGCAAGACGGTGGTAATCACCGGAGCGAGCAGCGGCATCGGCGCGGCGATCGCACGGCGGCTGGCGGCGAGCGGCGCGGCAGTGGTGTTGGGCGCGCGCCGCGCCGACCGGCTCGACGCGCTGGTCGCCGAGATTGCGGCGGCGGGCGGCAAGGCGCTGGCGGTCGCGGCCGATGTGACGAGTCGCGACTCGATGGAAGCGTTGGTCGCCCGTGCGGTGGAGCGGTTCGGCCGGATCGATGTGCTGGTCAACAATGCCGGCATCATGCCGATCTCGCGGCTCGATGTTCTCGATATCGACGCCTGGGACCGGATGATCGACACCAACATCAAGGGCGTACTTTATGCCATCGCCGCCGCGCTGCCCCGGATGAAGGCGCAGCGATCCGGCCATATCGTCTCGATCGCATCGGTCGCCGGGCACAAGATCAACGGCGGATCGGCCGTCTACGCCGCAACCAAGCATGCGGTGCGGGTGATCTCCGAGGCACTGCGCCAGGAGGTGACCGCCGACGGCATCCGCGTAACGATCGTCTCGCCCGGCGCGACCGAGAGCGAATTGTTCGAGCGGATCACCGACCTCGCTTCGCTCAAGCGCCTCGCCGGTGCCGCGGCGATCGCTCTGCCCGCGGATTCGGTGGCGCGCGCCATCGCCTATGCGATCGGCGAGCCCGATGCGGTCGACATCAATGAAATCCTGATCCGCCCCCAGGCGCAGGAGATGTGACGGTCATGCACAAGCTGATCCGCCTGCGCCGCCGCCCGGCCGGCATGGCGCCCGATGCCTTCCATGCCGTCTGGCTGGCGGAGGCGCGGGCAAGGCTCGATGCCTCCCCCGGGCTGGTCGGATATGTCCAGAACCATTGCCTCGCCGGTGGCTATCGCGCTCGCGAGCCGTTGTTCGATGGGTATGCCGAGGAATATTATGCCTCGGTCGACGCCCGCGCCGCCCGGGCCTTGCCGGATGGCGAGGATGTGGTCCTGCCGGTCGAGGTCACGATCATCCGCAACAGGCCGCCGCCGCCCGACGCTATCAAGAGCATCGAACTGATCCGCCGTCGCCCCGACCTCAGCCATGCCGATTTCGGTCGCTACTGGCGCGAGCATCACGGGCCCCTCGCCTGCGCCATCCCGTTCCAGCACTACGAGCAGAACCACCTGACCGTGGCAGCGGCGCTCGATCCGACGATCGCCTTTCACGGTGCGGCCGTCACCTGGTTCGGATCGACCGCCGAAATGCGGATGGTTGCCGGGAGCGACGCCTATCGGCGCGTCCGCGCCGACGAGGCCAATTTCCTCGACGGCATCTCCCCGGTGCTGCTGACCATCACCCACAAGCTGCGTTGACTTGGGCGCCGATCACGTCGAATAACCAATCAATGTTTGAATAACGAAAGGAGCGACATCATGGCAGCGCACAAGCCCCTGGTCGTCGGCATCGGCGGCACCACCGGTGGCGGCTCCTCGACCGAGGCGGCGCTCCGTATCGCCCTCGCCGCGGCCGAGGCCATGGGTGCCCGGACCCTGTTGTTCGGCGGCGAAGCGATCACCGGGCTGCCGCACTACGACTCGAAAGCGCCCGCCCGCACTCCGGGTGAGGCGGCGCTGGTCGCAGCGGTGCGCGATGCATCCGGCCTGATCCTCGCCAGCCCGGGCTATCACGGCAACGTCTCCGGGGTCGTCAAGAACGCGCTCGACCTGCTCGAGGAGACCGCGCGCGATGCCCGCCCCTATCTTACCGATCTGCCGGTCGGCCTGATCGCCACCGCCTATGGCTGGCAAGCGACGGGCAGCACCATCGCTGCGTTGCGCGCGATCGTCCACGCCTTTCGCGGCTGGCCGACGCCCTTCGCCGCCGCGGTCAACTGCCGGCTGAGCCGCTTCGACGCTGACGGCGCACCGGGCGATCCCGAAGTGGCTCAGCAGCTCGCGCTGGTCGGCCGCCAGGTCACCGATTTCGCGTTGCGTATCGCCGTACCGCTCGACATCGCCTCCTGACCGACGCGACCCGGCCGAACCAGAAAAGGACAGGATTTGAACGACGCCCCAGCGCAGCGCGCCCGCGATATCGCCCTCCGGGTCGAGATCTTTGTCCGCGAGACCGTCGCCCCTTATGAGCGCGATCCGCGCTGCGGCGCGCACGGCCCCTCCACCGAACTCGTCGCCGAGCTGCGCGGCCATGCCCGAGCTGCGGGACTGATGACGCCGCACATCCTCGCCGACGGCAGCCATCTCGACCATGCCGGGACCGCGATCGTGCTACGTGCGGCCGGCCTGTCCCCGCTCGGCCCGGTCGCGATCAACGTCGCCGCACCCGACGAGGGCAATATGTATCTGCTCGGCAAGGTCGCAACCGCCGAGCAGAAGGAGCGCTTCCTCGAGCCCCTGATCGCTGGCGAGGCGCGATCCGCCTTTTTCATGACCGAGCCCGCCGACGAAGGGGGCGCCGGTTCCGACCCGTCGATGATGAAGACGGTCGCCCAGCAGGACGGCAATCACTGGGTGATCCACGGCCGCAAGGCCTTCATCACCGGCGCCGACGGCGCGGCGGTCGGCATCGTCATGGCGAAGACCGAGCATGGCGCGACCCTGTTCCTGGTCGACCTGCCCGATCCCGCGATCCGCATCGAACGCGTGCTCGATACGATCGACAGCTCGATGCCCGGTGGCCATTCGATCGTCGCGATCCATGGACTGCGCGTGCCCGCCGATCAGATATTGGGCGAGCCCGACCAGGGGTTCCGCTATGCTCAGGTCCGGCTGGCGCCCGCACGGCTGACTCATTGCATGCGCTGGCATGGCGGTGCCTCCCGCGCCAACGAGATCGCCACGGCCTATGCCTGTCGGCGCCAGGCCTTTGGCAAACCGCTGATCGATCATGAGGGCGTCGGCTTCATGCTGGCCGAGAATCTGATCGACCTGAAACAGGCCGAGTTGATGATCGACTGGTGCGCCGGCGTGCTCGACGGCGGCGCGCCCGGCACGACCGAAAGCTCGATGACCAAGGTCGCCGTCTCGGAAGCGCTGATGCGCGTCGCCGATCGCTGCGTCCAGGTGATGGGCGGCACGGGGGTCTCGGGCGATACGATCGTCGAGCAGATCTTCCGCGAGATCCGCGCCTTCCGCATCTATGACGGCCCGACCGAGGTGCATAAATGGAGCCTCGCCAAAAAGATCAAGCGCGACGCCACCGCGGCGCAGGGCTGACGGGAGGATGGAGATGGGCAGGTTGAGCGGACGCGTCGCTTTGGTCACCGGAGCGTCGTCCGGGCTCGGCGCCCGCTTCGCCCGAATTCTCGCCGGCGCCGGTGCCAGGGTCGTGCTCGGCGCGCGGCGCGCGGCCCAGCTCGCCGATGTCGTGCAGGCGATCGAAGCGGCCGGCGGCGAGGCACTGGCGGTGCCGATGGATGTCACCGACGAGGCCTCGGTCATCGCCGCTTATGACGCCGCCGCCGCCCGGTTCGGCCCGGTCGACACCGCGATCGCCAATGCCGGGATGAATGTCGCGGGCCCGGCACTCGATATCGATGCCGGTGCAATCGATGCGGTGATGGGGGTCAACGTTCGAGGCGTGTTCCTGACGGCGCGCGAGGGCGCGCGGCGGATGATCGCGGCGGGATCGTCCGATACGGGGCGCGGCCGGATCGTGATTATTTCCTCGATCACTGCCACCATGATCTCGCCCGGACTCGGGCTTTATGCCGCCTCCAAGGCGGCATCGCTCCAGCTCGGGCGGACGCTGGCGCGCGATTGGGCGCGCAGCGGCGTCAACGTCAACATCCTCTGCCCAGGCTATATCGAAACCGATCTCAACGGAGACTGGTTCCGCACCGATGCCGGCGCCCGCCAGATCGCCAAATGGCCGCGACGGCGGCTGATGGGAGAAGATTCGCTGGACAGCGCACTGATCTATCTTTGCTCGGATCAGTGCGCCTTTGTCACCGGGTCAGTGATCACCGTCGACGACGGCCAGTCGCTCGCCACATGAGCGCCGGACCCAGGCAAATCGATTGAATCGGACGGATCCGATTGCTTCGCTGGCGCCACTGGGAGGTGTTGCCCACAGGGCAGGCTTCATTCCAAGTGCCGGATCAAGACGACTTTCCCATCTCAATTCAGGCAAACGGATGCCCGGCAAATAGCACGAGCCGTCAGAGCTTGTGGACAGCATGAACCTCGCGGCGGATATGGAGCACTAACGCGCGTCGGGAAATGGAAAAGTAGGTCTTGAACGGGCGGGGTACAGCGGCAAACCCGACGGGATCGGGGAACTTGGCAGACCAGGCGGAATTGCGGCTGCTGGCGCTCGTCCGCGCCGGCGATGTCGCGGCCTTCGAAGAGCTTTACCGGGTCTATCATCCGCGGCTGACGCGTTTCCTGCTGCGTTTCATCCGGCGGCCACAGCTGGCCGAAGAGGTGTTGAACGACACGATGATGGTGGTGTGGGAACGGGCCGACTCGTTCCACGGCGCCAGCAAGCTGTCGACATGGATTTTCGGCATCGCCTATCGCAAGGCGATGAAAGGGGTGCATCGTCAGGACGAGCCGGTCGAGGATCGCGATCTCGACGCGCTCGCCAGCGAGGCGGACAGCCCCGAGGACGTGATGGGCCAGAACAGGGCGCAGATACTGCTCAAACTGGCCATGAAGGAATTGTCGCCCGATCACCGGACGGTTCTCGATCTCACTTATTACCACGAAATGGGATATCGTGAGATCGCACAGATCATGGATTGTCCGGTCGACACGGTGAAGACGCGGATGTTTCACGCGCGCCGCCATCTCAAACGACGGCTGGCGGGCGAATTGGCGGATTGGGTCTAGGACAGGATCATGGGCGAGATCATTCGATTGCAGGACGAACTGCATGCCAAGACACAGGGGCTGCTGCCCTGGTACGTCAACGGCACACTCGACGCGGCCGAGCGTGAGGCGGTCGACGCGCATCTTGCGCAATGCGCCGAGTGCGCCGCCGACCTGCAGCGTGAGCACGCGCTTTCGGCGCAGATCGCCGAACTGGGTATCGACACCGATCATGGCTGGAGCGCAATGCGTGAACGGATGACGCGGTTGCCGCCGCGTGCCAGCGCGCCGGTCAGGTTGTTGCGCCGCCCGGTGTCGTTCGGGTGGGCGATCGGCGCGCAACTCGCCGCCGCGGCGCTGATCGTCGCGGTGCTGTTGCCGGCCCGGCACGAGGCTCCGGCCCCGGCCTATCAGGTGCTCGGCGCGGCTCCGACGGCCAAAGCCGGCAACATCATCGTCCAGTTCGAGCCAGAGGTCACCACCAGCCAGGTGCAGGCAGCACTCGCCAGCGCCGATGCGCGGATCGTCGACGGGCCGACCGTGACGGGCGCTTATGTACTGCACGTCGCCGAGGCGCAGCGCACCGCCGCGCTGACGCGGCTGCGCGGCACGTCAGGCATGGTACTGGCCGAGCCGATCGACGAGAACCCACGGCCATGAGCCATCGCGCAATCCCCCATGCACTCATCGCAGCCCTGCTCCTGCCCTGTTGCGCGCTGGCATTGTCGCCGGCGCGAGCACAACAGGCCCCGCCGCCGGCCGTGTCGGCCGACGCGCGGCAGATCCTCGTCATGCTGCGGCTATCGCCCCCCCATATCCGCCCCAATTCCGGCTATGGCGGCACTTATGGGGACAGCATGTCGCGCGCCGCGCGACGCCGCACCGCACAACGCATCGCCCGTCGCGAGGGCTTCGAACTTATCGATGGCTGGCCGATGCCGCTGGTCGGCGTCGATTGCTACGTGATGCGCGTGCCGGCGTCGATCAGCGTCGAGGCTGCGGTCGCCCGCGTGTCGAAGGACCGTGCAGTGGTCTGGTCGCAACCGATGCAGATCTATCAGACGCGTGGCGGCGGCGCGGTGCATGGCGGCGACCCGCTTGCCGCCGCGCAACCTGCGACGCTGGCCTGGCGGCTCGGCGATCTGCACCGCGTCGCCACCGGGCGTGGCGTGACCGTCGCGGTGATCGACAGCAAGATCGAGACCAGCCACCCCGACCTCGCGGGGCAGTTCGTCACGACGCAGGATTTCGTCGTCAACGGCCCCTTGCCGTCCGAGCAGCACGGGACCGGCGTCGCCGGCGTGATCGCGGCGAGGGCGGACAATGGTGTTGGCATCGCCGGCGTCGCGCCTGGCGCAAGGCTGATGGCGTTACGCGCCTGCTGGCAGACGGGAAGCGCTGCTGCCGGCCCGACCCTGTGCGACACGCTGAGCCTCGCCAAGGCGCTGCAATATGCCATCGACCATAATGCCCAGGTCATCAACCTCAGCCTCAGCGGCCCGCCTGACATACTGCTCGCCAAGCTTGTCGACCTCGCGCTGGCGCGCAAGGCGATCGTCGTCGCCGCCTATGATCCTGCTCTCGCGCGCGGTGGTTTCCCGGCACTCGAAGCGGGCGTGATCGCGGTCGGTGACGAATCTTTGCAGTCGCTCCCGGCGTTGGTCTACGGTGCGCCGGGCCGCGACATCCCGACGACGCAGCCCGGAGGGAAATGGTATCTCGTCAATGGCAGCTCCTATTCGGCGGCTCATGTCAGCGGGCTCGTTGCCCTGCTTCGCGAGCGGCGCCGAGCGGCTAGTCCCCAGTCGCTGGCGGCATCGCGCCCGCATGGTGGCACGATCGACGCCTGCGCCTCGCTGCTGGGTCCCTTCAACGGCTGCGACTGCTCCTGCACCCTGGCCCGTGAATTGGGGCACAGCGCGCGCAAATAGGGCGGATGTGGCGACTCGCCCGACATGGCCTGCGCTCGTCGCTGCGCTGGGCATCTTCCTTGGCCCTGCCGCCCATGGACAGGTCGCGGGAAACATATCGGTCGAGAGCGACGATCGTTTCCGCGGCCGCTCGCTCAGCAACGGCCAGCCGGTGGCGACGTTCAGCATCGGCTATGATCACCCCAGCGGCATCTATGTCGACGCCGCGGCGGTCGCGCAGCTCGTCGGCGACGAGGCCGGCCTGACGCGGTTGCAGGGCGATATCGGCTATGCGGTACGGCTCGATCCCGCGCTGTCGCTAGATGTCGGCGTGCAGCGCACGCAGTTCACCTCGCGCTATTCCGGCGCACGCACTGCCCACTATACCGAGATCTTCGTCGGGCTGACCCGCCACCGCGTCTCCGCGCGAGTCTATTATGCGCCCGACTATTTCCGGCCCGGCACGAGAACGCTGTACGGCGAGGTCGATGTGGCGATCGTCCGCAGCGAGAAATGGCATCTTTCGGCCCATGCCGGCCGACTCTTCTACCTCGAGCTCGCCCCCGCCTATTCGCGCTTTCGCGATCAATACGACTGGCGGCTGAGCCTGGCGCGCGAGCTTCACGGGTTCGAACTGCACGCCGCGCTGTCCGGCGGAGGCCCGAGCGCCGATTTCTACGACGGCGACGCGCATGCGCGCACGGCATTGGTCGTTGGGGTCAGCCACGTTTTCTGACGGTTGAACCGGAACGGCCGGCAACGGGACCTACGCAGGTTACCGCCAGCCGCACCGGGAGATCATCCGCATGCCCCGCCCGATCGCCGCGCGCTCGTTCGCCGATCACGACGCGTGATCGCGGGCTTGGCATCCCTGGTGGAAGCGTCCGGGCCGGTCGGGCTGGAGTTGGACGCGTTCGACCTGCCGCGCGATGCGGTGCGCGAGCGCTTGGCTCTCGCCGCACGGCGGGGCCATCCGGCATGGCTATGGCCGGAGCTAGCCGTCGCCGACTGGCAGGTCGGCGTCGCCAGCATCGCGGACGCGATCACTGCGGTCCTCGCCGGGCGAAAAGCAAGGATCATGGGCGCACCGATGGCGATCGGCATCGCGGCCTACAGCTCCGGGACGGGGCCGCTGCTCGGCCTATGGCTCGAACGCGGGTTGCTCGCTGCCGACGAGGGCGTCGCCGCCTTGTTGTGGCTGCACCTGAGTCACAACCGGCTGCGCATGGCCACTCTGACCGACGAAACCGGGCGCTTGACGACAGCGCTGGTCGCGCGGGGCGTACGACCGACCTTGCTCAAGGGACTGCACACCGCGCGATGCTATTTCCCCGAGGCGGGCGCACGGCCGATGTCCGATGTGGATCTGCTTGTCGCACCGGTGGAAGAGGCCGAAACAGCAGCGGTTCTAGCGCAGCTCGGCTATGTTGCCGGACCGCCCGGCCGGGGCATCCCGGCACAGCGCGATTGGCGCAGGCCCGAGACGAACGACCTGCCGCAATCGTTGAGCGTCGTACATTATCGCGACCCCTGGTCGGTCGACGTGCAGACATCGCTCAACCGGCGCTATGCGCCCGGCGCGCAGATTGCCCGGCTCGATGACGTATGGAACCCCATGCCCGGCGGCGCGGCGGCGCTGCCGCAGCCCCTGCTGCTGCTGCATCTCGCGGTCCATGCCGGTTGCGGGTTCCAGAATCTCAACCTCATTCGACTGATCGAGCTCATCCTGGTCATTCGCCACGATACGGGAAGCGGTGCGCTGAGCTGGCCCGCCTTTGTCGACACCGCACGATCGGCCGGCGCGCTCGGCATGGCTTATGCGGCGTTGCAGATGTGCGACCGCCTTGCCCCGGAGACGGTGCCGGCCAACGTCCTCACCGCCTGCAACGAGGAGGCGCCTATGCGCTTGCGCAAGCTGGTTGCGCGCCTGACCCCGGCGACGGCCCATCGGGTCGCGCGCCAGTCCTATGCCGAGAAGTTCATCTGGCAACGCTCGGGCATTGGGTTGGCGCGGCAGCTGCTCGTCGAGATCGTTCCTACCAATGCCGGGACCTTGGGCGACATCGCCAGAATCTATCGCGCGCGGGCGATGAAACTGCTGCGCCGCGTATCGCCCTCATCCGCCATCCCCAACTGACAAACTGGAGCTCAACATGAAGACGATGTTCAAGGTTGCCGCCGGCCACGCTGCATTCGCCGCCGTCGCGCTCTCCTCGCTCGCGCTGGCCGGCACCGCGCCGGCCGCACCGGCGGCCCAGTCCTATACCATCACCATGGCCAATATGAGCTATGGCCGGATTCCCACCGGCCTGAAGGTCGGCGACACGATCATCTGGGTCAATCGCGACACCGTGCTGCATACCGCCACGGCGCGCGATCACAGTTTCGACCTGCGGATCGCACCGGGCAAGAGCGCAAAGCTGACGCTGCAAAAGCCGGGCAACATCGCCTTTTTCTGCACCTTGCACGTGGCGATGCGTGGCACGCTGATCGTCGCGCCCTAAGCGGCGATCAGTCGCCCTGCCTGATCGCCATGACCTGATTCCAGGGCAGCACGAAGATCGTGTCGCGCCGGCCGGCGAACCAGGCCTGGACGGTGCGCCGGACGGCGGCATCGGCATAGTCATCAATGAGAAGGATGCCGCCGGCGACCATGCGGAGATGAAAGAAATCCAGCGCATCGGTGATGCCGCGCGGCAAATCGAGATCGACATGCACGAAGGCGAAACGCTCGCCTTCGGAGCCTTGGGTCGACGCGGGAAACACACCGGGGTGGAATGAAACGCCACGATAGCCGGCGAGCAGGCGCGCTACCTGGTCCTGGCGGGCGTGCAGTGCCCCGAAGTGACGGCGCACCTCACTCTCGTCCGGCGCGGGTTCGCCACTTGCCGGTTGCTGCAGCGTCTCGAACGCATCAAACAGATGAAGCGGCGTATCACCCTTGGCCGCGCAGATCAGCCGCGCGCTGCCGCCCATGAACACCCCGGCCTCGGCCATCACACCACCCATTGCCGCAGCCGCACGGACGCACAGCATGAGATGCAATGCAGTGGCATCGTGCATCAACAGCGGAACGAGCGCCCGCGTGGCGTGGATCGTCGCAAGATCGGCCCGGCCACCGGCATCGAGATTGGCCAGCATCGCGCCGCGCCGCGCCAGCAACGCACGGACCGCCTGTGCCCATGTCCGATAATAAAGCAGCGGGCGCGGAATCTGCGCGAGTCCGCCGGCCGCCACCTTTGCGCTCGATTTCACCAGAGCCTGAAGCGCAGGCCGAACTGCACGACGTTCTGATGCTCGGTCGCCGGAAGGCCGATGTCCGTGCGTACGCCGCGATCGCTGCGCACGTGCAGCGCCTCCGCAAAGCCGGTCACATTGTTGCTGATCGTCCAGCGCGCGGCGGCGGTCAGCGCCCAGCCATTCTCGCTTTCACGCGGCGACATCTCGCTGCCCATCTCATGCGTGCCGAACGCCTCGATCCGGCCAGTGATGGCGACCTTGTCGATCTGGTGCGTGACCAGAATATAGGCCGACTGGAAGCGGGTATGTACCCACACCTGCCCGTTGGTCTTGAAGCCCATCTGAGTCGCACCGGTCATGCCCTGCATCAGCACGCGAGTCCTGGAATCGAGTTCAGCGGTCAGGCCTGCGTTCAAGAAGCGTGTGCGCCAGCCCCATTGGCCGGTCGGCTCGAACGCCTGCGGGTCGCCGCGATTGTCGTAATAGAAGACGTTGACCGTGAACGGCGTTGGTGGACGCCACTCGAGCCGCGCGTAATAGCCGACGCGATGATCGATATCGATCAGCGAGCGCGTCTCCGATTGCTGCAGCAGCCGGATGAACGGGTTGAGCGGCGGCAGTTGGAAGTGGCCGAACGCGGTCGCCTTCACGTCGTGCAACGCCCAGCCGCGAAACGACAGCAGGGTGCCCGAGGTATCGTTGAAGCCGAACAGGCCGGCGGTCGCCGAAACCTGATGCTCACCGAGACTGAGCGACGCCGTCGCCTCGGTGCCGATCACCTTGACCTCCTCGCCGACCCAGCTGTTAATTGCGGAAGGAGTGATGGTGTACACGGTGCTCCACGCGCCGCCGGTCGCATGTTCGAGCGAGATCTCCGGCCAGTAGAGTCCAGCCTTGGCCGAGAATCGCAGCTTGCCGCTACTCGGCGGATTGAAGGTGACGAAGGATTCGAGCAGGTCGAAGTCATTCTCCTGGTCGCGTTGCCACGCGCCCGACACGGTCGCGCTGAGCGAATTGGTGAAGCGTGGCTGCCAGATCAGATCTGCTTCCACGGGTAGCGGCCGGACGCGGAAATCGCCATTCGACCCGCCGGAAAATCGCGTCTTGCCGAGCCCGCCATCGACAAATGAACGTGAGCCGTCCGCCCCGACCAGCCGGGCATCGAGCAGGACCGTGATCGTGTTCTTCGAGAAGATATCGGTGCCTGAGTCCGACGGCGAATCCGGCGGACTGCCATCCGGTGCCGGCGGCGTGGCCGATGCCGGCGGTTGCGCCTGATCAACCGGCCCGGCCGGGGCGGTTTCAGGGGCTGGCGTGGTTTGCGACCATGCCGGTACTGCCCAGGCGGCACTCAGCGCGAGGCAAGAGGCGTGGACGATATGGCGGCGATCTTTTCGCATGTCTCGATCCCTTGTTCAGTGCAGGTGGCCGCTGGTTGCGGCCAGCGTGCCCGTTTCATTGTCGTCGTGAGCGGCTTCGCTCTCGTCATGGGCTTCGCCCCAAACCCACCGGCGCAGTGCGTCGCGTCGCAACGGACGGCAGCCCGGGAAAAGCGGCGCGAGAATCTCGGCGAAAGCGGTGCTGGCAACACGCGGCTGACCGCCGATCATCACCAACTGGACATCGGCGGCACTCGCCGTACCGAGCGGCCGCGACATTATAAGCAGGTCGGCCGCGCTGTCTGGTGCGAGATCGGGTGCCGGCAGACCCAGCCGCCGCGCCGCAGTCGCCCCGACCGCAGCGGCGAGCCCGCTATCGCCCAGCAAACCAAGGCGGCGTGCGATACGGAGTTCGTCGAGCAGATCGCCTGCGCCGGTCAGCAGCGCGTCGCTGCCGAGCAGCACATCGACACCGCCAGCGAATAATTCCGCCGGCGCGGTGCGGCCGAACAGGAAGAGATTGGAGGACGGGCACCAGCACAACGCCGCGCCGGCCGCCCGCCAGCGCGCGATCCCGTCGGCGTCCGTGCCGACTCCGTGCACGCCGATCAGGTCGGCACCGAGCACGCCGGCGCGATCGAGCGTGCGGACTTCATCCGCGGCTGCGGCGTCGACGCCCTCAGCGACATGCAGGCAAAAGGTCGCATCCCTGGAGGCGTCGGGAAGACCGGACATGCCGAGTGAATCCGCGTTGGCGATGCGGGCGACGCGGATCGGGAAATCCGCATCGAAATCGCCTTCCCAGCGATCGTGATGGACGACGGTCGTGACCCCGGCGAACAGGTTCTTCCAGGCACCTTCGAGCAAGGCGGCACGCCGCGGCCACAGCCGGCCGAGCGCGATCTCTCGGGCGTGGCGGCGCTGGATGTCCTCCGCCCAGCGATAGGCATTGGCATAGGGCGGGTTGCCGAGCCGGCCATAGTGGTTGCGATGGAGATGGTCGTGCGCGTTGATCAGCCCGGGGCGGACGATCGCGTCGCGGCAATCGAGCGTTGCGTCGAAGCGGCCCTCGGCTTCCACGATCACGCCGCCCTCGATCGCGACACGGCGATGGTCGTCGATGAGCAGCAGGCGCATCTCAACCCTCCCGCAGAAAGGCGAGCGCGAGCACAACCGGCAAGCCGACATGCTCATCGTATAGAGCGAGGCGATCGGCGCGGTCGTAGAAAGGCCGCACCGCCAGGCCGATGGCTGCCTCGCGAATTTCCACCAGATGAAGGCCGGCCATGGCCGCCGCCGCGCGGTGGTCGGTCAGCGCATGTACATGATGCTCGACCTCATGAACCACGCCATCGCTGCGGAACGTGCGGCGGTGGCCCGCGTCATGGGCGCGGGGGTGGAAGTCGCTGACGATCGCCATACCGCCGGGCACGGTAACGCGCGCCAGTTCGGCATAGACCGGGACGCAATCGGGCAGGTGGCCAATCACCAGCCGGCACCAAGTGATGTCGAACGCCGCGCCGGGGAGTGGCAGTGCGCGCACGTCGCCGACCAGCAAGCTGATCGCCGGATCGTTTGCGACATCGCCCGCGTCGAGCATTTCCGGCGACAGATCGACGCCGACCATCGACGCCGCACCGGTGCCGCGCAGGCGCCGCCCGGTGCCGCATCCCGCATCGAGCAATCGCCGGCCGCGCAATGGCGGTGTCATCGCGTCGACGAGCCCGCACTCCAGCGCGGTGATCGCCGTCTCCGAAACATAGGTCGGCGCCCACAGCCGATAGGCCTCACGGGCAGCAAGCGCGGTCATGCGGCACCGGCCGGGCGCAAATGGCCATAGGCCTGGCGGTCGTCGGGCGTGTGCTGCGCCAGCCGCCGCACATGGCGCAGCAGTTGCGGGTCGGCATAGTCCCCCGCCGCCCATCGCCGGCGCGCGAGCCATTGGCCAACCAGCTTGCCCCAGGGCCGGGTGCGGCGATCATGGACCGAGGGGAAACGGCTCTTGAGGATCAGCTCGAAATTCTCGACCTGTGCCTTCAGCCGCCGGTCCATCCAAGGCGTGTCGGGATTTTCATGGGTCATCCAGTCGACCCATTCCGGTGTGATCCAGTCCTCGAGCGATGCGGGCGTGCCAGTCAGCGGATCGACATTGCCGTAGGTCGCGTCGCGCTGCGGCGTGGGCGTGTAGAAATAGCTGATCAGTTCCATCGCCGGATTGATCGCCTTCAACTCACGGATGAAGTTCAGCGTCCTGGCGATCTCCGCTTCCGGCGAATCCGGATCGCCGAACACGAAGGAGAATTCCGGGATGATGCCATGGACGCGAGTGCGCGCGGCGACGGTCCTGATCTGATCGGTGGTGATGCCCTTGTTCATCTTGCGCAGCACCTCGTCGGAACCCGATTCCGCGCCGCAGAAGATCATCGTCAGGCCGGCCGCCTTGAGCGCACGCCAGGTGTCGTCGGAAAAACGCACCAGCGCGTCGACCCGCGCCTCGCACCACCAGCGGATGCCGAGCGGCAAAAACGCGGTCGCGATCTCGCGCGCCTGCGTCTCGCTCAGGAAGAAGTTGTTGTCGTAGAAATGGACCGAATCCATCCCGTGATGGCGCACGAGATGCGCGAGATGCTCGGCGGTACGCGCCGGCGGCTGAACCTTTTCGCGGCGCCCGAAAACCGAGATAACGCCGCAGAAGCTGCACGCATAGGGACAGCCAATCGACGCTTGATAGACCCCCGAGCGCCGGCCGAGAAAGGTCGGGTGGAGATAATCGTCGACGTCGATCTTGTGATAGGGCGGGTCGGGTAGCTCGGCCGGGCCGAGCCATTGGCGCTCCGGGCCGATATGATGTGTTCCGTCTGCCTCGCGGAAAGCAAGGCCGGGAACGTCATGCGGATCAAGCGTGCCATCGAGCACCGCGAGCAGCTCGACGAAGGTCTGCTCACCCTGACCACGGATCAGCCAGTCGATATAAGGCGCGTTGAGCACCGGCGCGGGATAGAGGCTGCCGAAATTGCCGCCCCACACGATCGCGATGTCGGGATGCCGTTGCTTGAGCGCCCGCGACAGCGGCACGGCGCTGACCAGTTGCGGCCCGGGCATCGCCGTCAACGCAATGAGCCGCACCGGATCGGGGCCGTCGGCATGCGCGGCGACGATCGCACCGATTTCGGCCAACGGATCGATCCCCGGGCGGTTACCGTCGACGATCGCCCATTCGATCTCGCTGGGCAAAGCGGCACCGACTGCCATCAGGCTGAGCGGAAAGCGGCGATTCCCGGGTCGCGTGGCGCGCGGATTGACGAAGACGATCATGCGACGCGCGCCGTCCACAGGTCGAAGCGCGATGGGCGTCGCTGGCCGCGTAGCCGCGCGAGCAGCGGACGCGCCTCGTACCACAAGGGGTAACGGACGCGCCGGCGATGCCAGGTCAGGCCCAGCGAAGACGAGGCGGCGGCAAGCCGCTCGGCGGTGAGATATTCGATGAACGGCAAGGCCAGCAGCGAATCGGCACGGGCGCCGAAGCGGTTCGCCGCCTGGGCATGTTTTTCGGCGACCATCGCCATGCCGTCCGCAGCCCTGGCATAAAAGGGCGAGTCGAGGATGGCGATTTCGCCGCCGGGTCGCACCGCGCGCACCGCCTCGCGCAAGGCCGCCGCGAGATCTGT
Source organism: Sphingomonas sp. GW821-FHT10F11 (assembly GCF_058809095.1). NCBI lineage: Bacteria > Pseudomonadati > Pseudomonadota > Alphaproteobacteria > Sphingomonadales > Sphingomonadaceae > Sphingomonas > Sphingomonas sp. GW821-FHT10F11. The sequence goes on from NZ_JBXASH010000007.1 coordinate 122,362, forward strand.
CGCATAATGCAGCGCGGCGTTGAACACCGCGAGGTCGGCAGCGCCGTCGGCGACCGGCAGCATATCGAACGAGGCGGACACGCAAGCGAACTGGGCGCGCCGTTGCAATGCCACCGCCGCGCCGAGCCCGTCGACGTCGTCGTCGCGGATATCGATCGCGACGCAGTTGTCCCCTGCGAGCGCAAGACGGTAGCTGAGCCAGCCATTGCCGGCGCCGAGATCGAGCACATGGAGCGACCGCCCGGCAGCGCGGCGCAGCGGCACAACCACTCGCGCGACGAACGCATCGAAACTGCGTGCCCGCACCGACCATTGCCTGGCCCAGCGCCCGCGCGTCACATAAGGCAGGCCGATCAGGTCGTCGCCACTATAGCCGCGCCCTTCGGCAGCGCGGTGCGCGCCATAATCATGGCGGAAGCGGTCGAGCGCCTCGGATTGCGCCGCGCTCATGGCGCCGCGACTTCAGGACGACGCTCGAACGCGTACAGCACATGGTCGCCGAAAACCCACATGGGCCTGGCGATCACACGATCGATCCGTTCGAGGAAGGCGACCAGGCGGGGGTGCGAGGAAATCCATGGTTCAGCGGCGCTGGGCGGCACCAGCACGCCGATGCCGGTCGTGCGGACCAGCCGGAACCACGGGTCGAGCGCACGCACCACGTCACGTCGACGATGGTAGCGCACCGTGAAATGTCGCCCGCCCAGCGTTGCCGGCACGGCACTACGGCGACGGCGGCGCAGCATGTTGGCAAAACGACCGCGCAGCCCCTCGGCCAATATTTCGCCCGGGCAGCTGCAACCGAACACCACCAGAAGCGCCTTGCCGCCCGGTTCAACCAGGCGCGCGAGCGCCTGCCCGACCGGTGCGAGATCGGTGACACAATTGAGCGCAGCGAAATTGGAAAAGGCGCCATCGAAGCGTTCGCCCCGCGCTGCGAGCTGGTCGAGTTGCTCGGCGGCGAAGGTTTCCGCCGCCGCATCTCCAAGCTTCGCCTGCGCCGCGCGTACCATTGCTGGCGAGGCATCGGTCAGCAGCACGTTACGGCGCCGCGCCGTCAGCCAGGCGGCATCGACACCGGTGCCGCCGCCGATGTCCAGCAGCCGGGCACCAGTCGGAAAGGCGTCGATCAGCGCGGCACGCACGGCACTGCGTTGCGCTGCGACGCTCAGCCAGTTGCCGAAGCGCGTGTCGAAGCTCTCCGCGATCGCGTCGAACGCCGCGCCGGCCGGGGTCAGCTCGATACTGGCGAGGCTGGTCATGCCGGCATCGTCACACGCAGCGGCGTTGGCGAGCGATATGCTGTCGCCTGCCGTGCAAGGTCTCGCCACACGCCCTCGTCGATCCCACCGTTCGCGGCGTCGGCGTGCAACGCGTCGCGCACCATCCGGTAGAAGGTGGTGACGAAGGTGCCCTGGAACAGCATTGCCAGCTCTTCGGTGTCGCGCCAGTTGCGCCGCGTGCCGAGCTCGGCGACGACGCGATCGTGGAACAAGGTGCCGGGCAGCGGGTAGGAAACCGACACGCCGATATCGTCCGGCGCTTCATCCCGGACGAGATCGCGGGTCAGCACGATATCGTCCCACTCCTCGCCAGGATAACCAAGCTGCAGGAACCAGCCCACACGGATGCCGTGCTGGCGTAGCGTGCGCGTGGCGAGCCGCGCGGTTTCGACGCGCGTGCCCTTGTCCATCGCATCCAGGATACGCTGCGAGCCCGATTCAATGCCGAGCCAGACCTCTTCCGCTCCGGCCGCTCGCAGCGCCTCGGCGACCGGCGGATCGATCAGATTGGCGCGCGACTGCATCATGAACGGGATGCGCGCATCGCGCCGCTTCAGTTCGCCGGCAAAGTCAGCGATCCACTGCACGGTCATGCCGAAAATGTCGTCGGCGAACCAGATATGATCGGGCGCGACTTCGGCCTTGAGTCGCTCCAGCTCGGTCGCGACGGCAGCCGGGGAACGTTGGGTATAACGCCGCCCGAAGGTCGGTTTGGCGCACCAGTTGCATTGATAGGGGCAGCCACGCGAAGCGGCGACATTCCATGACAGATAGCCATGGGCGGCATTCCAGCAGGTGCGATAGGCAGCGACATCGGTGAGGTCCCAGGCCGGCAACGGCAGGGCATCGAGATTCTCCAACCGCGCGCGCGGGCGGGTCGCGCGGTGGCCGGTGACCGGGTCCGCGATCGTCAGGCCGGTCACCTGATCGAGTGAGTCGTCGCCGCGCTGGAAACAGGCGACGAGATCGGTGACGCCGAGTTCGCCTTCGCCCGCAATCACGGCGTCGGCACCGGCGGCGAGATAAAGCTCGGGATGATCCGAGGCGTCGGGTCCATTGACCGCCACGCGGCAGCCGTGACGCCGCGCGGTCGCGATCATGTCGAGCGCATCACCGCGTCGCACCTCGGTGCACATCTTGGTGAGGAAGTTGAAATTGTCCTCGATCAGCAGGACGATCGCCGGCTGGACGCGATCGAGCGCAGCGGCAAACGCGGCGGTGTCCGGTTCGAACGTGGCGTCGAACAACGCGACCGCATGACCTTCCTCGCGCAGGATCGCGGCCGCCAGCAACGTCGCAAGCGGCGGATAGGGTTTCTGCCGACCGGACTGTTTCGGATCCCGTTGCAGGAAGAAGGAATGAGCAATGAGGATCACGTTGCACCCCGCCTGCGTCGCCAGCCGCGCCCGGCGCCAGACTCGACGAGCGCCCAGTCGGCAGCAGGCCGACCCCGGTTAGTGCGGAGCGGCCACGGCGTGGTTCAAAGGCGATGGCTTTTTTCACACCAGGCCGGGTTCTTCCGATGAACCTTTCATCCGTGGCGCGCCACCAACGGGAGGAATGGCCGCGCATGGAGGGCGTCATCGAGGCAGCGTGGACAGGGGAGCGTATCGTTACCGGCGCGCTCGACCGCGCGCCGGTCGGGGCGCTGCGGCCGACGGTGCATGCCCGGCCCAAGGCCGACGCCGAACAGATCGCGCATTTCTCCTTGTTCGGCGTCTCGTTCGCGGTGCGCAGCAACACGTGCGCCTTGCTCGACACCCTGGCCGGGCTGTGCGACGCGCCGCCGGTATCGAACGGCCACGAAGCCCGGCAACTCGACTTGACACTCACCGTCGACCCGGCACTGACCCGATCGGCAATATCATCACCGCCGCGCGTCGATACCGCGCGCCTGGAGATCGACGGTGCAGACTTCGTGGTGCGCGCCGACGCGGCACTCGGCCGGGGATCGTGCCGCGTCTCGCCTCTCCTGTGTAATGACGTCGACCGGCTGTGCGGCGCGGTGCTCGAGCCGCTCCTGCTGTTTCTGGTCGCGCGGCGTGGCCGAGCACCGCTGCATGCGGCAGGTTTCGTTGCGGGCGACCTCGCACTGCTGCTCGCCGGCCCGAGCGGCGCGGGCAAGAGCTGCCTGACGCTCGCCGCGCAGCGCGCCGGTTTCGCGCCGCTATCCGATGACATCGTGTTCGTCGAGGCCGGTCCGGACCCGCGCGTGTGGGGCCTGCCACGCCCGATCCATCTGTTTCCCTACGATGCGCCTTCATCCGAAGGCCCCGTCCGCCTGCGCAATGGCAAGCTGAAAACTGCGGTCGTGCTCGGTGGCAATCCGGCGCCGCGCCATGCCGACAAAGCCGCATTGTGCCTGCTGCATTTCGGTGAGGCAGCCGCATTGCAACGGCTCGACTCCGTGGAAGCGGTGCGCGCCTTCTCCGCGCTCGAGCCCGGCTTCGATTTGCTCGCCGACGAGATCGCCGCCGCCGTCGCGGCACTGACGCAGAATGGCGGCTGGTCGCTGACCCTGTCCGACCGGCCCGACGACGCGATCGCGCTGCTCGCCGACAATCTCCCCTTGTTGCGCGGGGCGACACGGTGACCTTGCGGATCGTCCAGGTGAATTGCGTAATCGATGAGAGCAGGCGCGCGCCAGCCGACCTGCTCGCCGCATGGCCGACCCTGTCCGCCTCGGCGGATGCGGCCGCGCACGCCGGTGCCGATGTCACCGTTCTCCAGGCGAGCCGAGTCCCAGGTGAATATCGCGAACGCGGCGTTACCTACCGATTCGTCGCAGAGCCGCGGTGGCAGCGTGGCAATGGCTCGGGGATCATGCCCTGGCGCATCGGCGCGGCGATCCGCCGCGTGCGGCCCGATGTGGTGCATTTCAACGGGCTCGATTTCCCCTTCCACGTCCGCGCTGCCTGTTCGGCGGGTGCGCCGGTGCTGGTACAGGACCATGCCAGTCGGGCTGAGGGGCGCAGCGCACGCTTGCGCGCCTGGGGGCATGAGAAGATCGCCGGTGTCGCCTTCACCTCGCGCGCGCAGGCCGAACCCTTTCTGCGCCGGCGCCAATTGCCCAGTTCGGCCCAGCTGTTCGAAGTGCCCGAATCGTCGAGCCATTTCACACCGGGCGACCGCGACGCGGCGCGGGGCGCCTGCGGGATATATGGCGCGCCGGCGCTGCTGTGGATCGGGCATCTCGACGCCAACAAGGATCCGTTGACGATGCTGCACGGGGTGCGCACCGCCCTCGCTACTCTCCCCGATCTGCATGTGTGGTGCGCCTTTACCGGTATCGGCCTGTTCGGCGAAATCGAGGCGTTGCTACGCGCGGACCCAAGGCTCGCGGGGCATATCCATCTCCTCGGCACGGTGCCGCACCCCGCGATCGAAACCTTGTGTCGAGCGGCCGATCTGTTCGTTTCAACCAGCCGGCGCGAAGGCTCGGGCTATGCGCTGATCGAGGCACTGGCGTGCGGCATGACGCCGGTGCTCAGCGACATCCCCTCCTTTCGCACGCTGACCGGCGACGGTGCGCTCGGCGCGCTGGTGCCGGTTGGCGATGCCGACGCGCTGGCCGCAGCGATCATCGACCAGGCGCAACGCCCACGCGATGCCGCGCGTGCGGCGGTGCGCGCCCATTTCCAGCGACATCTCGCCTTCGACGCGATCGGCGCGCAACTGATGGCCGCCTATCGCGCGATCGCAACATCGACGACGCGGCCATGAAGATCGCGATCCTCACCCCGGGCGGAGTCGACCGAAGCGGCACCGAGCGAGTCATCCCCTGTCTGCTGTGGCTGATCGAGCGCCTCGTGCGCGCGGGCGACGAAGTTCACGTCTTCGCGTTCGGCCAGGAAGCGACCCCCGGTAGCTGGCCGTTGCTCGGCGCGACGGTGCACAATGCCGGAAGCAGTCGTTCGTATCGGACGCTGCTGTCGGCACTGCGCGACGAACATCGGCACGGGTGCTTCGACATGCTGCACGCCTTCTGGGCGGTACCGTCAGGCTTTGTCGGGGCGCTCGCGTCGCGCTTGCTCGGCGTGCCGATGATCCTGACATTACCCGGCCAGGACATTGGCCATCTCGGCCATGGTCCGGATCGCACGCGCGCGACGCTTGCCGCTCGCCTCAAACTGCGCGTCGCGCTCCGGGCAGCCAGCGCGATCACCGTGCCAAGCGTCGCGATGAGCCGCCAGGCCGTCGCCGCCGGCATCACCGCGGAGCCGGTAACGCTCGGCGTCGCGCTCGACCGCTGGCCGCTGCGACCGCCGCGTCGCCGCGACCGGGCCAGCCCGATCCGTTTGCTGCACGTCGCCAGCCTCAATGCGGTGAAGGATCAGGCGACCTTGCTCGGCGCGATGACCAGACTGCGAGATCTCGGCGTGCCGTTTGAACTCGACATCATCGGCTGCGACACATTGGGCGGCACGATCCAGCAACGGAGCGCAGCGCAAGGGCTCGCAGCACAAGTGCGCTTTCATGACGCCCTCCCCCATGATCGGCTGCGTCCATGGTTCGAGCGCGCCGATCTCCTGGTGATGAGCTCGCGTCACGAAGCAGGGCCGATGGTCACACTGGAAGCGGCGATTGCCGGCGTGCCGACGGTCGGCACCACGGTCGGCCATATCGCCGACTACGCGCCCGACGCGGCGCGCGCCGTGCCGGTCGGCGACGTCGTCACCCTGGCCGATGCGATCGTGGGGCTGAGTGAAGACGAGAGCCAAAGGATTGGCCTCGCCCGCGCCGCGCAGGGCCGCGCCCTCAACCAGGATGCCGATTACACGGCAGCACGATTCCGTGCGCTTTATGCCGGCGCTGCGAAGCCCTACCCACGCGAGGCTCCAGCCACACGCCACCGCGCCATCGCGGGAGGCGTGGTATGAACTATTTGTCGTTTGCCGCTCATGAGCAGAATGCGCTGCACGCTGACGCCCCGGTCATCAATGACAAGCGTCCACTGCGACTGCGCTGCGGCATCCTGCTGATCGGATTCGATCTGGTTGCGATCCTCGTCGCCGTGGTGGCAGCGACGGTGCTCCGTTTCGGCACCGGCTTCGGGTTCGAGTTCGGGCGGCTGTTGTCGGTGATCGTGCCGATCTATCTCGTCGTCGCCGCCAACGGCCATGCCTTCCAGCTCGGCGAGGCCGTGCACGACGCGATGCCGAAGGGGCGCAACCGTGCGCTGATGTCATTCATCATCGCGATGGGCCTTATCCTCGGCGCGGCCTTCTACCTCGGCGCCGGGCCGAGCCTGTCGCGGTTCGCGCTCGCGCTGTCGACCTTGTTCGGCCTGCTGAGCCTTGCCGCCGCGCGCCGAGTGTTCGCACGATTCTCGCGGCGCTGGTTCCCCTGTTCGATCCTGCACGAAACCATCATCATGGATGGCGTACCGGTGCCGGCAGGCCCCGACAGCGTCATACTCGATGCAGCGTTGCTCGGTCTGTTGCCGCGCCGCGACGATCCGACGATGCTCGACAGGCTCGGGCGGCGCATCGCCGGCACCGACCGGGTGATCATCGCCTGCCCACCCGAGCGACGTCGGCTCTGGTCGGAAGCGCTGCGCGGCGCCGGGGTGAATGTCGAGATCATCATGCCCGAGCTCGATGCGATGCACGCGCTCGGCATCAATAGCTATGGCGGCCACACCACAACCATGGTGTCGCTCGGCCATCTCAGCCAGAGTGACCGCGGACTCAAGCGCTCGCTCGATCTGGCGATCGTCTTCATCACATTGCCGGTGACGTTGTTGCTGATGTCCCTGGCCGCGCTGGCGGTGCGCCTCGAAAGCCCGGGACCGGTATTGTTCGTGCAGCGTCGCATCGGCCAGGGCAACCGGCTGTTCGCGATGTACAAGTTTCGCAGCATGCGTAGCGAAGCGAGCGACCGTGACGGTGCCGTCTCGACGCTGCGCGGCGACGATCGCGTGACCCGGGTCGGCCGTTTCATCCGGCGCACCAGCCTCGACGAGCTGCCGCAATTGTTCAACGTGCTGCGTGGCGAGATGAGCATCGTCGGCCCACGCCCCCATGCCCTCGAATCGCGCGCCGAAGACGCGTTGTTCTGGGATCTAGAGCAGCATTACTGGGACCGCCATGCGGTCAAGCCGGGAATGACAGGGCTGGCCCAAGTGCGAGGGTATCGCGGCTCCATCCGCCACGCCGATGAACTGGCGAGCCGCGTGGACTCCGATCTTGCATATCTACAATCCTGGTCGATCTGGCGGGACATCGCCATCATCGGCCGGACTTTCCGCGTGTTGGTCCATGACAACGCGTTCTGATTCACCAATATCCTGGCCCGTCCGCCGCTCGCGGGCCAATGGATCGAACGATCGGGCGCGCATCACATGGAGTCATGTCGACTCCAGTTCAGCGGCTGTAATTGCCTTCGACTCGGTCGTCAGGCATATTCACCGCGATTTTACGGAGGTCTGGGATGAAGATACGGATCATCACTCTGGGCGCGGCGGCACTGGCGCTGTGTTCCTCGTCGATCGCTTTTGCAGCAGGAGCGGTGCGTGCCACCCAAGCGCGACCGATCACCAAGACGGCGCTCAAGGTCAGTCGTGCCACGCCGAAGCTGCAGGATACGAACAAGGATGGCAGAACGATTCCGATCGTGCTCGGTGCGGCAGTGGGTCTCGGCGCGCTGGTCTATCTCGCGACGAAGCAGGATTCGAACGCCAGCCGCTAAACACTGACGTTCGGCCAAATCGGGGCGCGACGACCAGGCCGTCGCGCCCTTTTTGCTGTACTCCATCGAGCTGCGCGGCGGGAGGCAGCCGGTGTTGATGCGCTCGCTCAGCCGCGCCGTGCAACACGACACGGAGGTCGCCGGCGCCAACGCAGCGCGGATGGCCGCACTGCTTCTGGCGAGCGCGGTGTTGTTCGGCGGCCAGAGCGTTTTCCTTACCTTCGTGCAGGTGATTCCCCAGGCGCTTAGCGTGATGGCACTCGCCTATGGCGCGCTGCACTGGCGGACACTGGTGGCGACGGCCGGTGCCCGCGCGATGCTGGCGATCGCCGGCGCGACGCTTGTGCTGATCGTCATCCAGCTGGTCCCCCTGCCTTATGCGCTGTGGTCGGCGCTCCCGGGTCGGGCGGTTGGCGTCGCGATGCTCGCCGCCGGACCTGGCGGCAGGCCATGGCACCCGCTCAGCCAGGACCCGCAGGCGACTCTGCAATCCGCCTTCATGCTGCTTCCCGCCGCCGGCATGCTGGTCGTCGGGTTGATGCTCGATCGCGCGGCGCTCCGCGGCCTGCTCCTGCTGCTCGTCGTGCTGGCCACCCTGTCGCTGCTACTCGGCTGGTTGCAGCTGATCGCCGGGATCGACAGCAGCCTGTATTTCTACGGCGACCAGCGCGAGCTGGTTTCAACCGGGTTGTTCTCCAACCGCAATCATCAGGCGGATTTGCTGAGCCTCGGCGCGCTCGCGGCGGGCATCGCGCTCTATTTCCTCGCGCCGGCCCGGGAGCGGCTCAGGCGCCACCAGTTCGTGCTCGCCTGCGCTGCCGTGATCCTGTTCGGTGTCGGCGTCGCCGCCACGGGATCACGTATGGGCGCGAGCCTGTTCGTGCCGGGCGCGGTCATCGCGATCGCCCTGTCGTTGGCGGAGCGCCGCCCCGGGCGACGCGTACGACACAGGTTACCACTGGTCGCGTTGGCCGCGATCGCGACGATCGCGATCGGCTGGCTGCTCGTCGGGCAACCGTTCGAACGGCTCAGTGCGAACCAGGACCTCCGATATGCGATCTGGCCCGATGCATGGTATCTCGCGCGGAGCCTGTGGCCGTACGGGAGCGGCTTCGGCACCTTTACGCTGGCCTATCAACAAGTAGAGGGGCTGGGCCACGTCACGCCGCTGCTCGTCAACGCAGCGCATGACGATTATCTGCAATTGCTGATCGAGGGCGGTGCTGCCGCGCTGGCGCTGGTGGCCGCTTTCCTGGTCTGGCTCGGGCTGCAAGTCCGCCGCCTTCTGCGCGCACCTTCCGGCCGTGCCGGCTGGTTCGCCCTTGCAGGCCTGACCTTGCTGCTGATCCATTCGGCCGTGGACTATCCGCTGCGTACCGAAGGGCTCTCCACTATCTTCGTCCTGCTGTGCCTGGTGCTCAACTCGGCCAGCCACACCACCCCCGCCATGCGCGATGCAGCGGCAGATGCCGACGGCATCGACCGGGCGCGACACATCACGGAAGCGGAGCATCGAGGATGAAATCCAAGCCTCTTGTCGCCGGACTGCTGCCGCTGGCCCTTGCGGCCTGCGCATCGACTTCAGCCGGCTCCCCGTCGCGCGAAGCCTATGTCCACTTCCCTGCCCCCAACCCCGAAGCCAGTGTGCAGGATTATCGCATCGGGCCGGGCGACACGCTCAGCATCAACACTTTCCAAGAAAAGGACCTGACGCTCGATCATGTCGAAGTCGATGCGAGCGGCAACATCCTGTTGCCGTTGATCGGCAGCGTACACGCGGCTGGGCTGAGCTCGGGCGCGCTGGCGACCGAGGTCCAGACGCGGCTGGCGCGGCGCTATCTGCGCGATCCGCAAGTCTCGATCATCGTCGTCTCCGCCGTGTCGCAAAAAGTCACGGTCGAGGGTTCGGTAATACAGGCGGGCGTGTTCGAGCTGAAGGGCGAGGTAACGCTGTTGCAGGCGCTCGCCTTGGCCAAGGGCCCCAATCGCACCGCACGGCTCGGTCGGGTGGTGATCTTCCGGACGATCGACAACCAGCGCCAGTACGCAGTGTTCGACATCAATCAGATTCGTCGGGGCGCGATGCCCGACCCGCAAATCATCGGCAACGACCTCGTCGTGGTGCCCTTCTCGACCGGCAAGGGGGCTTTTCGCGATCTGCTCGTCGCCTTGCCCGTGCTCGGGGTGTTCTCCGCCTTTAACAACTTCTGAGCCCGATCGGGCAGCAAGCGGGATCGAATGTTCAGGAACCTCACTTTGGCAGCGGACGGACAGGCAAGCGACATCGCCGTTGCCCCGTCGGCCACACCGGAGCCACATGGCATTGGGAAACGCGACATCGACGTCGAGCGGATCAAGCAGGTGTTGCGGCGTAATCGCTGGCTGATCCTGGGTTGCCTGCTCGTCTTCCTGCTCGGTGCGATCCTGATCACAGCGATCGTGACGCCGATCTTTCGCGCCACGGCCTCGTTGCAGCTCGAGCAGCAATCGACCCGAGTCCTCAAGAGTGACGAACTCCAGCCGGGTGAAGCGAGCATCGCCGACTCCGAGCGCTTCCTGCAGACCCAGCTCGACATCCTCGACAGCCGGTCGCTGGCGATCCGCGTCGGTGACCGGTTGCAGCTCTTCCGCGGCACCGCGTTCCTTGATGCGATGGGCGTGAAGATCGCAGCCAAGGGCACGCCGGCCGAACAGGCGCGCAAGCAGCGCGAGATCGCCATCAAGACATTGCACAGCAACCTGGATCTCTCCCTGCCGCATTTCTCGCGCGTCGTGTCCATCTCCTTCCGCAGTCGTGATCGCGCGCTGTCGGCGCGTGTCGCCAATGCCTATGCCGAGGCGTTGATCACCGACAATCTTGAGCGACGCTTCCGCGCATCCTCCTATGCGCGCGATTTTCTTGAAGGGCAGCTCGGCCAGGCCAAGACCAAACTTGAGGCATCGGAGCGCGCCGTGATCCTCTACGCGCGCCTGGCCGGACTGATCGATACCGGACCAGCGCTTGGCGCGCCGGGCGAGCGCGCGCGTTCACTGGTCACCTCGAGCCTGGTGACGATGAACGACACGCTGACCGCGGCGACGGCCGAGCGCCTCCGTTCGCAGCAGCGCTGGGAACGGAGCCGCACCGTCTCGCCGATGCAGCTACCTGAGGTCCTTGGCAACCAGGCGATCCAGGAGTTGATGCGCTCCCGCGCCGAGCTCGCCTCCGATTACCAGAAGGAACTGGAAACCCGCCTGCCGGACCATCCGACGGTACGCCAGGCCAAGGCACAGCTCGACGAGACCGACGGCCAGATCGCCCGGCTCGCCGCATCGATCCGCGACTCGATCCGCGAAACCTACGAAGTCGCGGCGCGCCAGGAACAAGCGGTGCAACGTGACCTGCAAGGGCTACGGTCGAACACGCTCGCCGAACAGGATCGCAGCGTCCAATACGGTATCCTCCGCCGCGAAGTGGATACCAACCGCGAGATGTATGATGCGCTGCTGCAGCGCTACAAGGAGGTTGGCGCCGCCGCCAATGTCACCGCCAACAACATCACGATGGTCGACACCGCCGAGCCGGCGCTGACGCCGACATGGCCCAAGCCTTTCCTCAACCTGGCGTTGTCGCTGTTGCTCGGGATCGTCGCTGCAACTGGCCTGGTGTTTCTGCGCGAGGCGCTCGACGACGCGATACGCACGCCCGACGATGTCGAGGGCAAGCTCGGCCTGCCGCTGCTCGGCACCGTACCGCGCATCGCGGCAGCGCCGATCGAGGTGCTGGGAAATCAGCGCTCCAATCTGTCCGAGGCATATTCCTCGCTTCGCACCGCACTCGAATTCGCCGGCGATGGCGGCGCGCCGCGCCGTCTGCTGATTACCTCGAGCCAGAGCGGTGAGGGCAAGAGCACCACCTCCTACGCGATCGCGCGCAGCTTCGCCTCCGTCGGCAAGCGCGTCCTGCTGGTCGATGGCGATCTGCGCCAGCCCTCGCTCGCGCGTCTCCTCGGGGTCGAACCGGGCCCGGGCTTTTCGAACATCCTCAACGGCACGGCGAAACTGGCCGATCATGTCATCGAGCTGGATGTATCCAATCTCGGCTTCCTGTCGGCCGGATCGCTGCCGCCCAACCCGGCCGATCTCTATGGCCGGGCTCAGGCGCGTGCCGTGATCGAACATTTTTCCGATCGCTATGACCTGGTGGTGATCGACGGCCCGCCGGTGCTCGGCCTGGCCGACGCGCCGCTGCTCGCCGGCGCGGTCGATGGCGTCGTCTTCCTGGTCGACACCAGCCAGTCGCACCGCGGTCGCGCCCGCGCAGCGCTGGGGCGACTGCAAAGCACGCGCGGCAAGGTGCTCGGCATCGTGCTGACGATGTTCAATCCGCGCGCGGCCGGTTACGGCAATTATGGGTACAGCTACGAATATGGCGTGCGGCCGCGGCGCTGGCTCCCGCAACTGGTGTCGGATCGGTTCTGACATGCCGGGGCGCAATCTCGCACGCGGCCTGGTAGCGGTGCTTGCGGCAGGCCTGTTGTGGCTCGTGCTGGCGAACGGCGTCGCGGCGGGCATGTCGCTGGGCGGTAATCATGCCGGAGCGGCGAGTCTTGCGCCCGATGCCGAACGTCTGTCGCTGCGGGCCCAACAGCTCTATTTCGAGAAGGATTATGGCGGAGCGCTCGCGCTCGCGCGTCAGGCCTTGCGTCTGTCGCCGATCCAGACCCGTGCGATCCGCGTCGTCGGCATGGCTGAACTGGCACTGGGCCATGAGGAAGCCGGCCTCCGCGCGATGAACGCCGCGGCGCTGGGCGGATGGCGCGACAACCCGACTCAGCTCTGGACCATGCAGATGGCGCTGTACGGTGGCGACGAAGACACTGCGATGCAGCGCGCCGATGCGCTGGTACGCCGTGCAACGGTACCCGATCAGGTGTTTGCTGCGTTCCGCGCGATGGCGGGCGACGACGCGTTTCGACGCAGCCTGATCGGCCGGCTCACCGACCAGCCGGACTGGCGCGAACTGATGTTCCTCGATCTACGGCGCAGCGCGGCGGCCGAACTGCCCGGCGTGATCGCGCTGATCGGCGAGATCGACCGGACATCCCAGCCGGTCAGCGACCGCGAGCTTTTTCCGTTGGTCGAGCGGCTGCTCGAACTGGGGCAGATCGGACCGGCCTTCGATCTATGGCATGCAAGAGCGCCACGCGCCGGGCGCCAGTCGGGCAACCAGGTCTATGACGGCGGTTTCGCGGTGGCGCTCGCGCGGCGTAGCGCACCTGCCATGCCGCGCTTCGAATGGGCAATCGACCCCGATGCGACCGGCCTGGCAACGGTCGAGCCGGGGCCCGATGGATCGGGCGCAGTGCTGCGGGCGCGAAGCGACGCCGGGGTCGCAGCAACGCTGGCGACCGAGACGCTGGCGCTGGCGCCGGGAGGCTATGCGTTGACCATGGACATCGCTGCTCAGAGCGAACCAGACATCGCCGGTTTCGCGATCGTCGTCCGCTGCCCAGAAAACGCTCTCGACCTGACGAAACGGGTTCCATATCTTCGGGCCCTTGGCAGCGACCGGCTGCACCTCGCTACCGCAATCGACGTTCCCACCGGCTGTGCGCGTCAAGAACTCGTGATCCGCGCACGCGGCGGCACACCGGTTGGTGCGACGATCGAGATCGACAATGTCGCGATCCGGCCAGCGGGATGACGGAATGCCCCGCCTGTCCTCGCGCGGATTCGATTCGCGGAGCGGTGCGATGAGCGCATGCCGTGCGATTGATGCCGTCGAGTTGAACAATATGGTGACGCCGTACACGCGGCGGCTGTTCGATCGGTTGAGCGCCGATGGTCTCGGCTTCGCAGTGGTGTCGTGCACACGCAGCGAGCGCAATCGGCACTGGCACTTCGCCGGCGAGAGCGGCTTTCCGCACGAGGTGCTGCGCGGATATTCGGTCGAGGTCGGGCCGCGCCGCTTTGCGTACCTCAATCATGGCATCTTTCGCACACTGTCACGGTTCAAACCCGATCTGCTGGTGCTGAACGGCTTTTATCCTTCGATGCTGCTCGGCCTTGCCTGGGCCCGGCTGACCCGCACGCCGGTTGCGCTGCGCGTCGATGGCGGGGTGCGCGACATGCCGATGAGCGCCTATCATCGGCTGTTCCGCCCGCTGGTGCTGCGCCAATGCCGTGCCGTGCTGACCTGCGGCGCCAAAGGCGCGGCATTCTTCCGCGCCGCAGGCATCGACGAGCGACGCATCTTTCATATGCCGCTGGTGCCGGCCTGGGATGGCCCGAGCGATGTGCCGGACATGGCATCGCGAGGCCATGACCTGCTCTGGGTCGCCGAGATCAGCAACGCGGTGAAGAACGCCAGCTTCTTCGCGGAGGTCGCGACGCGGCTCAACCAGATGCGACCGGGTTTGCGCGTCCGGGTGGTCGGCACGGGACCCGATCAGCAAGCGATGATCGCGGCGCTGACCGAATCAGGCGTCGCCTTGCAGCACGATGAGGCGGTGCCGTGGGACGAGATGCTGCCCGTGTTCTGCGACGCCCGGCTGATGCTGCTGCCGTCGCGGCGCGAACCCTGGGGGCTGGTGTGTAACGAAGCGATGCAGTGCGGCACGCCATGCCTGGTCTCACCCTTTGTGGGGGCCGCCGACGATCTGGTGATCGACGAGGTGACCGGGCGGGTGTTGCCGTTGGACGTGGAGCAATGGGCACAGGCGGCCTCGCGATTGCTCGATGATCCGGCAGCGTGGCATCGCCTGTCGGAGGCTGGGCGGGCTGCGATGGCCCGGCGCGGGTTGGACGCGTCGGCCACGGCCTATCGCGCGATGGTCGCGTTCGCGTCCCATGCCGATGCCGGGCGGCTGTCATGATCTACCCATCGCTTCCCGCGCCGCTCGATCTCGGCCATCTGCGTATCAACGGCGCCGGACTGGGCAATTGCCTGTTCGCCTATTGCCGCGCGGTGCTGCTCGCCGACCGCGAGAGCCGCCGCGTGATCGCCCCGGCGTGGCGGTCGCTGGCGCTCAACGCCAAGCTGCGCGGCGACGGCGGAATTCGGCGCTATCACACGATGCTCCGCCCGCACGCCGACGAACTCGCCGGTGTCGCCAAAGCCGCGGCGCTTGCGGCACTACTGCCGCGCGCCGAACATCGCATGGCGCGCGCCGACAGCTCGCCGCCTGCCACCAGTCGACCATTGATCGTCCTGCGCAGCGATGATTTCAGCTTTACCGACCTCCGCCCGCATCGTGCACGCTTGCGCCGCCGACTGGTCGAGATCATGCGCCATCCGCCGCTCCAGGCGCTCGATTGGGGCGCCGGGCAATATGTCGCCGTCCATGTCCGGCTCGGTGATTTCGATCCGTCATCGACGGGTCGACCGGACGAGCGCCACGCAGCCAATACGCGTCTGCCGCTCGCCTGGTATCTGGCCGTCATCCGGCGACTGCACGCGTTACGACCGCAATTGCCGGTCAGGATCTTCTCGGATGGCAGCGATGCCGAGCTGAGGCCGCTACTCGCGCTCAGCCATGCCAGTCGGGGGCGTTCGAGCGACGATGTCAACGAACTACTCGCGATGGCGGGCGCCACGCTGTTCGTCGGCTCGCATTCGACATTCTCGCGCTGGGCGGTGTTCCTCGGCAACATGCCGGCGATCTGGCATGCCCCGTCCGAACGGCGCGACAGCCCGGCCGATGCCGCCGTTCCCGTTTATCACATCGCAGATGCCGCCACGCTAACGGAGCTGGCGGCATGAGCGCGTTCTTCGCTGATCGGGAACGGCGCAAGCTGGGGTGGTCGCTTGGCGCCAATCTGCTGACGCGCATCTCCAGCCTGGCGATGGTCTTCCTCATCCTGCCGCTGCTGATCGCGGGCCTCGGGCCGGAACGCTATGCCGCACTATTCGCCGCGCTCGCTGTCGGCGTGCTGGCCAGTATTCCGATGGGCGGCACCGGCATACTCGGCGTGCGATTGATCGGCGACGCCGCCTCGCGCGGCGACCGCGCGGGCGAAGCGGCGGCTTTTCTCGGCTTGGCCATCGTCAATTTCTCGCTCGCCTTCGGCCTGATCATACTGACCGTCATCTTCATGATCGGGCGCGGCAATAGCCCGGCCCTGGTTTGCGTGGCGCTGCTGCCGATCGTTCAGGCAGCGTGCAACGGCACGTTCGACAATGCCCGGCTGGCCTATAACGAGCATTATTGGACCGCCGGGCTGGGGCTCGGGTTGCAGCTCTTCTGGTACGCGCTGCTGCTGCTCGCCCCGCCCTTCCGGCATCACGTGCTGCTCGCCGCGACCGTTTTCCACGCGCCGACGACGGTCGCGAGCATCGCCAATGGCGCGTTGTTGCTGCGCGCGCGGTCCTATCTGCTGCGCGGACGTGCCGTCGATCCCCGCAAGATGTTGCGTACCGGCGCGTCGTTCGGCGCGGCAGAGGGGCTGCTGATGGGCGCGCTCAGCGTCGTGGTGATCTACCTCCAGGCAACCTCCACCGCATCGGTCACCGCGTGGTTCGCCACTCAGAACCGGCTGTTCCAGATGTGCCTGACACCGTTGATGATGGTCCTGATGCCGCTCGGCGGCTTCGTCCGGTTGAAATGGGCCGACGCTGGCGACCGCCGCCAGCGTGACGCGATCAAGGCGGCCTATGCGGCCGGGGCGGTGGCGTTGATCGGCATTGCCGGCGGGTTGAGCGTCATCGGGCCATTCTACGCGCAACACTGGCTGCATCTCTCCCCACCGGCCGGTGGCTGGCTGCTCATGCCGTTATTCGCGCTGTTCGGCGCGATCACCTTCTACCGCTGCTTCGCGGCGATCGCCTATCTCGTGCTCGACGGAGTCTGGCTCGCGCACCGGGTCATCGCGGCGGTGCTGGCCGCCGGGTTCGCCTGGCTGGTCGCGACGCGTTTTTTGCCGCCGGTGCAAAGTTTCGGCGTGTTCGCCGCAGTGACGACGATCCTGATCGTCGCCGCCTTGTCGCGAAGTGCGCGTCATACGCTTGCCGGACGCCCGGCGTGACAGCGCAGACGAGCACCGACATTCTCGGCACGCCGATCGCCGTCACCGATCTCGCGGGCGCGACGGCCCATCTGCTGCAACGCGCGGCGGCACGACGTGGCGGTTACGTCTGCCTGCGTGACGTGCATGGCCTCATGCTGGCGCGGCACGACCCCGAGTTCCTCGAAATTCATCGCGACTCGGCAATGAACCTGCCCGACGGTTTGCCGCTGGTTCATATTGCCCGTCTGCGTGGCCATCGCGCGACGGGCCGTGTCGCCGGCGCCGATCTGGTCGAGGCTCTGGCCGATGCCGGGCGCGGCACCGCATTGCGGCATTATTTCTATGGCGGCAAACCAGGTGTTGCCGAGAAAATGGCCGCCACATTGACCCGTCGCTTTCCCGGCATCGTCGTGGCTGGCTACACCTCGCCACCGTTCGGCGAGATCGACGAGGCGGCCATGGCGCAAGCGCTCGCCGCAATCGTCGCTGCCCGCGCCGATGTGGTCTGGGTCGGCCTGAGCACGCCAAAACAGGAACGCTGGATGCACCGCTATCACCAGGCGCTTCCCGGCATGACGCTGATCGGAGTCGGCGCGGCATTCGATTTCATCACCGGCGAGGTCAGGCGTGCGCCACGCTGGATGCAGCGCGCGACGCTTGAATGGCTGCACCGGCTGATTTCAGAACCGCGCCGACTGTGGCGTCGCTATCTCGTATTGGCGCCGCGCTTCGTCTGGCTGATCCTGACCGAGCGGAGGAAATGAACGCGCTGACTGTCATGGAGCCGATCGCGGCGCCGTCACCCGTCACCTCCGGGATCGGGCGGCCGTTGCTCAATTTCTGGGTGTTCGGCGCGCCCTATCTGGTTTCCGTCATCATCTTCTTCGTGATGATCGCGAATGACAATCGCATCTATGCGCCGATCTTGCCGGCGGTCGCGACCGCGGCAATGGCGGCGATCACTATTTTGATCGCGGGCCGCCTGCCGGAGATCAACCGACACGTGGTGATGTTCATGGTGGTCTATGGCGCCATCGGTGTGTTAAGCGTGCTGCTCAACCAGAACAACGACGCCTTCGCACTGCGCAAAATCGGCCTGCCACTGGTGTGCATGGCTCCGGGAATCTTTCGCTTCTACGCCACCGGGCGACAGCTGCTTGCGTTCCTCGCCGCGCTGGCCGTCGTGGCGCTGATCTTCACCACCCAGACCGG
Source organism: Sphingomonas sp. GW821-FHT10F11 (assembly GCF_058809095.1). Lineage (NCBI taxonomy): Bacteria > Pseudomonadati > Pseudomonadota > Alphaproteobacteria > Sphingomonadales > Sphingomonadaceae > Sphingomonas > Sphingomonas sp. GW821-FHT10F11. The sequence goes on from NZ_JBXASH010000007.1 coordinate 140,535, forward strand.
CGACGTTGAGGCGGGCGGCCTCCTGTCGACCGACTCGCCTTATGAATCGATCCTGAGCGTCACGTTCGGCGCGTTCGCAGTATGGCTGGTGGCCTTTTCGCGCCTTGGGCTGGCGGCACTCGCTGGCATCGCCTGCGCGTTCTTCTTCAAGCGCAACGCGATGGGCGCCGCGCTTGTCGTCACGATGCTCCTGCTCCCCGTGCAATGGCTATGGCGCGATCGGGCAGTGCCGGTGTTGCGACGCATCCTGCTCGGCACGATGGCGACGATGGCATTGCTCGCCTTTTACCTTAGCGACCTGTTCAGCTTCATCGCGACGAATTTCGTGCGTGATTATGACGCCGCCTATATCAGCGTCGGCCGAGCAGCGATCTATGATCTGATCATCCATGATTACGCGCGCAGCAGTTTGCGCGAGCAATTGCTCGGACATGGTGCCGGCGCGGTCGAGACATTGGTCACCACGGCTCGCACGCTGCCCGTGGGGCCGTTGTTGGCGCATGACGAATATCTCAGCTGGCTCTACGATTTTGGCCTGGTCGGGCTGGTCGTCCTGCTCGTCATGCTCGTCCGCCTCGGCCGCAGCGGCAACGCGGCAGTCGCCGTGCTGTTGTTCATGTCCATCGCCATGACGGCGGAGAATTTCTTTCTCATCTCGTTCAACTGCCTCGCTGTGTTCGCGCTGATCTCCACGCACATGATCTCCTCTCGCCGCGCCGGCGACGGATAGAATGCGCATCATCGTGCTCCACAACCGGTACCAGACACCGGGAGGCGAAGATGTCGTGGTCGCAGCCGAAGTCGCGCTGTTGCGGGCGCGCGGCCATGCAGTGACGCTGATCGAGGTCGACAATACCGCGATCGCCGGGCCGATCGCCAAGGCACGCGCCGCCTTCGGCACACCCTATCGTCCGGCTCGACGCACTTGGGCGCGACATCTGGTCGAACGTGCCGGCGCCCACATCGTCCATGTCCACAACTTCTTTCCGCTGCTCTCGCCCAGCGTGATCGACGGTGCGCGCGAGGCCGGAGCGGCAGTCGTCCAGACCTTGCACAATTATCGCGCGATCTGCGCCAACGGCGTGCTGATGCGCGACGGTGCGGTGTGCGAACGCTGTGTCGGCCGGGTCGGCTGGCCCGCGCTACGCCACCGCTGCTATCGCGGCTCGGTCGTCGGCTCGGCGGCCGTCGTGGCGATGCAGCAGTTGATCCGTCGCGGCGACATCTGGGATCGGCCCGGTACGCGGCTGATCGCCTTGACCGAGTTCGCGCGCACGAAACTGATCGAGGGCGGACTGCCGCGCGATCGGCTCGTCATCAAACCGAACTTCGTCGAATCGGTGGCCCGGGCCGACCTCCCGATCACGCGTGACGGCATCTTGTTTGTCGGGCGCCTTGTCCGGGAAAAAGGCGTCGATACGCTACTGAATGCGGCGCGCCTCCTGCCGCACCATCGCTTCACGGTCATCGGCGGTACCGAGGATGGCCGTTGGCGCGCCGCGGCGCCGACTAATGTCACTTTCACTGGCGCCTTGCCGGCCCAGGTCACCCGCGACCGCATCGCGCGCGCCGCGCTGCTGGCGATTCCGTCGCTGTTGTTCGAAGGTTTCCCGATGACCTTGCTCGAGGCGTTCGCCCGTGCGACTCCGGTCGTCGCGTCGCGCATCGGCTCGCTGGCGGAACTGATCGAGGATGGTGTGACCGGTCGCCTGTTCCCCCCGGGCGATCCAGCGGCGTTGGCAAGGACGATCGAGGCGATGCTGGCCGATCCCAACACCACTAAGCAGATGGGCGAAACCGCTCGCGACCGCGCCGACAAATGCTACGATCCCTCGACCAACGCTGCAATGCTGGAAGCGATCTATGCCGAGGCCCTCGCCGAGGCGACGCGGCGTTGAGCCGATCCCCGCTCCACCTGCTGCTCGCTCTGGTGGCAACCGCAGCCAGCGCCACCGACAAGGTTCCATCGGCCACCAACGACCTGTTGACGCTGCAGCGCCTCGATCAGCGCGTTGCCGATATCGGTTACCGGCTGACCCTTGCCGCAACGCCCTTTTGTCGCGAACGGATGATGCTCTCGGGTGTCGTCCTGCACGGCAGCGAGGAATATGGGCCAGAGAGCCGAGACGATGCGCGACGGACGTTTGGGCTCGACGACTCGCTGGCGGTGCTAGCCGTCGCGCGCGACAGCCCGGCGGAAGCTGCGGGCCTGCGCGTGGGTGACGCGATTCTCGCGGTCGATGGCCGCGAGGTACCGTCGCCGGTAACCGGGTTGGTCCCGACCGCGCGGGTCGAACTGATCACGCGGGCGATCGAGCACAGCACGGCGACAACACTCGACTTTGCCATTCGGCGCGGTGGCGCGCATCGGCGGATCGTCTTCGTGCCCGAGCAAGGCTGCGTCACGCACTTCTGGGTGCGCCCGTCATCCCGTCTCGCTGCGGAGGCTGACGGACATGATGTCGAGATCACCAGTCGCTATGTCGAGCGCGCCACCGATGATGCCGCGCTCGCCATCGTGCTGGCGCACGAGTTGGCGCACAATATCCTCGCCCATCGCCAGCGGCTCGCCCGGCTCGGCATGCATCGCGGTTTCGGCCGATATTTCGGACGCAGCGCCAGGCTGAGCCGCGAGGCGGAGCTGGAAGCGGATCGGCTGAGCGTACCGATCATCGGTTGTGCCGGCTATTCGCTCGATGACGCGCTGGCATTCCGCGAGCGATTGTGGCGCGATCCGCTCGCTGATGCGCTGTTGCGCGCGCCGGATCATCCCGCCGCGCGTCAGCGGCTCGATGCGATCCGCCAGGCGATCGCCGCGTTTCGCGCCGACCCCGCGCCGTGCCGGGGTTAGATTCCCTCACGGATCAGTTGATGATCGGGCAGCGCCGCAACCTTCGCATCAAGCGTCGCATAGGCTTCGCGTATCCGCCCGACAAGATCGGGATCAAGATCCGTGGCGGAACGCTCGACCCGTCCGGGTAGCGTCACATCGAACCCTACAAAGTCGCCGAGCATGGCACGCCGGTCCCACAGCGCGTCATATTTCAGGCTCAGCATATCGGCGCCGCGCAGCGCCAGCCAGGCGTCGATCTGCTCTTCGAGGCGCAGCACGTCGCACTCGAGGATCGCGTCCAATCCCGCGCGGCTGTGCATATGCCGCAGATGCTCGGCAATCCACGCCTCGCCCTCGGTCACCCGACAGCGCAGCACCGACAGCACGACGTCGGACGGACGGCCGAACAGGAACAGGATGCGCATCGGCTGATCGAGCGCGAGTTCGTACGGAAAATCATGCGTCTTGTAGATCCGGCCCGACGCGAGCCGCGCGCCCTTCAAGTCCCAACGCATCGCGCTTACGCGGCGCCAGTCGGTCGGGTGATAATCCCCCAGCAAGGCACGCGCGCGGCTACGGATCAGCGCGTCCCATAACAGGCTCGAGCCGACGCGACCGATGCTCGCACACAGGATGGGCGGCGTCCGCTCCGCATCGCCAGTCGCGCGCGCGAAGCGAAGCGACCGTACCGGCCGTTTCAGCAAAACGCCGAAGCGCCTGATCTCGCTCATCAGCCATCTGTCCCTACCCAGCGAGCACGAGCCAGTGTCAAGCTTCCGGGGCACCAAATCAATGCGTCACGAGCGTTCAGCGGTTTCGCAATGGAGGGTCATGGATACGGCCAGCCGCGATGATGCTTTCCGGGACGCCAACCCACTCTTATCGGGCGGCCAGCACGACGCTTTGGTCGCGCCAGCCGCAAACCTTTTTGTTGTCAGTCGTCTCCGTCATTCTCCACCTTGGGATCAATATTGACGTCGGTATAACCGTTGCCGCTGTTTTTCATGCGAACGCCGAGACCATATTGCTGGACCATGCCGGGGCCGCCCTTGGGCACGCCCTGCAGGATCACGCTGACAGCCATATGGCTGTTCTCGAAACCCGTGACCCATTCGGCCTGATAGATGAGGTCGGCATCGCCGTCCGCCTTCACCACACCATTCGCGAACTCGTGCGGACCGGTCTTCACCACGAGGAACTCCGCCTGTTTGTCGAACATCTCGAAGATCACCAGGGCGTCGTTCGAGCTATTGAGCTTCAGGTTGAGATCATAGCCGAGGGTGCCGCCGGGCACATGGGGAGCGGTCGACGCGGCAAGGATATGGGCCTGAGCCAGATCGCCCTGCCTGATCGGCAACGGCAGGTCGAGCCGCCGCACCTGGATGTTGAACGATTTGGGATTGCAGTCGATGATGCGCACGACGAACACGATGTCGAACGAATCCGATCCCGGCCATTTCGTCAGCGGCACGGGATCGGGGAAGAACATGATCCGCGTCATGAGGTCGGTATCCTTCGCCGAGACTGCGCGGGGGATGATGTCGATATCGGGCATGACGATTTCCTTCCTTATCAGTGAATTGATACGCTGGACTCACGACTGCGAAGGTCATCGCAGAGCCGTTTCTGGTCGCCCCTGGCCGACGTCACACCAGGATCGGCACAATATCGAAGCGCGGAAACCGTGATTGCCCGGTCCCCTGGCACCCCCGCCGATCCACGGTCGAAAAGGCTGGAAAGGCGGATCGTCACGGATGCCAACTGCCGTGCGACCGCCTGATTTTCCGGATCGCGTAGCGCGAGAATGCCTATTGCAGCCCTTGCGCCCCTCAGGCGTTCAACGGCCGATGTCCGACGACCAAGTACGACGTCCAGTCGAGCCAGCCCAACCGATGATCCGACCAAGTCCCGCTGGAGCTTGGCATTTTTCGGATCCGCCGCAGCAAGCCGTTCGAGCAATACCCGTTCCTTCAATCGCTCGGCATAGGCCTGATCCGTATGGCCGAGATCCCGCACGGAATCCGCCAGCCAGCCATGCGCGTCCGCAAGCGCGCGCAACACGCCCGCATCATCCGGAGCAAGCTCCATTGCGCTTTCGAAATAATCGATCGAGCGCGCGAAGGCCGATCGAGCGAGATCGAATCTTTTCTCCGTCCTGAAGGCGAGTGTCCCAAGGTTGCTCTCCGCATAGCCCCCTTCCATTTGCCAATCCTTCTTGCGCGGGTCGGCAACGATCAACTGACGTGCCAGGTCGGCATATCGCTCGAAATGCCGACGCGCCGCAGCCGCGTCGCCGGCATTCAGCGCCGCATAACCGACCCAATATTCGCTTTGCGCATGCGCATAGATGCGGCTGACATCATGAGGGCTTTGGGCTAGCAGCATCGCGGTGGTGCGGTGCGCCTCGCCAAACTTGACGAATGCGACCTGATGGCGCCCGGCATCGTCGTCGTCCTCGCCCATCGCAAGGAGAATGCGCGACCGACGCATCAAGCTGTCCGGCGGCAGACGCGAGAGATCGCCCTGCGACGCATAATAAGTCATCGCGCGCCGGTTGGTCTGCTCCATCACATCGAGCCTGCCGACACCACGGAGCTTCTCTCGCAGATCCGTCAACATGAACTCGATCAGCCCTTCCGCCTGGTTGCGCTCGCTCACCGCCTGTGCCCGCGACACCAGGGCGAATGCGGTGATTGCGATCATCATTAACGTGATGGCTACCGCGCCGAGCGTGATCGCCATCACGCGCCGCAACCTTCGCTGCGCATCGCGCTGGACCAGCGCGTCGAGCGGCACGCCGGCCAGGCCGGCCACGATCTTCAGAAAGGCGAGACGCTCTCCGTCTCCGTTCGGACGGAAGTCCGCGGCAAGAGGCTCGATGCCACCCACGACCAACGCTTCGGGCATCGCAGCGCTGGGCTCCCCGCCCGCCAGAGCGACCAGAATCGGAGCCCTTGGATGAAGCTCTCGGAACAACTCGATCTCGCGCGTGACCCAATGCGAACCCACCGCGTCGGGCGATGCGACCACGATCAGGGCCGACGACGCCGCGATCGCCTCACGCACCGCCGCTGACAAGTCCTCCGCGGCGGATAAATCGTCGCGATCGCGAAAGATCGGCCCGATCCGCCCCTGCCCTTGTCCCGGCAACGGAGCGACCCGATCCGCCAGTCTTCGGGGAAGCCGATAGGCTTCGAGTCTTCTCTGGAGTCGCGCGGCAAAGGCCGTGTCGGCATGGCAATAGCTCACGAAAGCCCGAAACGGCCTGACCGAGTCCATAAGATGCCCCCCACATAGTCCCCGTCAGGGAGCATGCGCCGACTGCCGGGGCCGCCAAGGGAAAATAGCCCCGATTCGGTTTAATCGATCGGAGCATCGGGCGATGGGCATTGCGCCAGAAAATCCGGGAAATCAGCCCATTACGGTCGCTATGCCGCTCCGACCCCATCTTCCTGCGACCAGTGCGCCTCTTCGATTTTCTTCCAAATCCGATGCATCGTCGCGCGAAGCGCCCCCAGGCCGACGCGGTCGGTGGTTTCGCGCCAGCGATCCGCCCGATCGAGCAACTGCGCGACGCGCGGCCCGGGCGTCTGTTCGGCACCCCAGCTCGTCATCGCATTGGCATTGGTCAGCGCCAGCGACAGAGCCGCCACGCCGATGGCGATCGCCGTCCAACGCAGGGCATTTTCTTGCCCGGCCGGGCCGGGCAGGTCGACGGGGAATTGCTGCGTCCTGGACATGTTCTGCACCTAGAAGCGGTAATAGATGAACGGCGCGACGCCCTCGAAACGCATCGCGTCGATGACGAGGATCAGCGCGGCCAGGCCGACACCGACCAGCGGTGCAGGCATGGTGCGGATACGGATGGCCATGCCGCCCATCCACCGTGTCGGTACGGCATGGATTGCCAGGCCGAGGCCTATCAACAGCACGATCAACGGCGAGGCGGTGAAGCCGGCCGGGCTGCCGAACGGGTCGAGCATCCCGCCAAGATACACCATCGCATCGGCGAAACTCGCCGCTCGGAAGAAGATCCAGCCGAGCAGAACGACATGGAAGGTGAGCAGCAGCTTCGCCCAGACCGGGAGCGGTGGCCAGTGCTTCGGCGCGTGGTCGGCCCAGAAGCGCTCCACCGCAAGCGCGCCACCATGCAGCCCGCCCCAGATGACGAAGGTCCAGCTCGCGCCATGCCAAAGGCCGCCGAGCAGCATCGTCAGCATCAGGTTGCGATAGGTGGCGATCTTTCCGCCACGGCTGCCGCCCAGCGCTTCGATATAGAGATAGTCGCGCAGCCATTGCGACAGGGTGATGTGCCAGCGCCGCCAGAAGTCCTGCAGCGACGTCGCGCGATAGGGCTGGTCAAAATTGCGCGGGAAACGATAGCCGAGCAGCGCCGCGAGCCCGATCGCCATGTCGGTATAGGCGGAGAAGTCGCAATAGATCTGCACCGCATAGCCATAGGCCGCGAAAACCAGGTCCAGCGCCGAGTGCGAGGCGGGATCGGCGAACACCGGATCGACGAAGCCGACAGCGAGCTCCGAGGCGATCACCGTCTTCTTGAACAGGCCCCACACGATCAGCAGCAATGCCATCGAAACCATCGAGCGATCGAGCTTCGGCCGTGACTGGAACTGCGGCACGAGATCGGCCGCGCGGACGATCGGCCCGGCGACGAGATGCGGGAAGAAGGACATCAGCAGCAATATGTCGAGCAGCGCCGCTGGTTGGACGCGCCGGCGATAGACATCGACGACATAGCTGATGCCCTGGAAGGTGAAGAAGGAGATGCCGATCGGCAGGATCACGCGCAGCATCGGCAAGTCGCGCTCGAAGCCGATCGCGGCGAGCGTGGCGCCGACTTGTTCGGTGAAGAAGTCGAAATATTTGAAGAAGCCGAGGATGATCAGATTGGCCGCGACGCCGCAGAGCAGGAGCAGCTTGCGCCGATCGGCGAAACGATCGCTCGCCAGCCCGGCCGCGACCGCCCAGTTCATCAGCGCCGAGAAGATCAGCAGCGGCACGAACCGCCAGTCCCATGCGCCGTAAAAGACCCAGCTCGCCACGAGCAGCAGGATCTTGCGCCACTCGTTGGAGCGCACCGACCAGACCAGGGTGAAGACGAGGAGGAAGAAAACGCCGAAGGTGAGCGTCGGAAACAGCATGGTTATTCCGCGGACGCGGCTCCCCTGTCGAGGTCGGCCTGGAGGCGCCGTGCGATCTCCAGTCCGCCCGCGGTGTTGAAATGGACATAGTCGCCGCGCATCAGCGGCATTTCGCGCCGGACCCAGTTGCCGGCGGCACAGGGGCCGCCCATCCGTGCCTGCCAATCCCACCAGGCTAGGCCCATCTCGGTCGCCACGCGGCGCTGGGTGTCGCGCACTGCGGTCAGAGCGGGCGGCGCGAACAGGACGGGCCGCTCGCCCGCGCCGTCACACCCGATCAGCGCGCCAGACGCATTGCCGCGAAGCGCGGGCTGGCGGCTGAGCGAGTCCGGCGCGCCGAGCAGCAGCATGGGCACATTGCCCGAAAGCAGGCGTAGCCGGGTGATCTGCGAGCGCAACACCGCCTCGAACGCGACCGGATCGAAATGCGGCGCGAATCCCTCGTTCGTGCCGAAGGCGAGGATGATCAGGTCGGGCCGGTAAGCCTTCAGCTCTTCCGCGACGACCGCATCGTCGGTCCGCGCGAAATGGGCGAGCTGCGATCCGACCACGCCAAGATTGGACAACGCAATGCCGCCATCGTCGCGGAAGGTCGCCCAGGAGGTGATCGTGAGGGAGCGGCTGTCGGCGATGATCTCGACCGACGCGCGCGGCGTGGCCGAGCGGATCGTCCGGCAGATCGGCCGTTGCGACGGGGCCGTGAAGTCCAGCCGGCCCCGATCCGCTCCATCGAACCGGACGGCCACGCCGCCAGCATCGGGCCCGCCAAGGGCGCAGAGCACGAACCGGTCGAACGCCATATCCGGCGCGGCATTCAGCGCCATGCTCGCGCCGGCGCGCATCGCGGTCATGCTGAAGCCGGAAAGCCCGAGCAACGGCCGCGGCGCAACCCCCTTGCCGAAGGTCGCGCCGATCGCCCAGCTGGGCGACATGGAGGCGGTAACGCCGCGCGCGATATAGCCGTCATAAGGGCGGCCCGGCGGCAGCACGCCCCTGCCCCCGCCGCCGAACCGCGCCTGCAACAGGTCGCGCCACGCGCCGGTCACCGCGTCGCCGGCAGTATGGCTGTCGCCGATCTGCAGGATATGGACCGGCTCACCCCCCTTCGCGCCCCGCGCGGCCTCGAGCTTGGCGAAATAGGGCGCCAATGCCTCGGGGTTGCACAGCGGCCCGGCGCAGGTCGACGCGACCGCAGACGCCGAGAGCGCGGCCAGGGTCAGCACGGCAAGCCTCACTTCGCCGCTTCCCCGCCCCCGGTTGCGGGCGTGCCGGCGACGGTGCGGGCAGCATCGGCATAGTTGCGGATTCGGCCGGCCAGCCCGCGCGTAATCCAGAGATAGCCGGTCATCGACATATGCACGCCGTCCGCCGCGCGGATCAGGGTGCGCTTGCCGGATTTCGGATCGTTGAGATAAGTCGCGAAATTACCCTGAGCGTCGGAAGCGACGGGGCGGGTATCGATGAACGGCACGCCGAGCTTGGCCATCCGTTCCGCATAGAAATCGTTGATCGCCATGACGTCGGCATCGAGCGATTCCTTGCCGATGCGCGGCAGGCCTACCCAATAGACCATCGCGTGATGCCGGCGCATCAGCGCGACATAGCGATCGAGACGGCCGCCGACTTCCTGCTGCCAGAGCGGCCCCATGAATTTGGCATATTTGCCCTGTGGCGTAATGATCCCCTGCGCATCATTGGCACCGAAGGAGATGATCGCAATGTCGAGCGGCGCGTCGCCAAGCTGTTCCGCGGCGTGGGTTTCCAGGTTCAGGCTCTTGTAGCGGGTGAAGCCGGTGGCCGGCTGGCTATACTTCACGACCTCATAGCCCGCCTTATTGGGCAGCTGCTGCGCAAGCCCCCACCACACCCCGTCGCCGAAGCTGTCGCCGAACACGCCGACCCTGATCCGGTTGCCGGTCGCAACCGTCTTCACCAATTGCTGGAACGGCGCGGCATATTGGCGGATCAGCGCGTCCTCCGCCTGGGCCGATACCGGCATTGGCCGATACAGGGCGGGTCGGGGCGACGCTGCGGCCGCCGCTGAAGCGCTACTGCCCGCCTGGAAGGTCCAGCCGATCGCCGCCCCCACCGCGGTGCCCAGCAGGAGCACCGCCGTCCGGTCGAGCAGGATGCGCAACGAGGGACGACTTGACGAAGATATCAGGTCGATATGGCGCGCAGCATCCTGCGGCGCTTGCACTATACCTTGCAACACGGCGTTCATACTTTCAGCGGAGGCATATATTCTAACGTATGACGCACTCATGCGCCTACAGTCCTCATCTTGTCTATAGACTCACACGAAACGGCAGAATTTTACGGCACGTAGGCAACTTTGTACGTGGTCACTACAATAAAATACGCATAGTATTACTTGAATATTTCTTCGAGAAATCGGAACCAACCGGTATCACAGGTGATAGTGGCGATATTCCGAATAATCATGCGGACTGGACCGGACAATTTTCATGGACAGAATAGATACGAATTTCAGTCCGATCTTCGTCCGCAGTAGCATCGCCAAAAAGAGTGATGCTCTTCATCAAGCCTCACAGTGAACGCCGTGGATTCCATCTGGATTCGCTGATCGAATTCGGCCGGAGCGGCTATTGTCTCCTTCTGTTCCGGCAGAGACCACAGGCCGGTGGAAGCCGGACGCGCAAGACGATAGGAACAGGTGTGGTTTCCCCCTCGCCTCTCCAGGATCGCCCCGGTCGCAGGCCTCAACGGAGGCCTTGTCGTCTTCTGGTCATGGCCATTTGCGTCGCCGTGCTGATCGGCGGCTGCAGCCGGAAGGAGCAGGGGGCGCATACCGGCCTGGTCCGGCTGTCGGACGACGAGGTCAAGAATCTCGACCCCCAGAAGATCTCCGACCTCACCTCGCTTCGCGTCGCCGAAGACCAGTTCGAGGGGTTGACCCGGCATCGCGGCGACGGGCAGGCCGAACTGGGTCTGGCGAACGCGATGCGCTGCGCCGCGGACGCGCTTTCCTGCCGCTTCACCCTGCGGCCCGGCCTGCGCTTCTCGGACGGCACGCCGATCACCGCCACCACCTTCGCAGCGGGTTTTGCCCGGCTGCGCGATCCAAAGACCACCGCGCCCAATGCCAAGCTGTTTGAGGGCATCAAGACCATCGCAGCCGACGATCCGGCGACCGTCGCCGTCACCTTGCACCGTCCCCTACCCTGGCTCGCCGAACTGCTCGCCCAGCCGGCGCTGGCGGCGCTCCCGATTCACCGGATCGCCGCGGCGGGTGACCGCTGGACCAGTGACCGGCCGCTCGTCACCTCGGGCGCATACCGGCTGACCGGCTGGCGGCTCGGCGACCGGCTGACGCTCGCCCGCAATCCATCCTGGCATGATCGCCCCGCCCCCACGCCGGTCATCGTCTGGCAACCGGCCGAGGACAAGCTGGCAGCGCTCCGGCGCTTTCGCGGGCGAGAGGCGGATACGATCAGCGACATTCCGGGGAGCCGGATAGAATGGGTGCGCCAGCATCTGCCGGGCGCGGCGCGGATCGCGCCCTATGCCGGCACCTATTATCTCGCCTTCAACACGCGGAAGCCGCCGTTCGACGATGTCCGAGTCCGCCGCGCGCTGTCGATCGCGATCGACCGTGACTGGATCGCAACCCGGCTGATGGGCACCGGCGAGACCGGTGCCCTCGGCCTGGTGCCGCCGGTGCTTGGCGGCCGCGACCCCGACCTCTTCGCCGCGGCTGACCGTCCGGGCGCGATCCGGCACCTGCTCGCGGCGGCGGGATATGGCCCCAAACACCCGCTCGTCTTCGATGTCCGGTTCAACAGCGGCGGCGACCACCGGCGGATCGCGGTGGCGCTGGCGGCGATGTGGCGGCCATACGGCGTGGAGGCGCGGCTGCTCAACAGCGAGGCGGCGCTGCATTTCGCTGCGCTGCGGCTCGGCGATTTCCAACTCGCCCGGTCCGGCTGGATCGCCGATGTGCCGCGATCGGAGAATTTCCTGGCGGTGCATCTGAGCGGCGCGGGCCCGGTCAATTATTCGGGTTTTGCCGATGCCGAATATGACCGGCTGATCGCTCAGGCGCTCGACACGGTCGATCCGGCCGCGCGCGCCGCGCTGCTGCGGACCGCGGAGGAGCGCCTGCTGCGCGCCGCGCCGATCCTGCCGATCTATCACTATGTCAGCCGCTCGCTGGTGGCGCCCGACGTTCGGGGATGGCAGGATAACGCGATGAACATCCATCCCAGCCGCCTGCTGTACCGGGATCCGCGATGAAATACGGGGTGCTGCTCCTGGCTGCCCTCCTGGTGGCGGGCTGCGGCCGGCGGTCCGATGCGGGGCCGGTGGTGGTCAGCGCGATCGGCGGGGCGCCTACGCCCGCCGATTCGTCGCAAGGACCGCTCGACACGCCTTCTCGCCTGTTGATGGACTCCACCGCGCAGGGGCTGGTCCGCTTCGACGCCAGCGGGCAGATCGAACCCGGCGTTGCCGAGCGCTGGATCGTGATCGACGACGGCATGAGCTATATCTTCCGCCTGCGCGAGGCAGAATGGAGCGATGGCCGGCCGGTACGTGCAGAGGAGGTCGTGACGATCCTCCGCCGCCAGGTCGGCGCCCGGTCGCGCAACCCACTGCTGCCCTTTCTGAGCGCGATCGACGAGATCGTCGAGATGACGCCGCAGGTGATCGAGATACGGCTGAAGCGGCCGCGCCCCGACCTGCTCAAGCTGTTCGCCCAGCCAGAACTCGCTCTGTTCCGCACCCGCCCGCCCGGCGGCAGCGGCCCGTTCCGCATCACCGAGAGCCATCGCGACGGCGCGATGCTGCGCCCGGCGTTCGATCCGGCCCGCTCGCCCGACGACGAAGCCGCCGAACCGGGCCCCGAGCAGAATGTGCGGCTGATCGGAGAGCGCGCCGCGCGCGCCATCGCGCGCTTTGCCGCGCGCGATTCGGACATGGTCACCGGCGGCACCTTCGCCGATTGGCCGCTGCTCGCCACCGCCGAGATCGCGCCGGCCAACCAACGGCTCGATCCCGCAGCCGGGCTGTTCGGCCTGGCAATCGCCAGCCGCAAGGGATTCCTGGCCGAGGCAGCGAACCGCGCCGTGGTCGCCCGCTCGGTGGATCGCCAGGCGATCGTCGGCGCTTTCGCCCCCGCCTGGAACGCGACCGCCCAACTCCTGCCCGACCGGCTCGATTCGGCGGCAGCCCCCACCCCAGGCTGGGTCGCCTCCGCCACCGATACGACGCCGGCGATCGAGCGCGTGCGCGCCTGGCGTGCGGCGCATGACGGGCCGTTGATGCTCCGCATCGCGCTCCCGCGCGGGCCGGGCTCGACCATCCTGTACGGCATCGTTGCGGCCGGGCTTCAGCGGATCGGCATCGACACGCAGCGGGTGGCGATCGACGCCGATGCCGATCTGCGCCTGATCGACACGGTCGCCCCTTATGACAGCGCGCGCTGGTATCTCGCCACCGCCTGCCAGCCCTGCGGCGCTGAGGCACAGGCAGCGGTGGAGGCGGCCCGCGACGCCCCGACGCTGGTGCTGCGCGCGGCCCGGATCGCCGACGCGGATGCCGCGGTGGCGGCCGATATCGCTTATATTCCCATCGCACGGCCACTACGCTGGTCGCTCGTCGCGTTGCGGCTGGGGCAGTGGCAGGGGAACTCGCGCGCCTGGCACCCGTTGAATCACCTGCGTAACGACACCAAATGAGGTGACATGGCCAATCGAGCGACCCGAATGAGTCCCGAACCCCTCGGCAAGATCGCGGGCAGCCTGACCGGCAGCGACGCCGCGTCGGTGCGCAAGCGCATCGTGGCGATGGAGCATCTGCTCGAAGGCCTGTTCACCATCCCCGGCATCAACCGCAAGGTCGGGCTTGACGTGATCCTGGATATCGTCCCGATCGGCGGCGGCGCCATCGCCGCGCTGATGGGCGCCTGGATGGCGTGGGAGGCCCGCAATCTGGGCATGTCCAAGTCGCAGGTCGCGCGCATGGCCGGCAATATCGGCGTGGACTTCCTGCTCGGTCTGATCCCCTGGGTCGGCGCGGTGCCCGATTTCTTCTTCCGGTCGAACACCCGCAACCTGCGGATCATCAAACGCCATCTCGACAAGCACCACCCCTCGACGGCGGTGATCGATCAATAAGGACGTACGGATCGCGCTTCAGCGGGATCCGCGCCAGATTTTCCCTCAGCGGGAACCGCGCCAGATTTTCAATGCCGCCGTCGTCGGCAGGCCCCCGCTGCCCGGCTTGCAGCGTTCATAGGCGAAGCGTTTGTCGAGACAGATCCACAGCTCGTCGAGCCACCCCTGGCGATTGGCGGTCACCCGGATCGCGGCTGCCGGCAAGCCGGGATTCGCCTTCGCCATGGCCGCCGCGAACCCAGCCGCCGTGAGGGTATCGCGTGAGAGCGCGTCCATGTCCGGATAACGCAGCTTCGCATACAGCCCGGTCGAGCGCGCGAAATAGTCGGCCGGCGTCGTACGCATACAAGTGCCGTGCTTGGCCCATTCATGCTGCAGCAGTTGCACGGAGGGCGTCGCGCAGAGATGCTTGCGGATCACCTGACGCGGCAGGATCGCGGTCGCGGTGCAATATTGCGGCCATTCCTTGCCCACCCCGTCCGGCCACAGCCCGTGCAGGGTGAAGCCGAAGCGATTGCCGCTGCCGCATTCGAGCCGGGCCGAGGCATTGCGGGCATTGTCGTGGCAATATTGCGGGGCCCAGGTGATGGCGAGCGTATAGCCGCCGATCGGCAGCACACGCTTCGGCTCACTGCGGCTCGGCAGGTCCGGGCGCGGACGCGTAAGGCTGGCGGGAATCGCGCATTGATAGGCCTGGGCCTGGGCGACGCCCGGAACGGCGGCGAGCAGGGCGGCGATGACGAGCGCCGGCTTCATGCGACCGCTCCCGCCTTCGCGCCGAACCAGGGCCTGGCGTCGGGGCGGAAGAGCATCGCGACCGCATAGGCCTGGAGTACGGTCGAGAACAGGCCGAGCAGGCCGCTCAGCCCAAGCGAATAATGCCCGGTCGGAATGGCATAGAGAGTCCAGACCAAAGCCAGAGCGACGAAGATGGAAACGATCCATTTGGCGATCCCGCTGCCCTTGCGCGCGACGAAGAACCACAGGAGCAGGGCAATGCCGAACCCGATCGCGGTCGTCAGCGGCAGGGTGGCGTTGCCGAACATCTGGGGCGTCAGCAGCGCCCGCTCCTCCCGCTCCGACCAGGACAGGATCGTATTGACCACATCGACGCCGATCGCGGCGAGATAGAAGCGTTCGAACTGGATGATCGAATTCGGCCTGCTCATCGATGCGTTCCCCCGGTTGACTAGACGCCGGGCGAGCCCGGACCCGATAGTGTTCAGAAATTCTCCGCCCCCTTCTCGCCGAACCAGACGGGTGTGTCAGGACGGAAAAGGAACCAGATCGCGGCGATCTGCAGGATCGGCTGGACGATGCTCAGCATCGCGTGGACCGGATCCCGAGACCCGATCCACAAAAGGGTGATCGCGGCGGCGATCGCGCCAAAGGCGACGAGAACCGTCGCAATCCACTTCGCGATCGCGCTGCCCCGCCGCGCGATGAAATACCAGAGCAGCAGCGGTATCGCGAAACCGATCGCCGTGGATACCGGCAGATACCAGCGGCCGAGCCCGATCGTCAGGAACCTCAGAAGCGGCCAGGCGAGTGTGATACTAACGACGTTGAGCAAGAACGCAGCGAGATAGAAGCGCTCGAACATCACTATCGATCGTGGTCGCCCCACCGATTCGCCCCCTCCGCCTGTCGGCAGTTTAGTCCTCTTTTGTTCTCACGCAACCGTCAGGCGGCAGCAGTGAAATCGAGCCCGATATCGGCAGCCGGGGCCGACTGGGTCAGCCGCCCGACACTGACGAAGGTGACGCCGGTTTCGGCGATCGCGCGGATCGTGTCGAGCCGTACGCCGCCCGACGCCTCGGTCGGCACGCGCCCGCCGATCAGCGTGACGGCACCGCGCAGCATCGGCGGATCCATATTGTCGAGCAGCAGGTGCGTGGCGCCGGCCGCCAGCGCCGGCTCGATCTGGTCGATCGAGTCGACCTCCACGATGATCCGCGCGATCCCCGCGATCTTCGCGCGCCGCACTGCCTCACCGATGCCGCCGGCGACCGCGACATGATTGTCCTTGATCATCGCCGCGTCCCACAGGCCCATGCGGTGGTTGGTCGCCCCGCCCATGCGCGTCGCATATTTCTCCAGCAGGCGCAGGCCGGGAATGGTCTTGCGCGTGTCGAGCAAAATGGCGCCCGTGCCGAGGATCTTGTCGACATAGCTGCGCGTCAGCGTGGCGATACCCGACAGATGCTGGACGGTGTTGAGCGCCGAGCGTTCCGCCGTCAGCATCGCCCGGGCACTGCCTGCCAGGCGCATCAGGTCGGTGCCCGCCGGGACCCGGTCGCCCTCCTGGACCAGCCGCTCGATCCGCACATCCGGATCGAGCGCGCGGAAGAACGCCTCGGCGATCGGCAGCCCCGCGACGACGATCGCGTCGCGGCTGTCCATCACGCCGGTGAAGCGCGCATCGGCCGGGATGACGGCGGTGGAGGTGATGTCGCCGGCATCGCCAAGGTCCTCGGCCAGTGTGGCGGCGACAAAGGCCGGCAGGTCGAAGCCGGGCAAGATCCAGTCAGTCAGACCGTCCTGCTGTGCCGGAGAAAGAGTGTCCGACATCATCATCCGCTCCGCAACTGCCATGGTTCAGCATTGTCCACACCCGGGGGCGAAGGCAAGCGTCCAGCGGCCATGGGATGGATAACCGACCATTAACCATCGCTGCCTATCGTCCAAGCGACAAAGAGGGCGGAGACATTCAGCATGGCGCACGGCGCATTCATCGAACCCAATCAGGCACTGGAAGGCCTCGCCAATCCGGCAGAGGCGCTGAACATCCAGATTCATTCGGGGTTTCGCGCGGCCAAGCATGCCCGGCACCTGAAGGGCCATAACCGTATCTTCGACCAGATCGTGGCGCGGCTTTCCAGGCTCGACCTTCCTTACGAGGATCAGTGCTCGACCGAATATTATTTCGACCTTGTACGCACGCTACGCGATTTCAACGGCGAGTTCGATCGCTTGGTCGAAGTCGGCGTCTTCATGGGCGGTTCGTCCGGGATTTTCGCGGGCTGTATCGGCCCCTTCGATATCGACCTGGATATGGTCGATATCAGCGCCGACTATCTGCAATTCGCCTATGAGCGTGTCCGTCGCATGTACCCGGAAAGCACCGGCCGCATCCGCCTGTTTCACGGCGACCTACCCTCCTATGTTCGAGCGGTGATGCTCGAAGAGCCCGTGCGCGCCATCGTCCATCATGACGGCGCGCATGACTTCAACCAGGTCGTACGTGACATGGCCGCGCTGTCGTTCGTGCGCGAACAGCTCGTCGCGATCATCGCGCAGGACACGCATCTGCGCGGCACGGTACACCACATGAACTTCGTCGACATGGCGATGTACGCGGTGTTCGGCCTCGATCTGAACTATGCCCCGATCGGCAAGCGCTATCCCGACATGGATTCGCGCACCGCGCCAAACCAGTATCAGGGCAACTACTTCATGCCCGATGCCGCGGAAGGATTCGTGCTGCCGATGGCAGTCAACGAATTCCACTATCCCCATCCGGATCTATCGATCGACGATTTCCTGCCGACGCCGACGCTCAAGCTCCTGGCTGCGGCAAGCTAGAGAACACGGACGCTTATTCTTCCTGGAGGAGATGCCCTTCGATCGCGACGGGGATCGCCTCGATCAGCACGAACACGACACGGCAGGGCTCGGTGCCGGGATTGCGCCAGAGATGGCTCGTCCCGCGCTGGACGACGATATCTCCGGTCTCGAGATGCTCCACCTCGCCGCCGTCGAGTTGCAGCTCGATCTCGCCGTCGAGGATGATGGCGTAGTCGATCGACCAACTCCGGTGCATCCGCGATTTGCGGCCCGGCAGGAAATCCACGACGCGGATCATCGAGCCGCCCTCGTCGCCCGGCATCCGGTCGCCATCGCTGTCGTCGTTGAGATTGGCAGGGACTTCGGGCGTCGACCAGACCTGGGCCAGTGCCGCCTCGCCTCCGCTGCTGGTGACCGGACGCAACGTGTCGATGCTACGCAGGATCGACCAGCCGGCATCGTCATGCCCGGTCACGATCCGGCGGAACGGCGTGGTCACGGCCGGCCCGTCGTTCAGGTCCTTCGCCTTTTTCTTGCGGAAGAACATGGTCCTACCTCCCCTCCGCGCCAACGGCCTCAGTCGCCGGTCACCTTCACCGGGCCGAGATCGCCCAAGCCGACCGTCGCGCTCGCCATGGACAGCATTGCGTCGAGGCTCTTCTTGGCGCGGAGGCGAAGGCTTTCCTCGATCTCGATGCGCGGCTCGAGATCGCGTAGCGCGACATAGAGCTTCTCCATCGTGTTGAGCGCCATGTACGGGCAGATGTTGCAGTTGCAGTTGCCGTCGGCACCCGGCGCGCCGATGAAATTCTTGTCCGGCACCGCCTTCTGCATCTGGTGGATGATGTGCGGCTCAGTGGCGACGATCAGCGTGTCGCCCTCCATCGCCAGTGCATATTCCAGGATGCCACGGGTCGAACCAACATAATCGGCATGGTCGAGGATGTAAGGCGGGCATTCCGGATGGGCGACGACGGGTGCGCCGGGGTGCTGAAGCTGGAGCTTGAGCAGCTCGGTCTCGCTGAACGCCTCGTGCACGATGCACACGCCAGGCCAGAGCAGCATGTCGCGACCGGTCTTGCGCGCGAGATAGCCGCCGAGATTCTTGTCCGGGCCAAAGATGATCTTCTGGCTCGCCGGGATCTGGGAAAGGATCTTCTCGGCCGAAGAACTGGTGACGATGATGTCGCTGAGCGCCTTCACCTCGCAGGAGGAGTTGATGTAGGTCAGCGCGATGTGATCGGGATGCGCGGCGCGGAAGGCAGCGAACTGCTCGGGCGGGCAGCTATCCTCCAGGCTGCATCCGGCGTTCATGTCGGGCAGCACCACGATCTTCTCGGGCGACAGGATCTTCGCGGTCTCGGCCATGAAGCGCACGCCGCAAAAGGCGATGACATCGGCATCGGTCGCCTCGGCCTTGCGGCTGAGATCGAGACTGTCGCCGACGAAATCGGCCAGATCCTGGATTTCCGGCTTCTGGTAATAATGGGCGAGGATGACCGCGTTGCGTTCCTTGCGCAGCCGGTCGATCTCGGCCCTCAGGTCGAGCCCCGTCAAACTACCACCAATTCCCTTGCGCGCGTCCATCTGTCACTCCTTGTACCCCCGCGAAGGCGGGGGTCCAGCCTGGGCTCCCGCCTTCGCGGGAGCACATTATCGCTTATTCCTCAGAACCTGATCGAGCGAGCGGGTGGTGTCCCATACCTCGCTATTGTCCTTTGCCTCGTCGGCGAAGCGCACCTTCACCGTCACGTCCATGCCCGCCGCCTTTAACGGCATGGCGAAACTGCGCTCCACCGCCCTGCGAGTCGCATCACGGGCGAGGTTCAGCGGCACCGCCTCATGCGCCTGGCGCACCAGCTCCTGCTGTCCGGCGCGGCGGTTCGCGTCCTGCAGCTTCGTATCGGCATCGGTGAAGGCCGACAGGATGCCGCCCTCACCATATTCGCGCATCTGGGTGAGATCGATCTGCGGCGGGGAAACCTCGACCGGGGGAAGTACCACGCCGAGCGTGCGCGTGCCCGCGTCCCAGGTCACATCCTTCTGCTGCAGCTTGGCGAGATCGACCTCATAGCGGACCATGCCGGGCATGATCAGCGTCTTCTTCGCGCTCAACCCGAACTGCGACTGGGTCGAGGTGGTCACCGCCACGAACCGCGCGGCAAAGGCCGACAACCGGTTCTGCTCCTTCAGCCCCTGAAGCGAGGCGCTGGCGATCGTCACCGGATCGGGGCCTTTCATCTTGCCGCTGACATAATAGCCGAGCGCCCAGAAACCGCCCGCGATGAACAGGGCGATCAGCGCCAGCGCACCGGCGAACTTGCCGAGGAACTTCATGCGGCCATCTCCCAATCGTCTCCTTGCTGGGAAACAACGCCCCGGTCGCGCAGATCGATCAGATGGGCAAGCACGGATCGCTCCGCCGCGGGGAAGAGCCGGGGGTCGATGCCGACATACATGCGCTCGACCATCGCCGGGATCGCCCGGGGCTCGGCGCGGAGCAGGCGCAGGATCTGACCCTCGCGCTGCTTGCGGTGGCCGATCATGCCGCGAACCAGACGGCGCGGATTCTCCACCGGATCGCCATGCGCGGGATAATAGATGCGGTCGTCGCGGTGCATCAGCTTGTCGAGGCTGGCCATGTACGCCGCCATGTCGCCATCGGGCGGCGAGACGATGGTGGTGGACCAGCCCATCACATGATCGCCCGAGAACAGCGCCCTGGTTTCGGGCAGCGCGAAGGCGAGATGGTTCGAGGTATGGCCCGGCGTGGCGACCGCGGTGAGCGTCCAGCCCACGCCCGACACCGACTCCCCATCGGCCAGCACGCGATCCGGAGCGTAATCGCCATCGAACGACGCGTCGGCGCGGGGGCCGAGATCCTCGAGCGCGAGCGGCGCGCAGCCGATGATCGGCGCGCCGGTCGCCGCCTTCAGCGCACGCGAGGCAGGGCTGTGGTCGCGGTGGGTATGGGTGATGACGATGGCGGTGACCGGGCGACCCGCGATCGCGCGGATCAACGCCTCGACATGGCCCGCGTCGTCGGGCCCCGGATCGATCACGGCGAGGTCGCTCGTGCCGACCAGATGGGTCTGGGTACCGGTAAAGGTGAAGGGCGACGGATTGGGCGCGAGGATGCGGGTGACGAGCGGTTCGAGCTGCTCGGCGACGCCTGGTAGTTGCTCGCTCATGCTGTGCAGATGGCCGCTCCGGGCCGATGGCGCAAGCCTGTCCCTGCTTGGCGGAGGGAGAGCCTGGCTTGGGCCGGCGCTCCGGTATCGCAGTGGCGAGGGCCTTCCCGCCGTTGCCAGGAAGAAGGGCCCTCACCCTGCCCTCTCCCGGGTGACGGGAGAGGGAAAAGAGGAAGGAAAGCGGTTTCGTTCCTCAGTTCGGCTTGGCCATATCGGCTTCCATGTCGCGGATCGCTTCGTCGATCGCCTTGATCGCTTCGTTGCGCGCGACCTCGCCCATCGCCTGGTCGGCGCGCATGCGGGCCTGGGCGCTGCGCAGGCCTTCCAGCGCGGAGCGATAGGCGTCGCGCTCGATTTCCCTGCTGTTGGCCGCCACCGCTGCGCCTTCGCGCGCCGCCCGCTCGATACGGTTGGTGCAGATGATGATGACGCGCTTGTCGCCCTTCTTCTGGTTCATCACCATCTGACGCTCGCCGTCGCCGGGGCAGTTGCGCGACGAGATTTCGGGAATCTCGGGGATCGCAGGCATTCCGGCAAAGTCCTCGCTCATCATCTTGCCGTCCTTGTCGCGGCGGACGATGCGCACGACCTTCCGCTTGGTGACCTTGCCGTCGGGCGAGACGGTAGTGGTGGCGCCATCCTCGTCATCGCTCCAAACCGGCGGCGCGGGGGGAGCGGGCGGCATCGGCGGCGCGACCGGCGCGGCGCCGGCCTCCTGAACCGGCATGGGCGCGGGCACGGCCCCGACCGCTGGAACCGGCGCGACCGCAGGAACAGGCGCCGGTGCCGGAACGGGCGCCGGGGCGACGAGCGGCGCCATGGCGGCGATCGGGTCCAGTTCGGCAAGCCGCATGCCCGTCGCCTTCTCCATGCCCGAGCGGACGCGCTCCGCGGCCTGGGTGCCGGAGGCGGTGACGCCCAGCCCGGCCACGGTCAGCATCGCGACCGCGGCACAGCCGCTGACGAGGCGCAGGCGCGACGTCTTGTTGGTGGTCAGCATTCTCAGTCTCCCTTTCAGATCCTCTATGGTGTGCAGGTGGCAGGCGGCCGACACGGCGCCGCCGTGCGCCGCCTTGACGATCGCGCAGGCATAGGTGTGCCGCATCATCGGGTTCTTGCCGGCAAGGACGCGGGCGTCGTTGGCGATCTCCTGGTCGGCGCGGAAGGCACGGAAGGCACGCCAGGCGATCGGGTTGAACCAGTGAAGCGCGAGCACGACTAGCGCGATCCAGTTGGCGATCAGGTCACCGCGATGGTGATGACCAAGCTCATGGGCGAGCGCGAGATCGCGCTCCTCCAGATCATAGCGCTCGGTAAAGTCGCGCGGAAAGGCGACGTAACGGCGCCAGATGCCGAAGGCGAGCGGGCCGCTCGCTGCATCGGTCTCGATCAGCTGGATGCCGCCCTCGATCTCCGTCTCGCGCGCGGTCTGATCGAGCATGCGGCGGACGAAGCGGGCGTGCACCATCGTGTGCCAGCCAATGAACGCCGCCGCACCCAGCACCCATAGCGAGACCAATATGGGGCCAAGCGAGGGATTTTGGGCGACGGGCGCGGCGGCGTCTCCGCCGAGCGGTTCGATCACATAGACCGTGATCTGCTCGCTCGCACGGATCACCGGCGCGACTGCGATCTCGCGCCAGGACTGCGGAAGTGGTGGCAGGAACAGCCTGAGCGCGGGCAGCGCCCAGAGCGCATAGGCGATGTCCGGCCCGAAGGCGCGACGCACCGGGCCGCGGAGCAGCAGCACCGCGACCATCAGCACGGCTGAGGCGATCAGCGCCTCGATCGCCCACGCGATCACGACTTGAGGCCTTTGAGCAGCGCCTCGATTTCGGCGATGTCCTCATTGGTCAGCGCGTCGCGCTCGGCGAGGTGCGCGACCAGCGGGGTCAGCTTGCCGCCGAACAGCCGGTCCATCAGGCGGCGGGATTCGCCCTCGACATAGTCGCCGCGCGCGACGAGCGGACGATAGAGGTAGCGGCGGCCATCCTCCTGGTGTCCGATGATGTTCTTGGCGAGCAACCGGCCGAGCAGGGTCTTCACCGTATTGGCCGACCAGTCGCGCTCCGGCGGGATGCGTTCGGCTACGTCCTGGGCAGTCAGGGGCGACTCATCCCAGAGCACCTCCATCACCGCATGCTCGGCATCGCTGATCCGTTCGCTCACGACTCGCTCCCCGTAATGACCACAGTTGTAATCGCCGCGATTACATCTGTAGTCAATTGGCTGAACGGTCGATGAATGATGCCGCTCGACAGGTCGGTGCGGCATCGGCAAGCTCTCCTGAAAACAGGAGAGGCAGATGAGCCAGTTCACCACCGTTGCCACCGGGTTGCGCTTTCCCGAAGGCCCTGTGGCGATGCCCGACGGCAGCGTGATCCTGGTCGAGATCGCCGCGGGGCGCATCACCCGGGTGAAGCCCGATGGATCGACCGAGACGGTGGCCGAGCCGGGCGGCGGGCCGAACGGGCTGGCGATGGGGCCGGACGGCAAGCTTTATTGCTGCAACAATGGCGGCTTCACCTATGTCGAGCGCGGCGGGCTGCTGATCCCGCACGGCCAGCCCGACGATTATTCCGGCGGACGGATCGAGCGGATCGATCTCGCCACCGGCGCGGTCGAGACGCTCTACAAGGACGGCGATTTCGGCTGCGTGCCGCGCGGGCCGAACGACATCGTGTTCGACGCCCATGGCGGCTTCTGGTTCACCGACCATGGCAAGAACCGCCAGCGCGAGCGCGACATCACCGGCATCTTCTATGCGAAGGCCGATGGCAGCTATCTGGAGGAAGTGGTCTTCCCCAGCGAGAACCCCAACGGCATCGGCCTCTCGCCCGACGGCACCACGCTCTATGCGGCGGAGACCTATACCTGCCGGCTGATGGCTTTCCATGTCACCGCGCCGGGCAAGATCGATGCGACCCCGGGGCTCGGCGGCGCGGGCATCCCGCTCCATCGGCCCGCCGGCTACAAGTTCTTCGACTCGCTCGGGGTCGAGGAGGGCGGCAATATCTGCGTGGCGACGATCGGCGAGAGCGGGATCAGCGTGATCTCGCCGGCGGGCGCGCCGGTCGAGTTCGTTCCTACGCCGGATCCTTTCACCACCAATATCTGCTGGGCCGGGCCGGGCCGGCGCACGGCGTACATCACCCTGTCAGGCACCGGGCAGCTCGTCCGCATGGACTGGCCGCGCCCGGGGCTGAAACTGGCTTACTGACTCAGGTCGCCCATTGCGCCGCGAGCTGGGCCGCCGTGCCGTTGAAGTGATCGAGGTCGAGCGACCCCGCCGCATTGCCGGGGATGCCCGGAATGTTCGCGACCTTCTCGGCATATTGCCACAGCCAATAGGTTGCCCAGCTCTTCTGCACCACCGCGGTCGGGCCATATTGCGCGAGCCACAGCCGGTGCGCGCCGAAGAAGGGATCGACACGAGTGCCGAGATCGGCCTTGGCCAGCTCCCCGCTGTAGATCACCGCCTTCCGCCCCAATTTCTGCTCGATCAGGGTCAGGAATTCGCGCGCGTTATCCAGCGTCATCTGGTTGCCGTTGGTGCGCTCGTAATCGAGCGCGACGAGGGTCTTGTCGTCGGGTTTGGCCCAGGCGAGGAAATTATCGACCTGTTGCTTGGCCGGCGCCGCCGTGCCCCAATGATAGGCGCCCCACAACATGCCCGCCGCGAGCGCCTTGGGGCGCCGGTCGTCATAGAGGTCATCCCGGCCGGTGCCGCCGGTCGTCGCCTTGTGGATGATCCCGCGAACCCCGGCGGCAAAAGCCTGGGGAAAGCTGGTCACCACATCGCCGTGATAGAGATCGAGGACGAGCGGCACCGCCGGCGGGAACGGTATCGCCGCGGCGGGTGTGACCGGCGTGCCGGTCTGCGGCACGGTCGAGGGCGCTGGCCCCGGCTTGAAGGGGCCGCAGCCACCGCTCCAGGCAAAGGCATCCTCGGCGACCTTGTACCAGAGCGGATTGCCCTCGACGGAGTCGCCCGCGACGATCGCGGAGACGGCCAGCGTGGTGCCCGCTTGCGCCTTGCGCAGGACCGGCGCGGTCGTCGATGGCGCGCCCTGGCGGAGATTGACGGTGGAGGTCGTCTGCACCTGCCCGGTGACGAGGATCTGAGCGACCATGATCAGCCCACCGATCCGTCGGCCGCGGGCGGCGTTCCCCCGGCATCCGGCCCTCCCGCATCCGGCGTCGTGGCAATCGTCACCGCGACCTCCTGCCGGGACATGAAGCCTTCGACAAAGTCGGCGCCCGAATAGCCCGCCGCCATCAGCATGAAGATCTGCTGGGTGCTGACATGAGCGAGGTCGGTGATCAGGCTCACCGCCGCCAGCGCGCCGGCGATGAAGCCGATACCGAACGATATCCAGATCCGGCTCGGCTCGATCAGGTCGCTGGTGCTGGCAGGTGTGCCGTTCGCGGCGTCGTTCAGCTTCTTGATGCCGACGATCGCGCGGATGCCCTGGCCGAGCGCTCCCATGGCGCCGCCAAGTCCGATGATCTGCAACCAGCTGACCGCATCGAGCGTAGTGGACATCGGCCTCTCCCCTCAAATCTTCAGGTGCGACTGCTCAGGCAACCATGCTTGAGGAATAAGGCCGCCCCAACAAGCGCAACTAGCATCGATCTGAGTATATCGGCGGCGTGCCCGATCGAATCGACGGCTGGCGCGCGCCGCGTGCATTTTCTGCAGGTGCAGTTGCAGCAAGCGCCCGATTGACCGGCGCGCGCGCCGATGGCTTATGCGCGTCCAAGAGGATGTTTGGAGATCACGGCGATGAAGAAGCTCTATCCCGATGCAGCGGCGGCGCTCGAGGGGCTCCTGTTCGACGGCATGACGATCTGCGCCGGCGGATTCGGCCTGTGCGGCATTCCCGAGCGGCTGATCGACGCGATCCGCGATGCGGGAACGAAGGACCTGACCATCGCCAGCAACAATGCCGGCGTGGACGGCGAGGGACTGGGCAAGCTGCTGCGCAGCCGCCAGGTCAGGAAGATGATCAGCTCCTATGTCGGCGAGAACAAGGAGTTCGAGCGGCAGTACCTGGCGGGCGAACTCGAGGTGGAATTCTGCCCCCAGGGCACCCTGGCCGAGCGCTGCCGCGCGGGCGGCGCCGGTATCCCGGGCTTCTATACGAAGACCGGCGTCGGCACGCAGGTGGCCGAGGGCAAGGAAGTGAAGGTCTTCGACGGCCAGGAATATATCCTGGAGCGCGGCATCCGCTCGGATATCTCGATCATCAAAGGCTGGAAGGCCGACGAGAGCGGCAATCTGATCTTCCGCAAGACCGCCCGCAACTTCAATGCGCCGATGGCGACCGCGGGGAAAATCTGCGTCGCCGAGGTGGAGGAAGTGGTGCCGGTCGGGTCGCTCGATCCCGACTGCATCCATCTGCCGGGGATCTATGTGAAGCGGATGATCGTAGGGTCGCCCTACGACAAGAAGATCGAGTTCCGCACGGTCCGCGAGCGGGTGGCGGCGTGAGAAAGCCTCTTTCTCTTAAGCCCCTCCCCTTCAGGGGAGGGGTTTGGGGTGGGGCATTCCGGCAAGACCGGCGCGTGACGATTGTGGAGTCCCCAACCCCAACCCCTCCCCTGAAGGAGAGGGGCTTTATTATGGCGTCGGCACTGATCCTCGCAGGCTGCGCGCATGCGGAGGCGCCTGTGCAGGTCGCACCTGCGCCTTATGTGCCGCCGGTCGAGGCATCACCGCCACCGCAGCCTCCAATACCTGTGCCTCCCCCCGCCCCGACCGTCCCGCCGGGCATGCAGTATCTTTACGGCTCCGGCGAAGGCTCGGCGATCAGCCTCCAGGCGTGGCGCGGGCTTACCACCTATGTCGCGCAGCAAGTGCGCAGGCGGCCACGCGACAGCGTCGTCCTCGCCACCGGCGCGACGCTTGCCGCGCCCAGCTTCGTGCCGTGCGGCAGGAAACCCTTCGCCGCGGTGTTCGACGTGGATGAGACCGTGCTGCTCAACCTCGGCTTCGAATATTCGGAAGCCGCCAACCCGCACCCCTATGACGAGGCGCATTGGCAGGCCTGGGAAAAGACCGGCGCCGACAAGGTCGCCCCCGTCCCCGGCGCCGTCGATGCGCTGAATCGGCTGCGCAAGCTCGGCATAACGGTGGTGTTCAACACCAACCGCTCGGCCGGCAACGCCGCCCAGACCAGCGCCGCGATCGAAGGCGCCGGGCTTGGCCCGGCGGTGCATGGCGAAACCATGTTCCTGTCGGGCGACGACGCCATGGGATCGAAGAAGGACGGCCGCCGCGCGGTGATTTCCGCCAAATATTGCGTGCTCGCGATGGGCGGCGATCAGCTCGGCGATTTCAGCGATCTGTTCAATGCCGGCCTCGCGCCATCCCCGCGCCGCGCGACCACCCTGGCACCGCCGGTCGCGGCCAAATGGGGCGCTGGCTGGTTCGTGCTCCCCAACCCCGTCTATGGCAGCGGCCTCAAGGGCGGATTCGACGACGTATTTCCTGCAGACAAGCGCTGGGTCGAGCCCGCGCCCACGGAGAAGTAAGACATGGCCTGGACCCGTGACGACATGGCGGCGCGTGCCGCGCGCGAACTGCAGGACGGATTCTACGTCAATCTCGGCATCGGCATCCCGACTCTGGTCGCGAACCACATCCCCGAGGGCGTGACCGTCACGCTTCAGTCCGAGAACGGCATGCTCGGCATCGGGCCGTTCCCCTATGACGACGAGGTCGACCCGGACCTGATCAATGCCGGCAAGCAGACGATCAGCGAGCTGCCGCAATCGGCCTATTTCAGCTCGTCGGACAGCTTTGCGATGATCCGCGGCGGGCATATCGACCTGACCGTGCTCGGCGCGATGGAAGTGGCCGAGAATGGCGACATCGCCAACTGGATGATCCCGGGCAAGATGATCAAGGGCATGGGCGGCGCGATGGATCTGGTCGCCGGGGTGAAGAAGATCATCGTCGTGATGGAGCACAATTCGAAGTCCGGCGACCCGAAGTTCATCCCCGCCTGCACCCTGCCGCTGACCGGCAAGAATGTGGTCGACATGATCATCACCGATCTCGCGGTGTTCCAGCGCCCCGACCATCAGTCGCCCTTCCGGCTGATCGAGACCGCGCCCGGCGTGACCGCGGATGAGGTCGCGGCGAAGACGACGGCAAAGTATCTGGCCTGATGGCCTATACCCTCATCACCGCCAACCGGAATTATTCGAGTTGGTCGCTGCGGCCCTGGCTGTTGATGAAGGCGCTCGGCATAAAGTTCGGGGAGCGGTTCGAACCCTTCGCCAAGCCGGACAATTACGAGGAATTCCGCGCCTTCTCGCCGAGCGGGCAGGTGCCGGTGCTGATCGACGGCGATCGCACGATCTGGGATTCGTTCGGAATCATTTTGTACCTTGCCGAGCGCCATCAAGGCGTCTGGCCGCGGGATGAGGCGGCGCGGGCCTGGGCGGTCTGCGCGGCGACCGAGATGCATGGCGGCTTCGGCGCGCTGCGCAACGACTGCACGATGAATGTCGGAGTCCGCGTCGCACCCAACCCGCCCTCCCCCGCCCTCGCGCGCCAGATCGCGCGGCTAGGCGAACTCTGGGCCGAAGGCCTGTCGCGCTTCGGCGGGCCGTGGCTGGCGGGTCCGGATTTCTCGGCGGTCGACGCCTTTTACGCGCCGGTCGCCTTCCGCGTGCGCACCTATGGCCTCGATGTCGGCGCGGCTGGTGCCGCATGGGTCGCGCGCATCCTCGATCATCCGGCGATGCTCGATTGGGAAAAGGTCGCGCTGACCGAAAGCTGGCGCGAGGCGGCGCATGAGGCCGAACTCGCCGCCGCGGGAACCATCACCGCCGACTTCCGGGTGTGATGCGGCGTGCGTTCGCCGCCGTCGCGCTCCTCATCCTCGTCTTGCTCGGGCTGACGGTGGCGTTCGTCTCCCCGCCCGGACTGCTGAGCCTGGTTGACGGCACGATGGGCGGTGGCAGCGGTGCGAGCCGGCCCGGCAGCTCTCTGCCCTTCGGCACCCACGGCCAGACGCTCGACGTGTGGCGGCCGGCCGGCAAGCCCGGCGCGACACGCCCGGTGCTGATCTTCTGGTATGGCGGTGGCTGGGCGAAGGGCGACCGCCGCGCTTATGCCTTTGCCGCCCGCGCTTTCGCCAAGGCCGGCTTCGTCGTGGTCGTGCCGGACTATCGCAAGGTACCGGGCGTGCGGTTCCCGGCCTTCCTGCAGGACGGCGCCGAGGCGGTGAAATGGACCCGCGACCATGTGGCCGACTTCGGCGGCGACCCGCACCGCATCGCCATCGCCGGCCATTCCGCCGGTGCCTATACCGTCGCTATGCTCGCGCTCGACCGGCGCTGGCTCGAAGCGGAGGGTGTCGACCCCGGCATCGTCAGGGCAGCGATCGGGCTGAGCGGACCCTATGATTTCTATCCCTGGACTTCGCCGCGATCGGAAGCGGCGATGATGGGCGTGGCTGACCCGGCAATGACTCAGCCGATCCATTTCGCGCGTGCCGATGCGCCGCCGATGCTGCTCGTCACGGGGGACACGGACACGACCGTCAGGCCGCGCAACGCCATCCATCTCGAGGCGCGGCTGAAGGCGCTCGGCGCGCCGGTGACCTTGCGCATCCATCCCGGCCTCGATCACGAGGATGTGGTGATGGCGCTCTCCAAACCGTTCCGCGCGAAGGCGCCGGTACTGGCGGAAAGCGTCGCTTTCCTGGATACTGTGCTCCAATAACCGCTGTATTGCAGCCATAACACGCGCGGGAGTAGGGGAGCGGGCATGAAAATGGCGATTCTTCTCCCGCTCCTCCTTGCTGCCATGCCTGCCGAACGCGACTGGTCGCAGGCGCTGCGCCAGGACGCCAAGGCACTGCATGACGATGCCGCGACCAATCATCCCGGGCCGATCAACACGCTCGACCCCGACTTCGCCAAACGCAATGACCAGGGCCTCGCGCTGGCGCTGAAACGTGCCGGACAGGTGCATGATTTCGCTGGCTATTGGTATGCGATGAAAGCTTATGTCGCGTCATTCGAGGACGGGCATATGGGTTTCGGCACGACCGGCGACGCGCCGAAGTTCGATACGAAATGGCCCGGCTTCCTGACCGGTTTCGATGCGGCCGGTGCCCAGCGCGTGGTGTCGCGCGCGGACGATGCGCCGCTGCCGCTCGGCGCCCGGCTCGCCTCATGCGGTGGCGTGCCGGCTGACTCGCTCGCGGCGGAGAATGTTGGGGCGTTCGAGGGCCGCTGGTTTCTGAAATCCCGCCATATTTGGCGCGGCGGCGAGCTGTTCGTCGATCGCGGCAATCCCTTCATCAAGCGGCCCGCGACCTGCGTGTTCGAGGTCGGCGGCAGGCTCGAACAGATCAGCCTCACCTGGAAAGCGATCGCGCCCGAAGCGCTCACGCCGCGGCTGTGGACCGCCAGCCAGCTGATCCGCCCGCCGGTCGGGGCGCGAACGCTGCCCGATGGAACGCGCTGGTATGCGCTCAGCGATTTCAACGGAGACCCCTCCTCGGACGCCGGGCGCAACCTGCCCGGCGTGATCGCGGGCATGAAGGCGGATCGCGCCGCGCTGGTCGCGGCGCCGGCGATCATACTCGACCTGCGCGGCAATAATGGCGGATCGTCCGACTGGTCGCGCCAGATCGCCGCGATCCTGTGGGGCGAGCAACGCTTCGCCGGGCTCGATATCGATTCGGACTCGGTCGAATGGCGAGCATCCGAAGCCAATATCGCGTCGCTGGTCGAGACACGCGAACAGCGCAAGGCGATCCTCTCGCCCGAGGCGAGGAAATGGTTCGACCGCACCATCGCCGGCATGCAGGCAGCCCATGCCAAAGGCGAGAAGCTGTGGCGCGACCCGGAGGACAAGGAGCCGCCGGTCCCCGGCGACCCTCCCCTCCCGCCGCGCGGGCCGGTCTATTTCGTCACCGATTCGGGCTGCGGGTCGGCCTGTCTCGATGCGGCCGATCTGTGGAAGGCGCTGGGCGCGATCCAGATCGGCCAGCAGACCAGCGCCGACACGCTCTACATGGACGTGCGCCAGAGCGTGCTGCCGAGCGGCATCTCGCGCCTGTCGGTGCCGATGAAGGTCTATCGCGGGCGCAAGCGCGGATCGAACATGCCGCTCGATCCGGTGCATGTCTTTCCGGGCAATCTGCGCGATACGGCGGCGCTCGA
Source organism: Sphingomonas sp. GW821-FHT10F11 (assembly GCF_058809095.1). Taxonomy (NCBI): domain Bacteria; kingdom Pseudomonadati; phylum Pseudomonadota; class Alphaproteobacteria; order Sphingomonadales; family Sphingomonadaceae; genus Sphingomonas; species Sphingomonas sp. GW821-FHT10F11. Next base: position 171,616 of record NZ_JBXASH010000007.1, read on the forward strand.
GGCATGGGTCGCGACCCTGCCCGAACGGAGGAAGTGAATGCGGATATTGCTGACCGGATCGAGCGGCTGGCTCGGACGCTATCTTGCGCCCCGGCTGTGCGGGCTTGGCCATGAGGTCACCGGCCTCGACGTCGCACCGGGGACCGACACCGATGTCGTGGGCAGCGTCGCCGACCGGGCGCTGATCGACCGGCTGTTCGGCGAGCGCGGGATCGAGGCGGTGATCCATGGCGGCGCGCTGCACAAGCCGGACATCGTGCGCTACCCGAACCAGACATTCATCGACGTGAACAGCAGCGGTACGCTCAACCTGCTCGAAGCGGCGGTCGCCAACCGCGCGAGCCGGTTCGTCTTCACCTCGACCACCTCGCTGATGATTTCGACCGCGATCCGCGAGGCGCGCGGCGAGACGGCGGTGTGGATCGACGAGGAGATGGCGCCGCTCGAGCCGCGCAATATCTACGGCGTGACCAAGCTCGCCGCCGAGCAGCTCTGCCGCCTGATCCATGTGGATCACGGCCTGCCCGTCATCATCCTGCGCACCTCGCGCTTCTTCCCCGAGGACGACGACACCCATCTGGCGCTGTCCGGCGAGAACATGAAGGCGAACGAACTGCTCCACCGCCGGCTGACGGTGGAGGATGCGGCCGAGGCACATATCGTTGCGCTCGCGCGGGCGCCGGAGATCGGGTTCGGGACTTTCATCGTCTCCGCCCCCACGCCGTTCGCGCGGGACGAGATGGCCGCGTTGAAGGCCGATGCACCCGCGGCGATCGCGCGGCTCTTCCCGGAGGCGGCTGGGCTCTATGCGCGGCGCGGCTGGCAGCTGCCGCAGTCGATCGACCGGGTATATGACGCCAGTCTTGCGGAGCGGGTGCTTGGTTTCCGGTGCGACACCGATTTCGCGGCGGTGCTCGACGCGCTCCGCAACGGGGCAGACCTGCCCTTCGCCCATGACGCCGACTATGTTTCGCCGAAGGAAGCCTTCGTCGCAGATTAGTCGCTCCTGTCGCGCGACCGCAGCAGCGGCCGGCTGTTCCCCCTAGGCGCCCCGCTCGATTTTTTGAGGAAGCGGGGAAATTGTCGTGCGGATAGTGAAGCGGATCGCCCTCGGGCTGATCGCGATCATCGTGCTTGCGGTTGTGGTGCTGTACACAGGATCGGAATGGAAGTTGCGCCGTGGCTATGACGTGGCGCTGACGCCGGTCGCGGTGCCGCATGACGCCGCATCGATCGCCGAGGGTGCGCGCCTCGCCAGGATCACCGGCTGCCGCGACTGCCATGGCGCCAATGGCGGCGGCGCGGTGCTGCTGAAGGACCCGATGCTCGGCACCATCGCCTCGCCGCCCTTTTCGCAGGTGGCGGCGCGCTACAGCGATGCCGAGCTGCTCCGCGCGATCCGCCACGGCGTGCGCCGCGACGGCAGCGCGCTGTTCATCATGCCGACCGATGCGCACACCTATCTGGCGGACGACGATGCCGCACGGATCATCGCCTGGATCCGCTCGCTCAAGCCGCAGCCGACCGATTCGCGCGAGACGATGCGCCTGGGGCCGCTGGGCCGCGGGCTCGTCCTCGCCGGCCAAGTGCGCCCGAGCGTCCAGATCCCCGAGATCTCCGCGCACACGCGGCCGGCGGATGTCGGCAAATATTTCGTCGATATCTCCTGCGCCGCCTGCCACAAGATGCACGAACCCTCGCCGGCGCACCACGGCAAGCAGATCGTGCCGGCGCTGGCCCCGATCGCCGCGGCCTATGACCCGGCTGCGTTCCGTACCCTGTTGCGGACCGGGGTGGGCGCCTCGAAGCGCGATCTTGGCCTGATGCGGATGGTTGCGGTCGCCGGCATGCACGCGCTGACCGACGAGGAGATCGCGGCGATCCAGGCGTATCTGACGGCGGAGGCGGCGCGCGTGCCGGCGCAATAGTCGGGAGCGAGTTCCTCGCTGTTACCGTCGCGCAGCCTCCCTGTTCCGCGCATTTTTCTCCCTGTTATTCAGGAACAGGGAGAATTGTCATCAAGCAACTGAAATACAATGATAATATTTCCAACAAAGTTGGAGATAACAGGGAGGAAAAAATCGGCCCCTGTCCGCCGCGATATCAGAGAGGGGGGCGGCACCTCCCGCCGCAGGCGAGGGAGGCTTGATTCAACCGCCCGGTAAAAGCTGCTTTCATGCGGCGATCCTTCTTCCATGGAGCGCTGACATGACGAGACGTAAAGGTGAATTGGACAAGGCAGGTGCGGCGGCGACAGGGAGCCCGCCTGTCGGACCGGGCAAGCCGCCGGTCGAATATCGTTTCCAGCAGGGGCGATCGGGCAACCCGGCCGGGCGGCCCCGCCGATCGGGCGCGCCGGGAGACCGGTTGCTCGGTGCGACGGAGCCGACACGACAGATGATCCTGGAGGAAGCGTATCGGATGGTGGAGATACGCGACGGCGACACGGTGACCGCGCTGCCGATGAATCGCGCGGTGTTCCGCGCGATGGGCATCGCGGCACTGAACGGAAACCCGACTGCACAACGCCGCTGGGCTGCGATGGTGCAGGAGACGGAAGCCGTGCAGAAGCGGGCACAACTGGCGATCTACAATGTGATCGAGCGCGAGGCCAGGGAGCGTGCGGCCAAGCGGCGCGAATGGTACGAGACGGCCGAGGAGCAGGACCCCTATGCCGAGGATATCCTTGTCGACTCGCGATCGGGGTCGGTGGTGATCCGGGATATGGGAAATGATGGCTGATGCCGGGGCAGGCGCTTCTATAGCGGGAGATCGGCGTGCTCGATCGTTTCCTGGTCCATGGCCATACCACCACGTCCATCGCCCAATCCCCCCTGTCCCCGGACGCCCGCTCCCGCTTCCTGCCGCCTGAAGGCCGACAGCCCATCGCTCGACAAGGCTTGATCTGGGTGACTATGTAACATAACACTAGCCTGAGAATTGTCGCAAATGGTTGGTCAATGACGGTGGGTGGTCAGTCGAGCGTGCGCTCCGGGCGCAGAAGGGCGCCACAGCTTCGCGCCCGGCTCGATGCCGCGCCGGCTCGGTCACTGCTGCCCGAGCGTATACGCACGGGATGGCTCGCTTTCCTTCTGGCGGTCACCCTTGCCCTTTCGTGGCAGAGCTTCCTCACCCAGACGCACCAGCATCTCGCATCCGCCTTCACCGCGGCAACGGCGCAGGGTGCGGGCACCACCGCGGCGCTTCCGGACCGCACGTCTTCCGATCAGCCGGCCACCTGCCCGATCTGCCGTGAGATCGCCCATAGCGGCTATTATCTCTTCCCGACCCTTGCCGTCTTCGACGCTCCGATAGCGACGACGTTCGGCTTTGGCGCGACGGTGGCACTTCGCCCCGTCCTCGTCCGGCGCTCGCACGCCTGGCAGAGTCGCGCCCCTCCCGTCCTGCTCCAAGCCTGAGGAACCGCCACCCGCGAAAGGGGGACGCGCCTGTGCGCGTCCATATGCGTGGCGTTTCCATCCGCCCTGTCGACAAGGTTCCTGGAGTATCTTTTCATGCGTCATCTGTATCTGCTGAGCGCTGCCTCGATCGCGCTCGCCCTCCCCGCCGGCGCCTATGCCGCGCCCAACGACACGCCGCCCGATGCCGCCGATGCGGCACCCGCCGATTCAGCGCCGGGCGGACAAAGCACCGCCAGCAATCCGCCCAACGACATCATCGTCACCGGCGTGCTCCAACAAAGCGAGAAGGACGTGCTGTCCGGAACCTCGATCCTGACCGGCGAGGAACTGACCCGCGACCTGCGTCCGAGCATCGGCGAAACGCTCGCCAGGCAGCCGGGCGTCTCGGCCACCTCGTTCGGCCCAAGCGCGTCGCGCCCGATCCTGCGCGGCTTCCAGGGCGAGCGGGTGCGCGTGCTGACCGACGGCATCGGATCGATCGACGTCTCGAACACCTCGGTCGACCATGCGGTCGTCATCGATCCGCTGCTCGCCGAGCGGGTCGAGGTGCTCCGGGGTCCCTCGGCGCTGCTATACGGATCGTCGGCGATCGGCGGCGTCGTCAATGTCATCGACAGCCGGATTCCGCGCAGCGTCCCGGCCAATGGCTACCGGGTCAACGCGATCGCCAGCTACGGCTCGGCCGCGAACGAACGCTCGGTCGGCGGTGCCGGCGACGTCGCGATCGGCAGCAAGATCGTGCTCCATGCCGACGGCTCCTATCTGAAGAGCGACGACCTGCACATCGGCGGCTATGTCCTCTCGCCCGGCGCCCGAGCCCAGGCATTGGCCGCGGCAGCCGGCCCGACCGCGCCGGACGACCCCGATTTCGCGGCGACGGCGGTGCTGAAGGATACGTTGCCCAACAGCGCCGCCAGGACCTGGACCGCTGGTGTCGGCGCGTCGATCATCACCGATACCGGCAGCCTCGGCATTTCCTACAGCCATTATGACAGCTTCTACGGCGTGCCGATCCGCTATGCGACCGCATCGGGCGAGGAGCAGGAGGCGCCGCGGCTGAGCCTGCTCCAGAACCGGTTCGACCTGCGCGGCGAGGTCGATACCGGCGGCGGCTTCCTCAAGCAGATCCGGCTGCGCGCGGGCTATGCCAATTACCGGCATTTCGAGTTGGAGGAGGACGGGTCGGTCGGCACTGCCTTCTACAACAAAGGGATCGAAGGCCGGCTCGAGCTGGTGCAATCGACCCGTGGCGGCTGGAGCGGCGCGTCGGGCGTGCAGTTCTTCAACCGCGACTTCAACGTCGTCGGCGACGAGGCCTTCCTGCCGAAGAACTCCACCAGCCAGATCGGCTTGTTCACGCTGCAACAGGTCGATCTGGGCCCACTGCGCGCCGAGGGTGGCCTGCGCTACGAATCGAGCGATCTGGAAGCGAACCCCGAAGACGGCGATCTCCGCTTCTTCTCGGGCAAACGCCATTTCGACGCCGTCTCGGGATCGGCGGGCTTGTCCTATGCACTCGCCGACGGCGTCCGCCTGGGCATCAACGTCTCCCGCACCGAGCGCGCGCCGTCGGCGGAGGAGCTGTTCGCCCGTGGCGGCCATGCCGGCACGCAATCCTGGGAAGTCGGAAGTCCCGACTTCAGGCTCGAGAAGTCCTGGGGCATCGAGGGCACGCTGCACGTCCACCGGGAAGGGTTCAGCCTGGACGCCTCCGCCTATTACAACTGGTTCTCCAACTATATCTCCGAGAATCAGGTCGACCCTTCGGTCTGCGAGGCGGTGGCGGCACCGAGCGGCCGCGAGGTCGACCTGCCCTGCTTCCAGTTCCAGCAGGCCGATGCCCGCTATTACGGGTTCGAGGCCGATGCGTCGCTGCGCGTCGCGCGGATCGGCGGCTATACGATCAACGTCGATGCGCTGGGCGACTATGTCCATGCCAATATCGTCGATATGGGGCCGGTGCCGCGCATCCCGCCGATGCGCGTGCTCGGCGGCGTCGAGGCGCAGTCGAACCGCGTGACCGGCCGGGTCGAGGTCGAGCATGTGTTCGACCAGGACCGGATCGCGCCGTTCGAGACGGAGACCAGCGCCTATACGCTGGTCAACGCGTCGATCGGGTTCAAGCCGATCGCCGGCAACGACAAGATCTCGCTGCTGCTCAGCGCCAACAACCTGTTCGACGTCGATGCCCGGCGCCATTCGAGCTTCCTCAAGGATTTCGCGCCGCTCGCGGGCCGCGATCTCCGCGTGACGGTGCGCGCCGGCTTCTAAAGCGGACAGCAACGCGGCGCCCGCTCGTGCCGATGTCCTCCTCGTTGGGGGCGTGGGCACGGGCGGGTGCCGCCAGCGAACAGAATTGGAGACTATATGTACTGCGGACAGCAGGCAGCCGGCGCGCCCGTCACCGACTGGGTCGAACGGGCGGCGGTCGGCGCGTCGATCCTATGCCTGATCCATTGCGCCGGGTTGCCGCTGCTGCTGGCGGCGCTGCCGGCGCTGTCCCGGCTGATCGCGCTGCCGGAGCAATTCCACCTGTGGATCCTGATCCTCGCGGTCCCTGCCTCGGGCACGGCACTGCTCCTGGGCGCCGTGCGCCATCGAACCTGGCGCCCGCTGGCTGCCGGATGCGTCGGCCTTGCGCTCCTCTCGGCCGGCGCGCTCCTCCTGCTCGGGAGCAGGTACGAGACTCCCGTTACCATCGCGGGGAGCCTCTGCCTCGTATTGGCGCATATCGACAACTGGCGACTGCGCCACCGCCGCCACCGCCATGGCTGAGAAGAGGCGTCGTGCCGGCTATCTGCGGGAGACGATCCTCCAGTCGCTGCACGCTGCGCCCCGGCCGCTCAGCGCGCTTGAGCTGAGGCAGATATTCCACCGACAGGGGGATCCGATCGGGCCCAATTTGATCTTCCGGGGGATCCGGCAGCTCATCGAGTGCGGCGCGATCCGCAAGGTCCTGGTTGCACGAGGTTATGCACCAGGATGTGGCGACCGCAAGGTGACCCTGTTCTGTAGACGATGCGGCCAGGTGACCGAGATCGCCTGCGCTGACGCGTTCGACGCGCTCGACGAGGTTGCTATGGCGGACGGCTTCACGGTCTCGCGCCACATCGTGGAAGTCTCCGGAGTCTGCGGGTCGTGCGCGCCGACCGCAGCCCCCGAAGGAGCGCCTGGCGACGGACCGGGCGCCTGACGCCCAACCCAGGCTATGCGCAACTAAATGCCGCACGCGCTTGATCGCGCGCAAGAAAGGGCTAGAGCGCCCGCATGGCTTCCCGTCCGCTCACTTTGTACGAAAAGATCTGGGCCGCTCATGTCGTCGAACGGCGCGATGACGGCACCTGCCTGATCTATATCGACCGCCACCTCATCCACGAGGTCACCAGCCCGCAGGCCTTTGCCGGCCTTCGCGCGGCCGGGCGCAAGGTGCGCCGGCCCGACCTTACGCTGGCGGTGCCCGATCATAACCTGCCGACCACGGCGCGGCTCGATGCAGCGGGCAAGCGGCTGCCGATCTTCGACGTCGAGAGCGCGGCGCAGCTTGACGCGCTCCAGCGCAACACCGCTGAATTCGGCATCGACTATATCGACGCGGTCGCGCCCGAGCAGGGCATCGTCCATGTCGTGGGCCCGGAGCAGGGCTTCACCCTGCCCGGCACCACGTTGGTTTGCGGCGACAGCCACACCTCGGCGCACGGCGCGATGGGCGCGCTGGCGTTCGGCATCGGCACCAGCGAGGTCGAGCATGTGCTCGCCACCCAGACCCTGCTGCTGAGCCAGTCGAAGACGATGGAGGTCCGGGTCGACGGATCGCTCGGCTTCGGGGTCAGCCCCAAGGACGTGATCCTGGCGATCATCGGCAAGATCGGCGCGGCGGGCGGCACCGGCTATGTGCTTGAATATACCGGCGAGGTGATCCGCGCCATGTCGGTCGAGGGTCGGCTGACCGTCGCCAACATGTCGATCGAGGGCGGCGCGCGCGCCGGGCTGATTGCGCCGGACGAAACGACCTTTGCTTATCTCAAGGGCCGGCCGATGGTGCCGAAGGGCGCCGATTGGGACAAGGCCGTCGCCTGGTGGAAGACTCTGCCGAGCGATCCCGCCGCGACCTATGACCGCAGCGTGCGGCTCGACGCGACCGATATCGCGCCATCGCTGACCTGGGGGACGAGCCCGGAGGACATCGTGCCGATCACCGGCGTGGTGCCCGATCCCGACAGCTTCGCCGATCCGGCCAAGCGCGCCGCCGCGCGGAAATCTCTCGACTATATGGGCCTGACGCCGGGCACCGCGATGCAGGACGTGGCTGTCGGGCATGTCTTTATCGGCAGTTGTACCAACAGCCGGATCGAGGATTTGCGCGCCGCGGCCTCGGTCGCCAATGGCCGCCATGTCGCTGACGGCGTGCGCGCGCTGGTCGTGCCGGGTTCGGGGCTGGTCAAGCGTCAGGCCGAGGCCGAGGGGCTCGACCGCATCTTCGTCGATGCAGGGTTCGAATGGCGCGAGCCGGGTTGTTCCATGTGTCTCGCCATGAATCCGGACAAGGTGCCGCCGGGCGAACGTTGCGCTTCCACTTCGAATCGGAATTTCGTAGGGCGTCAGGGTCCAGGAGCACGGACTCATCTGGTCTCACCCGCGATGGCGGCAGCGGCGGCTGTCACCGGGCGGTTGAGCGACGTCCGCGACCTGATGGGAGGGTCGAGATCATGAAGAAGGCGCTTGTGCTGCTGATCCTGGGCACCGTGTTGAGCGGCATCGCCGCCTATGCCGCGACCGCCAAGGCGAGGCCGGCCGACGGAACGATCGCGAGCCAGTAATGAAAGCCATCAGCCAGGTTTCCGGCCGCGCCTATCCCTGGGGCGCGAAGAATATCGACACCGACGTCATCATCCCGGCGCACTGGCTGAAGACCGTCACCCGTGAGGGCCTCGGCAAGGGCGCGTTCGAGACGGTGCGGGCGCAGCCCGACAATATCTTCGACGATCCGCGCTATGCCGGCAGCCCGATCCTGATCGCGGGCGACAATTTCGGCTGCGGATCGAGCCGCGAGCATGCCGCCTGGGCGCTGGCCGATATGGGCATCGTCGCGGTGATCGCGCCGAGCTTCTCCGACATCTTCTCGGGCAACGCCTTCAAGAACGGAATCGTACCCGTCGTTCTGCCGCAGGACGCGGTCGACCGGCTGGTCGAGGTGGCGAAGACCGACCCAGTCACCATCGATCTCGAGACGATGACGGTGACCACTCCCTTCCAGGACCGGTTTTCCTTCGAGCTGGACGCGTTCCGCCGCCAATGCCTCATGGAGGGGCTGGACGAGATCGGGCTTACGCTGGCAAGGGATACCGCGATTTCGAAATATGAGTCCGGTGTCGACGAGCACCGGCCATGGATGAGCGGAGACAGGATCTATGCGGGCATTGTTGTCGAAGGCGCCGGGCGGCCCTGACACCCTCGTCATCGACGACCTGCCCGATCCCGTGGCCGGGCCCGGCCAGGTGGTGGTCGCGGTCAAGGCGTGCTCGATCAACTATCCCGACGTCCTGATCATCGAGGACAAATATCAGTTCAAGCCGCCCCGGCCGTTCGCGCCGGGCAGCGAGATCTCCGGCGTGATCGAGAGTCTCGGCGAGGGCGTGACCGACTGGGCGGTGGGTGATCGGGTGATCGCCACTACCGGATCGGGCGGCCTGGTCGAGAAGATCGCGCTCAATGCGACCAGCCTGTTCCGCCTGCCCGAGGGGCGCAGCTTCGCCGAGGGTGCGTCGCTGTTGCTGACCTATGGCACGACGATCCACGCACTGCTCGATCGCGGGCATCTTGCAGAGGGCAATACGTTGCTGGTGCTCGGTGCGGCCGGCGGTGTCGGGCTGGCCGCAATCGAACTGGGCAAGGCGTTCGGTGCGCGCGTCGTCGCCGCGGTGTCGTCCGAGGAGAAGGCCGCGGTCGCCAAGGAAGCGGGCGCCGATGTGACGCTCATCTATCCCCGCGCCCCGTTCGACAAGGACCAGTCGAAGGCGCTGGCCGACCAGTTCAAGGCGGCGCTCGGCCCGGGCGGCGCCGACGTGGTCTATGATCCGGTCGGCGGCGACTATGCCGAGCCGGCGCTGCGCTCGATCGCCTGGGAGGGGCGCTATCTGGTCGTCGGCTTCCCGGCGGGCATCCCGAAGCTGCCGCTCAACCTGACGCTGCTGAAGAGTTGCGACGTGTGCGGCGTGTTCTGGGGCGCCTTCGCCGCGCGCGACCCCAAGGCGAACCAGGCCCATATCGAGCGCCTGTTCCGGCTTTGGAAGGATGGCCGTATCTCCCCGCGCGTGACCGAAACCTTCGCGTTCGAGGACGGCGGCAAGGCGATCGCCCGCATGGCCGCGCGCCAGGCGATCGGCAAGCTGGTGGTGACCGTCGCGGACTGACTCGTTCCACCCGTTCCGGGGGAGGAATGACTGCGACGAAGAATCGACCTGTGCCTCGCGCGGTCGTGCGCGCGCGGTTGCGTCGCAGCATCCGCGACCCTATCTCCGCCGTAACAATTGCAAACGCCCAAGGGGAACGAGCAACCATGAGCACTTTCGACGATCGCGAGCGGGCTTTCGAAACCAAATATGCGCGCGACGAGGAAATGGCGTTCCGCATCACGGCGCGGCGTAACCGGCTGCTCGGCCAGTGGGCAGCCGCCCAGATGAAGCTCACCCCGGAAGAAACCGATGCCTATGCCAAGGCAGTCGTGCAGGCCGATTTCGAGGAAGCCGGCGACGAGGACGTGATCCGCAAGCTGGTCAGCGACCTGAACGCGGCCGGCGTCGAGGTCGACGAGGGTGCGGTGCGCCGCGCGATCGAGGACCAGACGATCGAGGCCCGCCGTCAGCTGATGCAGTCGGAATAATCACATGGCGATGGCAGCCGAAGAGATCGAGGCGCTGATCACCGGGGGCATCCCCGATGCCCGGGTCGAGATCACCGATCTCGCCGGCGACGGCGATCACTATGCGGCGCGGGTGACGTCGGAGAGTTTCCGGGGCTTGCCCCGCATCAAGCAGCACCAGGCGGTCTATGCCGCATTGGGCGGCCGGATGGGCGGCGTGCTGCATGCGCTTCAGCTCACCACCGCGGTTCCAGAGTAAACAGGAGTAGACCCAGTGACCGATGACTCACAGGCCCGCATCGCCGAGATGGTCGCCAAGAGCGACATTCTCCTCTTCATGAAGGGCAGCCCGCTCTTCCCGCAATGTGGCTTTTCCAGCCGCGCGGTCGCCATCCTCAACCATCTCGGCGCCGAATTCGACAGCGTCGACGTGCTGCAGGACCAGGGCGTGCGCCAGGGCATCAAGGCGTTCTCGGACTGGCCCACCATTCCCCAGCTCTATGTGAAGGGCGAGTTCATCGGCGGATCGGACATCATGATGGAGATGTACGAGAGCGGCGAGCTTGCGCAGCTCTTCGAAGAGCAGGGCGTCGCTCAGGCAGGATGAAGAGGGAAAAAGGGACGGCACATGTTGTACGAAGCGGATTTCGCGCGCGGTGAAAACCGCGGGCGGACACCCCTCCTCGTCTGCGACCTGACCCAGAGCTACTCCCCCGTGGGCGGCGGCGGGATTAGCACTTACCTTCGCGAGAAGCGCGATTATGTGCTGACCCATACGCCGCATCACCTGCTGCAGATCGTGCCGGGGCCCGAGGACCGCATCACCGTCAACGGCCGCCACATCTTCGCCGAAGTCGCGGCCCCACAGGTGCGCGGCAGCCCGAACTACCGCTTCATCTTCCGCACCAGCGTCGTCCGCGACCTGCTGGCGCGCTACCAGCCCGACGTGATCGAATCCTTGTGCCCCTGGGTCCTGCCCTGGACCGCGATCAACCATCGCCGCGCCTTTCCCGAGACGACCCTGGTCGCCGGCTATCGCACCGATTTTCCCAACGCGCATATCTACCGCGTCGGGGTCGAGCTGTTCGGTGCGCCGATCGCGGGCGCGCTCAGGACGCTGTCCTATCATTATGCCAAAGCGACCTATAACGCGTTCGACCGCGTCTATACGCTGGGCGAACCCGCGCGGCTGACGCTGGAGCAGCACGGCGTGAAGCGCACAGACGTGCTGTCGCTCGGAGTGGACACCACGCTGTTCAACCCCGCTGCGCGCGATCCGGGCTATCGCGCGCAGCTCGGTTTGCCGGGTAAGGGGCCGCTGCTCGTCTATGCCGGGCGGATCGACAATGAGAAGCGCGCCGACAAGCTGATCGACATGTTCCGCCGGCTGCCGCCCTCGCTCGATGCGGCGATGGTGATGATCGGCAACGGCAAGCTCTACGATCGGCTCGTCGCCGAGGCCGCAGGCCTGCCGATCGCCTTCCCGGGTTTCGAAAGGGACCGGGCGAGCCTGGCCCAGGCACTTGCCTCCTCCGACATCTACGTCTCCGCCATGGCGGACGAGACGTTCGGCATCTCGGTGCTCGAGGCGCAGGCGGCCGGCCTGCCGGTGGTCGGCGTGGCGAGCGGGGCGATGCCCGACCGCGTGCCGCAGGGCCTCGGCCTGCTTGGGCCGGTCGACGATATCGATGCCATGGCCGCCAATGTCGTGAAGCTGTGGCAGCAAGGCCCGGCCGCGATGAGCCTCGCGGCACGGGCGCATGTCGAGCAGAATTTCAGCTGGAACGCGACCTTCGGGCGGCTCTTCGGCGAGATCTACCCCAAGGCGATGGCGCATGCCGCCGCGCGCACCAAGGGCAAGGCGCGGCAATATGCCGGTTTCGGTCAGCTCGAGAATGCAGGAATTTCGAAGGCTGGGTAATTGAGGCCGGGTAGGACGGACCGATGCGAGATCGGAGGGGAGCATCGGTCCGTCCTGCTGAAGCGATGAACGCTCGGCATGTTTCAGATTATGCAGTCGGCGTGCCAGTCCGGGCCGGCGACGTAAATCCGGGCATCTCGATGGTTAACGCCTCTTTCCACCCGGCGCCGACTGTAAATCCTTCCGACAGTTCAGCCGCCGATGGTGACGGCGACCTGGTACAGCCCAGGATGCGCGGTCCCCAGCGCGGCGTTGCGCGCAAAGAAGTCGCTCGCCCTTAGCCGCGCCATCACCCGATCCTGCGCCGGCTGGCCGCGTACCTGGGCATAGTTGACCACCCGGTCGCCCTCGAGCCCACGATGGATGCTGGCGGACATCCAGCCTTCCACGTCGCTGACCGAACGCGCACCTTCCGCGAGCAACGCGATCAGCGCCGCCTGATTGGCGGGATCGCAGGTGAAGACGTTGATCTGGGTGATGACCCCGGTTCCGCTGAAGATGATCGGCATGTCGTTTCTCCATACAGGCCCATGGGGGCGCACCCCGACAGGCCGGGACCGCGCATATCGCGTCCCTTCCTGTCGCGGGTTCCGCCGGAGCGGATACGGAGAGCACTCTCGCGCACGAGAGCGGTGGCCGGGCTTACCGATACCGGCCTGCTTCTTTTCGACCGGCACGGGCTAGCAAATTGCCGCGGGCCGGTCCAGGAATCGCGGCATGACGAACCCCCATACCGACCGGCGCACCGGCGGCCGCATCCTGATCGACCAGCTCGTCGCGCAAGGCTGCGACCGAATCTTCACCGTCCCCGGCGAGAGCTTCCTCGCCGTGCTCGATGCGCTCCACGACACGCCGGAGATCGACTTGGTGGTGTGCCGGCAGGAGGGCGGCGTCAGCTTCATGGCCTGTGCCGACGGCGCGCTGACCGGACGGCCCGGCGTCGCCTTCGTGACGCGCGGGCCGGGCGCGACCAATGCCTCGATCGGCGTCCATGTCGCGATGCAGGATTCGCAGCCGATGCTGCTGTTCATCGGCGATGTCGATCGCGGCACCAAGGACCGCGAGGCGTTCCAGGAGATCGATTTCCCGGCGATGCTCGGGCCGGTCGTGAAATGGGCGGCGAAGATCGACGATGCGGCGCGCATCCCGGAATATGTCGCGCGGGCGTGGAGCATCGCGATGTCGGGGCGGCCGGGGCCGGTGGTGCTGGCGCTGCCGGAGGACATGCTGCTGGACGAGGTCGACGCGGTCGACCGGCCGAGGATCGACCGGCCTGCGCAGCCGGCCGCTACGCATGCGGTCGCCGCGGCGCTCGACCTTCTCGCCAAGGCAAAGGCGCCCGTCGCGATCGTCGGCGGCGCTGGCTGGGACGCGGCCGCCACACGGGACTTCACTGCCTTCGCTGAGCGCGCCGCCCTTCCCGTCGCCGCCGCCTTCCGCCGGCAGGACGCCATCCCTAATGCCTCGTCGGCTTGGGCCGGCAATCTCGGCTATGGCCCCAATCCGAAGCTCGTCGCGCGGGTCAAGTCAGCCGATGTGTTGCTGGTGGTCGGGCCGCGGCTCGGCGAGGCGACGACTGACGGTTACGCGCTGATCACACCAGATCATCCGGGCCAGACCCTGATCCACGTCCATCCCGACCCGAACGAACTCAACAGCGCCTATCGCGCCGATCTCGCCATCTGCGCGGGCATGGCCGAATTCGCCGCTGCGCTCGCTGCCTCAAACGCTGCTCTGCCCCGCTTTGCCGGCGAGGAAACGCATGAGGAATGGCTGGCCTGGTCCACCCCTGCCCCGCGCGACATCAAGCTCGACCTCGGCCCCTGCGTCGCGACGATGCGCGAGGTGCTGCCGGTCGACACGATCATCTGCAACGGCGCGGGCAATTATTCAGGCTGGTGGCATCGTTACTGGCGCTATGCCGGCCCGGGCTGCCAGCTTGCCCCGACGGCGGGCGCGATGGGCTATGGCGTGCCCGCCGCGACGGCGGCCGCGCTGCGGCATCCGGGTCGCATGGTCGTGGCGCTGGCGGGCGACGGCTGTTTCCTGATGAACGGGCAGGAACTCGCGACCGCGGTCGGGCACGGTGCCGATATGCTGGTGCTGGTGATCGACAATGGTGGCTACGGCACGATCCGTATGCACCAGGAGCGCGAATATCCCGAGCGTATCTCCGGCACCGAATTGCGCAACCCGGATTTCGCCGCGCTGGGCCGGGCCTATGGCTGCTGGGCAGAGACGGTGGAGACGACGGAGGCGTTCGCTCCAGCCCTTGCCCGCGCCATGGCGGAGACCGGGGTGCGGCTGTTGCACCTCAAGACCGACCTTGATGTGATCACGCCGGCGACGACGATCTCGGCGATCCGGAAGCGTTAATCGCGGCGGATCTGGCTCCCGAAGGCGATGATATAGCCGTCCGGGTCGGTCACCTCGAATTCCCGGTTGTTGTAGCAGGTGTCGCACAGGTCGCTCACCTGCGCGCCGCGCGCCTTCATGTCGGCGTGGAGCGCATCGGCATCCTCGATCCAGACGTGCGCGTCCCAGACACCGTCCATATAACCGCGATTGGTGCCGGGGACCGGGTTCTCGCCATTGCCCTGGAGCATGAACTGGACGCCGCCCCGGCCCATGAACGCCATCACCGGCGGATCGCGGAAGGTGCCGATCACCGCAAAGCCCATGCGATCGCGCCAATAGGGGATGCTGATCGCGAGATCGCGCACCACGAGCACCGGGGCCACCTGCCAGGCTTCGGTCGACATGCCGAGCAATCTATTCGCGCTTCACAGAATAGAAAAGGCCGCCCGGTTGCCCCGAAGCGGCCTTTCTAACAATTGACACATACCGTGTCAGATATCGTCGCCGAGCGCGCCCTTGATCTTGCCGATCGTCTGCTGGGCCTTGCCCTTGATTTCCTGACCGGCGCCTTCGTCGCGCGTATCGGGATTGTCGCTCTGCTGCTTGACCTTGCCAATCGCTTCGTTGACATTGCCTTTGATCTTGTCGACGAGTTCACCCATGTGCTTGCTCCTTGATTTCAGTGCGGCGCCGACGGCCGGCGCCAGCCACTCCCGGAACAAGAACGGTTGACCGCGCGCCCAGTTCCTGCGGCTCACCGCGCACCTGGCTCGCAACGCATTGAAAAACGGCCCGGGAAGCCTCTGTGCCCGACCGCATAGCCGATCATTATGAGCGCCATGCGCATGCTTTCGATCGCGATCGGGCGCGCGGTTTCGTCGAGCGGGCGTGGATCGAACGCTTCGTGATGCCGCTGCCGCGCGGCGGGGCGATCCTCGACCTGGGCTGCGGCGGCGGGGAGCCGATCGCGCGATACCTGATCGATCACGGCTTCGTCATGACCGGGATCGACAGTTCGGCAACGATGATCGAGCTCGCCCGCAAGCGCTTTCCACGCCATCGCTGGCTGCAGATCGACATGCGCAAGCTGGCGATCGCGGACCGGTTCGAGGGGGCGATCGCCTGGGGAAGCCTGTTCCACCTCGAACATGACGACCAGGAAGCGATGATCGCGCGGATGGCAGCATGGCTGAAACCCGGCGGACGGCTGCTGTTCAACAGCGGGCCGAAGCGCGGCACCGCGACCGGCGACTATTGCGGCGACCCGCTCTATCACGCGAGCCTCGACCCGGCGGAGTATCGCGCGGCGTTCGTGAGAGCCGGGCTGGTCGAGATGGCGCACGTCGCCGAAGATCCCAGTTGCGGGCGCGCGACCGTCTGGCTGGCGCGGAAGGTTTAAGGCAGAGCTGAGAAAGAACGCGTCGATACCCCGAAGGGCGTCGCCGGATCCCACATTGTCGTCATTCGCGGCGATGTTGAATCAAGCATCCCCGTCGTATCGATGGCCCTATGGCGCGACCTTCTTCAGGAAGGCCATCACCGCCACCCAGTTCGCTTCGGTGCCCTTGGGGTCCTTCGAAGCGATCAGCGTCGAGGAGCCGTGGACGCCCGTCGTCGGCACATATTGCTCGGCACGGCCGCCGGGCACGGCCGCGACGATCGTCTTGGCTTCGGCGATCTCTTCAGGATCGCTCGCCGAGGTGACGAATACCGGCACCTGCACCTTTGCCGCCGCAGTCTTCACCAAGGCCTTGTCGGGGAAATATTCGCCTGGAGAAAAGGCCAGGATAGCCTTGACCTTGCCGGGGTTCTCGGCCGCGAGCGGAAACACCAGCGAGGAGGAATAGCTGCTGCCCCACAGGATGACCGGCAGCTTCAGCTCGCCCGCGAAGGTGAGTGCGGCCTGCAGGTCACGCTTTGCGTCAAGATAGTCGGTGCTCTTGCCAAGCAGCGCGACGGTCTCGTTGTCGCCATAGAGCTTGCCACCAGAGCGCTGGTCGATCGCGATGGCAGTATAGCCCGCGTCGCGCAGGCGCGGCGCGATCTCGGTATATTCGCCCTTGCTCGACTCAGCCTGGTGGAACAGCAGGATCACTGCCTTGGGTTTGGCCGCGTCATAGCGACGTCCGAAGATCGTCAGGTCGTCATCGGCCTTGAAGGTCACCGGCGTCCAGGCATGCGCCGCCGTGGGTGGCACATTGTTGTACTTGGTCTCCGGCTTGTCGCACGACGACAGCGTGGTGGCCGCGAGCAATAGCAGTCCGAAACGCACCGTCCGCATCAGATCAACCCCGCCAAAGGACTCGAAGGATCGGCATACATGCGCTTGCCCATGCGGCCCGCGAGATAAGCGAGCCTGCCCGCCTCCACACCGGCCTTCATCGCCGCCGCCATCATGATCGGATCCTTTGCCTCGGCAATGGCGGTGTTCATCAGCACGCCGTCGCAGCCTAGCTCCATTGCAGCCGCCGCATCCGACGCGGTGCCGACGCCCGCATCGACCAGCACCGGCACGCTCGCGCCCTCGACGATCAGGCGGATCGTCACCTTGTTCTGGATGCCGAGCCCCGAACCGATCGGCGCGCCCAAAGGCATGATCGCGACGGCGCCGGCATTCTCCAGCCGCTTCGCCGCGATGGGATCGTCGACGCAATAGACCATGGGCAAGAACCCCTCCTTTGCCAGGATCTCGGTCGCGCGCAGAGTCTCGACCATGTCGGGATAGAGCGTCTTGGCTTCGCCCAGCACTTCGAGTTTCACCAGATCCCAGCCGCCCGCCTCGCGCGCCAGCCGCAGGGTACGGATCGCCGATTCGGCGTCGAAGCAGCCCGCGGTGTTCGGGAGGTAGGTGACTTTCTTCGGGTCGATGAAGTCGGTCAGCATCGGGGCGTTGGGATCGGAGACGTTCACGCGGCGCACCGCGACGGTGACGATCTCGGCACCCGACGCTTCGAGCGCGGCGGCGTTCTGGGCGAAATCCTTGTATTTGCCGGTGCCGACGATCAGCCGCGAGCGGAAGGTGCGGCCGGCCACCGTCCAGGTGTCGAGCGTCGGCGTCACATCGCCACCGCCGACGAAATGCACGATCTCCAGCTCGTCGCCGTCCTCGACCATGACGTGGCCGAGGGTCGAGCGGGGCACGACCTCCAGATTGCGCTCGACCGCGACTTTTTCGGGGACGAGGCCGAGATCGGCGGCGAGCTGCGCCAGACTGAGGCCCGCGGCGACGCGGCGGTGCTCGCCGTTGACGCGGATCGAGACGGTGTGATCGGTGTGCAAGATACCCTCAATTTCCGTTCGGGCTGA
The DNA here is from genome assembly GCF_058809095.1 of Sphingomonas sp. GW821-FHT10F11. Lineage (NCBI taxonomy): Bacteria > Pseudomonadati > Pseudomonadota > Alphaproteobacteria > Sphingomonadales > Sphingomonadaceae > Sphingomonas > Sphingomonas sp. GW821-FHT10F11. The sequence continues at coordinate 189,482 of NZ_JBXASH010000007.1, forward strand.
GCTTGTCGAAGCCCTGCCCTTCACTTCGAAGAAAGAACAGCCCTTCGACAAGCTCAGGGCGAACGGTTGAGGACGCATTTGATCGCCAACCCCGGCTCATATAGGAAGCACCCGCACGTACCCGCAACCGAAAGGCTCCCTCTTGGCCGATACGATCTTCGTCCTCAACGGTCCGAACATGAACCTGCTCGGGCTGCGCGAGCCGGAGATCTACGGCAGCGACACGCTCGACGACATCGCCGGGCAGCTCGAGGACCGCGCGCGGGAGCTCGACCTGAAGATCGACATGCGCCAGTCGAATCACGAGGGCCACCTCATCGACTGGCTGCACGAGGCGCAGGCGAGCGGCGCGAAGGCAGTGATCCTCAATGCCGCCGCTTTCACCCACAGCTCGGTCGCGCTCCACGACGCGATCAAGTCGATCAGGACACCGGTGATCGAGGTGCATCTTTCCAACCCCCACAAGCGCGAAGACTTCCGGCATTTGAGCTGGGTAGGTCGCGCCGCGCGGGGAACCATCGCCGGCTTCGGCGCACTTTCGTATCTGCTTGCGCTTGAAGCCGCCGCCCGTCTCTGACAGGACGCGCCCTCAATAAGGGTTTTTTGGCCCAATAAGGGAAGAACAGGGGTCGCATGGCCGAAGAAACGAATTCCGATCCGATGCGGATCGATGTCGAGCTGGTCCGCCAGCTCGCGCAGATGCTCGATGAAACCCAGCTGACCGAGATCGAGGTCGAGGACGGCGGGCGTCGTATCCGTATCGCCCGCAAGGCAGCCGCTGCGGCGCCGGCGGTGCAGTACGCGCCGGCACCCGTTGCCGCGCCGGTGGCAGCCGCCGCCCCGCCGGTCGAGGCCGTAGCGGCGGTTCCCGCCGCCAATGCGGTCAAATCGCCGATGGTCGGCACCGCCTATCTTTCCGCCGAGCCGGGCGCGCCGCCGTTCGTCGGCGTCGGCAAGGCCGTCGCGGCAGGCGACACGCTGCTGATCGTCGAGGCGATGAAGGTGATGAACCCGATCCTCGCCCCCAGCGCCGGCGTTGTCCGGGCGATCCTGGTCGAGAGCGGCCAGCCGGTCGAATTCGACCAGCCGCTCGTGGTCGTCGAGTAAGCCAATATGGCTGAAATCAAGAAGCTCCTGATCGCCAATCGCGGCGAAATAGCGCTGCGCATCCATCGCGCCTGCCATGAGATGGGCATCAAGACGGTCGCGGTGCACTCCACCGCCGACAGCGACGCGATGCACGTCCGGCTTGCCGACGAGGCGATCTGCATCGGCCCGCCGCCCGCGACCGAGAGCTATCTCAACGTCGCCAACATCATCTCGGCGGCCGAGATCAGCCATGCCGATGCGATCCATCCCGGCTACGGCTTCCTCTCCGAGAATGCCCGTTTCGCCGAGATCGTCGAGGCGCATGGCATCATCTTCGTCGGGCCCAAGCCCGAGCATATCGTCACCATGGGCGACAAGGTGGAGGCGAAGCGCACCGCGGGTGCGCTCGGCCTGCCGTTGGTGCCCGGTTCGGACGGCGCGATCGGCGACGTGGCCGAGGCCAAGGCGATCGCGCGGAAGATCGGCTATCCGGTGATCATCAAGGCGGCGTCGGGCGGCGGCGGGCGCGGCATGAAGGTGTGCGCGTCCGAGGATCAGCTCGAGACGCTGATGATGCAGGCGGGCAGCGAGGCCAAGGCGGCGTTCGGCGACGCGACCGTCTATATGGAGAAGTATCTCGGCAACCCGCGGCACATCGAATTCCAGGTGTTCGGCGACGGCCAGGGCAATGCGATCCATCTCGGCGAGCGCGACTGCTCGCTGCAGCGGCGCCACCAGAAGGTACTGGAAGAGGCCCCCTCCCCCGTGCTCGGCGCGGAAGACCGCGAGCGGATGGGCGGGATCGTCTCCAAGGCGATGTCCGACATGGGCTATCGCGGTGCGGGGACGATCGAGTTCCTGTGGGAAGACGGCGAGTTCTACTTCATCGAGATGAACACCCGCCTTCAGGTCGAGCATCCGGTGACCGAGATGATCACCGGCCTGGACCTGGTGCGCGAGCAGATCCGCATCGCCGAAGGCCATCCGCTGACCTTGCGCCAGCAGGACGTGGTGTTCCGCGGCCATGCCATCGAATGCCGCATCAATGCCGAGGACCCACGGACCTTCGCGCCCTCGCCGGGGTTGGTGAAGCAATATCATGCGCCGGGGGGCATGAACGTGCGCGTCGATAGCGGGCTTTATGCCGGGTACCGCGTGCCGCCTTATTACGACTCGATGATCGCCAAGCTGATCGTCTACGGCACCACCCGCCAGGGCGCGATCCGCCGCCTGCGCCGGGCGCTGGAGGAATTCGTGATCGAGGGGATGAAGACCACCATCCCGCTGCACCAGGCATTGATCGAGGACCCGGATTTCCAGGCGGGGGATTATACGATCAAGTGGCTCGAGGAATGGCTCGCACGGCAAGAGGACTAGCTGTTCCGCGCAGCGACCGGGCCGGTGTCAACATTACTGTAATGTAACTCGACTCGGCACGATCCGCGGCCTAGCCTTCGATCGATTGTACCGGCTGAGGGGAAGCCATGATCCGTAAGCTCGTTGACGCGGCGCCGCCGCCCGCTTTGCCTGTCGTCGCCCCCGAAGATCTCGGCAAGGCGATCGATGAGGCATGTCGCGCGACGCCACGCCCCGACACGATGCTTTCGGCCCGATTCTGCCCGACCTGCGACCGTCAGCTGCTCGACGAGGAGCTGACCTGCCCGCCATGCTGGCTGCGCGGTGGCTCAGGCAAGACGGGCTTTGTCCGCGCCGCCATCGCGTCCATCACGGCGGTGCTGAGACGCTGACGCCGCCAGGCGGCCGGCCGGGAGAGCGGACATGTTCATCGGCCATTACAGCGCGGCGTTCGTCGCGGCGACATCCCCCAGGGCACCGCGACTCGGCACCTTGTTCATCGCGGCCCAGCTTGTCGATCTCGCCTTTTTCTCCTTCGTGCTGCTCGGCGTGGAGCATATGCGGCTCGTCCCCGGCATCACTGCGATGAACCCCATGGACCTGTACGACATGCCCTGGACTCACAGCCTGGTCGGGGCGCTGGCCTGGTCGGCGGGGTTCGCGCTGCTGATATGGTTCTGGCGGCGGAGCAGCGTGACGGCGCTGATCGGCGGGGCGGTGGTGTTCTCGCACTGGCTGATCGACCTGTTCGTCCACCGGCCCGACCTGACCCTGGCGGGCGGCCCACCGCCCTTTGGGCTCGGCCTGTGGAATTATCCGGCGATCGAGATGCCGCTCGAGCTGATCCTCGCTTACGGCACGCTCTCCTGGTTCGCCCGGAAGACGCGCGGGCCATGGATGCCCGTCGCGGCGCTGGCGGTGGCGATGGCGGCGTTCCAGGCGTTCAACTGGTTCGGGCCGGAGCCCGCGACGATCGTCGATCCGCCGCCGCCATCGCTCGCCATTCTCGGACTCCTTGCCTATGTGCTGCTCGCATTGCTTGCCTGGTGGGTGAGCCTGACGAGACAGTTGAAGACTGGGAGTTGAAGATTGAAGGCGACGATCTGGCATAATCCGCGCTGTTCCAAGTCGCGCGAGACACTGGCGATCCTGCAGGAGACGCCCGGCGTCGAGACCGAAGTGATCGAGTATCTGAAGACCCCGCCGACCCGCGAGAAGCTCGCCGCGCTGTACGAGCGCGCCGGCATGACCCCGCGCCAGGGCCTGCGCATGGCCGAGGATGCCGCGCGCAGCCTGAAATATGCCGATGCCGACGCGATCCTCGACGCGATGATGGTCGACCCGATCCTGATCGAGCGGCCACTGGTCGAGACCGAAAAGGGCGTGCGGCTCGGCCGGCCGCCCGAAAAGGTGCGCGAGATCCTGTAGATCGGACGCCCGATTCTCCAACTTTATCGGCCTTTGGCGGACTCATTTTTTTCTTCCGCTGTTATGTTGGGTTTTCGGGGCGAATTTCGTCTTCACTTTCAGATACTTGGAATGGGTTTTCCCTGTTATGGATAACAGCGGAAAAACAGCGGAAGAATTGCACGAAAACAGCGCTGTTTTCCGCTGTTCCCGGCAGATTTCGTCGCCGATTTTTCATTCATGATGTGAAAGAGCCGGGCGAGGCGAACCGCATCCGACGCCATGCTGGAGAGATGCCGGCCGGATTTGAATCGATCCGCCCGATTTGCTGGCCGGTCAGACCGGTGCGAGCATGGTCCGTTCGGCGATCCACGCCCGCAGCGACGGGCGATCGGGCAATTCGATCCGGCCGTAGCGCCGCCGCACGAGCTGGTCCTTCTCCAGGCCCCGCAGCGCCGTGCCGATCGCAACGCGCGAGACGCCGAACCGCGCCGCCAGTTCCTCATGCGTGGCGGTGACCCCGTCCTCTCCGGCCGTCGCCAGCAACAGCTTGGCAAGCTGCACCCTGAGCGGCAGGCGGCGGAGATCGTCTGCGAATTCGAGCAGCGTGTAGAGTCGTCGCGCCATCATCGTCATGATCGCGCGAGTGAGCGCGGGGTTCGCCTCGGCGAAACGCTCATAGGCGGCGGGCGAGACATGATCGATCGCAGTCGCGCCCTTCGCCACGGCATCATGGGTGCGCGGGAGATCCGCAAACAGGGTCATTTCGCCAAAGCAATGGCCGGGCCCGAGGATCGAGGTGATGACGAACGAGCCGTCGAGGCCAGGATTGCCGATCTGGACCGCGCCCTCGCGGATGATCGACAGGCCGGGACGGGCATCGCCGCGGGCCTGGACCAGCGCGCCATCGGCATAGGACATGCGCGTGCCGGAGGCGCAGAGGCGTTCGAACATTTCCGGCGGCAGCATCGAGGCGAGGCCAGGTGCGTCGAGGAAGAGCAAGCCGGCCAATTTGATCCCCAATTGCAGGGAACTCAGCGATTAGGCAGTTTGCGAATCCGTCCCCATGGAACGCAAACCGGTTGGACTACCCAGCGATACATCTTGGGTTTCGTTCTACGGCTGGAGCGAACTCTTCGCTCCTGATCTTGCATTTTCATCGCCAGCGACCGCCGAGCGCGTTCGCATTGTCGAATATCGCGATAGAGGGTGTTCGTCGGTCCTCCGACCAGCTTGTACGACGTCGGCTTGCTCGCTGAAGCGGCCAACGCGAGCGCTATCGCTATTGCAATCAAGCCAAGTTCTCCATCGTCTCATGCGTCCCTGGACTCGAAGTAAGCATCGGCGAGCAGGCAGGCGGCAATAGCAAACAACTTGTCATTCTTAAGCGCGCGGCTCTGCTACCACAAGCTCGAGAGCGCTCCACGGGAGCGCCGGGGAGAGCGCCATGAAGGTCGAGCTGATCGCGATCGTCGCCATCTATGTCGGGTTCGCGCTGGCGGAGGCGATCTCGACCGGCTTCTTCCGCAAATCGGGCGCGACGCGGCAGGATACGGTGGTCGAAGTGATCGGGACGGCCGTATTGCTGGTCGTGACCCAGCCGCTGGCGCTGGCAGGCGGGATATTCCTGGCCCATCTCGCCGCGCCCGAGGCGCAGGGCGCGCTTTCCGGCTGGCCGCTCCTCGCGCAGATCGCGCTGCTGCTGCTGTGCGACGACATGATGCAATATTGGTGGCACCGGCTCTCGCACACCGTGCCGTGGCTCTACAATCTGCACCGGCCGCACCACAATGCCGAATATATGTCGGTGCGGATCGTCTACCGGAACAACATCTTCTATTATCTGCTGATGCCGTCGCTCTGGCTGTCGGGCGTGCTGGTCTATCTCGGGCTGGGCTGGGTCTATGCCGGCTATGTCGTGGTCAAGATGGCGGTGATCATCGCGGCGCATTCGGACCGGCGCTGGGACGCTCCGCTGTATCGTGTGCCGTGGCTGTCGCCGGTGATGTGGCTGGTCGAGCGCACCGTTTCGACGCCCGCGACGCATGCCGCGCATCACGGCAAGCATGCCGATGACGGGGTGACCCACTATAAGGGCAATTTCGGCAATCTGCTGTTCTTCTGGGATGTGCTGTTCGGCACCGCGAAGATCACGCGGCGCTATCCGGAGAAGATCGGGGTGGAGAATTTGCCGGCGACCACGGCGGCGGCGCAGTTGTTGTGGCCGCTGGTGCCGGTGCCCAAGCGTCCCTCATCTTGAATTTCGGACCTGCGTTTTCTGTTTCCCCGGCGAAGGCCGGGGTCCAGTTGAGACACTTTTGAAATGGACGCTTCGCCCATTTCCTTCTGTTTCCCGACTGGGCCCCGGCCTTCGCCGGGGAAGAAGACAGAGGCAACGACCTGGATGCATCCGGCCTAAGCGAACGGCCTTCCCGCCGTCGCATAATGCGCCATCGCCATGGTGGTGAGTTGCGCGTTCACGCGGATGCAGCTCGAGAAAGTGCTGGCGTCGGTGACCAGCACATTCGCCGTGCCATGGACGCGGCAATCCAAGTCGACCACGCCCTTTTCCGGATCGGCGTTGCGGGCGTTGCCACCCTGGGGGTGCGAGCTGGACAGGGTGACGTCATCCGCCTCGCCGATATGGCGATCGAAAAAGGCGTCGATATCCTCGCCCTGGCGCAGGGTCTGCCCGCGGGCAAGCGCGGGATAGACCTCGGTCGCGCCGGCGGCGAAATGGACCTTGGCGAGCGTGCCGAGCGCGCGGCGGAGCAACGGCAGCTCGACATCGGCGCGCAGCTTGAAATGGAGGCTGCCGCCGATCAGCCGGCCCTGGCGGTCGGCGGGGAAGAGGATGCCGGCTGAGGCGAGCTTGTTATAGTTGAGCATGCGGTCCGCATGGCGGCCGAACCAGCCGGGCATCAGGGTCGACATGCTCATCGGCGGCTGGAAGTGCGATTCGAGCAGGAAATCGCCGCGGTCGACATAGGTCGCCATCTGGTCCTCGTCCCAGGCACGGACCTGGCCGGGCATCAGCGCCACAACCGGGCAGGCGATGTTGAGCGAGATGCCCTCCCCCGTGCCCTCGATGCCGCTCTTGTCGAGGATCCGGCTCGACGCCATCGTGCCGGCGGCGACGACCACGCCTTTCGTCGCCTTGATGGTGCGGCGGGTGCCGTCGGGGAGCAGGACCTCCACGCCGGTCGCGACGCGGCGCCCCGCGCCATCGGGATCGCCCCAGACGATCTTTTCGACCTTCGTCTCGGCAAGGATGCGGGCGCCCGAGCGGCGCGCGTCGATCAGGAAGGACTGGGCCATGCCCTGCTTGCGGCCATAGGGGCAGCCGGTGTTGCAGTACCCGCAATAGGCGCAGTCGGCCTTGAGGCTGCGCGGGCCGTAATTCTTGCTGAACCAGAGCGCGGGCGCGGCGGTGTCCATCGGATCGTTGCTGGCGGCGGCGTGAGCGGCCCAGCCGTTCAGCAGATGCGTGCCGTTGTTGCGGCCGCTCCTTTGGTCGATCGGCTCGATGCCGAGCCGGGTTTCGACCGCGCGATAGGCTGCCTCGAACCGCGCGGTATCGACTGGCGCGCCGAGCGCGGCCCAGGTGGCGAAGACGTCGTTCGCGTGCGGGTGAGTCAGGCCATCCTGCTTCACGCGGAGCGCAATGCCGTTGTTGATCACGGTCGAGCCGCCGACGCAGTGGCCCTGGAAGACGACGATGTCATGGTCGCGGCTCGTCTGGACACCGCCATCGACGAACAGCCGCGCGGTCATGCGGCGTTCTTCATGGGTGATCGCGCCCGAGGGGAAATGCGGGCCGGCCTCGATCACCAGCACGTCGTGATGGCGGGCGAGATTGGCGGCGGAGACAGCGCCGCCGGCACCCGAGCCGATGACGATCACATCCGCGCAAGCGGGCGCTTCGCTGGGGTCGAGCACATCGTCATGCGCGAGGTCGCGGCCGGGAAATGGCTCGATCTGGACCTCGCGGACGCCACGCTTGCGCTGATGGGGCAGCTCGAAACCGATCGCCTGGAGCACCGGATTGGCATCATTGTCGACCTCGGCCGCGCCGATCCAGTGGCCGTAATAGCCGGCATAGACGATGCCCCGGATGCGGGCGAGATCCTGCATCAGATTGTTGCGGCTGCGCTGGAGCCGCTTCGCCACGCGCCGTTTGCGCCAGGCCGGGCCCATCAGCAGGAAGAGCGGGCCGCCCATCAACAGGCAGATCAGATACAGGGTGAAACCGATCTCGCGCGGCTTGCCGCCTTCGACCATGCCGAACTGGTGCTGGAGATTGGCGACGACGCGTTCGGGCGGGATCTTCATGTCGACGCCGTGGAACAGCGCCTCGGTCAATGCCTTGAGGATCGCCGCCTGCAGCGGATTGAACGGATCGCGCATCGTCGAGTGTCCCCCGGTGTCCCGGCGGGATCGTAGCGGCGCGATATTGCAGCGGCGAGTCGGACCATAACCAAGACCGCGCTATTGCCGGCGCGCCGCGAGAACCTGTTCGGCGATGCGGTCGAGATGGGTTTCCCAGGTGCCGCAGCATCCACCCCACACATCGATATGCGGATAGCGGGCCGCCAGCGCGCCCATGCGTCGGCCGAGATCCGCTGGGTCGCCGCTTTCCAGATGGCCGAGCTGGCAGAGTTCAATCTTGTCCATCGAGACCGCATTGGGCCTGAGGCTGCGCAAACGGAGAATCCAGTCGCCGGGTTCGAGCGCCGGTTCGAATTCGAGCGGATGCGAACAGTTGATGCCATAGAAGGCGGGTCGCGATTCTCCGGCCTGTGTATCGACCGCTTCGATCGCCTCGCGCAGCGACGGGCCGGAGTTGAGCCTGCTCGCGGCATCGAGCGAAAAGGACAGCGACAGCGGCAGGCCGTATGTCGCGGCGGCACGCGACAGGCCGACTGCCTCCGGCACGGAATTGAAGGTCATCGCGCTGACGATGTCGGCACCGGTTCTGGCCAGGGTCTCGAGTTGCGCGCTGTGATAGTCCTCCGATTCCTCCTCGGTGATGGTTCGATTGATCGAATAGGCATCGCCGCGAGGACCGACAACGCCCGCGATGCGGATCGCGGGAAGCTGGCCCTGATAGGGAGCAGCCATGTCGTTCAGGAAATCGATGCAGCGCAACTGTACCTCGGCAAGGCCTGACGCCGAATAGCCGAGCAGCGCACCCCAGTCCGGGCTCGCCCGGTAGTCGAGCCCGCCCATCAAGGCCGCAAAACCGTGGCGCGCCGCAGTATCCAGATAGCGGCGATACATGCCCTGCAGTTCCCCGACCGCCACAGGGTTGTCGAGCAGGGTGAACATCGCGAAGTGGGGCAGATCATAGCCGAACTTGTACATGATCTCGGTTTCCTGGCCGCCCTCCGTCAGATACAGCAAGCCCGGTTCCGGGTTCGCGAAGCCTGTGTTCATCTTGCCCTCCCTTGATGATGCTTCACCCATAGCATGACTCGATCGAATTCGGCGCGTCTCGGAATGCTCTAGCCCGCTTGGCGATGCCCCGCTAAAGCCCGCGGGCATGAGCCAGATCACCCCCGAGATCGTCGCCCAGCATGGGCTTTCCGTGGAAGAATATGAGCGCGTGCTGCACGCCATGGGGCGCGAGCCGAACCTGACCGAACTCGGCATCTTCTCGGTGATGTGGTCCGAGCATTGCTCGTACAAATCCAGCCGTATCCATTTGAAAAAGCTGCCGACCACTGGCCCGCAGGTGATCTGCGGCCCGGGCGAGAATGCGGGTGTCATCGACATCGGCGACGGGCAGGCCGCGATCTTCAAGATGGAGAGCCATAACCACCCGTCCTATATCGAGCCCTATCAGGGCGCGGCGACGGGAGTCGGCGGCATCTTGCGCGACGTGTTCACCATGGGCGCGCGGCCGGTGGCGAACTTGAACGCGCTGCGCTTCGGCCGGCCCGAACACCCCAAGATGCGCCACCTGATCGCCGGCGTGGTCCATGGCATCGGCGGGTACGGCAATTGCGTGGGTGTGCCGACGGTGGGCGGCGAGGTGAATTTCCACGGCGCCTATGACGGCAACATCCTGGTCAATGCGATGACGGTGGGCGTCGCCGAGACCAACAAGATCTTCTATTCGGCCGCCTCGGGAGTCGGCAATTCGATCGTCTATGTCGGCTCCAAGACCGGGCGTGACGGCATTCACGGCGCGACCATGGCCTCGGCCGATTTCTCCGAGGATTCGGAGGAGAAGCGCCCGACGGTGCAGGTCGGCGATCCCTTCACCGAGAAGCTGCTGATCGAAGCGTGCCTGGAGCTGATGGCGTCCGACGCGATCGTCGCGATCCAGGACATGGGCGCGGCCGGCCTCACTTCCTCCTCCGTGGAGATGGCATCGAAGGGCGGAGTCGGCATCGAGCTGGTGATGGACGCAGTGCCGCAGCGCGAGACCGGCATGACGCCGTACGAGATGATGCTGAGCGAGAGCCAGGAGCGCATGCTGATGGTGCTCAAGCCTGGCCGCGAGGCGTTCGCCGAAGCGATCTTCCACAAATGGGAGCTGGATTTCGCGGTGATCGGCCATGTCACCGATACGGGCCGCATGGTGCTGAAATGGCAGGGCGAGACGGTCGCCGACATTCCGCTCGGCCCGCTCGCCGACGAAGCGCCGGCCTATGACCGGCCCTGGGTGAAGACGCCGCCGCCCGCACCGCTGAGCAATGTGCCCGAGACGACCGATATCGCGGCCGACCTGCTGACCTTGATGGCCTCGCCCGATATCGCCAGCCGCCGCTGGATCTGGGAGCAGTACGACCACATGGTCGGCGCGGACACGGTGCAGCGCCCGGGCGGCGATGCCGCGGTGGTGCGCGTGCATGGGACCGGCAAGGGTCTGGCGATCACGACCGATTGCACGCCGCGCTATTGCCATGCCGATCCCTATGAGGGCGGGAAGCAGGCGATCGCCGAGGCGTATCGCAATCTTTCCGCGGTCGGCGCGAAGCCGCTGGCCACGACCGACTGCATGAATTTCGGCAACCCGCAGCGGCCCGAGATCATGGGCCAGTTCGTCGGCTGCATCGAGGGCATGGCCGAAGCGTGCGCCGCGCTCGACTTCCCGATCGTGAGCGGCAATGTGTCGCTCTACAACGAGACCAAGAATGACGACGGCAGCGGGAGCGCGATCCTGCCGACCCCGGCGATCGGCGGCGTCGGGTTGCTCGACGACTGGTCCAAATCGGCGACGATCGCCTTCAAGGGCACTGGGGACGTTATCCTGCTGGTCGGGACCCGCTCGGGCCATCTCGGCCAGTCCTTGTGGCTGCGCGAGGTTCACGGCCGCGAGGAAGGCCCGCCGCCGCCGGTCGATCTCGCCGCGGAGCGCAGGAACGGCGAGTTCGTGCGTGCGCATATCGCCTCGGGCGCATTCACCGCGGTGCATGACGTGTCCGACGGGGGCGTCGCGGTGGCGATCGCCGAGATGGCGCTGGCGAGCGGCATCGGCGCGATGCTGCATGCGCCCCTGCCCTGCGGCGTGGCCTGCTCGCTGTTCGGCGAGGACCAGGGGCTGTATGTCGTGACGGTCGCCGACCATGCGTTGCTCGACACGCTGGCGGGCGCCGGTGCGGCGGGGATCGAGGTCGAGCGGATCGGGCGGACCATCGCCGGCCGGCTGATCTTCGAGCTGCACGACGACGACCATGTCGTGACCCTGGCCGATCTGCGCGCGGCGCATGAGGGGTTCTTCCCCAAGCTGATGGGCGACACCATCGTCTGATCGCAAGGACCTGGTTCGAATAGGACCGGCGTGGATGTTTTTGCGATTGTAACCGCCCCGGACGGCGCGCAGCCTTGGCGGGCGGTGGCCACCTTAGGAATTCGCATGCCACCGGATCGGGGGCGGCAATGGGGGACGATTCGCGCGCGGGCGGTGAGACGATGCCGAAGGCGCCGTCCCAGGCCCAGACATTCCTGCAGCAGTTCGACATTCTCATCCAGCGCGTGACGATCGCGGGCCTGTTGGGGGCGCTGCTGTACGGCGCTTCGGCGGGCGCGTGCCGAGTCGCGCCGGCAGCAAAGGCGGCCGCGTCGGCAGCCGCGCGATGCGGCGATTCCCCTTGGCTCGGCGCCCTGCTCGCCTTTGTCTTTGCCATGGCGGCGCTGGCGGTGGGGGCCTTTGCCGGCTTCCTTTTCGGACTGCCGCGCAGCTTCACCGCCAACGTCTCGCGCCCGGAATCATCCTCGGCGCAGGATGCGGGCGGCGGCGGCGACGACAATGGCGCCGGAGGCGCGGCGAACCGGGCGTCCGGCCGGACCCAGGGCATCGGTTCCGACGTGAACACCAACCTGGAGCGAATCTCCAACTGGCTGACCACCGTGATCGTCGGGGTCGGGCTGACCAAGCTCGAGGCGATCCCGGGCGCCCTCACCAATTTCGGCCAGACGGTCGACCCCTATTTCGGTGCCGGCGGCGCGATATTCGGGGTGGGCGGCGGCCTGTTCTTCACGATTTCGGGCTTCTTCCTTGCCTATGTCGGAACCCGGGTGAAGCTCGCCACGGTCTTCGGGCAGAGCCAGGTCGATGTGGCGGCGATCTTCACCCCGGCGGAACGGGCGGCGGTGGCGCTGTCCGGCGGGACCGCGCTGACCGCGGCCACGATCGGCCTGGGGACGGCGGCCTCCGCGGTCGGCCCGGTCGACAATAGCGACCTGAAACGTGCCGACGATGCGCTGCTGCAAAAGTCCCTGGCCGATTTGAAGAGCGACGACCAGATCATCGCCTGGGCCAATGCCAAGATGCGCGCCGGCGATCCGCAGGCAGCGCTGACCGCGTACAAGGATGTCGCGCAACGCGTTCGCCTGACCGAGGCCCAGACCAAGGATTTCGCGCTGGTGCTGGCGGCGGCGGGCGATGCGAGCGGGGCCGCCACCACACTCGACGCGTACAAGACGACCGCCGGACAGGGCATCCCCGACGAAACCCAGGTGCGCCAGGAAATATCGACCGTCTCGCTTCAGGCCCGGCTGCGCGATGGACTGTGGAAGCCGCCCGCGGCCAAGGGGTATGAGGATTCGATCCGCGCCGGCGAAGAATTGGTGAAGCAGCCCGAGGGGGACGCCGTCGCGATCAACCATGTCTGGCTTGCCTGCGCCTATGGCCAGAAGCTCGGCAATCTGAAGAAGGCGGCGGCCAGTGGCGGCCCTGCCGTGCCGTCCCAGGACGATGCGGCGTCGCTGACCAAGCTTGCGATCGCGCAGCTGAAGCGCGCGGTGGAACTCGACCCCGCCATGAAATCGCTGATCGGCAATCTGTACGACCCCGCCAGACAGGTTGGCGGCGACAACGATCTGCAGCCCTTCTTCCGCAATCCGGAGATTGACGCGCTCCTGGCATCGTGATCGAACCGGCGCGATGACCGCCGGCTATTCCACCACGCCGCTTGCCGGGAAGCTGGGGCTGAAGCCGGGCATGCGGGCCTGGTTTCCGGACATGCCCGATAGCGTGCGGGCCGAGATCGGCGTGGACGAACTCGGGCTGTCGGAACAGGCGGCGCCTTCCGCCGGGATCGAGGCGGCGCATATCTTCGTCACGCGACGCGCCGACCTTGTTCGCGAGGTGGCGGCCCTGCGCGCGCTGCTCGCCCCGGCCGGTTTCCTGTGGGTATCCTGGCCGAAAAAGGCGGCGAAGACCGATACCGACATTACCGAAAATGTGATCCGCGACGTCGCACTGCCGACGGGGCTCGTCGATGTGAAAGTCTGTGCGGTCGACGAGAAGTGGTCCGGATTGAAACTGATGATCCGAAAGAGCCTCAGGACAGCATAGACCACGCCCGTTGCGCCCGATAGCCTGCTCCCAGGGGGGAGGAGCAGGATGACGGAGTCCAGCTATTCATCGACAGCGCTTGTCCGCGCGATCGTGATCGGGACGGTGATTGCGGGGACGCTCGACATCTTGTCCGCCTTCGCCTTCGCGATCATGGCGGGCGGATCGCCGCTGGGCGTGCTGCGCGGTGTTGGCGGGGCGGTGTTCGACAGCGAGGCGGTCGAGCCGCGGGTGCTCGCCGCGATCGGCCTGGCGCTGCACTTCGCGATCATGGCGGTGATGGCGACGGTGTATCTGGTGCTCGCCGGGCGGATCGGGCTGATCAACCGGCTCGCGGTGCTGAGCGGCCTGGGCTACGGCTTGGTGCTGTGGGGGGTGATGTACTGGGTGGTGCTGCCCTGGCGCTGGCCGACCATGTTCCCGGTGATCGACCCGACCGAGGTCGCGATGCAAGTGTTCAGCCATGTCGTGCTGGTCGGCATCCCGATCGCGCTGGTCGCGCGATCGGCGACGCGGTGGCGATTCACCGCCGACTTGATGTAGGCTGCCTCGACGCGCCGCACCGGGGGATTGCATGACGACGACTGAGGAGATGGCGGTACCGGCAAGCGGGCCGCGCAGGATCGCAACGCTCGACGTGATCCGCGGGGTCGCGGTGATGGGCATCCTGATCATGAACATCGTCGCCTTTTCGATGCCCGAGGTCGCCTATATGAACCCCGCCGCCTTTGGCGGGCACACGGGTGCGGATCTGGCGGTGTGGGCGTTCAACTTCATCCTGGTCGACGGCAAGATGCGCGGCCTGTTCTCCTTCCTGTTCGGCGCCTCGACCCTGTTGGTGATCGACCTGGCGACGGCGAAGGGCGAGAGCCCGGCCAAGGTGCATTTCTCGCGGATGTTCTGGCTGTTCCTGTTCGGCGAAGCGCACATGATCCTGCTCTGGTGGGGCGACATCCTCCACCATTATGCGCTGATCGGCTGCATCGCCTATCTGTTCCGCAAGGCGGCGCCGCACAAGCTCGTCGCGATCGCGATCATCCTGTTGCTGGTCGAGTTTGCGATGATCTCCTCGGTAACGATGAGCGTGCGGGCGAGCGAGATCGCGATGCAGGCGCCCAAGCCGAGCGCCGAGGCCGTCCGTCACTATCAGGATTTCCAGCGCGGCTTCGGCGTGCCGACGCCCGAGGCGCTGGCGAAGGACCTGGCGCTGCATCGCGGGCCCTGGCCCGCGCTGATGGCGCATCGGTTGCATGAGGCCCTGCCGACCACCCTGCGCACCGTGGCCTTCGTCGGGGCGGAGACATTGGCCTATATGCTGCTCGGCATGGCGTGCCTCAAATCGGGGATGCTGACGGGCGGCTGGGACCGGAAACGCTATCTGCGCTGGATCGCGATCGGCTTCGGCACCGGCGTGCCGGCCTATGCCGCGCTTGCCTGGTATGTGTCGTCGCAGGGCTTCGCGATGTTCCCGCTGGTGCTCGGCGTGCTGGCGTTGCCTGCCCTGTTCCGGCCGCTGATGATCATCGGCTGGGCCTGCCTGATCGTGCTGCTTGCTCGGTCCGGCGGGGCGATCGTTGCGCGAATCGGCGCCGCTGGACGCATGGCCTTTTCCAACTATCTCGGCACCAGCATCCTCTGCTCGACCCTGTTCTACGGCTATGGGCTCGGCTGGTACGGCCATTTGTCGCGGGCGCAGCTCTATCCGGTGGTAATCGCGGTGTGGGTGCTGATGTTGCTCTGGTCGACGCCCTGGCTCGCGCATTTCCGATTCGGTCCGCTCGAATGGCTGTGGCGATCGCTGGCGCGGATGCGGTTCCAGCCGATGCGCGGCGCCGCCGGCGGCGACTAAGCCCTTTGCGACTGATCCGCAAAAGCCCTTGCGACTGGTTCGCATTAGCCCTAGATCATGGTCAGGCGAGGGAGCACCCATGGTCGTTTGTATCTGTAATGCGATTCGTGAGCAGGATGTGCGCGAGGCAGCGCGCGGCGGCGCGAAAAGCGCCTGCCAGGCCTATCGCACGCTCGGCCGCCAGCCGAAATGCGGCCAGTGCGTGCCGTTCGCGCGAGCCATTATCGATGAGGAACGTGCGGCTGCGTAGCGTTCGCAAGCCCGGAAAACCGCAGATTTCCGCCATTTTTTGCCTGTTCGGACTCCCCGTTCTGCGCTAGATTGCGCGGGCATAACGGAGACACGACATGAAGGGCGACCCCAAGGTCATCGACTATCTGAACGAGGCGCTCAAGAACGAGCTGACCGCGATCAACCAATATTGGTTGCATTATCGGCTGTTCGATCACTGGGGCGTGCGCAAGCTCGCCGAGTTCGAGAAGCACGAATCGATCGACGAGATGAAGCATGCCGACATGCTGTCGGAGCGGATCCTGTTCCTCGACGGCCTGCCCAATTTCCAGCTGCTCGGGCGGTTGCGCATCGGCGAGACGGTCGAGGAAGTGCTGAAGGCCGATCTGGCGCTCGAGATGGAGGCGCTGCCGCTGCTGCGCGACGCGATCGAGCACTCCGAGAAGGTCCGCGACTATGTCAGCCGCGACCTGTTCCGCCGCATCCTCGACAGCGAGGAAGAGCATGTCGACACACTGGAGCGCCAGTTCGAGATGATCGAGCGCATGGGCATCGCCAATTATGTGCAGCTGCAGAGCAAGTCTGCGGATGAGGATGGGTGAGTGTTAAGCCCCTCCCCTTCAGGGAGGGGTTGGGGGTGGGTTAGCAACGGCGGGGGCTCGATGCCCCCGCCGTTGCTGTTTGCGCTGAGGTTCGTGAGTCTTTTTAGGCGCGCAGACGCGCGCACCCACCCCTAACCCCTCCCTTGCAGGGAGGGGAATTAAGAAGCCGCCTCGTTCGACAGGCCGTAGAAATCCAGCGTCCTGGGCGTGACCCAGCCGTAATGATAATTCAGCAGGAAGATGCCGAAGAGGATCGTCGCGACGATCGTCACGCGGAGCGCCGTCCGTCCCACGCGGAATTCGTGGGGCGCGCTTTCGGCCTGGCCGGGCACGCGCTCGGTTCCCGCCTCATCCGCCGTCCTGACCCCGAAGGGCAGGACGAGGAAGACCGAAAAGGCCCAGAACAGGAAGTAGATCGCGAGCATCGACGGCCAGCGCATCGGATCAGGCCTCGATCAGCAAGACGTCGACGATGGGCTTCTTGCCGGTCCAGCGAGTCGCCACGCGACGGGCGGCGAGGCGGATGTCCTCGCGCAGCTTATCGCGGTCGCGGCCGCCCTTGCGGGTCGCCTCGGCGACGGCATCCACCGCCTCGTCGAGGAAGGGATCGCGATCCTCCTCGACCGGGATGCCCTGTAGCCGGACCTGCGGCGTGCCGATCATCTTGCCGCCGCGATCGATCGCCACCGCGACCGAGATCTGGCCGAACAGGCCGAGCTTGCGGCGTTCGTTGATCGTCGCGCCGTCGCCCGGCAGGATCACGTCGCCGTCGAGCACCAGGCGGCCGACCTGGGCATGGCCGAGCTTCTCCGGCGCGCCGGGAGCGAGGCGGACGATATCGCCATTGGTCTGCACCAGCGCGCGCGGGATGCCCTCGGAGAGGCCGAAACGGGCCTGCTCCATCAGATGGCGCATCTCGCCATGCACGGGCATCAGGATCTCGGGGCGGATCCAGCGGTACATCGCCGCGAGTTCGGGGCGGCCGGGATGACCGGAGACATGGACATGCGCCTGGCGCTCCGTGATCATCTCGATACCCTTGGTGGCAAGCTGGTTCTGGATGCGGCCGATGGCGACTTCGTTGCCCGGGATCTGCTTCGACGAGAAGACGACGGTGTCGCCGGCGTCGAGGCTGATCGGGTGCGTGCCCGAGGCGACCCGGGCCAGCGCGGCGCGTTCCTCGCCCTGCCCGCCGGTCGCGACGATCAGCACCTTGTTGCGTGGCAGGCGCATCGCGGCATCGGGATCGACCGTTTCCGGGAAATCCTTGAGATAGCCGGTCGCGCGGGCGACCTTCAGGATCCGGTCGAGCGAGCGGCCGGCGACGCAGAGCTTGCGCCCCGTCTCGCGCGCGACCAGCCCGAGCGTGTGCAGCCGCGCGGCATTCGAGGCGAAGGTGGTGACGAGCACACGGCCCTTGGCCTTGGCGATCACCTCGGACAGGCCGACGCGGACTTCGGCCTCGGAACCCGAGGGCTCGGCGTTGAACACGTTCGTGGAATCGCAGACGAGCGCAAGCACGCCCTCGTCGCCGATCACTTCGAGCTGCTCCGGCGTGGCCGGCTTGCCGAGCACGGGCGCCGCGTCGAGCTTCCAGTCGCCAGTGTGGAAGATGCGGCCGTACGGCGTATCGATCAGCAGCGCGTTCGCTTCGGGGATCGAGTGCGACATGGGCACGAAGTTCACGCCGAACGGGCCGATATCGACCCGCTGGCCGGGCTTCACGACGTTGAGGCGGACGCGATCGGCGTTGCCCTCTTCCTCGAGCTTGCCGCGGATCAGGCCGGCGGTGAAGGGTGTGGCGTAGAGCGGCACGCCGAGATCCTCGGCGAGGTAGGGCAGCGCACCGATATGGTCCTCATGACCATGGGTGAGCACGATGCCGACAAGGTTTTCGATCTGCTCCTCGATAAAGGCGAGATCGGGCAGGATCACATCGATCCCCGGATATTGGGGGTCGGCGAAGGTGATGCCGCAATCGACCATCAGCCACTTGCCGTGGCAGCCATAGAGATTGACGTTCATGCCGATCTCGCCCGAGCCGCCAAGGGCAAGGAAAAGGAGTTCTTTGTTGGGAGTCACGTAGTTTTCTGTTCTTTCTTGGTTCGTCATCCCCGGAAATGGGGGCTCCCTGCTCAAGCGCTGTCGTCATGTCGACGCCGTGGTGAGGGGGAGGAATTGGGTTCCCGCACCTGGCGGGAAGGATTGTTCAGGTCCTTATATGGGCGCGATCCCACAACATCGCCAGCCCCTGAATGGTCAGGTCGGGTTCGATCACGTCGAAAACATCGGTCTGCTTCTCGAAAAGCGTCGCCAGGCCGCCGGTCGCGATTACCTTTACCGGGCGGCCGACCTCGGCCTTGATGCGCGAGACCAGTCCCTCGATCATCGCGATATAGCCCCAATAGATGCCGATATGCATCTGGCTGACCGTGTCGCGGCCGATGACGCTGGTATTCTCGGGCGCTTCGATCGCGATGCGCGGCAGCTTGGCCGCTGCGGTGACGAGCGCGTCGAGCGACAGGTTGATGCCCGGCGCGATGATCCCGCCCTTGTACGCGCCGCGGAAGTCCGAGAAGTCGAAGGTGGTCGCGGTGCCGAAATCGATCGTGATCAGGTCGCCGGCATGAAGTGCATGCGCCGCGATCATGTTGACCGCGCGGTCCGCGCCGACGGCGTGCGGCTCCTCCACGTCGAGCTGCATGCCCCATTCGACCGGGGGCTCGCCGGCGATCAGCGGCTCGCCGCCGAAATATTTGCGGGCGAGCGTCTGGAGATTGTGGAGCGCGCGCGGGACGACGGTGGCGATGATCACGCCGGTGACGGCGCTGCGATCATAGCCCTCCAGCGTCAGGAGCTGGCTGAGCCACACGGCATATTCGTCGGCGGTGCGCCTGGGATCGGTCGCGATGCGCCAGCGGGCCTTGATCGTCCCGCTCTCGACAAGCGCGAAGACCACATTGGTATTGCCGGCATCGATCGCGAGCAGCATGCGAACCTCAATCCCTTCCGTTCGTGTCGAGCGAAGTCGAGACACATTTGCCTGACGCCAAGCCCCGTTTCTCGACTTCGCTCGAAACGAACGGAGTCATGTCAGATCAGGAAGACGTCGGCGGCGTGAATGACACGGCTCGATCCGTCCGCCAAGCGCAGGATGAGCGCGCCCTCGCTATCCAGGCCCTGGAACAGGCCGTCGATCGCGCTGCCGTCGGGCAGGCGCGCGGTGAGCGCCGTGCCGGGCGGGTGCGCGCGGTCGAGCCAGCGGGCACGGATCGGGGCCAGGCCCTCGACGCGCCAAATGCCGAGCCAGCGCTCGAACGCGTCAGCGAGGGTTTCGAGGAAGTCGGCCGGATCAGGGGCCGCGCCGTGCGCCGCGAGGCTGGTGGCGGGGCGTTCGAGACCGGTCGGGTGGTGCGCCAGGTTGACGCCCATACCGATCACTACCGCGTCGTCAGCGCGCTCCAGCAGGATGCCGGAGAGCTTGGCGCCGTCGAGCAACAGGTCGTTGGGCCATTTGATCGCCAACCCTCCAACGCCGACCGTTCCCCCGCGAAGGCGGGGATCCAGAGTCGCAGAACGCACCGATTGAAGCTCTGGCCCCCCGCCTTCGCGGGAGAACAAGGAAGGAAGGTAGGCGCGAATGACCTCCTCCAGCGCCACAGCGGCCACCAGGGCGAGTGTAGCCGCCTGCGGGTCGTGCGGGCGCAGCCGCACCAAGGTCGACGCGTAGAGATTGCCCTCGGGCGAGGACCAGGCCCGGCCATGCCGCCCGCGGCCGCCGGTCTGGCGCTCGGCGCGGAGCCAGAGCCCCTCTGCTGCCCCGCTGCCGGCGAGCATCAGCATGTCGGCATTGGTCGACCCCGTCTCGGCGACGGTGCGGATATTGTGCGTCAGAACAGCGCCCTGGCGGCCGCCATGGCCCATGCGCCGAGGCACGGGATGGCGAGATAGCCGATCGGCGAGATGAAGGTCGCGGCGACTGCGATCAGCCCGCCCTCGACCTTGCTGCCGACCGGAGCAAAGGCCGTGGCGGCATCATCGAAGTACATCGTCTTCACCACGCGCAGATAATAATAGGCGCCGATCACCGAGGCAGCGATACCGACCACCGCGAACGGGAACAGCCCCGCCTGCACGGCTGCCTGGAACACCACGAACTTCGCGTAGAAGCCGAGCAGCGGCGGGATGCCGGCCAGGCTGAACATGAACAGGCCGAGCGCCAGCGCGAGACCGGGCTGAGTCTTGGACATGCCCGACAGGCTCGCGATCGTCTCGACCGGCTGGCCGCTCTGGTCGCGCATCTGCAGCACCACGAGGAAGCTGCCCAGGGTCATCGCGATATAGATGGTCAGGTAGATCAGCACGGCCGACACGCCCTCGGCGGTGCCGCAGGCGAGACCGACCAGCGCGAAGCCGACATTGTTGATCGAGCTGTACGCCAGCAGGCGCTTGATGTTGCTCTGGCCGATCGCGGCGACCGCACCGAAGATGATCGAGGCGAGCGAGGCGAAGATCACGATCTGGCGCCATTGGTCGGTCGCCGGGCCCATTGCCTCGACGGCGACGCGGACCGCCAGCGCCATCGCCGCAACCTTGGGGGCCGAGGCGAAGAAGGTCGTCACCGGGGTCGGCGCGCCTTCGTACACGTCGGGCGTCCACATGTGGAACGGCACCGCGCTGATCTTGAAGGCGAGGCCGGCGAAGACGAAGACGAGGCCGAAGGTCAGGCCGAGCGAACGGCCGGCGCCATAAGCGTCGGCGATCAGCGAGAAGAGCGTCGTACCGCTGAACCCATAGACCAGGCTGATGCCGTAGAGCAGGATGCCGCTCGCCAGTGCGCCGAGCACGAAATATTTCAGGCCCGCTTCGGCCGAGCGCGCATCGCGGCGCATGAAGCTCGCCAGCACATAGGCGGCGAGGCTCTGCAGCTCGAGACCGACATACAGCGTCAGCAGATCGCCCGCCGACACCATCATGCCCATGCCGATGGCGGAGAGCAGGATCAGGACGGGATATTCGGGGCGCAGATCGTCGCCCGAAGTCTGCTGGAAGAAGCGTGGGGCGATGATGATCGCTACCGCAGCGGCGATATAGATCAATATCTTGGCGAAGGCGGCAAAGGCATCGGCGCGGTAAAGGCCGTCAAAGGCTTCACCGCCCGAGGACGCCGGACCGCACAGCGCGATCCCAGCGCCGATCAGCACCGCGACCGAGGTCCAGGAAATGGCCCTGGTCGAGGCCTGGCCGCCCCAGGCGGCTGCGAGCATCAGAATCAGCGCGCCGGCGGTCAGCACCAGTTCCGGCAGGGTCATCAGCAGCGAGGCGTTCATTGATGTGCCTCCCCATGCGCTGCCGCGGGCGCGGTGGCTTCGTGATGCGCCGCCGGAGCAGCGGGTTTGCCCGCGGTCGGCAGCGAGTCACCGGCCGGTGCGGCGCGTGCGATCCGAGCCTCGAGCGTGGCGACGTCGCCGCGCATCGGGGCGAGGAAGCTTTCCGGATAGACGCCCATCCACAGCACCACCGCCGCGATCGGCGCGAGCAGCGCGACTTCGCGCAAGGAGAGATCGGGCATCGCGCGGACGTCATCCTTGGTCAGATCGCCGAACACGACGCGGCGGTAGAGATAGAGCATGTACGCGGCGCCGAGGATGATGCCTGTCGTGCACAACAGGGTGATGGTGGTCGAAACCTTGTAGGTGCCGGCCAGCGAGAGGAACTCGCCGACGAAACCGCTGGTGCCGGGCAGGCCGACCGAGGCCATGGTGAACAGCATGAACAGCAGCGCATATTTCGGCATGTTGATCGCGAGCCCGCCGTACCGGTCGATCTCGCGGGTATGCAGCCGATCGTAGATCACGCCGACGCACAAGAACAAGGCGCCCGAAACCAGGCCATGGCTGAGCATGACGATCATCGCGCCTTCGATGCCCTGGCGGTTGAAGGCGAACAGGCCGATCGTCACGATCGCCATATGCGCGACCGAGCTATAGGCGATCAGCTTCTTCATGTCGGACTGCACCAACGCGACCAGCGAGGTGTAGATCACCGCCACCGCCGACAGGCCGAAGATCAGCCAGACGAACTCGGCCGAGGCCTCCGGGAACATCGGCAGCGAGAAGCGCAGGAAGCCGTATCCGCCGAGCTTCAGCAGCACGCCGGCCAGGATGACCGACCCGGCGGTGGGCGCCTGGACGTGTGCGTCGGGCAGCCAGGTATGGACCGGCCACATCGGCATCTTCACCGCGAAGGAGGCGAAGAAGGCGAGCCATAGCCAGGTCTGCGCATGTGCCGGGAAATCGGTGTTGAGCAGGGTCGGGATGTCGGCGGTGCCGGCATATTGCACCATCCACAGCATCGCGATGAACATCAGCACCGAGCCGAGCAGCGTGTAGAGGAAGAATTTGTACGACGCGTAGATGCGGTTCGCGCCGCCCCAGACGCCGATGATCAGGTACATCGGGATGAGGCCGGCTTCGAAGAAGATGTAGAACAGGAACAGGTCCTGCGCCGCGAAGGTGCCGATCATCAGCAGCTCGGTGACGAGGAAGGCGCACATATATTCCTGGACGCGCTTCTCGATCGCGACCCAGCTCGCCCCGATGCAGATCGGCATCAGGAACACGCTGAGCATGATCAGCATCAGCGCGAAGCCATCGATGCCGAGCTTCCAGCCGATCGGGCCGAACAGATTCTCGTGCGCCTCGACGAACTGCCATTGCGGGCCGCCGATATCGAATTGCGCCCAGAGGCAGATACCGAGCAGCAGATCGGCCAGGGTCGCGATCAGCGCGATCCAGCGCGCAGCGTTCGCGCTGACGAACAGGCACGCGACGGCAGCGATCGCCGGGATCGCGAGCATCAGCGACAGGATGGGGAAACCGCTCATCGTGTGATCGCCCAGGTAATAGCGGCAGTCAGGCCGATCAGCATGACGAAGGCATAGGTGTAGACATATCCGGTCTGGACCCTGCCGGCGACGCGCGAGCCGAGCGCGACGACCCAGGCCGAGCCGTTGGGCCCGAAGCGGTCGATCGTCTTCTCGTCGCCGCGGTGCCAGAAGAGGCGGCCAAGGGCGAAAGCGGGGCGGACGAACAGGATGTTATACAGCTCGTCGAAATACCATTTGTTGAGCAGGAAATCGTAGAGCACGCTGAACTGCGCCGCGAGCTTCGCCGGGAAATCCGGGTTGCGGATATAGGCCATCCAGGCACCCCATAGCCCAAGCAGCATGGCAATGGTCGCGGAGAGCTTCACGCCCAACGGCACCTCGTGCATCGCATGCATCAGATGCTCGCTGAAGGCGACGCTGCCCTTCCAATATTCCTCGCCTGCGGTCGGCTCGATGAAATAGCCGTGGAAGACGAAGCCGGCGGCGACCGCGCCGATCGACAGCAGGATCAGCGGGACCAGGATCGACAGCGGGCTTTCATGCGGATGATAGCCGCCGGTGCCGTCACCATGATCGTGCGCATGACCATGATCGTCGTGATGCGCGTCATGGGCATGCGCGTGATCTTCAGGGCCGTGCGCATCATGCACTGCGTGCTGGATATGCTCGGACTGAATCCAGCGCGGTTTGCCCCAGAAGGTCAGGAACATGAGGCGCCAGGAATAGAAGCTCGTCAGCAGCGCGACGATCATGCCGACGATCGAGGCGCCGCCCTGCCCTGCGGCCCAGGCCGCCTCGATGATCGCGTCCTTCGAGTGGAAGCCGGCAAAACCGATCGCGAGCGGGTTGCCGAACACGGCGGGGATGCCGACGCCGGTGATCGCGAGCGTGCCCGCCATCATGCCCCAGAAGGTCACGGGGATGTGTTTCCGCAGCCCCCCATAATAACGCATGTCCTGCTCATGGTGCATCGCATGGATCACCGAGCCGGCACCGAGGAACAGCAGCGCCTTGAAGAAGGCGTGCGTGAACAGGTGGAACATCGCCACATTGTAGGCGCCGACACCCGCGGCGAAGAACATGTAGCCGAGCTGCGAGCAGGTCGAATAGGCGATGACGCGCTTGATGTCGGTCTGGACCAGGCCGACGGTCGCCGCGAAGAAGCAGGTCGCGGCGCCGACCGTCATCACGACATGCAGCGCGAACGGGCTCGTCTCGAACATCGGCGACAGGCGGCAGACCATGAACACGCCGGCGGTGACCATCGTTGCGGCGTGGATCAGCGCCGACACCGGGGTCGGGCCTTCCATCGCGTCGGGCAGCCAGGTGTGCAGGCCGAGCTGCGCCGACTTGCCCATCGCGCCGACGAAGAGCAGCAGGCAGAGCAAGGTCATCGTATCGAAGCGGTGGCCGAGGAAACCGATGGTCGATCCGGCCATGCCCGGTGCGGCAGCGAGGATGTCGGGAATCGACACCGTGCCGAACACCAGGAAGGTGCCGAAGATGCCGAGCATGAAGCCGAGATCGCCGACGCGGTTGACGACGAACGCCTTGATCGCCGCGGCATTGGCGCTGGGTTTCTTGAACCAGAAACCGATCAGCAGGTACGAGGCGAGGCCGACGCCTTCCCAACCGAAGAACATCTGGACCAGATTGTTCGCGGTCACCAGCATCAGCATGGCGAAGGTGAAGAGCGACAGATAGGCGAAGAAGCGCGGCTGATCCGGATCCTCCGCCATATAGCCCCAGCTATAGAGGTGGACGAGCGCGGACACCGACGTGATCACCACCAGCATGACCGCGGTCAGCGCATCGACGCGGAGCGCCCAGGCAACGTCGAGATCGCCGGAGCGGATAAAGTCGAACACCGGCGTGATGCTGGGTTCGGCCCCGCCGAGATAGGAGATGAAGATCGGCCAGGAGAGCGCGCACGACGCGAACAGCGCGCCGGTGGTCAGCACCTTGGCGACGGTGTTGCTGAGTGCCCGGTTGCCCAGGCCTGCGACGAAGGCCGCGAGCAGCGGCAGGAAGACGATGAGGAGGATCAACGACTTACCCCTTCATCCGGTTGACGTCGTCGACCGAGATCGTGCCGCGTCCGCGGAAGTAGATGACCAGAATGGCGAGCCCGATCGCGGCCTCGCCTGCGGCGACGGTCAGCACGAACATCGCGAACACCTGCCCGACCAGATCGTGGAGATAGGCGGAGAAGGCGACAAGGTTCAGGTTCACCGCGAGCAGGATCAGCTCGATCGCCATGAGCATGACGATGAGGTTCTTGCGGTTGATGACGATGCCGAGCACGCCGAGCGCGAACAGGATCGCCGCGACGACGAGATAATGCGTCAGGCCGATCATGCCGCGCCCTCCCCAATACCGTCATGCCGGACTTGTTCCGGCATCCACTCGGCGGCCTGGCGACACGTCATCGATTGAATCGCAGCCTCTGCACGCAGCGGATCGGTGGACCCCGGAACAAGTCCGGGGTGACGAAGAAAAGAGGAACCGATCACAGCTCGATCCCCTGCCCTACGCCAGGCTGGGTGTTACGGGTCGCATCCTGCGGCCGGCGCGATACCTGGCGGTTGATGTTCTGCGGGCGGGTGCCGCCACGCTCGCGGTGGGTCAGCACGATCGCGCCGATCATGGCGACGAGCAGGACCAGGCCCGCGCCTTCGAACACGAACAGATAGCGGGTGTAGAGCAGCTCGCCGATCGCCACGATGTTGGGCAGGTCATCCGCAATCGGCGACGCGCGACGGCTCAGCTCGATCGCGCCGGCGCCATAGGCGTAGACTGCAATGAAAATCTCGGCAGCAAGCCCGATCGCCAGCGCCAGCCCGATCGGCAGATAGCGCGCGAAGCCGCTGCGCAGCTCGGCGAAATCGATGTTGAGCATCATCACGACGAACAGGAACAGCACCGCGACCGCGCCGACATAGACGATGATCAGCAGCATCGCGATGAACTCGGCGCCGAGCAGCACCATCAGCCCCGCCGCGTTGAAGAAGGCGAGGATCAGCCACAGCACGGCATGGACCGGGTTCCGCGCGGTGATGGTCAGCGCTGCCGACAGCAGCACCATCACGGCGAACAGATAAAAGGCGAGTGTCTGTATCACGGAATCAGGAGGCCCCTCGGATTCGGCTGGCGCTTAACGGTACGGTGCATCGGCGGCAAGGTTCGCGGCGATCGCGC
This sequence comes from Sphingomonas sp. GW821-FHT10F11, assembly GCF_058809095.1. NCBI lineage: Bacteria > Pseudomonadati > Pseudomonadota > Alphaproteobacteria > Sphingomonadales > Sphingomonadaceae > Sphingomonas > Sphingomonas sp. GW821-FHT10F11. The sequence goes on from NZ_JBXASH010000007.1 coordinate 215,911, forward strand.
GTTCCCAGCGATCGCCATTATCGAGCAGCTTCGCCTTGTCGTAGATCAGCTCCTCGCGGGTTTCGGTGGCGAATTCGAAATTCGGCCCTTCGACCACGGCATCGACCGGGCAGGCTTCCTGGCACAGGCCGCAATAGATGCACTTGGTCATGTCGATGTCGTAGCGGGTGGTGCGGCGGCTGCCGTCCTCGCGCGGCTCGGCCTCGATCGTGATCGCCTGGGCCGGGCATACCGCCTCGCACAGCTTGCACGCGATGCAGCGCTCCTCGCCGTTCGGGTAACGGCGCAGCGCATGCTCGCCGCGGAAGCGCGGGGAGATCGGGTTCTTCTCGAACGGATAGTTGATCGTCGCCTTCGCCTTGAAGAAATACTTCAGGGTGAGCGCGTGCGCCTTCACGAATTCCCACAGGGTGTAGGATTTGATGATCTGGCCGACGTTCATGACGAAACTCCAAAACGCGTCAGCATCAGATAACCCGACACCAGGAATACCCAGAACAGCGACAGCGGGAGGAAAATCTTCCAGCCCAAGCGCATCAGCTGGTCGTAACGGTAGCGCGGGACGGTGGCCTTCACCCAGCTGAACACGAAGAAGAAGAACAGCATCTTGGCGAACAGCCAGATGATGCCGGGGACATAATAGAGCGGCGCCCAGTCGACCGGGGGCAGCCAGCCGCCCCAGAAGAGCGTCGCGTTGAGCGCGCACATCAGGATGACGTTGGCATATTCGCCGAGCCAGAACAGCGCGAAGCTCATCGAACTATATTCGGTCTGGTAGCCGGCGACGAGCTCGCTCTCCGCCTCGGTCAGATCGAACGGCGCGCGCTGCGTCTCGGCGAGCGACGAGATGAAGAACACGATCGCCATCGGGAACAGCAGCGGATTCAGGAAGAAGCCGTTGAGGTGAAGATAGACGTTCTGCTGCGCCATCACGATGGTGGAGAGGTTGAAGCTCCCGGCCCACAGCACGACCGAGATCAGCACGAAGCCGATCGCGACTTCGTACGACACCATCTGCGCCGCGGCGCGGATCGCCGAATAGAAGGGGTATTTCGAGTTGGACGACCAGCCCGCCAGGATGATGCCGTAGACGCCGAGCGACGAGGCCGCGAGCACATAGAGCAGGCCGACATTGATATCCGCCAGCACCACGCCCGCCTGGAACGGGATGACCGCCCAGACGATCAACGCCACGGTGAAGGTGATGATCGGCGCGAGCAGGAACAGGCCCTTGTTCGCGCTGGTCGGGATGATGGTTTCCTGCAGGAAGACCTTCAGGCCGTCGGCAAAGCTCTGCAGCAGGCCGAACGGGCCGACCACGTTGGGGCCGCGGCGCAGCGCCATCGCCGCCCAGATTTTCCGGTCGGCATAGATGATCATGGCGACCGCGAGCATCAGCGGCAGCGCGATGACGAGGATGCCGATGATCGTGGCGATGAACCACGCCCATTCGAACGGCAGGCCCCAGGAGACGAAGAGAGCGGTCATCAGTTCAGCCCTCCCTTCATATAAACTCCCACATGCTTCGATCCACTGTTTCCCTCTCCCAGCGGGAGAGGGAGGGAGCCGCGCAAGCGGCGGAAGGGTGAGGGTGAGTGTAAGGCGGTGGGATGCGTCAGATGCGTCGCCCTCACCCTTCCCGCGCCTGCGGCGCGGGCCCCTTCCCTCTCCCGCTGGGAGAGGGAGAATGTCGCTTGCATAGCGCCCATCACTCAGCCGCCTCCGCGAACTCTTCGCCGTGGATCAGCTCGGCCGAGCAGCGCTGCATCGTCGGGGACGCGCGGCAGATGGCGTTGGTCAGGTAGAAATCCTTGATCGGATAACCGACTGGCCCTTCGCTCTTTGCATCGAGCGCGGGTGCGTTCCAGGCGAAGCGGCGCAGGCCGAGCGTGGCGAGATCGGGCGTGTCGACGCCCATCGCCGCGCGCAGTTCCTCGAGCGTGTCGAACGGCAGGGTCTTGCCCAGCACCGCGGAGAGCGCGCGCAGGATGGTCCAGTCCTCGCGGGCATCGCCCGGCGGGAACACCGCGCGCTCGCCGCGCTGGACGCGGCCTTCGAGATTGACCCAGGTACCCGACTTCTCGGCATAGCTCGCGCCCGGCAGCACGACATCGGCAGCGGCCGCGCCCTTGTCGCCGTGATGGCCGATATAGACCTTGAAGCTGTCGGCGAAGGCCGAGAAATCCGCTTCGTCGGCACCGAGGAAGAAAGTGAGCTTGGGCTTGGCCGCGACGATATCGGCGATCCCGCCCTTTTGCGCGAGGCCGAGCATCAGGCCGCCCATGCGCGAGGCGGCCATGTGCAACACGTTGAAGCCGTTCCAGCCGTCCCGCACCAGGTTCAGTGACGTGGCGAGCTTGAGCGCGGCACCATGGCCGCCCTTGAGCGCACCGCCGCCAACGATGACCATCGGGCGCTGGGCGTTCTTGAACGTCTCAGCCGGGCCCTTGGGCAGCTTGCCGAGCAGAGTCAGGTCGTTGCCGAGCCATTCGACCTTGTAGGTCAGGTCGGTTTCTTCGCCGATCGCAAAGACCTTCGCGCCCTTCTTGATCGCCTTGCGGATGCGCGTGTTCACCAGCGGCGCTTCCCAGCGCAGATTGGTGCCGACGAGCAGGATCGCGTCGGCCTCTTCGGCACCGGCGATGGTGGTGTTGAAATTGACCGCGGACAGCGACGATGTGTCGTAAGCCATGCCGGTCTGGCGGCCTTCGAGCAGGGTCGAGCCCATTGCGCCGAGCAGCGCCTTGGCGGCGTAGAGCGTCTCGCAGTCGACCAGGTCGCCATGCACCGCGGCGACGCTGGCGCCGGCATCGACCGCGGCGATGGCAGCGAACGCCTCGTCCCAGCTCGCCTCGGTCAGCTTGCCCTGTTTGCGGACGAACGGACGGTCGAGCCGGCGGCGGACCAGGCCGTCAACCGCGTGGCGAGTCTTGTCGCTGGCCCATTCCTCGTTGACGTCCTCGTTGATCACGGGGAGCGCGCGCAGCACCTGGCGCCCGCGGCTGTCGAGACGGATATTGGTGCCGACCGCGTCCATCACGTCGATGGTCAGCGTCTTCTTCAGCTCCCAGGGCCGCGCCTCGAAGGCATAGGGCTTGGAGGTCAGCGCGCCGACCGGGCAGAGATCGACGACATTGCCCGACAGCTCGCTGGTCACCGCGCCCTCGAGATAGGAGGTGATCTGCATATCCTCGCCGCGGCCGATCGCGCCGATCTCCTCGACGCCGGCGACTTCCTCGGCGAAGCGGATGCAACGGGTGCACTGGATGCACCGCGTCATCACCGTCTTCACGATCGGACCCATATATTTCTCGGTGACCGCGCGCTTGTTCTCGTCATAGCGGGAATGGCCGCGGCCATAGGCCAGGCTCTGGTCCTGCAGGTCGCACTCGCCGCCCTGATCGCAGATCGGGCAATCGAGCGGATGGTTGATCAGCAGGAATTCCATCACGCCTTCGCGCGCATTCTTCACCATCGGGGTGTTGGTGAAGACTTCCTGGTTCTCGGCAGCCGGCAGCGCGCAGGATGCCTGGGGCTTGGGCGGCCCCGGCTTCACCTCGACCAGGCACATGCGGCAATTGCCGGCGATCGACAGCCGCTCATGATAACAGAAGCGCGGGATCTCCTTGCCGGCGATCTCGCACGCCTGCAGCACCGTGGCGCCCGCAGGCACCTCGATCTCGATTCCGTCTACTTTGAGCTTAGGCATGCGTTTCGTACTTGCTAGCTGCGCCGGCCGGCCCAGGGGCCGCCGACAATGGCGTGATAAAGCGGTTCGGCGATCATCAGGCGGATCTGATCGCGCTTCATGCTCAGTGGCTTTCCCGCGACGACGCAACCGCCGAGCACCGGCTTGATCGCGTCGAGCGCCTGACGTTCGGCATCGCTGCCGGCCGCCGACTGAACAAGATTTGCAGCAGCATCCGGTGCGGCATTGAGAACGCAGGTCCCGAATTCCTGCATGCCGAGCGCGACCGCGTCATACCCACGGCCAGCCGTTCGCCCTGCCATCGCGCTCAGGTACCATGCTTTCACGCCGCCGGTTGCCGACGGCCGACGGCCTTCGCGCATGGCGACCGAAGCCGCCGCGGCGGCCATATCCGCCCGGCCGTTGTACAGGCCCTGAGAACCGCCGATCAGCGACAAACCGAAGGAGTCACCGCTGCATGAGCTGTAGACCGAGGCGAGCCGTTTCGCGGCGCGCTGCTCGTTGGAAGATCCCGGCAGGGTAGCGAGCAGCTCGCGGACCGGGCCGGGCGTTTCCGCCATGACGCATTCGGCCGTCGCGCGGAATTCGCGCGGATCCGCCTTACGCTCTCCAGCGACCACAACGCCCGCGATCAGCGGCAGCGCGACAGCCGCAGCAGCAATGGCAATTGCCCTCATTTCGATGCCCCCGTTGGACATATCATATCGTGCCCGCCCATCACTTGGCCGCCACCGGAACCGATGCCGTCGGACGGACGGCTTCCTTATAGAGCACTTCCGCCAGCAGGCTGCTCAGCATCAGCTTGTTGAACTTGAATCGCTTGCCCCCGGGGAGACAGCCGCTGAGATGCGGCGCGAGCGCGGCATACCCTTCCGCCTCCCTCTGGCCCGCGATCGGGGCAGTCACCACGGCATGGGCCGCCGAGACATCCGCCCGTGCAACGCAATCGGCGATCTTGCGGAGGCCTACGAACTGCGGTCGTTCGGGGCTGTCGGCTGGCATATTAAGGTCCGCCGCGAAGTCGAATGGTCCCGGAACCAGTGTCGGCACTGCCCGGCCGAAATCGCGACGGTAAAGCGAGATGAACAGCGCCCCGCGCAACAGGGGCGGCGAAAAGCGCAGTTCCCCGCTGCTCAGGCATTCATTGACCGACAGGTTGGCCAGTGCCTTGCTGTAATCGGCTGCGGCATAGAGGCGCAAAGCCCGCTCGACGCTGCGAACCTTGCGGTCGATCAGGCAGTCCGAATAACGCACCAGAGTGATCTTCGCGCGATCCTCCGGCGACATCTTGCCGTCGGGGATCACTGCCGGCGCGTTACGCGCGATGACCGACCCCGTCTCCGCTGTTTTCTGCGCAGCCGACGGCACGCTTCCAAAGGAAGCGAGCAGCGACAGGCAGCAAAGGGCGCGCGGCAGGATCACTCGGCAGCTTCCATCATCGGGGCGAGATCGCCGCCGCGTTCCTTGATCCGGCGCTCCAGCTCAGGCCGGAAATGCTTGATCAGGCCCTGGATCGGCCAGGCCGCCGCATCGCCGAGCGCGCAGATGGTGTGGCCTTCGATCTGCTTGGTGACCTGCTGCAGCGTGTCGATCTCGCTGATATCGGCGTCGCCGGTGCGCAGCCGCTCCATCACACGCCACATCCAGCCGGTGCCTTCGCGGCACGGCGTGCACTGGCCGCAGCTCTCATGCTTGTAGAAGTAGGAGATGCGCGAAATCGCGCGGACGATGTCGGTGGACTTGTCCATGACGATGATCGCCGCAGTGCCCAGACCCGAGCCGAGCGCCTTCAGCCCGTCGAAATCCATCGGGCAGTCCATGATCTGCGCCGCCGGGACCAGCGGGACCGAGGAACCGCCCGGGATCACCGCGAGCAGATTGTCCCACCCGCCGCGGATGCCGCCGCAATGTTCCTCGATCAGCTGGCGGAAGGGGATGCTCATCGCTTCCTCGACCACGCAAGGGCGGTTCACATGGCCCGAGATCTGGAACAGCTTGGTGCCGCGGTTGTTCTCCGCGCCGAAGCTCGCGAACCATTCCGGGCCGCGCCGCAGGATCGTCGGGACGACCGCGATCGACTCCACATTGTTGACCGTGGTCGGGCAGCCATACAGGCCCGCGCCCGCCGGGAAAGGCGGCTTGAGGCGCGGCTGGCCTTTCTTGCCCTCGAGGCTTTCGAGCATCGCGGTCTCTTCGCCGCAGATGTACGCGCCGGCGCCGCGGTGCACGAACACATCGAAATCATAGCCCGACCCGCTGGCGTTCTTGCCGATCAGCCCCTTGTCATAGGCTTCGGCGACCGCGGCGAACAGCACCTCGGCCTCGCGGATATATTCGCCGCGGATGTAGATGTACGCAGCGCGCGCGCGCATCGCATAGCCGGCGATCAGCGCGCCTTCGATCAGCTTGTGCGGATCGTGGCGCATGATCTCGCGGTCCTTGCAGGACCCGGGCTCGGATTCGTCTGCATTGATGACGAGGAAGTTCGGCCGCTCGGGCTTGGGTTCCTTCGGCATGAACGACCATTTGGTGCCGGTCGGGAAACCCGCGCCGCCACGGCCGCGCAGACCCGATGCCTTGACCGCGTCGATCAGGGCGTCCTGGCCACGCGCCATCAGGCCCTTGGTGTCATCCCAATCGCCGCGCTTGCGCGCCGCGTCGAGATTCCACGGCTGGAACCCGTAGACGTTGGTGAAGATACGGTCCTTGTCGGCGAGCATCTATTTGCCTTTTCCCGCAGCGCCCTGAACCATGAAATAGACGACCAGGCCGATGCCGATCAGGATCAGCAGCGGGAGCAGGCTGAAGGTGATCCGCAGCACCAGGCCAAGCACGACCAGTCCGCCGATGACGGCGAGCACAGCAACGATCGGATTCACGCCCTTCATGCCCATTCTCCCCGATAATCGTGGTTCTCGTCGACCATTTCCCTGAGGCTGGTCGGGCCGCCCGCCGGGCAGCTGTCGCGGCGACCGGTTTGCGAGCCCGGCGTCGGCGTCTTGCCTTCGGCCAGCGCGTCGAGGATCGCGGCGGTGCGATCATAATCCAGGTCTTCGTAGTTATCGTCGTTGATCTGCACCATCGGCGCATTGGCGCAGGCGCCGAGGCACTCGACCTCGGTCAGGGTGAACAGGCCGTCGGGCGTGGTCGCGCCCTTGACCAGGCCGCGATTCTTGCACGCGGCGAGCACATCGTCCGACCCGCCGAGCATGCACGGCGTCGTACCGCACACCTGGACATGATAGCGGCCGACCGGCGCCATGTTGAACATGGTGTAGAAGGTCGCGACCTCATAGACGCGCATGTACGGCACGCCGATCTCGCGGGCGACATATTCGATCACCGGAACCGGCAGCCAGCCCTGCGTTTTCGTCTCCGTGCCGACCTGGCGCTGGGCGAGATCGAGCAAGGGCAGCGACGCGGATTGCTCGCGCCCCTTGGGATAGCGGCCGAGTATCTCGGTCGCCTTCTTGCGGTTCTCGGCCGTCCAGATGAACGAACCCCAGCGTGCGCGGGTCTCGGCCTCGTCGGGGATTTTGGGTGCTTCAGCCATTATTGCGCTCGAGCCGAGGGAGTGGGTGCTGGCGGTGGCGGAGCAAAGGACGTTTCCTCGAATTCAGACATGACCACCTTGTTGGCCAACGGAACGACCTTTGCACTATATCCGGGGCTGGCGTGACCGTCGGCCTCGCAAAACCATACAACTTTATATCCCGGCGTCCTGCTTCCCAGAAAAGAGACCTGCGCCAGCGTACATCCGTCCAGTTGGGTAGCCAGATCGGCAGCCGTCACCACGGCCCCGCCGTATTTCTGGCGCCAGCGGGGACCAGCCTCGATCGGGCCGGCCAACATCGACGACGCACGCACGACGCCTTGTTGCGCATACAGGCCGATGAAACTCCAGACGGCGCGATTTGGGGCGGTGATGGCGCACCGCGCCACAGACCAAGTATCTTCGCGGTACACTCTGAGCGCCCATACTTGATCGCGAGGCTGGGCCTCGATGGCGTAACCGACGTCATAGCAAGGTTTTTCGCCCGACTGACGTCCGGCACACTTTAGCTCCAACGAACCGTTCGCATCGAGGGACACCTTCTGTTGGGTGGCTGGCTTCGGCTCGCGAATATGGAGCGACGTACATCCTCGCGTCGCGGCAACCAGTTCGCCCGACGTCATTCGCGCGACTCCGTTTGGACCTATCGCGAAGATCATGCCGCCCGTAATCTTTTGAAGATCGGCAGCATTCCCGCTTTGCATAGCGCTGACGATGGAGGCGGAAACACCATCGGCACCGCTCGCCGCAGCCGCGATCGACGGCAGCACCAAGGTGGCGACGACAGTCGATACCCTCACCGGTCGCACTCCCCGAACACGATATCCATCGCGCCGAGAATGGCGGTGGTGTCGGCGAGCATGTGGCCCTTGGCCATGAAGTCCATCGCCTGGAGATGCGAGAAGGCGGTCGGGCGGATCTTGCAGCGATACGGTTTGTTGCTGCCATCGGCGACGAGATAGACGCCGAACTCGCCCTTGGGGCTCTCGGTCGCGACGTACACGTCGCCGGCGGGAACGTGGAAACCCTCGGTATAGAGCTTGAAATGGTGGATCAGCGCTTCCATCGAGCGCTTCATCTCGGCGCGCTTGGGCGGCACGACCTTGCGGTCGAGGCTGGCGATCGGCCCTTCAGGCATTTCGTTCAGGCACTGCTTCATGATCCGCACCGACTGGCGGACCTCCTCCACGCGCACCATGAACCGGTCATAGCAATCGCCGCGCGTGCCGACCGGCACGTCGAAATCCATCTTCGCGTACACGTCATAGGGCTGCGACTTGCGCAGATCCCACGGAATGCCCGAGCCGCGGATCATCGGGCCGGAGAAACCCCATTTGATCGCATCGTCGCGGCTGACGGTCGCGATATCGACGTTGCGCTGCTTGAAGATGCGATTGTCGGCGACGAGGCTGATCGCATCCTCGAAAATCTGCGGCAGGCGATTGTCGAGCCAGTCGGCGATGTCGGTCAGCAGCTTGAGCGGCGTATCCTGGTGCACGCCGCCCGGCCGGAAATAGGCCGAATGCATGCGGGCGCCCGAGACGCGCTCGAAGAAGTTGAGGCAATCCTCGCGGATCTCGAACAGCCACAGGTTCGGCGTCATCGCGCCGACGTCCATCACATGGCTGCCGAGGTTGAGCATGTGGTTGGAGATGCGCGTCAGCTCGGCGAAGAAGACGCGGAGATATTGCGCGCGGATCGGCACTTCGAGATCGAGCAGCTTCTCGATCGCGAGCACGAAGCTGTGCTCCATGCACAGCGGCGAGCAGTAATCGAGCCGGTCGAAATAGGGCAGCGCCTGCATGTACGTCTTGTATTCGATCAGCTTCTCGGTGCCGCGGTGGAGCAGGCCGACATGCGGATCGACGCGCTCGACGATCTCGCCGTCGAGCTCCATCACCAGGCGCAGCACGCCATGCGCGGCCGGATGCTGCGGACCAAAATTGATCGTGTAGTTCTGGATCGCGATATCGCCGACTTCCGGATCGGCCGCGTCGGTCCTGCCCTCGATCGCTTCGAGATGATCAGCCATCAGAGCGTTCCTTACCCTGCTCTTCCCCGGCGAAGGCCGGGGCCCAGTCGGGAAGGTTGAAGTAACGAAGCGCAACGCGAGCCAATGGGAGTCCCCCAACTGGGCCCCGGCCTTCGCCGGGGAAGGGATAGGAAGAAGTCATCATCACGACGCCTTCGGCTTGCGCGGCGCGCGCGGCTTGGGTGCGGTTGGCGCGTCGCCCGAGGCGACGGGCTTGGCACGCGGGGCGCGCGGCTTCTTCACCACATCCGGGTCGGCGGGCTTGGGCGCCGCATCGGGCGAGGCCTTGCCGGCACCGGTCTGCGCCGAGCTCTCGGTGGTCTTGGGTGTCGCCGGCGGGGCAGCGGCAGCGGTCTTGGCTGCATCCGCCTTCTGGATTTCGTCGGCCTTGAGCGGCGTCGGCGCGCCCTTGGCTTCGGGGAGCTTCGCCTTCTCGTCGCCGGGGAGGATATATTCGGCGCCTTCCCACGGGCTCATGAAATCGAAGCTGCGGAAATCCTGGGCGAGCTGGACGGGTTCATAGACCACCCGCTTCGCTTCCTCGGAATAGCGCAGCTCGACATAGCCGGTCAGCGGGAAATCCTTGCGCTGCGGATGGCCGCGGAAGCCGTAATCGGTCAGGATGCGGCGCAGATCGGCATTGCCCGAGAAGAGCACGCCGTACATGTCGTAGACTTCGCGCTCGAGCCAGCCGGCGACCGGCCAGATGCCCGTGACGGACGGCACCGGCTTTTCCTCGTCGGTCTGCACATGCACGCGGATGCGGTGGTTGCGGGTCAGCGAGAGCAGGCAATAGACGACTTCGAAACGGTCGGACCGCTCCGGATAGTCGACGCCCGCGATTTCCATCAGCTGCTGATATTCGAGACCCGGCGTGTCGCGGAGCGCCACCATCGTCTCGAGCAGCGTGTCGCGGTCGACCGTCAGCGCGACTTCGCCCACCGCGTCGAGCGACGACAGCAGGTTCGCGCCAAGCAGTTCGCCCGCGCGATCGATGATCCCGTCATTGGCCGTGTAGGCCGGCGCCGGCGCCCTCACCGTTCAATCGTTCCGATGCGGCGGATCTTCCGCTGGAGCTGCATGATGCCGTACAGCAACGCTTCCGCGGTCGGCGGGCAGCCCGGGACATAGATGTCGACCGGCACGATCCGGTCGCAGCCGCGCACGACGCTGTAGCTATAATGATAATAGCCGCCGCCATTGGCGCAGGAGCCCATCGAGATCACGTATTTCGGCTCGGACATCTGGTCATAGACCCGGCGCAGCGCCGGGGCCATCTTGTTGCAGAGCGTACCCGCGACGATCATCACGTCGGACTGGCGCGGGCTGGCGCGCGGCGCGGCGCCGAAACGCTCCAGATCGTAGCGCGGCATGTTCACATGGATCATCTCGACCGCGCAGCAGGCGAGGCCGAAGGTCATCCACCACAAAGACCCGGTCCGAGCCCATTGGAACAGGTCTTCCGTCGAGGTGACGAGGAAACCCTTGTCGGTCAGCTCGCCGTTCAGATCGTTGAAGAACGTCTGGTCGGGCGGGATGATCGCGCCACCGGAGGCGGCTGGGGTGAGTTCTACTCCCACTCGAGCGCTCCCTTCTTCCATGCATAGACGAGGCCGAGCGCGAGTTCGGCAATGAAGCCCATCATCGCGAACCATGCCGTCCAGCCGAGCGAGAAGACGCTGACGGCCCAGGGATAGAGGAACGCGGCTTCGAGATCGAAGATGATGAACAGGATGGCGACGAGATAGAAGCGCACGTCGAACTGGCTGCGCGAATCCTCGAACGCGGGGAAACCGCACTCATATTCGGTCAGCTTCTCGGGCGTCGGCTTGTGCGCGCCGGTGAAGCGCGCGGCGATGATCGGCAGGAACACGAAAGCGCTGGACAGCACGATCGCGACGCCAAGGAACAGCAGGATCGGCAGATATTGCGACAGGTCGACCAATGGGTTTCTCGCAGGTGCGAATGATTGGCGCGGCTTTAGGACGATGACCCCTGTTGGGCAAGGCCGCGAGGAGTGAGAATCACTCGCAATTAAACCCTTCTCCCAGCGGGAGAAGGTGGCGCGTAGCGCCGGATGAGGGTGAGCGTAATAGCGCCCGGTCACCCTCACCCTTCCGCCGCTTCGCGGCTCCCTCCCTCTCCCGACGGGAGAGGGAGGTTTTTACCGCAACGCGTTCGCCAGCAGCTTGTGCAGCTTCGATTGCAGCGCGTCGTTCGCCGCCAGGAATTCGCCGCGTTCCATCATCCGGTCGCCGCCGCGGAAATCAGTCACGAAGCCGCCCGCTTCGCGCACCAACAGGATGCCGGCGGCGACGTCCCAGGGCTTCAGGCCGGATTCCCAGAAGCCGTCGAAACGGCCGGCAGCGACCCAGGCAAGGTCCAGCGCGGCCGCGCCGATCCGGCGGATGCCCGCCACTTCCGGCGCGATCGCCCCGAAGATGCGGCTCCATTCGGCGAAATTGCCATGGCCGAGAAAGGGAATGCCGGTCGCGATCAGCGCGTCGGGCAAGTCGCGGCGCGCGGACACACGCAGGCGCTGTTCCTGCATCCAGGCGCCCCGGCCCTTTTCGGCCCAGAAGCTGTCGTCCGTGATCGGGTTGTAGATAAGCCCGGTGGTGATCTCGCGCTTGCCGTTGGCCAGCGGCTCCTCGACCGCGATCGAGATCGCGAAGTGGGGAATGCCATGGAGGAAGTTGGTGGTGCCGTCGATCGGGTCGACGATCCAGCGCGGCTTGTTGGGGTCGCCAGCGACTTCGCCGCGCTCTTCCATCAGGAAACCCCAGTCGGGGCGCGCCTTGGACAGTTCCTCGAAGATCGTCTGCTCGGCGCGCTGATCCGCCATGGTGACGAAGTCGGCCGGGCCCTTGCGGCTCACCTGGAGATGCTGAACCTCGTTGAAGTCACGACGAATGCGCGGCGCGGCCTTGCGCGCGGCGCGATCCATGACGGTGATAAGGCCTGAATGACTAACCAAAATACTTCTCCACCCCTCCCTGCAAGGGAGGGGCAAGGGGTGGGTTGGCGGCGGCGGAGGCTCGATACCTCCGGCGGCGCTTTTATCGGTGAGGTAGGAGGGCTCGCTTCGCTCGCCACCCACCCCCTGCCCCCTCCCTTGCAGGGAGGGGAAGAAAAGGACTCAGTCAGCGCGCCTTACATAGGTCTGCTCATACACGTCGACCACGATACGCGTGCCGGCGCCGATATGCGGCGGCACCATCACGCGGACGCCGTTCTCGAGGATCGCGGGCTTGTAGCTGGACGAGGCCGTCTGGCCCTTCACCACCGCATCGGCCTCGACGATCAGCGCCTCGATCGTGTCGGGGAGCTGCACCGAGATCGGGCGCTCCTCCCAGAGCTCCATCACCACGTCCATGCCATCCTGCAGGAAAGCGGCCGCATCGCCGAGGATGCCGGCGTCGAGCGTGATCTGCTCGTAATTGATCTTGTCCATGAAGGTCAGCTGATCGCCCTCGCGGAACAGGAACTGGAAATCGGTGGTTTCCAGCCGCACCTTCTCGAGCGATTCGGCCGAGCGGAAGCGGACATTGTTCTTGCGGCCGTCGATGAGGTTCTTCATCTCGACCTGCATATAGGCACCGCCCTTCCCCGGCTGCGTGTGCTGGATTTTCACCGCGCGCCAGATGCCGCCTTCATATTCGAGGATGTTGCCGGGACGAATCTCGACCGCGTTGATCTTCATGGGGATGCCTGTGCTGGAAAGAGCGAAGGCGGGGCCTTTAGCGCTGGGACGGCTTTCCGGCAAGGTAGGGGTAGGGATTGACCTCCTGCGCCTGGTACCAATGCTGGTCGGGCATGGTGCGGCTGAGCCCGAAATGAAGATGGAAATTGCCCACTCCGGCATTGCCGGTGTCGCCGACATAGCCTAGCGGATCGCCGGTCTTGACCACCTGCCCCTCATGGACTCCCGGCGCATATCCGGCGAGGTGCGCATAATAATAGACCCAGAGCCGGTCAGGCGAGCGGACATAGAGCGTCGTCCCGCCCGCCACACTCTGGAACAGCTTCTCGATCGTGCCCGGCGCGGCCGCTGTCACCAGCGTGCCGCCGGGCGCCATGATGTCGGTGCCGTGATGCTGGCGTGCGCCGCCCTCGCGCGGATCCTCCCAGCTATCGGCAATTACGCTCCTCGCCACGCCGGCGACGGGAATGGCGAGCAGCCCGCCTGGATGGGGCGCGGCCTGGCCCGGCGCCGATGCCGTCGCGGTCGTGGTCGTGACCATCGCCACCTTCGGCTGTTGCTGCTTCGCGTCGGGCAAGGCCTGACCGAACAGCACCAGCGCGACGAAGATGCCGGCGACGCCGCAGACCAGCATCAGGAGACCATAGCCGAGCTTCCTCACGACCTCATTCCTGGAACACCGCCGGCGTGCCCGGCTTCACCATCAGCGACAGGCGCGCCGCATCCCAGTTGCTGAGGCGGATGCAGCCATGGCTTTCGGCGCGGCCGACGGTGCTCGGCTCGGGCGTGCCGTGGATGCCGTAATGCGGCTTGGACAGATCGAGCCAGATCACCCCGACCGGGCCATTGGGCCCCGGCGGCAGCCGGGCGGCCTTGGCGCTGTCCTTCGCATCCCAGAACAGGTCGGGATTATAGTGGAAGGGCGGGTTGTACGACGCGCCCTGAATCTTCCAGGTACCGACCGGCAGCGGATCATGCGTGCTGCCCATGGTCGCCTGGAACTGGGCGACGAGCCTTCCGTCCTTGTCGAGTACGCGCAGCACCTCGTCCGATTTGTCGACCACCACTTTCGCTCCCTCGGGCTGGTCGGCCGACACGTTCAGGTCATTGAGCGTCTTGCGCCAGTCGGCCGGCAGTTTCGCGTCATAGGCGCGCGACAGCGGCAATGCGTTGGGGAAAGTCACCATCGTGCCCGGTTCAAGCCGGGTCTCCGGGCTATTCAGCGCGACCAGCACGGCAGGCGTGGTGTGGAACATCTCCGCCAGCTTCTCCATCGGCGAGCTATAGCCGAGCGCCGGGAGCTTCGCCTGTTGCTGCGGGTCCTTGGGAAACGGATAGGTGAAAGGCCCGGCCAGCGTATCCGCCGTGAGCGCCAGCGTCCGCGTCGGCCGCCAGGCGCGATAGGGATGGAGCGCCCACAGGGTCGCCCTGTCGATTTCCCCGGTAACCTTGAGGCCGCGATTTTCCTGGAACCCCTTCAGCGCGGCGGTGAGCGACTTGCCGGGCCGGCCGTCGAGCATGCCGGGCGAGAAGCCGAGATGATCGAGAATCACCTGAACATGCAGAATCGACCGGTCGACCGTTTGAACATTCTTAAGCTTTGTTCCCGGGTCGGCCGCACTAACGGGGCCAATCGAGGCAAAAGCGAGACAGGCTGCGGCGACCGTTATTTTTCTCATAGTTTCAAGATCCTAGATTAGTCGTCATGCAATCAACGATGGACAGCCGGCTTGTTTCCGGCCCGGAACAAGTCGACGGTCCCATCTTCTCGCGACGCGCCCTGATCGGCGGTGCGATGGCGGTCGGCGCGGCGCTCGCCTTTCCCCTGCCCGCGATGGCTGCGGGCAAGGAGTTGCGGCTGGCGATCCGCAACGTGCACAACAATGAAAGCGTCGACGCCGTCTTCGCGCGGGGCGGCAGCTTCGTCGCCGATGGGCTTGCCGAGCTGAACCACGGCCTGCGCGACTGGCGCACGGGCCAGATCCATCCGATGGACCGCAAGCTGCTCGCGCTGCTCGTCCGGCTTCGTGAGAAGCTGGAAGTAAGCGGCAGCCGCAAGATCGACCTGATCTCGGGCTATCGCTCCCCCCAGACCAATGCGTCGCTGCGCGCCCATGGCGGCGAGCGCACCGGCGTCGCGAGCCAGAGCCAGCACATGCTGGGCAAGGCGACCGACATCATGATCCCGGGCGTGTCGCTCGACCGGCTTCGCGGCGCCGCGATGGCGCTGGGCGGCGGCGGAGTCGGTTATTATCCGCGCGACGGCTTTGTCCATGTCGATACGGGACCGGTGCGTCGCTGGCAGCAGATCTAGAACGGATCGACGTAAGCACGTTTTGCCTTCTTCCTCTCCAGTAGGAGAGGAATGATGGGTCCAGTCAATGTCGATAGGCCTAGCAGACATAAGCGCCAACCCAGTCTATAGACGAAGCGAACACGACCCTGGGGGCCGCCATTTCCATGCTTCGATTCGCCACGAACCTCGCCCGGAAGCTCACGCCGGACGCCGTCCGACCCTATCGTTATTTCGCCGCGCTGGCGCGCGATCGCACTGGACAGCAGGTGATCGACGGCCCGTTCAAGGGCCTGCGCTATATCGATCGGTCGGTCGGCAGTGCCTATGTCCCCAAGCTGCTCGGCATCTATGAGCGTGAGCTGGCCGCGGTGGTCGAGGAGATCATTGCGTCGAAACCGTCGCTGATCGTCGATGTCGGCGCGGCCGAGGGCTATTATGCCGTGGGCCTCGCCTCGCGCCTCCCTGGCACACAGATGATCGCATTCGAGATGGAGGCCGGCGGCCGTGCCGCGATCGCCGAGATGGCTGCCGCCAACAATGTCGCCGACCAGGTGACCATCCTGGCCACATGCGAGCCCGAGGGCCTGAATGCAGCGCTCGACGGGAAGAGCGGCGCCGTCGTGATCATGGACGTCGAGGGTTATGAGAGCGTGCTGCTCGACCCGGCAAAGGTACCGGCGCTCGCCACCGCGACCTTCCTGCTCGAACTGCACGAGTTCGCGGTGCCGGGCATTACCGAGATCATCGCGCAGCGGTTCGAAAAGACTCACGACCTCCAGCATATCTGGGCGGAGGATCGCAGCCGCGCCGACTTCCCCTGGCGCACCACGGTGACCAGCCTGTTGCCCGGCAGCTATATCGACGGCGCGGTCAGTGAAATGCGGCCGCCGCGCATGTCCTGGTATTATGCCAAGCCCAAGGGTTGAATCGGCCTGGGGCTATTTGACGAGGACTGCCTCGAACGCCTTGATCGCGGCAGCCTCGTCCCCGCCCCACACAGCATTGGACACCGCCAGGAAATCGGCGCCCGCTTTCACCAGCGCCGGGGCGTTGGCCAGCGTGATGCCGCCGATCGCGACACAGGGTATTTCGAACACCGTCGTCCACCAGCTCAGGATCGAGGGATCGGGGTGGTGGCTCACCTCTTTGGTGGTGGTCGGATAGAAGGCGCCGAACGCGACATAGTCGGCCCCGGCCTCGCCTGCTTCCATCGCTAGATGGCGGCTGTCGTGGCAAGTTACGCCGATCTGCGCCGTCGGCCCGAGCACCGAACGCGCCTCGCGCGGATCGCCATCGCCCTGCCCCAGATGCACGCCGTCCGCGCCGAGCCGCTTGGCGAGCGCGATGCTGTCGTTGACGATGAACGCCACTTCCCGCTCGGCACAGATTGCGCGGAGCGGCTCGCCCAGGCGGGTCGCTTCGTGCTGATCCACGTCCTTCACGCGGAACTGGAACGCCGCGACCGGCCCGGCATCGAGCGCGCGGGCCAGGCGATCGGGGAAAGCGCCGTCGACATCGAGCGGCGACACGAGATAGAGCTGGCAGGGCGGCCGCCGGATGTCGCGCGTGAACTTGGCCGCAAAATCGGGATCGAGCGGGCCGAGGGGATCATCTTCAGTCATTCGGCGGCGCCTAGCACGGCCAGGAGGAACCCGTCCCACTTCTTCGCACCGACCGTCTGGACCGCGGTCGCGCTCAGCCGGGGCTCGGCCGCGACTGCCTCGAACAGCGCGCGCGTGCCCTGGATGCGGTCGTCGTCGCTGTCCGCGTCGAGCACCCCGCCCTCGCGCACGACATTGTCGACGATGATCGTGGTGCCGGGCCGCCCCAGCGCGATCGCCGCACGGAGATAGGCGACGTTGTTCGGCTTGTCGGCATCGATGAAAACGAAGTCGAACGGCCCCTCGCCCGCCGCGATCATCGCGTCGAGCGTCTCGGTCGCCGGGCCGACCCGGACATCGACCTTGTCGGCGAAACCCGCCGCCGCGATGTTGCCGCGCGCGACATCAGCGTGGTGCGGTTCGAGTTCCAGCGTCACCAGTTGGCCGTCATCGGGCAGCGCCCGTGCCAGCCAGATCGTCGAATAGCCGCCAAGCGTGCCCAGCTCGAGGATACGCCGGGCGCCGGCCATCCGCGCCATCAGGTGGAGCATCTTGCCCTGCGCGGCCGATACGTCGATCGGGGGCAGGCCGCCCGCTTCGTTCGCCGCCAGCGCCGCGTCGAGCACCGGATCGGTACCGAGTAGATGGCCGACGATATAGTCGTCGACTGCGGTCCAGAGGGTATCGCTCATTTCTTCTCCACGCCGCTGATGGGTCGGGTGTGCGCGACACTGTCGAAACCGGCGATCAGTGGCCGACCCCTGGCGATCGCCGCGCGGACCGCCGGCAGGGAGAGCGAGGCATCATGCGCCGCCTTGTTTTCCCAGATCTCGGTCACCCAGAGCGCGTCGGCATCGGCCACGTCTTCGGCCACCACATAGGCCAGGCAGCCCGGCATCGCCTCCGATCCGCCCGAAAGCGCCGCCGCCAGCGCGTCGCGTTGGCCGGGCTTGGCCGTGATCTTCCCGATCAGGCCGTACGTGGCATTTTCCGCCGCGATGGCGGACGCCGGCCAGCCGATCATCGCGATGGCAACGGCACCGCCGATGACCTCGCGACGACCGATGACCGGCGGCACCGTCATTCCTCGTTCTTGTAGATGCGCACGAGCTTGTCGAGCATCGCAAGCGCTTCGTCGCGCGGCCGCTGGAAGGTGTTGCGGCCGATGATCGAGCCGTTGCCGCCGCCGTCGCGGATGTCGCGCGCGTCCTGATAGACCGCATCGGCGCCCTTGGCCGCGCCGCCCGAGAACACCACGATGCGGCGCCCGGCGAAGCTCGACTGCACGACATGCTTCACACGGTCCGACTGTTTCGACCAGTCGGTGCCCTCGTACATCGGCTTGGCTTCCTTCTGCTCGATATGGTCGCTCGGCAGCTTCACCTTGATGATGTGCGCGCCGAGCAACGCCGCCATGTGCGCGGCATAGGCGCCGACATCGAGCGCGAGCTCGCCCGACTTGGGCAGCGCGCCGCCGCGCGGATAGGACCAGATGACGGTGGCGATACCGACCGACTTGGCCTCGGCCGACAGCTCGCGGATCTGGCCGATCATCGAGAAGAGATCGTCCGAGCCGGGATAGATGGTGAAGCCAATCGCCGAGCAGCCGAGCCGCACCGCATCCTCGACGCCGGCGGTGACCGCCTGGTTCGCGCCCTGCGCCCAGCTGTTCGAGCTGTTGACCTTCAGGATGGTCGGAATCTGGCCGGCAAAGGTCTCGGCGCCCGCCTCGATCATGCCGAGCGGCGCTGCGTAAGCGGAGAGCCCGGCGTCGATCGCGATCTGATAGTGATAATGGGGATCATAGGCGGCGGGGTTCACCGCGAAGCTGCGCGCCGGGCCGTGCTCGAAGCCCTGATCGACCGGCAGGATGATCAGCTTGCCGGTGCCGCCGAGCTTGCCGTGCATCAGGATGCGGGCCAGGTTCGCCTTCACGCCGGCATTGTCGGACTCGTACTTGTCGAGAATGGCCTTCACCGTCGGCGTCATCGTGATTCCCTTGGCGCTATGGATGTGATGCCGGGCTGTTAGCGGGCGACGGCGCGAGGGGCAACGGGGGCGATCTGACAGGGGTGCGGGACGACGATGTCGCTGCCGCCGATCGGACCATGATGCTCCCTGTTATTGCGCGATAACAGGGAAGGAACAGGGAGTGCTGTTTGCCCGGTCTGCTTGCGGCGTGACGAGGCGGGCCTGCTGTAAGTTACCATAATTCCAGCAATAGATTCACGCAGATGACATGCCGACAAGTAAGAATCCATATGGCGTAACTCTCCCAAAAGAATGAATATTGTCAAAACGGTTTCTTTCGCCGTTGCGGCATGATCGCGCTTATGGCAAGTTACGATCGCGCATTTTGGGCGACCTGTTGATAAGGAGGCCGGCATGAACGGCACAACCCATGTCAGCGTCCATTTCGAATCAGCATCCGTAGCGTTATGCTTCGGGATTCTTGCAATATTTCTCTTTGTCGTACTCATTTTCGTGCGCCGTGCGATTCCGCGCGATCCGCCGCCTATTCCACATGACGCAGTCATGCTCACCGAAGCACAAAGCGCGGCGCTCGACGATATTACCCAGCAACCCTAGCCGATCGGGAGAAGAACTATGACAGCCGTCGCTACGGGAGCCGTGGTCGTCATCACCGCGCCCGAAATTGCGGCCGCGTTGTTGCTTGCAGCCATCGTCGTCGTGGTCGTCGTCCTGGTCGTCAAACTCATCGACGCGCTTCTCGACTGGTGGAGCAAGCCGCGGCCTCCGCCCCAGCCGACCCTGTGCACGCTGCAGATGTCGGTCGACATCCCCGGGGTCGGCCATGAATGCCACTATAATTGCTATCGCAACGGGGTGCTGGTGAAACAGTTCAACATCACCTTGCCGAAGCTGAGCCAGGTGCTCGGCAAGCCGCTGGAGGACTGTCCCAAGGGTATCCTCCTGCCCTAGCCGGGAGAAGGACAATGGAGGCGCCCGGGACGGGCCTTGCCGACATGCTGGCGCGATTGTTCCCGGCCGGGGCGGATGGCGCGCCGTCCGGCGGTATCCCGGCCGTCCTCACCAAGCGCTACGGCGCACCGGTTCGCAGCCCCCATGCGCCGGGCCTCGACCGGCTGAGCTTCGCCGGCAATGGGCCGGAGATAGCCGCGTTCGTCGCGACGGGCAGCGAGCGGCTGGTCGGCCTTGCGCTGTTCGGCCTGCCGTTGCCGTTGTGGAAACCCTGCCCCCAGACGCGCTTTTCCGCGGCGTGGGTGACCGGAAGCTCCACGCAATATTTCGTGCCCTTGATCGGCAGCCTTGCCGCCGCGACGGCGACGGCGACTGGCCTCGCAGTGCTCGATTATGCCCAGCAGACGCACCTTCTACGGCCGGGACTTTGTGCAGGCCTGTGCACGAACCCCTGCTGGTGCACGCTCGACGCGAAGACGCCGGCGCCCGGCGTGACCGTCGCGACGGCGCGGTCGATCTTCGGCATACCGATCCTGATCGGCGTGACGGTCACCTTCAGCGGATGGGTGATCGCCAGCTGCGAGCAGTGGAATTTCTAGCCCGGCGACGTCGAATCGGGCGCGACGGCGCGTCGCGATATTGACCTGCGCACCCCCCTTGCATCAGATTGAAGAGAAGGGGGAATTCACACCATGCCATCGGTCTCGCGCGCGCTGAAATTGCTTGGCCTGGGCGTGGCCGCCCTCTTGCTGACCGCGGCCAAGGAGCCCAAGGTCGGCGACGTCGCCCCCAATTTCGAACTGACCATGATCGACGGGTCGAAGGTGACGCTCGACCAGCTTCGTGGTCAGGTGGTGGTGTTGAACTTCTGGGCGACCTGGTGCGTGCCGTGCCGGGAGGAACTCCCGCTGCTGGATTCATATTATGCGATACAGCAGAAAAAGGGCCTGAGGGTCTTCGCGATCGCGACCGAGGATTCGGTGCCGCCTTTCAGGCTGAAGAAGCTCTTCGCGGCAATGCACATGCCGTCGGCGAGGAGGATCAAGGGCCCCTATGCCGTCATGAACGGCGTGCCGACCAACTATGTCATCGATCGGTCGGGCCATGTCCGCTACGCCAGGGCGGGGGCATTCGATCTGGAGGCGCTCAACCAGACGCTCGTACCGCTGCTCAACGAGCCGGTGCCGGCAGCGCCGGCCGCAACGAACTGATTTCCGTCGGGCAACTGCAGAAACGGAGAGCGGCGTTGCTGCCGCGGCCCATCGTCACATGATTGTCGTGTCCGGGGTTCAAGATGACTCCTGCGGGGGAATCGCATGGAGACTCCGACATGACCGATGCACCGACGGACACTGACATCGACGATATCGAAATCGACGAATCGGATTGGCTCATCGCTTCGAACAAGGTCGAAGGCACGGCCGTCTACAACGAGGACGGCGACAGGCTCGGCACGATCCACAACTTCATGGTCGACAAACAGTCGGGCCAGGTCGAATATGCCGTGTTGACCTTCGGTGGACTGTTCGGCCTGGGCGCCGATTATTACCCGCTCCCGTGGGAATCGCTGACCTACGAGCCCGAGCAGGGCGGTTATGTCGTCGATATCGACAAGGAGCTGCTCGAAAAGGCCCCGCATTACGGTGCCGATGAAGAGCCGAGCTTCGACCGCGCCTATGGCGAGCAGGTCTATACCTATTACGGCCTCCCCTATCCCTGAACCCCGGGGCACATGGCCCACCCGGCTGGGCGGTTCGAGCTTCGGAGCGGCGCCGCCGGGTGCGTCCTCCACATTCTCCGATGAAGCGTTTCGGAACGAGGAGTTCATGCCGCGTATCGGGCCAGTTGTCGCAGCGATTCCAGCAATGAGAGAGAGGGCTTCCTGTGAACGCAAAACTGTTCATCGCGGTCGCGGCACTTGGACTGTCGAGCGCCTGTAGCGAGGGCGCATCACAGAACAGCGCAGCGCAGCCCAGGACAAGCGTAGCGGGCGCCGGCGCGACCTTCCCGGCACCGCTTTATGCCAAATGGGCCGAAGGCTATCGGACCCAGGCCGATGTGGCGGTCGATTATCGGGCGGTCGGCTCGGGCGACGGCATCAAGCAGATCGAAGCCGGCAAGGTCGATTTCGGTGCGTCGGACCGGCCGCTCCAGCCGGAAGAGCTGGACAAGAACGGCCTTTATCAGTTTCCGACCGTCATCGGCGGCGTGGTGCCGGTGGTCAATCTGCCGGGCATCCAGCCGGGGCAGGTCAAGCTCACCGGTGCCGTGCTCGGCGATATTTATCTCGGCAAGGTGGAGAAGTGGAACGCGCCCGAGATCGTCGCGCTCAATCCCGGCCTGACCTTGCCCAATCTGCGGATCACCCCGGTACACCGGTCGGACGCTTCCGGGACCAGTTTCCTGTTCACCTCCTATCTGGCGATGAAGAATCCGGCCTGGCGCGCCAAGGTGGGGGCAAGCGACTCGGTCACCTGGCCGGCGGGTATCAGCGGCCAGGGCAATGAGGGCGTCGCGTCATCGGTGCAGGTGGCCCCTGGTTCGATCGGCTATGTCGAATATGCCTTTGCCAAGCAGACCAAGGCGATCCACGTCCTGCTGCAGAACAGTGCAGGCGCTTATCCCCAGCCCTCCGCCAGGTCGTTCGCGGCCGCCGCGCTGGGCGCCGACTGGGCGCACGCGCCGGGCAATTACCTGCTGCTGCTCGACCAGGCAGGCGCGCCGAGCTGGCCCATCACCGGGGCGACCTTCATCCTCCTGCACAAGACCAGGGCGGATGCCGCCAAGCGGGCCGCGGTGCTCCAATTCTTCGACTGGGCCTATCGCAACGGCGACGAAGCGACCGCGCGCCTCGACTATGTGCCGCTGCCGCCGTCCATCAAGGAGCGGATGCGTCAGCAATGGGCATCGACCGTCACCGCGAACGGCAAGCCGGTTTATACGGCAGCGCCCTGAGCCTATCGCGTCAGCGCGGCGACCCCTGGCAGTTCCTTGCCTTCCATCCATTCGAGGAAGGCGCCGCCGGCGGTGGAGACGAAGGTGAAGTCGTCGCCCACCCCCGCCTGATTGAGCGCCGCGACCGTATCGCCGCCGCCCGCGACCGAAACGAGCGAGCCGTCGCGGGTCAGCGCGGCTGCCGTGCGGGCCAGCGCCACGGTGGCGGTGTCGAAGGGCGGCGTCTCGAAGGCGCCGAGCGGGCCGTTCCACACCAGGGTGCGGCAGTTCTTGAGCACATCGGCCAGCGCCTCGACCGCGGCGGGGCCTACATCGAGGATCATCTCGTCGGCCGCGACCTCATGCACGTTGACGGTGCGGACCGGCGGGTTGGCGCGGAATTCCTTCGCCACCACCACGTCATAGGGCAGATGGATGGTGCAGTTGGCGCGCTCCGCCGCGTCGAAGATCTCCTCGGCAGTGCCGGTCAGGTCATGCTCGCACAGCGATTTGCCGACATCGACGCCGCGCGCGGCGAGGAAGGTGTTGGCCATGCCGCCGCCGATGATCAGGTGATCCACCTTCGCGACGAGATGCTTGAGCACGTCGAGCTTGGTCGACACCTTGGCGCCGCCGACCACCGCCGCGACGGGATGCTCGGGATTGCCCAGGGCCTTGTCGAGCGCGGTCAGTTCCGCTTCCATTGCGCGGCCTGCAAAGGCCGGGAGGATATGCGCGAGGCCCTCGGTCGAGGCGTGCGCCCGGTGCGCGGCGGAGAAGGCGTCGTTGACATAGAGGTCGCCGAGCTTCGCCATCTCGGCGGCCAGTTCGGGATCGTTCTTTTCCTCGCCGGCGTGGAAGCGGGTATTCTCCAGCACCGCGATGTCGCCGTCCTTCAACGTTGCGATCGCTTCGGCGGCACCCTCGCCCACGCAATCCTCGATGAAGCGCACCGGGCGACCGAGCACCTGGCTGTAGGGCTTGGCGACCAAAGCGAGCGACATCTCGGGGTCGCGCTTGCCCTTGGGGCGGCCATAATGAGCGAGGATCAGGACGATCGCACCGCGATCCGCCAGCTCGGTCACCGTCGGCAGGGTCGCGCGGAAACGGGTGGCGTCGGTGACGGCGCCGTCTGCCATCGGCACGTTCAGATCCTCGCGGACCAGTACGCGCTTGCCGGAGACATCGCCCATGTCGTCGAGCGTCTTGAATGGCTTGGTCATCTCGTCCTCGCTACCCCCGTGGTTCGATTCCGCGCCCTTACAGGAACGCGGCCATCGCGCCGGCGGTGTCGACCATGCGGTTGGAGAAGCCCCATTCATTGTCGTACCAGCTGACGACGCGGACGAGCTTGCCGTCGAGCACCGCCGTCTCAAGGCTGTCGATCGTCGAGCTTGCCGAAGTGTGCATCAGGTCGATCGAGACGAGCGGCTCGTCGGTGTAATCGAGGATGCCGACCAGCGGGCCGCTTTCCGATGCCGCCTTGAGGATCGCGTTGACCTCTTCCTTGGTCGTGTCGCGCTTCGGCGTGAAGGTCAGGTCGACCAGCGAGACGTCCGGCACCGGTACGCGGATCGCCGAGCCGTCCAGCTTGCCCTTGAGCTCGGGCAGCACTTCGCCGACCGCACGGGCGGCGCCCGTGGTGGTCGGGATCATCGACATGGCGGCCGCGCGGGCGCGGCGCAGGTCGGGGTGGATCTGGTCGAGGATCTTCTGGTCGTTGGTATAGGCGTGGATCGTGGTCATCAGGCCGCGCTCGATGCCGATCGCATCGTTCAGCACCTTGGCGACCGGCGCGAGGCAGTTGGTGGTGCACGACGCGTTGGACACGATGTTGTGGCCGGCCTCGAGCTTGTCGTTGTTGACGCCGAACACGACAGTCAGGTCGACGCCCTTGGCCGGGGCCGAGATCAGCACCTTCTTGGCACCCGCATCGATATGCTTCTGCGCGCTCTCGCGATCCGTGAAGAAGCCGGTGCATTCGAGCACGATGTCGATGCCCAGCTCGGCGTGCGGCAGCTTGGCGGGATCGCGCTCGGCGGTGACGCGGATGCGCTTGCCGTCGACGACCAGGTCATTGCCCTCGGCCGAGACCTTGCCCGGATATTTGCCGTGCACCGAGTCGCGCGAGAACAGCCAGGCATTCGACTTGGCATCGGCGAGGTCGTTGATCGCGACGAGTTCAAGTCCCGTATCGCCACGCTCCAGTACCGCGCGTGCAACCAGGCGACCGATACGCCCGAAACCATTGATCGCAACCTTCACCGTCATCGCAATTACCTCCGTCGCGGATACCGGGCGCGGCGCGGACATGCGCAAAAGGGGCGACCGGCGAGTCTGATAAGCCGCGCGGTCTTTGCGGTGGGCGGACCCGCCCGTCAACCGCAGTACGCCAAATCGATCTTGCCCGCTGGTAAAGCCATGCTATCCGGGAGCGATGGCAGACGAGACGCCTCCGCCCGCGCTCGACCGGATCGATCGCGCGATTGCTAGAATCGAAGCAGCAGTGGCTGAGCGCGATCGTGTGGCCGAGGCGGCGGTGCGCCGTCACGCGGTGCTGCGTGCCAGGATCGCACAAGCGGTGGCGACGCTGGACGACGTCATCGCGCGTGGCGAAGGCGGATAATGGCCGACGTCACCCTCACCATCGGCGATCGCCGCCATACCGTCGCTTGCCGTGACGGCGAGGAGCCTCAGCTGCGCAAGCTGGGCGAATTGCTCGACAAGCATTGGTCGACCGCCGCGCGCGCCTCTGGCGGGCTCAACGGTGAACGGACCATGTTGTTCGTCGCGCTGATGCTGGCGGACGAGCTGGACGAGGCACAGCGCCGTCCGCCGGAAGGCGCCGGAGCGATGATGCTCGAACAGGTAGCCGAACGGCTCGAACGACTCGCGGCGGTACTTGAGAATTAACCCCTTGGGGCCTATATTCGTTGGTGGCGGGCACTGCCCGGTACGAGCCTTACCGATTATCCCTGAGGCGATTATTCTTCCTAGGGGGTTGTCCCTGCGCTGGCCCTGGCCTGTCGTACATGATCCCCACCTGATGCTAACGGCGTCAGAGGATATTCAGGCAAACGGCCATGGCGGTCCCGCCACCGCTATTCGAGACAGGCGACATGATCGTCACCCCGGACTTGTTCCGGGGTCCACCGTGCCGCACATTCCGCACTGACGAGTTCGCGGAACAGTGGACCCCGGAACAAGTCCGGCATGACGAAAAGAGAAGGGGCTACCCTTGATTCCCCTCCCATGAACCCCGAAAAGTCCGCCCTCCGCGCCCGCATCCGCGCCGATCGCGACCGGTTCTTCGCCGGTGGCCCGCCCGCGATCGAACCGCCCCCCGCCCTTCTCGCCCGGCTCGAACACGGCCTGACGGTCGCCTCCTATGTCCCGATGGGCAGCGAGATCGATCCCTCGCCGCTCGCCCGCGCCGCGGTCGAGCGCGGCTGCGCTATCGTGCTGCCACATGTCACCGTCCGCTCGCAGCCGATGCGTTTCCTTGCCTGGGATAGCGAAGCGGCGCTGATCGCTGGCCCGTTCGGCCTTTCGCAGCCGCATCACGAGGCGGCGGCGATGGCGCCCGACATCATCCTGACGCCGCTGCTCGCCTTCGATCCGGCGCTGAACCGACTCGGCCAGGGCGCTGGCTATTACGACCGCGCCTTCGCGCAATTCCCCGACGCGTGGCGCGTCGGACTTGCCTGGTCGGTGCAACAGGTCGAAAGCCTGCCGCAAGAGCCGTGGGACGTGCCGCTCCACGCCATCATCACCGAACGAGACTGGATCACGCCGCAATGACCCCTTCCTGGCGCAAACCCGTCGGCATGCTCGCGATCCTCGGCATGATCCTGGCCTGGGTGATCCTGGTCGCCAGCCTGTCCGGCGTGATCGGCCAGTGGCACGTGCTGCTGCAGCTCGGCTTCTATCTGGTGACCGGAATCGTCTGGCTGTGGATATTGCCGATGCGCCGCATGCTGCTGTGGATGGAGACCGGACGCTGGCGGTGACGTCGCTGCGCCCTCCCCAAATCAGGGAGGGTGGCGCGAGTGACGGGGCTCGAACCCGCGACCTCCGGCGTGACAGGCCGGCGCTCTAACCAACTGAGCTACACCCGCTTGGAAAGCGTGAGGCGGCGCAACTAGGCGAGGTGCCCGGGCCTGTCAACGCTCGTTTTCGCACCCCGTTCAACTATGGGCTCAACTATTCCCGGTAACCGCGACAGCGGGCAGGTCCGCCCTGCCCGGCAAAGGCCGGAACGCGAAATACAGGCCGGCGGCAATGATCGGCAGGCTCAGCGTCTGGCCCATCGTCAGCCCCCACCACAGATGCTCCAGACCCTTGTCGGGCTGCCGGACGAGCTCGAGCAGGAATCGCGCAGCGCCATAGATAAGGAGGCTGGTTCCGAGCAGCCGGCCGGGCCGGTTGCGCGCGTCGGTGAACCAGAACAGCCAGAACAGGACGATCATCATGGTGAGGCCTTCGAGGCCCGCCTCATAGAGCTGGCTCGGATGCCGGGGCAGATCGTCGCCCGCGCCGGGGAACACCATGCCCCAGGGCAGGGTCGTCGGGCGGCCCCACAGCTCGCCGTTGATGAAGTTGGCGAGTCGCACCAGCACCAGCCCGAACGGCGTGGCGCAGGCGACGTAATCGCACACCCGCACCATGTTCAGCCCGTGCTTCCAGGTGAAGAGGCCGAGCGCGACAAGCACGCCGATCAGACCGCCATGGAAGGACATGCCCCCTTCCCACAGCTTCAGGACCTCCAATGGGTTGCCCCACAGGTCCGGCTTGTAGAACAGGGAATAGCCGATCCGCCCGCCGGCGACCACGCCGATCGTCAGATAGAAGACGAGATCGTCGACATGCTGGCGGGTCATCGGCGCCCCCGGCTCGGCGACCAGCCTGCGCAGATACCACCAGCCCAGGCCGATCATCGCGAGGTAGCTCAGCGCGTACCAGCGAATGTCGAACGGGCCGAGATGAAAGGCGACCGGCGACAGGCCGAGATTCTGCCACCGCCAGAGGGCGTGTGCGCCGTCGCTCATCATGCCCCTCATCCCGATCCGGTATCAGTCAGCATCGTCCCGCGCCGCCCGCCGGTCGCGCCGCTGCTGGGTCAGCGTGCCGTGCTCGAACAGGAAGCCGGCGATGTCGGGCTTGCCGGCGGCGCCGATCACCGTCTGGATGATGATCAGCAGCGGCACCGCGAGCAACGCGCCGGGCGTACCCCACACCCATCCCCAGAAGCTCAGCGAAATGAGGATCATGATCGGGTTGATCGTCAGCCGGTGGCCGACGATGAACGGCGTGATCGCATTGGCCTCGAGCAGATGCGCGCCGATCATGATTGCCGCCGGGAGCAGCGCGACCCAGATATCGGGGAAGGTCATCAGCCCGCCGAGCGCGAGCAGCATCGCCGCGACGATCGGCCCGAAATAGGGGATGTAGTTGCACAGGGCGACGATGCCGCCCCACATCAGCGGATAGGGCATGCCCAGCAGCCACAGCGCGAAGGCAATGACCAGGCCGAGCGACAGGTTGATGATGGTGATCGTGCCGAGATAGGCCGAGGTGTCGTCGACCACATCCTGGATCACCCGTGCCGTCGCCATCGCGCCGCCGAAGCTCGACCGGCTGGTGATCGTCCGCCGCCGCAGCCGGGTCCAGCCCGAGAGGAAGAAATAGACGACGAGGATGCCGAAAAAGACCTGAACGATCGCGGTCGGCGCCGAGGTGGCGGCAAGCTCCAGGATCGAGCTGGGCGGCGCGACGGCGGTGGTTTGCGGTGCATTCACCGGCCCGCTCGCGGCGAGGTGTCGCACGGTGCGGTTCACATATTTTTCGAGGCTCGAATAAAGATCGAGCACCGGCGCGATGTTCATCTGGATCCGGTCGATCCGGTCGGGCAGCTTGCGGAAGAACTCGGTCGCCGGGACGATGATCGCCGCCAGCGCGATGTTCGCCGCGACGAGGAACAGCAATACACAGGTAAGCGAGGCGAGCGCCGAGGGCACGCGGTGCCGCTCGAGCCATTCGAGCACCGGCACCAGCGCAATGGCGATGACCAAAGCGGCGGTGGTCGGCAGGAAGAATTCGGCGCCGGCCTTCAGGGCGAAGGGCGTGCCGAGCGCGAGGCCAATCCCGGCAATCAGGGTCAGCGCGGCGAGCAGCCTGTCGCGGCGTTGCCCGACCCGCGCCTCGTCGCCCGCTTCCTCGCCGTCGATCGGCAAACCGAATGCGCCTTCACCGGGGGCCTTGCCTGCGCCCTGTCCGGAACCCTCCGCCACTCGTCCGCCCCCTCTACGCTACAGTCTTCGCGGACAACCTAGCCGCATTCCCCTCGCTTGTAATCCCGGCTAGCCTGATCGCATGCGCGATCTGATCCTGGTTATCGACGAAGGCACCACTTCCACCCGGGCGATGCTGTTCGCGCCCGACGGCAAGTGTCTTACGAGCGAATCCGCCGAATTGATCCAACATTATCCGGAGAGCGGCCGCGTCGAGCATGATGCGGCGGAGATCTGGGACAAGACGCTCGCCGTCTGCCGCAATGTGGTCGAACGCGGCGGCGGCGCGGAGCGGATCGCCGCGATCGGCATCACCAACCAGCGCGAGACGGTGGTGTTCTGGGACCGTGAGACCGGCGAGCCACTGGCGCCCGCGATCGTCTGGCAGGACCGGCGCACCGCCGCGATCTGCCGCGACCTGCGCGAGGCGGGGCATGAGCCGGTGGTGCAGGCGAAGACCGGGCTGCTGCTCGATCCCTATTTCTCGGGCTCGAAGATCGGTTGGGCGATGGCCAACTGGCCGCAGCTCAAGGAAGCCGGCGGCCGGCTGGCCGTCGGCACGATCGAAAGCTGGCTGATCTGGAAGCTGACTGGCGGGCAACACATCACTGACGCGACCAATGCCAGCCGCACCGCCCTGATGGCGATCGGCAGCGGCCAGTGGGACGATGGGCTGATCGACCTGTTCGGCGCACCGCGCGCCGCCTTGCCGGAGATCGTCGATTGCGCCGGGCAGTTCGGCGAGACCACCCTGTTCGGCGCGGCCATCCCGATCTGCGGCATTGCCGGGGACCAGCAGGCAGCCACGATCGGCCAATCCTGCCTGAAGCCCGGCGAGACCAAGGCGACCTTCGGCACCGGCGCTTTCGTGCTGACCCAGGCAGGGCCGACCCCGCCGACGTCGCGCAACCGGCTGCTCTCGACGATCGCCTGGCAATTGAAGGGCCGCCGCGCCTATGCGCTGGAGGGGTCGGTGTTCGTCGCTGGCAGCCTGGTCAAATGGCTGCGCGATACGCTCCACCTGATCGGCGATGCGGCGGAGACCGAGAAGCTGGCGCGCAGTGTGGACTCGAGCGGCGGCGTCTATTTCGTGCCGGCTTTGTCAGGGCTCGGCGCACCGTGGTGGGAACCCGATGCGCGCGGGACGATCTCCGGCCTCAGCTTCTCCAGCGAACGCGCGCATATCGTCCGCGCCGCGCTCGAATCCATGGCGCACCAGGCGAACGACCTGAAGACCGCCTTCGCGGCCGACGGTGTCGACTGGAAGACGCTGCGCATCGACGGCGGCATGGTTGCGAACGACTGGATGGCGCAGGACCTGGCCGACATGCTCGGTGTGAGCGTCGAACGGCCGAAGTTCGCCGAGACCACTGCACTCGGTGCGGCGATGCTCGCGGGCGTCGGGTGCGGGCTGTTCAAGAGCCTCGAAGAGGCAGCGGTCATGCGCGGGGCGGTCGAGATGTTCGAGCCCGAGATGGCCTCCGAGGTG
The DNA here is from genome assembly GCF_058809095.1 of Sphingomonas sp. GW821-FHT10F11. NCBI lineage: Bacteria > Pseudomonadati > Pseudomonadota > Alphaproteobacteria > Sphingomonadales > Sphingomonadaceae > Sphingomonas > Sphingomonas sp. GW821-FHT10F11. The sequence goes on from NZ_JBXASH010000007.1 coordinate 246,461, forward strand.
CGGGAAGAGCGGCTGACGGGCTGGAACAAGGCAGTGCGGAGCGTCATCGCCAAAGAGTGAGAGGAACGAAAATGCGCGGATCGACGATCGGATGGATGGCTATGAGCGGCGTGCTCGCGCTGGGCGCCTGCTCTCCCGGACCGCGCGATCCGCGCGGCGTCGGGCAGGACGAAGTGCTGCTTCAGGTCACCGCCAGCGGCCAGGCCGAAACGGCGCCCAACGAGGCGCGCTTCTCTGCCGGCGTGTCGTCGATCGGTGCGACGGCCGATGCGGCGACCACCGCCAACAACACGATCATGAACAAGGTCGTATCCGCGCTGGAAGGTTTCGGCGTCGCCAAGGCCGACATCCAGACCCAGCGGCTGACCGTCTCCCGGATCGACTGGGGTCCGAACAAGAACAAGTTCGAGGCGAGCAATGTCGTCTCTGTCCGCATGCGTGCCGTCGACAAGGCAGGCGCTGCTATTTCGGCCGTGACTCAGGCGGGCGCGAACGTGCTGTCCGGCCCCGACCTGCGCGTTGCCGATCCCGAAGCGGCGAGCCGATCCGCCTATGCCAATGCGTACAAGGCCGCGCGGGCACGGGCGGAAACCTATGCCCAGGCCGCCAATCTCAAGGTCGCCCGAATCCTCACCATCCGCGACGGCGGCGCATCGGCGGTGCCGATGGCCTATGAGTCGATGGCGATGATGGACAAGGTCGCGCCACAGGCCGTCGCGGCGCCGCCGGTGATGGCGGGCACCAACACCAGCCAGGTGAGCGTCAGCGTCGATTTTGCGCTCGGGCCGAAATAGCGCGGTCGTCGCGACCGAAGACCAGCGGTCGATACGGCTCGATTCAACATCCTGGCGGTCGCGATATCGGGGCACCGGGCGGCGCTCTGTTTCAAGCACTGCCCTGCTCTTTCTCACCTTGAATATCGTTGCAGATCACCGCTGTTTTGCGCGCGATAACAGCGGAAAAATACGTTGTTATCGCGTCGTTTTTCCGCTGTTATGCATAACAGCGGAAAACGCGCGCAAGCGGTTGAGAACGAACCGCAAATTTTGGCCGAAAATCCAACTTAACAGCGGAAGAAAAAATGTCCGCGGCTAACAGCCGAAAAAGCCGTCGAATCGCGTCGCCAGCTAAGGCGGATCGACATTCACGCAGACGATCGCTCACGCAGACGATCGCTCCTCTCCGGTGGGAGAGGATAGCGAAGCTTGGCAGCTTGCTGCCTAGCGTAGCTTGGTGAGGGGCTCCGGGAGCCCTCGATAGCTCCCGGAGCCCCTTGTAACTTACCTGACGCCGCATCTGCGATTATAAATGCAGGTGCGGTGGCAGGCG
>NZ_JBXASH010000008.1:0-238786 GCF_058809095.1 Sphingomonas sp. GW821-FHT10F11
GGCCTGATGCACCCGGGCGACAAGCCGGGTCTGGGCGTCGACCTCGATGAGGAACTCGCCGCCAGATACGAATACAACCGCGCCTATCTCCCGGTGAACCGCCTCCAAGACGGCACCATGACAAACTGGTGAGGAGGCAAACTGGTGAGAGGCATATGATGGCTGACGCCAACCCGACCATCAACGATGTGGCGCGTCTCGCCGGCGTCTCGAAAAAGACGGTGAGCCGGGTGATCAACCGCTCGCCCTTGCTGTCGGACCGCATGCGCCAGCGCGTCGAGACGGTGATCCGCGACCTTGGCTTCATCCCCAACCCCCAGGCGCGCGGGCTGGCGCTCAGGCGCAATTTCCTGATCGGCCTGATCCACGACAATCCCAACGCGCAGATGGTGCTCGGCGTCGAGCAGGGCATCCTGGAGGCGATCCGCGATACCGAATTCGCGCTGGTCGTCCGCCCGGTCGATCGCGGCTCGCCCGCCATGCTCGACGATCTCCGCCAGTTCCTGGAGCGCCATCGCCTGTTCGGCGTGATGCTGTTGCCGCCCATTTCCGAGAATGACGCTCTTGCCGATCTCTGCCGGTCGCTCGGTTGCCGCTATGTGCGGATGGGGTCGGCGATGCTCGATGACGCCGATCATTCGGTCGCCTCGAACGATGCCGAGGCCGTCGTCGAAGCGACGCGTTACCTGATCGAGCAGGGCCATCGCCGGATCGGCCTCGTTGCCGGCCCGCACGGCTTTCGCTCGGCCCAGGAGCGCCGCAGGGGTTTCGAAACCGCGCTGGCCGAGGCCGGGATCAAGCTGCCGCGCGGCCTGATCGCCTCGGGCGATTATCGCTTCGAATCCGGCGTTGAGGCCGGCAACCGCCTGCTCGACCAGGTGCCGATGCCGACCGCGATCTTCGCCTCGAACGACGAGATGGCCGCCGGCGTGCTCCACGCGGCGCGCCAGCGCAACCTTGCCGTGCCGCAGGACCTGTCGGTCATCGGCTTCGACGATACCGTGATTGCCGGCCATGTCTGGCCGCCGCTGACCACGGTGCGCTGGCCGATCGCCTCGATGGCGCGGTCGGCGGCGCTGAAGCTGCTGGCCGGCACGCTCGCCGATGACGAAGGGACGACGGAGCCGTCGCTCTTCCTGTCCAAGCTGATCCGCCGCGCCTCGGTCGGGCGCCCGGCACCCGTGCCCGTCACGGCCCCCTTTCACCAAGAGGAAACATGATGTTCGATCGTACCTATTACGCCACGCACCCGGATATGATGGAGTGCGTCTCGAACGAGGAGCTGCGCGACCGCTATTTGATCCAGGGCCTGTTTCGCGCTGGGGAGTGCGTGCTGAACTATACCCATGCCGACCGTTTCGTGATCGGCGGGGTCGAGGTGGCGGATGCGCCGGTCAAGCTGCCCGACCAGACCGAACCGGCGTCCGCTGCCGGCCATCCCTTTCTCGAGCGCCGCGAGCTGGCGATCGTCAATGTCGGCAAGGCCGAGGGCACTGTCCTGGTCGATGGCGAGAGCTTCGCGCTCGGCAACAGGGACTGCCTCTACGTCACCATGGGCGCCAGGGACGTGGTGTTCTCCGGTACAGGCGCGCGCTTCTATCTCGCCTCCTGCCCGGCGCACAAAAGCTTCACCACAAGGAAACTCTCGATCGCGGACGCGAACGCGCTGGAGCGCGGCAGCCTGGAGGAATCGAACGAGCGCACCATCTTCCAGCTCGTCATCCCCGGCGTGTGCGATTCAGCGCAGCTCGTCATGGGCCTGACCGTGCTCAAGCCCGGCAGCGTCTGGAACACCATGCCGCCGCATATCCATGAACGCCGCAGCGAGATCTATTTCTACTTCGAGCTGGACGGTCCCAGCGACCGGGTCATGCACTTCATGGGCGAGGGCGAGGCCATGCGCCACATCGTCGTCGCCAATGAGGAATCCGTCATCAGCCCGCCCTGGTCGATCCATATGGGCTCGGGCACCAGGGCCTATGCCTTTATCTGGGCCATGGCCGGCGAAAACCAGGATTATACCGACATGAACGTGCTCGATATCTGCCAGCTGGCGTAATAACTCCCCTCCCGCTTGCGGGAGGGAACAGGATACCGAATGACCAACCCGAACGAGAACCATCGGAGAGCGTGATGCGGACCCTATCCACCCTCGCAGTGCTGCTCGCGCTGACCTCACCGGCCACATTGTCGGCACAGGACACGCCGGAAACCGCCCACCCGCTCGTCGCGAAAACGACCCTCCCCCCACCCTCCGCGGCAGACCGCGAGCGCCGCGCAGCGGTCACCCCGGCGCCCTATCGCTATGACGATATCCTCTGGGAAAATGACCGCATCGCCCACCGCATCTATGGGCGCGCGCTCGAAGCGGTCCAGCCGCCGTCGAGCTCGGGCATCGACATCTGGGGCAAGAATGTGCGCTGGCCCTATATGGACCGGCAGCTCCGCACCGGGCACCAGCACGACTATCAGGGCGAGGGTCTCGACTTCTACAACGTCAACGGTGCCCGCGGCGCTGGCGGCCTGGGCATCTGGTTCGACAATAAATTATGGACCTCGCGCAACTACGCCCGCTCGAGAATCCTGCAGGACGGCCCGGCCATCGCCGCGTTCGAGGTCGACTATGATCCCTGGCCGGTCGATGTCGCACGCAAGGTATGGGAGACGCGCCGCTTCACCCTGCCCGCGGGCACCAACTTCACGCGCATGGTTTCGACGATCCGGTCGGACAAACCCGAAGCGCTGATCGTCGGCATCGGCATCAGCAAGCGCCCGACGAGCGAGACCAAGCTCGGCAGCTTCACCGCCGACAAGACGACCGGCCGGGTTTCCTGGTGGGGGCCGACCGACCCCACCGACGGCACCATGGCGGTCGCCCTGATGGTCGATCCGAAAGCTTTGGTCGACGTGACCGAGGACTATGACAATTACCTGGTGCTGGTGCGTGTCCAGCCGGGCGTGCCGTTCGTCTATTATATGGGCGGCGCATGGGACAAGGGGCTGGATTTCCATAATCGGGCCGAATGGGATCGCTACGTCGCCGAGCAGAAACCGGACTTCGACCCATCGCATCGGTGAGCCTGGAACAGAACCATGCCCTTCCCCGGCGAAGGCCGGGGCCCAGTTGGAGAGGTGGTAGTAACGGCGCGCAGCGCTCACCATGATCGTCCCCCAACTGGGCCCGGCCTTCGCCGGGGAAGCAGCAGATATTGAACGGCACGCTCCCGCATCTTCCACGAGATGGGATAATACTGCGACAGATGATCTGCGCGCCGGTCTCTGCTAGGGTCGGGGCATGACGACCAAAGCCGCATCGCTTGCCGACGATCTGGTAAAACAATTCGAACGCCGCATCGAAGCGGGCGACATGCCGCCGGGCTCGCGCTTCCCCACCGAAAAGGCGATCACCGACAGCTTCGGCGTCAGCCGCACCGTCGTGCGCGAGGCCTTTGCCCGGCTCGCCGCCAGGGGCCTGCTCGAATCCAGGCGCGGCTCCGGCGCCTATGTCGCCGAAGGCGCGCGCTACCAGGCTTTCCAGGTCACGCCCGCGGAAATGGGCGGCATGGACGACGTCATCAAACTGCTCGAGATGCGCATGGCGCTGGAGACCGAGATCGCCGGCCTCGCCGCGGTCCGCCGCACCGACGAGAACCTCGCCGAGATGCGCCAATGGCTCGAGACGATGCGCGCCAGCGCCGACATCGACGAGGCAGTCGCCGCCGACATGGCGTTCCACCGCGCGATCGCCGCGGCAACGCGCAACGATTATTATCTCCGCTTCATGGATTTTCTGGGCATTCGCCTGGTGCCGCCCCGGCGGCTCTTCCTGCGGGATCGCGCCGATACCGAGCACCGCGCCTATGCCCGGGAGATCTACCGCGACCATGAATCCATCCTGCTCGCCATCGTCGCACAGGATGCCGCCCGCGCGCGCCTCGCCGCGCGGCGCCATATGAAGAAGAGCCTCGAGCGGCACCGCCAGGTCCAGACCGGACAGACGCCGGACTGAAGTCCGGGCGCCGCACGCTGCGGCATCGTCGACACTGAAGTTGGAGTCCGAGCCGCCAAAACTGAATCGTCACCCCGGACTTGTTCCGGGGTCCACCGTGCAGCGTGCAATACGCCGCTGCTCCTGCGAGCCAGTGGATGCCGGAACGAGTCCGGCATGACGAAGGATCGACGCTTCGAGCGCCCGCCAAGCATCGCCAGCACCCTCCCACACGCTCGTCGCGCTTGTCATACAAATTTTCAAACTTGTCATACAAATTTTGCGATTCCTGTTGACACAGGCTCTATTTCGGCGATGACTACGGATGACACCGGTAGCATCCGACTCGCACGAGTCGAGCAAAGCATGCCGGGCGATGAAGGGGGATGCCATGAAGAAAGTTGCGTTGCGCACAAGTGTGGGTATTTGCGCTCTTCTTGTTGCGACACCGGGCTGGGCGCAGGAGGCGCCCGCGCCGGCCCGGCCACGCTCTGTCGAGGCTCCGGATGACACCGCTAGACCTGAAAACGACATCGTCGTGACCGGCATTCGGAATTCACTCAAGCAAGCGGCCGACATCAAGCGTGACGCCACGCAGGTGCTTGACGTGATCACCGCTGAAGATGTCGGCAAGCTGCCCGACGCCAATGTCGCCGAAGCGTTGCAACGCGTTACCGGTGTCCAGATCACCCGGGTTTTCGGGGAAGGCCAGGCCGTTTCGGTTCGCGGACTGCAGCAGGTTCGCGTCGAAGTTGACGGTCGCACGCTGCTCGGTTGGTCATCGCGCCTGTCGCCGCCCGAAAATGATCAACTTGGACGATCGTCCGGCCTCGATCTGGTGCCGTCCAGCCTGTTCGGCAAACTCGAAGTCTTCAAGTCGCCGCTCGCCAGCCAGGCGGAAGGCGGTTTGGGCGGCACAGTGAATCTGATTACGCCCAAGGCGTTCGATTTCAGGAAGACGACAGTATCGCTGCGTGCCCAAGGCACGTATTCCGAAAATGCAAAGAAGTACGAACCAGGCTTTAACGGCCTATTTACCACAAAGCTGGCTGACGGCCGCATCGGCATTTTGATTTCAGGTGAATATCAGAAGCGCACCTCCGTCACACAGACGTTGGAGCGTAATGACTTCAACGATGCCAACTATACGGTTGGCGGAGTGACGAAAGTCTATCAGACGCCGGTACTGCTACAATATGAGAATTTTGTCGTCGACCGGTCGCGCTGGGGCGTGAACGGGTCGGTTCAATTCCAGGCGACGCCCAACTGGGTGCTGACCGCGGAGGGGCTTTATTCCTCCATTCGGACTGGGCGCTTCCAACAGCAGATCGGGCTGCGCTTGCCCACCACCGCCAACCCGGTGACCAATCCGGTGCTGCAGGACAATTTCGTCGTTGCGGGAACCACCGGCTCGGCCACGCTTACCACCTATGGTCAACAGCGCGACGAACCCGCGCACAGCCAGCTCTATTCGCTCAACAGCAAATACGATAACGGCACGTTCTCGATCAATGCCGACGGTTATTACAGCCGGGGCACCATCGACCAGTCCATCGAGATCATCACGCTTCAAAACGCCAGGCCTGTCTTTGGCACTTTTGATTTCCGTACCGGGCCGGTTCCAAGCCTGGTTCTGACGACAACCGGCGCGGCGCCCTTCGATGCCACCGATGTCGCCAATTACAGACTGGCGACCAACGGAGTACGCGCCAACCGCCTTATCGCGCTGCTTGAGGAATGGACCGGAAAGGTTGACGTCGCGTACAAGACCGATGCCGGCATCACGCTTTCCTCCGGAATCCGCTACACCGATCTGCATTCGGTCTCAAACGCCTATCGCAGTCAGGTTACGGTCCCGTTTGCCGACGTGGCGCCCTATCTCGTGAGATCCGATCCGGGAAACTACATGCCCGACGTCAACCAGACCCTCCCGCGCAGCTTCCTGGTTCCGACACCGGACGTGGACTATATCATCAGAACGGCGCAGGCCGCGCAGCCCAACCCGGACGGCAATGCGCGCAGTTCGCTGCTGCCCAACAACCAGCGGGACTATGATCTGAGCGAGCGGACGCTCTCCGGCTATGTGATGGTAGCGGCCGAGACCAACCTGTTTGGCCTGCCGGTCAAGGCCAATCTGGGCCTGCGTGTCGCCCATACCTCTCTTTCCGTCGATACCAATCAGGTTACGGCCGCGGGCACTTCGGCCGTAACCGACACCAATAGCTATACGCGATTTCTGCCCAGCGCGAACGCAGTCTTCAACGTTACCAATGACTTCCTGATTCGACTTTCCGCTTCGCAGACACTGCAGCGAGCCTCGATCGCCGATCTCGCGCCGTCTCGCTTCTTCAATGCCACCGCGCTGACGGTGACCGGCGGCAATGCGCAACTAAAGCCGCCGACGTCGCGCAACTTCGATATTTCCTTCGAATATTATAACGGGAAAAGTTCGCTCGTCTCGGGTGCGTTGTTCTACAAGAGCGTGCATGACTTTATCGCCAACTTCTCGACGTCAGGGACCGACATCAATTTCGATCCGCTCGGTCGCGTCCTGCAGTTCACCTACCCTGCCAATATCGCCACTGCGAGGATCCAGGGTTTCGAAATCGGCACTCAGCAGTTTCTTGATTTTCTGCCTTCACCGCTCGATGGCCTCGGCATCATTGCAAACTATACATTCTCCGATTCGAAGGACAATAATGACTTTCAGCTCGTGGCTGTTTCAAAAAACAGCTACAATCTCGTCGGTCTCTACGAAAAGGGACCTTTCTCAGCACGAATAGCGTACAACTATCGCGACAAGGCGATATTCCAGTTCAATCAAGGCCGCCCCAGCTATATTGCGGGGCGCTCGCAATTGGATGCGCAGGTCGGCTTTGATTTGCTGAAGAATCTTCAAATTAGCGCTCAGGCGGTCAATTTGTCGCCAGCAGATTCGGCAACGGTCGAATATAGCTCGATCGGCGCGGTTGCGCTCAATAGCTACGCGCTCGGGGAGCGGCGCTTTACACTCGGATTGCGGGCAAAATTTTAAAGACGGCCGGGCCTCCCAGGGCATGCTCCGCGCTTCCTTCCGACGGATGATACCTTCTCCTCCCCTCGCCCGACCGGCAGATCCCCTGCCGGTCGGGCATCCTGTCCGCGGTAAGGATGGCTCCATATGCTCCTGACCCTGTTCGCGCCCGTAATCGCGCTCGCCCAGCTGGCCGCTTCACCCGATTACGCCCTGCTCGGCCCGGCCTTCGCACGCCGCGGCGCCGACAGCGAAGCCGCCGCGGCGGTGATCACGCGGGCGCGCGCTGCGCTCACCCGCCCACCCGGCGCGATCCCGCGCCTGCACACCGAAGGCACCCTGCCGGGCAAGGGCATCCGCGAGATCAGCCTCGTCGCCAAGCGCGACCAGCCGATCGTTCTCGATCTGGCGATGGCGTGGCGGCTGACCGGGGACCGTGCCTTTCTCGATCAGGCCGGCCGCTATCTCGATGCCTGGTCGAGCATCTACCGGATGTCGTTCAACCCGATCGACGAAACCGGGTTCGACTTGCTGGCCATGGCCTATGACCTGACCGAAGCCGATCTGCCGCGCGCGAGCCGGGCGCGGATGGACGCGTTCTGGCGTCGCATGGCGACCGGCTATCTCGACGCAATGGACGGCAATCCCGGCCACGCCAACACCAACTGGCAGAGCCACCGGATCAAGCTGGCGACCATGGCCGCCTTCCAGATCGGCGACCGCCGGCTGGTCGACCGGGCCCGCGCCGCCTATCGCAAGCAGGTCATGGTCAATCTGCGCTCCGACGGCTCGACCTTCGATTTCGAGGAGCGCGATGCGCTCCATTACGTCACGTACAATCTCGACCCGCTGATGATGGCCGCACTCACCGCCAAGGTTCATGGCGAGGACTGGTATGGCTGGAGAGCGCCCGGCGGGGCCAGCCTGCCGCGCTCGCTCGACTGGCTGGCCGAGTTCGCCCGCGGCACGCGCACGCATATCGAATTCGCCAACTCGCAGATCCAGTTCGACCGCGACCGCGCCGCCTCGGGCCAGGCCGAATATGCTCCCCATGCCTGGCAGCCGGAAAATGCGATCGACACCTACCGGATTGCCGCCCTGCTCGATCCGCGCTTCGCCGAACTCGGCGATACGCTGGCCGCGAACAGCCGGCGCAAACCGACCGCGTGGATCAGCCTGTTCCAATGACCAAGGCTGCCTCGCTCGCGGACGAGCTGGTCCGCACCTTCGAACAGCGCATCGATTCGGGTGAGCTGCCGCCGGGCGCGCGCTTCCCGACCGAGAAGGCGGTCACCACCACCGCCGGCGTCAGTCGCACCGTCGTGCGTGAGGCGTTCGCCCGCCTCGCGGCGCGCGGCCTGCTCGTGTCGCGTCGCGGCTCCGGTGCCTTTGTCGCGGAGAACGCCCTGTATCGCGCCTTCCAGGTCGAGCCCGGCGACATGTGCGAGGTCGAGGACGTCGTGAAGCTGCTCGAGATGCGCATGGCGCTCGAAACCGAAATGGCCGGCCTTGCGGCCCAGCGCCGGACCGAAGACGACCTCGCCCTGCTCGGCCAATGCCTCGCCCGGCTGGGTGCCTGCGACGATGTCGAGCAGGCGGTCGACGCCGATGTCGCCTTCCACGCCGCCATCGCCCGCGCGACTCACAACGAATATTATTCGCGCTTCATGGAGTTCCTCGGCGTCCGGCTGGTGCCGCGCCGCTCGCTCTATCTGCGCAGCCAGGCGGATACGGCGCGGACCGACTACGCTCGCAACATCCACCGCGACCACGAAGCGATCTACGCCGCGATCGCCGCGCAGGAACCCGCCCGCGCCCGCCGCGCCGCCCGCCGCCACATGCAAAAGAGCCTGGAGCGGCACCGCCTGCTGACACCGACAGTCCTGATGAGAGACTAGTCGCCCGGCGGCCCGACATAATCGGCCCCGTACACGGCGGCCCGGATATCGTGGTGCAGAGTCCCGTCGAACGGCGTGACCTGAACGAAGAACACCACCGCCATCTCGTTGGCCGGATCGACCCAGAACAGCGTCGTCTCGGCGCCGTCCCAGAAGAACTCGCCGACCGATCCGCGATTCTCCTTTGCGTCACGCGGCTGGGCCGTCCGCACCGCGACGTCGAGGCCGAACCCGACCGCCCCCTTGCCCGGCAGGAAGAAGCGCCTTGTGATGCGCGGATCGAGCTGGTCGGTCGACATCAGCCTGACGGTCGACGGCGCGAGGATACGCACCCCCTCAAGCGTACCACGCCCAAGCAGCATGCGCGCGAACCGCATATAATCGTCGAGCGTCGAGGCGAGCCCCGCCCCGCCCATCGTCAGCCGGCGCGGCCCGAAATTGAGCGCGCGCGTCTTCTCGTCGGCCTGACGGACAAGCGTTCCGTCGGTCTGCTTCACATAGCTCGCGGCAAAGCGCGACAGCCGCTCCTGCGGCTGGGTCCAGCCGGTGTCGCGCATGCCGAGCGGGTCGAGGATGGTGCGCCGGACATGCTGCTCGAACGGCTCGCCCGTCAGTTTCTCGACCAGCAGGGCCTGGACGTCGACCGCCGCGCTGTAGTTCCACTCGGCGCCGGGATCGAACAGCAACGGCACCCGCGCCAACTTGGCGCCCATCTCCTCCAGGCTGTTGGTCAGGGTGAGCGGATCGATCTGGTGGAAGATCATGTCGGCGGCGGTGTCGCGCATGCCATAGGAAAAGCCCGCCGTATGCCGCATGATGTCGCGGATGCTGATCGGCCGCGTCGGGGCGCGTAGGACCGGCTTGCCGTCCGCGCCCGTGCCGTCGATCACCCTGGCCTCGCCAAAGGCCGGCAGATAGCGCGCCAGCGAATCGTCCAGACCAAACTTGCCCTGCTCCCAAAGCTGCATCAGCGCGACCCCGGTCACCGGCTTGGTCATCGAGAAGATCTGCACCAGCGTATCGCGGCGCATCGGCCGGTGCGCCTCGCGGTCGGCCTCGCCCGCCGCGCCGAAATAGCGTTCGGCGCCCTTCTGCCAGATCAGCGCCGACGCGCCCGTCACCCGCCCGCCGCTGACCATCTGGCTGAGCGCCGCATCGATCCGCGCCCGGTCGAGGGCGAAGCCGGATGTCCGGTCCGGGGCGCCCGCCCCAGCGCCTGCCCAGGCCATTCTCGGTGCGGCCAGGCCAAGCACGATCGTCGCCAATACGCTGCGTCGCTGCATTTCAGCTTCTCCCCTGTTGCCGGCGATGATAACGTTCACAACACTGGCTTTACAAGAGGGTTACCCCAGGCCAACCTTGACCGGAAGAGGATCGCCGCCCGATGAGTCTGCTTGTCCTGATGACCATCCAGGCGGCAAATCTGGCCGCGACCAACTACACGGTCGATGCGCCGATCGAGGCGCCGTCCGCCACACCTGACTGGGCCGATGAATTCGGCGGCAAGCGGATCGACACCGGTATCTGGCGCTTCGACACCGAACGCAACGCCCAGGGCTGGTTCAACCACGAGCTGCAATATTATGCCCCCGAAAACGCCCGGATCGAGCAGGGCGCGCTGGTCATCGAGGCCCGCCGCGAAAAGCTGCCGGCGAAACCCGACTGGGGCGGACAGGCCTATAGCTCAGCCAGGCTCGTCACCCGCAAGACCTATGGCTATGGCTTCTACGAGGTCCGCGCGAAACTCCCCTGCGCCCGCGGCACCTGGCCCGCAATCTGGCTGCTGCCGCCCGACGGGAAATGGCCCGACGAAGGCGAGATCGACCTGATGGAGATGGTCGGCTGGCAGCCGCAGATCGTCCATGCGACGCTCCACACCGGCGCGTTCAACCACGCCAGGGGAACGCAGCGTGGCGCCGAGAAGCTGGTGCAGACAAGCTGCGCCGACTTCCACCTATACCAGCTCGACTGGCGCGCCGATTCGATCACCATCGGTGTCGACGGCCGCGCCTATATGCGCGTGAAGAACGACCAGCCCGGCGGCAAGCCGGCCTGGCCGTTCACGCGCCCGTATAATCTCATCCTCAACCTAGCGATCGGCGGCGACTGGGGCGGCGCGAAGGGCGTCGACGATACGGCGCTGCCGCAGCTTATGACGGTCGATTACGTCCGCTACTGGAAACGGCGATGAGCGACATCGCCGTCCACCGCCTCGGCCGCGAGGCGCAGCCACTCGTCGTCATCGACGATTTCGTCCCCGATCCCGACACCCTGCGCGCCGCCGCGATCGCGACCGAATTCGGCCCGGCGCTGCATCACTATCCCGGTATCCGCGCGCCGCTGCCGGCCGATTACATGCCGCGGCAGATCCCCATCATCGCTGCGGCGCTTGCCGATGTCTTCGGTCAACCCGGCCCGATCGAAACCATCGATGCGAGCTTCTCGATGGTCACCGCCGATCCCACGGTCCTGTCGGTCAACCAGCGCCTGCCGCATTGCGATGCCTTCGCCGTCGAGCGCATCGCGCTGATCCACTACCTCTCGCCCGAAGGAGGCGACGGCACCGCCTTTTTCCGCCACCGCTCGACCGGCTTCGAGACGGTCGACCAGACCCGCGCCCCGATCTATGTCGGCCAGCTCGACGCCGAGCTCCGCCATGGCGGCGAGCCGCCTCTCGCCTATGTCGCCGGCGATACACCGCTGTTCGAACGCACCCTGCTCGCCGAGGCCCGCTATAATCGCGCGCTGATCTACCGAAGCTATCTGCTGCACAGCGGCGCGATCAGCCCGGGCGCGCAATTGTCACCCGATCCGGCCAAGGGCCGCCTCACGGTCACTGCTTTCCTGTCGGTGGAGAAACAATGATGCAAGCGAACCCAACCCGGCGGTCGGTGGTCGCCGGACTGGCCGGAACGGCGGTCGCTACCATGGCCGGACCCGCCACGGCCCGCTCGCCCGATCCCGATCTCGGCCCGAATGTCCTGATCGCCGATCCGTCCATGCCCCGCGCGCAGCTCCAGCAACGCCTCGACACGATCTTCCAGTCGATGGAACGCGCGCATTTCACCGATGCGCGCCATGCGATCCTCTTCAAGCCCGGCCGCTACGATCTCGACATCAATGTCGGCTTCTTCACCCAGGTCGCGGGGCTCGGCACCCTGCCCGGCAAGGTGACGATCAACGGCCATGTCCATGCCGAAGCGGACTGGGCCAAGGGCATGGCGCTGGTCAATTTCTGGCGCGGCGTCGAGAATCTCGCGGTCAGCCCGCCCGACGGCGCCGATCGCTGGGCGGTGTCCCAGGCCGCCCCCTATCGCCGTGTCCACCTTGGCGGCGACCTGGCGCTCGACGATGGCGGCTGGTCGAGCGGCGGCTTCATCGCCGACTGCCGGATCGACGGCGTGATCCGCTCCGGGTCGCAACAGCAATGGTATACTCGCAACAGCGAGATACGGGGCTGGCAAGGCTCGAATTGGAACATGATGTTCATGGGCGTAAACGGCGCCCCCGCGACGAGCTTTCCCGATCCGCCCTACACCAACATCCCGACCGTGCCGATCATGCGGGAAAAGCCCTTCCTCCACCTCGACGCGGGCGCATGGAAGGTCTTCGTCCCAGCCCTGCGCCGGGAATCACGCGGCACGAGCTGGGAGGGCGGGAAACCACACGGCATCTCGATCCCGCTGTCGCGCTTCTTCATCGCTCGCGAAGGCATATCGGCCAGCCAGATCAACGCGGCGCTGGCCCGCGGGCGGCACGTGCTGCTGACCCCCGGCATCTATCGCCTCGACGCACCTCTCCACATCACCCGCGCGAACACCATTGTTCTCGGGCTCGGCCTGGCGACCCTGCTGGCTGAAAATGGCAGCAAGGCAATCGCCGTCGCGGACGTCCCCGGCGTCACCATCGCCGGCCTGATGATCGATGCCGGCCCCACCCTCTCCTCCGTGCTGGTCGAGGTCGGACCCAGGGGAGCGACACGCGACCACCGCGCCAACCCCACCCTCCTCTCCGATCTGTTCTTCCGCGTCGGCGGCGCGACGATCGGCAAGGCCGAGACCTGTCTTGAGGTCAACAGCCATCACGTCATCGGCGACCATATGTGGATCTGGCGCGCCGATCATGGCGACCGGGCAGGCGGTCGAATCCATGTCGGCTGGGACGAAAGCATCGGCAACCAGGGACTGGTCGTGAACGGCGACGACGTCACGATGTGCGCCCTCTTCGTCGAGCATTTCCGCCATTACAACAGCTTGTGGAACGGCGAGCGCGGGCGGACCTGGTTCTACCAGAACGAGCTGCCCTACGATCCGCCCAACCAGGCTGCGTACATGGCCGGCACGACACGCGGCTGGGCCGCCTACAAGGTCGCCGACCGGGTCGAGGATCATCAGGCGGTGGCTCTCGGCATCTATGCGAACTTCACCGCCGATCCGAGCATCGTCGTCGAAAGCGCGATCGAGGCGCCGCACAAGCCGGGCGTCCGTTTCTCGAACGTCACGACCATCTCGCTCGGCGGCGGCAAGGGCACGATCGCGCATCTGGTCAACCAGGCCGGGGCGGCGGCAAAGCCGGGGGCGATCAAGCAGACGCTGGTCAGCTATCCCTAGCGCCGCCCGCGCACCCCGAGCACGCTCAGGCCGCCGCCCAGGGTCAGCCCCACCAATGCCAGCATCAGCGTGCCGAAATCACGCGGCGTCGCCAGCAACCAGGCGAGCAGCGGCCCGAGAAACGACGGCAGGGTGTTGGTCAGGTTGATCAGCCCGAGGTCCCGCCCACGGTGCAGCGGGTCGGGCAGCAACTGCATCGCAAAGGCCGCATGCAACGGCAGGAACACGCCCGATCCAATCGCATAGAGCGCGAAAGCCGCGGCGCCCATCGTCCAGTCCCGCGCCAGCGCCATGCCGAACAGCCCCATTGCCGCCACCATCGCGGCGGCGACCAGGAACGGCTTGCGGCGATCGATCCGGTCGGACAGGCGGCCGACCAGTACCGCGATCGGCAGCGGCACGATGAACGATATCGTCAGCAGATGCCCGACCCGCAACGCCAGGTCGCGCGGGTCCTCGTTCGTGATGCTCTCGAAATAATAAAGCAGGTACAGCGACAGCACCGCGCCCGCGACCTGGACGAACAGCCGGGCAGCCCAGGCCACGGCAAGGTCGCGACGGGGCGAGGCGAAGACCTTGGGCGGCTCGCTCGAGACCGGAACGGGGCGTGACCGGGACAGCAGCAGCGGCGTGACGCAGGTAGTGAAGGCCAGCACCACCATGGCGAACTGAGTCACCTCGCCGAACCGGTGCATGCCTACCACGATCGCGAGCACCGCCGATGCCGACGGATTGGCCAGCGCCAGCAAGCCGCCGGTAAAACCCTTCTGCGTATCCGGCACCTCGTCGGCCATGATCGCCGCGAGCGGCCCGAGCATCGCGTTGAGCGCGACCTGGAAGAGGATCGTCGCCAGGATGATCGCGCCTGGCGTCGAGGCGGCCCCGACCAGCGCATAGGACAAGGCCGTCGCGATCATGCCGCCCGCCACCCAGCGGCGACGCCCGCCGCCGGCCGCGACCGACCGGTCGCTGAGCCAGCCGAACAGGATGCTGCACAGGCTCGCCGCGATCGCCCCGCTGACCACCGTCGCGGTGAAGACGTCGAGCCGCGCGTCGCCCGACACGCCCTCGATCTTCATCGGCAACAACATGCTGAGCAGCGGCAGATACGCCATCACCCCGCCCGCATGCGCGATCGCGTAGATCAGCAGGAAGCCGATCGGCCGGTGGCCGTTGCGCGGTCCGGCCGCGAGCACAGGAGCAAGGGGTGGCATCGGCGGTTGCCGGACCTTGCTCTCCCCCGCGGCAATCGGCAACAGCCGGGGTTTCAGACTTCCGTCACCCCGGACTTGTTCCGGGGTCCACCGTGCCGCGAACCAACACGCTTCTGCTCCTGCAGCTCGGTGGATGCCGGAACAAGTCCGGCATGACGGAAATGATCGGTACTGGGTTCAACCCCAGCTCACGGCTTCATCGTCGCTGCCGCCACCGTCGCGGTCGAGACGATCGAGCGATCGGTCGCATCGCGACCCAGCGCGACCCGGTATTTGCCACCCGCGATCCGCCAGCCCGGCAGCTTCACGTCATAATCGGCCAGGATGCGCGGCTCGGCGGTCAGGGTCACACGCCGCACTTCGCCCGGCTTCAGGGTGACGCGCGTGAACGCGGCAAGCCGCATCGGCGCCTTCGCCCCCTCGCGCGCGACATACATTTGCGGCACGTCGGCGCCGGCGCGGCTGCCGCTGTTCACCACCTCGAACGAGATGCTCAGCGTCTTGCCCCCGGTCACGACCGGGCGCCGATAAGTGAAGCTGGTGTAGCTGAGACCATGCCCGAACGCGAAGAGCGGCTGCCGCCCCTGCTTCTCGTACCAGCGATAGCCGACATCGGCGCCTTCCACATAGTCGATCGGGAAGCTCGTCAGCTTGAACTTGCTCGCATTGGCAGGGTCGGCCGCCGCCTGCGCCTCGAGCGAGGTCATCGTATCGAGCCCGACCGGCGCCGGGCGCGGCGCCTGGGCCGCCGCGGCGAGGAAGGTGATCGGCAGGCGGCCCGACGGATTGACCTTGCCGGTCAGGATATTGGCGATCGCCTCGCCCCCGCGCTGGCCGGGATACCAGGCCTGCACCACCGCCGGCACTGCCTTGATCCACGGCATCAGCACCGGCCCGCCGGTTTCGAGCACCGCGACCGTCTTCGGCTGCGCCGCGGCGACCGCAGCGATCAGCGCGTCCTGGCCGTCGGGCAGCGACAGGTTCGGCACATCCTGCGCCTCGGTCGTCCACTGCGTCGCAAACACGATCGCGACATCCGCGCCCCGCGCCGCCGCCGCTGCCGCCGCGACGTCCTTGCCGTCGACATAGCTGATCTCGGCCTGCGGCATCGCCGCGCGCAATGCCTTGAGCGGCGCGGACGCATGATAGGTGACGCGCGCGAAGGACATCGCCGCCCCTGATGTCAGCGGAATCTCGATCGGCGCGCCGCCGACCGAGCGCACCTGGCTCGATCCGCCGCCCGACAGCACCCCGACATCGGCATTGCCGCCGATCACCACGATGTGCTTGGCGGTCGCCGCAAGCGGCAGCACGCCACCGTCATTCTTCAGCAGCACGATGCCGGCCTCGGCCGCGCGCTGCGCCACTTCGGCATGCTGCGCATAGGGAATCGGCTGCACCTTCTCCGGCACCGGCGCATCATAGAGTCCCGTCTCGATCAGGCCGGTCAGATAACGCACGACCATGTCGTCGAGCCGCGCCATCGGCACCTTGCCCGCTTCGACATCGGCCTTGAGCTTGTCGAAGAAGATCTCGCTGTCCAGCTCCTGGCCCGATTCCTGGTCGAGCCCGGCATTGACGGCCTTGGCGGTAGAATGGACACCGCCCCAGTCGCTCATCACCCAGCCGCGATAGCCCCAGTCGCGCTTCAGCACATGATTGAGCAGGAACTCGTTCTCGCACGCCCAGTCGCCATTGACCTTGTTGTACGAGCACATGACCGACCCCGGCTTGCCGCGCTCGATCGCGATCTGGAAAGCGAGCAGGTCGCTCTCGCGCAGGCTCGCCTCGTCGATCCGCGCATCGGCCACCATCCGCCCGGTCTCCTGCGCATTGAGCGCGAAATGCTTGACCGTGGAAACGATGCGGTTCGACTGGACGCCGGCGATATGCGCACCCGCCAATGTGCCCGCTAACAACGGGTCCTCGCCGAGATATTCGAAATTGCGCCCGTTCCACGGATCGCGCGTCAGATTGACCCCGCCCGCGAGCAGCACGTTGAAACGCTTGGCGCGCGCCTCCGCGCCGATCATCACCCCGCCGGCATGCGCGATATCGGGGTCGAAACTCGCCGCCGTCGCCAGGCTCGACGGCAGCGCGGTGGCGACGTCGCCCTTGCGCTGCTCGACCTGGTTGGCGACGCCGAGCGACGCATCGCTCTCGCGCAGCAGCGGCACGCCGAGCCGCGGCACGCCGTCGATATGCCCGGCCGAGGGGATCAGCTCATGGGTCGTCTTGCCCTTGGCGAAGGGCGGGAACAGCCCATGGACCAGCCCGATCTTCTCATCGAACGTCATCCTGGCGACGATCGCGGCGGCACGCGCGCGGGCATCCTGTTTGACGGAGGCCTTCTTCGCGGAAGCGCTTTGCGGCTGGCGGGCGACGCTCGCCGCCGTCCCCGTCAGCGCGAGAACCGACACCGCGGCCAATGCGGCCTGCAACCTTCTCGACATCCTCTTTCCCTTCGAATCCGTTGCCGATTTGCACCAGCCCGGTGATGATTTGCGCGGGGGGCGAGGCCCGCTATCGCCCGGAAACACACAAATTGCTAACGTTCACAACGACTCAGGCCGATTCGGTGCCTTTTGTGACCGTTCCGCGAATCACCTTGACAACGCACGACAAATTTCGCAAGTGAACGTTATCAATAAAGTGCGGATCAAGCTGCACTGATAAAACTAAGGGGAGGATATATGCGGCGTTACTCGGCTCGCGTGATTTCGCGATTGGTGGTTGGGGCTTCCGTTCTGGCGATATCCGCCGTCTCCGGCGCCGCCTATGCGCAGGACGCGAATGCGGCTGCAGGCGGCCTCACCCAGGACCAGCCCGCCGCTGAAGAAACCGACATCGTCGTCACCGGCATCCGCGCCAGCTTGCGGCAGGCGCTCGACATCAAGCGCGATTCGCAGGGCGTGGTCGATGCGATCTCGGCCGAAGACATCGGCAAGTTCCCCGACACCAACCTCGCCGAATCGCTTCAGCGCATCACCGGCGTGTCGATCGACCGCTCCAATGGTGAAGGCTCGCTCGTCACCGTCCGCGGCTTCGGCCCCGAATTCAACCTGGTGACGCTCAACGGCCGCCAGATGCCGACCGCGCTGATCGGCGACGGCGGCAGCGCGCCGTCGTCGCGCTCGTTCGATTTCGCCAACCTCGCCTCCGAAGGCATCGCCGCGGTCGAGGTTTACAAGAGCGGCCGGGCGACGATCGAATCGGGCGGCATCGGCTCGACCATCAACATCCGCACCCCGCGCCCGCTCGACCGGCCGGGTACGCGCGGCAGCCTCTCCGTCAAGGGCGTGCTCGACAGCTCGCAGAACGGCAAGAACGACATCACGCCGGAAGTCTCGGGCATCTTCAGCACCACCCTGGCGGACGACCGTATCGGCATCGCGATCATCGGTTCCTACCAGAAGCGCAAGTTCAGCACGAACCAGGCGAACGTCGGCTGGCGCGACGGGTATCTCGGCAACGAGAACAATTGGGGCTCGCTGGCGCAGCCCGGCAGCGCGGGCGCCGCGAACATCACCAACCGGCCCGATCCGACCGACGTCTATCAGGTCCCGCAAAACGCGTCCTACGAGTTCAACAACATCGATCGCGAACGCATCAACGGCCAGGCCGTCCTGCAATTCCGCCCGACCGATGAATTGACCGCGACGGTCGACTATACCTATTCGCGCAACACCGTCGAAGCCCGCAACAGCAACTTCGGCGTCTGGTTCAACCATGGCGATACGTCGAGCGCCTGGACCGATGGTCCGGTCGCCGGCCCGATCTTCTATACCGAGCGGTTCGCCGCGCCTGATCCGGGTTGCGTGGCGCCGTCGTCGACGTGCAGCGTCGGAAAGGACCTTTCCTATAGCGGTTCGCTCACCGCCAACCGCGCCGAGAACAAATCGCTCGGCGGCAACCTGGTCTGGAAAGCGCCGGGCGGCGTGACGGTGACGCTCGACGCGCATCATTCGACGGCCGAAGTGAAGCCGACCAACAAGTTCGGCTCGAGCATGTCGGTCGGTACCGCGATCTTCGGCGTCCAGAACCAGACGCTCAACTTCGACAATGACCTGCCGGTCATGTCCTTCAACATGTTCCCCGGGATCGACCCGCTCAACGCGGCGCTGGTCACGCCGACCGGCAACGCATTCCGCAACGCCTATTTCAAGGACGAGATCAACCAGATCCAGCTGAGCGGTCACTATGACCATGACAATGGTCTGCTCGACAGCCTCGATTTCGGCGTCTCCTATGTGCAGAACAAGGTCCGCTCGGCCTTCGGCACGATTCAGAACGACACCTGGGGCGGCATCGGCCCGGCATCGTCGCTCCCCGACAGCATGCTCTCGATCGCGACGGTGCCGAACCTGTTCCCCGGCCTTGCGCAACCGGGCATGGCCCAGAGATTCTTCACGTTCAACTTCGAGCAGATGGTCGATCTGCTCGAATCGCAGTTCCACGCATGCAGCCAGCCGCGCACAGGTTCCAATATCTCGGGCACCTGCCTTGCCAATTTCGATACCGACCGGCGCATCAGCGAAAAGACGATTGCACCCTATCTGCAGGTGGCGACCAAGTTCGACGCCTTCAACAATCCGGCGCACGTCGTCGCCGGCGTGCGCTACGAGACGACCGACATCACCTCGGCGGCGCTGGTGCCGGTGCCGTTGCGCACCCAGTGGGTGGCAGAGAACGAGTTCAACGTCGTCAACTCGGGCAACAGCACCTTTACCCGGTTCGAGGGCTGGTACCAGAACTGGCTGCCGTCGATCGATTTCGACATCTCGCCGCTCCGCAACGTCAAGCTGCGCGCGTCGTACAGCCATACGATCACCCGCGCTCCCTATAATCTCATGCAGGGTGGGCGAACGCTGGACACGCTGTTCCGTGTCGGCGGCGGCACCGGCGCTCAAGGCAATCCGGGCCTGATCCCGTTCAAGTCCAAGAATATCGATCTCTCGGCCGAATGGTATTATGGCCGCGACAGCTATGTATCGGTGGGCTTCTTCCACAAGAATGTCGCGAACTTCATCTCGTCCACGCGCATCGACACCAATGCGTTCGGCCTGACCACCCCCGTGGGCGGTCCGCGCTACAATGCAGCGCTCGCGGCGCTGGGGCCCAACGCATCGGCCGGCCAGATTCGCCAGTATATCTTCGCCAATTATCCGCAATCGTCGAACGCGGCGCTGGGTCTGATCTACGCCCTGCCCGAGGATCCGGCGCTCAACTTCCAGATCACCACGCCGGTGAACAGCGATCAGACCGCGTCGCTCCATGGCTGGGAATTCGCCGTGCAGCACAGCTTCTGGGATACCGGCTTCGGGGCGATCCTGAATTACACGATCGTCGACGGCAGCGCGGTCTACGACAACAGCAAGCCAGCCAGCTTCACCCAGTTCGCGCTGACCGGGCTCAGCAACAGCGCGAATGCGGTGGCGTTCTTCGACAAATACGGCATCCAGGCACGTGTCGCGTACAATTGGCGCGACGAGTTCCTGCAGGGCGGGGGCCCCAACCCCACTTATGTCGAGGCCTATGGCCAGGTCGATGCGAGCGCGAGCTATGAGTTCATGAAGGGCTTCAGCGTCTTCGGCGAGGTCATCAACCTCACCGGCTC
Organism: Sphingomonas sp. GW821-FHT10F11; assembly: GCF_058809095.1. Lineage (NCBI taxonomy): Bacteria > Pseudomonadati > Pseudomonadota > Alphaproteobacteria > Sphingomonadales > Sphingomonadaceae > Sphingomonas > Sphingomonas sp. GW821-FHT10F11. The sequence goes on from NZ_JBXASH010000008.1 coordinate 20,341, forward strand.
GGGGCGGCGTGCCCATCAGCGGTCCGATCGCAACGTGACCGTCGTTGCACCGGGCTACGCCCGCTACTCGTTCGGCGTCCGGGCGTCGTTCTGATCCGACCCCGTCGGAAGAGTGCGGATAACGGAAAAGCCACCCTCGAACGAGGGTGGCTTTTCCTCTTCCGGCACGGCAAGTTGCCGATCGTGGATGAAGGCGCGTAGCGTGGACAGGGCAGTCTCTCGGATCGTGATCGTCGGCGGCGGTACCGCCGGCTGGCTCGCGGCCTGCCTTATCGCCGCTCGCGCCAATCCGGCCGCCCGGTCACCCCTCACGGTCACGTTGATCGAATCGCCCGACATTCCGACGATCGGCGTGGGCGAGGGCACCTGGCCGACGATGCGGCGGACGCTCGAGCGGATCGGCATCAGTGAAACCGAGTTCCTGGTCGCCTGCGACGCCTCGTTCAAACAGGGGTCGCGCTTCGTCGGCTGGCGCACCGGCGCCGATGGCGACGAGTATCTCCACCCCTTCGTCGCGCCGATCGACGGCGATCCGCACGATGTAGTGGCGGCATGGCGCGACCAGGCCATCGACCGCCGCTTCGCCGATACGGTCACGCCCCAGGCACGTCCGTGCGCGCTCGATCTGGCCCCGCGCCAACGGGCGATGCCGGATTATGCGGGCGCGCTGAACTATGCCTATCACCTCGACGCCACGAAGCTGGCGGCGCTGCTCAGCCGGCACGCGACCGAGCGGCTCGGCGTGCGCCACGTGCGCGACCATGTCGTCGCGGTGGAGCGGATGGAGGACGGCGATATCGCGGCGGTCCGGACGCGGGCTTCGGGCGATATCGCGGGCGACCTGTTCATCGATTGCACCGGCCACGCCGCGCTGCTGATCGGTGAGCAATATGGCGTCGGCTTCCTCGACCGCGGCGGCGAGCTGTTCAACGATCGCGCGCTGGCGGTGCAGGTACCGGTCGCGCCCGACAGCGCGATCGCATCGCAGACCAACGCCACCGCGCACGCCGCCGGCTGGATCTGGGACATCGGGCTGCCGACCCGGCGCGGTGTGGGCTGCGTCTATTCGTCGCGCCATGCGAGCGACGAGGAGGCTGAGGCGACCCTCGCCGCCTATCTGCGCCGCGCTATGCCGCGAGCCGAAGCCGATCGCCTGGCGTTCCGTCGCCTCACTTTCCGCTCGGGCCATCGCGAGCGCTTCTGGGAGCGCAATTGCCTCGCGATCGGGCTGTCGGCGGGTTTCCTCGAACCGCTCGAGGCATCGGCGATCGTACTGGCCGAGCTGTCGCTCGAGGCACTGCTCGACAATTTCCCGGCGACCCGCGACGTGATGGACATCCATGCGGGCCGGTTCAACACGCTGTTCCGTTATCGCTGGGACCGGATCGTCGAATTCCTCAAGCTGCATTATGTGCTGAGCGAGCGCGACGAGCCCTATTGGCGCGACCATCGCGACCCCGCATCGATCCCGCCGCGGCTGGCCGAGCTGCTCCGCATCTGGCGCGACCAGCCGCCGTCGCGCGCCGACCTGCCGGCGGCCGAGGAGATCTTCCCGGCGGCGAGCTATCAATATGTGCTGTACGGCATGGGCTTTCCCGCCCCGCCCGTCGGCGCGATCCAGGGAGCGCCCGGCAACGGCGTAACCCACCAGCTTCACCAGGTCGAGCAGCGGGCCCGCGTGCTCGCTGCCAGCCTGCCCACCAATCGCGCCTATCTCGACGCGTTGCGCGCGGGTCACCGCGTCGTGCCCTCCATGGAAAATAGTCGCTGACATGTCCGGACACGCGCTTCTTACCGTCGAAGACCATCGCGAACTCCGCGTGCACCCCGAGCGCGGTGCCGCGCTGGGCGATGCGGTGATGTGCAGCATCGTGGTGCCGAGCGAGTTCCGCCGCGTGCAGGACGAATATCCGATCCTGTTCCGTCTCAATGACGAGCGCGACCGCTTCGCCGCGCTGGCGATGTTCGGATTCGAGACCGGCGAGAACCTGTTCCTCGACCACGGCACATGGGATGCGCGCTACCTGCCGCTGGCGATCGACATCCAGCCGTTCCTGATCGGCGGATCACCGTCGGAGCGCGGCGACAAGCAGGTGCATATCGATCTCGCCAGCCCGCGCGTCGCCAGGGACGGGGGCGCGGACGGCGTGCGGCTGTTCGACGAGGACGGGCGGCCGACCCCCTATCTGGAATCGATCACCGACAAATTGGGCGAGCTCGACCAGGGCTATCAGGCGTCCGAGGGTTTCTTCGCTGCGCTCGAACGCTACAAGCTGCTCGAGCCGCTGACACTGGAGATCACGCTCGACGACGGATCGACCAACCGCCTGGTCGGCTTCCACGCTATCGACGAGGATCGGCTGCGCGAGTTCGATGCCGCCACGCTGGGCAAGCTTCACGCCGACGATCATCTGATGCCGATCTTCATGGCACTCGCTTCGCTCGGTCGGTTGCGCGAGCTGATCGCGCGCAAGAACCGCCGGATCGGGCATGGCTGAGGCCGACCCTGCGATCTTCAAGGCGCTCGCGGCAGTGCCCGAGGTCATGGTCGCCGACGCGGCCGCGCTCGACTCGCTGCTGCGCGAAACCGATCGCCCTTTTGTGGTGCGCGGGCTGGTCGCCGACTGGCCGCTGGTGCGGGCGGGCCGGCGCTCGAACCGGGACGCACGCGCCTATCTGCTGGAGCGGCACCGCGACGTGCCTTTCGCGGTATCGGTGGGATCCCCGGCATCGGGTGGACGGCTGTTCTACAACGACGCCATGGGCATGAACTTCCACATGCTGCGCGCCAGGCTGCCCGAGATCTTCGCGAAGATCGACGCGAACGAAGGCCGTGCGGATGCACCGCCGATCTATCTCGGCTCGGTCGACATGCACGAGTTCTTCAACGGCCTGCATGAGGAAAATCACGTCGATCTCCACGGCCGGTCGCCGCTCGCCAGCATCTGGATGGGCACGCGCACGCGGATCGCGGCGCATAACGACGTGCCGCACAATCTCGCCTGCGTCGCGGTCGGCCGCCGCCGCTTCACGCTTTTCCCGCGCGAGCAGTTCCGCAACCTCTATCTCGGCCCGGTCGACAACACGCCCGCCGGCCGCGCGATCAGCATGGTCGATTTCCACGCGCCCGACTTCTCGGCGTATCCACGCTTCCGCGAGGCGCTGGCCCATGCCCAGACCATCGAGCTGGAGGCGGGCGACGCCCTCTATATCCCGGCGCTCTGGTGGCACCATGTCGAGGGGCTGGAGCCGTTCAACGTCCTGGTCAATTACTGGTGGCGCGAGACGCCGCGCTGGCTCGGCCAGCCCCAAGACGCGCTCAACCATGCGATGCTGGCGATCCGCGACCTGCCCGACGACCAGAAGGCCTATTGGCGCGACCTGTTCGACTATTATGTCTTCGGCAATGCCGGCGACGTGACCGCCCATATTCCCGAAGAGGGGCGCAGCATCCTCGCCCCCCTGACCCCCGAAAGCGCCGGCCGAATCCGTGCGTTCCTGCTGAGGCAATTGAGCCAATGACCGACGGCATTCCGCACCCACGACGCATCGTCATCGCCGGCGGCGGCACCGCGGGCTGGATGGCCGCGGCGGCGATCGCGCGGACCATGGGGCGCACCGTCGATGTGACCCTGGTCGAATCCGACGCGATCGGCACGATCGGCGTGGGCGAATCCACCATCCCCCCGCTCGTCGTCTATAACCGGCTGCTCGGCATCAACGAGGCCGATTTCATGCGCGCCACCCAGGCGACCTTCAAGCTGGGCATCTTGTTCGACGACTGGAAAAATATCGGCGACCGCTATTTCCACAGCTTCGGCCTGACCGGCAAGGATCACTGGTCGGCCGGCTTCCAGCATTTCTGGCTCTACGCGCGCAGCAAGGGCTATGAGCAATCCTATGACGATTATTGCCTCGAGCTGATCGCCGCGCTGCAGGGCAAGTTCGCTCACCTGCCCGATGACGGCATGAACTATGCCTATCAGCTCGATTCCACGCTCTATGCGAAGTTCCTCCGCACCATGGCCGAGGGCGACGGTACCAAACGCGTCGAAGGCAAGATCGCGCAGGTCGCCCTCGACGGCGAGAGCGGCAACATCGCCGCCCTGGTGCTCGAATCCGGCACGCGCATCGAGGGCGACCTGTTCCTCGATTGCACGGGCTTTCGCGCGGTGCTGATCGAGCAGGCGCTTCACGCCGGCTTCGACGACTGGACTCATTACCTTCCCTGCGACAGCGCCATCGCGCTGCAGACCGAGAATGTCCGTCCGCCCGCCCCCTATACCCGCGCCATGGCGCATGATGCCGGCTGGCAGTGGCGCATCCCGCTGCAGCATCGCAGCGGCAACGGCCTCGTCTATTGCAGCCGCTATCTCTCGCGCGACGCAGCGCTCGAACGGCTGCTCGGCAATGTCGAGGGCGAGGTGCTGACCGAGCCCAATTTCCTCCGCTTCACCACCGGATCGCGGCGGCGCCAATGGTATCGCAACTGCATCGCGATCGGCCTGTCGGGCGGTTTCATGGAACCGCTCGAATCGACCAGCATCCACCTGATCCAGCGCGCCGTGCTGCGGCTGATCCGGATGATGCCCCTGGGCGAGATCAGCGCGCGCGACGTGGCCGAGTTCAACCACCAGCAGGATGCGGACGCGCTGCAGATCCGCGACTTCCTGATCCTGCACTACAAGGCGACCGAACGCCGCGACAGCCCCTTCTGGCGGCAGTGCGCGGCGATGCCGATCCCCGACACCCTCACCCAGAAGATCGAGCTGTTCCGCGAGACCGGCCGCGTCTTCCGCAAGGAGGAGGAATTGTTTGCCGAGAATAGCTGGGTCCAGGTGATGATGGGCCAGGGCATCGTGCCGCGCACCTATCATCCGATCGCCGCGAAGCTGCGCGACGAGGAACTCGACAAATTGCTCGGCACGATCCGCGACAATGTGTCGCGCACCGTCGCCTCGCTGCCCGAGCACGGCGCCTATGTCGCCCGCTATTGCGGCGCGTCGACCCCCGCGGCGCGAGGCTGATCAACATGGCAAGGCGCCGCCAGGCCGTCACGATCAAGCATGTCGCCGCCGATGCCGGCGTATCGCTCCAGACGGTCAGCCGCGTGATCAACAAGGAGCCGAACGTCAGGCCCGAGATGACGCTGCGGGTCCAGACGTCGATCGACAAGCTCGGCTATGTGCCCTCGATCGCAGCGCAGCGCATGAGCGGCTCGCGTTCCTATCTCATCCTCGCGCTCAACGACCGCGAACGCACCATCGCCGACTGGCGCAAGCGCGAAGGCGCCGACTGGATCGACCAGATGCTGCTCGGCGGCATGCTGACCTGCGCCGAGCATGGCTATCGCATGATCGTCGAGCTGGTCGACACGCATAGCGACCATATCGAGCGCGAACTGCTCGGCGCGATCGCGGCACTCCAGCCCGACGGCGTGATCCTCACCCCACCGCATTCGCAGAACCCGCTGATCACCGAACTGCTCGAGGAACAGAAGATCAGCTTCGCGCGGATCGGCTCGCTCACCGAGGGCCCCGGCTTCGCGCTCACGATGGACGACGAGCATGCCGCGCGCATGGCGACCGAGCATCTCGTCGGGCTTGGCCATCGCCGCATCGGCCTCATTGCGGGCTCGCCCGAATATGAACTCAGCACCTGGCGAGTCCAGGGCTGGCGCTCGGCGATGGCAGAGGCAGGACTGGAAACGGACCTGCTCGCCGAGGGCGATTTCAGCTATGCTTCGGGCAGGAAGGCGGCGACCGAGCTGTTCGATCGCGGCGCGCCGCCGACCGCGATCATCGCGAGCAACGACCAGATGGCGCTGGCCACGCTCGAAGCGGGCCGCGAGCGCGGCATCGACGTGCCGCGCGACCTGTCGTTGATCAGCTTCGACGACACGCCGATCGTCCGCTTCACCCATCCGCCATTGACAGCGGTGGTACAGCCGATCGCCGGCGTGGTCGCCCGCGCGGTCGAGCTGATCATCGCCGACCGGTCGGGCCGCGCCGTTCCCGACACGCCGGTCGTGGTGCCGGCGACGCTCGAGCTGCGCAGCTCGACCGCGCCGCCCCGGCGGCGCTGAGCAGCGCCATGAACCGGGAGGCCGACGCATGAAGCAGCAACGGTCCCGGCGGCGACGCAACGCCGCCACCATCAAGGATGTCGCCCACAAGGCCGGGGTGTCGCCGATGACGGTATCGCGCGTGCTCAACGGCGGCGACAATGTGCACAAGGAGACCCGCGAGCTGGTCAACGCGGCGATCAAGGCGCTCAGCTACACGCCCAACGCCGCCGCGCGCAGCCTGTCCGGCGCGACACCGGTGCGGATCGGCCTGCTCTACAGCAACCCCAGCGCCGCCTATCTCAGCGAGTTCCTGGTCGGCAGCCTCGATTATGCCAGCCGCGCCAATGTCCAGATCGTCGTCGAGAAGTGCGAAAGCGGCGCCCAGGCGGAGGACGCCGCCCGGCGCCTGCTGCAAGGCGGCATCGAGGGAATCCTCCTGCCCCCGCCCTTGTGCGATTCCCTGCCGCTGCTCGAGGTCCTGCGCGTGGCTGACGGGCTGGCGGTCACCGTCGCCAGCGGCGATCCCGCGCCGGGCTTTTCCGCCGTCAGCATCGACGATCACCGCGCCGCCTTCGAAATGACGCGGCACATCGCCGCGCTCGGCCACCAGCGCATCGGCTTCATCATCGGCAACCCCGACCAGACCGCGAGCGCGCGCCGCCTCGCCGGCTATCGCGACGCGCTGGAGGCCGCCGGCCTTTCCCATGATGCGGCACTCGTCGTCCAGGGCCTCTTCACCTACCGCTCCGGCCTCGATGCCGCCGAGCAGCTTCTCGGCATGGCCGAGCCGCCCTCGGCGATCTTCGCCAGCAACGACGACATGGCCGCCGCGACCGTCGCCGTGGCGCATCGCCACGGGCTCGACGTGCCCAACGATCTGGCGGTGTGCGGCTTCGACGACACCGCGCTCGCCACCACGATCTGGCCCGAGCTGACCACGATCCGCCAGCCGATCACCGACATGGCGCTTGCCGCGGTCGAGCTGCTGGTGAAGGAGATCCACAGCCGCCGCGCCGGGCACCGCGAGCCGCCGCGCCACCTCCAGCTCGATTTCACCCTGGTCCGCCGCCAGTCCGACGCGGCACCGCGCCGCCGCCCCTTTGCGACTGCCCTCCGCTCCGCCTGAGCGTCGCCAACGATTTTCATTGGCAAAGTACGTTTTCACTGAGATAGTGCGCTCAGCCGGAATCGGACAGAACGGGGAGAGGGGAAAATGGCGCTCAAGGGCCTCACATGGTGGGCATTGGCCTTGGTCGCCCTCTCCGGCACCGCCCTCGCGGCGCCCGGCCCGCTGCCCCGTATCGAAAGCCGCGACGGCCGCCACGCCCTGATCGTCGACGGCAGCCCCTTCCTGATGCTCGGCGCTCAGGTGAACAATTCGAGCGCCTGGCCCGCCATGCTGCCCAAGGTGTGGCCGATGATCGACCAGCTCAAGGCCAACACCGTCGAAGTCCCGATCGCCTGGGAACAGATCGAGCCGCAGGAAGGGAAGTTCGACTTCTCCTTCCTCGACACCCTGCTCGACGAAGCGCGCGAGCATAAGGTCCGCCTCGTGCTGCTCTGGTTCGGCACCTGGAAGAATACCGGCCCCAATTACGCGCCCTCCTGGGTCAAGCTCGACAACAAGCGCTTCCCCCGCATGATCGACGGCAAGGGCGAGACGCATTACGCGCTCAGCCCGCACGGCGCGACCACGCTCGAGGCGGACAAGAAGGCGTTCGTCGCGCTGATGCGCCACCTGAAGGACAGGGATCAGGCCAACACCGTCATCATGGTGCAGGTCGAGAACGAAGCCGGCAGCTATGGCAGCGCGCGCGACCATTCCCCCGAAGCCAACCGCCTGTTCGCCGGCCCCGTCCCCGCCGCCCTGGTGAAACAGACCGGCAAGAAACCCGGTAGCTGGACCCAGCTCTACGGCCGCGATGCCGAGCTGTTCTTCCACAGCTGGTACGTCGCCAGCTATATCGACGCGATCGCCGCCGCCGGAAAGGCAGTGAAGCCGCTGCCGATGTATGCCAACGCCGCGCTCACCAGCAATCCGTTCGTCTGGCAGGATCCGAACACCTTCGCCTCGGGCGGCCCGTCGCATCCGGTGATCGACGTGTACAAGGCCGCCGCCCCGCATCTCGATGTGGTCGGCCCCGACATCTACAACCCCGATCACGCCCAGTATCTCGGCTATCTCGATCGCTACACGAGGCCGGACAATCCGCTGTTCGTGCCCGAGACCGGCAATGCCCGCCCCTATGCCCGCTATTTCTTCCCCGCGATCGGCCGCGGCGCGATCGGCTGGGCGCCGTTCGGCATGGACGCGACCGGATATTTCAACTTCCCGCTCGGCGCGAAGGCGCTCGACCCGGAGACGATCGAAGCCTTTGCCCGCAATTACCGCCTGTTCCGCCCGCTCGAACGCGTCTGGGCAAAGCTCTCATACGAAGGCCAGGTCTGGGGCGCCGCCGAGCCGACCGATCCGGCCGCGAAGCACGCGCAATCGCTCGATCTCGGCGCCCACAAGGCGACGATCAGCTTCGGCCTTCCGCAATTCGGCACGCCCGCCCCGACCGGCAACGACACTCCCTCGGGCGGCGTCGCCATCGCGCGGCTGGGCCCGTCCGAATATCTCGTCACCGGCTTCCACGCCCGCGTCGATTTCGCCCTCACCGATCCCGGCAAACGCCACCTCATGCTCGAGCGCGTCGAGCAGGGCCATTATGTCGACGGCGCCTGGGTGTTCGACCGCTTGTGGAACGGCGACCAGACCGATTACGGCCTCAACTTCACCTCGGAGCCGCAACTGCTCCGCGTGAAGCTTGCGACCTGGCAATAGGAGAGACGACGTGAGGCGACCGGATTCACACATTGCGAGCGCGCTGCTTTCCCTCTCCCAGCGGGAGAGGGAGGGAGCCGCCGAAGGCGGCGGAAGGGTGAGGGTGACCGGCATGAGCGTCTCCCCCTCAACCTCACCCCGCGCTGCTGCGCAGCTTGCCCCTCTCCTGAAAGGAGAGGGGAAGGGGGCCGCTCTCCTCGCCGCAATCCTCCTCGCCACCACATCGACCGGCGCGCTCGCCGCCGATGTCCAGCGCGTCGATCACGGCGTGGTCGTCACCCCCGATAGCGGCCCGGCCAAGCGAGTCCGCGTGCTCGTCTATGGCGAGGACAGCTTCCGCGTCACCGCCGTCCCCGGCACGTCGCTCGACCTGCCCGACAGCTTCATGGTCACCGCCAAACCACACGGCACCCTCGCCATCAGCGAAGCCAACGGCCTGGTCACCCTCAAGGCGGCAAAAGCCACCGCCGAGATCCGCCTGAGCGACGGCCATGTCGCCTTCCGCGATGCCGCCGGCAAGCTCATGCTCGACGAAGCCACCCGCGGCGCGTTCAAGCCCGTCACGATCGACGGCAAGCCCTGGCTCGCCACCCAGCAACAGTTCAACCGCGGCACCGACGAAGGCTTTTACGGCCTTGGCCAGCACCAGAACCGCCAGATGAATTACAATGGCGAGGACGTCGAACTCGCCCAGCACAATATGGACATCGCCGTCCCCTTTCTGGTCTCCACCCGCAATTACGGGCTGCTGTGGGACAACAACTCGATCACCCGCTTCGGCAACCCCACGCCCTATGCGTTCGTCGGCACCAAGCTGAAGGTGACGAGCGGCGGCGCCCCCGGCTGGAAAGCGCAATATTATCTCGGCGACCGGCTCGCGGTGACTCAGCAGGAGCCGGTGATCAATTACGAATATATCCGCGACCAGGCCAAATGGCCCGCCGCGGCCAAGGCACAGACCGTGGCGTCAGCCGACAGCGGCCAGAACACCGCGGGCAAGACCGTGCAGACCCAGCGCGTGGTCTGGACCGGCGCCGTCACGCCGGAAACCACCGGCGAGCACAAATTCCGCCTCTATTCCTCCAGCTATGTGAAGGTCTTCGCGAACGGCAAGCTGGTGCTGGAACGCTGGCGCCAGAACTGGAACCCCTGGTTCCACAATTTCACCCTGCCCATGGTCAAGGGCAAGCCGGTCGACATCCGCATCGAATGGGAACCCAATGCCGGCTATATCGCCTTCTACCATAACGATCCCCTGCCCGCCCCCGACCGCCATTCGCTCTGGATGTCCTCGGATGTCGGCAAGGCGACCGATTATTATTATGTCGGCGGCACCAGCATGGACAATGTCGTCGCCGGCTACCGCGACTTGACCGGCAAGGCCGCGATGCTGCCCAAATGGGCGTACGGCTTCTGGCAGAGCCGCCAGCGCTATGCGACGCAGGAGGAATTGCTCGGCGTCGTGCGCGAATATCGCAAGCGCCGCATCCCGCTCGACAACATCGTGCAGGACTGGTTCTACTGGCCCGAGGACCAATGGGGCAGCCACGAATTCGACAAGAAGCGCTTCCCCGATCCCAAGGCCATGGTGGACGAGGTGCATGCGCTCGACGCCAATATCATGATCTCGGTCTGGCCGAAATTCTACCCGAACACGGCGAACGCCAAGGAGCTCGACGCGAAGGGCTTCCTCTACCACGGCAATCTCGACGCAAAGCGCAAGGACTGGGTCGGCCCCGGCTATCTCAATACCGATTACGATCCCTATGCGGCCGAAGCGCGGCAGATCTATTTCCGCCAGGTCCGCGAACGGCTGGTGAACCTCGGCTTCGACGCCTGGTGGCTCGACGCGACAGAGCCCGACATCCACTCCAACCTGTCGATCGAGGAACGCATCGACGCGATGGGCCCGACCGCAAAGGGCCCGGGCGCGGCCCTGTTCAACAGCTTCCCGCTGGTCCACGCCCAGGGCGTGGCGGATGGCCTGCGCGAGGCGCGGCCCGACGTGCGCCCCTTCATCCTCACTCGCTCAGGGTTCGGCGGGCTGCAGCGCACCAGCTCGGCGGTGTGGTCGGGCGACATTGCCGCGCGATGGGACGATCTGCGCGATCAGATCTCGGCCGGCGTCAACGTGTCGATGTCGGGCCTGCCCAACTGGACGCACGATATCGGCGGCTTCGCGGTGGAGGATCGCTACACCAACCAGCTGCCCGAGGCCCGGGCCGAATGGCGCGAGCTCAATTTGCGCTGGTTCCAGTTCGGCGCGTTCAGCCCGCTGTTCCGCAGCCATGGCGAGACGCCGAAGCGCGAGATCTATGAGATCTCCGCCGACGACCCAGCGATGCAGCGCTCGATGATCTGGTACGATCAGCTCCGCTACCGGCTGATGCCCTATATCTACACGCTCGGCGCCGACACCAATTTGAAGGACGGCTCGATCATGCGCGGCCTGGTAATGGATTTCGCCGCCGACAAAAAGACGTGGAATATCGACGACGAATATCTGTTCGGCCCCAGCCTGCTCGTTGCTCCGGTCACCGAATTCAAGGCCCGCACCCGCCAGGTCTATCTCCCCGCGGGCGCCAACTGGTACGACTTCAACACCGGCGCCTGGCACCAGGGCGGCCGCACGATCGCCGCGGCGGCCCCTTACGAGCGCATGCCCCTCTTCGTCCGCGCCGGCAGCATCCTGCCCACCGGCCCCGAGGTGCAGTCGACGAAGGACCAACCCGACGGCCCGCTCGTCCTCCATGTCTTCACCGGCGCCGACGCCAGCTTCTCGCTCTACGAGGATAACGGGGTGAGCCCGGCCTATCTCCAGGGCAAATACGCCCGCGTGCCGATCACCTGGAACCAGGCGACGCGCACCCTGACCATCGGCGCGCGCGAGGGCGGGTATGAGGGCATGCCGGCGAAGCGGGCGGTGTCGGTGCGCTTCTACGGGCCGGCCAAAGCGGTCGCGCCGGACTTTGCGGAGAATGGGGCGACGGGGGTGGTGTATGAGGGGAAGGCTGTTACGGTTCGGGAGCGGTGAGGGGGCGATGGTCGGTTGGATAAGGCGAGTTCTGCGCCCATCTCGGCCATGGCATTTGGCTCGATGAGAAAATAGTTTTGACGAAACCCTATCTCGAGCCGGCGCGCTATATCAGTGCATTACTGAAGTCCGAGTCGTTGCAGAGTTATGAAGGTTGGTGCAACGGCCAATCCAACTTCGCCTTACCCAACCCTTCGATGGTGACATTGCTTTTCCCCAAGTCGTTCCAAAACTCCTTCAAGATCAGCTGAATCTTGCCGAATTCCACGCCGGCAACCTCCTCAAGTCTCCCGCTCGCAATTGCCCAGATATGCAGCGCACCCAATCCAGCGGGACTGCTGTCGAGAGCTGGAGAGCTGACTTCCTTCATGCCGGGGAAGACCTCAAGAACGGAAATTCCCCCGACTCGTATAATCATCTGACATTGCTCTATTACGCGATCTATTTCCCACAGTTCGCGCTCGTCTAAGGAGTAGTCGCTGAACCGGACAATGAACGGTTCCCCGCCTAACAGAACGCTCGGCAAAGCGGAGACGAACGCCTCCTCAATCTCGCTCTCTTCCATATCGGGTGCAACCAGGATCAGGCGATCGACATCCTCTTCGGCCGCAATAGGCGAGGTAAAACGAAAGCCAAAGCGCGTGACAAAGGCGAGCAACGCTGGGTTAAATGAGAGTCCCCACAATTCGCCGAGAGTTCCTTCACCGCTGTCGAGAGCAGCACTCCAATTTCCGCCGATGCACGACGGAATGAATTGCTCGACGAACATAACCGAGAGTTTCTCAAAATCGAACAACACCCATGGATCAACTACGTAGTCCATGAGATACATAGGATCCGCCACGGACTTACGCTTAGCGTACGCCGTTAGCTGGTCGTCGTAGGTAGAGTGTCTAGCCGCGATCAGGGCGCTCTTCTTCACACCAGCAGCATCCAGATGGCCGCCCACGGGAGCGGTATCGATGGTTTCGACCTCGCCCCATAGCGCCTCTTCCCAACCATCCACATCCGGATGCAGAACGGGTCGGATTAGCGCCAAGGCTGTTGCTGCCATGCACGCGATTGCACTTTCAGTACGGTATGGATGCACCCTGATTCCATCCCAACATCGGTTGAGCAGTACCGACGCGTTGATTGATTCTTCAGGATGATCCGAAATTTCTATCGCAAACACGAGCGACCCACCGTTGGTCGCGTAGGCCTTGATCGGCGCGTTTAGCTGCTCGCGAAGCGCGGCAAAGGCAACTACTGGGTCCGCAGCGTCGTCGAGCGACACTTCGCAGGTCAAAGCATCCGCAATCGCATCGACGCTTTCCGGCAGCGGAAAGATCCAGCCCGGGTCGTATGAGATCCAGTCCCCCTCTAGTAGCGGCACCTGTCGCCAGCGAAAGATACCGGGATAGGTATAACGGCGAAAAAATCTCTTTATCTTGATGCCAGATAGGTTGTCGAAAATCTGCGATATGTGATGGCGATAAATCCATTGATCAATTACAATTTCGAGTGCGCTTTTTCGAGCCGGATAAAGGCGAATCGTTTCTTGCGGCGATAGCGGGCAGCGAGGAAAATGAACACGTATCGCAGCTGAGCGGATTTCATCCAGATCAGCTTCGTTTTGATACTCCAAGAACAAGCCGTGCTGTGCCTCAAGCCGCCAAAGATTCATTACTTCGATCTCGATGAGGGAGAACGACGCCCGGCGCTGTAGGTCGTCGCGGTCAAAACAGTAGATGACCGCATCGCCCCCTCCCCCGTCGTCGGGTGTTCCGCGGGCAAACAGTTCAGCGATCTCAGGAGCCGTAGTCAGATCAAGGAATGGCGTTGGAATGCCATAGTGCTGCGCAATCGCCGTAATTGCTTCGGGCGCTTCCTGATAGGTCGCCATTTGCGGCACAACCTGTGCCCACTCTCGAAACTCACCGAGCAGAAGCCGGGCCTTGGCCCTCGCGTCCTCACCGCCTCGAAACAGGCTTGGTGCGATGGTGGGCCAATCATGCGACTGACCTCTGAATAAATTGGCTACACCGCCGAGCATCAGCTCATGACAGTAAGCGAGCGCTTCCACCGCACTCGATAGGTAAATGTCTTCACTCATACCCCGCCCTCGCGCCCGGATGAGCTGACGCATCATTGCCGATTATACTGGACATTCAATAGCCCAGGAAGATTATGAGGAAGAAATGTGACCACACTATTGGACTGCACTCCTTGAGTGAGAAACGGTATTTGAGTGGGGCAATTTCGGTGGGGGCAATTTCGCGATAATTTCGGTGACAGCTTACTTAATCCCTTAATCCCTACCGCCCTGCCCATGGTCGGCCTCGCGATATCGAGTCCATCGCATCACAGCGCCGGCGGCTGTCACGACAAGATCACCAGCGCAGCGCCGATCCGCCCCCATCACCCTCAGGAACGACCCGACAGATTCCATTCCCGCACGCCGCACTGGATGCTAAGACAGGCTCGGGGGTACACGCATGATCAGTGGCGTCAGCAGGTGGGTCGCGATCCTCATTTGCCTCTTGTCGGTCACGCTGCCGCCCGTGATCGCCATCGCCCTTTCCGCCGGGCCTTTTTCCAATCTCGTCTTCCCCGATATTCTGCGGGAGATTCATCCGTCGCCGGAGGCGGCGACTCAGTTGGGAAGCCTCGCCCAGCTCATGATCTCGATGTCGGTCGGGCTCGGGCTTGCCTCGGTATGGTTCTACCGCCAGCCGCTGAAGCCGTCGCTCGGCCATAGCGCTGCGATCGTGCTGTGCGTCTCGATGGCCCTCGCCTTCGTATCGATTTTCGCTGGGCTGCGCTTCATGTTCGATCTGGCGATGCAGTTGCGCGTCATTCAGTTCGATTTCGACCGCGTCGGCAATCGTCTCTACTGAGGTTACGGTGACACGTGCAACAACCCCTCAATTCTGCCGACCTCATGGCCACGTAGTGATATCGAGCTTATCGCATACATCACCCGGCGACGGCGCCTAGCCATTGGAGCGCGCATCCGGCCCCGCGCTCGTACCAGCGAACCGCGGTCGAAGGCGAGGAAGAGTTTAGGAGTTGAGTAAACTGGCGCCGTAATCCCAGTCGCGGTCGCGATAGCAATTAGTCCCCGACGCGGCCGGCCTGACCTCGCTCCGGCCCCCAAGTTGAAGCTAGGAGAGAAGGATTACGGCGGACTACGCTACGTCACCGAATTTCATTGGCGCCGCTACCCTGAGGTGATGATTTCCTCTTTTGCCGCGTAACGTTCCATGCGAGAACAAAAGGGGTTTAAGGCGGCAGGGGTGGCATTGATGAGGAGAGTGGTTGCGGTTGGTCTGGCACTGTCTCTCATTGGCGCGACCGCGTCCCTGTCGGCACAGTCCAGGCAGTTCGTCGTCAGGACACCGACCATCGGCTCAGCGGTTGAAGTGACGCCCGGCGAGGAATTCTATCTCGAGACGATCGTTGCGGCGCAACCGGCTTATCGTCTGTCTCGCCCATTCGAGAGTAGCATGGCGGGGGCCGCAGGCCTGCCGTTCGGCTTTGCGATCGATGATCCCTTGCTCCTCTATCGAGGTAAATCCCGAGATCAGAACTGGACCTATTACGCCCCCAGGCAAGGCGGTTTCCGCGCCTCCCACGGGCTGCTCGGCAATCTGATTTCGCCGGGCGATAGCGTCGGGTTGCGAGTTGACCAACATGGCAACAAGGAATGGTTCGTCGACCTCTCCGTCCATAACGGCACGTTTTGGACCCGCAGGGTCAAACCCAAGGATCCCGAAGCCACGCTGATCGATGGACCGTCGCCGGACCTGACGAACGCCGAGTTCAAGCGTCTCACCTATCTTGGCGTCGAGCAGGGCCGCATGCGCATCCGCTATGAATGGAACCAGCGCGGATACGTCCCTGAGCGCGATGAATTCACGTTCCCTGTCGATGCCCAGGGTCGCGGTCAAGGTGGCGTGAAGGGGGCTGAATTCTCCGTTATCGCAGGTCCCGTAAAGGCGTCGATCGTCGTGACCAAAGGCATCACGGCAACCGACCCCATAGCCGCTCCGCCCGAGCCGAAAGCGCACAAGCCGGCTCCGGTCGTCTGATGCTGCGCGATGACCAGCCCAAGTGTTTCATGCTGCGACGATTGATTTCGATAACAGGTGCAAAAACCTATTCTCCCGATCATGCGGTCGCACATATGGAGCCTGGCTCGGCGACGCCGCCACGGTGAGCCCAACTCACGGTGCGTTTTTGTGTCGCTCGCCCCGACATCCGGGCGCACGACGGCCGTGACGGCAGGCCTCGATTCAACCTTCGCCCCGCCCGGTTACCGTCCCGCCCCGACACGAATCGCACCACGCGATTCCTGTTGGATCTTTCTCATTGTCGAAACCATCGCAAAGCGAGCGATAACAGCGGTATTTCCGCTGCATTTCGGCCGATTTTTCCGCTGTTATGGGATTAACAGGGAAAGCGGCACTCAAGCCACTGATATCGCGCCACGAATCCGCGCCGAAAATCCAACATAACAGCGGAAAAACGGGCCCGAAAAAAAGGTACCACTGAAAACAGCGAAAAGGCGGATTCTGTTAGAGAAACGCCCCCGCCGCGCGTCAGACCAGCCCCGCGCCCTCCAGCGCAATCACCGGCACGACCTCCCCCGCCCCCGCACGCGGCAGGGTCAGCTTCAGCCCCGATCCATCCCGCTCGAACGCCACCGGCCCGCCACCGACCAGAGTCGCCCGTTCGATCCTCGCCCCCGGCATCGCGCGCGACGCGAGCGAGGAGAGCATCACCGGTCCCTCGGGCCAGCGCAGCAACGCGGCGAACAGCGTGCCGTTCTTCACCGTGAAGCGCACATCCTGCGCGGTGAAGGCGCCGGCCTTGCCCTCGTTCATATGGCCCGCACTGAGCTGGGTCGGCCCTTCGCCATAGATCCGCCAGGGCCGCGATCCATAGATCGCCGCCTCGCCATTGCGCGCCATCCAGCGCGTGATGCCGGCGACGACCTTCTCTTCCTCGCTGTCGATCGTCCCGTCGCCGCGCATCGGGATGGAGAGCAGGAGGTTGCCGTTCTTCGACACCACGTCGCACAGCCGCTGGATCACCTGCTCTGCGGGCACGTAGCTTTTGGTGTCGAACCTGGCGCGGTTATAATGCCAGTCGCCGATGCAGGTGCAGGTCTGCCACGGCTCGGGACGCAGCCGGTCGCTGAAGCCGCGCTCCACATCCTCCACCATCGCACGGCGCTGATAGGGGGTGAGCAGCTTGCCCGTCGCGACCACGTCGATGCTGCCGTGCTGGCGCTGCGACTGCGCATAATAATGCGCCAGCGCCTCGATGCCGGTCGATCCGAACGGCAGGCCGGTATCGTCGAAATAGACCATGTCGGGCCGGTACTTCTCGACCAGCTCCTTCTGCCGGAGCAGCCAGGTGGCGGCAAAGGCCGGCGGCGCGGGCGGCGATCCTTCCAGCCAGCGCCCGTCATGCACCTCGTGCCAGGCATCCATCGCGGCGATCGACCTGATGCCGTCGGGCGGCACGAAGCTCGGCCCGACATACAGCTCCTGCGGGTCGAGCCCGTCCCACCATTGGCCCTTGCCCTGGCTCTTGCGCAGTTTGAACGCGTCGTAACGCTGCCCGGCGCGCGGGCCCACCGCGTCGTATCCATAGGCCGTCTGCCACCAGTGCCAGGCATGCGAACTATGGTTGCTCACCCCGAAGCGCAGCCCCGCCGCCCTCGCCATCTTCTCCCACGTCCCGATGATGTCGCGCTTCGGCCCGACGCGCAGCGTGTTCCAGGCATGGTGGCTGCTGTCGAACGTATCGAGATTGTCGTGGTGGTTGGCCAGCGCCATGAAATATTTGGCGCCGGCTTTCTTGTAGAGCGCGATCAGCGCCTCGGGGTCCCAATGCGCCGCCTTCCAGCGGTTCTCGATCTCCATGAAGCCCGTGTCGGCCGGGTGGCCATAGTTCTTCAGGTGATGCTCGTAGAACGGGTTGCCCTGCACATACATCAGCCGGCCGTACCAGTCGCCGAACTCGGGCACGCACTGCGCGCTCCAATGCGCCCAGATGCCGAACTTGGCATCGGCGAACCAGCGCGGCGTCTCATAGTCGCGGATGATCGACGACCAGTTGGCCTCGACCTGCTTCGCCTGCGCGGTCGCGGCAAGCGAGGCTCCCGCCAGCCCGGCCGCGCCGGCGATGAAGCCGCGGCGATCGATCCTGTCCATCATCATCCTCGATTCAATGCCCAACCGGATCACCATATAGCAGCCCGCGCCCGTCGGTTCCGACATAGACCCGGCCGAAGATACGCGGGTCGCCGCCGATCACCCGGAAACGCAGCCCCCATTGATGCGCGTCGTCGTTGATCCGTGCCCAGCCCTTGCCGCCGTCGAGCGAGCGATAGACGCCGCGCAGCTTGCCCAGCGTGCCGATCGCATAGATCGCCGCGACCTTGCCGCCGGGCGCCGGCTTGCCCAGCCCGAACAGCTCGACCTTCAGCCGGCCGCTCGCCTGGTCGAACGATCGCCCGCCATCGTCGCTGTGCCACAGCGTCTCGCCGATATGGAACCACAGGTCGCCCGCGCCATAAGGGCTGGCGACCAGGCGATATTGCTGCTCGCGCCAATAGATTTTGCCCGGCCAGAGCTCGGCGGGCAGCCCCTTGCCCGCCACGGCCACGAAGCTCCGCGCGCCGTCATTGCTGGCGAGCAGCCGGTTGGCATCGAAATCGACTGAATAGAAACGCTGCGCATCGACCTTGTCCGCCACCGGCCGCGCATGGAGGTGAAGCCCCTGCGCCAGCCCCCAGCTCCTGCCCCGGTCGCGCGTGACGAGCGGCACAGGCGTGCAGACGATGAAGGTCGCGCCGTCCGCCGAGACGATGATCGCGGCATCGCCGGTCAGGTCGTACCGCTGCCCGGGCTTGTCGTCGGCCGGGCGGATCGCGGGGGTACGGACCGGCTGCCAGCTCATCCCGCCATCGCCCGACCAGCCGAGCGTCGCGTCGCGCGGATGATCCGAATAGAGGCTGCCGCTGCGCACCAGGATCGACGGCGCCTGCCCGGCATAATCGAGATTGTTGGTGTTGGAGAGATAGGGGTCAGTGAAGCTCGGCTGCGGCGATCTGGTGAGGTCCGCATGGACGAAGCCGGCCAGGTCGCCAAAGCCCGAGACGAGGTTCGCGCCGCCGGTCGGGCTCGCCAGGGTGATGATCGCGGTCTGCTCGATTCCCTCGGTCCAGGGCGCCCAGTGCAGCGCATCCGCGCCGAAGCCCTTCGTCGCATAGAGTGTCGCCCCGGTCGTATAGGCGGCATGCGCGGCATCGAACGGATCGATCGCCAGCCCCGCGATCCAATGGCCGAAATCGGCGCCCTTGCCTTCGTGCAGCAGGAACGGCGTCGCGCTGGTGTCGCGGGTGCTGCGGTCGCGCAGGTTGCTCCAGTGCGCACCGTCATCGGTCGATCGCCAGACGGTGTCGCCCGGGTTCCAGCGATCGATGCTGCTCACCGCGATCGTGCCGGGCGCCGATGTGGCGATGCCGATTCCCATGAAGCCGCCGCTGGTCCGGTCGTGCGGCGACACGTCGCTCCACCGCCCGGTCGCCCCGTCGCGTCGCCACAAGGCGCCATCGGCGATGCCGTTCGGGCCGATCGCGTCGTCATAGGTGACGAACAGGGTGCCGCGCGCATCGATCGCCGCCTTGACCGGCAGCAACCGCGCCGCCGCGCCCTCGTCCGCCTGCCAGGTGACGCCGCCATCGGTCGAGCGGAACAGATGCTGCGCGCCGGGATCGGCCACCCCGGCATAGAGGATGCGCGATCCCCGTCCCGCTGTGCCCTGTCCCGCCACGCCGCTCGACGGATCGGCCAGCACGAAGCTCACCCCGCCATGCGTGCGCTTCGGCGCGGGCGCGCCAAGCCCCGGCATCGGAAAGCCGGCGACCTTCGCCCAATGCCCGCCCGAATCGTCGCTGCGCCACAGCCCGTCATGGCGCGATCCGAAGAACAGGGTGGAAGTCTGGTTGGGGTCGATCGTCAGCCGCTCGCCAAGGCCCCGGCCATCCTCGTTGCCGCCCATCCGGAACGGCACCGGTACGATCGTCCAGTGCAGCCCGCGATCGGCCGAGCGCAGGATCGCGGCCGGCGAACCGGCATTCATCCCCGCGGCGAGATAGACCACCGCCGGATCGACCGGATCGGGCGCGATGCTCTCGACACCCATATAGCTGCTCTCCGCCATGCCGTCCTGCAGCGGCACCCAGCGGGCCGCCGCCTCGTCCCAGCGATAGGCGCCGCCCATGTCGGTGCGCAGATAGGCCAGGCCCCGCTCGGCCGGACTGAACACGATGCCGGGCGCAAAGCCGCCGCCGCCGACCTTCACGTTGCGCCATTCATACGCGGCGACGCTGCCGTCCT
Source organism: Sphingomonas sp. GW821-FHT10F11 (assembly GCF_058809095.1). Taxonomy (NCBI): domain Bacteria; kingdom Pseudomonadati; phylum Pseudomonadota; class Alphaproteobacteria; order Sphingomonadales; family Sphingomonadaceae; genus Sphingomonas; species Sphingomonas sp. GW821-FHT10F11. Next base: position 40,665 of record NZ_JBXASH010000008.1, read on the forward strand.
GCTGCGCCGTCGCGGTGCCGAACACCAGCCCCGCGACCAGCACGGCCAGCACCCGCCGGACGGCGCCGGCCCGGGTCATGCCGCCGATGCGGTGCCGACCGGCCTGAACGCGAAGCCGGCCAGGGTCGCCGGCTTCATCTCGATCGAAAATCCCGGCGCGGTCGGCGGCATATACGCCGCGCCCTTCACCACGCAGGGCGTCACGAAATGCTCGTGAAGGTGATCGACATATTCCGCCACGCGCCCGTCGGTCGTGCCGGAAAAGCAGAGATAGTCGATCATCGACAGATGCTGGACATATTCGCACAAGCCGACGCCGCCGGCATGCGGGCACACCGCCAGGCCCTGCTTCGCCGCCATCAGCAACACCGCCAGCACTTCGTTCACCCCGCCCAGCCGGCACGCGTCGATCTGCACCACGTCGATCGCGCCGCGGCTGATGAACTGTTTGAACATCACCCGGTTCTGGCACATCTCGCCGCTCGCCACTTCGATCGGCGCCACGGCCTCGCGGATGCGGCGGTGCCCCTCGATATCGTCCGGGCTGGTCGGCTCCTCGATGAACCAGGGGTCGGCAAAGGCCAGCGCCTTCACGCGCTCGATCGCCTCGTCGACATCCCAGATCTGGTTGGCGTCGATCATCAGCCTGACGTCGGGGCCGATCACCTCGCGCGCGATCGTCACGCGGCGGCGGTCGTCCTCGGCATTGGCGCCGACCTTCAGCTTGATATGCCCGAACCCGTCGCTCACCGCCTTGGCGCACAGCCGGCGCAGCTTCTCGTCCGAATAGCCGAGCCAGCCCGCCGAGGTGGTATAGCAGGGGTAGCCCCGTGCCTTCAGCGTCTCGACCCGCGCCGCCTTGCCGACCGATCGTTCCTCGAGCAGCGTCACCGCTTCCTCAGGCGTGATGAAGTCCGAGATATAGCGGAAATCGATCAGCCCGACGATCTCGGCCGGGCTCATCTCCGCGATCAGCTGCCACAAAGGCTTGCCCGATTGCTTGGCCAGCAGGTCCCACACCGCATTGACGATCGCGCCGGTGGCGAGATGGATCACGCCCTTTTCCGGTCCGATCCAGCGCAACTGGCTGTCGCTCGTCACGTGCCGCCAGAAGCGTGCGCCATCCGCGCGGATCCAGTCGAGGTCGAGCCCCACCACGAGCGGCGCAAGCGCCTCGATCGCCGCACAGCAAATCTCGTTGCCGCGCCCGATGGTGAAGGTCAGCCCGTGCCCCGCCAGCCCCGCATCGTCAGTGTCGAGGATGCAGTAAGCGGCCGAATAATCGGGGTCGGGATTCATCGCGTCCGACCCGTCGAGCATCAGCGCGGTGGGGAAACGGAGGTCGAAGATCCGGACGCCGGTGATGGTCGTCATGCGCGGACCCGATACGCGGGACGGCGGTCATTGCAGCACCTCACTAGACCCCTCCCCGGCAGCTCGTACCAGCCCCTGTCCAACCCGGCGCTTCGTTCGCGGGTGATGAGCATTTTCATAGGTGGGAATAGCGAGGAGCGCAAGCACGCAGTGGCGCGGGCGGCGTTTTGGGATGTGGGAATGCGTCGGTTGGAGAGGGCCGACACCCCCATCCGTCATGCCGGACTTGTTCCGGCACCATGTCTCCGCAGACGCCGCGGTCGTTGCGCACGCGGCATGATGGACCCCGGAACAAGTCCGAGGTGACGATGGAGGACTTGGCGGGATTCAGCGCTAGCAGGCGCGCGCCAGGATCAGATCCGGCTATCACCCTCGACCAGCTGATCCGAAATCCGGTCAGCCGCCGCCCGCACAAACGCCCCCGCATCGGCCCGCGGCAGATGCGGCCCGAGCTTCTTCAGGAACGGCACGGTCAGCGCCGCCGCTGCCACGCCCCCGCGCATCACCGGCGCCGAGATATCGGTCACGCCCGCCACGAACTTGCTCGGCGTCAGCTCGACGCGGCGCTTGCGCACCTCATCGGCATGAGCGCGAAAGCTCGCCAGTTCCTCGTCCCCGAGCGGCGGGCTGAGCAGCTTCTCCCAGCGCCGGCGCACATCCTCGGGCTGGAAGGCATAAAGCACCGCGCCCGACGCCGCCTGGTGCAGCGGCCGCCGATATCCGACCCGCACCGAGAAACCGAGCTGCTCGCTCGACTCCATCCGCGCCACCACCACCATCTCGCCCAGCGTATGCACCGCGAGGTGGCACGACTGACCGAGATCGAGCGATAGCTGGCGCATCACCGGCAGCGCCAGCTCGACCAGGCTGTACATGCGCGGCTGCTGCATCCCCAGCGAGAAGAGCCGGTCAGTCAGCAGATAGCCCTCGGCCGCGGAATCCTGCTCGATATAGCCGCGAAACTCGAGCACCTGGACCATGCGGAACAGCTCGCCATGCGAGCGCCCCAACTCGTTGACGATCGCGGTCAGGGTCATCGGTCCGCGCGCCGTCGCGAGCAGCTCAAGGATGTCGAGCCCCTTCTCCAGCGCGGGTGCCTTGTAGCGGCGGTCGTCGTCGATGTTCGTCTCGTCTGATGACACGCCGCGCCTCACTGCTCGATCGGGGGATACGATCAGATAGGACCGTCGATGGTCGGGCGGCAACCGTTTCGTCATGCGGGATCGCTCAGCGCTTCGGCACCGCGACATCGAAACGATGCGTCTCGCCGGCGAAGGCGATGCTGACGATCACCGATACGGTCTTGCCGCGCTTCAGTCTCGTCGTGACGACCTGCCCGCCATCCGCCGCGCCCGGCTTCAGGGTCATCGGCTTGAGCAGCACCGCGTCGAGCGCCGCGACCGCCGCTGCGGTCTTCGGGTCGGTCCGTCGTTGCGACCGGTCCATCGTGCTTTGCGGCACGCCGCCATAGGTCGTGCCCGAACCGCCGGTGAAGCCCGACACATCGGTCTGCCCATTGGGCGTGACCAGCATCGCGGCACCGGCATGGCTCTGGCTGGTATCTTCAGTTACGGTGCCCAGTGCCACCCCGCCCTGCTCGTCCAGCAGCGCGTTGCGCGGCACCAGCGGCACCGCCACGCCGTCGCGCGACGCGACCGAGACGCTGCCTGGCCCGAACTCGGCCGGCGCCTTGCCGCGGTTCAGCACGACGATACGCAGCACCAGCCGCCCGTTCGCCAGCGCGGGATCGGCCACCACATGCACTTCGCCGATCGCCTGTTTCGATACGAGCCCGGCGGTCGCGTCCCCGGTCACCACCGCTGGTGCGGTCTCCTGCGCCATCACCGGCGCGGCGCAGCCCAGCGCCACGGCGATCGCCCATCCAGCCTGTCTCATGTCTCTCTCCTTATCCGGCGCGGCAATGGCGGTCGATGAACTGCGCATGCCCCGGCATGCCCGCCGCCGTGTTCGCGATCACCTTGCGCATGCCGCCCAGCACCGCGCGCGCCTCGTTCAGCGGCACGACTTCGGCCAGCGTGTCATAGCGTTCGGGGCTGATCCCCTGGCCGAGCAACACGGCAAGCCAACTCGCTTCGTGGAACAGGTCCTTCTCCCGCTCGATCAGCCGGCCGCTATGGCGGAACATCTCGATCTTCGCCGCCAGCGTATCGGGAATGTCCATGGTGCGGCACGCCTGCCAGAACGGCCCCTCGCGCTCGGTCGCCTGATAATGCAGCACCAGGAAATCGCGCACCGATTCAAATTCCCGCGAGACCAGGCGATTATACTCCTGCCTCACGCGCGGATCGAAATCGCGGTCGGGGAACCAGGCGAGCAATTTGGTGATACCGCTCTGGACGAGGTGAAGGCTGGTCGACTCGAGCGGCTCGAGGAATCCCGAGGCAAGCCCGAGCGTAACCACGTTGCGTTCCCACGCGACCTTGCGCTGCCCGGTGGTGAAGCGCAGCCGCCGCGGATCGCCGGTCGCGGGCGTGTCGAGGCTGGCGAGCAGGATGCGCTCGGCCTCGTCATCGTCCATATGGCGGCTGCAATAGACATGGCCGTTGCCGGTGCGATGCTGCAGCGGGATGCGCCATTGCCACCCCGCCGCCCGCGCGGTCGACCTGGTATAGGGCGGCAGATCGGCCATGCGCGCGCTCGGCACCGCGATCGCCCGGTCGCACGGCAGCCACTCGCTCCAGTCGTCATAACCGACGCCCAGCGCCCCGCCGATCAGCAGCGCGCGGAAGCCGGTGCAATCGAGGAACAGCTCCGCCTCGAGCCGCCGCTCATCCTCGAGCACCAGCGCCTCGACGAACCCGTTATCCGGCCTCAGCGCGACCTTGGCGATCTTGCCCTCGACACGCGTCACCCCCCGCGCCTCGGCATAGGCTCGCAGGAACGCAGCATAGAGCCCGGCGTCGAAGTGATAGGCATAGGAGAAGGTCGAGAAGACCGAGCGCGGATCGTTGGGCGGCCGGTCGAACCTGCCGAGATACGCCGCCCCCTCGGTCAGCGAATAGGCCGAGAGCGGGGTCGTATCACCCTCAGCCCGCGCGCGCAGCCATTGCTGGTGGAACGGCGTCATCCCGAAATCGTCGCCATAGCGCCCGAACGGGTGGAAATAGCGATGTCCCGGCCGCAGCCAGTCGGCGAACTCGATCCCGAGTTTGAACGTCCCCTGCGTCGCCCGGACGAACGCCGCCTCGTCGATGCCGAGGATGCGGTTGAACGCCTGGATCGGCGGGATCGTCGCCTCACCCACGCCCACGGTACCGATCTCCTCGGACTCAACCACGGTGATGTGGCATCCGGTCCCGACCAGCGCGGCCGAGAGCGCCGCCGCCGCCATCCAGCCCGCACTGCCCCCGCCCGCCACGACGATCGAGCGAATGGCGTTACTGTCGGTCATGCGGCCAGCGGCGCCGGGCAGCACCGGGCAAGGAAGGTCGCGTGATCCGGCATCGCCTCCGCCGCCCGCGCGATGGCGCCGCGTCGCTGCGCCATGCCGCCGCGCAGATGCTCGATCGGCAACTGGTCGACGATCGGGTCATAGCGCCGCGGCAGTATCCCGTTGCCGAGGAAGATCGAAACCCAGCTCGGCTCCTGATAGGATTCCTCGCTGTAGAGCGGCACCCTGCCGCCCGCCTCCCACACCGCGATCTTGCGCGCGAGCGTCTCCGGGACTTCCGCCGCGCGGCATTGCGCCCACATCGCCTCGGGCCGGCGGCTGCGGCAATAGTGCAGGATCAGGAAGTCGCGGATGCGCTCATACTCGTTCGTGGTGACGCGGTTATACTCGTCGATCAGCACCGGATCGAAGGTCATGTCCGGCAGCATCTCCACGAGCCGCGCAAGCCCGGTCTGGATCAGCTGGATGCTCGAGGATTCGAGCGGCTCCATGAACCCCGCAGCGAGCCCGATCGCGACCACGTTGCGGTGCCAGAACTTCTCGCGATGCCCCGTGGTGAAGCGCAGCAGCCGCGGCTCGCCGAGCGGCGCGCCGTCGAGATTGTCGAGCAAGGTCGCCACCGCCTCGTCGTCGGAGATAAAGGCGCTGGCATAGACATGGCCGTTGCCGGTGCGATGCTGCAGCGGGATGCGCCACTGCCAGCCCCCAGCGCGCGCGGTCGACCGGGTAAAGGGCGTCATCCGCCCGCGCCGCTCGCAACCGACCGCGACAGCACGGTCGCACGGCAGCAGGTGCGACCAGTCGACATAACCCACACCGAGCGCCCGCGAGATCAGCAGCCCGACAAAGCCGGTACAGTCGATGAAGAAGTCGCCGACAATGACCTCGCCCCCATCCTGCATCGTCAAGCTTGCGACATTACCGCTTTCCGGATCGAGCACGACATCGGCAATCCGCCCCTCGCGTCGCCGCACGCCCCGCGCTTCGGCATAGCCGCGCAGATAGCGCGCATAGAGGCCAGCGTCGAAGTGATAGGCATATTTGAAAAACACCGCTTCGCCCTGCATCGCCTCGGGCGGCGCGAACCGGTCCCGGCGCGCGGCGGCATAGGGCATCGACCAATCGTCGATCGGCGCGGCCTCGCCCGCCTGGCGGAGCTTCAGCCAATGGTGATGTGGCGCCACGCCCTGGATGGCATCGCCATAGTCCCCGAACCCGTGGAAATGCACATTGCCTGCCTCGCCCCAGTCGCGAAACTCGATGCCCAGCTTGAAGGTGCCGTTGGTCCGCGCGACGAAGTCGGGTTCGTCGATGCCAAGCAGGCCATTGAACTGCGTGATCAGTGGCACCGTCGCCTCGCCGACGCCGACCGTGCCGATCTCGTCGGACTCGACAAGGACGACCTCGGCAAAAGGCGGCGGCATCAGGCGCGCGAGCAACGCGGCCGCCATCCAGCCTGCGGTGCCGCCGCCGGCGATCACGATCCTGCGGACGGGCGCCTGAGTCATGGAGACGGTCTACGCAATCAGGAGGGCGAGAATAGCCAAAAAACGCCCCCGGATCGCTCCGGGGGCGCAAGGTTACAGGAGGGGCTAGAAAACGCCACGCACAAGGAATGCGAACCGTCTATCGGTGTCCGTCCAGCTGTACCGCGGCTTGAGGTCGGGATCGCCGACATCAAGGAATGTTCGCGAGTTCAGCAGGTTCGTGCCCTGCACACCAATCTTGAAATGCTTGTCGATCGAGTAAAGGATCGATCCGTCGAGCTGGCCGTATTTCTCCGACCAGACCGGGAAGTTGATGTTCGCCGCCGACGTCGTCAGCAGGTAGCTCGACCGCCAGTTATAGGCGAGCCGCGCCGATATCCCGTATTTCTCGTAGATGCCCGCCACGTTGAACGAGTATTTCGACAGGCCCTCAAGTGGCAGATTCGGCCTGACCGCATTGGTGGTCTGGTTCGAATCGAACACGTTGACCGCGGTATTCTTCCCTCCCGTGCTATCGACGTACGTGAAGTTGCCCTGGAAGCCGAGGCCGCTGAGCGGCCCGGGCAGCATGTCGAAGAACTGGGTATAGGCCAGCTCGAAGCCCTTGATCGTGCCATGTGACCCGTTGGTCTGCTGAGTCACGTCGAAGGTCTGCGTCTGTCCGCCGCTCGTGTAGGTCTGCGAGGCAACGCCGGCGAAGATATAGTTGCTGATGTCCTTGTAGAAGGCAGCCAGGGTCAGGCTGTTCGACTTCGAGAAATACCATTCAAGGCTGACATCGAACTGATTCGACCGTGTCGGCTTCAGGTCGGGATTGCCCGCCGTGCCGGTAAAGGCAGTGACACGCCCCCCGACGCCGGTACCGTTGGCGATGCCGGTGGCGGAGTCGAAGGCAAAGCCGAGCGTGGTGAAGGGATTGAGCTGCGCGAAGGTCGGACGGATGATCGCCTTGGCCGCCGCCAACCGCAGTTGCAGATTGTCCTGGAGGAAAAAGCGCAGATTCAAACTGGGCAAGACATCGGTGTAAGAGCCACTATGCGCCTGAGTGAGCCCGCCGATATTGCCCCCGGCAAAGGCGAAGGCGCTGGCGAGCAGATTACAATCGGCCTGGGTGACGGTCTGCCCCGCCCTTGGTCCCGAAGTGATCGGGGTCCCGACCGTGCAGCCAGCCGTGGGTGCCGCCACACGGATTGCCGAACCGGTCGCGCCGGTGTCGGTGTTGACCACACGCACGCCGATATTGCCGTCGAAATGAAGGCCGCCGTCCGATCCGAAGCGGAGCAGAGCATAGCCGGCCCTGGTCTTCTCGCTCTGGTTGTTGATGCCGCCGCTGACATTGTCGGCACCGGGCGCCGCGAGCGAATAATCGCTGCTGAGCGGGGTCCAGCCCCAACCGCCCGATTCAGTGCTCTTCAGATAATTATAGGCGTTGGCGGTGCCGTTGCTGACGAGCGCATTGCTCGGAAACCAGAAGCTGCTGCCGATGGCAGGAACCCTGCCGCGGAAGAAGTTGTTGTAGGTGAACAACTCCGACTGCGCCGGAAGGCCGGGATTCTGGACACCACCGGCATAACCTGTCTGGTTGAGATAGACCGGGTTGCCGGTTGCGCCCCAATATTGCTCGCTGAGCAGCGCCCAGTTGTAACCGGTCTGACGGGTGATCGCGGTACGATCGGTCCCGCGCGCGCCCAGCCGGAACGACTTCAGGAACGGGTTGTCGATGAAGCTGTATTCCACATCGGCACGCCCGGCCCATTCATGCGCCTCATTATCCTCGATATGGTCCATCGCCGCGGCCCACCAATAGCTGCTCTGGTTGGTCCAGGTGCCGAAGCTGGCGCCCGGCCCGGCGGTGGGCGTGACCGTCATCGAGGGGTCGTCGCCGCGGAAATCGAACTTGAAGGTGCCGAGCGTGTTGGTCTGGGTGAAGGCGGTCATGCTTACCACCTGGGCCGTCGACTTCACATATTGGACATCGGCGCTGAACGCCCAATGCTCATCGGGTGTCCAGCGCAGGTTGAGCGAATAATCCTGGGTCTTCTTGTGCTGCGACCCGAACCGCGTATCGGGGTTAATCTGCCGGTTGGTGATCGTACCCGAAGTGAGCTCTCGATTGGGGCCGAAGGTAAAAGTCGTGTTGTCCGCGCCCGGCGCGCTATAATCGCCTACCGCATGCTCGATGTCGTGCGGATCCGCCTGGCCGACCAGTGCCTCGCCGGTCAGTAGCAGCGTATCGCTCGGTTTCCACTGCACCGATCCGACAAAGGCAGTCCGCTTCTGCTCCCAGTCGATCTGGCGGAAGCCCATACCGTTCGGGATAAAGACGTTCGTTCCGGCGGCCACGCCGTCCTGCGCCGTGGTCAGAGTGGCCCGATCATATCGGCCAGCCGAGATGCTGTCGGTGCGGTTGCCGACATTGCCGATACTGTACGACAGCAGCACGCCGATCTCGCCGAGTGGTGTCGACCAGCGGTTGCTGGCCAAGACATTGCCCGACCAGAAGCCCTTTTTGCGCAGATCGGCATAATTGTAATCGCCCGACGCCGCGAGGACGAGGCCGGTGGAATCGAACGGCTTGCGCGTGCGCAAATTGACGATGCCGCCAATGCCGCCCTCCACCAGTTCGGCCGACGGGTTCTTATACACGTCGACGCCGGCGAGCAGGTCGGACGAGACGTCCTCGAAGCTCAGCCCGCGACCGTTGTTCGCCGAGAAGACGTCACGGCCGTTGAGTTCGGAGCGGACCCAGGAAAGGCCGCGGATGAACACACCGCCACCTTCGGACGACAGGCGGGCGGGGTCGCGATTCTCGTTGGTGCGCTGAAGCGTGATGCCGGCGATGCGCTGCAACGCTTCCGACACCGAACGATCCGGCAGGGCGCCGATATCCTGCGCGGTAATCGAATCGACGATCTGTTCGGCATTCTGCTTGCGCGCCTGGGCGGACTGAAGCGAGGCGCGGATGCCGGTGACGACGATATCGCCCTTGGTATCGGTCGAAAGCGCCGAGTCCTGATCGGTCGTCTGGGCATCGGGACCCTGGCCCGCGCCGCCCCCGGCGCCGGTCTGGCCGGCGGCATCGGCCACTGCGGTCTGCGCCATTGCGGACATCGGCAGCAGCATCGCCGCGATCACGAGCGAGGACGCGCCAAGATGCCGGCGCCTGATGGCGGCCATCGGTCGGGCCGGTCCAGAAGCGATTTTCTCGAATACCATCAAAAGGGTCCCCTCCCCGTGAAGTCGGCGCCGTTCGCGACGCCCGTCATGCGTTGGCCTCGTCGGCAAGATCGCTGCGATCGAAGCATCACCGTCATCCGGAACCCGTCCGGCGTATCTGGCGGCAACAATTCGATTGAGCCTTCGATCCTCCCGATATGCGGCGCTTGAGCGCTTGTTCTGTTCTCATTGTCTAGCACTGGTAAAAACGATTTTCAAGCATGAGACATACGTTGTCATATTGCGATGCAGCATAAATTGACCAGTGCAGCGCGGCGGCCAGAATATCGGAAAACGGCCAAGAATATGAGCGCACATCGCCGGATCGGCCAAGTCCGACGTATCGATCTGCTCGCGCTTGCAACATCAGCGGCAACGCGATTATTTTTACATGTGCGTATCTTTTTCACGAAATTGGCCAGCTTTTCTGGTCGAATGCACGGTGCACGCGCTATGACCGTCCATCACGGGACTCGGGGCGAAGTCCGACACAGGGAGGCAGGATCATCAGGGCAATCCGCGAAGTCGACCCGGTCCTGTTCCGATCGGTGATCGCTGAGGCGCGGCCCGCCGTCCTGCGCGGGCTGGTCGCCGACTGGCCGGCCGTTGCCGAAGGGCGGCGGGGCGCGACCGACCTCGCCCGCTATCTGTCGGCGATGGACAGCGGCAAACCGGCAGGATGCGTGGTCGGGGCGCCCGCAATCGGCGGCCGCTTCTTCTACCGCGACGACATGACCGGCTTCAACTTCGGACGGCGCGACGCCCGGGTGAGTGATGTCTTCGGCCAGCTCCTCCACCAGGCGGCGACCCCCGAACCGCTCGCCATCGCCATGCAGTCGGCGCCGACCGACGAGGTGCTGCCCGGTTTTGCCGACGCCAATCCGATGCCGTTGCTCCCGGACGCACGCCCGCGGATCTGGATCGGCAACGCCATCCAGGTCGCGACCCATTATGATTCCAACGACAATATTGCCTGCGTCGTCGGCGGGCGGCGGCGCTTCACTTTGTTCCCGCCCGATCAGATCGCGAACCTCTATGTCGGCCCGCTCGAGATGACGCCGGCGGGTGCCCCAGTCAGCATGGTCGATGTCGAGGCACCCGATCTCGATCGCTACCCGCGGTTCACCCAGGCGCTTGAAGCAGCGGAGACCGCCGAGCTCGCGCCGGGCGACGCGATCTACATCCCCTATTTCTGGTGGCATGCGGTGCGCTCGCTCGATCCGCTGAGCGTGCTGATCAATTACTGGTGGAACGACGTCCGCGAAACGGCCTCACCGCTGAACGCACTGCTCCACGCGCTCCTCGCGATGGGCGAACTGCCCGAGGAACGGCGGGCGATCTGGAAAGGCATGTTCGACCATCTCGTCTTCCATGCGAACGGCGATCCCGCCGGCCATCTGCCAGATCATGTCCGCGGCGTGTTCGGCACGCTCACCCCGGAGCAGCGCCGCGACCTGACCGATCACCTCGCCCGCTCGTTGACGTCGAAGCCCTGACGCCGCTCAATGACGTTTGCGGCCAAGAACGCGATCGATCGCCGCCTGCGCGATCGGCACCATGCGGGCATAGCCATTCGCCAGCGGATGGAGGCCGTCACGCGTCAGGTCGCGCCGCAGCAACCCGCGCTCGTCGGCCATCGCGGCATGATAATCGGCAAAGCCATAGCCGCGCTTCCGGCAAAACGCCTTCAGCCAGGCATTGAGCGCACGGATCACGGCCGGATCGCGCTCCTTCAGCATGTCGCGTGCATTGTCGGTATAATTGTTGACCGGCAGGACCGATCCGAACACGACCGCGATGCCGTGCCGGTCGGCCAGGTCGGCCATCGCCTCGTAATTGGCCTCGATCTGCTGCTCGGTTTCCTGCTGCAGCACTCCGTTCAGGTCGTTGACGCCGGCGAGGATCACCACCGCCGACGGACGCAGCCCGATCACGTCCTGGTGGAACCGCAGCAGCATCTGCGCGGTCACCTGGCTGCCGATACCGCGATTGACATAGGACCTGCCCGGGAAGTTCTTCGACAAATCCCAAAGATCAGTGATCGAATCCCCGAGGAACACGACCCGGCGCTCGCCCGGCCGGGGCGGCGGCAGCGCCCGGTTCGCCGCGGCATAGAGATAGCGTTCGCCGAAATCCTGCATCAGGCTCGGCACCAGTTTCGCCCGGAACGGGCCGAGCCAGGGGCCCCAATCCTTCTCCGCAACCGTCCGCCGTTCGGGCGAACTCTGATAATGATCCTGTGCTGATGCCGGTATCGCGATCGCCAGCGCGGCCACCAGGCAGGCGAGCACTCTCATGCCGGGAACACGCCCTTGCGCACGGCATAGGCGGCGAACAGCCGAGGCCAGCTCATTACGGGCAAGGCCTGGGGCACTCGCACGCCGAAGCCGTGCCCGCCCTCATCGAAGACGTGCAACTCGGCAGGGCGCCCCGCCGCGAGCAGCGCGGCATAAAGCGCCAGGCTGTTCTGGACAGGGACCAGCCCGTCGTCCGATGCATGAACGAGGAAGGTGGGCGGCGTCTGCGCATCGACCCGCATTTCGATCGAATGGCGCTGCCGCTCGGCGACCGAGGCGCCCTCGCCCAGCAGATCGTCCCGCGATTCTACATGAGTGAAGGATGCGGCCATCGACAGCACCGGATAGATCAGCGCGGCGAGATCGGGGCGCGCCGACAGAAGGTCGGCCTCGTCCACCGGCGTGTAGAGCGGTTCGTCATGGCGCGTCGCGAGCGACCCGGCGAGATGGCCGCCCGCGGAGAACCCCAGTACCGCGATCCGCGCCGGATCGACCATGAAACGTCGCGCCCCGGCGCGGATGATCCGCATCGCGCGCTGTGCATCCTGAAGCGGCACTTCGCTCCGTCCGTTCCATCCCTCGACCGGCAAGCGGTAGCGCAGGATGAAGGCCGTCACGCCGCGCTCGTTCAGCCAGCGCGCCTGCGACGTACCCTCATTGTCATAGGCGAGGAAGCGGTAGCTGCCGCCCGGCACCACTAGCACCGCGGCGCCATTGGGCCGCACCGGCCGGCACACCACCAGCACCGGCCGGTCGATCCCGGTCAGCCAGCGATCGGGATGCCCCGGGTCCTTCGACTGGTCGTCATTCTTGGGCCGGATCAGGGTGCCGCGATCGCCCGGGATCGCGCCGGGCCATAAAGGAATGATCTCTTCCCCGGCAAAGGGCTGCGCCACGGCGGCACCCGGCATCAGCGCAAGCGTCGCGCCTGCTTGCATCACGGCTCGGCGAGACAGTTCGGCCATCCCCATCTCTCCCTTCGCCGCGCCTGGATGCACGATCGGCGTCGCGTTTGATAGGACAGGCAGGTCGCATTTCGCAATCCAATTAATCACTGGTGAAAACGTGTTTCACATTTCACAATGGCGGAACGATCGGCTATCACGACTCAAAGCCAGCCGTCGCGACAGGCGAGCGGGTGTCGTGGGAAGGAACGAGCATGCCCTTGTCAGGCGCCACCATCGACCGGCCGACCGAGCCGATCGCCACGCCGGCTGACTCCGCCGACACCACCAGCCGCCACGCGCTGATCCTGGTGATCGGGCTGTTCTTCCTCTGGGGTGTCGCCAACAACCTCAACGACGTGCTCATCGCGCATTTCCGCCAGGTATTTTCACTCGGCGACTTCCAGTCAGGGCTGGTGCAATCGGCCTTCTATCTCGGCTATTTCTGCTTCGCGATCCCGGCCGCCCTGTTCATGCAACGCTTCGGCTACAAGGCGGCGGTGATCTTCGGGCTGGGCCTGTTCGGGCTCGGCGCGCTGCTGTTCTGGCCGGCCTCGACCGCGCTCAGCTACGCCTTTTTCCTGCTCGCGCTGTTCGTGATCGCAAGCGGGCTCGCCTTTCTCGAGACGGCGGCGAACCCGATGGTGGCCGAACTGGGCCCGCCCGAAAGCGCGGAACGCCGGCTGAACTTCGCCCAGGCCTTCAACCCGCTCGGCTCGATCACCGGCGTGACGCTCGGCGCGTTGCTGATCCTGCCAGCCGGCGACGGCGCTCAATCGGCTATCGCCGACGCCCAGGCGGTCCGGTTGCCTTATATGCTGATCGCCGCGGTCGTGCTCGGCTGGGCCGCGCTACTGGCGATCACCCGTTTCCCGGCCAGGGCCTTGCGGCCGCGCGAGGCGGCGCCCGGCAGCCTCGCCAGCTATCGCGCCCTGCTCGGCCGGCCGCGCTATCTGTTTGGGGTGGTCGCGCAATTCTTCTACGTCGGCGCGCAAGTCGGGGTGTGGAGCTATCTGATCCGCTATATCGATGCGGCCTTGCCCGGCTTCGGCCAGCGCAACGCCGCCTGGCTGCTGACCGCGTCGCTCGCTCTGTTCATGGTCGGCCGTTTCGTCGGCAGCGCCCTGCTCGCGCGGATCAGCGGGGCACGGCTGATGCTTGGCTTCGCGGTGATAAACGCCCTGCTCTGCCTGCTCGCCACTATGGTCGACGGCCCCGTCGGCGTTGCCGCGCTGGTTGCCACCAGCTTCTTCATGTCGGTCATGTATCCGACGATCTTCGTGCTGGCGCTGCGCGATCTCGGGCCGCTGACCAAGCCCGGCGCGTCGCTGGTCGTGATGGCGATCATCGGCGGCGCGGTGATCACCGCGCTGATGGGCGTCGCCTCGGACCAGGCCGGCACGATCCGGGCGGCGATGGCGGTGCCCGCGCTCTGCTTTGCTGTGGTGGCGCTGTTCGCACGGAGCCATCTATATGACCGAGTGGTACGGGAGGTCATGGCGGCTTGATCGACGCGCATGTCCATGCCTGGCGCCTCGGCCGCAACGACTGCATTTGGCCGACCGCCGATCTCGCCGCGATCCACCGCGATCACGAGCTTGTCGAGATCGAAGGGCTCGCGGCACCACGCGGTGTCACCGCCGCGATCGTGGTGCAGAGCCAGGAGAGCGGGCGCGACACCGACTGGCTGCTCGACCAGGCCGCAGGCAATCCGTTCGTCGCGGGTGTCGTCGGCTGGGCCGATCTCGCATCGCCCGATATCGGGTCCCTACTGGACGGACTGATCGCGGCGGGGCCGTTGGTCGGAATTCGGCTAATGCTTCAAGACCTGCCCGCCGATGCGTTCGACGATCCGGCGCTCGATACCGGGCTTGCGCAACTCGCCGACCGAAACCTCACGCTGGACACTCTGATCCGGCCCAGGCATCTCCCCGCGCTCGACCGCCTCGCGGACCGTCACCGGCAGTTGCGCGTCGTCATCGACCATGCCGCCAAGCCCGATATCGGGACCGGGGGCCATGCCATTTGGCGCGATGCGATCGCGCCGCTGGCCCGGCGTTCCTGGGTCGCCTGCAAGCTTTCCGGACTACTGACCGAAACGGCCCCCGACCAGTCGCCCGAGGCCGTGCTCGCCTATATCAGCACAGCCCATGCGCTGTTCGGCAGCAATCGGCTGATCTGGGGCAGCGACTGGCCAGTACTCAATCTGCGCGGCGACTATGCCGGCTGGCTGGCACTGGCGTGCGGCGCGATCCCAGCCAACGATCACGACGCGGTATTCAGCCGCAACGCGCGCCTCTTCTATCCCCGGATGCGGGCATGAGCGTCGCCCTTCCCCGCCTCGGCATGGGCACGGCGGCGATCGGCAATCTCTACCGCACCGTCTCCGAAGAAGAGGCGCAGGCGACCGTCATGGCCGCGCTCGATGCCGGAATCCGCTATTTCGATACCGCGCCGCATTACGGCTTCGGTCTCGCAGAGCGCCGGCTGGGCGCGGCGCTCGTCGGGCATGATGCGATCGTTTCGACCAAGGTCGGCCGCCTGCTCGAACCGACCGCCCTGCGCGGCACGCGGCACGGCTTCGTCGATGCCGATCCGTTCGAGCCGATGTTCGACTATAGCGCCGACGGCATCCGGCGATCGCATGAAGCGAGCCTGAAACGCCTGCGCCGCGACCGCGTCGAGATCCTGCTCGCGCATGATCTCGGCGCGATGACTCATGGCGACCGGCACGAGCAACACTGCCACGCCTTTCTCGACAGCGGCTATCGCGCGATGCGCGCGATGCGCGATGCCGGTGCGGTCGATGCGATCGGCATCGGCGTCAACGAGGTGGCGATCTGCCTCGACCTGTTGCCGCGCATCGACCTGGATGTGATCCTGCTCGCCGGGCGATATTCGTTGCTCGATCGCGACGCAGCCGAGGCGCTGCTCGGGATGTGCGCCGAGCGCGGTGTCCGTGTGATCATCGGCGGCCCCTATAATAGCGGCATCCTGGCGCAGGACGATCTCGGTGACGCCGGGGCGCTGCACTATGATTATGCGACTCCTTCCCCGGACATCCTGGCGCGCGCGCGCCGGCTCGCGGGGATCTGCGCGGTACACGGCGTGACGCTCCCCGCCGCCGCGCTGCAATTCCCGCTCCGCCATCCGCAGGTGGCAAGCGTGATCCCGGGGATTGTCGGCGTACCGCAACTACGCGACACGCTGGCGCGACTGGCGACCCCGATTCCGGAGGCGCTGTGGACAGCGCTCGACCGCGCAGACATTCCCCTTCGACAAGAGGCATCATGACTCAGCGACTAGCCGGAAAGACCGCCCTCATCACTGCCGCCGGACAGGGCATCGGGCGTGCTTCGGCCCTGTTGTTCGCGGCGGAAGGCGCGACCGTAATCGCGACCGACCGCGCGCCCGCCACATTGGCGGGCCTTGACGGAATCGATTGCCGCGCGCTCGATGTGACCGATCCCGCCGCGATCCTGGCACTGCGCGATACGATCGACCCGGTCGACATCCTGTTCAACGTCGCCGGTGTGGTTCAGGGCGGCACGATCCTCGACTGCGACGAAAGCGCCTGGGCCTTTTCGATAGATCTCAACATGACCGCGATGTACCGCACGATCCGCGCCTTCCTGCCGGGCATGCTCGACAGGGGCGGCGGCGCGATCGTCAACATGTCGTCGATCGCCAGCTCGGTGAAGGGCATCCCCGATCGCTTCGCGTACGGCGCGACCAAGGCCGGTGTGATCGGCCTGACCAAGGCGGTCGCCGCCGATTTCGTCGGCCGGGGCATCCGCTGCAATGCGATCTGCCCCGGCACCATCGATACCCCCTCGCTCCAGCAGCGGCTGCGCGACACCGGCGACTATGAGGCGGCCCAGAGCGCCTTCGTCGGACGCCAGCCGATGGGCCGCCTCGGCCGCGCCGAGGAGATCGCCGCGCTGGCGCTCTACCTTGCCAGCGACGAAGCGAGCTTCACCACCGGGGCGGTGCATGTCATCGACGGCGGCTGGATCAACTAGGGTGACCATGCGCCACGTCCTGCTGATCGACCTTATCGACGAGGCGGAAGCGATCGCTCGGTACGAGGCATGGCACGCCGCAGGCGCCCTGCCGCCGGCGATCGGCGACAGCATCAGACGCGCAGGCATCACCGCCATGGAAATCCACCGTACCGGCAACCGCCTGGTCATGGTGATGGAAACCGCCGATGGATTCGACCCCGCGCTGAAGGCAGCTGCCGATGCCGCCGATGCGGCGGTGCAGGCCTGGGAAGCGCAGATGGACCAGGTCCAGCGCCCGTTACCCTGGGCAAGCGACGACGCCAAATGGACGATCGCCACCCGCATCTTTTGCCTGGCGGAGCAGCCCTGAGGGGAGAAACCGCAAATTTCCGTCATTTGTGGGTGGTGCCGCTTACAGGACTCGAACCTGTGACCCCCGCATTACGAATGCGATGCTCTACCAACTGAGCTAAAGCGGCATATCCCCCGGTGCGGCCCTGGACGGGCTGTCGCGAGGGGGCGGCGCTTATCATCTGGTTCGGCGCCTGACAAGCGCTCAGGGCCGCAATCGCATCGCGCCACCCCTTTACGCAACGTTTACCACGCCGGGTGCAGACAGTTCCCGTAACGGGCTGGTCCAAGGCCCTTAAGGGTGGCTTTCTGCATGGATAACGTCCGCGGTTTCGAAGAGGATCGGGGGATCGAGCACGATCACGATGCGGGCGCGAGCGGCGTCGAGGATCCGCGACTCGATATCGGCACCGACGAGCGGCGCATGCATGTGCGCGCCTATAATCACTGGGTCTCGCTGCTGCGCGGGCGCGCCTATCCCTCGATCGAGGATCTCGATCCGGCCAATATCGCCGATTTCGGCCCGCACAGCGTGCTGCTCGATTTCTCGAACGGCATCGAGGATCCGGCGATTCCCTATCTGGGCAAGCTGCTGCGCGAGGAATGCGCGCTCGATCACAATGTCACTCATATCGCCCAGGTGCCCAGCCGCTCGCTGCTGTCGCGCCTGACCGACCATTATCTGCAGATCATCGCGAATCGCGCGCCGATCGGCTTCGAGGCCGAGTTCGTCAACACGCGCGGCCACAACACCATGTATCGCGGCATCCTGATGCCCTTTTCCTCGGACGAGGATTCGATCGACTACATCTATGGCGTGATCAACTGGAAAGAGCTGGTCGACGCCGAGACTCAGGCCAGGCTGGATGCCGAGGTCGATGCCTCGCACCGCACCGCGCCCAAGCCCGCTGCGACCGCGCCGGCCTGGGCCGATGGTCCGAGCGCCGGAATCGAGTCGCTGGAAGAGGAAGAACCGGCGGGCCGCGGCATCGGATCGAACGCGCCGAGCGGCAGCCTGACCGACCAGCTGATGCTCGCGCAGCAGACCGCCGCCGCGGTCCGCGCCGCCGACACGCGCACGCGCAGCACGCTCTACCGCGCGCTCGCCCGCGCGCATGATTTCGCCGCTGCCGCCGATGCCGATCCCACCGCCTATGAGCTGCTGCTCGATCATGCCGGCATCGCGGTGCAACTGCGCGCGCCGATGACGCCGGTGGTGAAGCTCGTCTTCGGCACCGATTACGACAAGACCCGCCTGACCGAATACGCCGCCGTGCTCTCCCATGCCCGCCGCATCGGCGTGGCACCGGGCGGGCTGACCGACTTTCTCGATGGCTTCGAGGGCGGCATCAAGGGCGTGGTCAAGGCCGAGCGCGATGCGAAGAAGCCGGCGTCAGCGCCGAAATCAGCCGATCCGGCCACCGTGCTGGATGCGCGCCCGGTGCTCGCCAGCCTGACGCT
Organism: Sphingomonas sp. GW821-FHT10F11; assembly: GCF_058809095.1. Classification (NCBI taxonomy): domain Bacteria; kingdom Pseudomonadati; phylum Pseudomonadota; class Alphaproteobacteria; order Sphingomonadales; family Sphingomonadaceae; genus Sphingomonas; species Sphingomonas sp. GW821-FHT10F11. Next base: position 59,211 of record NZ_JBXASH010000008.1, read on the forward strand.
GGAGACGGGGCTTCACCTCGGCGACTATGTCGTCCTGCTCGCCCGTGCGGGCGACGGCGACACGCTCGATATCGTCGCGACGGTTGACGGCGATATCGCCCTTACCCAGCGCGCGATGCGCCAGGCGATCAGCTGACCGCCGGCGGATCGCTGGCCGGGAAGCTTTCCACCAGCGCTTCATCCAGCTCCCGGTCGAGGCGCCGTGCCTGCGCCGTCCCGGCCAGCCATCGCGCCAGATTGGCCACGTAAAGCTGCGCCGATCGCCATGCCTCGGGGGTCGCGACCAGGCTGCCGCCCGGCGGCTCGGTCACGAAGCTCGGCGCGCCATGCGCCACGTCCCAATTATAATCGACGAAATGATGGAAGGTGGATTGCGCCACCGCCGGCCCGGCACCGTCCCGCGGCTCGAACGCCACCGCGATCGCGAATTCGGCCCCGGTCACCTTGCTGCGGCCAGTCGCGATGACGCGTGCGCTCGGATCCTCGGGCGGTGCCGACACATCGCCTTCATGCGGGTGAGCGGGCAGATAGCGCAGGAAACCCTCCGGCGCCTCGGGGTCGGCGAGCAGCGGATGGACCGGGTCCGCCGGCACGATCTCCTGATAGTCGCCGTTCGAGCCCGAGTGAAAGTTCGGCCAGAGAATATAGGTCGTATAGGGATCGTCGATCGCCTGGCGCGCCGGATCGGGATCGACATTGTGCGTATGGAAATGATGCGCCCGGCCGACCCCGCCCAGCTCGCAGACTGACGACCCCAGGTCCATATGGTCGCGCGACACGAGCAGGCCGCCCCCGCCCGCGCGGAACCGGCCGATCGCGGCGCATTCGGTCGCGTTCAGACCGTCGCCGACATCGACCGCGAACAGCCACAATTCGTCGAAATCGCTCTCGTCGATCCGCGCCAGCACGGGGTCGTCGGCGCCCGGCGGTGCCGCCCGGTCGCGTGCCGTCACGTCGTAGAGCGGGGCGCCGTCGTCACCGCGCGCGCCCTCCAGCAGCCCACGCAGCACGGAGAAGCGCGCGACGCTCCAGTCGTCCTCGGCCGGCTCGATCGTGGTTTGCAGCAGGATGCGGATTGGCGTCGGCACGGTTTGATCCTCAGTCGCTCGGCGGAAGCCCGCAGCCCTCGCCCAAGGGCATAGATAGGCTGTGCGACCCGCTTTTCACCCCGTACCTAGGGCGTAATTGACGCTTGCAACGCCGTCCTCCTAAGCGCGTCATTGCCATTTCCGGCCGATCGCCCGGATCGAGTCGGAAACCGCGCTGGGGCAAGAAGGGCAGGAGCGTGGCGGAATACGTCTTCAAGCCGCACGAAAAGCCGACGCTGCCGGGGTCGCCGGCCAATCCCGACCACCCGTCGCACCGCCGCGTCTTCTATTTCCTCATCGGCTGTCTGATCGGCATCACCGGCGGGCTCGGGAACGCGCTGGTCACGGTCAATCTCAACTTCGCGCAAGGGACGCTCGGCCTCAACAGCAACGAGAGCGCCTGGCTCACCGCCGCCTATTTCATGACCAATGTGACGGCGAACCTGCTGCTGGTGAAATACCGTCAGCAATTCGGGCTGCAGCCCTTCGTCCGCTATACCGTGGGTGCCTATGCCGCGACGACGTTGCTACATTTGTTCCTCCATGATTTCTGGACCTCGGTGGCGGTGCGCGCAATGAACGGCATCGCCGCCAGCGGCCTGACCACGCTTACCATCCTCTATTTCTTCCAGGCGATGCCGGCGCCGAAACGGCTGGCCGCGGTGATGATCGGCATCAGCATCCCGCAGCTCGCCTCGCCGTTGGCGCGGGTCTTCTCGCCCCGGCTGCTCGAATGGGGCGACTGGCACAATCTCTACTGGTTCGAATTAGGCCTTGCGCTGGCGACGCTCGCCGCGGTGATGAGCCTGCCGCTGCCGCCGAGCGAGCGCGAGGACGTGTTCGAACCGCTCGACTTCCTTACCTTCGGCCTGTTCGCACCGGGCCTGTGGCTGCTCATCGCCGTCCTGTCCGAAGGGCGGATCGAATGGTGGACCGACCGCGCGTGGATGGGATGGGCACTCGCCGTCAGCGTCGCGCTGATCGCCGCAGCCGTGATCGTCGAACACCGCCGCGCCAACCCGCTGATCAACACCCGCTGGCTCGCCACGCGGGAGGTGCTGCGGCTGATGGCGGTCGCGGCCTCTGTCCGCGTTCTGCTGTCGGAACAGGCTTATGGATCGGTCGGGCTGCTGACCGTGCTCGGCATGATCAACGACCAGATGGTCGTGCTCAATGTGATCGTCGTGCTCGCCTCGATCGCCGGCCTCGCCACTGCGGTACTCACCTTCCGGCCCGACAATATCGCCCGCCCGATCACCGTCGCGGTCATCCTGATCGTGATCGCCTCCTTTATGGATGCCAACGCCACCAACCTCACCCGCCCAAGCAGCTTCTATATCAGCCAGGCGCTGATCGGCTTCGCCTCACTGCTGTTCCTCGCCCAGGCAATGGTGATCGGCATCGCGCGCACCCTGCTCGCCGGCGGGCGCAACTTCATCAGCTTCGTCGTGCTGTTCAGTATCAGCCAGAGCATGGGCGGCCTGGTCGGCAACGCCCTGCTCAGCACCTTTCAGGTGATGCGCGAGAAATTTCACTCGCATGAGCTGGTCCAACACATCGTGATGACCGACCCGCTGGTCGCCGCGCGTATTCGCGCAGGCGGCGGCGCGATCGCCGGCGTGGTCGGCGATCCGGCGCTGAGGAGTGCCCAGGGTGCGGCCATCCTGGCACAGCAGGTCGCGCGCGAGGCAAACATCCTCGCCTTCAACGACGTCTTCCTGCTGGTCGGGGTGCTCGCGATCCTCGTCGCCTTGTGGGGCTTCGCGATCCGCTGGTCGGTCCGGCGGCGGGGTGAAAAATCGCCAGTCGTCCTGTTGCAGCAGGCGATGCAAAAGGCACAGGCGCAACAGGAACAATGAGATGAGCGACACCAAAACGGAAGCGCCGCCAGCAGCCGAGCCCGTTCCAGCCGTCGATCTGCCTGCGGAAGCGGCCCCGAGCAGCTGGCGCCCCGCGGTCAAGACCCCGCCGGTGATCATCCTGATCGTGCTTCTGGCGCTCTGCGCGATCCTGGCCATCCTCTATGCCTGGCGCCTGCCGCCCTTTGCCGGCTGGAGCGAGAAAACCGACAATGCCTATGTCCGCGGCCGGGTGACGATCATCAGCCCGCAGGTCAGCGGCTATGTCACCGAGGTCCCCGTGCAGGATTTCACCGAGGTGAAGGCCGGGCAGGTGCTCGCCACGATCGACGACCGCATCTACCGCGCCCGCGTCGCCCAGGCCGAGGCGAATGTCGCGGCGCAACAGGCGGCGCTGGCCAATTCGAGCCAGGCGCAACGCTCGCGCGAGGTCGCCATCCAGAGCCAGGATGCCGGCATCGCCAATGCCACCGCCCAGTTGGTCCGCGCCCAGGCCGATATGAAGCGCGCCCAGGCGCTGGTCGCCGACGGATCGATCTCGACCCGCGAATTCGACCAGACCCGCGCCACCCTGCTCGCGGCGGAGGCGGGCGTGCGCCAGGCCCAAGCCAGCCGCTCGATCGGCACTCAGGACGTGCGCACGGTGGTGGTCGGCCGGAGCGGGCTCGAAGCTTCGGTGGAGGCAGCCAGGGCGCAGCTCCGCCTCGCCCAGATCGATCTCGACAACACCATCATCCGCGCGCCCGAGGCAGGGCAGCTGTCCGAGATCGGCGTGCGCCGCGGCGCCTATGTCACGGCCGGCGCGCAATTACTGTTCCTCGTGCCGCACAATGTCTGGGTGGTCGCCAACTACAAGGAAGCGCAGACGCGCGACATGGTCGTCGGCCAGCGCGCGCGCTTCAAGGTCGACGCGCTGGGCGATGCGGCGCTAACCGGTCATGTCGAGAACATGGCCCCCGCCGCCGGTTCCGAATTCGCCGTGCTAAAGTCGGACAATGCCACGGGCAATTTCGTGAAGGTCGCGCAGCGTATCGCCGTGCGTATCCGGATCGACCCGGGCCAGCCGCTCGCGGCCCGTCTGCGGCCCGGCATGTCGGTCGAGCTCAGCATCGACACCCGTAAGCGCCCATGATCCGGGCAGCATCCGTCGCGCTGCTGATGCTCGCGTCCTGCGCCGGCCCGGCGGTGGAAACAGCCAGTGTCGCCCCCGTCGCACCACCCGCCGCCTGGCGCACCGACGCCGGGCCGGTCGCCCCGCTCGACCGCACCTGGTGGCAGGCGTTCGGCGATCCCGCGCTGACCGCGCTCGTCGAGAAGGCGCTGGCCAACAACCCGGACATCGCCATCGCCGCCGGCCGCATCCGCGAGGCGCGCGCCAATCTCGACCTCGCCCGCTCGCAGATGCTCCCCGCGATCGATGCCGGCATCAGCGGCGGCCGCTCGCGCTCGGTCAGCGCCTTCGGCCAGCCGCTCGAGCAGAACGCGTTGCAGCCCCAGCTCCAGGCAAGCTACGAGATCGACCTGTTCGGCCGCCTCGCCGACCAGCGATCGGCCGCGCGCAACGCGTATCTGGCAAGCGAGGCGGCGCGCGATGCCGTCCGGCTCTCCGTCGCTGCCGCCACCGCGAGCGGCTATGTCACCCTGCGCGGCCTCGACGCGCGGCTCGAGGTCGCCCGCTCCACGCTCAACGCCCGCACCGAATCGCTGCGCATCGCCCGGTCGCGCGTCGGCCGCGGCTACTCCCCCAAGCTCGAACTGCAACAGGCCGAGGCCGAATATGAGGCGACCGCGCAGATCATCCCGCAGATCGAGCTCGGTATCGCCCGCACCGAGGACGTACTCAGCACCCTCACCGGCGAGACGCCGCAGACGATCGCGCGGGGCCTGTCGCTCGACGCGCTGACCGAACCCGCCATCCCCGCCGGCCTGCCCTCCGAGCTGCTCCGCCGCCGCCCCGATGTCGCCCAGGCGGAGTATCAGCTCGCCGCGACCGACAAGTCGCTCGCCGTCGCGCGCAAGCGTTTCTTGCCCCAGGTCCGGCTCACCGCGGCGGCCGGCGCCGCCTTTTCCACTCTACTCCAGGACCCGATCACCATCTGGTCGGCAGGCGGCAGCGTGCTCGCACCGATCTTCTCGGGCGGCCGTCTCACCGCCCAGGCGGAAGCGGCTGGCGCCCAGCGCGACCAGGCCGCTTTCACCTATCACCGCGCGGCGCTCACCGCCTTCCGCGAGGTCGAGGACGCCCTCGCCGCAGCCGCCCGCCTCGACGAACAGGCCGCCTCCGCCCACCGCCAGCGCGATGCCCTGGCCGAAGGGCTCAGGCTGGCGACCAACCGTTACCGCGAGGGCTATTCGCCCTATCTCGAGCAGCTCGACGCCCAGCGCGGGCTGCTCGGCGCGCAATTGTCGCTCCTCCAGATCCGCACCGATGCCCTCACCGCCCGCATCCAGCTCTACCAGGCCATGGGCGGCGGCTGGTCGCTGTGCGAGGCCAGGGCGGAGGCCTGCGCGACCCCCGGGTCCTGACCCTGTTGAGAAGCGCACGGTGTCGGCTATGGTCGCCCGTCGCGATGGGGTCTGGTCTGCAATGAACGGCGTAATCGGCATCGCGGGGGTGTTGGCCCTGCTTCTTCTGGTGGGTACCGCGATCGGCCTGATCGATCGCCGGAACTTCTCCCTGCGCTGGCTGCTGATCGCGGGCGGGCTGGTGCTGCTCAACGACCTCCTGCTGACGCGGGCCTATGGCCTTTTTCCGGACGTCTTGCCGGGAAGCTGGAACTGGCAGGGCAAGATCCTCGCGCTCGCCGCGACGCTGGGCATTGCCGCGCTGCCGGCCTTTGGCTGGCGTCCGGCTGGCCTCACCTTCGCGCAAGCGAAAGGCAGCCTGAAGAGCTGCATCCCGGTCGTCTTGCTTTACTGCCTGTTCTTCGTGGCGATCGCACGGCTCTTCCCGAGCGACTCCGCCTCGCCTGAAACGATCGCCTTCCAGCTCACCATGCCCGGCTTCGAAGAGGAGCCCTTTTACCGCGGCATCCTGCTGCTCGCGCTCGACCGGGCCTTTGCCGGGCGAGTCCGGTTTCTCGGCGTGGACTGGGGCTGGGGCGCGATCCTTTCCTGCGTGCTGTTCGGGCTGGCACATGCCTTCGGCTATTCGAGCGACGGATTCTCCTTCGATTCCGTAACGATGGCGCTGACCGCCATACCGTCCTTGCTCGCGGTCTGGCTCAGGCTGCGGACGGGCAGCATCCTGCTCCCGGTTCTGCTCCACAATTTCGGCAACTCCATCTCGCTGCTTCTCTAACGATTCCAGCCAGATCCCATATTCCGCAGATCCCTCAAGAAAAGGGGTCGGAGTGATGTATGATAAATCACTCCGACCCCTTTTTTACGAAGCTGAACACGCCGTAGCGCATCGCGCCGGTGCGATAGGCCAGCATCAGCCGCGGCACGCTGAGCGCGAACAGACGGTTGCGGGCGCCGAACACGAGACGGCGCAGGTCGCGATCCCCCGCCACGCCGCGCACCAGCCGCCCCAGGCAGATGGCCCAGGTCCGCGCGACCGAGCGGCTGACATCCTCGAACCCCGCGCACTCGAACCCCGCGGCCCCGGCCATCGCGCGATACTCGGCCTCGCTCCCCATCGAGGGCAGGCTGCCTTCGCGGCAGATCGGCTCGAGCAGGTGCCGCACCTCCCACGCCGACGGCGCCTCCTTCGCCAGCCAGGCGCACACCACCAGCCGCCCGCCCGGCTTCAGCACCCGCCACGCCTCGGCGAAGAAGCGCGGCTTGTCGGTCATGTGCTCCGAGCTCTCGATCGCATAGGCCCCGTCCGCCGACACCGCCTCCAGGCCATTGTCCAGCCAGTCGCGGCACAGCAAGGTCACGCCTCCGGCCGCCGGCGCCTGCGCGACCTGCTCCGCCGACAGGGTGAAGCCGATAACGATCGCCCCGCGCCCGGCAAAGCGCCGCGCCGTCGCGCCGTACCCGCAGCCGATATCGACCAGCCGGTCGCCCCTGCCGAAGCCGAGCCGCGCGCCGACCAGGTCGCTCAGCGCCTCGACCGCATCCCGCGGGCTCTCCCGACCGCTGCGCCACAGCCCGTGATGGACATGCTCGCCCCAGAGCCGCCGATAGATCGGGTCGAGTTCGTCATAATGATCGGCGACGGCCGCGCTGCTCTGGGAGGTCCGGGGATGGATCATGCGAGCCTCCGCCAAGGGAGGCCATGGTCTATGGGGCCGGGGCGCGCGGCACAATGGCTGCGGCCCACTACCGTCATAACGAACGCAAGCCGCATTGCCCCCGCCCGCCGCATGGCTATGCTCGGACGATCGAGGCGATCCAGTTCCGGGAGAGACGGCGTGCCACGTTCGATGACCTTCGTCGCCGCCGCGATACTGGCGCTCTGCTCCGCCGAGGCATGGGCCTGCGACATGCCGCCCATGCCGGTCGAGTTCGTACGGGGGTCGACGGTGCTGAAAGACGATGGGGGGTATTTCCTGGCTGGCACAGCCGAGACGTGGAAGCTCTTCGGCCGCCGCGACAACGCCATCCGCCTCGTCGTCTACAATAGCGGAGCCTCCTCCCCGGCCTTGTGGGAAGCCAGGATCGCTGCCGCCCGGGCCGAGCTGGCCGCGAACAAGGTGCCGGCACGCAATATCGAACTCGTCCGCGTGAAGACGCAGGGCGGCATGCTCGCCGGCAAGTGGATCGGCCGCACCACCAAGATGACGGTCGAACTCGCCAAGGGCTGCGGCCGCTGAGGAAAGCGCCATCATGAGCGGCGTTCCCCGGCATCGTCCGCCGCTAGTTTCATTCGCGTGACCTTGTACACCGCGCCGGCGGAATCATAGGTCGTCCATTCCCCGGCCTGTTCGCCGTTCCGGAAATGGCCGGAGCGCATGAGGGTGCCATCCTTGCGGAACCATTCCCAATAGCCGGTCGGCACGTCGTCGACCTTCTGGCCGCGCGCCCAGAGGCTGCCGTCGCGGTGGCGCTTCTCGTACGGGACCGGCGAGGCCACCCTAAAGCTCCCCCCGCTGCTTCCGGCCGCGCGCCACCTCGGTCGCCAGTGCTTCCAGCTTCGGCGCCCAGAAGCTGCGGAAGCGGGCGAGCCAGGCGTCGACCTCTTCCATCGGCGCCGCGTCGACTGCGTAGATCCGCCGCGCGCCCTCCACCCGCACCGCCGCGAAGCCGCTGTCGCGCAGCACCTTCAGATGCTGCGACACCGCCGATTGGGTGATGCCGAATTCGGCGCGCACCACCTCGGTCATGTCGCCGGACGAGCGCTCGCCCTCCGCCAGCAGCTCGAGCAGCCGGCGGCGGACGGGATCGCCCAGGACGTCGAACGCATGCATCAGCCGCCCTCTCCCCCGCCCTCGCCATGATCGTGACCGCCCTCGCCGCAATAAAAGGCAGCGGTCCGCCCCGCCATGCCGTGCGCGACCTCGTCCGCCTCGCCCCCGGCAATATGCGCCGCGGCCCAGGCATCCGCGCTCGCGCGCATAAAGGCCTTGCCCTCGTCGGACGCAGTCCAGCCATGCGCTGCCTCCAGGTCCACCTGCGCGCCGCCCGAGACGATATGCATGCCCAGCCCCATGAAGCTGAGGTCCCACCCGACCCCGACCGCGCCCGGCCCGAACTTCTGCCAGAATTCATCGTCGTCGGATTTGGGGAAGATATGCTCGAGCGTCAGCCGCGTCCCCTCTCTCTCGCCCGCAAGCCGCACCGCCACCCAGCTGGTCGCCCCGGCGAATTCCCAGCTCAGGTCGAGCGCGTGCGGCGCGTCGCAGCGCAGGATGGTGCCCCCGGCATTGCCGATCAGCTGATAGCGCCCGCCCAGCTTCAGATCGCCCTCGATCGGCAGGAACCAGCGCGGCAGCCGCTCGGCGCTGGTCATCGCATCCCACAGGTCGGCGGGGTCAGTCGGATAGGTGCGCGCGGCGACCGCGACGCGGACGGGCTGCCCCTCCCGCTCGCGCTCCTCATAACCGCGGAATTCGGCCCCGATGGCGTTGCTGTTGATCTCTGACATAAGAATCGGCCTCCTCTCGAATGCGAGGAAATGTGACAGCATGGGCTTATATAAGCAATATCTAATATAATCCCATGCTCCGCCCCCGTGCCGAGGAGACCTGCAAAAATACCGATTGCCCCGATACGGTTCTATTAACCGGACCCTTGCTAGAGTGCGGTCATGGACAACCCGAACAAGCAGGGGCGCAGCGAAGATCGCCGTGCACGCGCGGGCACGTCGCCGCAGGGGCGGCGGCAACGCACCCTGTTGCCGGACGTGGTCTATCGCGAGCTGGTCGACATGCTGTTCAGCATGACCCTGCCGGTCGTCGCGATGGGCGTGGTGGTCGCCGGCGTGGGCACGCTGATCGCGCTGCAGTGGCATGATCCCGTGGTGATCGGCCTGACGGCGGCGGTCGTGGCCGTCACCGCGGCGCGGCTGATCGTCCTGCTCGGCTATCGGCGGCACGGCCCGGCGACGATGGACATGGCCGCCATCCGCACCTGGGAACGGCGCTATGCGATCGGCAATTATGCCTTTGCGGGGCTGCTCGGCCTGCTCAACGCCCGCATGCTGATGTTCCATTATCCGATCGTGCACATGATCACCGTCAGCCTGGTGTTCGGCTTCGGCGCGGGCGTGGTCTCGCGCATCGCGATCCGGCCGCGGATCTGCGTGACCAGCCTGTTGCTGGCGGTGGTGCCGACCGCGACGGCGCTGGGCCTGCATGCCTTCATGACCAACAACAGCCCGCTCCACGCTCAGCTCTTCGGGGTCGAGGCGCTGCTGGTGGCGACCACCGCCGCGCTCAGCCTGCAGAGCGTCCGCCATCTCTACCGATCGATGGTGAAGCATCTCACCGCCGAGCACGACCTGTCGCTGCTGGCGAAGCGCGATGCGCTGACCGACCTGCCCAACCGCCTGCTGCTGCGCGAGCGCTTCCAGGCGAATCTCGCGACCGTCGCGCAGGGCGGCGGCCGGCTGGCGCTGCACTGCCTCGATCTCGACGGGTTCAAGCCGGTCAACGACGTGTACGGCCACCCCGCGGGGGACGCAGTGCTGCGCGAGGTGGCGCGGCGGCTAACGGCGGCGGTGCGCGCCGACGACACGATCGCGCGGATCGGCGGGGACGAGTTCGTCGTGGTGCAGGCGGGCCTGGAGCATGACAGCGAAGCGGAGATGCTCGCCCGCCGGATCATCAAGCAGCTCAGCCAGCCCTATGAGATCGACGGCAAGACCATCCGGATTGCCGCCAGCGTGGGCATCGCCCTGGCGCCGGACCAGGGGATGGACCTGGAACGCCTGATCGGCTGCGCCGACCGCGCGCTGTACCAGGCCAAGCGCGCCGGCAAGGGCCAGTTGCGCTTCGGCGGGGCGGAGGCGCCGGCGGGCGGGTTGCGCGAGGTGGCTGCATAACGCGCCGTGGCGACCGCCGCGCGATCGTCCCCGCAAGTCGTGTCAGCCCCGCCCGGCAGAATGGGCCACGAGCGGACCTTCCCTATCGATGGATGCGGCGCGGCAGCAGCTTCCAGGCGTCGCTGATCACCTGACTCAGCCGGCCGGGGAACAGGATGCAGTGTACCGCCAACACGATCCAGTCGGCCGGATGCGCCAGCGCCGAGGCGGCCAGCAGCGAGACGGGCAGGAACACCTCATAATAGCCGTTGAGCAGGATCAGCTGGCGTGGGCGCGGCTGGACGATCGCGGCGTGCATCTGGAACCGTTCGAGCTTGAAGATCACCAGGAAGGCATAGAGCACCAGGGCGATGAACGGGATGCGATCGTCGAGCAGCCAGAGCAGGGCAAACAGCGCCGCATATTCCAGCGGGAACGCCACGCATGACCCGATCGCCCGCGCCCACCGCCCGCCATGCCGCTGGACGAAGGTGCGGACATGGGCGATCCGGTCGGCCTCCTCATCGCTCAACTGGTGCCACAGGATGCCGCGCACCCCGAACGCGCCGGCCCATAACCCGATCAGCCCGACCCAGACGGGATCGGGCGTCGCGCCGCCTGCGCGAAACGCCAGCAACGCCGCGACCAGCGCCGGGAAGAGATGCGCGCCGCTCGCATCGGCCATCACGCCGAACAGGCCGCGCGTCTTCAAGCGCAGCGGCGGCAGCGAATAGGCGCTGAAGGCGCACCAGGCCCCGCCATAGGTCGCGAGCAGCAGCGGATCGCCGCGCCAGCGCCACGCCATGGCGATGCCGATCAGCACGGGCACGGCGATCAGCAGGCCGATCACCACGGCCGACCGCCCCTCGGTCCGGTTCGGTTTGCCCGCCCGCCTGTCCTCGTCACGGTCCGTAAGGTCGTTGATCACGCTGACATAGACGGCGCCCGGGGCGATCGCGACCAGCAACTCGAGCGCCATCGGCCAGGCGGCGGCAATCGACGCGTGGCGATAGGCCAGGGTCGCGTAGAACACGCCGAGGATCGGGAGCAGCTTATATTCCCACCACTCGGTCGCCCGGATGATTTCCCCGATCCGCACCTGATTCATCCCCCCTGGTTCGGGCGATCATCGCCGATAAATCGCCCCCGCATAACCATCTTGTTTGGAAAATAGTGAGATTTTCCATTGACGGAGCAAAGGGGCGGCGTGGTAGCGAGACCCGCAACAAGGGGACGCGATTTTGAAGAGTGCCGATCCGCGCCATATTGCCTTCGTCAGCTGCAATGAAACGCATTGGGGCGGCAGCGAGGAACTATGGGGCGCAGCAGCCGCCGAACTGGCGCAGCGGGGCCACCGCATCTCGGTCGCCAAGCCGAACCTGCCGAAGGGCGAGCCGGCGATCAAGCGGCTGCACGATGCGAAGTGCAAGCTGCACGATCTCGCCAAATTCCCGCTGCTGCCCAAGAAACTCTACGGCATCTTCTCGCTGATCAGCCGCGCCGCCGGGTTGAGCTGGCAGCTGGTGCGCCTCGACGTCGCGCTGCGTTTCTCCCGTCCCGACCTGGTGATCCTGTCGCAGGGCGGCAATTGGGACGGCTTCCTCTATGCCGGCGTGCTGCGGCGGCTGGGCATTCCCTATGCGCTGATCTGCCAGAAGGCGACCGAGCTCTACTGGCCGTCGGACTGGATGCGCGCGCGGTGCAAGGCGATGTATGCCGGGGCGCAGGGCGCCTATTTCGTCTCGCACCACAACCACCGGCTCACCGAAGAGCAGATGGGCATGGCGATTCCCAATGCCGAGGTGGTGCGCAATCCGTTCCTCACCGCCTGGGACGCGCCCCTCCCCTGGCCCGAGGTCGGCGACGGGCTGAAGCTTGCCTGTGTCGGCCGCTTCTTCCCGATGGAGAAGGGGCAGGACATGCTGCTCCGCGTGATGGCGCTGCCCAAATGGCGCGAACGCGACGTTCACGTCTCCTTCTTCGGGGCGGGCGACCGGGCCGAGGGGCTGAAGGAGATGGCCGCGTTTCACGGGCTGGACAATATCACCTTCCCCGGCTTCGTCCGCAACGTGCCGGGCGGGATCTGGGGCCGGCACCACGCCCTGATCCTGCCGACCCGCGCGGAAGGCCTGCCGCTGGTGGTGGTCGAGACGATGATGGCCGGGCGCGTGACGATCACGACCGATGTCGCGGGCAGCGCCGAGGTCTGTACCGACGGCGAGACCGGCTTCATCGCCGCCGCGCCGACCGAGGCGGCGATCGACGAGGCGATGGAGCGCGCCTGGGCCGCACGGGCGGACTGGCCGGCGATCGGCGCTGCCGCAGCCGCCAGCATCCGCACCCAGGTGCCGCCCTGCCCCGCGAGCGCCTTTGCCGATATCGTCCTGCGCCTGATCGACGGAAGCACCGTGCCGGCCGAGGCCGCACAGCCTGTCGAGGAATTCGCCAAGGCCGCGGAGTGAAAACGACGTCCGACCAGGCCAGGCAAAGTCCACATCCAGCATAGGGAGCCACGGCATCACGCAAGAGGTCCCATCACGCGATATCGCCGATCTCGACGCCGCGCGTTTTCACGGGGAGGTCGTGGCGGCGGCGACGCCTGTCATCTTGCGGGGCCTGGTCGCTGACTGGCCAGTGACGGCCGCGGCGCTGGACGGCAACGCAGCGCTGGCGACATTCCTGCAGCGCAATGACGGCGGCAGCCCGGTAACCTTGAAGGTGAAGCCCCGCACCGGGCATGGCCGGTTCAGCTATGACCATGGCCTGCAGACCTTCGATTTCAGCACGGCGGAGATGACCGTCAGCGCAGTGCTGGACAGGCTGATATCGGCGGCAGCGCAGGACGATGGCGACTATCTCGCGGCCCAGGCCGGGCTGGCGGAACAGGCAATGCCGGGTTTCACCGCGACCAACCCGATGCCGCTACTGCCGGATTCGGTCACGCCCCGGCTGTGGCTGGGCAATGCGGTGACGGTGCCGGCGCATCACGACTGGATGGACAATATCGTCTGTGTCGTTGCCGGCCGGCGGCGGTTCACCGTGTTTCCGCCCGACCAGGTCGCCAACCTGTATCTGGGTCCATATCGAACGACCGCCAGTTCAGCCGTCAGCGTCGTGGATTTCGACGAGCCCGACTTCGTGCTTTATCCGCGCTTCGCCGACGCGATGGAGACGGCGTTCATCGCGGATCTCGGCCCTGGCGACGCCCTCTACCTTCCGGCCCTGTGGTTTCATCATGTCCGCTCCATCGAGCGCGTGAACATGATGATCAATTACTGGTGGCGCGCACCAACCGCCCATCATTTACCGGCAATACCCGCGCTGTTTCACGCGATGCTGGCGATCAAGCACCTCCCCGAGCCGCAGCGGGACGCCTGGCGAGCGCTCTTCGATCACTATGCCTTTGCGAAGGACGGGCCGCCGGGCATGCACCTGCCGCCCGAACAACGCGGCATACAAGGGGAAATAGGCGCCGAAATCCTCGGAAGCTATACCGATGTCATCACCCGCTCTCTCGAAAAGCCGGCGCTTCCCCGCGAGGAACGGCGCGAGGGACTGGCGGGACGACTGCTTCGCCGCCTTGGCGCGCGGCGCCATTGAGTCTTTCGACGAACCCTGCTCGACACGAACGGGGTGCTTCATCCGGGCCAGTTACGTTCTAGGGATTCGGATCCGGTTTCAGCCGATGCTCGAACAGATAGTCGCGGGCGAAGGGCGTGTAGATCGGGTCGGCCGCCAGCCCGTCGCAAAGGCCACGCGCTTCTTCGAGCAAGGCGTCGGTGATGATCGTTCCATCGACCGGTTTGGCCGGCGACAGGCGATCGAGCAGCGCGATCAGCGGGGCCAGCCGGTTGTCGAAGACAAGACCGAGATACAGCCGCGCCATCCGTCGGCGAAAGGGCAGGCGCCGGACCAGACGCGCGAACCGCGGATACCAGCGCAACTCGATGGGCGAGAGGGCGCGATTGACCACGGCATCCTCGAAATCGAACGGCGCGACCCCGAGCCGGCGCTCCATCTCGGCACGGAACGCGACCGGATCGCGCGCCAGCAACTCATAGGGCAGCACGATCACCCGGTCGCCGAACCGGGCGCGGTACATCGCGATCGCCTCGTCATAGCGCCAGGGATTCTCGCCGCCCTGCCAGATCTGCGTCTCCAGGTCGTCGGTGCCGCCCACCCGGACATATTGCGAATAGGAAGACAGGATCATCGAGCGGAATCCGCGCGTGACGATCAGCACATGCGCGTCGGGGAAGGTTTCGGCGAGCAGTGCGCAGGCCCGGGATTGACGTTCGCCCAGCGTTCCATCGCCTAGGTGCGATAAATCGATATTCCGCGTCCCGGCATCAGCAAACGGCGACGTAAACGACTCCTGGCTGGTGACACGCCACAGATAACTCGGCTGCGCTACGGCTGCTTCGGCGACTATCGAATACACGCTCCGAAAACCGGCCAAGCCGCCATGGACATAGGCTATCTGCGGATGCGCCGCGAACCAGCGCTGGAGAAAGGTCGAGCCGGTCTTGGGATAGCCGATATGGATCAGGTGACGGGTCACGCCGCGCCCGCCGGCAGCGACCGCGCGAGCGCCTCGATGCAGAAACCGGTGGTCATCTCCTCCGATCCCCAATGGGGTGTGTCCGGATGCGCCGGTGCGAGCGTGCCATCGCGGCGGCGTTCCCGTCCCCCGAAATAGACCGGCGCGCGGGGCCAGCTTCCATCGGCCGTCTGACGAGCGAGCAGCGCCTCGATCAGGCTATCCGGGGGGGACCCGCAATAGAGCCGCGCAGCGATGGACAATGCCAATTCCAACGCATTGGCGGGCGCTGCAGCGTCAAGCTTGGCGAGCAGCAGTTCCCGTGCTTCCGCCGATCGACCTCCGATCGCGCGGGCGAAGAAATACCAGAGCACGAACGGATCATCGTACCATTTGTCGGCATCCGCTTCCGCGTCACGGCGCAGAATCTCGACCAGCCGGGCGACCACGCGCTCATGGCCCGGGAAGTCGCCCAGATAGTGCAGGCAATTGGCGTTAACGCCCGCATCGACATCGCCCGGCGCGGCCGAGGTCTTTTTGAAGAAGAACCACAAGGTCGCCAGATGGCGAAGCTGCGGCAGCGTCACCCGCATATGCGCGGCGCCGGTCCAGCGGGCGCGGGGCATGATCCAGGTCAGGAACATGCCCTCGGCATCGCGGTTCGCCAGCAGCAGCGCCGGATCCGCGACCTCCGCCGATCCTCCCGCGGCAAGCGCCGCCGACACGCAGCAAGTGTCGTCCATGTCGGGCGGCAGCTGGCGGAAGAAAGGGTGGTCCTTCGTCCAGTGTCGCCACAGGCCGTGGCGATCGCGCTGGGTGAGCAGGAATGCCAGTGCGCGCTGCCGCATCGCGTCGGCTTCTGGCGCGAAGGACAGGCACTGTGCGACCAGGGCGGTCGGGAAGATCGACGGGTCGGGCTCGCAATCGCCCGCCATGTCCCGGCGGAGCGAGGTCACCACGCGGAATTCACCGCTTGGCAGTTGCGCGCCGTCGAGAAAGGCCAGGGCCTTGTCCAGCGCCGCTTGCGCCCTCGACATCACAGGGTCCGACCCGTTCCGAACGCTTGCCACGATCGTCATTCCCCCGCGCGCAGGGCCGCACATCTGCGCGCCATCGCCATCATCGGCTGCTTAGCCACTCGCCCTTTGCCTGTCGACGGCTGGACCGCCAACGCCTGAGCGGCTAGCGCCGCATCATGGACGCGGAAACTTTCGGCACTCGCTACGATGCTCTGCTCAAGGAGCCGCGCATGCGCTCGCTGTATCGCGGCAGCGGCTATTTCAACATCGGCTATTGGGAAACAGGCACGACCGACCTGGTGGCCGCCTGTAATCGCCTCGTCGACGAGCTTGCCTCGACCGTCCCCGACGACGCATCCTTCATCCTCGACATCGGCTGCGGCGTCGGCGGCGGGACGCGCCGGCTGACGGATCGCTTTCCCGACGCGCTCGTGCTCGGCGCCAATATATCGCACTGGCAGCTTGCCCAGGCGAAACAGCGCGGGGTGACGGTGGCCGTGATGGATGCCGTCCATCTCCCGCTTGTTTCCGGATCGGTGGATGCGGTGATCGCGGCCGAATCCGCGCAATGCTTCGACACCCGCGCCGACTTCTTCGCGGAAGCGTACCGCGTGCTGCGGCCGGGCGGCACGCTCGCGGTGGCCGACATGCTGTTCCGCGATACCGGCCCGACCGGCAGCTGGATGATCCCGGCCGCCAACCATGTCGACTCGCTCGAGCAATATGGCGCGCTGATCACCGCTGCGGGCTTCGCGCTCGGCTCGGTGCGCGATACCGCCGGCTCCTGCTGGAGGCCGTATTGCGCGGCGATGCGCGGGGTCTTTCCGGGCCGCGAATTCCGGGTCGACGAGATCGAGGCGTCGCTCGCCTTTTACGCGCTCGCCTTCGCGACCAAACCCTAGATCTTGCGCGCCGCCTCGATCAGCAGGACGGGGATGCCGTCGCGGATCGGATAGGCGAGGCCAGCCTCGTCCGAGATCAGTTCGCCCGCGGCCGCATCGTAGCGAAGCGGGGTGCGCGTCGCCGGACAGACGAGCTTGGCGAGCAACGCTTCATTGAAATCAGGCTGCACTAGGAAACTCCCTCGGGCCGATCGCCCGCTTAGCGTTGCTCGCCATGAGGCCCCTCCCATTCGGCGTCCAGCCGCACCAGCTGGTTCACCCAGGCCTGCATGGTCAGAATCGGATCCGGATCCGTCCGCACATCGATATGGCATTCCCGGTTGGACGCGTTCTCGATCGCCAGCGGATACATGGTGGCGGCGTCCAGAAGGCTTGTGCGGACGACGTAGCGCCCGGCGAGGAGCGCCAGGTTCGGCAGGGTACAGCGCAGCACGCCGCGGCCCGCGTCGAGGCGGCGCGCCACCGGATCGGCCGCGCCGCCGATGCAGGTCCAGCGATCCTCGGTCCAGATGCTGAGCGCATAGATCACCTCGCTCGGGATGTCCGCCTCGTAATGGACCGTCACCTCGAGCGGCTGGCCCGTGCGGATATCCCCGCCATCGCCCGATCGGACGCTGACCCCGCCCATGCGCACCGGCCCGTCAGCGGCGAAGTCGCCAAGCTGGTTCGAGTCGGCAAGCGGCCGTTGCTCCAGCATGCTGCTGATCACGTGCGCCACATCGCCTTCATGGACGACATGGCCTCGCTCGATCAGGATCGCGCGGTCGCACACCGTCTGAACCTGCCGCATATTGTGCGACACCAGGAGCAGCGATCCGCCGCCCGAAACGAACTGCCGCATATGGCGGATGCATTTGTGCTGGAACGCCAGATCACCGACCGCCAGCGCTTCATCCACCAGCAAAAGGTCCGGCCCGAGATGCGCCGCGAGCGAATAAGCGAGGCGCGCCTTCATGCCCGAGCTGTAGGACATCAGCGGCGCATCGATGAATTCGGCAAGCTCGGCGAAATCGATCACCACCTCGAGCAGGCGCGCGGTCGCGTCCGGATCCAGGCCGTGCAACGCGGCACCGACCTCGACATTTTCGCGGCCGGTGAGCAAGGGGTTGAAGCCGGTACCCAGCTCGATGATCGCCTCCGACCGGCCGGCGATGCGCACCTGCCCCGCATCGGGCTTCAACAGGCCGTAGATCACGCGCAGCAAGGTGCTCTTGCCCGCGCCGTTGCGGCCGATCACGGCCAGCGCTTCGCCGCGCTTCACCTCGAACGAGAGGTCATCCAGCGCCCAGAACTCGCCGGGCCGCAGGCGATGGGCTGTCGTCTGCCGTCCCGAAAGCTCGCCGGCGATGTCGCGCAGGCCGTAGAACAGGGCCTTTTTGAGATCGCCGCAATATTTCTTGGACAGGTTCGACACCGACAGGGCGGTTCCGCCCTGGTGCGAACCGGTGGCGTGATCGGCGGGAAGGGCTGCGACCTCCATGGTTCTCAGCCCAGCCGGCTGACGACATGCGGCCGCGCCAGCCGGTACCAGAACCAGGCGATGGCCAGCCCGACCAGGGCACTGGCGACGACGACGAAGAAGCCGGCCGACATGTGCCAGCGGCCGAGCAGCCAGGCACGGCTGGCGATGAGGAGCGGCGCGACCGGGTTGAGGTACAGCAGCCCCCGGGCCGGCAAGGGATAGACCACCGGAGTCAGGAAGAACCAGAAGGTCGTCGCCAGCATGACCACCCGTCCGACATCGTCGTACAGCAGCCCGAGCGGGGCCAGCGCCAGCCCGATGGCGAAGCCGAGCAGCACCAGCGCCGCGACGCCGAGCGGGATCAGCAGCATCGTCGGGGCGAGCGGGACCCAATAGACGATGACCAGCATGAGGATCGCGACGCGGACCGCCGCATTGACCATCACCTCCATCACGCCGGCAAGGATGATCGCCTCGTGCGGCACGCGGCTGCGCGTGATCAGCTGTCGCGCTGCGGTCAGATGCTGCAACGGCGCGTTGATCGCATCGATGAAGCATTGCCACAGGATCATGCCGGACAGCACGAACAGGGGGTAAGGCAGCTCGGTCGCCGGGATGGTGATGATCCGCCGCGACTGGATGTAGCTACAGATGAGCGCGGTACCGATCGCCGGCAACAGCAGCCAGAGATAGCCGAGAAAGGTCCGGCGGTGCCGCACCCGGAGATTGCTGCGGAACAATCGCCACGCGATCATACCCGAAGCGCGCAGGTCGGCCATCGCCTTGGCCCCGAACTGGCGCGGCCGGCGCAGTTCGGGGCTCGCGGTGTAGACCATGTCTTCCATGACCGGGCTATGGCGCAACGGGGCGTGCAACGATAGCCGCCCTATCGGCCGATGAGCCGCTGGAACTGTTCCCGCGACACTGCCTGGTTGCGGTTCGGCACGAAGCCAAGGCTTTCCGCCGCACCTGCATTGCCGGCGAGGCGATCAGCCACGGCCTCCATCCCCGCGCCGTCCATCGCGAACAGTTCGAACCGCGTGCCGCCCCCGGCACGGTCCAGCGCATAGGTCACCGCGCGCGCCTCGGTCGGGATGCAGGCGGACGAGATCGCCGGGCGCGGCCAGGGCGAGCGATTGGCGCGCGATCCGTGGATGGTCTTGTAGTCGAAGATCACCGCCTCGCCCGCGCTTAGCGGCAGCGAGACCGACAGCTGAGTGAGGAGATCGCCATAATCGGCGAAGAACGGCCTGACATGCGCCGCCTCGATATTGGGGACGATCCTGTGGCTGCCGGGCAGCAAGGCGAGCGCGCCGTTGCTCTCGTCGACGTCGATCAGGGGGCACCAGACATTGAGCGCGATCTGCTCCATATCAGGCAGCATCGTCCAGTCGCGGTGCATCGACAGCGGCGCGGCGCCGGCCGGCTTCACCAGCAGGCCACCAGTCAGCATGCGATAGCCCGTCAGGACGGAAGCAAGCGCCTCGCCCAGCGCATCCTGCACAAAGGCCCAGGCCGCCTTGCGATAGGCGACGTCCGGATCGAGCAGGCTGACATGATAGGCATGGTCGAGCGTCGAGCTATTGGGCGTGAAGTCGAGCGC
This sequence comes from Sphingomonas sp. GW821-FHT10F11, assembly GCF_058809095.1. Lineage (NCBI taxonomy): Bacteria > Pseudomonadati > Pseudomonadota > Alphaproteobacteria > Sphingomonadales > Sphingomonadaceae > Sphingomonas > Sphingomonas sp. GW821-FHT10F11. The sequence continues at coordinate 79,095 of NZ_JBXASH010000008.1, forward strand.
CGGCCTGATCGCCGGCAGCTCAGCGGCAAGCGCCGCCGCCCTCTCCGGCGAGAGCAGGCGAACGACCGCATAGCCGTTCCGGTCGAAGTCGCGCTGCCCGTCGAGATCGGCAAAGATGCTTCCCGTCATCGCTCTCTCCGATACTCCCGTCATGCCGGCATCGCCTCGACAATGGCGATGTCGAGCGCGGTGCGCACGATCCGTTCGATCCGGAAACCCGCCCGCGCCAGGAATTCCGCATATTCCGCGGCGCGGCGCACGCGACCGTTGACGGTGGCGAGCAGGAGCAGATCGAACGCCTTGCCCGCCATGCCCTGATCGTCGTCGGCGATCACATCCTCAACGATCAGCAAACGGCCGTCCAGCGCCATCGCCTTGCGGCAATTTTCGACGATCGCGATGGCACGCGCCTCGGGCCAATCGTGCAGGACATGCGACAGCAGATAGGCATCGCACCCCTCGGGCACCGCCTCGAAGAAATCGCCGCCGACGACCCGGCAACGCTCGCCCAGGCCGATCCGCTGCATCGCCTCGCGCCCCGCCTCCGCATTGGCCGGCAGGTCGAACAGGATTCCTTCGAGATGCGGGTTCGCCAGCAGGATGGCGGCGACGAGATTGCCTGCCCCGCCACCAACATCGACGATCCGGCGGATAGGGCCGAAATCATAGGCAGCGACGATCGCATCCGGCTCGTCGCCATGAAAGCCGATCATCGTTTCCCGCACCCGTCGGGCCGTCTCGCTGCCAAGATGATCGTACATCGCGCGCGGCCGGGCATCGAGCAGCGCCGAGCGCCCGGTCCGGACGCTGTCCGACATCTTGCCGACCGCACTCCACATGCCGGGCACGCCCAATGCGCGGACCGCGCTGCGAAGGTTGCTCGGATCGTTCGCGCGCAGCGCCATGCCCAGCGACCCGAGCGAGAAGCGCCCGTCCGGGCCCTCGACGAAGAAGCCATGACCGGTCAGCGAGCGCAGCAGCCGGTAGACCGCAAGCGCGTCGCAGCCGCTTTCCCGCGCCAGATCCGCCGCGGTCCTGGGGCCCTGTTCCAGCATGTCGGCGAACCCGAAATCGGCGACGACCTGTACCGCGCGCGCCACGACATGGGCGCCGGCGAGACCGATCACCTGGGCGCGGATGCTTTTATCCGTCACAATGCCACCTGAAGGCTTTCCGGCGACAATGCTGTCTCCGTCGCGAAATAGCGGATCTCGTCAAGCGGGCGGATCGAGCGCAGAGCGGAGGACCGCTTGAGCAGGGTCGCCACCGCGATATTGACCGTCGCCCGGCCGATCTGCGCGCCGATACAGGCATGGGCGCCGGAGCCGAACGCGAAATGCCGGCTATTGCCCCGATCGAGCCGAAGCCGGTCGGCCTGCTCGAACTGCGCGGGATCGCGATTGGCCGCGCTCACGCAGAGCCGCACCTCGGCGCCCGCCGGAACCATCACCCCGTCAAGCTCGACATCGGCTCGCGCCACGCGCGGCACCATATGCTCGGGCGGATGGAGCCTCAGCACCTCCTCGACGAACGGCCTGACCAGAGCGGGATCGGCCCGTAGCGCCTGCTGGTCCCGCTCGTCCTCGATCATGCGCAGGATGGCGCGGGAGATGACCCTCTGGGTGGTCGTCGTGCCGGCCAGCCACATCAGCCGGACGAGGCTCCGCGCCGATTCTTCGGGGATCTCGGCGTCGATCAGCGCGTCGAACATCGACGAGCGGTGCGCCATCGCATCGAGGCTCGTGATGAAAGCGGCAAGCGGGTCGGCCGTGCTCATGGAGCGCGCTTCGGCCGCGACGATATCCTCCACGCCGGCCGCGTCGAGCCCGAGCAGATCGGCGGTAACGCCGCGGCTGACCGGGATGCCATAGTCGGAGACCACGTCCAGTTCGGGCCGTACCAGCGCATCGGCCAGGCGCGATACCGTCTCCTCCAGTCGCGCCGTCACCGCGGGCGAGAAGAGCTTCGCGACGGTACGCCGCATCGCCGTCTGCTCGGGCGGATCGGCGGCGAGCAGCACCGCGTCGACATCGCGATAGGGCGCGTTGGAGAAATGCTCGGGCCGGGCAAAGGCCGAGCGAACCGCTTCGTGGCCGAGCACGATCCAGTAATCGTGCCGGGGCAGGAACAGCACCGATCCTTCCCGCCGCAGCGCCTCGTAATGCGGAAAGGGATCGCCGACGATCTCCGGCGCGCGCAGGTCGATCGTCGTCGCCGACAGGGGCGGCGCAGCCGGCGGCCGGCGGCGCAACAGCGGCCGCACGCGGCGCGCAACGGCGGCGACATAGCGCCTCATCGACCTTCCCCCTCTCTCGCTGGCCCACCCAGCCCAACGCGGCCCGCAGGCCCGGATTGGGCAGCATATGCCCGCGATACTTCAGATGGTTGGTGTCGATATAGATCGGCCCGCCATCCCGCAACGCGCCGGGAACATGATGCCGAATAGCGACGCCGCGGAGAGGGTTGAATCGACGCGGCGGCCGGGGCCGGGCGATACGCTTGCTGGAAATGTCAGTAGGGTCACTGACATTTTCAGCAGGGCTGCTCAACATCATTGTTATATATCAATGATTTATGCAGATCGTAAAATTGCAGCCACTGACATTTTGTCAGTGGGTCGGTGAAGCGCGGCAGGCGCGGGCCCTCAAAATTCACTCTGCCCCCTTTTCCTGCCGGTAGCCTGGCGGTCGCCGTCGCACCGGGTTGACACAGTAGAGCACCCTTGGCCATTCCACCCATCCGGGACATAAAATAACAAGGGACATTGCTCATGCGGTTCGGGTTCGCGCTTCTCGCCACGACGCTCCTTTCCTCCATGGCCGTCGCTCAGTCGACGCCGACTACCGCGCCAGCCAAGGACGCCTCGGCGCCGGGCGGCGACATCCCCGCCAAGTTCACGCCGCCCACCGCCGACCAGGATTATGTGAAGCGCGAAGTGATGGTCCCGATGCGCGACGGGACGAAGCTCTACACCGTCATCGTCTATGCCAAGGGGCTGACGAACGCGCCGATCGTGCTGACCCGCACGCCCTATAACGCCAAGGGTCGTGCCAATCGCATGGACAGCGCGAGCGAACTGTCGACCCTGCCGCTCAGCGACGAGATGTTCGTCAAGGCCGGCTATATCCGCGTCTATCAGGACATCCGCGGCAAATATGGCTCGGAGGGCGATTATGTCGTCACCCGGCCAGTGATCGGCCCACTCAACCGGACCAAGGTCGATCACGTCACCGACGCCTATGATACGATCGACTGGCTGGTGAACAAGGCGAACCTGCCCGAATCGAATGGCAAGGTCGGCATGATCGGCTCCTCTTATGAGGGCTTCACCGTCGTGATGGCGCTGCTCGCCCCGCACCCGGCGCTGAAGGTCGCTGCGCCGCAAAGCCCGATGATCGATGGCTGGATGGGCGACGACTGGTTCCATTACGGTGCCTTCCGCCTGACCAATATCGGCTGGCTCGGCGGGCAGACCGGCTACAAGGGCGCGGGCAAGGCGCCGCCATCGGGCGGCTATGACGATTACGAGAATTTCCGGAAGATCTCGGCCGGAGACTGGGCGAAGAAATCGGGGTACGACCAGCTGCCGTACTGGAACCGCATGGTGCAGCATCCGGCCTATGACGAATTCTGGTCGGGCCAGGCGCTCGACAAGCTGCTCGCCGCCAGCCCTTCCAACGTGCCGACGCTCTGGGAACAGGGCTTGTGGGACCAGGAGGATATGTGGGGCGCGATCCACAGCTATGAAACGCTGGTCAAGGCGGGGCATGCATCGAACAACTACCTCGTGATGGGCCCGTGGCGGCACAGCCAGATCAACCGCGAGGGCCGCAGCCTGGGCCCGTTCAACTGGAACGGCGACACCGCAGCGCAGTATCGCGAGGACATGGTCCTGCCCTTCTTCAACCAGTATCTGAAGGACGGCCCGGCGGTGACGCTGCCGGCGGCGGCGATCTACAACACCGCCGCAAACCATTGGGACCGCTTCAGCAGCTGGCCGCTTGCCTGCGAGAAAGGCTGCGCCACACCGCTGACGCCGATCTATCTCCAGGGCGACAAGGGCCTCGGCTTCGACAAGCCAGCGGGTGGGGGCGATTCCTATCTCGCCGATCCCGCCAACCCGGTGCCGCATCTGCCGCGCCCGGTGAATTTCGACGACGGGCGCTGGGGCGACTGGCTGGTGCAGGATCAGCGCTCGGTCGACGGGCGGCCCGATGTGATGAGCTACACCTCACCAGTGCTGACCAAGACGGTGAAGGTATCGGGCGTGCCGATGGCCGATATCTTCGCGAAGACGACGGGCACGGACGGCGATTTCGTCGTCAAGCTGATCGACGTCTATCCCGACGAAGTCGCCAGCAATACCAAGATGGGCGGATATCAGCTGGCGATCAGCCTCGACATCTTCCGCGGGCGCTATCGCGACAGCTTCTCGAACCCGACTGCGATTCCCGCCGGCAAGGTGCAGGAATACAAGTTCAGGCTGCCTGCCGTGAACCATGAATTCCTGCCGGGGCATCGCATCATGGTGCAGGTCCAGTCCTCGCTGTTCCCGCTTTACGATCGCAACCCGCAGACCTTCGTGCCGAACATCTTCCTGGCCAAGCCGGGCGATTACAAGAAGGCGACCGTCTCGATCGAGCGTGGCGGGGCGACTGCCAGCGCGGTGCTGCTGCCGGTGGTTTCCGGGGCGGAGTGAGGTGCAAGGGGCGCCCGGAGATTCGACGATCCCCGGGCGCTGCTCGCTGGTGCCGTGCGCCTATGCCGAAGCGCGTGACGCTGCAGCCTGATCAGCCGGCTCTTGCAGCAACAGCCACGCAGCAAGCGGGGCGAACGTGACGAACACCAGCGGCAGGTAAAGGTCCGAATAGAGCGCGTCGAAGCGCGGGCCGAGGACGTTGACATCAAACATGCGCAAGGCGAGGCGGGCGGCATTCAGCCCGAAGGCGAAGCGGGCCAGCCAGTCGTATCGACCGCCACCCAGCGCGAAGCAGAGCAGCAGGCTGCCCAGCAGCCAGGACAGGCCGAGCGGGAAATAGACGGCGCTTTGCACGGCGGCGAAGACACCCGGGATCCGCAACAGCCACGCCTGGGTCGCGGCGTCGGTCGCGGCCTGATATTGCGCGGGCAGCTGAAGGTAGATGTAGAACAGCTCGACGGCGCGCAGCTGGATCTCGAAGAGGCAGAAGGTGAAGAAGCCCAGAAAGGCCAGGATCGAAAGAGTCGGCCTGCGCCGGAAGGTCGCCCCGCAACAGACCAGGAAGAGATAGATGAGCCCGAAAAAGGAGAGCAGCATCAGGATCGCGCGCGCAATGTTGAGCGGCGCGGCGCCTTGCAGCAATTCCTGTACTGGGCCGCTCGGCGGCGGCAGCTGGCCGAACACGAACCACTGGAAGGACTGGATCGCGATATAGACGATCGCGACGGCGGCCGCCGCGATGCGGTGCTGCTTCGACTCTGTCATCTGCACTCCCATGCATCGCCCGGAAGCCACCGGTCGCCTGGCGACGCTGGATGGTGGAAGCAGCGCGATCAATCGTCAACGGCGCATGGTGTCCGTTTTAGCGGTTCACCGTCTCCGACGCCACGCCTGATCAGAGGGGAATTTTCCACCCGATACTGGAGTCGATATCGCACATCGCCTGATCGAGATACTCGGACGAACCTGTCCGGCTGGTTCCACTGATATCATCATCTTCCGCGAGCCGATCTGCGTAGGCTCCCGCCCGGTCGAGATGAAAGTCGCGAAGCTCGACCGTGTCGGCCGCTTTCGACCGCCGCAATTCTTCGCGAAGCCCATGCCAATATTCGACGCGTTCGGGCTTTATCATCGGCTTGCTCCAGCGTGAGCCGCGGACATGGCGAGCGCGGTTGGCCCGCGCAAGGCTGGCGCTCCCGCTAGGCCGTCTCGCTCCGCCACCAGTCGAACACCTCCTCCTGCAGCCCGCGCACGAAGGCGAGCGCCTCGGCCCCGGTCCAGGGCCCGTCATAGCCATGCCGCATGGCGATGCCGCCGACCCACCAGCCCTGGCCGGGCAGTCCATCGGATTCGCGCACGACCAGCACCGCCAGCCCGGGCTCGCCCGCCTCGGCGCCCGCGCTGTCGACCGCATCGAGCGTCTTGCACACGGCGCGCATCTTCGGCCGGGTGAAGCGATGGCCCAGTTCGGCCAGCAGGTGCGAATAGCTGATCGGCTCGCCCGCTCTGGCCGAGGCGACCAGGATGGCGCGGACCCGGGCCACATCGCCGATCGCGTTGTCGGCGGGCGTGGGCAGGTGCGCCGGGCCGTCCATGGCGGTGCGAGGCTTGCTCATCGCTGCGGATCATGCCGCATGGCGACGGGTTTCGCGAGCCTCGTCTTGATCGCCCGAACGGGCGGCTCGTAACGAGCCGCCCGGCAGGTTCAGGCAGCGGCGGCATAGGCCGCGCGCGGGCGATGGCCGAATTCGAGCCAGGCCAGCACTGCTACCACCAGCGCCTGAGCGAGGACGAACGCCGTGCCGAACAAGGTCGGCTCCGTCATCAGCACGACGGCGATGCTGGCCGCGACCCAGCCGATATTGCCGATGACCGCGAGCATCACCAGCGGGCCGCTCAGCATCGCAGTCTTCGCCATCCAGCCGAACAAAGCGGCGACCGGGAACAGGCTGCACCCCGCCACCAGCAGCAACGTCGGGTGGAGCCCGGTCGGGCCAGCGAGCAAGCCTGCGCCGAGGCTCATCGCCGCGCCGGCCGCGAGGCAGGTGAGCGCGTCCAGGCCCAGGATCGTGCGGATGGTTTTGGTCGTGTCGGTCATGGCTACCTCCTTCATGTTGGTGCGGCGCTTTTCGGCGAAGGAGGTAGGCGCGTCGATTACCTGTGAGGTAATGGTGGCGCGATGAGTGCCGGGCCATGGTCCGGCGCAGATGGAGGAAGGACATGACGCCTGCGCGGAATATCGGGGATCAGTTGCGCGAATGGCGCCGGATCCGGCGGATGAGCCAGCTCGATCTCGCGCTGGAGACGGAGATATCCTCGCGCCATCTGAGCTTCCTCGAAACCGGCCGCGCGCGGCCGAGCCGCGAGATGGTGCTGCGCCTGTCGGAGCAGCTCGACATGCCGATGCGCGAGCGGAACCTGATGCTCGCCGCCGCCGGCTTCGCCCCGCTGTTCGGCGAACGATCGCTCGACGACCCCGCCATGGCCGGCGCGCGCCGGGCGATCGACCTGATCCTGGCCGGGCACGAGCCCTGGCCGGCGCTGGCGGTCGACCGGCACTGGAACCTGATTGCGGCGAACCGTGGGGTGGCGCCGTTGCTGGCGGGGGTCGAGGCCGCGCTGCTGGACAAACCGAACGTGATGCGGCTGGCGCTGCACCCGCAGGGGCTCGCGCCGCGCATCGTCAACCTGGCGGAGTGGCGGCACCATCTGATCGCGCGGCTCAGGCGCCAGGCACAGGCGGCGGGCGACAGGGAGCTTGATGCACTGGTGAGCGAGCTGGAGGCCTATCCCGCCCCGCCCGCTTCCGATGCGCGGCCGGAGGATCTGGGCGGGATCGCGGTGCCGCTGAAACTGCTCGCGGGCGACCGGGTGCTGAGTTTCCTCAGCACCACGACCGTATTCGGGACGGCGCAGGACGTGACCTTGTCCGAACTGACGCTGGAGACGTTTTTTCCGGCGGATGACGCTACGGCAGAGGCGGTGCGGGGGACGATCTGAAGGATAGCAGCGGCTCCTGCTTCCTTGTGCTCCCGCGAAGGCGGGAGCCCAGACTGGGTCCCCGCCTTCGCGGGGACACAATAGGCCTTGTCCAAAAGGGTCAGGCAGTTCCGCAAACCAAGCGGCCAAAGAATGTGCGGAACGGTGGATGCCGGAACGAGTCCGGCATGACGAATGGAAAGCCCTACCCCACCTGCTCCACCGCCAGGCTGCCCGCCGGCAGCGCGTGCAGCACTTCCTTCGCCGGCACCGAAGGATCGAGCCAGTCCACCCAACGCGAGCGATCCAGGATTGCGATCTGGCGGTCGTGATAGGGCGCGATGTCAGGCCCCGGCTCCATCGTCAGCATGGTGAAGGCCTCGCCCACATCGCTGGTGCGCCACAGGCCGGCGATGCAGAACCAGGGCTGGCCCTTCATCGTGAACAGCCATTTGTCCTTGCGCTTCTTCTTCGGGTCCTCGGGCGTGGTGAATTCATAGAAGCCGTCAGCGAGGATCAGGCAGCGGCCATTTGCGAACTCGCGGCCGTCGGAGCGGAAATTATAGACCGGCTTGCGGTTCGGACCCGGCCAGCTCCAGCGGCGCTGCACCAGTTCGCCCGCGGCGCGCGTGCCCGTCACCGAACGGACGATGGGCGCCGTATCGGTGATCTTGATGTCGGCGCGCGGCTCGATATTGGGCTGGCCTTCCGGGAAGCGGATGTCGATCTCAAGCTCGGCAAAGCCGTCGATGATCGTCGCGCCGTCGATCACGAGCCGATAGTCGTTGCACATATGACCTCCATAACCCTGCCTGCGACAATATAAAGCCGCTCGCCGGCTGGAAGGAGCCGCCGGCCCGCCCGGCCGTGGAACTTCGCCAGGCGCTCTGTCATTATCCCGCAAAATCCGGGAGAGAGATCATGGCGACCGCGACCAAAGACCTGCCCACGGCGAACGAACTCGCGGCGCGGAGCCGCAGCCGCTACCCCAATGAAAGCGCCGACTATCGCCGCGCGCGCACTGCCCTGCTTGCCGAGGAGATCGAACTGCGCCGCCGGATCGAGCGCGTCGCCGAGCAGCGCCGCAACCTGCCGCCAGGCGGCGAAGTGCCGCGGGATTATGTGTTCGAGGGCGAGAACGGTCCGGTCAGCTTCAGCGCGCTGTTCGGCGACCATGATACCCTGGTCGTCTACAGCTACATGTTCGGGCCCGAGCGCGAGCGCCCATGCCCGATGTGCACGGCTTTTCTCGGCCCGCTCAACGCCAGCACGCCCGATCTGCAGCGCAACATCGCCCTGGCTGTGGTGGCGCGTGCGCCGATCGAACGGCTGCTCGCCTTCAAGCAGGAGCGCGGCTGGCGGCACCTGCCGCTCTATACCGATACGAGCGAGGCCTATGGCCGCGACTATCTGACCTGGTTCGACGAAGGTGACGGCTCCGGCATCAACGTCTTCACGAAGCGCAACGGAGTCATCCGTCATTTCTGGGGCGCCGAGATGGGCGGCGAGACCGCCGATCCCGGCGAGGATCCGCGCGGCGCGCCGGACATGACGCCGCTCTGGAACATGCTTGATCTGACGCCGCGCGGTCGCGACCCGACATGGTATCCCAAGGTCGATTACGACTGATTTCTTCGCAACATGTACAGGATAGTCGGAAGTTCTTTCAGGCCCGGATTGACCAATTTCCACCAACCGTCGCGCCGCCGGCAGGGCGAGTGGGCATAATGCGCTAACCTGGATCAAGAATCGGGCGACCCGGTTACTGCGCCGATGCGCTCGGCTTGTTGCACGTGCGCCAATTCAGGTGCCGCTCATCTCGAAAAATTCAGTAGCTGTTGAGGAACGGTGCGGTATGTTGCGCATCGCGAGGCCGGGGGGCCGGACAAGGACCTTGGGGTGGGGAGAGTGTCAGGGAGCTGAGCTTGAACATCGAAACCCCGCGCGAGTCGCTCGACCGCCGCCAGATCGTGTCCGCCCTGCGTGCGCTTCGCCGCGGCGATTTCACCACGCGCCTGCCGGAAGACCTGTCCGGCACCGATGCCGAACTCGCCACTTTGTTCAACGAGGTCGTCGGGCTGAACCAGCAGATGACCGAGGAATTCGAGCGCCTGTCGCGCGTCGTCGGCAAGGAAGGCAAGATCACCCAGCGCGGCCGGGTGAAGGCCGCGACCGGCGGGTGGGAAAGCGCGATCCGCTCCGTCAACGAGCTGATCGAGGACATGGTGCAGCCGACCGCCGAGGTCGCGCGCGTGATCGGCGCGGTGGCGAAGGGCGACCTCTCGCAATCGATGACGGTCGAGATCGACGGGCGGCCGCTGCGCGGCGAATTCCTGCGCATCGGCAAAGTGGTGAACACCATGGTCGAGCAGCTCGCCTCCTTCGCATCCGAAGTGACGCGCGTGGCGCGCGAGGTGGGGACCGAGGGCAAATTGGGCGGCCAGGCGACGGTGCGCGGCGTGGCCGGCACCTGGAAGGACCTGACCGACAACGTCAACGCGATGGCGACCAATCTTACCGGCCAGGTGCGCAACATCGCCGAGGTGACCACCGCTGTGGCGTCGGGCGACCTTTCCAAGAAGATCACGGTGGAGGTGAAGGGCGAGATCCTCGAGCTGAAGAACACCATCAACACCATGGTGGACCAGCTCAACAGCTTCGCCTCCGAGGTGACGCGCGTGGCGCGCGAGGTCGGCACCGAGGGCAAACTCGGCGGCCAGGCACGCGTGGAAGGCGTCGCGGGTACCTGGAAGGACCTGACCGACAACGTCAATCTGATGGCGGACAATCTTACCGGCCAGGTGCGCAACATCGCCGAAGTGACGACCGCCGTGGCGTCAGGCGATCTCTCCAAGAAGATCACCGTCGACGTGAAGGGTGAGATCCTCGAGCTCAAGAACACCATCAACGTGATGGTCGATCAGCTCAACGGCTTCGCGTCCGAAGTGACGCGCGTGGCGCGCGAAGTGGGCACCGAGGGCAAGCTGGGCGGGCAGGCGCAGGTGCCGGGCGTGGGCGGCACGTGGAAGGATCTGACCGACAACGTGAACCTGATGGCCGACAATCTCACCGGCCAGGTGCGCAACATCGCCGAGGTGACGACCGCCGTGGCGTCGGGCGATCTCTCCAAGAAGATCACCGTCGATGTGAAGGGCGAGATCCTCGAACTCAAGAACACCATCAACACCATGGTGGACCAGCTCAACGGCTTCGCCTCCGAAGTGACGCGCGTGGCGCGCGAAGTGGGCACCGAGGGCAATCTCGGCGGCCAGGCGCAGGTGCCGGGCGTCGCGGGCACCTGGGCCGACCTGACCGACAATGTGAATTTGATGGCGGCGAACCTGACCGGCCAGGTGCGCAACATCGCCGAGGTGACCACGGCCGTGGCGCGCGGCGACCTGTCCAAGAAGATCACCGTCGACGTGAAGGGTGAGATTCTCGAGCTGAAGAATACCATCAACGTGATGGTCGATCAGCTCAACGGCTTCGCGTCCGAAGTGACGCGCGTGGCGCGCGAGGTGGGATCGGAAGGCAAGCTCGGCGGGCAGGCGCAGGTGGAAGGCGTGGCCGGGACCTGGAAGGACCTGACCGACAACGTCAATCTGATGGCGGGCAATTTGACCGGCCAGGTGCGTAACATCGCCGAAGTGACCACCGCCGTGGCGCGCGGCGACCTGTCCAAGAAAATCACCGTCGACGTGAAGGGTGAGATCCTGGAGTTGAAGGACACCATCAACGTGATGGTCGATCAGCTCAACAGCTTCGCCTCGGAAGTGACGCGCGTGGCACGCGAGGTGGGCTCCGAAGGCAAGCTCGGCGGGCAGGCCAAGGTGGAGGGCGTGGGCGGCACCTGGAAGGACCTGACCGACAACGTCAACGAGCTGGCCGCGAACCTGACCGGCCAGGTGCGCAACATCGCCGAGGTGACGACCGCCGTGGCGCTGGGCGACCTTTCCAAGAAGATCACCGTCGATGTGAAGGGCGAAATCCTCGAGCTGAAGAACACCATCAACACCATGGTGGATCAGCTCAACAGCTTCGCCTCCGAGGTGACGCGCGTGGCGCGCGAGGTCGGCACCGAGGGCAAACTCGGCGGCCAGGCGCAGGTGCGCGGGGTCGCCGGGACCTGGAAGGACCTCACCGATAACGTTAATCTGATGGCTGATAATCTAACCGGTCAGGTTCGCAACATCGCCGAGGTGACCACCGCCGTGGCGAAGGGCGATCTGTCCAAGAAGATCACCGTCGACGTGAAGGGCGAGATCCTCGAGTTGAAGAACACCATCAACGTGATGGTCGATCAGCTCAACGGCTTCGCCTCCGAAGTGACACGCGTGGCGCGCGAAGTCGGTACCGAGGGCAAGCTGGGTGGGCAGGCGCAGGTGCCGGGCGTGGGCGGCACGTGGAAGGACCTGACCGACAACGTCAACCTGATGGCGACCAACCTGACCAACCAGGTGCGCGGCATCGCCGACGTGGTGACCGCGGTGGCGCAGGGCAACCTCAAGCGCAAGCTCGCGGTGGACGCCAAGGGCGAGATCGCGGCGCTGGCCGACACGATCAACGGCATGATCGAGACGTTGTCGACCTTCGGCGACCAGGTGACCAACATGGCGCGCGAGGTCGGCATCGAAGGCCGGCTCGGCGGCCAGGCGCGCGTGCCGGGCGCCGCCGGCCTGTGGCGCGACCTGACCGACAACGTCAACCAGCTCGCCGCCAACCTGACCAACCAGGTGCGATCGATCGCCGATGTGGCGACCGCGGTGACCAAGGGCGACCTTACCCGCTCGATCGCGGTGGAGGCGTCGGGCGAGATGGCCTCGCTCAAGGACAACATCAACGAGATGATCCGCAACCTTAAGGAGCAGACGCTGAAGAATGCGGAGCAGGATTGGCTGAAGACCAACCTGGCCCGCTTCTCGCGCATGCTGCAGGGCGAGCGCGATCTGACCACCGTGTCCAACCTGATCATGACCGAGCTCGCGCCGCTGGTGAACGCGCAGTATGGCGTGTTCTACGTCACCAATCGCGACAATGACGAAACCGTGCTCGAGCTGGCCGCAAGCTATGGCGCGGAGAATCGCAGCGAGTTGAAATCCGAGTTCAAGCTGCGCGAAGGACTGGTCGGCCAGGCGGCGGCGGACAAGCGCCCGATCCTGCTGCAGAACATGCCGGCCGATTTCATCCGGATCGGCTCCGGCCTGGGCCATGCCGCGCCGACCAACGTCAACATCCTGCCAGCCCTGTTCGAGGACGAAGTGAAGGCAGTGATCGAACTCGCCTCGTTCAGCGAGTTCAACGAGACTCACCAGACCTTCCTCGACCAGCTGATGGAATCGGTCGGCATCGTGCTCAACACCATCGCCGCGACGATGCGCACCGAGGGCCTGCTGAAACAGTCCCAGCTGCTCACCCAGGAGCTTCAGGCGCGCCAGACCGAGCTGACCACCAAGCAGGAGGAGCTCCACGCCACCAACGAGGAACTGCAGGAGAAGGCGCAGCTGCTGGAGAACGAGAAGAAGCAGGTCGAGGCGAAGAATCTCGAGATCGAAATGGCGCGGCGCGCGGTGGAGGAGAAGGCCGAGCAGCTTGCCCTCACCTCCAAATACAAGTCCGAATTCCTCGCCAATATGAGCCACGAGCTGCGCACGCCGCTCAACTCGCTGCTGATCCTGTCGAAGCTGCTGGCGGACAATCCGCACGGCAATCTCAACGAGAAGCAGACCGAGTTCGCGCGCACGATCAACTCGGCCGGGTCCGACCTGCTCAACCTGATCAACGACATCCTCGATCTGTCGAAGATCGAATCCGGCACCGTCTCGATCGAGGTCGGCGACATGCCGATGCACGCGCTCAAGCAGCATATGGAACGCACCTTCCGCCAGCTCGCCGCGGACAAGAACCTGGAGTTCAAGGTCGAGTTCGACAGCGACCTGCCCGCCACGATCCGCACCGACGAAAAAAGGCTGCAACAGGTCGTGCTCAACCTCTTGTCCAACGCGTTCAAGTTCACCGCGCAAGGATCGGTCACCTTGTCGGTCGGCAGCGCCCGGGCGGGATGGAGCAGCAACCATCCGGTGCTGCGCAACGCCGATCATGCGATCGAGATCGCGGTGACCGATACCGGCATCGGCATCCCGCAGGACAAGCAGAAGCTGATCTTCGAGGCGTTCCAGCAGGCCGACGGCACGACCAGCCGCAAATATGGCGGCACCGGCCTCGGCCTCTCGATCAGCCGCGAGATCGCACGGCTGCTCGGCGGCGAGCTGAAGGTCCGCTCGACCCCGGGCGAGGGATCGACCTTCACCCTGTTCGTGCCGCTCCAGGCGCTCGATACGGGCACCGGCCCGGCCGCGACCACCACTGCACGCTACGACAATAGCGGGGCGATCGTGCCCAACGCCCTGCCCGCGCCGCTCGACGTGACCGACGACCGGGATTCGCTCGGCGATTCCCCGTTCGTGCTGATCATCGAGGACGACCCGACCTTCGCCTCGATCCTGCTCGACATCGCGCGCGAGACCGGGCTGAAGGGCGTCGTCTCGACCACCGGCGCCGGCACCCTGGCGCTGGCGCGGAAGCTCCAGCCCAATGCGATCACGCTCGATCTCGGCTTGTCGGATATCGACGGCTTCGTGCTGCTCGATCTGCTGCGGCACGACCCCAGGACCATGCACCTGCCGATCCATGTCATTTCCGGTGCCGACAAGCTGGGCATGGCGATGGACATGGGCGCGTTCGGCGTGACCGAGAAGCCGGCCGCGCCCGAGGCGCTGTCGGCGGTGTTCCGCGATCTCGCCCGCGTCGCGCGCAGCCAACCCGCGGCGCCGGCCGCAACGATCGTCGATGGCGCCGAACCGGTCTCGGGCCTGCCCGAGGTACCCGAACTGGCGGGGTCGAAGATGCTGATCGTCGACGACGATATCCGGAACATCTATTCCCTCACGAGCGTATTGGAGAGCTACGACGTCGAGGTCGTGCACGCCGAGGGTGGCAAGGACGGCATCCTGATTCTCGAACAGACTCCGGGCATCGATCTGGCGCTGATCGACATCATGATGCCCGAGATGGACGGGTACGAAACGATGCAGCGCATCCGGGCTCTTCCCGAGCTTGCCGATATCCCGCTGATCGCGGTGACGGCCAAGGCGATGAAGGGCGACCGCCAGAAATGCCTGGATGCGGGCGCCTCCGATTACATCGCCAAGCCGGTCGACATCGAGTTGCTGCTGGCCTTGCTCCGTGTCTGGGTCGCCCGCTCGCGCGATCGTGCGTCGGCCGCCAGGCCGAGGCGCCGCCCGACTGTCCGAACCGCCACGGCGGCGGAGTGATCCGGTGCCGCGCAAACATCCTCTCGCTGTTCAGCCCGTGGCACTCGCCGAGGCGCCGCCGTTGCTGAAGGTCGTGCCCGAGCCGGCGGCGCGCGCGCGCATCCTGGTGGTCGACGACGACGAACATAATCTGCTCGCGATCCGCACCGTGCTCGAGGATGTCGGCGACGTGATCGTCGCCAAATCGGGGCCGGAGGCGCTGCGCGAATTGCTGCGCGGCGATTTCGCGGTGATCCTGCTCGACGTCTATATGCCCGGCATGGACGGCTATGAGGTCGCGCAGATGGTGCGCGGCCGCGAGCAGACCAAGCGCATCCCGATCATCTTCCTCTCCGCCGTCAACAAGGAGACGGAACATCTGATCCGCGGCTATTCGATGGGCGCGGTCGATTATGTGTTCAAGCCGGTCGAACCGATCGTGCTGCGCTCCAAGGTGGCGGTGTTCGTCGATCTGTTCCAGATGACGCTCGAGATACGGCGCAAGGCCCAGGCCGAGCAGGCGTTGCTCGACGCCACGATCAGGGCCAATGACCAGCGCTTGAAGGCGGAACGCCAGCTGCGCCTCGCCGAACAGCGCCAGGGCGCGATCATCCAGTCGCTGCCGATCCTGCTCTATCTGGAGACCGAGGGCGTCTACCCGCGCGTGCCGAAGCTGATCAGCGGCGATTTCACCGCGATGACCGGGTTTCCCCTGGACGCGGTACGGCGCACCCCGACCCTGTGGCACGACCGGCTCCATCCCGACGACAAGGATCGAGTCGAAGCGACGCTCAGGGGCCGGGCGCACGGCGCGCCGCTGGCGATGGAGTATCGCTGGCAGCATGCCGACGGGCGCTATCGCCATGTGCTCGACCAGGCAGTGATGATGCGCGACATGGACGGCAAGCCGATGGAATATGCCGGCACCCTGCTTGATGTGACCGACCGCAAGGATCTGGAAACGCAGCTGCTCCACGTCCGCAAGATGGACGCGATCGGCAAGCTGACCGGCGGCATCGCGCACGACTTCAACAACCTGCTCGCCGCGGTGATCGGCGGCCTCGGCATGATCGAGCGCCGCGTGCCGCTGGCCGAGGAGCATCGCAAGATCCTGGCGATGACCCAGCATGCCGCGGGCCAGGGCAGCGAGCTGGTCTCCCGCCTGCTCGCCTTCGCGCGCAAACAGAAGCTCGAGCCGGCGGCGATCGACCTGGCCGCCCTGTCCGACTCCGTCAGCAACCTGCTGTCGCACACGCTGGGCGGGCTGGTGGAGATCGCCTGGGACATCGAACCCGGCGTCGCCCATCCCTATGCCGACGAAGCCCAGCTCGAGCTGGCGATCATGAACCTCGCGATCAACGCGCGCGACGCCATGCCCGAAGGCGGCACGATCCATATCTCGGCGCGTAATGCCGAGGTCGGCGCGCGCGACGATCTCGATCTGCCGCCGGGCGACTATGTCGTGCTGACCGTCGGCGATACCGGCTGCGGCATCGCCCCCGACCTGCTCGAACGCGTGATGGAGCCGTTCTTCACCACCAAGGATGTCGGCAAGGGCACCGGGCTCGGCCTCAGCATGGTCTATGGGTTCGCCAACCAGTCGGGCGGCACCGTGCGGATCGACAGCCGCGAGGGCGAGGGCACCAGGGTCGCGCTGTGGCTGCCCCGCGCCGCGGCGTGCGCGCCGAAGCCGGCACCGGCTGAACCGGCCCAGGCACTCGCGGAAAGCACCAGCCTGAACATCCTGCTGGTCGACGATCATGAGGGCGTTCGCGCAACCACCGCGGCGTTGCTTGAGGATCTCGGGCACGTCCCGGTCAGCACCGCGGACGGCCCTGCGATGCTCGACCTGCTGGAGCGCGATCCGGACAAGGTCGACCTGATCATCAGCGATTATGCCATGCCGCATGTCTCCGGCGCCGAAGTGATCCGCCGTGCACGCCAGATCCGGCCGGCGCTGCCCGCGATCATCATCACCGGCTATGCCGACAGCAGCGCGCTCGACCTGACCGGCGAGCATGTCATCGCGGTCAACAAGCCCTTTTCGCCGGCCCAGATGAAGGACGCCATCCGGCGGGCGATGGAAACAACCATAACGGATGGCGCCCCAGCGTAAACCGCGCCGCGACGAGGCAAAACCGCGGGCGAAAAATCTCCAAAACGGTTTCACCGCTTTTTAACCCGCTTGCATGCAAAAAAGGCGATCCTTGCGGTGCGTGGTTGCGCCGGGCCCATTTTGCGGAACCACGTCAATGATCGACGTCGCTTTGTGCATCGCCAGAGACCATGATCCATGGCTCGTGCTGCTCGCCGTCTTCGTCTGCTGCACGGGCGCCTTCGCCATCGTTCAGATGTTCGGCCGGGCCCAGGCCACCACAAGCGCGCAACGTTTCGGCTGGCTGTTCCTCACCGCAGTGGGTGCCGGCGCGACCATCTGGTGCACCCATTTCGTCGCGATGCTCGCCTATGACGCGGGCGTGCCGGTCAGCCTCGATCCGGTGCTGACGATCGTGTCGCTGATCGTCGCCATCGCCGGCACCGGCATCGGCTTCGCGCTGGCAGCGTGGCGGCGGAGCCTGATCAATTCCCTTCTCGGCGGCGGCCTGGTCGGCCTCGCCATTTCCACCATGCATTTCACCGGCATGGCAGCCTATCGCATCGACGGCGTGGTCGCATGGCGCTGGCCCTATGTCGTCGCCTCGGTGCTGTGCTCGGTGATCTTCGCCGGTGCGGCGCTCGCCGCGCTCGGCTCGGGACGGCTCGGCCGCTACCGTGTCGCGACCGGCACCGGCCTGCTCGTCACCGCGATCGCGACGCTTCATTTCGTGGCAATGACAGCGCTGGAAATCACCCCGCTCCGGCTTAGCAACACGCCGCTCGATCCCGGGCAGATGCAGGCGCTGGGGCTGGCCACGGCGCTGGTCGGGCTGGTCGTGATCGCGACCGGCGTGTTCGCCGCGCTGATCGACCGCTGGACAAGGTCGGACGCGATGGAGCGGCTCCATCATATGGCGATGAACGACGCCCTGACCGGCCTGCCCAACCGGGTGAGCTTCCAGGAACAGCTCGCGCGCGAACTCGATAGCGCCCGGGCCACCGGCACCCAGCTCGGCGTGGCGGCGATCGACCTCAACCGCTTCAAGGAGATCAACGACGTCCATGGCCACAAGGCCGGCGACGACGTGCTGGTCGCGCTGGCGCAACGGTTGCGCGGTATGATGAGCCGGGGCGAGACGGTCGCCCGGCTGGGCGGCGACGAGTTCGTCGCGATCACCCGATTCAGCGACCATGCCCAGTTGATCAGCTTCACCGCGCGGATCAAGGCGGCGCTCGAGACGCCGGTCTCGCTCGGCGCGTTCGAGGCGCGGGTCGGCGCGAGCATCGGCGTCGCGGTCTATCCGCAGGATGCCGCCAACGCCCATGTCCTGACCAACAATGCCGATCTCGCCATGTACCGCGCCAAGAGCGAGGGGGCGGTGGCGCCGTGCTTCTACGATGCGGCGCTCGACGAAGCGATCCGCGAGCGGCGCGAACTGGCCAACGACCTGCGCATCGCGATCGACGCCAATCTGCTCGAGGTCCATTATCAGGTCCAGGCATCGGTCACGACGCATGCGGTGACCGGCTATGAGGCGCTGGTGCGCTGGACTCATCCGGTGCGCGGCGCCATCTCGCCCGAGGTCTTCATCCCGATCGCCGAGGAGAACGGCCTGATCCTGTCGCTGGGCGAATGGGTGATGCGCCGCGCCTGCACCGATGCGGTGGGCTGGGATCACGAGTCGAAGGTCGCGGTGAACGTGTCGGCGGTGCAGCTCGCCCATGCCGATCTGCCGCGGCTGTTCCACCAGATCATGCTCGAAACCGGCCTGCCGCCGCGCCGGCTGGAGGTCGAGCTGACCGAGACGGCGATCATGTCCGACCGGATCCATGCCCTGCACGTGCTGCGCCAGATCAAGGCGCTGGGCGTCGGCGTCGCGCTCGACGATTTCGGCACCGGCTATTCCTCGCTGGAGACGCTGCGCGCCTTCCCGTTCGACAAGATCAAGCTCGACCGGATGTTCGTGTCGGAACTGGAGGACAGCCCCCAGGCGACCGCGATCATCCGCGCCGTGCTGGCGCTGGGCAAGAGCCTCGCGATCCCGGTACTCGCCGAGGGCATCGAGACCGAGCAGCAGCTTCAGGTGCTGCAGCGCGAGGGCTGCGACGAGGCGCAGGGCTTCCTGCTCGGCTATCCCCACCCGCTGCCGGTGACGGGAAAGTCGCCCTTTGCCGACCGGCCGCTGGACATGCCGGCGGTCGAAGCCGAGCGGGAGAGCAGCGCGGCCTGAAACCTTACCGCACCAGCAAAGTGAACGGCGGCACATAGGCCATCAGCATCACCACCACGCCGACCAGCGACGCCAATATGATGCTGTGCAGGAAGACGTAGCGCAGGATCCGCCCTTCCTGCCCGAACCACTGGGTCGCGGTGGAGGCGACGACGATGCTCTGCGCGTCGATCATCTTGCCCATCACGCCGCCCGCGCTGTTCGCCGCCGCCATCAGGGTCGGCGACAGGTTGAGCTGTTCCGACGTCACCTTCTGCAGCCCGCCGAACAGCACGTTGGAGGCAGTGTCCGATCCGGTCACCGCGACGCCGAGCCAGCCGAGCATGGTGCCGAAAAAGGGATACATCACGCCGGTCGCGGCGAAGGCCAGGCCCATGGTCGCGTCAAGCCCCGAGAAGCGCGTGACGTTGCCGAGCGCCAGCATCGCGGCGATGGTCAGCAGCGAGGGGACGACCATCACAAAGGCGCGGCCATAGCTCCTGGCGATGCCGGCCGGATTGAGCCCGAGCAGGAAACCGCTGAGCACGCCCGCCAGCAGGATCGCCGATCCCGTCGCCGAGAGCGGGTTGAAGTTGAAGATCGCCGGTTCCGCGGCAGCCGTCGCCACGACCGGGGGCACGCGCATGATGGCCATGTCGAGGCCGGGCACATGGATGGCGAGCTTGAAGACGCCGTCGAGCACCGCCTTCACCGCGGGCACGCCCCACAGGAACACGATCACCGTCAGGATCAGCCACGGCATCCAGGCCTTGCGCATCGCCGCAGCGCTGACCGGGCCGGCGCCCGTGACCACCGCATCCTCATGCTCCGTCACATGCGCCGCGTCGGTGGTCGGCACGCGCTCGTCGCCCTTGGCGAGCGGCGCTTCGTTGACGTGCATGATGTCGCGCGGTTTCCACACCCGCAGGAAGCCGACCAGCACGACCAGGGTTACCAGTGCCGAGCCGATCGCCGCGAGCCACGGCCCGTGCAGGTTGGAGATGAGGAACTGCGTGCCGCCGAACACCACGCCGACCAGCAGCACCGCGGGCCAGATCGCGAGCGTCCGCCGCCAGCCGCAATAGGCGACCAGCAGCCAGAAGGGCACCATCAGGCAGAAGGGCAGCATCTGCCGCCCGACCATCGCCGACAGATCCTCCAGCGGCAGGCCGGTGACGGTGGCCAAGGTGACGAGCGGCGTGCCGAGCGCGCCGAACGCGACCGGCGCGGTATTGGCGATCAGCGACAGGCCCGATGCCTGGAGCCGGGTGAAGCCGAGCCCGATCAGCATCGCGCCGGTCACCGCGACCGGCGTGCCGAAGCCCGCCGCTCCTTCGAAGAACGCCCCGAGGCAGAAGGCGATCAGCAGGAGCTGGAGCCGGCTGTCCTCGGTCACCGTCGCGATCGAATCGCGCAGGACCTGGAACTGCCCCTGCTCGTTGGTGAGCTGGTAGAGGAAGATGATGTTGAGCACGATCCAGCCGATCGGCAGCAGGCCATAGGCCGCGCCATAACCCGCCGCGCGGGCGGCGAGACCGGCGGGCATGCCGAAAGCGAACATCGCGATCAGCAGGGCGGCCGCGAGGCCGAGCAGCGCCGCGATATGCGCGCGGACATGGAAGAAGCCGATACAGCCGAGCAGCACCACCAGGGGTGCCGCGGCGAGCACGACCGACAGCCAGCTTCCCAATGGATGATAATCTTGTGACCAGGTCATCGATGCATCCCCTCGCCGTATCGGTTTAGTCGGCCCCCTCCGGCGCGATCAGGATCACGCGCAGATCGTTGACATTGGTGCGGGTCGGCCCGGTGACGATCAGGTCGCCGAGCGCCTCGAAGAAGGGATGGGCCAGGTTCGCGTCGAGCATCGCCCGCGCGTCGAGGCCGAGGGCGCGGGCGCGGGCGAGCGTGTCGGGCGTGACGATCGCGCCGGCATTGTCCTCGGTGCCGTCGATGCCGTCGGTGTCGCAGGCGATCGCGTGGAGGCGCGGGGCGCCGTCGAGCGCGATGGCGAGACCGAGCAGATATTCCAGATTGCGCCCGCCGCGGCCGTCCGGGTTGGTGACGCGCACCGTGGTTTCGCCGCCCGACAGGACCGCCCGGGCCTGCCCGTCAGCCGCGAGCCGGAGGGCAAGGGCGGCATGCTCTGCGCCGAGCTGCCTCGCTTCGCCTTCGAGATGATCGCCGAGATCGGTGACCGCATAACCCTGATCCTCGGCAAGGCGCGTTGCCGCCACCAGCGCATTCCGGGCACTGGCGACGACCAGGACCTCCCCGCTCACCATGGCGGGCGCGGGGGTCTCGTTGGCGGGGTCGTCCAGCGCGGCGGCAACATTTTCGGGCAAGGTGATGCGGTGGCGGGCGAGGATCTCGCGGGCGGTTTCAAGCGTCGTGTGATCGACGACGGTCGGGCCGCTGGCGACGAAGCTCGGGTCGTCGCCGGGCACGTCGGAGATGACCAGGGTCGTCACCCGCGCGGGCGCGGCGGCGACGGCGAGGCGGCCGCCCTTCACCATCGAGAGGTGTTTGCGCACGCTGTTGATCTCGGCGATGGTCGCGCCGGAGCGGAGCAGCGCGCGGGTCACCGCCTGCTTGTCGGCGAGCGAGACGCCGGGGACCGGCAGGGTCAGCAAGGCCGAGCCCCCGCCCGAGACGAGCGCGAGCAGCCGATCCTCGGGACCGAGCCGCCGCACCAGCTCGAGCGCGCGGGAGGCCGCGGCGAGGCTGTCGGCATCGGGCACGGGATGCCCCGCCTCGATCACCTCGACATCGGACGGGAGGCGGTGGGGCGGGCCGGAATGGCCGTGACGCGTGACGACCAGGCCGGACAGCGGCCCGGACACCATGCCGGCCACAACCGAGGCCATCGCCGCGGCCGCCTTGCCGACCGCGACGATCAGGGTGCGGCCGACGACGGGTTCTCCAACAATGTCGGCTGGGATGCAGCGTTCGGCGGTGACGGCATCGACTGCCGTATCGAACAGGGCCCGGAGCAACTGGCGCGGCGGCATCGTCGCGTCGGGCACCGCCGTCACCGGTGGCGCGTCCGCGCGGGATTCAGGCATGGCCGTGCTCGCCGCAAACGCATCCTCCCTCCACCTGTTCCTCCGCGCCTTTCGGGGGCGGACCGGCGGGCACCTTCCGTGAAAGGGCGGGCGACTGCAATGTCAGTGTTGGCGGGGAGCATCATCATTCGACCGATCGGCCGACGGGCGGCGCGGGCCCATAGCCACCACCGGGACGGGGAAAGGGCTCGAACAGGCGCGGACGCGGTGGTGGGGCTGGCGTCGGCGGCGGCGGTGGAACCAAATCCGCATAGGTGGCCGGGTGCGGGTCGTCCTGCGGGCATAGGCGGGGCTCCGGCGCCGGATCGTCGTCCGGGCGTGTGTCGAGGTCGGGGTCCGGCTCCGGATCGGGGTCCGGAGCGGCGGCTTCGGGTGGCGGCGAGGGTTGCTGCTCCGGCTGTCGCGACGCCGGCCCGGCTCGCCCGGCCTCGGCTAGCCTGGCCTTCTCCTCTTCGAGTCGTTGGTCGGCCTCGACGCGGGCCCAGCCTTCTTCGATCTCCTTCGCCAAATCGCGATGGCCCTCTTCCTCGTCGCGGATGCGCCACTTCTCCGGCTGGCGCACGCGGAGCCAGTGCAGCGCGGCGACGGGATCGGGCGGCAGATGATGCTGGTAGGTCGCGTAGACCGGGTCCGGATCGCCGGCATGCTTGAACACTCTGGTGCGCTCGACGGTGCAGCCCACGGCGCGGGAAAAGAGCGCGCGTTCGACGCGGGCGTCAGCGTGCTCCTTGCCGGCGACGACTGCCTCGGCGAATTCTTCGTGCGTGTTGCGCCAGCGATAGATGGTGCGGACGCAGGCGCCGAAATGCTCGGCGAGTTCCTCGTCGGTGGCGCCGAGACGGCACATGGCGCGGGCCTGATCGGCGAATTCTGGTTGGTAGATCATGGTGCCGGGATAGCGGCACTGGGGTGAGGTTTGAATCAAGGGCCGGGTGGGCAAAATGTCAGGGAGTTCGCTGACATTTTGAGTGAGGCACGATTTGTATAAGTATATATATAAATCAATAGCTTAAATAAGATGACAGGTGCAAATTGCTGGACAATGCATCAATTCAACGGCGTAGGAAATCGACGCCTATGCTCTATGAATTAAATGCACTGTCACCGCCATTCCCCACCGCCATTCCGGCGAATACCTTCGTCGCGTGTCGGCGCCGGACCATTGTCACGTCAGCCCCATCCGCCGCATGGTGATGTCGATGCAGGTCTTCACCAGCGCATTGTCGGCGAAGTCATTGAGCAGGACCGTCAGATAGCCGCTGGACAGGTTGTTTGCGACGTTCTGCTCCGCCCATGCGAGCGTCGCCTGATCGAACCGCGCCTTGGTCGCCATCAGCGGCGACGCGGCCCAGCTTGTCGATGCGACCGTAGCGCCAATGACCCCCGCAATCCCGTTCGCCGTGCCTTGCAGCTGCATCACCGTATAGGTGCCGCCCGCCTGACCGGTCTGGTTCATCTGGTTCAGCGCCGTGATGATCGACGCCGGGTCGAGCGTCTGGTAGGCGGAGGGATCGATGGAATATGAGTCATATTTGGTCGTTTCTCCATCGATCTGATTGAGGAAGATCAGGCGCGTATTGCTGCTGCGAAGCGCCGACAGCGACTGGGTGAGGGCGCCCCGGTCGCCATTCTGCACCGTCTCGGCGGTAACGCCGGTGGCCTGGCGCGCCTGGGCGAGGCAGTCGTTCAGTTTCGCCGGCGTGGGGTTCATCGTGTCGTTCGCAAAACCCTGGATGTTGCAGCTGACGACCACGACCTCGCTCGGATGGGCGCTGAGCCAGGTGAGCATTTCGCTCAGGAACTGCACATAGCTGGTGCCCGGAATCACGGCGTGCTGGTGGAACAGGTCGTTGCTGTACGCGCGCAGCACGGGATACATGTGGCCGGGACGGAAGTCGAAATAGCGGACCCCCAGGTTGAGCATCTGCGTGAACGAGTCCTTCTGCGTCATCGACAGATTCTGGATCGCGTAGGGGCCCATGGCCAGCCCTATGGTCCCGATGCCAGCGGTCACCTCCACCAGGCACGACAGCAGCTCGTCCGCGTGGGGCGAATTCAGGATCTGGTTCACGGTCGCCATCGAATTCATGCCGGCATCATGCGCGCCCGGCAGTGCAAACTGGCAAAAGGGCAGTTGCGCCGCTTGCGGATAGGCGGTGGTGAGATCACCCATCCACTGGGTATAGACGTCGGTGAAATAGACATAGGACTGGTCCTGGTTCGGCAATCCGAAGGTGCCCATTCCCGCGTCATAGAAGCCATAGGATATCGCGTAATTGGAGCCGACGACCGAGGGCGTGTTCATGATCGATATCATCCCGCCGCCCTCCAGATTCCCGGTGAGCGTGTTGATGTCATTATATTGCGAAAGGACATGAGCGCCGTTGACCGACGCATGCCATTCATATTTTCCGGTATAGTTGAACAGGCCCGGGATATTGCCCGAGTCCATCTGCAGATTCTGGAACTGGACGGCGCCGGGATTTTCAAAGGTAAACTCGCTTCCCGGCACCACGAACTTGGTCGAGAACGTCGTGTTCGTCTGAAACGAATAGCAATCGATGCCCTTTGCAACCATGACGACCCCCCCTCATAATTCCGGTATAGAATGCCGATATGCAGGCATTTTGGCACGATAAAGAGAACACGCCGGCGCAAACAGCGGAGCGGTTCGCAGGCTAGTTAGCGTCGTGATCGATCGCAACCCCCAAATATTGGGTTCGGCCCGGGGACTATTCGCGGCATTTGGCGCCAAGCTTGAGAGCGCCGAAAACCTCGGGCCACTTTCCAGGCTGCCACAGATTACGGTGACGTTGCGTAATTGAGCTAACCATCCTCCTGCCTAGGTGCGGAGTCGCCTTTCGGCGCTCCAGTGCAGGAGGATGACCGACGACATTTATGCAGGATTGGATATGTCCGACAAGACGACGCACATGCGCGTTGCCGGCGATGACGGCATGCCGATAACGCATGCGGACATCATCAACCGCGATCTTCTCGCGTTCATCCGCAGCTGACGTCGACCGCCGCCTGTGGCGGAGGTCATCATGGCAAACTCCCCGCATTTACCCGTGGTCAGGGCGCGCCGGCGGCCATGACGGGCTGAACCAGCAAGCGGGGGAAAACCACCTCGAGCGGCTTGGTATCGGGCAGCACATAGACATATCCGCCCTTCTTCTGGAAAAGCGGACGCACGCTCTTGTTGTAAAAGGCCATGGGCACGTTGATGCACCCGAAGGTTATGCGGTTGTCGTCGCTGGTCGGCGACAGCATCCGCTCGCGGCGCCGTTCCTTCCTGCTGACCCCCTTCGGGATCGGGTGGAGCGCCACGGACGTGGCATAATCGACCCAGAGTATCGTCTGCCTGCCGGCGGCCAGTCCGAATTTCGCAAGGAAGCGCCCCGCCGGCGTCGTCTTCTCCGCGGGGCCGATCTCGGCAAGGTTCTTGCTGCCGATGCCGGGGGTGGCATCGTCCCCGGCGGCGACACCGATCAGGACCGGAACCTTGCCGAGCGGTTTCCCCGCCGCATCGAACACAAAGAGAGACGCATCCTGCTTGTCGACGATGATATAGGGCAGGGAACCATTATCGTCCGACGCGGCGATCCAATCGGCGACGCGCGCCGTCGCCGCCGATCGGCTCACGGCTTCGATGCTCGCCGGCTGCGATGCCGGGGGCTGAGCGCTCCGCGCCTCCTGTGCAGGCGCGGGAACGGTCAGCGCAAGCCCGGCAAGCGCCCCAAAGACAGCGATCATCGCCTGAGGCGCTCGACAGGGGACGACGGTCCGCGCCCCGAAGGCGGGCCGATGCGGGAAATCACCGTGCGATCAGCATGCGCGGCGTCAATTGCGCGGCTTCTTCCGCTGAGCCTCCTGCAGCCGCTGCTCGACGCTATCCACCCGGGCAGTGAGTTGATCGAGACGCTGACCGTTATTCTGCGCCTGCCCGGATGCGGCCTGGGCCTGCGCCAATGCCGACTTCGCCGTGCCGTCGGTTTCAGCCAATTTCGCCTCGAGCGCATCGACGCGCTGGCTCACGGGAGCGATCTGTTCCCTCACATATCCCTTGGTGGCACAGCCACCCAGGCCCAGCGCACCAACCAACATCACGACGGCGGGGGCCATCTTCATCACGAACGGCGACATCGCATTCTCCCAGGGGATCAAGGAACCGTGCAACCCGAGTCGGGCGCCCGGGTTCCGACACTTCTGTCCGGCCGTGCATCCGCTCGGGTGAGTGGAGGATGCCGGCGCCCCCGAATTATGACGCCGTCACGCACAAGCGGCCGCGCGGTCGAGGAGAAAGGCCTTTTCCCGCGCGTTGCGGGTGAGGCCGGCCGCAGCCTCGAATTCGCGGCGGGCCTCGGCCAGCCGGCCGGCCCGGAACAGGAAGTCGCCCCGCGCCGCCGGCAAGGGCGCATAGGCGCGCAGGACGGCGGCGTCGGCGATGTCGTCCAGCAGCTTCAGGCCCGTTTCGGGTCCGAAGGCCATGCTGTGGGCGATCGCTCGATTGAGATCGACCACGGGCGAGGGCATCACGATGCGCAGCCGATCGTAGAGCGCGGCGATACGGCGCCAGTCGGTGTCGGCCGCGCTCAGCGCGCGCGCGTGGCAGGCCGCAAGCGCGGCCTGCAGCACATAGGGGCCCCCTCCCCCCAGTTCTTCGGCACGGGCCAGCGCGTCGAGGCCCCGGCGGATCAGCAACCGGTCCCAGCGGGCGCGATTCTGCTCGGTCAGGGTCAGGAGGGCGCCGTCCGGCCCGATGCGGGCCGGCAGGCGCGATGCCTGGATTTCCATCAGGGCCAGCAGGCCGAACACCTCCGCGGTATCCGGGGCATCCCCAGGCATCAGGCCGGCCAGCATGCGGCCAAGCCGCTGCGCCTCAAGGCACAGGCCCGGCCGGACTAGGTCGTCGCCCGCCGTGGCGGCATAGCCTTCATTGAAGATGAGGTAGATGACCTCGAGCACCGAGGAGAGCCGCGCCGCGCGCTCGGCGCCGCGCGGCACCTCGAAGCCGAGCCCGGCCTGTCCGATCGTCTTCTTCGCGCGGACGATGCGCTGGGCGATCGTCGCCTCGCTCGACAGAAAGGCACGGGCGATCTCGTCGGTCGTCAGGCCGCCCACGACCCGCAAGGTGAGCGCCGCGCGGGCGTCGGCCGACACGATGGGGTGGCAGGCGGTGAAGATGAGGCCGAGCAGCTCGTCGCCGGGATCGTCGTCCCCGAGATCGCCTTTCAGGGCCACGCCGACGTCCGTCTCGTCGACCGCGCCGTCGAGTTCCCGCGCGATCTCCTCATGCTTGCGCTCGCGCATCCTGTCGCGGCGGATCGCATCGATGGCGCGGTTCCTGGCGGTCGTCATCAGCCACGCGCCGGGATTGGCCGGAACGCCGGTCCTGGGCCATTCGGCAAGGGCGGTGACCAGGGCATCCTGCGCCATTTCCTCGGCACGATCGACATTGCGCAGGAAGCGGGCCAGGCCAGCGATGAGCCTGGCCCGCTCGATCCGGAAAATCGCTTCGATCGCCTGATGCGTCTCGCCCGCAGCCATGCCGCCTTGTCGGGCAGAGCTTTGCGGGAGGCAAGCAGGTGCGGGTGACCGTCGCGGGGTGCGAAAGCCGGATCCTGCCGCGTTCGCAAAATCTGTGCGCGCCCGCTTGCAAGAGCTGGATGCCAGCTCTAAACTGATTTCAATATGCAATCAGTTTAGAGCGCGTCAACGAAGGATTGCGAGAGATGATCACGGTTTTCGGCGAAGGAAGAGGGTTCCGGGTCGTCTGGCTGCTCGAGGAGATGGGGCTCGCCTATCGGCTCAGGCCGGTAGACCTGCTGGCCGGAGTCGAGGAAGACGTGGCGTTCCTGGCCATCAACCCCGCCGGGTTCATCCCGGCACTCCAGGACGGCGACGTGACGATGGTCGAATCGATCGCCATCATGGAATATCTGATGGCCCATTACGGGCCGACGCCGCTTGTGCCGGACCCGCACGATCCTCGCTTTCCAGCCTATCAGCAGTTTCTTCACCTGGGCGAAGCCGGCCTCGCCGCTTCGATCTACTTCGTCAATGGCGCGCGCAATCTCGCGCCCGAGGCCGAGCGGTACAATTGGAGCGCCCGCCAGGCGCTTGACGTGTTCGAGACCCGGCTAGGGCTGGTGACGCGCCAGCTCGCGCGCGCGCCCTATCTCGCCGGGGACGCGTTCACCGCCGCGGACATCTCGGTGACCTATGCCCTGCAGTCGGCCCAAAGAAGCGTGCGCTTCGCCCTGGGCGAGGCGGAGCAGGCCTATGTGGACCGCACCACCGCACGCGACGCCTACAAACGGGCCATGGAAACCTGTCAGGCCACGAAGGCCTGGGCCGCTAAAGCCCTAGGCCGGTGAGTGCGCTCGGCAGCCGCCGGAGCGCGGCGCGCCAGGTCCGCCACCGATTCCGGTTGTGAGCGGACCTTGTCAGCCGGCCGAGGCGGCGGTGAACACCGCCAGTTGATCGGCGAACGCGCGCTGGTGGGCGGGGCGCGCTTCGCCGCGGGCGACATAGGCGGCGAGGTTCGGATATTCCGCCAGCATGCCCGATGGGCCCAACCGGCGCAGCACCTCCACCATCATGAGGTCGCCAGCGCTGAACGCGCCGTCGAGCCACTCGGCGTCGCCGAGACAGGCGGAAAGGTCGACCAGCCGGGCGCGGATGCGATCCTGGACGAGCGGCAGGCGCTGCCCGGCCCAGGGCTTGTCGCCCTCCACAATCCTGACGACCACCAGATCGAGGATCGGCGGCTCCACCGTGTTGACCGCCGCGAACATCCAGGTGATCGCGCGGGCGCGGGCATTCGGATCGTCGGGCAGCAGGCCGGCATGGCGATCAGCGATATGGAAGATGATCGCCCCCGTCTCGAACAAGGCGAGATCGCCTTCCTCATAGG
This sequence comes from Sphingomonas sp. GW821-FHT10F11, assembly GCF_058809095.1. Taxonomy (NCBI): domain Bacteria; kingdom Pseudomonadati; phylum Pseudomonadota; class Alphaproteobacteria; order Sphingomonadales; family Sphingomonadaceae; genus Sphingomonas; species Sphingomonas sp. GW821-FHT10F11. Next base: position 108,374 of record NZ_JBXASH010000008.1, read on the forward strand.
TCGGGATCTGCCCGAAAGGATGGAGCGCGCGGTGTGCGGGCTCCTTCATCCCGGCGAAGGAAACGAGCCGGACGTCATAGGGCTGGCCCACTTCCTCGAGCGCCCAGCGGACACGCATGTCGCGCGCCAGCCCCTGGCCGCGATCGGGGGATTTTTCAAAAGCGGTGATGGTGACGGTCATGGTAAAACTCCGGGTGGTTGCACGATGCCTGGAAGAGCAATCCGTGGCCTTCTCTCACTGCCAGTCAGACGCCTCGTACAGCGGCCGGATCTCGATCTCGCTCGGCCCCGGCATGGGATTGGGGCAGCGCTTCACCCAGGCGAGCGCCTCGTCCATGTCCTTGACGTCCCACAGCCAGAAGCCGGCGACCAGTTCGCGCGTCTCGGCGAAGGGCCCGTCGATGACCGTGCGGCCGGGGCCATCGAACGCGACGCGCTTTGCCTCGGAACTGGGCTTGAGGCCATCGCCATCGAGCAGGATTCCGGCACTGCGAAGCTCGTCGTTGAACCGGCCCATCGCCTCCATCATCTCCATCGTCTCGGGCGTGGGGACAAAGCCCTTTTCGCTGTCTTCGGTCGCCTTCACGAGCACCATCACACGCATCGTCTGTCTCCTTGTTCGCGCCCGGCTCATCGGCCCGACATCGGAACGACGAACGGGGTTGTCGGGAATCGACAAGGTCCTGCAACTTTTTTTCGTGGCCGAGGCGCGGCGCGCCGTGCCGTTCGTCCGCAAAAGCGTGCCGCTCGGCGGCATCGGACGACGGTGGCGACACGAGGCCGGTCGCTCGGCGCATTCCGGCCGGACCGGTCCTGCCCCCGCGATAGGCATCATCGCATGGAAGCCGGATGCCCCAGGACTCCGTCGGGCGCGACATCAGCGCCCGTACCGGACAGCATGCGATACAAGGCCGCGCGGGCACCGCGTGCGCCGCAACCGGCACGCCATCCGGCCTGGAATGGCCTGCCGCCGGGGCTTTACTGACCTAGCGCGGGATACGCAGCAGGATCGTCGGCTGCTGCACCACCGCGCCGGGCGCCGGCGCCTTTTCGTACAGGTCCCATTGCGCATTGGCGACGACCAGCAGCGCGCCGTCCGCCGTCGCGGCGACCTGGGTGGGACCAAGGAGCGCGCCAGACCGCGCCAGCACCCGCGCCGCGACCGCCCGCTCCCCTGACGCGTCCAGCTCGATCGCGATCAGCCGGGCCGGCCGCCAGCCATTCTGGACCGCCACGATATGGCCGTCCCGCCAGGCGAGGCCGTCGAGCCCGTCGATCGCCACGCCCGGCGCGGTGCGCAGCGGCCGGGCGGTGCCCGTCGCCGGATCGACGATCGCGACGCCGTACGCATAATCGGCGACATAGAGCCGCTTGCCGTCGGGCGAGAGCAGCATGCCCTGGGCGCTGCGCAGCATGCCCGGGGCGAGCACCGTCTCCAGCGCGGTACAGCCGGGCCGGCAGCGATAGACCGCGCCGCTCCTGCCGTCGCCGGCATAGGCGGTCCCGTCGGGCGCGACCATGACATCGCCGATCGCGACATCCGTGCCAGCCAGGGTGACGAGACGGTGAGTCCGGCCATCGAGCGACAGCCTCAACAGCCCGCCCCTCCCCGATGCCGGCGCGCCGGGTGCTTTCGGATCGAGTCCGGCCCAGAGCGTCCGGTGCCGCGCGTCGATCGCGATCGCCATGGGGGATCCGAGATCGGGCGTCAGGCGCAGCATGGCGGCGGGGCGCGCGCCGGCCATGCGGTAGATGGTCCGGCCGACGACGCTGGAGACATAGATGGCGCGGCGTCGATCGTCATGGGCCACGCCCTCGATCAGCCGCACGGTCGCAGGCATTGTCGCCGCGATGGTGCCGGCCTCAACCGGCTCACCATTGGCGGCGAGCGTGGCGAGCAGCGGATCGCCTGCGGGGGCGCTCAGCTCATTCCCGATCTCTTTCAGATCGGCGGCGGGCAGCGTGCCGCCCTGCGCGGCGAAACGGGTCAACAGGGCACGGGCCCGCGCACGATCATGCGCGCGGAGCGCGGCCCCGGCCGCCGACAGGAGCAGGCCGTTGCTGCCGGGCGAGGCATGGATCGCCCGGTCGAACATTGTGGCGCTGTCGGCGGGATGCTCGGCCCCGACCGATCGCGCATTCTGCCACAAGGCGCGCACGCCGAAGAAACCGTCCTCGCCAGTGCCGGCCGCGAGCAGCAACGGCGCGCTCATCGCGATCAGCATCCGCATCCCGGTCACGGCATCCCCATGCCGCGGTTGGACCCGATCGCGCGCGCCGCCGCAAGCATGGATCGGCGAGCGGCTTGCTGGCGACGCGACGGTACTGCTAAGCCCCGTTCGCAGCCTGGGGAATGCCGTTGGTTGATCGCGACCTGAGCCTTACCGATCACGAGGGCACTTTCCTGGCGCTGGTGCTGCGGATCCAGCCGGTCACCGCCTATCTCGTCTCCAAGATCTATGACGGATCGCCCGTCAGCAACTTCAACACCAGCAAGGGCAAGATATATCCGCTGATCCGCCGGCTGGCGGAGCGTGGACTGCTCGACAAGCATGTCGTCGAAGGTGACGCGCGCGGCACGGAGCAACTGAGCTGCACCGCCGACGGCGAGGAAGCGGTACGGGCCTGGGTCAGGGAGATCAGGCCGAGCCATTTGTTGCTCGAGGATCCGCTGCGCACCAAGGTCCAGTCCTTCGGCCTGCTCAGCGAGGCGGAGCGGATCGAATGGATCCTCAGCGCCAAGGACCAGCTCGCCGCGCAGATCGAGGGGCTCGAACGCTATGAGGAAGGCGTCTCGGTGCCGTTCAAGGCCTTCGTCCACGACAATGCGGTGCGATCGATCCGCGCACGGATCGCATGGCTCGATTCCATGCTGAGCCATTTGCTGCGCGGCGATATGGGCGATCACTAGTCCGACGGAATCCGGTCGTTGGCGATCATGTCGCGGACGATGCGGCGATAGCTGCGGCCGACCGGCAGCTTGTTCCCCGCATCGGTGCCGAGCTGGTAGCTGCCCGTCGCCATCCGCTTGACCGAGGCGATGCGGTCGCGATTGACGATATAGGAGCGGTGGATGCGGGTGAAGCGCTGCGGGTCGAGCTGTTCGAGCAGCGCGGTCAGCGACTCCCGATGCAGATAGTTCGCGTCGCCGACATAGAGCCGGACATATTCGCCCTCCGCCGCGACCCAGTCGACCCGGTCGAGATCGACCCGCACCGTCTCGCCGCGTCGCTGGACCCAGATATGGCGGGATTCGGCGACCTCGCCGCCGGCCCGTTCGAGGCGCAGCGCATCGAGCTGGCCGGCCAGCTCGTTGAGCCGCGCGCGGGCGCTGCGGTCCTCGATCGACCGTCGGATGCGGTCGATCGCGATCTGCAGCCGGCCGAGCCTGATCGGCTTGGTCAGGAAATCGATCGCCCCCGTCTCGAACGCGGTCGCGGCGAAATGCGGATAGGCGGTGACGAACACGATCAGCGGCGCGGATTCACCGGCGCGCGCAAGCTCCTCGACCACGTCGAACCCGTCGAGCGCGGGCATCTCGACGTCGAGCAGCACGGCATCGGGCGCGAGCGCCGCGATCTCGGCCAGTGCCGCGGTGCCGTTGGCGGCGGTACCGACCGTTTCGACGCCCTCGATCCGGCCGAGCAGGTCCTGCAGCCGCTGGATCGCGAGCAATTCGTCATCGCACAGAAGAAGTCTGATCATCGCCCTCAACCCGCCGTCGACCAGGGAAGTTCGATCACCACCAGGAAGCCGCCATCGCCCTGGCGTTCGGCCAGGAACAGGCTGTCCTGCGCAAAGCGCGCGCGGAGCCGATCGGCGACATTGGCCAGGCCGACGCCGGTGCCCTTGCTGCACGGCAGGCCGCCGATCGGCGCGCTGTTGCGCACGGCGATGCGCAGCCTTTCGCCCTCATGCCGCGCGACGATCGACAGCAGGATCGGCTCCAGGCTGGTCGCGACCGCGTGGCGCACGACATTTTCGACCAGAGGCTGGGTGACCAGGCTCGGCACCAAGGCAGCGCGGACATCGGCGGGCACGTCGATCTCGACCTTCAGCCGGTCGGGGAAGCGCAGTTCCTCGATCGACAGATAGAGCGACTGGAGCTCGATCTCCTTTTCGAGCGGGATGTCCTCATGCGGATCGAGCGACAGGCCGGCGCGCAGGAAATCGGCGAGATTCTCGACCATCGCTTCCGCGCGCTCCGCCTCGCGCCGGGAGATCAGCGCGGCGATCGAATTGAGCGTGTTGAACATGAAATGCGGGTTGAGCTGATAGCGCAGCGCGCGGAGCTGCGCGGCATGCGCGACGCGCTGCAGATGCGCGATGCGGCGTTCGCGGTCGCTCAGTTCCAGGCTCGAGGTGACGGCAAGCAGCAGCGCGCACAGCGCAGCATAGGACCAGAACCATTGCAGCAAGGCCGCGAGATAAAGCCCGATCGAGAAGGAATCCATGTTCGATTCGGGTACGAGCAGCTCGAAGATCGCGAGGTTCGCGGCGCCGTGGATGAAGCAGCCGATGACCGCCATCGCCACCGCCGCGCTCAGCTTGACCCGCATCGACCGGCTCGCCAGCCGGCGCAACTGGTGCGCGATGACGAAGGACAGGCCGATCGCCACCACCGTCACGCAGAAACGCGGCAGCAGATAGGACAGTTTCTCCTCTTCGCCCATGTTCAGCCGGCGCATCAGCGTCAGCATGGAAAATTGAGTCGTCCAGAACAGCAGGATGAACCAGGTCATCGTGCGCCGGATCGCCCGGATGCTTTCGGTCTCTTCCGGCAGGTTTTCGATCTTCACGTGCATCAGCCATCGTAGCGAGCGACACCTTGAGCGGTAAACAGCGCCACCGTGACGTTGATCGGCCTCAGCGTGCCGTTCGCACCATTTATGCCGTTCGCCTTGGCCCAAGCGCCATTCGCGGCATCCCGGGTGAGACGCCGTGTCGCATGGCTATCATACACCTCATGCACGGCACCGCATCCCGTTCCGATATCGTATCGCGTGGCCCCGCCGCGCCACCGATGACGGGTGCGGAAGGGCGCCGTCCGCTGATCAAGCGCGGCGCGCTCACCGCCACCTTCGACCCGCTCGAAATCTGCTGGAACGGCAGCCGGGTGCCGCTGTCGCCACTGGAGGCAGCGATCATGGCCCGGCTGATCAAGCGCGAGCGCGCCGCCTGGGCGGATCTGCGCGGCCTGCTCGCCGAGAGCAATGCCCGGCCCGACACCTGCGAGGTGCTGGTGTTCCGCATCCGCCGCAAGTTCGCGGCGATGGGGGCGAGCAACCCGATCGAGACGATCCGGGGCTGGGGCCTGCGCCTGCACGTCGAGCGCGACGCCCGCGGATCGCGCTCGCTGTGGATCGGTGCAACAGAGGTTATGGACTGGTCGGCCGGACTGTGAATAATGGCACCATGCGATACGCTCTCGCCTTTGCCCTGATCGCCACCTGCGCGGCGCAGCCGGCGCTGGCCAAGCCGTGCACCTATCCGATGACGCGACTCGCCTCGGCGCAGGCGGACGCGCGCCGCCCGGCGCCCGCGGTGCCGCGTGCCAAGGAAGACCGGCGCCCGCCCTGCACGATCCTGCAGAAATGGATGCCGGGTGCGCCCGAGCGGATGCAGGCGCTGGTCTAGGCTACCGGGTAACACACCGTCACGCGCAACCCGCCCTCCGCGCGGTTGGCGAAGATCACCTCGGCTCCGTCGCGGCCAGCCAGCGCGCGGACGATCGCCAGCCCGAGCCCGGCACCCCCGGTCTCGCGATTGCGCGAGGCGTCGAGGCGGTTGAACGGTTCGCCCAGCCGCGCCAGCACCTCGGGCGGAACGCCGGGGCCGTCATCCTCGACGATCAGGTCGCTACGGTCCCCGGCGGGCACGAGGCGCACCGCTACGGCGGTGCCGTAACGCAGGCCATTGTCGATCAGATTACCGAGGATGCGCCTGATCGACTGCGGCGTCGCGCGAACCGGGAGCGGGCCAGCGGCGTCGAGCGTGACCGCATCGCCAAGCTCCCGCCGCACCGCCACCAGCGCCTCCGCCGCCGCCGCCAGATCGAGCTCGACCGCGGGCGTACGATCGGCCTCGCCCTGGGCGAGGAACAGGGTGTCGTCGAGCAGCGCGGCCATCTCGTCCAGATCGCGTACCGCGCCGTCGCGGTGGCGCGGATCCTCGATGAACTCGGCGCGCAGGCGCAGCCGCGTCAGATAGGTGCGCATGTCGTGTGCGATGGCAGCGAGCATGCGGGTGCGCTCCGCCATCAGGTCGCGGATGCGTCCCTTCATCTCGTTGAACGACGACGACAGCTCGCGCACTTCGCGCGGGCCGGCGACGGGCAGGTCGGGCGCATCGAGGCTGGTGCCGAAGCGCCGCACCTCGCGCGACAACCGGACCAGCGGCCGGGTCGTCTGGCGCACCGCGAGCGCCAGCGCGGCCAGCACGATCAACCCGCCGATCACGCCGAGCCAGGAGCGCGAGCGGAAATAGCGGCGCATCGAGGGCGAGGGCTGGCTGGTCAGCACGACGGCACCACCGTCGCGCAAGCCGATCGCCACGGTGACGGGCGCGAAGAAGCGCGCGGGGCGCGGATGCGCTCCGATCAGCCGGCCGAGCCGGGGCCGCCTGCCGTTCACCGCGATGTCCCGCCCGGGGAGCGCGCGAGCATAATAAAGCGACAGCAGTTCCAGGTCGGGCGTGGGCGTGGCGGCGGCAGCAGGCAGGCCGGGGGCGAGCGCCACGGTGTAGAGGCCGCCGTTAAAGGCATCGAGCAATGCCGGGCGCTGGCCAGCCGGCGCGCGATCGAGCGCATCGGCCATCGCGCGCGCCTGGGTCGGGAGCGGGAGATTATAGGGCCGCCGATCGTCGCCGCGCGTCGGCAGGCTGGTCGCCGCGACGATCAGCAATTGCAGCGCGACGAAGCCGGCGAGCAGGATCGCGGTGATGCGGAGCGACAGGTTCGACGCGATCGTCATGTCCGTTCGACACCGACGGTGAACAGATAGCCGCCGCCACGCACCGTCTTGATCAGCGCAGCGCCGCCCGGCCGGTCGGCGAGCTTGCGGCGCAACCGGCTGAGCTGGACATCGACCGCCCGGTCGAACGCGGCCGCGTTGCGGCCCCGGGTCCAGTCGAGCAGCTGGTCGCGGTTGAGCACGCGCTGCGGGTGGGTGACGAAGCACAGCAGCAGGTCGAACTCACCCGCGGTCAGATCGACCTCATCGCCCTCCGGACAGGTCACGCGCCGCGCGCCGACATCGATCGCCCAGCCGGCGAAGCGATAACGCTCGACCGGAAGCGCGGCGGTGACGCGGTGCTGCTCGCGCGTCCGGCGCAGCACGGCGCGGACGCGCGCGACCAGTTCGCGCGGGTTGAACGGTTTGGGCAGATAATCGTCGGCGCCGATCTCGAGCCCGACGATCCGGTCGATATCGTCGCCGCGCGCCGTGACCATCAGGATCGAGACGTCGCCCGCCGCGCGCAACCGGCGACACAGCGAAAAGCCATCCTCGCCCGGCAGCATCACGTCGAGCACCGCGAGATCGACGCGCTGGCGTTCGTGCAACTGGTCGAACTCGGCGGCGGTGCGGCAGCCGATCGCACGGAAGCCTTCGCGCGCGAGCAGGTCGACCACCATCGACCGAATCTCGCGGTCGTCCTCGACCACGGCGATGCAGCTATTCTCCATGACCGCCAGATTGCCCTGCCCGGCCCTTGCGCGAAAGAGGTGGCGGCCGCGCTGTTACACTCTGTAACCAAGTGACACCTGATCGACGTCAACGGCTTACGCTAAGGCTGCAGATGCCGGTGCGCGGCGGCCGGATCGCCGCCAGTGCAAAGGAGTCGATCATGTACAAGCATATGCTGGGTTTCGCCGCCCTCGCCGCCGCCCTGGGCGCGGCCTCGGCGACCCCCGCCGAGGCCCGCCAGCGCGGGCATGTCGTCAGCATCCAGGGCGCGCATGGCCGCGGCCTGGTCCAGAGCCGATCGGTCAGCCGCCAGCGCGGCGCGGCCTCGGTCGATCGCAGCCTGCAGACGAACAATGGCCGCGGCTACCAGGCGTCGCGCAGCCGGGACTATGGCCCCGGCCATTATTCGAGCGACCGCAGCCTCCACGCCAATAACGGCCGCGGCTACGACACCACGCGCGATGCGAGCTGGGGCAATGGCAGCTATAGCGGCGGCCGCACCACCACGACCGGCGACGGCCGCACCGCCGGCCGCTCGACCACCGCGACCAACAATGGCGACGGCACGGCGAGCTACAGCAGCACCGTGACTCGCCTCAACGGCAACACCCGAACCGTCAGCGGCACCGTCCCCCGCCCCTGACGCCCCGGCGGCCGCGCCGCCCCCTCCGGCGCGGCCGCCCTTTCCCTGAAGGACCCGAGATGACCAAGACTTTCCTGCTTGCCGCCCTGATCGCCGCCGCACTCACCGCGCCCGCCGGCGCGCAGATGTTCGGCGGCGGCGACGCGATGGACCCGTTCGCCAATGCCGATGCCAATGGCGACGGCGTGATCACCCGCGCCGAATTCCTGACCGCGCGCAGCGCCCGCTTCGCCAAGCTCGACCGCAACGGCGACGGCGCGGTATCGCGCGACGATTTCGGCCGGCTGCTCAAGTTCCGCGCCAAGGCCGGCGAGCGGCTCGACGCGCTGATCGAGCAGATGGACAAGAATAATGACGGCCGGGTGAGCCGCGAGGAATTCACCAACACGCCGCCGATCCTGTTCGACCGCGCCGATGCCAATGGCGACGGCAAGATCGACCAGACCGAACTGGCGGCGGCGAAACAGCGTCTGGAGACGCTGAAGGCGCAGCGGAAAGGCTGATGGCGATCGAGCGCTCCCCGGCCTGGCTGGCGGCGATGCTGGCGCTCGTCCTCGCCGAGGCCGGGTGGCGCCTCACGCGGGGCCATGGCTATGACGGCCGCGCCGCGCTGACCACCCTCGGCCTGGCGGCGGGCAACATCCCCTTTGCCGCGCTCAACGCCCTGGCCATCAGCGCGGTATTCGGCCTGGCGAGCCGGATCGCGCCGGTGCACTGGCCGATCGGCGACTGGCGGACCTGGGCGGCGGGTTTCGTCGCGGTGGAGTTCGCCTATTACTGGTTCCACCGCGCCAGCCACCGGGTGCGCTGGCTCTGGGCATCGCACTCGGTGCATCATTCGGCCGAACAGATGACCTTGCTCGCCTCGCTCCGGCTCGGCTGGACCAATCTCTTCTCGGCGGGCTGGGCATTCTACGTGCCGCTGATCCTGCTCGGCTTCCCGCCTCTGGTGGTGGTCGCGCTGCTGGCGTTCGACCTGCGTTACCAGTTCTTCCTGCATACCGAGGCAGTGGGAAAGCTCGGGCCGATCGAATGGATCTTCAACACGCCAGCGCACCACCGGCTGCACCATGCCTCCAATGATGCGTATATCGACCGGAATTATGGCGGCGTGCTGATCATCTTCGACCGGATGTTCGGCACCCTGGCGAGCGAGCGGCCGGACGAGCCGATCCGCTACGGCCTCGCCCACCGCGCGCCGACCGCCAATCCGATCCGGATCGCCTTTCGCGAATGGGGCGCGATGCTGGCCGATGCCCGGCGCGCGCGCAGCCTGCGTGGGCTCGGCCGGGCCCTGTTCGCACCGCCGGGTGCCGTGGAGAAATGATGAAGACCCTGTTCCTCGCAGCCATCGCGGCGACCTCGATCGCAGCCGCCCCGCTGACGCAGTCCAGCGGCATGGTCTGCGAAGCGCTGTGGCGCGATGCCGCGCGCAACCGCATCGTGCCGGTGCGCATCCGCATGCCCGCCGGCTCCGGCAAGGTGCCCGTCATCCTGTTCAGCCATGGCCTTGGCGGCTCGCTCGACGCCGGAACGCTCTGGGGCGAAGCCTGGGCGCGTGACGGCGATGCGGTGATCCATCTCCAGCATGCGGGCAGCGACAGCGGCATCATCGGTACAGGCAGAATCCGTGCCGCCATGTCGATCGAGCAGGTCAAGGCGCGTGCGGAGGATGTGCGGTTCGTGATCGACGAACTGGCGAAGCGAGCCCGCGAGGGCGGATGCGACCTGAGCCGGATCGACCGGACGCGGATCGGCATGTCCGGCCACAGCTTCGGCGCGCAGACCACGCTGACGATCGCCGGTCAGCATTATCCGTTCGCTGGACTGAAGCTCGGCGATCCGCGGATCAAGGCGGCCATCGCGTTCAGCCCGCAACCGGCCATCGCCTCGACCGACCCAGCGGCCTTCGGCGGCATCGCCATGCCCTTCTTCTCGATCACCGGCACCAGGGACGAGGTCGCCTGGCTCACCAAGGTCACGCCGAAGGATCGCGAGCGGCCGTTCCGCGCCATGGCGCCGGGCGGCAAGTATCTGCTGGTGATGGACGGCGCGAACCACCGCATGTTCAGCGGGCAGGACAATATCCCGCTGCCCGGCAGCGCGCCGGTGGCGCATGTGCGCGAGGTGGTGGCCCGGGCGACGACCCTGTTCTGGCGTTGGACCCTGCGCGACGACACGGCAGCGAAGGCGGAACTCGACCGGCTGGGCGCAACTCTCCCGCCGGCGGATCGCTTCGAAAAACGCTGAGGCCGGCGGCCGCCCTCGGGCGGCCGATCACGGCTTATTTGCTGGCGATGTCGCCGGTCTCGGCCTTGTAGGTCTCGCGCACAAAGGCGCGCGCGGCGGTCTGGGTGCGGAACGTGTCCTCGAGCAGCTCGGCCGACACGAGTGGATAGCCCTGCGAATTATAGCGCGTGGTCCGCACGGTGACGCGGAACACGCCGTCCTCGTCCTTGGCGACGAGGAAAGGGCGAACGGGGATTCTTGACATAGAAGCTCCTCAGGAAAGCGCGGGGCCGGTCAGGCCGGGTCAGTGGCGGCGTCGGCGATCGCCGCTTCGGTGGTGAGCAGCAGGCCGGCGACCGACGCCGCGTCCTGCAGGGCGGAGCGCACGACCTTGGTGGGATCGATCACGCCCGACTGGACGAGATTCTCATAGCGCTCGGTCTGGGCGTTGAAGCCCATATTCTGGTCGTTGCCGTCGATCAGCTTGCCGGCGACGACACCGCCGTCATGGCCGGCATTCTCGGCGATCTGGCGGAGCGGCGCCTGGAGCGCGACACGGACGATATCGATGCCGCGGGTCTGGTCGTCGTTCGCGCCCTTGAGATTATCGAGCGCCCGCGATGCATAGAGCAGCGCGGTGCCGCCGCCGGGAACGATGCCTTCCTCGACCGCCGCGCGGGTCGCGCTGAGCGCGTCGTCGACCCGGTCCTTGCGCTCGCGCAGCTCGACTTCGGTCGACGCGCCGACCTTGATGATCGCGACGCCGCCGGCGAGCTTGGCCAGGCGCTCCTGGAGCTTCTCCTGGTCATATTCGCTGTCGGTGTTCTCGATCTGCTGCTTGATTGCCTCGACCCGGGCGGCAATGGCCTCGGGCGCGCCGGCGCCGTCGACAATGGTGGTGTTGTCCTTGTCGATCGTCACGCGCTTGGCGGTGCCGAGCATGTCGAGCGTCACGCTCTCCAGCTTGATGCCGAGATCCTCCGACACGGTCTGCGCCTTGGTGAGGATCGCCACGTCCTCGAGCATCGCCTTGCGGCGATCGCCGAAGCCGGGCGCCTTGACCGCCGCGACCTTGAGGCCGCCGCGCAGCTTGTTCACGACGAGCGTGGCGAGCGCCTCGCCCTCGATGTCTTCCGCGATGATGAGCAGCGGACGGCTGGTCTGGATCACCGCCTCGAGGATCGGCAGCAGCGCCTGGAGGCTCGACAGCTTCTTCTCGTGGATCAGGATGTACGGATCGATCAGCTCGATCGACATTTTTTCCGGGTTGGTGATGAAATAGGGCGACAGATAGCCGCGGTCGAACTGCATGCCGTCGACGACCTCGAGCTCGAAATCGACGCCCTGCGCGTCCTCGACCGAGATGACGCCTTCCTTGCCGACCTTGTCCATCGCTTCCGCGATGCGGCGGCCGATCTCCTCGTCGCCATTGGCGGAGATGATGCCGACCTGGGCGATCTCCTCGTTATTGGCGACGGGCTTGGAGCGTGCCGCAAGATCCTCGACCACGCGCAGCACGGCGATATCGATGCCGCGCTTCAGGTCCATCGGGCTGACGCCGGCCGAGACCGACTTCATGCCCTCGCGGACGATCGCCTGGGCGAGCACGGTCGCGGTGGTGGTGCCGTCACCGGCATGGTCGTGCGTCTTGGACGCGACCGCGCGCAGCATCTGCGCGCCCATATTCTCGAACTTGTCCTTGAGCTCGATCTCCTTGGCGACGCTGACGCCGTCCTTGGTGATGCGGGGTGCGCCATAGCCCTTGTCGAGCACGACGTTGCGGCCCTTCGGCCCAAGCGTGACCTTCACCGTATCGGCGAGGATATCCACGCCGCGCATGATCGATTCGCGGGCGTCGCGCGAGAATTTGACGTCTTTGGCTGCCATGGTCTTGTTCCTTCTTGTTCCCTCGCGAAGGCGGGGGTCCAGATTCTTTGTTCAGGTCTGGGCCCCCACCTGTGCGGGGACACAAGGGATCAGCCGACGACGCCCAGCCCGTTGGCTTCGCCAACAATGCCCAGAACGTCCGACTCTTTCATGATCAGCAGGTCCTCGCCGTCGATCTTGACCTCGGTGCCCGACCATTTGCCGAACAGGATCTTGTCGCCGGCCTTGACGTCGAGCGGCGTGATCGTGCCGTCCTCGGCGCGGATGCCGGTGCCGACGGAGACGATCTCGCCTTCCTGCGGCTTTTCCTTGGCGGTCTCGGGGATGATGATGCCGCCTGCGGTCTTCTCGGCTGCCTCGATACGGCGGACGAGAACTCGGTCGTGGAGCGGTCTGAAGGTCATGCGAAAGAGCCGATTCGTCGCTGGGTCGCGACGAGATCGTCGCTTTCACAAGCGGGAAGCCAGCGCTGCCGATTTGCGATTTGGCGCTCCCCAAGGGAGAGTGCCAGCCACCCCCATGTGGGCGCTATTGCCGCCGGTGGCAAGGGCGTCCGCCCCGAAACGATCCCCGTTCAGCCGCCGATCAGCCCGATCAGGTCGATCATCGCGCGCGCGGCGGGCAGGCCGGGCGGGCTCGCGACATAGCGCGGCTGCCAGTCGGGGTGGAATTTCGCCTTGAACGAGCGCAAGCCGGCAAAGCCGTACAGCGCCTCGGCATGGCCGTAGATCGCATGGCCGATCCGCGACCAGCCCGGCGCGAGCCGCCCGCCGCCCAGCCCCGACAGCGGCGCCATGCCCAGGTTGAAGCGGCGATAGCCCTGCGCCGCGCCCCATTGCATCAGCCGGACGAGCAGGAAATCCATCGTGCCATAGGGCGTGTCGGGCAGATGCCGCATCAGGTCGACCGAGAGTTCGCACCGGTTCCGCGTCGCCCAGATATTGGCGAAGGCGACGATCCGGCCATCCTGCCACAGCACCGCGCAATCGAAACGGGTCATGTAATCGGGGTCGAAGCGGCCGATGCTGAAGCGTTTCTCGCCGCCCGCCTTGCCGCGCAGCCAGGCGTCGGACACGGTCTTCAGCGCCGGGCCATAGGCGGCGACATCGGCGGCGGGCAGGATCTCGAAGCGCAGGCCGGCGGCATCGGCGCGGCGTACCGAATGGCGCAGCGACCTGGCCGCCGGGCCGTCCAGCGTGAAATGGTCGAGCGGGACATGCGCCTCCTCGCCATATTTCATCACCTGCAGGCCGAGTTCGACCAGCAAGGGCAGCATCTCGGTGCTCGCCTGGTAGAAGCAGAGCCGCCCATGCGCCGCGTCGCATTCGGCGCGGATCCGCCAGACCAGCTCGGACCAGGCAGCGGCCGGGCCGACGGGATCGCCCATCACGATCCAGGTGCGGCCCTGCACGCGGTACATCAGGAACGCGTCGGCCGAGGCCGAGACGATGAAATGCTTGTCGCCGGTGAAAGCCAGCGCCGAATCCGCCCGCGGCGCCACAGCCAGCGCACGGTCTGCCACCGCGCGCGGCAGCACGCTTTCGCCATGGGCCCGCACCGGCGCGGCGAGCAGCCGCCACGCCGCGACCGCGACGAGGATGACCATCGCGCCGACGCTGGCACGCAGGAAGCGCGGCGCATTGCCCCGCCAGGCGAACTCCCACCACAGATCGGTCGAATAGGGCACATGCTTGTAGGCGAAGAAGCCGGCCCAGAGACTCAGCGCGACGGCGACCAGCGCCGCGGCGAGCCACAGCCGCTGGAACGGCGCGTCGAACACGCCGGCGCGGCGGTAGAAGGCCGGGCGGCAATATTGCAGTATGCCGGCGATCACCGTCAGGATCGCCGCTTCCTCATAATCCACGCCCTTCAGGATCGAGAAGACCGCGCCGCCGACCAGCAACAGCCGCGCGGCGATGAAGCCGCTGCGCAGCCGCGCGTTGATCGCCGGCGAGACCAGGATCAGCGCGGTGCCGGCGAGGCTCGCCGAGAAATGCGATGCCTCGATAAAGGGCAAAGGCAGGACATCGGCCAGCCAGAAGATGCGGTCATGCACCGCGGGCAAGGCGCCCGACACGAGCAGCACAAGTCCGCCCGTGAAGACGAGAGCGGCGAGCAACGGCGGCGCCAGCGCGCGGCTGGCCTGCTCGACCATCGACACGCCGACCGCGATCGGCCGGCGCAGCCGCCGTCCTTCGAGCACGCCGAGCAACCCGGCGGCAGCGGCGAGCGGCAGGAGATAATAGACGACACGGTACAGCAGCAGCGCCGCGAACAGCCCCGGCCGGTCGCCGGGAACGGTCGCCAGCATCACCGCCTCGAACACGCCGATGCCGCCCGGCACATGAGTGACCAGCACCGCCACCAGCCCGACAGAATAGGCAAGCAGGAACAGGTCGAACGGCGGCGCCGAGGATGCGGGGATCAGCACATAGAGCGTCGCCGCCGCGAGCATCAGGTCGATCGCCGCCGCGCCGATCTGTGCCGCCATGGTGGGAGCAGGCGGGACCGGCAGCGCGAAATCGCCCCGGCCGATGCTTGCGCGGCCCGACGCGCGCGCCACGAAGAGCAGGGCGATCCCCGCCAGCAGCGCCATGCCCGCGAGATGCCCGGCGAACGGCGCGATGGTGACGATGCCGAGATCGACCGGCGCGCCCGCGACCAGCAATGCCCCCGCGCCGACCAGAACGACACCGCCCCAGAAACTGGCCGAGGCAAGCAGGGTCACCCGCGCCACATCGCCCAGCTCAAGCCCGGCATTGGCATAGACGCGGTAGCGCGCCGATCCGCCGGTCAGCAGCGACAGGCCGAGATTGTGGCTGACCGTATAGCTGGTGAACGACGCCAGCGCCGCAGTCCGCCACGGCAAGGGCCGGCCGATCGCCCGGAGCGCCAGCACGTCATACAGTGTCAGGCAGAGATAGCTGCCGATGGTCAGGACCAGCGCCAGCGCGATCCGCCCGTCCGGGATGTCGTGCAGCGCGGCGCGCACGTCCTTCAGCCGGACCTCGGCAAGCAGCGAATGGAGCGCGGCGAACCCGAGCAGGGCGACGCCGAGCACCGCCAGCGCGACCAGCCAGCGGCGGTGCCGCAGCACCCAGGCCGCGCCCGACCGCGTCGAGGCGTGGCTCAGACGCGTTTCCAGATCTGCGACTTGCACAGAAACCCTCCGATCAGGCAGCCGGAGATCTTCAGCGTATCGGGCGAAAGCCGCTCGATCCGCGAGGAGAAGCTGTGCCCCATGTCGGGCACATAGACGGTGCCGGCCCAGCGATCGGGCCCGATCCTGCGATAATCCTTGAGCAGCTGGATGCCGATCAGATTGTCGATCCCGGCATCGCGCGCATCGGCCTCGGCCGTCGATGTCGCGGCGGCGATCGCGCCGCACAAGGCATCGCCGCAGGGCGCGGTGCGGACGCGGAGCGTGCCCTTCGGATTCTGCCACAGGCCAATCGGCAGATCGCGCGTCGCGGTCATGCCGCCCCCGCCGGCAGGGGCGCCGGCCAGCATCAGGAGGAGCGCGGCGATCATGCGGGCATCCCCGGCAGCACGGGATGCAGCGCGGCGACGATCGTCGCGATCAGCCGGTTCGCGTCATTGCCGAGAAAATGCCCGCCGGGCAGCGCGATCCGCTTCACAGGCGCGGCGAGCAACGGGCATAGGCTGTCGGTCTCGCGCGCGCCATAGATGCAGGTCAGCGGCGCCCAGGATAGGGTCCGCGCCGCATCGAGCGCCCGGGCGTCGGGCGTGCCGCGATAGGCGAGGCTGGTGGGATCGGCCCGGAAGAACACGGTCTGGCCCGGCACCACCAGTATGATCGCCGCAACCTTCGACCGCAGGTCGGCCGGCAGGCGCGCGGCGCCGGTGCCGAGCACGTCCGATCCGAAGGACTGGCCGATCAGCACGACCCGGTCGGCATGCGCCCGCGCGAGCGCCCCGCGCACGGCGTCGGCGACCAGGCCCTCGACCTCGGCCCGGTCGCGATGCCGGCCGAAGATCGTCGGGGAATTCACCCCCATCACCGGGATACCCCGCGCCGCCAGCGCGTGGGTGACGTGCGGCCCCATGCCGAAACGAAGGCCCATGTCGCCCGAGAAGAACAGGGCGACGACCGGCACCCGCCCACGCCCGAAATCGCCGAACAGGCGGATCGGATCGCGATCGAAGAAGCCGGCCACCCCCGCCACGGCCAGCAGCGCCGCAGCGATGACCAGCGCGATGCCGCCGATCCAGCGGAGCGCCCTGGGCGAGGAATCGCGGCGTATCGAGCGGTCGGAGAGGATCGTCTTCATCGCCCGCCCCTATGCCCGTCCATCTGACGCGGTGATGGATGGAACATGACAAACCCGTCATCTGATGCGCTGCTGCCCATCGCGCGGAAATGGGGTCAGGCCGCTGTCGCGACACGTCAGACTTAGGTTTAGGGGTGCCGCGGGGCCGGCTGTCCCACCTCGCCGTTAGTCGCGCTTTCCAACCGACAAGTCGAACTTGCCTTCCCATATCCTATCGAATCGATAGGAATAGAGTCGTTCGATACCGGTGAGCAGGTAGCCGGCCGAACTCTGTTCAAACCCGGCGAGGAATTCGTGATGATGCGTGGCCTCTTCCTTCAATAACAACCCGGTATTGCTTGAACGATAACAGGCTCTGAAGAGCCGATTCTTCGTGGATAGCTGACAACGTGCATTTCGCGCGGCGGTTTTCTGCGTCTTTAGCCTCGGAATCCATGGATTCCGGGAACGGTGATCTGTGCCGTTCGACGATCGACCATCAAAAAGGGTATGCCAATCATGAAGTCAGGCCGCAATTTCCGTTTCGCCGCGCTCGCCGGCGCCGCGCCATTGGCGCTGCTCGCCCTGCCCGCGACCGCGCAGACGGCGTTGGACGGCCGGCAGCTCGCCAGCAACGATGCGACCGCCCCCGAAGCCGCCGACGCGGACACCGCCGAGCCGGTCGCCGACGTCGTGGTCACCGCGCGGCGCCGTTCGGAGCGCGCACAGGACGTGCCGATCGCGCTCAGCGTCGTCGGCGAGGAGAGCCTGCGCGCCCGGGGCGACTATACGCTCGGCACGATCCAGCAGAGCGTGCCCAGCCTGCAGGTGTTCAGCTTCAACCCGCGCAACACCAATGTGAACATCCGCGGCCTCGGCTCCAACGTCGCCCTCACCAATGACGGGCTGGAGAATGGCGTCGGCATCTATATCGACCAGGTCTATTACGGGCGCCTGGGGCAGAGCCAGTTCGAGCTGGTCGATCTCGACCGGATCGAAGTGCTGCGCGGGCCGCAGGGCACATTGTTCGGCAAGAACACCACCGCCGGCGCGATCAACATCGCCAGCAAGGCGCCGACCTTCGACCTGCAGGGCTTCGGCGAGGTGACCGGCGGCAATTACGGCTTCCACCAGGTCCGCGGATCGATCAGCGGCGGGCTGATCGACGATCTGCTCGCGGCGCGGATCAGCATCAGCGACACCCACCGCGACGGCTTCATCAGCAACATCACCACGGGCAGGAAAGTCCACGACTTCGACAATTTCACCGCGCGCGGGCAATTGCTGATCACGCCCACGCCGAACCTGACGGCGCGGATCATCGCCGATTACGGCAAGCAGAAGCAGCATTGCTGCATCCCGCTGATCGCCGGGGTCATCACCAGATACGACAATGGCGCCGTGATCGCGAACAACTTCGTCGATCGGGTGAACGGCGCCGGCTATACGCCCCTGCCCTACACGCCCTTCGCCCGAGTCACCGATGCCGAGGCGAATTTCCAGGCGAACATGGACACCTGGGGCATTTCCAACCAGGCCGACTGGGACGTCGGGCCGGTCACGCTCACCTCGGTCACCGCATGGCGGCAATGGAACTGGTTCCCCGCCAATGACGGCGACTATACCGCGCTGCCGGTCAATCTGAAGAGCCACCAGCAGAACAACCAGCGCCAGTTCAGCCAGGAGGTGCGGCTCGCCTCGAACGGCACGCACAGGATCGACTATGTCGTCGGCGGCTATTATTTCTACCAGGTCATCCGCGGCTACGGCACTTCAGCCTATGGCTCCGCCGCGCCCAAATGGCTGTTTCCGGCGCAATATGCGGCAGACCCGGTTGCCGCCAACGCGGCGGTCAACGGTTTCGAGGCGCGATCGCAATCGACGCCGGTCACGCGCAGCTATGCGCTGTTCGGCCAGACCGTATGGCACATCACCGACGCGCTGAGCCTGACCACCGGCCTGCGCTTCACCCATGAGAAAAAGACCGGCGGCTTCGCCCAGCAGCAGGTGGCGGGGCTCTCGCTTGCCGGCCTGACCCAGGCGCAGCGGAACGCGGCCCAGGCGCTGCGCAACCAGCTCAATCCGGTGGTTTCCTATACCGCCGAAACCAGCGACGACAGCCTGTCGGGCCTCGCCACCCTGAGCTGGAAGCCGGTGCAGGACGTGCTGGTCTATGCGAGCTATGCGCGCGGCAACAAGTCGGGCGGACTCAACCTGTCCAACCTGCCCGCCGGGATCAGCGCGGTCATCGCGCCGGAAAAGGTCGACAATTACGAGATCGGCGTGAAGAGCCAGCTCTTCAACCGCGCGCTGACGCTCAACGCGGCCGCCTTCTGGACCGATGTCGCCAATTACCAGACGGCGATCACCGAGCAGATCCCGAGCACCACCAATTTCCGCAACTACATCACCAACATCCCGCTGGCGCGGTCGCGCGGCGTCGAGGCGGATGCGGTGTGGGCGGTGACCGACAAGATCAGCCTCAACCTGTCGGGCGCCTATACCGACGCCTATTATGTGAGCTATCCCAAGGGCCCGGCGCCGGTCGAGACGAGCAACATCTCTGCGTCGACCGACCTTTCCGGCAGGCCGCTGGCTGGCGTCCCCAAATGGGCCTTCACCGGCGGCGGCGACGTCCGCCAGCCTCTAGGCAGCGGCGCAGAGCTGTATGGCCATGCCGATTATAGCTGGCGGTCGTCCTTCTACACCGCGGTCAGCGACAGCCGCTATTCGCTCGTCCCCTCCTACGGGATCGGCAATGCGCGGATCGGCATACGTCTCGACGACGGCCGCTACGACCTGTCGGTCTGGGCGAAGAACCTGTTCGACAAGGATTATTTCCAGACCCTGTCGATCGTCGCCAGCGGCGTGATCACCGCCAATCTGGGCGATCCGCGAACCGTCGGCGCCACCTTCCGCGTGAGGATCTGAGACCATGGCGACGCTGGCCTTCCATGACTTTCCGGCGCCAGCCGCGGAGAAGGCAGCGCCCATGGCGGACCGGCCGGCCGCGCTTCGCCTGATCGGTTTCGCGTCGATGGCGGTGCCGATCGCCGGAGCAGGCCTGCCGCTCGCGATCTTCGTGCCGCAGCTCTACGCGACGCATTTCGGCATCCCGCTCGCGACGATCGGCTTCATCTTCCTGCTCGGCCGCCTGTGGGACGTCGCGTCCGACCCGATCGTCGGGGCGCTGAGCGACCGCACGCGCAGCCGCTTCGGCCGGCGGCGGCCATGGATCGCGGCGGGCGGATTGCTGTTCGGAATCGGATCGGCGCTGCTGTTCTTCCCGCCGCCCGCTTTGGTCGGGCCGCTTTATCTCGGGCTCGTCCTGTTCGTCTTCTATCTCGGCTGGACGATGATCGAGATCCCCTTCTCCGCCTGGGCGGGGGAGATCGACCGCGACTATCACGGGCGCACCCGCGTGGTGACCTATCAGCAGACGCTCCGCGCGATCGGTCTGTTGCTCGTGCTGGTGCTGCCGACCTTGCTCGACCAGGTCCGCCCCGGCGATGGCGGGCTGAAGCTGCAGGTGGTCGGCGGCTTCATCGTCGCCACCCTGATCCCGGCCCTGTTCGCCAGCCTGCTCGCCTTGCGCGAACCGCCCCTGCCCATCGTGCCGCCGGTGCGGGTCGGCTTCTGGAACACGACCAGGGTGGTGTTCAGCGACCGGCTGCTGCTGCGCGTGCTCGCGTCCGACGTCGCGGTGACCGCGGGCCAGAGCGTCCGCGCCGGGCTGATCGTGTTCTTCGCGGTCAATTATATGGGCCTGCCCGCCTGGGCGAGTGGCCTGTATCTGCTGCAATTCGTCTTCGGCGTGCTGGCCGGGCCGATCTGGCTGCGTATCGGCTATCGCCAGGGCAAGCGCCGGACCGCCATCGCCGGAGAGCTGGCCCAGGCTGCGATCAACCTCAGCCTGATCTTCGTCTTTCCCGGCATGCTCGGCCTGATGATCGCGCTCACCGTGGCGCAGGGCCTGACCCAGGGATCGGGCAATCTGATGCTGCGCGCGATGGTCGGCGACGTCGCCGATGCGCACCGGCTGAACACCGGGCACGACCGCACCGGACTGTTCTATTCGGTATTCAGCCTGTCGGCGAAGCTCGGCCCGGCGCTCGGCATCGGGCTCGCGCTGCCGCTGGTCGCCTGGTTCGGCTTCGAGCCCAGGGGGGCGAGCGCACCGGGATCGCTCGAGGCGCTGAAATATGTCTTCGCGCTCGGCCCGGCGCTCGCCCACATCATCGCCGCCGCGCTGATCTGGCGCTTCCCGCTCGACGAGGCGGCGCACCGCGAGGTCCGCCGCGCGCTCGACGCCGACCCGCCCGCCCGCACCGCCACCCTGACTGCCTGAAGGAGACATGCCATGACTGCCCTGATCCATCATTTCGACAATGTCGCCGATGCCGACGGCCCGCTCGACATCGTGCCCGTGGGCGGCCGGATCGGCGCCGAAATCCGCGGCGTCCGCCTCGGCGGCGGCCTGGACGACGACACGATCGCCGCTATCCGCGCCGCCCTGGTGCGGCACAAGGTGATCTTCTTCCGCGGCCAGACCCATCTGGACGACGAATCGCATGAGGCGTTCGCCGCGCGGCTGGGCGAGCCGCTGGCGCATCCGACGGTGCCGGTGGCGGAAGGATCGCGCTTTCTGCTCGAACTGAACTCCAGGGAAGGCGAGGCTGCGTCCGCCTGGCACACCGACATCACCTTCCTGCCGGCCTATCCGTCCGCCTCGATCCTGCGCGCACTGATCATCCCGCCGGCCGGGGGCGACACGCTCTGGGCCAACGGCGCGACCGCCTATGCCGATCTGCCCGCGCCGCTGAAGGCGCTGGTCGAGCGACTGCGCGCGGTCCATACCAACGCCTATGACTATGCCGCGAGCCGGCCCGAGGCATCGAGCGACCAGATACGGCGCCACCGCGAGGTGTTCGCCTCGACGGTGTACGAGACCGAGCATCCGGTGGTGCATATCCACCCCGAGACCCAGGAACGCGTGCTGCTGCTGGGCAATTTCGTGAAGTCCTTCGTGGGAATCAACCGCGACGATTTTGCGCGGCTCTTCCAGCTGCTGCAGGATCATATCACCAAGCCCGAGAATACGGTGCGCTGGCGCTGGACGCCGGGCGACGTGGCGATCTGGGACAATCGCGCGACGCAACACCGCGCGATCGCCGATTTCGGCAAGCAGCGCCGTCTGCTGCGGCGCGCGACGATCGCGGGGTCGGTGCCGGTGGGGGTGGATGGCAACCACAGCCGCGTGGTGAAGCCCGAGCCGGAATTGCTGGCGGCGGAGTGACACCTCTTCTCCCTCTCCCCTTGTGGGAGAGGGAAGGGGCCCATCGCTTTAGCGATGGGAAGGGTGAGGGGGACACGAGTCGTTGCGGTCCCGAACCTCACTCCCCCTCATCCGGCGCTTCGCGCCACCTTCTCCCACAAGGGGAGAAGGGAAGAAGGCGGACCACCTTTCCAAGGTACTATGATGAAACGCTACACCATCCTCTCCGCCGCGATCGTCGCCATGGCGCCGCTGCTGCTCCTCAACGGCGGCACCACGCCGGCGCCGCTCGCGGCCGCCGCGCCGCAGCCGGCCAGGCCCAACATCCTGATCATCGTGGCGGACGATCTCGGCTATTCCGATATCGGCGCGTTCGGCGGCGAGATCCGCACGCCCAATCTCGACGCGCTCGCCGCGCGCGGGCTGAAGCTGACCGGATGGCACAGCGCGCCGACCTGCTCGCCCACGCGCTCCATGCTGCTCAGCGGCACCGACAATCACCTCGCCGGCCTTGGCAACATGGCCGAGATGCTTGCCCCCAACCAGAAGGGGCAGCGCGGCTATGAGGGCTATCTGCCCGCCGATGTGGTCAGCCTGGCCGAACGACTGCGCGACCTGAACTATGCAACACTGATGTCGGGCAAATGGCATCTCGGCACGCGACCGGAGGACAGCCCGGCGCGGCGCGGCTTCGAGCAGAGCTTCGACCTCGCCCAGGGCGGCGGCAGCCATTATGGGCTCGATCTGTCGAAAGCACCGGGCGACAAGGGTACGACCTATTGGGAGAATGGCCAGCAGCTGAAGGCGCTTCCGGCCGGTTTCTATTCGTCCGATACCTATGCCTCGAAGCTGATCGAGTTCCTCGACAAGGCGGACAGGACCAAGCCCTTTTTCGCCTATCTGACCTTCACCGCACCGCACTGGCCGCTCCAGGCGCCGGACGAGGATGTCGCGCGCTATCGCGGCAATTATGACGCCGGCTTCGAGGTGCTGCGCGAACAGCGCCTGGCGCGGCAGAAACAGCTCGGGCTGATCCCGGCCGACGTCGTGCCGCATCCGCTCGAGTTCAAGAAAGGCAAGGACTGGGCGAGCCTCACGCCCGAGCAGAAGCGCGAACAGGCGCGGGCGATGGAAGTCTATGCCGCGATGGTCGACCGGATGGACCAGAATGTCGGCCGGGTGATCGCGCACCTGAAAGCGACCGGGCAGTATGACAACACGATCATCCTGTTCACGGCCGACAATGGCGCCGAAGGGCTGGACGTCGCGACCGCCGAGGTCCCCGGGCTGAGCGACCGCGTGAAGGCGGCCGACAACCGCCTCGCCAATTACGGCAAGCCGACCTCCTATATCGGCTACGGCCCCGGCTGGGCACAGGCGGCGACCGCGCCGTCCTGGCTCTATAAGGGCTTCACCACCGAGGGCGGGACGCGCGTCGCGGCGTTCATCGACTGGCCGGGCGGCGTCCGGCGCGGGGTGAGCGGCACCTATGGCACCGTGATGGACGTCGTGCCCACCTTGGTCGAGGCGGCGGGCGGCGACTGGCGCGGGGCGACCTATGCCGGGCGCGCGGTACAGCCGGTGCGCGGCGCGAGCTGGCAGCCCTATCTGACCGGCAAGACAGAGCGCGTGCACGCGCCCGACGAGCCTGTCGGCAGCGAGTTGTTCGGCCGGCGGGCGATCCGCCAGGGCGACTGGAAGGCGGTCGATCTCGGTGACGGCTGGAAGCTGTTCGACGTGGCGAAGGACCCGGGCGAGACCCGCGACCTGGCGAAACAGGACCCGAAACGTGTCGCCGCGCTGGCCGCCGCCTGGGACGATTATGGCAGGCAGGTCGGCGTGATCATGCCCTCGACGCCGGCGACCTTCCCATGAAGATGATGGCGAACGATCCGCTCGACGGCGTCGTGCTTGGCCTCGCCTCGGCGCGGCGGGACTGGCGCATCGCGCACCAGCGCCACGCCAATGCCGGCACCGCGCGCTTCCCGTCACGCGTGGCGCTCGAATTCATGCTCGAGCATCTCGAGGCGGCATTGTTCCCGCAGCGGCTCGGCCATTTCGAGGGCACGACCGAGGACGTGTTCGTCCGGCTCCGCCTCGAACAGGCGTTCGGCCTGCTCGAGGCGGAGATCGCGCGCGAGCTGCGCTATTGGGAGGCGGAAACCGGGGACCGGTTCGAGTGCGATCACGGCGACACCATCGTCCGCCTGTTCGCCGCCGCGCTGCCCGAGATCCGCCGGCTGATCGACAGCGACGTCGCCGCCGCCTTCCAGGGCGACCCCGCCGCGCGCAGCGTCGACGAGATCCTGATCTGCTATCCGTGCGCGGTCGCCGTGATGTACCACCGGCTGGCGCATCAGCTGTTCGAGCTGGGCGCGCCACTGGTGGCGCGCGTCATTTCGGAGATCGCCAATACCCGCACCGGCATCGACATCCATCCGGGCGCGACGATCGGGCCGAGCTTCTTCATCGACCATGGCACCGGCGTGGTGATCGGCGAGACCGCGATCATCGGGGCGCGGGTGCGGCTGTACCAGCATGTCACGCTGGGCGCGCGGCGCCTGCCGCCCGAGGACGGGCACAGCGTGCGCGAGCGTTTCGCCCGCCACCCGATCGTCGAGGACGATGTGGTGGTCTATGCCGGCGCGACCATCCTCGGCCGGGTGCGCATCGGCCGCGGCGCGACGATCGGCGGCAATGTGTGGGTGACCGAGGACGTCGCGCCGGGCGCGCTGGTGATGCAGCCGCCTGCTTTGTCCTTCGCGGCCGGGGAGGCCCCTCCCCTGTTCCCGGAAGGGTGAAACCTCATTGCGCAACCTTGCGCGAGGGCAGACATTGATCATGGAGAGGAGATCGCCATGGCGACCGCGTTGACCATCCGGACCGACCTGCAGGAGCGCGCGGCGTCGCGCGGGATCGTCATCATGCCGTCGACCCCGACGATCGGCGCTGAGATATCGGGCATCGGCCTGAACCAGCCGCTCGACGACAGCGTGGCCGAGATCGTCCGCGAGGCCTGGCTGACCCACAAGGTGATCTTCTTCCGCGACCAGGACATTGATTACGAGAGCCATCTCCGCCTCGGCCGGCTGTTCGGCGCGCTGGAGGGCCACCCGGTCATCCCGCATGTCGAGGGCTATCCGGAAGTGCTGCTGATCCGGGGCGTCGAGGGCGTGCAGCTCACGTCCGACACCTTCACGCCGTTCAAGGCGTACAATAAATGGCACACCGACGTGACCTTCCGCGAGCGGCCGTCGATCGCCTCGGTGCTGCGCGCGCGGCTGCTGCCGGCGCTGGGCGGGGACACGATCTGGTCGGATGCGGCCGCAGCCTATGAGGGCCTGCCCCAGCCGGTGAAGGACCGCATCGCGACCCTCGACGCGGAGCATGACATCGTCGCGAGCTTCGGCGGGCGGGTGAGCGAGGAGAAAAGGGCGCAGCTCGCGCGCGATTTCCCGGCGGTGGCGCATCCGGTGGTGCGCACCCACCCCGAGACGGGCGAGAAGATCCTGTACGTCAACTACACCTTCACGACACGAATCCTCGGCATCCCCGAAGAGGAGAGCAAGGAGCTGCTGCGCCTGCTCTACGAGCGGATCAAGGTGCCCGAATATCAGGTGCGTTTCCGCTGGACCCCGAACGCGATCGGCATCTGGGACAACCGGTCGACCCAGCATTATGCGGTCGGCGATTACTGGCCGGCCGACCGGGTGCTTGAGCGGGTGACGGTTTCGGGGGATGTGGTGACGCGATAGGGTCCTGCGGAAGGAAGCCGGATGTTCGTTCCAATCCCCGTGCTGATCGCGATCGGCGTTGCCTTCCTGCTGCTGCTTGTGTTGGCCCTGCGAGCGGCGCGCGGGCGCGATCCGTTGATGGGCGGCGGACAGGCGCCGGCCTATCGTGCGCCACCGGCGGCACCCGTGCCCCTGCCGCCCGAGATCGAGGAGCAGGTGCGCACGCTGCTCGCCGCGGGGCGCAAGATCGATGCGATCAAGCTTGCCCGGGATGTCACCCATCTGGGGCTGAAGGAAACCAAGGATCTGGTCGAATCGATGGAGTGAGGTGGGGCGTCGCGATCGCATCAGCGCTTCGTCACCTCGACAATCACCGCCTCGCCCTTCGCGATCGCCGCAGCCGTGGTCAGCTTGCCGGCCTGCACCTCGTCGGCATAGTCCATCAGCCGCTCGCCCGAGGCCGAGCCGGTCTCGGCGACTTCGGCAACCGTAACGCCCTTGTCCTTCGCGATCGCCGAGTCCCACGCAATACGCACCGCGGCCCAATAGTCCTTCGTGGCGGCCCAGTAATCGTCGGCCGCCTTCACGTCATATGCGTCGTCCCTGGCATAGGTGTTGAGCACCGTTTCCTGGACGAAAGGCACGATCTTCCCGTCGACCGGGCCCATCTTGATATTGTCCTGCCAGTGGATCCAGCCGGCCGGCGAGGGCGAGTGGCGGTTGATCGCGAGATAGCGGTCGTAGCGCGGGTGGCGCACGGCATCGCGGCGGGCGAGCGGGCGCCAGGTCCAGCTGCTGCGCCAGCGCCGCACGCCGCCATCGTCGGTCCATTCGCCCCAGCCGCCATAGCGCGGGGAATCGTCGGTCTGCCACACGGTCTGCGACCAGCGGCTCTTGCGCATCCGCTCCGGGATGGCCTCCACATTCCAGCGGCCATTGCCGGCATAGGCGAGGAACGAGGCGGGCTCGAAGCTCCAGTCCTGGCGCCAGTGCTTGATCACCATGGTCTTGCCCTCGCTGGTGACGACGAGCAGGTGCTGAAGCACGATGTGCCGGCCGCTGTCCTCGATCACGCGGACGCTTTCGTGCCCGCCCGAGACCTTGGCCGGGATCGGCGTGTAATCGGCGCGCCACGGCGTGGTTTCCTTCATGTCGAAGGTCACCTTGTAATTGCCGGCCATGGCGAGGATCGCGGCGCGGTCCGCCTCGAACGCCGCCTTTTCCTCGGCGGCGCTGCGCGGCGCGACGGGGCCGTCGGCGCGCGCTGGCGCCGCGAGCGGGAGGCAAAGCAGGCCGGCGGCGAGAGCCAGGCGGAGAGAGAAGGTCTTCATGAGCATCGGTTCCTCGGCAGATCGATAAAAGGGGGAGAGGGGCAGTCCCGGGGGCAAGGCCGGTTGGGTGCGACTGCTCCCCTCCCCAACCCCCTCCGGGGAGAGACAGGGAGGGGAAAGGGGGTCAAAACCGCGCCGTCAGCGAGACGCTCGCGTTGCGGCCGGGCTGGGTATAGGCGTCGGTGATCGCCGCATTGGCGGGCGCCGGTATGGCAAGCCCGCGGACATCGCTCCACCAGGCATATTTGCGGTCGAAGATGTTGAACACGCCGGCGCGAACGGTCAGCACCTCGTCGATCCGGACATAGGCCGTCGCATCGAGGATGGTGAAGCCATCGGGGCGATAGGCCGTGGCGGTGGTCGCCGACCTGGGCTTCTTCGCCGAATAGGTCGCGACGAGCTGGCCGCCGAAGCGCCGGTCGGGCGCGTCATAACCCAGGCCGCCGACCAGCTTGACCGGATCGATCGTCGCGAGCGGCGATTTTACGCCGCCGGCGCCGGTGCTGGTGCCCTTCGCATAGCTGACCGCCAGACGGCCGGTCACGCCGGCGACCGGGGTCACCTCGATCTTGCCCTCGACGCCGCTGATGCGGACTCGGGCGAGGTTGACGAACTGGAAGATGACCGGATCGGCCGGCGAGCCCGCATGGGTGCCGATCGATTCCTGGCTGATGAAATTGCGGTAATTGCCGATGAAGCCGGTCACCCCGGCGCTGACCACCGGGGTGACGATCCGCGCGCCGCCTTCGAAGCTCTCGCTGGTTTCCGGCCGCAGATCCGGATTGGGGATTGTGCGATAGGCGAATTGCGCGCCATTGGGGTTGTCGAAGAACTGGTTGACCTGGGTCGGCGAGGGCGCCTTGAAACCGCGCGCATAATTGCCGAACAGGCGGACCGCGCCAAGCTTCACCAGCGCACCGAGCTTGGGCGACACCCGCGATCCGCTCTGCCTGGCCGGGGCGGCCGAGGCGGCGGGGGCGAGCGCGTCGGGCCTGGGCGTCAGCGCATAATGATCGAAGCGAAGCGCCGGGAACAGCGTGAACGCGCCGCCGGCGATGCCGATCTCGTCCGAGATATAGCCGCCGGCCAGCGTGTAATCGGTGACGGGGAAGGCGCGGGTCGGGAAGACATCGGGCGCGGTCGGC
Source organism: Sphingomonas sp. GW821-FHT10F11 (assembly GCF_058809095.1). NCBI lineage: Bacteria > Pseudomonadati > Pseudomonadota > Alphaproteobacteria > Sphingomonadales > Sphingomonadaceae > Sphingomonas > Sphingomonas sp. GW821-FHT10F11. The sequence goes on from NZ_JBXASH010000008.1 coordinate 136,574, forward strand.
ACGGTGCCGTCACGGATCCCCTCCTGCCGGGTGACGCTGACATCGCCGCCATAGACGAGCTTGTGAGTCAGCGCGCCGGTGGAGAAATCGCTGCGCAGCTCGACGCTGGCGCCATAGACCCGGTTCTCGAAGGTGTTGAGCCGGGTGCGATCGGCGGCGGTGTTGCGGTCCTCGGCGGAGAATTGGCGGTTCTCGCCGTCCTGGTACCAGCCCGTCACATGCGCCGAGGCGATCGCGCCGGCGCCGGTATAGAGCCAGTCGAGCGCGACGCGGTCGCGCTTGGTGCGGTCGCTCGCCGTCAGGCCGATGACGCCGGTCGCCGGGACCGGTACCGCGGCGGAGACGCCGCTCAGCACATTGGTGCCGACATGGCCGTCGAGATGATCATAGGTCAGGCGGACGCGGTGATGATCGTCGGGCGACCAGACCAGCTTGGCCAGCACCGCGTTGGACGATGTGTCCTGCGGGTTGGGCGCGGTGCGGCTGGCGTTGGGCGTCTCGTTCGTCCCCTTGTTGTCCAGCTCATGCCCGTTGCGCCCGGTATAGGCGACCATCGCCGACCAGCTGCCGATCGCCCCGGCGACGATGCCGGTTTCGCTGAACTGGTCGTCGGCCGAATCGAAGCCGGCGCGGGCGATGCCGCCGAAGCTCTTGCCGCCGGTGAGGAAATCCTGCGGATCGCTGGTCACGAAGCTGACCGCGCCGGCCAGGCCGTCGCTGCCGTACAGCGCCGAGGCCGGGCCGCGCAGGATCTCGACCGACTTGACCGCGCCGAGATCGACATAATCGCCGCGCCCGGCGGATTGCGCGCCGAATTCGAAGCCGTCGGGCACGCGCACGCCGTCGACCTGGATCAGCACGCGATTGCCCTCGAGCCCGCGGATGTTGAAACCGGCATTGCCGTCCCGCCCGGTGACGCCCTGCGCCGCGCCGAAGCGGGAGGGCGCGCGGCGGACGCTGACGCCGGGTTCGAAGCGGACCAGATCCTTGACGTCGGAGGCGAGCTGGTCGGCGATCGTCTCGGCGGTGATCACGGTGACGGTGGCGGGCACATCGGCCACCGGCTGCGCGATGCGGGTCGCCGTGACGGTGACGAGATCCTTGTCCTCGTTGGCGGGACGGGGCCCCTCCGCGGCAAGGGGCCCATCCGCGGCATGGGCCGCGCCGGCACCCAGCATCCAGGCGATCGCGAGCGCGGCGGCGCCCGTGCGGATGGCCGAGCGCGGCGTGGTGAAACAGTCGATCATGGTAACCCCCGGAGACGTGAAGCCTAATGCTAATGAGAGTGATTCTCGTTTGCATCTGCTAGGAGCGATGGGGGCGGGTGTCAATTCCGTCGAGGGCGGAATGGGAGAGGCGACGGCCGGGTTGCGGTGGTGGGCGCGTGGAGCATTGGGATCGAGTGAGGGCGATCCGAAGATGTCGCCGTGATGCGCGATGCGATCGGGGCGGCTTGGCGTAGAATCCGTATTGACGCGGGGCGCGGCCTGCGGATGACCGTCAACTAATCGCGGAATTATGCGACCCACCTGTGAGTGGGCCAAAATCGAGCGGTTCTTGCGGGCCGCGCGGGATTTAGGCGCGGCGTGGCCCTGCGCCGAGCATGACTGCTTGGCGAGTTCGAGTTCCGACGGCCGAACCGGGGCGGCGTTGATTGTCATTTTACTCGCCGAATTCCGCGAGGGGTATCGGATCTTCTTGATGCTTTACTTGCAGAGGGGGCGGGCATCGCTGGGTCTCCGGGCGCCGTTATGGGCTACAGGATTTCAGCAGATGTGCGGGGCCGCGTGAATCGATGCGGCCAAATTAGGCTGTAGACTCATTCGACGCGAACGGCAGGAACTGGTGGTTAACTGCCGTTCCGTAGCCTGCGCAACGAAGCATATTTTGCGGATTGGGACTGTGACCGGTAGCGCCCACCCGGACGGTAGACTGGCAGCAGATCAGTCAGCCTGAACAAAGCCCGAATCATCAACCGATAGAGACGAGAATGCACGACCAACAACGCGATGGTGGCGGCTGCAGCGATTATAATGAAGATCGTCTCGCTCAAGATTGGTGTCCTCTATGACCCCTCATACCACTAGATCGCAATGACTGCTATTGGGCGCTAGCGGTCATTCCCATTTATGAGTTCACGACCCAGACCGCGCGTCTCCTCAGGAGAAACGGGGGCGCCGAGGGGCAGTGATCAAGCAATCCTTGACGACTGGGTGTCACACCGTGACGTGCGTAACGCCGCGTCACACCGGCGTTACGGACGTATCCTTTGCGACACCGGGGCGTAACCCGGCGTTACGGGCAGGCGGCCGCTCCTGCCAACTGATTCAATTGACTTCAGAATCGCACCATATACGCCGCCGCCCGGCCGGGTTGGTTCGATACTCTGGCGGCCGGGCGCGGTGCGCTACCAGAAGGGGTCCGATCAGAGCGCGTCCCGAGTCCGGAAGGCAGAGCGGGGATCGGCGAGGCGGGAATGCCTCGCAAGCAACTGCCGATCGCTCAGCCATTCCCGGCACGAGCGAGCACGCGAAGCGACGGGTGGCTCCAAAGGTCATGCGGTCGAAAGCGGGCGGGAATGCCTCTGCCTGAGCGGCGGGGGTAGTTGTCCTATGCCCGCTTCGCTCCTGGTTCACCAAAGATCAGGCGGGCCGCCTTTCCAGGGGGCGCACCCTCCCTCCATACCTGACGGACTACCGCTAAAAATGCACTGTGACCGATATCCTGTCACCGATATCGTCACCGTTTTTCGCACGAAATTCTGTAGTCGCCTTTCGATAGCCCTTGACGTTTCCACCGAACGATGACTCAACGCGAAATACATCGCGCTTGGAGGCATAATGGATGTGATCGCTGCCCCAGAATCCGATGAATGCGAGGCGGTAACGCTGCATGATTGGCTAGGCGACCGTCGCCCTTCCCATCTATCGACTAACACCGGAAGCGAGCTCGTTGCGTTTCAGTCATGGCGCAATTTTAAGGAGGCTTTCGCGCCTGAGCTAATCGCGCAAGCGTTTGAAGAAACTGCGATTGCTCTTGAGCGGCCCGTCAGAAGTTCAATCGACCCCTTCGGTGGGTCGGGGACAACTGCTCTTTCGAGTCAGTTCCTGGCTGCTAAGCCATTCACGATCGAGGTTAATCCCTATCTCGCGGATCTAATCGAAGCAAAGCTTGCGTCGTACAATCCGGACGCGTTGCGTGCAGATCTCGATTCCGTTTTTCGGAGGTACGCTCCCTACCAAGGCGAAGATCCGTTTCCGGGAGCACCGCCAACGTTTGTCGAACCGGGCGTCAAAGGCCGTTATATATTTTCTCGTGCTGTGGCCAACAGCATCGCCGGTTTTCGGGCAGCGATAGCCAAGATTAGAAATCCAACGAACCGCCGTCTGCTTCGCGTGGTTTTGGCCTCATTGACAGTTCCGGTGAGCAATGTCGTAATCAGCGGCAAGGGTAGACGATACCGTCGCGGGTGGGCCAATCGCCTGATTACAGCTGAGACGGTTATTGCGATGTTTCGCCAGGCTTCCGAGCAAGCGATTGGCGACATCCTCCGCTATCGCAAGCGGCTATGCTTGGATTTTGAACTTGCCCGAGGGGATTGCCGCGAGCTCATCCCCGTGGACCGCACCTTCGATGTTGCGATTTTCTCGCCACCCTACCCGAACTCCTTCGACTATACGGACGTGTATAATGTCGAACTTTGGGCTTGCGGCTATCTGACCGCCGGCAGTGACAACAGGGCCTTGCGCCTCAAAACGCTTAGAAGCCATGTCCAGATTTCGCGATCCTTCGGCGCCGCGGATATGGAATCGGAAACGCTCAAACGTGTTTCACTAGAGCTTCAAGCGGTCCGAGCCGAACTTTGGAATAAGTCTATTCCAGACATGGTGGTCGCTTATTTCGACGATATGGTTACGGTACTGTCAAAGCTTCATGCTTCACTCGTCCATCGCGGCAGGGCCTATCTCGTTGTAGGTGACAGCCTTTATCACGGCGTCTACGTTCCAGTCGCCACAATCTTAACCGAACTCGCTGAAACTATTGGCTTCGACAAGGTATCAGAAGAGCCCTTCCGCTCGATGCGAGCCTCTCCCCAACAGGGCGGCAAAAAGGAACTGGTTGAAACCCTCCTTGTATTTTCGAAATCAGATTAAATTACTCATACCGTGTGGGGCTCCGCAAACATACGCACTGGCAGTGCGAAATCCGTACGCTGCACATGATAGTCGGGATTATAGGCAATGCCGCGATCACGGTAATAGAGGCCGTCAGCTTGTGTGATTGTCAGCTGGCCTTCCACCAGTCCCCGACGCCGCGCATCAAAGACGACTAGATACCCACGCGTACGCAAACCGGCGGCGGTTTCGGCATCGCCATCGAGGTATTCACTCAACTGTTTCGCGCCCGCTCTGGCGCGGGCATCTCGATAGGGAGTGGTCAACTTGCCCTCTTCGTCCACAGAATCTCCTATCCACTTGATCTCGATGATCGCGCGGTGAGTCGTGTCTGCCCAAGTTATCTTTATATCGACCGGGTGGCTCTCATCGACGATCTGCTCGGGGCGCACCTCAGCATCGGGAAAAGCGTCCCGCAGGTATTGATGGAGAGATCTTCTCATCACTTCTTCAGGCTTCGCGCGAAGGAAGAGACGATTGTCATCCGCCCAAATGCCATCGGCCTCATGCGCCAGGATAAAGCAAACAGTCTTGCGAACTACCTCACTGGCGTATCTGGTGAGCGCAGCATCAAGGCCGGAAAATGTCGGGCGCGCGAAAATACTTGCCATCGCCGCCGGCGAGGGGTTGCGGATGGTGAAGATCTCGCCGCCGACATACACTCGTTCAGTTCGATCGTGGTAGGAGTAAACGACCGCCTCAGCTGACAAAGCGATCGGATCGACCAAACTGTCTCGAATCTCCAATCGCCCGTTTGCTAAAGCCTCTACGGAATGATTTCCTGCGAGTTGGTGCTGAACCATTTGCCCAGCCGAGATGGTGTGGGTTGGCTGGCCCAAGGCCACCACGGGCAGCTTGTCAGCGGGCCGCGCGTAAACGATCAAATTTCCGGCGTACAATGAAGGATCGATATCCCTGTATATCCGGCGAATGGCGCTCACGAGCTGCCGAAGAGCATCCACGCCAAGCGATCCGAAATGCCTTTGGACGTGAGGGATATACATGGCCTCAGCGATTTCACGCATCGCATCCATATCGATTTCGAAAGTCACGCTACAGCGTTCCCATTCGCCGACGAAACCGGCTGCCTTGCCGAGTAGCTCATCCAGAGCATTGAAGGTGTAAGTAAATCTTCTGCCGCCGCTCCGACTACCTGCCGCACTGCCCTGATTTGCTCGTAGAGTAAGCTTTGCGCGCTATTGTTGAGAAGCGGGCGCCCACCGTCTTGCAACGCAGCACTCTTTGATGTCGGCTCTGCATCGATGCCGGCTGCGAGCGTTGAAGCCGGAAGAAACAATGCGCTGTCGCAGGCCGGAATGAGGACACGCTCACGAGCGGTTAGGCGACCTGCGAGGAATGGTCGAAGGCGATCGCTGCTATTGGAATTTTCAGCAAAGCCGCCGTTCACGCTGATACGCATCAGCGATTGCTCGGAAAGCCAATCCATAGCGGCGTTGATGTCTCCGCTGAATGGCGCGCCAAAATCGGACCGAATAAAGAGGTATCCCCAGTCAGCCAAAGGCTGTCCGTCATAGAGCCCAAGCAGACATGCCAGATAGGCAACCCGCTGCACTTCGAAGCGGCTTACCCCACCGAGTTCGGGAGCCATCCTGCGGATTATTGTCACCGCGTCGAAAAAGGCTTCCGGGCTGATCTTCATGATCCGCCCCCCTGAGATTGTTCGAGAGCATCTGAAATCTCGCCATAAGCGTCATGGAAGAGCTGGCTGGCGTTCTGCTGGACGTCAGAAAGCTCAGTCCAGCCGGTCATTTGTGACAACGCCATACGCTCCGCGCCGCATTTGCTGGCAAGCGTCTTCAAGAGAAGCGAGGTATTGATATTGGCGGTCATCAAGATGTCATGACCGCTTTTCACGAAGTTCGCGAACATCTCCCCGGCACGATCCTCATAGGCGATATCGAGTGACCCTTCTGGGGTGTCGATAAAGAGCGTCGCTCGATCCGTTTCTCGTGACATCTGCTGCGCCAAGGACATGCGAAGCGCAATGTCGATGAAGAAGCGCTGACTTTCCGAAAGTTCTTGTGGATCTTGCCGCGCGTCGCCATCGAGTTCGATCGCAAGGCGCAGTTCCGTAGGGGCGGTCTGAATGAGGCCGACAGTAAGGTCAATACCAAGAAACAACTCTGCAAGTTCGCGAAAACGAGGAACAAACTCCTTCTCAGTGGAGGCATATCGGCTCTCCAAACGATCCTGCAATTCCTTGTAGCCCGAGCGCAATTCATCCCGACGCCGATAGTGACCATCGCGGACGCCAATTGAATCTGCATAACTGTCGTTTAGACTCTCAATCGTTTTTTCGAGTTTGGCGCTGCCAAGGTTGCGATGCTCTCGCAAGGCATCAGCTACCGAGGAATTGGCCTCTTCGAACTTAGAAAGCGCGGCTCGGGCTTCAATTACTGCATTGCGTTGACCCTGGTGCTCACGCTCCAAGCGAGAGCGTGCCGCCTCCGCCTCATCAAGCTCGCCCTTCGCAATCGTAAGTTTGTCATCCAGTGCCTTGAGTTCCTGCTCGATTTCGAGCGTGTCATGGCCATCAGAAGTCAGATCACTCTCACAAAGTGGACAGACATGGCGTTTGATCTTCGCTTCAATCGTCGCAATAATCTGCGGGCCAATGTGATGGCAAACGGCGCATTCGCCGTCGGAAAGCGACCCGACAATGGCCGGATGTGCCGCCGCGTTCGTTGGTCCGATGAGCATACGGTTGAACGCATCTGAATATGCGGCCCGCTGTGTGGCGAAGACTGCAGTCGCTCGCGCAAATTTTAGTTCCGCCTCATTTAGGCGCGCTTCGGCCCTTTCAGAAGTGCCAACAGCCGTATTCAAGGCATCTTGGAGTTGACCGTGTTCACGCGCCAGCGCGTCAAAATCTGCGTCGGGAGGAGCCCCGCCAAGCTCTTCTCGCAAAATTTGGATTCGCTTGCGCGTATTGTTTGCTTGATACTGAGCATTGCGCGCTCGACTATCTTCCTGATCCGCTTCACGCTTAAGAGCATCGGCCTGGGCCGCATCTTCAGGGTCGCCGCCGAAAGTTAGAAACAAGACTTGTGATGATGCGCGGTCGTCCCAAAAAAGAAGATGCCTACTTTCGTCGAAAGTAAAGACGAAGTGCTGAAGGAAAACAAATTGATCGAAATTCTTTAAGCCAATCGCGCCGGCGAGCAGGCGCTTGTATTCCTCGGCCCGCTGATAAGAAGCCAGTGCCGATCCGTCGAAAAAATCTTCGCCATTTTTCGTAACCTTGAAATGACTCATGTTCTGACTGGCGAAGAGACCGCGCGTTGCCACAAATTTGAACTCGCCTACGTCGAACTCCAACGTGACGGAGGCCAAATCCCTGTCCTTCTCGTCGATACGGCCATCAAAATAATGCTGAGTAAAGCGGTGCGCCTCCGCCACATAACGCTCGGCGGACAGGAATTTTCTCGCTGGATCAGGTACATAGCCTGTCAGGCCATAATTCACCGTCGATAAGAAAGTCGATTTTCCAATGCCGTTAGCACCAGCGAGGCAATGAACGCCACCTTGAAGATGAAGCGAAATGTTTGGCTGTAACTTATATAAAGAAAAGTTGCTGAGAGTTACCCGGCGAATTCGTGGAAACGCGAAACGCATTGCCAAAGGCGTTCCCCCGCTTTGTCCGCTGGACATAATCGCCAAACCTGCCCTTTTGCTGCAACTGCAGTCCTTCTGCTGATTGGAGTGCCCTTTGGCAACCTACATGACTGTCGACTGAGCCGGATCGAACCTAAGGTGATGGCGGTTCCGCAACAGGCTACGGAGATCAACGCATTACGAATGCGGCAAGCGGTCTTAGCCGCAAATCTCATCCCGTCGATTCAAACCTCCCAAAAACTCCCCCACAAAGCGCCCCATGCCAAGAGGACGCCCCAGCACCTATCGCCCCGCCTATGCCGACATCGCGCGCAAGGCCTATGCCAACGGATCGATCGCCGAGCAGGTTGCCGACCTGCTGGAGATCGACATCTCCACCTTTTACCGGTGGCGCAGCAAGCATGAGGATTTTGCCGAGGCCTGCACCACCGGCAAGAAGCTGGCCGACGAGCATGTGGTGAATGCGCTCCACCAGCGGGCGTGCGGATATGATTATATCGCCGAGCGTGCCTTCATGTTCGCGAGCTGGAATGAGCCGACCGTCGCGCGGTTCACAAGGCGCGTGCTCGCCGACCCCCGCGCGGCGCTGCAATGGCTGCGCATCCGCCGACCCGACGAGTGGCGCATTCCCGTCGAAGAGCGGGACAAGGACGAGCTGGGCGACATCATCCTGCAGGCCTTCGCCCGCGTGGGAAAGACACCCGATTATGACTGATCCCAAACCCAGATCGCGCCGGGCGCTCGTCAACGAGATGAAGCGGTTGGCGCATGACCCGATCGGCTATGCCCGCCTCGCCTTTCGCTGGGGCGAAGGCCCGCTCGCCGGCGTCTCCGGCCCGCGCGCGTGGCAGCGCGAGGTGATGGAGACGATCGGCGCGCACCTCGCCAACCCCGCCACGCGGCACATGCCGTGCCGCATCGCCCGCGCCTCCGGCCACGGCATCGGCAAATCGGCGCTGATCGCGATGCTGATCAAATGGGGGCTCGACACCGGCATCGACACGCGCATCGTCGCGACCGCCAATACCGAAGTGCAGTTGCTGACCAAGACCGCGCCGGAAATCGTGAAGTGGCACAATCTGTCGATCACCAGGGACTGGTTCAGCGCGACGGCGACCGCGCTCGTCTCCACCGTGCCGGGGCACGACCGGAGCTGGCGATCCGACCTCGTCACCTGGAGCGTCGCCAATACCGAGGCGTTCGCCGGCCTGCACAACCAGGGCAAGCGCATCATCCTGATCTTCGACGAGGCATCGGGCATCGCGCCGAAAGTGTGGGAGGTGGCGCTGGGCGCGCTGACCGACGAGCAGACCGAGATCATCTTCCTCGCCTTCGGCAACCCGACGCACAATACCGGCCCTTTCCGCGACTGTTTCGGGCGGCACCGGCATTTGTGGAACACGCGGCAGATCGACAGCCGCACGGTGGAGGGGGTGAACCGCGCCTATCTGGACGAGCTGGTGACGACCTTCGGCGAGGACAGCGACGTGGTGCGGGTGCGCGTGCGCGGGCAATTCCCCTCCTCCTCCTCGATGCAGTTCATCGGCCACGACCTGGTCGAGGCGGCGCGGCGGCGCGAGCTGTTCGGCGGGGTGACCTGGGATCCGGTGATCTTCGGGCTGGATTGCGCGCGCTTCGGCGACGACCATTCGACGCTCGCCATCCGATGCGGGCGGGATGCGCGGACGCGGCCGTGGAAACGCTGGCAGGGGGTGGACGCGATGACGCTCGCCGGGGACGTGGCGCTGCAGGTGCAGGGCTTCCACCCCGATGCGATCTTCGTCGATGCGGGCAATATCGGCGGCGCGGTGGTCGATCGGCTGCGCCAGCTGGGCGTCGAGAATGTCCATGAAGTGTGGTTCGGCGCGAAGGGGCGCGAGGCGGTGTGGGCCGGCGAGATGCGGGTGCAGTGTGCCAACAAGAGATCCGAGATGTGGACCAACATGCGCGGCTGGCTGAGCGGCGGGGCGATCCCGGACGAGGAGGCGCTGGCGGGGGACCTGACCGGCGTCGAATATGGCTATGCGGCGGACCAGGTGTCGATCCTGCTCGAGAAGAAGGCGCATATGAAGGCGCGCGGGCTCGCCTCCCCCGATGACGCCGACGCGCTGGCGCTGACCTTTGCCGAACCGGTGATGCCGCGGCAGCCGAACTGGCTGGATGCGGGGCGGTACCGGGTGGAGCGGCAACCGACCTGGGATGAGGAGGAGGATATCTACAAGGAGCTGAAGGAGGAGGATGCGTCCTGGATCTACCGGGACCTTTATCGGGACGATTAATCCTCCTAATCCTCCCCGGAACGGGGAGGGGGACCACGAAGTGGTGGAGGGGCTTGGAGCGCGGAACGTCTGCCCCGCGCTCCAGCCCCTCCACCACCCGCTGAAGAAGCGGGCGGTCCCCCTCCCCGTGCCGGGGAGGAACTAGGGAGGTTCATTGTGCAGCGCCACAAGGGTTGAAGCCCGCAAGCGGCGGGAGCATAGGGCCTCGATGGCCAAGACCACGCTGAAATCGCTGTCGGACGCGCTTGCCGCCCGGCTGACCAAGGGCGCACTTCCAGGGGAATTGCAGGGGTTCGGAAAGGCCGAGCGGGCAGACGCCGCCGCCTTTGTCGCCGCCACCGCGGAACACCGGCCGCCGGGCAAGCCGGTCATCGCGCTCGAGCCGATCGCCGGGTCAGAACCGCGCCGCACGATGCGACTCGCCATCGTCAATGACGACATGCCCTTCCTGGTCGATTCGATCGCGGCGACGATCGGCGCGAAGAATGTGGTGATCGATCGCATCATCCACCCGGTGCTGAGCGTCACCCGCGATTCGGCCGGCACGCTGACCAGCGTCGGCGGCGCCAGCGGCGAGGGCGGCAGCCCAGAATCGATGATCTATATCGAGATGGAGCGCGCCGATTCGCGCGAGCGGCGCGACCTGCTCTCCGCGCTCGAGCACAACCTGGCGGATGTGCGCTCGGCCGTCGCCGACTGGGCGCCGATGCAGGCGCGCATGGCCGCCGATGCCGAGGCGCTGGGGAAGAGCGAGGGCGCCGAACTGCTGTTGTGGTTCCTCGACCGCAACTTCACCCTGCTCGGCCATGAATTGTGGCAGGGCAAGAGCGAGAAGCCGCTCGGCATCGCGCGCCATGCCCATGCCGTGCCGATCCTGGCCGAGGCGTCGCGTTCGCTCGCCATGGCCTGGTTCGAGAAGGGCGGGGAGGCCCCTCTCCTGCTCAAGTCCAACCAGATCTCCGGCGTTCACCGCCATGTGCCGCTCGACCTGGTGCTGGTGCCGATCCGCGAGGGGCGCAAGGTCACCGGGCTGTCGATCCATGCCGGGCTGTGGACCAGCGCAGCGCTCAACGCGCCGCCGCAGGAAGTGCCGGTGCTGCGCGCGCGGCTTGCGGCGCTTGAGGCGAAGTTCGGGTTCGATCCCAAGGGGCATACCGGCAAGGCGCTGACCCATGCGCTCGCCTCCTTGCCGCACGACCTGGTCACCGCGTTCGACGTCGCCTCGCTGGAGGATGTCGCGCTGACCGCGATGTCGCTGGCGGATCGGCCGCGCCCTGCCCTGGTGCTGGTGCGATCGATCCTGGGACGGCATCTGTTCGCGTTCGTGTGGCTGCCGCGCGACGACCTGACCACCGCGCGGCGAGTCGCGATCGGCGACATGCTGGCCGAGGCGGCGAATGGCGGGCTGCTCAACTGGGCGATCGCGATGGAGGGCAGCGTGGTCGCGCAGATCCGCTACACCATCGATCTGCGCGGCGAGGGCGTGATGCCCGATGCGGCGGCGCTCGACGCGCGGATCGCGCGCATGGTGCGCGGCTGGGTGCCGGCGGTCGAGGCGGCGCTGGCCGAAGCGGTGGAGCCGGCGCGGGCGACTCGGCTCGCGCTGCGCCATGCCGCGACCTTCCCGCAAGGCTATCGCGCGGCGGGCAGTGCGGAGGAGGCAGCGCGCGACATCCTGCGGCTGTGCCGGCTCGACACGCCGGGCGACCGGTCGGTGCGGCTGTACCGCGATGCGAACGGCGCGACGCGGATGAAGATCTACCGCGTCGGCGGTCCGCTGGCGCTGTCGGATGCGGTGCCGGTGCTGGAGAATTTCGGCTTCCGCGTGATCGAAGAAGTGCCGACCGCGCTGGCCGACGACGCGCAAGGCTTCGTGCACGAGTTCTTGGTCGAGAGCGCCAACCCGGCCAAGGGCGACCCGGTGGTGCTGGAGGATGCCGTCGCGGCCGTTCTCGAAGCCCATGCCGAGAATGACGCGTTCAACCGGCTGATCGTCGATGCGGGCATGGCACCCGCCTCGGTGGTGCTGTTCCGCGCCTGGTTCCGGTATCTGCGCCAGGCCGGGCTGCCCTATTCGCTCGTCACCGTGGTGGATGCGCTACGGCGCGCGCCCAAGGTGGCGGCGGCGCTGATCGAGCGCTTCGCCGCCGCGCACGATCCCGCACGCGCCGTCAAGGGCAGGGCGAAGGTCGAGGCGATCCTCGCCGCCGATGCCGCGATCGATGCCGGGCTCGATGCCGTCTCGGCGATCGACGACGACCGCATTCTCCGCGCGCTGCGCAACGTGATCGCGGCGACCTTGCGCACCAATGCCTTTGCGCCCGCGGGCGCGACGGCGCTGGCGTTCAAACTCGACAGCCACCTGATCCCCGGCCTGCCCGCCCCCGTGCCGTGGCGCGAGATCTGGGTGTACTCCCCACGCGTGGAAGGCATCCATCTGCGTGCCGGGCCGGTCGCGCGCGGCGGCCTGCGCTGGTCGGACCGGCGCGACGACTTCCGCACCGAGATTCTCGGCCTGATGAAGGCGCAGCGCGTGAAGAACGCGGTGATCGTGCCCACGGGCGCGAAGGGCGGATTCTATCCCAAGCAATTGCCGCCGGTCTCCAACCGCGACGCCTGGCTGGCCGAGGGAACCGAGAGTTACCGGGTGTTCATCCGCTCGCTGCTGTCGATCACCGACAATATCGTCGAGGGCAAGGTGGTCCATCCCGCGGGCGTTCTCGTCCATGACGGCGAGGATCCCTATTTCGTCGTTGCCGCCGACAAGGGCACCGCGACCTTCTCCGACGTGGCCAATGCGATCGCGCTCGATCACGGCTTCTGGCTGGGCGACGCCTTCGCCAGCGGCGGGTCGGTCGGGTATGATCACAAGGCGATGGGCATCACCGCCAAGGGCGCCTGGGTCTCGGTCCAGCGGCACTTCGCCGAGCGCGGCGTCGATGTGCAGAGCGAGTCGATCCGGGTGGTCGGCTGCGGCGACATGTCGGGCGACGTGTTCGGCAACGGCATGCTGTTGTCGCAGACCCTGAAGATCGTCGCGGCGTTCGACCACCGACACATCTTCCTCGATCCCGATCCCGATCCCGCGGCGAGTTGGGAAGAGCGCGCGCGCATGTTCGCGCTGCCGCGCTCGAGTTGGGCGGATTACAATCCATCGCTGATCTCCAAGGGCGGCGGCGTGTTCCCGCGCACCGACAAGACGATCAAGCTGTCGAAACAGGTCCGCGCCGCGCTCGGCCTCGATGCGAGCGAGATGGAGCCGGGCGCGCTGATCTCGGCGATCCTCAAGGCGCCGGTGGACCTGATCTGGTTCGGCGGCATCGGCACCTATGTGAAGGCGGCGGCGGAGAACAACATCCAGGTCGGCGATCCGGCCAACGACCGGCTCCGCGTCAATGCCGAGGAGATCCGCGCGACCGCGATCGGCGAGGGCGCGAATCTCGGCGTCACCCAGGCGGGCCGCATCGCGTTCGCGGCGCATGGCGGGCGGATCAACACCGACTTCATCGACAATTCGGCCGGCGTCGATTGTTCGGACAACGAGGTCAACATCAAGATCGCGCTCAACCGCGAGATGATCGAGGGCCGGCTGGCCTATGAGAAGCGCAACAGCTTCCTCGCCGGCATGACCGACGATGTCGCGCATATCGTGCTCGAGGATAACCGCCTCCAGACGCTCGCGCTGTCGATCGCGGAGAATGACGGCGCGCTGGCGGTACCGAGTTACGTCCGGTTGATCGAGATCTTCGAGGCATCGGGCAAACTGGACCGCGCGGTCGAGGGGCTTGCCTCGAACGACGATCTGCTGCGCCGCTCGCAGGAGGGGCATGGCCTCACCCGCCCCGAACTGGCCGTGCTGCTCGCGACCGCGAAGCTGGCGCTGCAGGAAGCGATCGAACTGGCCGATCTCGGCCTCGATGCCGAACTGGCGCCCGATCTCCACGCTGCCTTCCCGCCCGCGATGCGCAAGAAGTTCGGCAAGGCGATCGACGAGCATCGGCTGCGCGGCGAGATCGTCGCGACCAAGCTGGCCAACCGCATCGTCAACCGGCTCGGCGTGCTCCACCCGTTCGAGCTGGCCGAGGAGGAAGGCGCGGCGATGAGCGATATCGCCGCGATGTTCGTCGTGACCGAGCGGCTGTTCAGCCTGCCCGCGCTCTGGGCCGAGATCGAGACGGCGGTGATGCCCGAGGCGGCGCGCCTCGCGCTGTTCGACGAGGTCGCGGTGGCGACGCGCTCGCAGATCGCCGACCTGCTGCGTGTCGTGCGCTCGGGCACTGGCCCCGGCCCGGCGCTGGCCCGGCTGGCCAAGGGCACCGCGCAGCTCGACAAGCAGACCAAGGCGCTGCTGCTCGAGGAAGCGAGCGCGCAGAGCGCGCGCATCGCCGCCACGCTGGAAGAGGCGGGCGCGCCGCGCAAACTCGTGCAGAAGGTGGTGCGGCTGTTCGAGCTGGACGGCGCGGTCGGCCTCGCCGATCTCGGCGAGCGGCTCGGGCTGGACGAAGCGGTGCTGACGCGAGCCTTCACCCGGCTCGGCCAGGCGCTGGGGCTCGACTGGGCGCAGGCCAATGCCGCGCGCATCTCGTCGAGCGATCCGTGGGAGCGGCTGCTCATCGCCGGGCTCGCGCGCGATTTCCAGCAGTTGCGGCTCGAATTCCTCGGCCGCGGCGGGGGCGATCCGCAGGCTTTGGTCGAGACATGGCTCGCCGCCAATGCGGGACGCGTCGCGCAGTTCAAGTCGGTGGTGGATCGTGCCCGGCACGCGCCGGCGCCGAACGCTGCGATGCTGGCACAGATCGCGGGCCAGGCGCGGGTGCTGCTGGGGCGCTAGGTCAGCGCGCGAGGAACAGCCAGTAGAGCAGCGCGGCCCAGATCATCAGGCTGACGGGCACGGCGTAGAACAGGCCGTGCACTGCGCTGCTGTCGTCGTCATCGGTCCGGAACGGGCCGGACAGGTCATGCCGTGGCTGGAACATCTCGCCCTCCTGAGCGGGACTGTACGGCGCGTCCGCTTTCCCCAATATTAAGGGGAAATACGATCCGCGCCCGTCCGCAGCGCCTGCACCCCGCGCACCCGGAACGCCGGCACGTCGGCGCGCGCCAGCCAGGCACTCGCCTTGTCGACAAAGGCCGGCGTCGCGGTCTCGCCCGCGCGCTTCAGCCAGTCCATCGCCTCGTCCGCCTTGCCCGCCGCGCCGAGCATCCGGGCATGGTTGAAGCAGCCGCGGAAATCCCCGCCGCGCGCGGCGCGGGCATAGCAGCGCGCCGCCTTGGCCATGTCGCGCGGCACCACCCAGCCATCCTCATGGAAGCTGCCGACGAAGTTGATCGCCTTGGCGTTGCCCAGTTTCGCGGCCTTCTGGAACCAGTCGAGCGCGGCCGCCTTGTCCTCCGCCACGCCGTCGCCGAGCGCGAGCAGGGTCGCGTAATTGTACATGCCCCAGTCGAGCCCGCGCTCGGCGGCGATGCGGTAGCATTCGGCGGCACGCGCCTTGTCCGGCGCGGCGCCCCAGCCGAGATCGTAGCAGCGGCCGACCATGTTGATCGCCATCAAATGATGCTGCGCCGCCGCCCTGGTGAACCAGCCGAGCGCGGCGGGCTCGTCCCTCGCCACGCCGGCGCCGTCGAGCAGCATCTGCCCGTACACGGCCTGCGCCTCGGCCATACCGGCCTCCGCCGCCGCGCGAACGAACGCCGCGCGCTCCTCGGGAGGACCCGAGAGGCGCGCGGCGATGTCGTCAGCGGTCAGCCCATCGAGATCGAGGGCAGCCGTCATCAATAGCGGACGTTCAGCGTGGCAAAGGCCGAGCGGCCCGCGGCGATCGACGCATAATGCGCTGAATAGGCCTGAGTGAAATAAGTCTTGTCCGTCAGGTTCTGGACGTTGACCGACAGCTCGAAATTGCGGTTGAAGCGATAGGACGCGCGGGCGTCGAAGCGCCAATATTCAGGGATGGTCCGGTACAGCACCTTGGTCGCCGGGGTGACCGTCACCACGCCCGCATTGGTCTGGGTCGCCGCGCGGTTGTCGCTGTACCCGCCGAACACGCGGCTGGTGTAGAAGGCGCCGCCACCGAGCGAGAAGCCCTTGACCGGCTCGACCGTGGTCCACAGCGTGAAGCTGTCGCGCGCCGTCTGGGTCGCCTGCTTGCCGGTGTTGACCGAGACGACCTGCACTGTCTTGGCGCCCTGGACAAGGACGTTGCCTTGGCGGATTTCCGGTGCGGTCAGCACGGTGAAGCCGCCATCGACAATCTTCGGATCGAGATGGGTATAGCCGCCGAAGATCGTCCAGCCGGGCAGGATCTGCCCGCTCGCATTGAACTCGACGCCGCGGATACGGCGCTTGCCGATGAACTCGACCCCGCCGTTCGCGCCGACGGCGCGTGCATTGTCCGTATCGGTCTGGAAGGCAGCGAGATTCAACGACAATCTGCCGTCCATCAGATTCGCCTTGGCTCCGACCTCATAGGATCTGGTCTTCTCGATCTTCAGCGAGTCGAGCACCGCGAGGGCCGTCAGATAGGCCGCGTCGGTGGTCGGCGTACCCAGGGCGTTCGACTCCGCCCCTTCGCCCAACAGGCTGTTCGGCGGTGTCGCTGCGGTGGCGTAGGACGCGTAAAGGCTGGTTTCCGGGGTCGGCTTGAAGACGAGGCCGGCCTGCCAGTTGAACAGATCGTCGGACCGCGACAGCTGATAGGTGGTGGTCGCAGTTGCGGCCTGGCCCGGCGTCACGGTCGATTTGAAATGGTCGTAACGGGCGCCGAGATTGAGGATCAGTGATGGCAACAGCGTGATCGAGTCGAACGCATAGATCGAGCGCGTTTCCGCGTCGTTCTGCGTCTCCTGGATCGGCAGCGTCCTGGTGATCGGAGCGACCGTGCTCAGGCTATCGCTCGTATAGTTCACCCATGCATCATTGGGATTGGGGGTGAACAGGCTGGTGCAATTGTACCGCGCGATCATCGCGGTGTTGCAGCGCGGCGAGATGGTCGCGCCGGTCGCGAGCACGAAGGTCCCGCGGCGCGCCTTCTCCCAGGAGAATTCCGCGCCAACCGAGATGTTGTGTTTCACGCTGCCGGTGTTGAAGCTGCCGTACAGGTCGGTCTGGTTGGTGATGTTGTCGGTGTAGCCGTAGCGCGTATTGGCACGGCGCCACACATAACCGCCCGTGATGAGATCGCCGCGGATCGCGGCATCGCTGCCCGCAACCGGCGGAGTCGCCGAGTTGCCAAAGACATTGCCCTGCTGATCGTCCGGCTGGGTATAGATGTACGCCTGCGAATTGTGCGAGAAACGCGAGGTGTTGCGCAGGGTCAGCCCGCCGAAATCATGCTCGGCGCGGATCGTGATCTGATCGGTGTCGGCATCGCGAAAATCGCGATCGACCAGCCCGTAGAAGGTCGAGCGATCGACCACGCCGGTCGTGCCGCCCCTGGTCGTGCCCCTGCCGATCAGCGGCTCCGAATAGATGTTGCCGGTGCCGGGCGCGTTGCCGATCGTGTAGAAATAGGGAATGCCGCTGTCGGGCAGTTCGTGGCTGGTCAGGTGATAATAGGAAGCGGTCAGCCGGGTCGGCGTGCCGAGCCCAAGCGTGATCGAGGGCGCGACACCCCAGCGGCGCTGCCAGATCGCATCGCGGCCGGCCACGTCCTGATCATGCCACATGCCGGCGACACGGACCGCGATCGTATCGGTCAGCTTGTAATTCGCATCGGCGGTGACGCGCTTGTAGTCGTCCGTGCCGAAGCTGGCCGAGCCGGAGATGAAGTTGCGATCGGTCGGCAATTTGGTGATGATGTTGATCGAACCACCCGCGCTGCCGCGGCCGCCGAGCGTCGAATCCGAGCCGCGCACGACCTGGATCTCCTCGACCGCGAACACTTCGCGGGTCTGCGCCGCCAGATCGCGCACGCCGTCGACATAGGTCGAGCCCTGGCTATCGAAGCCGCGGATGAAGGGACGGTCGCCGATCGGGTTCCCGCCCTCGGCCGCGCCGAAGGTGATGCCGGGCACGGTACGCAGCGCATCCTGCAGGCTGGCCGAACCGGTCTGTTCGATCACTTCCTTGGGCAGGACGACGATCGACTTGGGCGTGTTGACGGGGGCGGCGACCTGCTTGGGCGCTTTCTCACGCTGGCCGGTGACGAGTACGTCGTCGCGGCCCTGATTGTCGTCACTGGTCGGCACCGTATCTGGCTCGTCCGCGGCGAAGGCCGCACTGCTGGCGAACGCGCCGACACACGAAAGCGCGAGAAACGCGGGCTTTGCGATAGGCGTGCGTCGAGCGGTGCTGGTGGTGCGCAATTTCTGTCCCCTTTGTATCGCGGGCCAGCTATTGCGAGTCACTCTCATTGTCAACGCTATTGAGAGTAATTCTCACAGGTTTGGGCGGGGAGCAGCGGGTCACGCCAGCGAGCCGCGCCCCGAAGGCCGAGGACTTCGCGGCACGGTGGATGCCGGAACAAGTCCGGCATGACGGTTTAGTGAGAGCCGCCGCCTCTCTCGCGATCGTCACCCCGGACTTGTTCCGGGGTCCACCAGTGTTTCAACGCAAAGGGTCGAGGCCGAGTGCTACGGCCAGATCATCCCATTTGGGGTTGTCGCGCTCGATGAGATTCTTCTTCCAGTCGCGGCGCCATCCCTTGATGCGCTTCTCGGTGGCGATGACGATTTCCATCGTGTCGCCGACTTCGTACCAGACGAGGCGTTTGATATTGTAGCGTTTGGTGAAGCCGTCGAAGGTGCCGTCGCGATGCTGCATGATGCGGCCGATGAGATTCGATGTGACGCCCGTGTAGAGGCGGCCGTTGAAGTCGCTCGCCAGGATGTAGACGCAGGGTTCCCGTTCCCTCATGCCGTAGAGCGTGCCGAACGGTGGATGCCGGAACAAGTCCGGCATGACGGATTGTGATTAGGGCGCGCGCTCCGACATAAGCCAGCTCCGCAATGCGCTGGCCAGATTGGGAGGATCGTCGGCTGTAATACGCAGCGCGTCGATTTCGGCGATCAGTGCGTTGAGCGGCAGGCTGCGCGCCTCCGCCGCTGACTCGAGCGCTTCCCAGAACAAGGGCTCGAGGCTGATCGAGGTCGCGTGGCCGGCGATCGTAACCGACCGTTTGACCGGGCCGACAAACCCGCCCGGCGGCGCGGCGATCATTCAGTCCCCGCTTCTTCAGTCAGTGTCGAACAGCGCGGCAAGCTGCTCGATGATCGTGCCGCCGAGTTGCTCGGCATCCATGATCGTCACCGCTCGCGCATAATAGCGCGTCACGTCGTGGCCGATGCCGATCGCGGCCAGCTCGACCGGCGAGCGGGTCTCGATCCAGTTGATCACCTGGCGCAGATGGCGTTCGAGATAGCTGCCCGAATTCACGCTGAGCGTGGAATCGTCGACCGGCGCGCCGTCCGAGATGACCATCAGGATCTTGCGTTCCTCGGGCCGAGCGATCAGCCGGCTGTGCGCCCAGAGCAACGCCTCGCCGTCGATATTCTCCTTGAGCAGTCCCTCGCGCATCATCAGCCCGAGCGAGGTGCGCGCGCGGCGCCACGGCTCGTCGGCCTTTTTATAGACGATGTGGCGCACATCGTTGAGCCGGCCCGGCTGGGGCGGACGCCCCGCGGCGAGCCAGGTCTCGCGCGCCTGCCCGCCCTTCCAGGCGCGGGTGGTGAAGCCGAGGATCTCGGTCTTGACCCCGCAGCGCTCGAGCGTGCGGGCGAGGATGTCAGCGCTGATCGCGGCGATCGAGATCGGGCGGCCGCGCATCGAACCGCTATTGTCGATCAGCAAGGTGACGACGGTGTCGCGGAAATCGGTCTCGCGCTCGATCTTGTAGCTGAGCGACTGAGTCGGATTGACGACGACGCGGGCGAGGCGGGCGGCGTCGAGCAGTCCTTCCTCCTGATCGAAATCCCAACTGCGATTCTGCTGCGCCATCAGCCGGCGCTGCAGCCGGTTGGCGAGCTTGGTCACCGCGCCCTGTAGATGCACGAGTTGCTGGTCGAGATAGGAGCGCAGCCGCGCCAGCTCGTCAGCGTCGCACAGGTCGGTCGCGGCGATCACTTCGTCGAAACTGGTGGTCCACGCCTTATATTCGAACTGCGGTGCGAAATCGGAGAAGGGCCGGTTGGGACGGACGGGCAGCATGCCCTCCTCGCCGTCATCGCCCGCCTCGCCGTCCATGTCCTGGAATTCGTCGTCGCTGGTCTCGGCGCCCTCACCGTCCTGCGATTCGGCATCGCGGTCGGAACCCCGCGCCTCGATCTCGCCCTGGCCCTGCTCGCCCTCGCCTTCGCCGTCCTCGCCTTCTTCGGACTGCTGCTCGTCAGTGCCTTCGTCCTCGGATCCGCCCTCATCGGCTTCATCGGGGACCATGTCGCCCTCGACCAGTTCGAGATCCTCGAGCAGGCGGGTGACGAGGCTGGCAAAGGTGCGCTGATCGTCGATCGCCAGCGCCAGCGCGTCGAGATCCTTGCCCGCCTTCTCCTCGATCCAGTCGCGTACCAGCGCCATGCCCGGCGCCGTGACGGCGGGCGCCTCGGCGCCGGTCAGCCGCTCGCGCACCATCAGGCCGAGTGCAGTGGAGAGCGGCACTTCGTCGCGGTTGCGGGCGCGGGTGATCGGATCGGCGCGCAGCTTCAGGTCGAGCGCAGTCGCGAGGTTGGCAGCGATGCCGGCATAGCCGCGTGCGCCGAGTGCCTCGACCCGGGCACCCTCGACTGCGTCGAATACGGAACGCGCGACTGCCTCGGCGGGCGCCTGCTTCGCGTGGAGCGCGGCATTGTGGTGGCGCAGGCGCAGCGCGAAGCCGTCAGCGAAACCACGGGCTTCAGCGACCTGGTCGGCCGGCAGGGTGCGTGCCGGCATCGGCACCTTGATATGCTTGCCCGACTGGGTGGGCGCATCGGCAGTGAAGGCGAGCTCGATCTCGGGCTCGTGCGCGATCGCGCGCGCGGCACCGCCGAGCACGGCCTTGAAGCGATCGAGGGGCGTTTCCGTCGTCATGGCTTCTGCTCTGGCACCACCAAACGCCCGGGCGCAAGATCGCGGTCGATCCTGATGCGCGCGATCTTCGTTTCCGGATCGAATTCGAGCACGGTCACCACCGCACCCTGGATCACGCCGTATGCCGGGAGCTTCGCGATCGAGATCTTGTGCCGCGTCTCGGGCAGCGGGCGGTTCATGCCGTAGAGTATCAGCTCGGCATCGAAGGACAGGCTGTCCTTCTCACCCGCCGTGCCGGCATAACGCAGCCGCAACTCGCTGCCATTGCCGAGCAACATACCGCGGATCAGCCCGTAATGCGCGGGCGTGATGGCGAAGGGTTCGCGCCCTGAATCGCCCTTGGCGCCGATCAGGATGGCATGATCGAGCGTCTCGTCGTCATTGGTATCGTAGAGGCAATAGCGCGTGACCAATTTGGTCGGCCTGAGCAGGCCAACCAGGCCGAAGCCCATCGAGCCGACCATTGCCTTGGTGAAGGACGGATCCTGTTCGGTTTCGCAGAACACCACGGGCGGATCGCCGGGAATGCCGTCCACCCGGGCGGATTCGAACACCGTCTCGCGGGTGAAATTGCGCTTCTGGCCGAGCCGGTCGAGCGCGATCGGATCGACCAGCAGCACCGTTTCGGGGCGGCCGAGCGGGCTTTGCGCGATGATCGCGCCCGGGACAGCGATCTGCTCGCCCTTGAGCGTGCGGCCGGGGAGCAGCGGGACCGAGGCTGGCTTGACCTTGTAGTCGGGGGTCTTGGCGGCGGTGAGCAGAAGGGCGGCGGCCATGACGACCGCGGCTTTTGCCAATTTCCTCTTGCCGGAAGGGAAGGCGCCTGGCCCGACGTTCATTGCCAACACCTCGACATCACCCAGCTAGAGCTTCCCCGGCGGAGGCCGGGGTCCAGTTCCGGAACAGAAAGAAACGGGCGTTTCGGCCGACCAGAGAAGTCCCCCAACTGGGCCCCGGCCTTCGCCGGGGAAGAAGATTATGGATGGAGCCGCAACTCAACCCTTGCCGACCACGCTCTCGGGCAGATCCTTGCCGAAGACGCGCTGATAATATTCGGCGACCAGTGCCCGTTCCGCCTCGTCGCACTTGTTGAGGAAGGACAGGCGGAACGCGAAGCCGACGTCGCCGAAGATCAGCGCATTCTGCGCCCAGGTGATGACGGTGCGCGGGCTCATCACGGTCGAGATATCGCCGTTGATGAAGCCGCGGCGCGTGAGATCGGCCACGCGGACCATGTTGTCGACGACCTGCTTGCCCTCGGGCTTGTCATATTCGCCGGACTTGGCGAGCACGATCTGCGCCTCGACCGCGGCAGGCAGATAGTTGAGCGTGACGACGATGTTCCAGCGGTCCATCTGGCCCTGGTTGATCTGCTGCGTGCCATGATAGAGCCCGCTCGTGTCGCCCAGGCCGACCGTGTTGGCGGTGGCGAACAGGCGGAACCAGGGGTTCGGGCGGATCACGCGGTTCTGGTCGAGCAGCGTCAGCTTGCCCTCGGTCTCCAGCACGCGCTGGATGACGAACATCACGTCGGGGCGGCCGGCATCATATTCGTCGAACACCAAAGCCGTCGGCGTCTGCAGCGCCCAGGGCAACAGGCCTTCGCGGAATTCGGTGACCTGCTGGCCGTCCTTCAGCACGATCGCGTCGCGGCCGACCAGATCGATGCGGCTGATATGCGCGTCGAGGTTGATACGGATGCACGGCCATTTCAGGCGCGCCGCGACCTGCTCGATATGAGTCGACTTGCCGGTGCCGTGATAGCCCTGGACCATCACGCGGCGATTGTGCGCGAAGCCGGCGCAGATCGCGAGCGTGGTGTCGCCGTCGAACACATAGGCCGGATCGAGATCGGGCACGCGCTCATCGGCTTCCGAAAAGGCGGGAACCTCCATGTCCGAATCGATGCCGAAGAGTTCACGGACCTTCACCATCTTGTCGGGCGCGTCCATGATCGTCGTCTCGCGGCTGTCGGGCTGGGTGTTGGGTATGTCCGTCATGATCTCGTACCGTTCGGGCTGATCTGCAGAAGCCCTGCTCCTCTTCAACGATCGAGAAGGAAGAACGGCACTTCGACAAGCTCAGTGCGAACGGAAATAGAGTTCGTCAAGCCGAACCCGTCTTGGGCGGCAACGGAAACAGCGTGACGAACCGCTCCGCGAGGGCACGATCGCCCGATAATTTCAGCGATCCGGCCGATTCAGCGTCCTCGATCGGCCGGCCGCCATAGACGACCGACGCCAGGGTCACCGGGTCGGTATCGAGCATCACATCCGCCTCGCGCGGATCGGTCCGGCGAATCGCGATGCCTTCCGCGTCGACGGTCGCGACGAATTCGTCCTCGCCGAAGCGGAAGCCGATGGTGCGGTTCACCTCGCCCGATCGGGACCGGTCGATCATCGTGCGGAAGGACAGCATGATCGAGGCGGCGCTGAGCGGCAGCGTCGTGTCGTGCCGGTGCGACTGCACCGCCCAGCGGCCAAGCTCCTGGATCGCGCGTTCGCTCGCATAACCCCAGGGTGTGAGGCCATAAACCTGCACCGAGGCGGGCGGCGGCAGCTTCCGGCGGGTGAGGATGCCGACCTCCTCCATGCCCTCGAGCCGCTGAGTCAGCACATTCGCGCTGATCCCGCCGAGCGCTTTCTTCAACTCACCGAAGCGGCGCGGGCCGAACATCAGCT
The DNA here is from genome assembly GCF_058809095.1 of Sphingomonas sp. GW821-FHT10F11. Lineage (NCBI taxonomy): Bacteria > Pseudomonadati > Pseudomonadota > Alphaproteobacteria > Sphingomonadales > Sphingomonadaceae > Sphingomonas > Sphingomonas sp. GW821-FHT10F11. The sequence continues at coordinate 160,350 of NZ_JBXASH010000008.1, forward strand.
CGCGCACGATCAGTAGCGACCAGCGCTCTCCGACCAGCTCCATCGCCAGTGCGGTGCCGCAGGCGTCATCATACCAACGCTTTTCCGCCTTTTTGCTCGAGTCGGTTATTTTTTCTAACTCCATGGTTGCTTTTAATAACTCGATACGTCATCACCGTCAAACAGTGATTCGCCAGAAACGCAGAGGAAAGGATTTGCCATGCCCAAGATGATCTTCGTGAACCTGCCCGTTGCCGACGTCGAACGCTCGGCCGCCTTCTATCAGGCGATCGGCGGGACCAGGGACGAGCGCTTCTGCCAGGAGAGCAGCACCGCGATGCTGATGTTCTCCGACTCGATCAGCCTGATGCTGCTGAGCCATGCCCGTTTCGGCGACTTCACCTCGAAGACAATCGTCGATGCGCGGACCGATTGCGAAGTGCTGATCTGCCTGACCGAGGACAGCCGCGACGAGGTCGACCAGACCTTGGCCAGGGCAGTCGCCGCCGGCGCCCGGCCCGATCCGGTCCCGGCGCAGGATTTCGGCTTCATGTACGGCCGCAGCTTCGAGGATCCGGACGGCCATATCATCGAGCTGACCTGGATGGACGTCGAGGCGGCGATGGCCGCGATGTCGGGCGGCGGCGAGCCTGTCGACGCCTGAACCCCTTCTTCCAAGGAGACGCATGATGAATAGCATTGCCATCGACTCGCCCGGATCGGTCCGCGGCACGCTGCCCCGCAACGGCGCCGTCATCGCCGGCCGCACGATGAGCGGACTGGTGATCCTGTTCCTCCTGCTCGACGGCGCGATCAAGCTCGTGCCGATCCAGCCGGTGATCGACACCACCGCCACGCTCGGCTGGCCGACCGATTTCGGCACGTTGCGGTTGCTCGGCATACTGACGCTCGGATCGGCGCTGCTGTACGCCTGGCCGCGCACCGCGCTGCTCGGTGCGATCGTGCTGACCGGATATCTCGGCGGAGCGGTCGCCACGCACGCCCGGATCGGGAGCCCGTTGTTCACCCACACGTTGTTCGGGGTGTATATCGGCGTGCTTGCCTGGGCCGGGCTGTATCTGCGCACCCCCGCCCTTCGCGCGCTGCTGGCGCACCGCGACTGATCACCCACCCCGCCACCGGAAACGTCCGGGGCATAATCGGCAACTCGCCGACAACCAGGAGACGATCGATGAGCTATATCCAGGGTTTCGTGCTGGCCGTGCCGGCCGCCAACAAACAGGCCTATATCGACCACGCCACCAAGGCAGTGCCGTTCTTCCGCGAATTCGGCATGACCCGCATGGTCGAGAATTGGGGCGACGAGGTGCCGGACGGCAAGGTCACCGATTTCAAGCGCGCGGTGAAGGCGAAGGACGACGAGGTCGTGCTGTTCAGCTGGATCGAATGGCCTTCGAAGGAAGTGCTCGAATCCGGCATGCAGAAGATGATGGAAGACCCGCGCATGGCCGAGATGGCCAATATGCCGTTCGACGGCAAGCGCATGATCTATGGCGGCTTCGCGCCCTTGCTCGATCATGGCTCGGGCGGATCGACCGGCTATGTCGACGGCTATCTCGTGCCGGTCGAGGACGGCAAGCAGGATGCCTATCGCGGCATGGCCGACAAGGCGTCCGAAGTGTTCCGCGATCACGGCGCGACCCGCGTGGTCGAGGCCTGGGGCGACCATGTGCCCAAGGGCGAGGTCACCGATTTCCAGGGCGCGGTGGCGGCGACCGAGGCTGAGAAGGTGGTCTTTTCCTGGGTCGAATGGCCAGACAAGGCGACCCGCGATGCCGGCATGGCCAAGGTGATGGAGGACGAGCGGATGAAGCCGTCCGCCGATGCGGAGATGCCGTTCGACGGCAAGCGCATGGTCTATGGCGGCTTCGCTCCTATCCTCGACGCTTGAGGCACAATCCACCCCCGGACCCAATCCCCAGGAGAGCGACGATGACCAATCCCGAAGGCACGCCGATCTGGTATGAGCTGATGACGACCGATCCCGACGCGTCCAAGGCGTTTTACGACGATGTGATCGGCTGGACGGTGCAGGACAAGCCGGATGGCGACATGGATTACCGCATGATCGACAGCGGCAACAAGGGCGAGCTGGTCGGGGGCGTGATGCGCCTGACCGAGCAGATGACGGCCGGCGGGGCGAAGCCGACCTGGCTCTTCTATATCGGCGTGAACGACGTCGACGCCTCGGTCGAGAAGATCAAGGCGGCCGGCGGCCGAGTGATGATGCCGGCCTGGGACATCCCCGATGTCGGCCGGATCGCGATGGTCACCGATCCGCAGGGCATCCCCTTCTACGTCATGCGCGGCGCGAGCGAAGGAAGCAGCACCGCCTGGGACCGGATGGGCATGGGCAAGTGCAACTGGAACGAGCTGTCCACGCCCGACCAGGCCGGGGCCAACGCCTTTTACGCAGACGTGTTCGGCTGGACCTATCCCGACAAGATGCCGATGGGCGAGAATGGCGATTATATCTTCGTCCAGGCCGGCGATCAGACGATCGGCGCGACCATGCAGACCATCCCGGCGGGCCAGCCGAACGCGCAGCCTTCCGGCTGGCACTTCTATTTCCGCGCACCGGACATCGAGGCGGCCGCCGCCAAGGTCTCGAAGAATGGCGGGACCGTGCATGCGGGGCCGATGGACGTGCCCGGAGGAGACCGCATCATCGTGGCGAGCGATCCGCTCGGCGTGATGTTCGGGGTCGTCGGACCGGGCAATCAATAACGGACCAATCACAATATCGAGGAGAGCAAGATGACGAAGATCGCACCATGCCTGTGGTTCGACGGACAGGCCGAAGAAGCGGCCGCGCTGTATGCCGGGATCTTCCCCGACAGCCATGTCGACAAGGTCAACCGCTCGCCCGGCGACTATCCGGACGGCAAGGCGGGCGACGTGCTCACCGTCGAGTTCACCGTGCTGGGCAGCCCCTTTATCGGGCTGAACGGCGGGCCGCACTTCACCTTCAACGAGGCGGTCTCGTTCATGGTCTATACAAAGGACCAGGAGGAGACCGACCGCTACTGGAACGCGCTGATCGCCGATGGCGGATCGGAAGGGCCGTGCGGCTGGTGCAAGGACAGGTTTGGCCTGTCCTGGCAGATATCGCCGCAACAGCTGTTCGATGCGATGGCCAGCCCGGACCGCGAAGCGGCCAAGCGGGCGATGGACGCGATGATGAAGATGAAGAAGATCGACATCGCCGCGATCGAGCGTGCCTTTGAAGGGGAAAAGGTGGCCTGAGCGCCCTCCGCTCGGGCTGCCGGTTGCGGGTGGCCCGAGCGGGCGGGCGCCGCCCCTAATCGATCGAGGTATTTTCCATGAGAAAGATCATCGCGGGCGCCTTCCAGTCGCTCGACGGCGTGATGCAGTCTCCCGGCGCGCCCGAGGAGGATCCGACCGGCGACTTCACCCTGGGCGGATGGTCCGCCACCCTGTGGGACGAGGCGATGGGCCAGCAGATGGGCGGCGTGATGGGCAGCGATTTCGATCTGCTGCTCGGCCGGAACACCTATGACATCTTCGCCGCCTATTGGCCTTTCCAGAACGGCGATCCGATCGGCGAGAAGTTCGACGCCGTCACCAAATATGTCGTCACCTCGTCGACCGAGCCGCTCGGCTGGGTCAATTCGGTCGCGATCAATGGCGACGCCGCGGCCGGGATCGCCAAGGTCAAGGCGACCGAGGGTCCGGACTTGCTGATCCAGGGCAGCACCAAGCTCTACCCGGCGCTGCTGGCGGCCGGGCTGATCGACCGGCTGTTCGTGATGACCTTTCCGGTCGTCCTGGGCGGCGGGAAGCGCCTGTTCGCCGACGGCGTGACGCCGGGTGCGATGCGGCTGATCGACTCGACCGTGTCGACCACCGGGGTGATCATCGCGACCTATGAGCCCGCCGGGCCGGTGCCGATCGGATCGTTCGTGACGGGCGAGCCCTCGGCGCTGGAGATTGCCCGGCGCGAGAAGATGGCGCGGCAAGGCTGAAAGGGGAGCATCGTCATGGAACATCTCGCCTTTCCGAACGAGAGCCAGGAATATCGGGCGGCGCGTAATGCGCTGCTCGATGCGGAGATGGCGCTGCGCCGCCAGATCGAGGAGGTCGCGGCTCTGCGCCGCGCCCTCCCGCCGGGCGGGGCGGTGGCGCAGGACTATGTGTTCGAACGGATCGGGGCGCATCAGCGGCCGGAACAGGTGAAGCTCTCCGAGTTGTTCGATGGCAGGTCGAGCATCATCCTCTACAGCTTCATGTATGGGCCGGAGCGCGACGCCCCCTGTCCCGGCTGCACGCACATGCTGGACAGCCTGGACGGCGCGGCGCGGCACGTGCCGCAGCGGGTGCCGTTCTGGATCGTCGCGAAATCGCCGATCGCGCGGCTGGTGGCCTGGGCGCAGGATCGCGGTTGGGATCACCTGCGGTTCCTGTCGACCGCGGGCAACAGCTATGACGCCGACTATTTCGGCGACACCTCGAACGTCTCGGCGGCGATGCGCGCCGAGCGCGGTTATGAGGACGGCAAGGACTGGGACGAACCGGTGTTCAATGTCTTTCGGAAGCAAGGCGACACGATCCGGCATTTCTGGGGCAGCGAGCTGGTCTATGCGCCGGAAGAGCCGGGGCAGCATCATCGTGCCGGCGATCTGGTCGATCCGGTCTGGGGGCTGCTCGACATGACGCCCGAGGGGCGCGGGGCGTTTTTCCCGAAGCTTGCTTATTGAAATTCAAGCGAACGCCGCCGCGCCTTTCAGCTGGGTATAGGCCGCGATCACCTCCTGCAGCGCCTTCTCGTGACTGCGGTCGCCGCCGTTGCGGTCGGGATGGTAGCGGCGGACCAGTTCGGCATAGCGCTGGCGCAGGCCGCGGCGGTCGACATCGGTAGGCAGGCCAAGCACCTTCAGGGAATGGCGGTCGCTTTCCGACAAGGGGCGGCCGTCCTTGCGCACCTCCTCCATCCTGCGCTGGAAGCGCGCGCCGATCGCGTCGAGCGGGTCGCTGAAATCGGCCCAGCGGGGTGGACGGTCGGCGCCGCCCGTCTGGGTGAAGGCGCGGGTCTCGCGTTCCCAGCCGGAAAAGGGACGCTGCGCGTCGTGGATCTCGTCCGCGCTCATGCCCTGGAAGAAATTATACCGTGCGTTGAATTCGCGGACATGGTCGAGGCAGAACCAGCGATAGGGCCGAGGTCCCTCGAAGCCATTGGCCGGCCCTTCCTCGGGCGGCGCGCGGAATTCGCCCGGGACGTCGCAGCCCGGATGCGCGCACAGCCTGCCCGTCCCTTCCACGCGACCGTGGAAGCGAGCGTTCGGCCGATCCTTCTTTTCACTATCCCGCGCCACGCGGTTCCCCGATTTGAACAAAGCGGCCTATATAAGAGCGATGTCCAGTATCGCCACCGGCTCCGTCGCGTCCGAAATCGCGACCCGTCTCACCTCCGCGCTCGACCCGACGCATCTGGAGGTGGTCAATGACAGCCACCATCATGCCGGCCATATGGGCGATGACGGCACGGGTGAATCGCACTTCACCGTGATCGTTGAAAGCCCCGCGTTCGAGGGGCTGAATCGAGTCCAGCGCCAGCGGCTGGTGAACCAGGCGCTCGCCGATCTGTTGTCCTCGCGCATCCATGCGCTGGCCATCCGGGCACGCGCGCCGGGAGAATAAATATGGCCTACAGGCTCTGGTACTGGCCTTCGATCCAGGGGCGTGGCGAGTTCGTGCGGCTGCCGCTCGAGGCGGCGGGCATCGCGTATCGCGATTGCGCGCGCGAGACCGACGAAGAGGCGCTGATGGCGAATATGGAGCGGCACGGCGCCGACGGCCCGTTCGCGCCGCCCTATCTCGAGCTGGAGGACGGCGCGGTCGCGCAGGTCGCGAACATCCTGCTGTATCTCGACGAGCAGCATGATCTGGTGCCGGCGACGCGGCGGCACTGGGTCAACCAGATCCAGCTGACCGTCGCCGATCTCGTCGCCGAGGTGCACAATGTGCATCATCCGGTGAGCATGTCGGACTATTATCGCGACCAGAAACCCGAGGCGGCGCGCGCGGCGAAGACGATGCGCGAGGAGCGGATGCCGAAATTCCTCGATCATTTCGAGGCGGCGACCGAAGCACATAAGGGCGACTGGCTGACCGGCGAACGCTGGAGCTATGGCGACACCTCGCTGTTCCAGATCGTCGAAGGGCTCCGCTACATGTTCCCGAAGCGGATGGCGGCGATCGAGGGCAATTATCCCGGGCTGATCGCACTGCACGACCGGGTCGCCGCGTTGCCGGAGATCGCCGCCTATCTGAAGAGCGAGCGGCGCATCGCGTTCAACGAGGACGACATCTTCCGCCATTATCCCGAACTCGACGCGGCATGAGCCTGGCCGAGCGCCCCGCGGCGCGCATCCTGCTGATGGATCCCGCGGGGCGGGTGCTGCTGTTCCGCTTCGATGCGGCCGACCGCCCGCCCTTCTGGGCGACGCCGGGCGGGGCGGTCGATCCGGGCGAGAGTTATGAAGAAGCGGCGCGGCGCGAACTGATCGAGGAGACCGGCATAAATGCGGAGCCCGGGCCCGAGATCTTGCGGCGGGTGGTCGAGTTCGTCACGCTGGAAGGCGTGCCGGTGCTGGCCGACGAGCGCTATTTCCTGATCCGCACCGAGACGTCCGAGATCGACACCGCACGGCATACCGAGCTGGAACAGCGGGTGATGCAGCACTGGCAATGGTTTGACCGCGAGGCGATCGCCGCGCACCATGAACTCATCTATCCCGAGGACCTCGCCGAGATCCTCCAGGGCCTGAACGGAGCCGCTTCATGATCGACGATTTCGTGCTGCAGACGATCCAGCCGACCACGCATGATCTGGGCGGGTTCAAGGTGCACCGCACCCTGCCGTCCAAGCCGCGCACCATGGTCGGCCCGTTCCTGTTCTTCGACCAGATGGGGCCGGCGCATCTCGAGGTCGGCACCGGCATCGATGTGCGGCCGCATCCGCATATCAACCTGGCCACCGTGACCTATTTGTTCGAGGGCGCGATCGACCATCGCGATTCGATCGGCACCTTCGCGACGATCGAACCGGGCGCGGTGAATTTGATGACCGCGGGGCGCGGCATCGTCCATTCGGAGCGCTCGCCCGCCAGCCAGCGCGCGCAGGGGCCCGACCTGTCGGGCATCCAGACCTGGATCGCGCTGCCCGAGGCGCAGGAGGAAATGGACCCCGCCTTCGAGCATGTCGAAAAGGCAGCGCTCCCGGTGATCGAGACGCCCAATGCGCGGGCGCGGATCATCATGGGCAGCCTGTGGGGCGCGACAGCGCCGACCACCACCTATGCCGGGACGATCTATGCCGACATCATCCTCGATCCGGGCGGCGAGGTGCCGGTCGATGCCGATGCGGACGAGCGGGCGGTCTATCTCGCGCTGGGCGAGGCGAGCCTGGACGGCGTGCCGCTTGAGCCGATGGTGCTGTACGTGTTGAAGCCGGGCGTCGCGACGTCGCTCAGGTCACGCGACGGCGGACGGGTAATGCTGTGCGGCGGCGATGCCTTTTCGACACCGCGCCATGTGTGGTGGAACTTCGTCTCGTCGAGCCGCGAGCGGATCAATCAGGCGAAGGAGGATTGGCAGGCGGGACGGTTTCCCAAGGTGCCGGGGGACGAGAAGGAGTTCATTCCGATCCCTGAGATTCCGAAGACCGTGAGTTATCCGTAGAGGACAATAAGCCCCTCCCCTGAAGGGGAGGGGTGAAGGGAGAGAAAATGCCGAACGCTTTCGATCTTCAAACCGTCCCCCTGCCCACCGGCGTCACCCTCGACGTCGCAGTCGCGGGCGATCCCGCCAGCCCCGCGATCATCCTGCTTCACGGCTTCCCGGAATCGCATCGCACCTGGCGGCACCAGATCCCCGAGCTGGCGAAGACCCATTTCGTGCTCGCGCCCGACCAGCGTGGGTTTGCCCGGTCGTCCAAGCCGGCGGCGGTCAGCGACTATACGCCGGACAAGATGGTCGGCGATCTGGTCGCTCTGGCGGACCATTTCGGCGTGGCGACCTTCACCCTGGTCGGCCATGACTGGGGCGGCGCGATCGCCTGGATGGCGGCGCTGACCCGGCCCGACCGGGTCGCGAAGCTGATCATCGTCAACGCGCCGCATCCCTTCATCTTCCAGAAGACGATGTTCGACGACCCGGGGCAGCGCGAGGCGAGCCAGTATATCCGCGCCTTCCGCAATCCCGATCTGGAGAAGCATATCGAGGCGATCGGCCTGTCGGCGTTCTTCGACGGCAGCTTCATGCGCCACACCGATTTCGACAAGATAGCAGGCGAGAAGGCCGCCTATCTCGACGAATGGAGCCAGCCCGGCGCGATGACCGCGATGCTCAACTGGTATCGCGCAAGCGCGATCGTCGTGCCGGACATCGGCGAGGAAGCCGAACGCCCCGCTTTCCTGAGCGCACCCTTTCCGCCGATCAGGCAGCCGACGCTGGTGATCTGGGGCATGGACGACAAGGCGCTGCTGCCGAGCCAGCTCGAAGGACTCGATACGCTGGTGCCCGACATGACGCTGGTGAAGGTCGATGCCGGGCATTTCGTGCCGTGGGAAGCGCCCGACGCGGTGACGAGCGCGATAGGGCGGTGGCTGGGTTAGACTCATCGCCATGGTAGCAGCAGACCATAGCGGGTTTGGCGGCACCGTTGTCGGAAATGTCAGTAGGGTAGCTGACATTTCGGCGGCTAGACCGCGATCTTCGCTCCCTCGGCCAGGTCGATCCCCGGACCGCGTATTTCCGGCGGTCCTGCGTTGATCCAGGTGGCGTGGGCGTGGGCGGTGGCGACAATCTGCCATTCGCCGTCGCCGGGCCAGCTCCGGACCCCGATGACCTGATGGGCGAGGGCGCGATCGGGCTCCATCTTCACCCATGCCAGCGGGCGCTCGGCCGTCGCCCGGGCGCCCGCCGCCTTCATCGCGATCCTGATCCGCTCGGCCACCGCTTCGGGCAGATATTGCCATACCACTGAATGCATCAGCACGCGGGTGACGCCGGTCTCCTGCGGTTCGGCCAGCCGTGCCTCGACCCAATCGGCGGCATCGGCCCGCTCCAGCCGCACGGCGCGGTCGCGCAGCATCGCGATCGCGGTCTTCAGCCGCCGCGCCCGATCGGGCGTCTCCGCCCAGACATAGGCCGCGAGGCGCGCCTCGGCGGCAGGATCGGTCGCGTCGATCGTGTTGATGTCGCAGCCGCGCGTGCTCACGATCTCGATCGGCATCTCGGGCAGCGGCGGCCCCTTCCATTCGGGTATGATCGTGACCGGCGAGTCGGCAGGGCCGACCATCGTACCGCCCAGATCGAAACGGTAGCGATCGATCATCAGGTTGAGCCCGGCGCTCGACCCGATCTCCAATATCTCGAGTCGCGGCCCATGCCTGCGGGCGATCTCCAGCAGGCCAGTCATCAGCGCGGCGGAGCGGCCCGGCTCGTTGGTCTGGGGCGGCCCGTCGAGCCAGGGCAGAAGCGCCGCGTCATGCTCCACGAGCACGCGGGCGAGTTCAGCCTCGATCGCGTCGGGATCGGTGACGGCGCCGGCGAAGACCGCCGCCAGCCCGGCGTCCTTCCCCGCGAGCACCAGCGCGTGCAGCCCGCCGACGAGTCGCAGCGGCAGGGCGGCGCGGGTCGGTTCACCCGGCCAGTCGAGCAATGTCGTCCCGACCCTGCTGTCGCGGTTGAGGCCCCTGGCCAGCGCCGCGCAGATACGCGCATAGGCCGGCGCGGCCATGGCCTTGCAATAATGCTCCTGGATCAGGAATGCGCCGCGGACATTCTGCTCGGTCATAGGGCCTCCTCGCGGCGTCTGTTGCGCCCGCGAAGGGGCGCAAGTAAAGCCCCGCTCACTCATGGCCGATCCGATCATCATCGCCGTCCCCAAAGGACGCATCCTCGCCGAGGCCGTGCCGCTGCTCGAGCGCGCCGGAATCTCGCCCGAAGCGGCGTTCGCCGACGAGGACAGCCGCGCGCTGCGCTTCTCCACCAGCAACCCCGGCATCGACCTGATCCGGGTGCGCGCCTTCGATGTCGCGACTTTCGTGGCGCATGGCGCGGCGCAACTGGGGATCGTGGGATCGGACGTGCTGGCCGAGTTCGATTATTCCGAACTCTACGCACCGGTCGACCTGGGCATCGGGCATTGCCGCCTGTCGGTCGCCGAGCCGGCCGATATGGCCGCGGGCGATGATCCGCGCGGCTGGAGCCATGTACGGATCGCGACCAAATATCCGCATGTGACACGCCGGCATTTCGAGGCACGCGGGGTTCAGGCCGAGTGCGTGAAGCTCAATGGGGCGATGGAGCTGGCGCCGACGCTCGGGCTGGCGCCGCGGATCGTGGATCTGGTGTCGTCGGGCAAGACGCTCAAGGAGAATGGGCTGGTCGAGGTCGAGGTGATCGCCGAGGTCACGTCGCGGCTGATCGTCAACCGGGCGGCGTTCAAGACGCGGCCCGAGGTGGTGCCGCTGGTGGATGCGTTTCGGCGGGCAGTGGAGACGCGCGATGCGGCTTGATGTCCGACGCCTTCCCGAGCGTGACTCCATCCTCCGTTCGTTTCGAGCGAAGTCGAGAAACCTGGGTCAGTCGTCATTGGCCTGTTTCTCGACTTCGCTCGAAACGAACGGGTTAGGGGGCGCGTCCCGCTCATGATCCGCCTTTCCACTTCCGATCCCGGCTTCGAACGGGATTTCACCGCCCTCGTCAACGCGCGGCGGGAAGCCGACGCCGATGTCGCGCGGGACGTGCGGACCATCGTCGCCAGCGTACGCGACGAGGGGGATGCCGCGTTGCAGGCGTTCACGAAGAAGTTCGACCGGCACGATCTCAATGAAACCGGCTGGCGGATCGAGAAGGCCGACTGGCTGGTCGCGCTCGACGGGCTCGAACCGGAACTGCGCGCGGCAATCGAACTCGCAGCGGAACGGATCGCCGCCTATCATCTGAAGCAGAAACCCGAAGACAGCGACTCGACCGACTCCGCCGGCGTCCGGCTCGGCGCACGATGGAATGCGATCCAGGCGGCGGGCATCTATATCCCCGGCGGCCGCGCGGCCTATCCCTCCTCGGTGCTGATGAACGCGATCCCCGCCAAGGTCGCGGGTGTCGAACGGCTGGTGATGGTGACGCCGACGCCGGACGGCGAGGTCAATCCTTTGGTGCTGGCCGCCGCCTATATCGCCGGCGTCGACGAGATCTGGCGCGTCGGCGGAGCGCAGGCGATTGCCGCGCTCGCCTATGGCACCAGCCGGATCGCCGCGGTCGATGTGATCACCGGCCCCGGCAATGCCTGGGTCGCCGAGGCGAAGCGCCAGCTCTACGGCGTGGTCGGCATCGACATGGTCGCCGGGCCGAGCGAGATCGTCGTCGTCGCGGACGGCAGGAACGACCCCGACTGGATCGCCGCTGATCTGCTCAGCCAGGCCGAGCACGACCCGACCAGCCAGTCGATCCTGTTCACCGACGATGCCGCGTTCGGCAGGGCCGTTTCCGAGGCGGTCGACCTGCAGATCGGCCAGCTTTCCACCGCGAAGGTCACTCGCGAGAGCTGGGATGCGAACGGCGCGATCATCGTCACCGCCGACCTGTTCGAGGCGATCCCCCTGGTCGACCGGCTTGCGCCCGAGCATCTCGAGCTTGCCTGTGACGATCCCCAGGCTTTGTTCGACCGGGTCCGCCATGCGGGTTCCGTGTTCATGGGCCGTCACACGCCCGAGGCGATCGGCGATTATGTCGCCGGGCCCAACCATGTCCTCCCGACCGGCCGGCGCGCGCGCTTCGCCTCCGGCCTGTCGGTGCTCGACTTCATGAAGCGTACCAGCTTCCTCCAGCTCGACCACGCCGCGCTCGGCGCCATCGGCCCCGCGGCCGTGGCGCTGGCGGAGGCGGAAGGGCTTCCTGCCCATGCGAAATCAGTGGCGCTCCGCCTCGCGGGCGACCAGACGGAATTGACCCTATGAGCCGAACCTCAGCCCGTTCCACGGCCCGCGCCGCCGCCCGGCTTGCCGCGACCCAGGCACTCTATCAGCACGAGATGGAGGGCACGGCGATCGCACCGCTGCTGCATGAATTCCACCAGCACCGGCTGGGCGCGACGATCGAGGACGCCGAATATGCCGAGGCCGAAGTCGATTTCTTCGACGATATCGTGAAGGGCGCGGTCGCGCGCCAGGCGGAGATCGACGAGGCGATCAAGGGCAAGCTGGCCAAGGGCTGGGCGCTGGAGCGGCTCGACCGGTCGATGCGAGCGATCCTGCGAGCCGGGACCTATGAGCTGATCGCGCGGGCGGATGTGCCGGTGGCGACGGTGATCACCGAATATGTCGATGTGGCGCATGCCTTTTTCGACAAGCGCGAGGCCGGGTTCGTGAATGGATTGCTGGATGCGATCGCGAAGGATGTTCGTGCCTGACCGCCCTCTCCCCTCCGGGGAGAGGGAAGACGAGCGCAGCGAAGTCGGGAGAGGGGCAGTGAGGCTCGGTCCGTCTGACATACTGCCCCTCTCCCCTACCCTCTCCCCGGAGGGGAGAGGGAGCTAGATGAACGAAGCCGAATTCCTTGCCGCGCTCCGCACCCTGCCGCTTCATCCGGCGGCGCGGGGGTTGCTTGACGATACCGCGCTGCTCGATGCGGGCGGGCCGCTTGTGCTGACCAGCGATACCATCGTCGAAGGCGTTCACTTCCTCCCCACCGACCCCGCCGAAGATGTCGCGTGGAAGCTCGGCGCGGTGAATCTGTCCGATCTTGCCGCCAAGGGCGCGCTGCCGCTCGGGATGATGCTTAACTACACGCTCGCCGGAGATTCCGCCTGGGATGCCGGGTTCATCGAAGGCCTCAGGCAACTCGACTGCAATCTGATCGGCGGCGACACCGTATCGCTGCCCTCGGGCGCGCCGCGCGTGCTGACCCTGACCGCCTTTGGCATCGACGCGGCCGCGCCACCGCGCAGCGGCGCTCGGGCGGGTGATGCGCTGTATGTTACGGGCACGATCGGTGATGCCGGCGCCGGCCTCGCCATCGCGCGGGGCGCAGAGGGGCGTGACGAGCTGCTCACCGCCTATCGCCGGCCGATGCCGCGGATCGGCGACGGCCGGGCGCTTGCCCCGGTTGTCCATGCCATGATGGACGTCTCCGATGGGCTGCTGATCGACGGCACGCGCATGGCCGAGGCAAGCGGGCTTGCGCTCGAGATCGACCTGGCCGCCATACCGCTGTCCGCCGCCTATCGCTCCTTTGCCGGCGACGGCCGTGAGGCACGCATCGCCGCCGCGACGGCAGGAGACGACTATCAACTGCTGTTCGCCGCGCCCACCGGCTTCGACCTGCCGGTGTCCGCCACCCGGATCGGCCGCTTCTCCGCCGGGTCCGGACTGAGCCTGATGGATGCCGCCGAAGCGGTGGCGTTGCCGGCGCGGCTGGGTTTTCAGCACGCCGTCTGAACGGCTTGCGCTCTCGTAGAGCGCCTCTATACCTTCCGCCCAAATGCCGAGGACACAGGCCAAAAGGCTTGGCGCGGCACCATCAGGGGAAGGATATCTATGACGATTGTCTATGCGGCCATGATCTGCGGCCTGATCGCCGTACTTTATGGTATCATTACCAGCCGGCAGATTCTCGCGGCCAGTGCCGGCAACGAGAAGATGCAGGACATCGCCGCCGCCATCGCGGAAGGCGCCAAGGCCTATCTCGGCCGGCAATATCGCACCATCGCCATCGTCGGCGTCGTCGTTGCGGTGGTGGTCGGCTATTTCCTCGGCATCACCTCGGCCATCGCCTTCGCGATTGGCGCGATCCTGTCGGGCGTGACCGGCTTCATCGGCATGAACGTGTCGGTGAAGGCGAACGTCCGCACCGCGGAGGCCGCGCGCACCTCGTTGCAAGGCGGCCTGACCATGGCGTTCCGCTCCGGCGCGGTCACCGGCATGCTGGTCGCGGGCCTTGGCCTGCTCTCGATCACCGGGCTGTTCTGGTACTTGATCGCACAGGCCCATATGGACCTGGCCGTACAGGCCGATCGCCGTATCGTGGTCGACTCGCTCGTCGCCCTGGCCTTCGGCGCCTCGTTGATCTCGATCTTCGCGCGTCTCGGTGGCGGCATCTTCACCAAGGCCGCCGATGTCGGCGCCGACCTGGTCGGCAAGGTCGAGGCCGGCATTCCGGAGGACGACCCCCGCAACCCCGCGACCATCGCCGATAACGTCGGCGACAATGTCGGCGACTGCGCCGGTATGGCGGCCGATCTGTTCGAGACCTATGTCGTCACCATCGGCGTGACCATGGCCTCGATCGCGCTGCTCCTGCCGAACGCCGACCATCTGTTCCAGCTGATGACCCTGCCGCTGCTCGTCGGCGGCGTCTGCGTCATCACCTCGATCATCGGCACCTATATGGTCCGCCTCGGCGCCAACAACTCGATCATGGGGGCGCTTTACAAGGGCTTCTGGACCACGGTCATACTCTCGATCCCGGCGATCTATTTCGCCACCCAGTATGTGCTGGGCGACATGAACACCCGCATCGGCGGGGGCTCGTTCCTCGACGGCGGCACCGAAGTCACCACCGGCTTCACCGGCATGGCGCTGTTCTGGTGCATGATGATCGGCCTCGCGCTCACCGGCGCTTTGGTGTGGATCACCGAATATTATACCGGCACCAACTTTCGCCCGGTCCGCTCGATCGCCAAGGCGTCCGAGACCGGCCATGGCACCAACGTCATCCAGGGTCTCGCGGTCAGCCTCGAAAGCCCTGCCCTGCCGACCATCGTGATCTCGGTCGCGGTGATCGCCTCCTATCAGCTTGCCGGGGTGATCGGCATCGCGTTCGGCGCGACCGCGATGCTGGCGCTGGCCGGCATGGTCGTGGCGCTCGACGCTTACGGCCCGGTCACGGACAATGCGGGCGGCATCGCCGAAATGGCGGGCCTGCCCGAGGACGTCCGTCACCGTACCGACGCGCTCGATGCGGTAGGCAACACCACCAAGGCAGTGACCAAGGGCTATGCGATCGGCTCGGCCGCGCTCGCCGCGCTGGTGCTGTTCGGCGCCTACACGACCGATCTGGGCATCTACTTCCCCGATCTCGCGGTCGATTTCTCCCTGAGCAACCCGTACGTCATCGTCGGCCTGCTGCTCGGCGCGCTGCTGCCGTTCAGCTTCGGCGCGTTCGGCATGACCGCGGTCGGCCGTGCGGCTGGATCGGTCGTCGAGGACGTCCGCGCCCAGTTCCGCGACAATCCGGGCATCATGGAGGGCACGGTCCGCCCGAACTATGCCCGCACCGTGGATCTCGTCACCAAGGCGGCGATCAAGGAAATGATCATCCCGTCGCTGCTGCCGGTGCTTGCGCCGATCGCGGTGTATTTCATCATCACGGCGGTGGCCGGCCAGGCGAGCGGCTTCGCGGCGCTCGGCGCGCTGCTGCTCGGCGTGATCGTGTCGGGCCTGTTCGTCGCCATCTCGATGACCTCGGGCGGCGGCGCATGGGACAATGCCAAGAAATATATCGAGGACGGCAATCACGGCGGCAAGGGCAGCGAAGCCCATAAGGCCGCGGTGACCGGCGACACGGTCGGCGATCCCTACAAGGACACGGCGGGCCCCGCCGTGAACCCGATGATCAAGATCACCAACATCGTCGCCCTGCTGCTGCTCGCGGGGCTGGCGCACGCTGCCGGCTGATACCCTCCTCACGGGCGGCGCGTTGCCGCCCCTGTCGACAAGACCGCGTCGGGAGCGATCCCGGCGCGGTTCTTGTAAAAGCGCTAAACGCTTCATTTCGACGCCAATATCCGGAAGCCGGCCGCTTTCCGACGCACCCGGGATGGGCTAGACAGGCGCGGGGAATCAGGGGGCTGTCAATGCGTTGGATGCTGTTGTGCGCGGGTGCGGTGCTGTTGTCCGCCCCGATGAGCGTCATGGGACAGGACAGCGCGGCGCCCGCCTCCACTGCCGCCCCCACTCCCGCAACGCCTCAATCAACGCTGCCGCCACCGGTTCCGCTCGAGCTGTTCGCGCGACTGCCCTTTATCCAGGGGCCCGTCCTGTCACCCGACGGCACCAAGGTCGCCGCCCGCCTCGCGGTGAACGGGGCGCAGCGGCTGGCGATCGTTCCGATTGCCGAGCCTTCGAAGATGGCGCAGATCGCGCAGGGCGAGATGGATCTCAACAGCTGGTCCTGGGTCAACGACCAGTGGCTGGTGGTGCGGATCGGTTCGACCACACCGGTGCAGGGCGACAGCTGGTATATCCGCCGCGCCGCCGGGATCAGCGCCGACGGCAAGAAGATCGTGATGCTCGGCAAGGAAGTGGGCGGGCAGAGCGCCGACGACATCCTGTGGATCGCACGTGACGGATCGCCGCATGTCCTGCTTGCCATGCAGAACTCGATCTATGTCGACAATCCCGCATTCTGGCCGGAGGTACGCGATTTCGACGTATCCACCGGGAAGAGCAGACGCGTCCTCGCGCCGACCGAGCGCGTGATGGACTGGTATGCCGACGGCGCGGGCACCGTCCGGCTCGGCATCGGTTATGACGACTCGTCCCGCACCACCCGGATGCTCTATCGCGATGCGCAGGGTAAGTCCTTCCGGACCGTCGACAAGGTGCGAGGCCCCGGCGCCTCGCTGGGCAATGTGCCGGCGATGTTCCTGCCCGAAGCGGGCAAGGCGATCGCCTATGACGACGAGGACGGCTTCAACGCGGTCTATAATCTCGACCTGGCATCGCTGAAGACCGGCGAGAAACTGTTCGGCGTTCCCGGTTACGACATCGACAGCCTGATCACCGGCGATGGCGGCACGCGCCTGATCGGCGTGCGCTATTCGGATACGCGGGCGCGGACTCACTGGTTCGATCCGAAGCTTGCCGAAGTCCAGGCGCAGATCGACAAGGCGGTCGGCACGCGCCGGGCGCAGATCGTGTCGTGGAGCCGCGATTTCGGCGTACTGATCGTGCTGGTCGACAGTCCCGACAATCCCGGCACCTATTACACTTTCCGGCAGGACGAGGGAGTGATGCACCCGCTCGCCTCGATCAGCGAGGGGCTTGGCAAGAAGCCCTACGCCCCGGTCAGCACGATCCGCTACAAGGCGCGCGACGGGCTTGAGATCGAGGCGGTGCTGACCCGACCCACAGGCGGGGCCAGGAACCTGCCGCTGATCATCATGCCGCATGGCGGCCCCTTCGCGCGCGACGAGGAAAGCTGGGACTGGTGGACGCAGTTCCTCGCCAATCGCGGCTATGTCGTGCTCCAGCCCAATTACCGGGGCTCGTCCGGCTATGGCACCGCCTTCTCCGAAAAGGGCAATGGCCAATGGGGCCTGGCGATGCAGGACGACCTGATCGACGGGATCAAATGGGCCGCGAAGGAGGGCATCGCCGACCCGAAGCGAGTCTGCATCGTCGGCGCATCCTATGGCGGCTATGCGGCGCTCCGCGCGGCGCAGCGCGACCATGGGGTCTATCGCTGCGCCGTCTCCTATGCCGGCGTGTCGGACATGGCGGCGATCCTGCGCCACGACGGTAGCTTCCTGAACGGCAGCCGCAGCAAGGATTACTGGCGCAGCCAGGCGACCGACCTGAAGGGCGCCTCACCGGTGAATTTCGCCGGTGATTTCTCGATTCCCGTGCTGATCATGCACGGCAAGGTCGATGCCCGCGTGCCGGTGAAGCAATCGCGCGAGATGGTCGAGAAGCTGAAGGCGGCCGGCAAGCCCTATCGTTATGTCGAGCAGCCCAAGGGCGATCACCATTTCTCGGAAGAGGCGGACCGAGTCCAGTTCCTGAAGGAGCTGGAGGCGTTCCTGAAGGAAAACAATCCGGCGTGACCCTCGCAAATGCTCAGAGCGAGGAGACGATCGGTGGGGCTTAAGGCCTTGGGAGCAATCCTGCTGATCGCGTTGGCGAACAGCACCGCCACTGCGGACACCGTAGCGACGACCGAGGCTGTGCCGATCGCCACCTTCGCCGAACAGCCCTTCATCAATAATCCTGTCCTCTCACCCGACGGCAAGGCTATCGCGGCGGAATCGACGGTGGGCGGCAAGACATCCCTCTACGTCTTCGCCCTCGCCGACATGAAGCTGATACGTCGTGTCGATCTGGGCGATGCGGGAATCGCGGAGATCCAGTGGGCAGGAAACGGCCGCGTTCTTCTCACAAGATCGATGCAGGCGAACTTCTTCGGCAGCGATATCGAAATCACACAGCTCTATGCCGTGGATCTGACGACCGGGGAGGCAAAGGTCCTGAATCCCAAGGGCCGCTCGCTTTCCGCCGGCGATGTCATCTATACCGATCCCACCGGCCGCTGGATCCTGTTGTCCAGCCAGCAGAGCATGTCCCTCACTCCCTCCGTCAAGCGCATCGATCTGGTCACCGGAGAGATGAAGCTCGTCGAGCCGAGCCGCTCGAACATCTGGAACTGGTACGCCGACGGCAATGGGGTCGTTCGTACCGGCATCTTTTATGACGGCGACCGCTGGACCTTATGGTATCGCGATATGCCGGATGCGCCGCTCAAGGCGATCCGCGCACGCAACGCCGTGAAGAACAATGACGGCGCGGTCGACGGACTCTATTTTCTGGGCGGAGCCGACACAGGGCTGATCGTCACCAATGCGAGAACCGGGCGCTTTGCCGCCTACAGGATCGATTTCCGCACCGGTGAAGTCGGCGAGCCGATCTATGAGAATGCCGAAGTTGACGTGACGGAGGTCCGGATCGACCCGGTCACGCACAAGGTGATAGGCGTCGCGTACGAAAATGATCGCTACCACATGGAATGGCTCGATCCCGAAAAGCGCCAGCTTCAGGCGACGATCGATCACGTCTTCCCCAAGGCGGACAACCGGATCCTGAACAGCAGCAACGACGGTCGGCGCGTGCTGATCTGGTCCGGCGGCGCGGACGATCCGGGAACCTATTATGTGTTCGACCGGACGGCCAAAAGAATGCAGCGGGTCGCCGCTCCGTATGAGAAGCTCCTCGGCGCGAAGCTGTCCCCGGTCAAGGCCATCCGCTATACGGCCAGGGACGGTCTCCCCATCCCCGGCTATCTCACGCTCCCAAGGGATCGGCCGGCCAAGGGCCTGCCGCTGATCGTCATGCCGCATGGTGGCCCGTTCGCCCGCGACAACTGGGATTATGATCGTTTCGTCCAGTTCCTTGCCAGCCGCGGCTATGCGGTGCTGCAGCCCCAGTTCAGGGGATCGACCGGTTATGGCAAGGACTTTGTCCGGCGCGGTTATGGCCAGTTCGGAAGGGCGATGCAGGATGATCTGGACGATGGCATGGATTGGCTCGTCAGGTCAGGCCAGGTCGACCCCAAGCGCGTCTGCATCATGGGCGGCTCTTATGGCGGCTATGCGGCGCTGTGGGGCGCGATCCGCAATCCCGAACGCTATCGCTGCGCGGTGAGCCTAGCGGGCGTGACCGATCTGCCGGGAATCCTCCGATACGACAAACGGATGTTCTCCGCGTCCCGCTATTTCAAGGCCTGGCAGCGCAAGGTGAAGGGGGAAGCTGACAACGAGACCGATCTGGAATCAGTCTCCCCTCTCCTTCAGGCTGATCGCCTGACGGTACCGGTGCTGATCGTGCACGGCGACAAGGACTACACCGTACCGGTAAAGCAAGGGCGGCAGATGGTCGCCGCCCTGGAGCGCCGGAAGGCGTCCGTGCAATCGGCCTTCTACCCCGACGAGGGGCACGGCCTGCAAAAAGAAGAGGATATTGCCGACTTCCTGAAGCGTCTCGACGCCTTCCTGATCAAGAACAACCCGGCCTGAGCAATCCCCGCCCCGGTATCCGAGCCTGTCTCGAGTTCGCTGACGAACTGACAATCCTGCTGGCAATGCCGACTCCGCCCGCCCGAATCGGCAAAGCTTCCCTTTTGGCCGCTTTGGCGCTAAGGCGCCCGCTCACGATTTCCCAACATCGCTAGAGGTTTGTTTGGCCAAGGAAGAATTGCTCGAAATGCGCGGCCAGGTGGTGGAGCTTCTGCCCAACGCCATGTTCCGCGTAAAACTCGAAAACGACCATGAAATTCTCGGCCACACCGCCGGCAAGATGCGCAAGAACCGCATCCGCGTGCTGGTGGGCGACGAGGTTCTTGTCGAGCTGACCCCGTACGACCTGACCAAGGGTCGCATCACCTACCGCTTCAAGTGACGCGCGCAGCGCGGCATCCCGGCGAAGGCCGGGATCCAGCCTGAAAGGAGCCGCCAGTGCGGCTCGTTCTTGCCTCAACCTCCCCGCGCCGGCGCGACCTTCTCGCGCGGCTCGGTGTCGAGCCGGCGCGCGTCGCCGACCCCGATATCGACGAGACCCCGCTGCCCGGCGAGGCGCCGCGCATCCATGCGCTGCGCCTGGCCGAGGCCAAGGCACGCGCGGTCGATCGGGCCGAGGGCGAGATCGTGCTGGCCGGCGATACGGTGATCGCGCTGGGCCGCCGCATCCTGGGCAAGGCCGATGACGAGGCGGAACTGCGGCATATGCTCGGGCTGCTCTCCGGCCGACGCCATCACTGCCTGACGGCGGTGTGCGTGATCGATACCGACGGCAAGGCGCGCACCCGCTTGTCCGACACGGTCGTCGCGTTCAAGCCGCTCACCAGCGCCGAGATCCATGCCTATGTCGCGAGCGGCGAGGGGCTGGGCAAGGCGGGCGGCTATGCCATTCAGGGCAGGGCCGAGGCGTTCGTGCGTTTCCTGTCCGGCAGCCATTCCGGCGTGATCGGCCTGCCGTTGTTCGAGACCCGCGCGCTGCTGATCGCGGCGGGCATGTCCCTTGGCTGAGTGGCTCTACGAGTCCGGGATCGGGGAGGCGCGCGCCGCGCTGGTCGAGGACGGCGCGATCGTCGAGGCGCGGATCGAGCTGGATGACGACGCGCTGCGGGTTGGCGCGGTGCTGGCGGCACGACTGGTCGAGATCACCGTCAAGGGCCGCGAGGGGCGCGTGGCGGTGGAGAATGGCGAGGCGATAATATCCCCCTTGCCGGCCGGCATCACCCAAGGTGCGGCGCTTACGGTCGAGATCGTGCGCGAGGCGATCCCCGAGGCGGGCCGCGCGAAGCTCGCCAAAGCCATGCCCGCCGAGCCGGGCGCGCATCTCGCCCCCGCCCCTGGCCTGCTCGCCCGGATCACCGCGTCGGGGCATCCGGTTCGCACCCTGCGCGCGCATGAGCCGGACGCGCTGGAGGCGGCGGGCTGGTCCGAAGTGCTGGAAGAGGCGCTGACCGGGGAGATCGCCTTTCCCGGCGGCGCGCTGCGCCTGTCGCCGACCCCGGCAATGACCCTGTTCGACGTGGACGGCTATCCGCCGCTGGAGACGCTGGCGGTCAACGCGGCGCACGCGGTGGGCGCAGCGATCCTGCGGCACGATATCGGCGGCTCGATCGGCGTGGACTTCCCGACGATCGAGGGCAAGGCGGCGCGGCAGGCAGTGGCGGCAGCGATCGACGCGGCGCTGCCCTTGCCGTTTGAGCGTACCGCGATGAACGGATTCGGCTTCCTGCAGATCGTGCGCCGCCGGGCGCGCATGTCGCTGCCCGAGCTGCTCCGCGTCGACCGGGCCGGGGCTGAGGCGCGCGCGCTGCTCCGCGCGATCGAGCGTACGCCGCCACCGGGTATGCGGCACCACAAGGTCCGCGCGAGCGTTCTGGCCTGGCTGACGGCGCGGCCCGCGCTTCTCGCCGAGCTGGCGCGCCGCACCGGCATGACCCATGATTTCGAGGCGATCTGATATGGCAAAGACCGACAAATGCCCGATCTGCGGCAAACCCGCGGTCCCGGAGCACATGCCGTTCTGCAGCCGCGGCTGCCGCGATCGCGATCTGCTGCAATGGCTCGGCGAGGGGTATCGGCTTCCCGCGGGGCCGGCCGATCCGGAAGATCCATCGGTTGCAACACCCGGGCTGGACAGCGCCAACGACGCCGATTAAGAGGCCCGCTCTTTCCGGCGCCCATCAGGCGCGCCGGCGATGCCCGGGTAGCTCAGTTGGTAGAGCATGCGATTGAAAATCGCAGTGTCGGCGGTTCGATCCCGTCCCCGGGCACCACTCCTTCGTTGGATACAGAGACGCTTCGGCACGCGCGCATCGATCGCCGATTCGGAGGAGGTCAGCCGCGTGCTCACGGCCATAACCGGTCGCACTCGGGACGTACTCGCAGCTGCTCGACCGGGCCTCCTTTGGAACTCGTCAAAAATGATAAACCCTCTCGACGGACAATTTGGACAGTTGTATGCCCAATAGGCAACACGATGCCTAAGAGGGGATTCGAATGAGCAATAGCGGTTATGCGGGGCTGCAGGAGGACGATGCGGCGGTGATCGCCCGCACCTATGCCAATATGGAAACCAAGCTCGAGCGCGGGGACTTCTCCACAAGGGAGAAGATCGCGCTTGCGTGCCGATTCCTCGCGGACGAGGGCCATGCGCCGACGCTGGCCGGACAAATCAGCGTGCGCAATGATGACGGCACGTTCTGGACGACGGCTTTCGCGCGCGGCTTCGCCGAAGCAAGCGCCGACGCGTTGGTCCGCGTGAACAGCAATCTGGATGTGCTCGAGGGCACGGGGATGGCGAACCCGGGCGCCCGCTTCCACAGCTGGGTCTATGCGGCGCGGCAGGACGTCCGCGCCATCGTCCATACCCATCCGCCGCACGCCTCCGCACTCGCCATCTCGGCCGAGCGGCTCGTCGTCAGTCATATGGACATGACCATGCTGTATGACGACGTGGCCTATCTCGATCGCTGGCCCGGTGTGCCGATCGCCAATGAGGAAGGGCGCATCATTTCCGGCGCGATCGGCGACAAGAATGCGATCATCCTCGTCAATCACGGTATGCTCACGGTCGGCGACAGCGTGGAAAAGGCCACCTTTCTCGCCGCGCATCTCGAACGCGCGGCCAGGGTGCAGCTGCTCGCGCAAGGCGCCGGGCTGACGCCGATCCCCGTCGAGGCCGACCTGGCGCGCGAGGCCAAGCGATTCACGACCGCGCCGAAGTTCGTCGCGGCGAATTTCGACTATTGGATGCGCCAGACGGTGCGTCGGCATCCCGACGCGCTCGAACAATCCTGAAGCCTTGGCGGGGCGGCGCGAGAGAAGCTGACGGTCATATGAAGGCCCGCGCCAGTTGCGCGGCGGCGTCCGGCGCATGGAAGACTTCCTGCAGCGCGGCGACGTCGCGCTGGACCCTGCCGGTACGGATGAACATCTCCCGCTCGTATCTGCCGATGGCGGCTGCGCTGTCGCCAGGTGAGGCGAGAAGCTCCCGGGCCAGCACCAGCGCATCGAGCATCGCCATATTCGCGCCTTCGCCGCCAAAGGGCGGCATGACATGGGCGGCGTCCCCGATCAGGGTGATGTTCCGCCGAGGATGCCAGCGCTGATCGGCCGCCGTTCTGACGAGCGGCTTGGCGGCGAGCGGCATGGAAGCTTCGACCGCCGCGATGATGGCCGGATGCCAACCGCGCAGAAGGTCTCGCACATAGGCACGGACCGCGGTATCGTTCGCAAGATCGACATGAAGCGCGTCTTCAGTGGCGCATCGCTGCGAAACATAGAGCGAAAGCGCGCCATTGCTCCTTGCCTGGACGAACACGCCGATGCCGCGCCCGACGGCGAAAAAATTGGCGCCCTGGACCCAATCAAGGATCGCGGGACAGTCTGTCGAGGGGGCCGCAATGTCCCCCTGGAGCAGGGTCACGCCGGAATATTCGGGAAGCTCGCTTGTCACATGAGGTCGCACGCGCGAGCGTGCGCCGTCGGCGCCGACCACAAGGTCGAAATCGACCACCGAACCATCCTGAAAACGGACCTGCTTCCCTGTCCCGGCATCCGTCAGCCCGGAGAAACGCCGCCCCCATTGGACGGTGTCCGGCAGCAGCGACGAAAGCAGCATCTCGCGTAGTTGCGACCGGTCGATTTCCGGGCGCCCGGCACCAGATGGGGGCGCCAGTGTCCGCAATGCAATGCGACCGGTCTCATCCGAAATCGTGTACGCGTCCCCTTCCGGCCTGGCGAGTTGCGCGAATGCCGGCTCGAGTCCCGCCGCGCGGATTGCCTTGCGCCCGGATTCGGGTGCCATATCCAGGCTGCCGCCGGAGAATCGAGCGGTTGCCGACTCGTCGCGCTCGAAAACAGACGCGTCCGCGCCGCCCATTTGAAGGAGGCGTGCCAGCATGAGGCCGCCGGGCCCGCCTCCGATTATGCCGACCTTGAGAGTCATGATCGCAAGCCTTTTTGCTGTCTGACGTCATCGGAAAAGGCGCGCGCCAGAATCTCGGCGACCAGCTCGGGATCGGTCATTATCGTCCAGTGCCCGCCAGGAACCACGTTGATCTTCCAGCCCTCGCGTGCCGCCTCCATGGCCATCGCGATGCGGCCGGGAAATTCCCGAAAGGCGACATAGTGGCGAGCGCAGCCGAGGCGGCTCGCCGAGTGGTGCGCCGGTTCCTCGTGCGTCAGAATGGGCATCGGCCGTAATTTCGGTGTGACCTCGGCAGCGACCGCGGGCGTGAGACCGAGATAGTCGGGCGTCGCCGGCTGGATGAAACCGGGCTGGGCCGGATTCGCGCGTGCCGCAAAACGTCCGCGCAGTTCGGGAAACCGCTCGAACAAGGAGCGGCCGGCCTGGGCGACCACGCCATCGACCAGCGCGCAATTGCGCACCAGATCCGGCCGGCGTGCCGCTGCTTCGGCCACGACCACGGCGCCATAGCTATGGCCGGCCAGCGACACGGGCATATCCAGCTCGTCGATCAAGGCGAGGATCTCCTCGACATGGACAGCGAGGCCACAGGCGGCGCTGGCGGGACTGGTGTCCTCGAGACCGCTCAACGTCGGGCAAAGACACTCAATGCCGAACGACCTCAGGAGCCGTGCGACCGGCTCCCAGCACCATCCTCCAGCCCATGAGCCATGCACCAGGATCACCGCTTCGCCGACCATCGCCGTCCTTTCTTCTTTCACCGGCATCTTATAGCGCGATGTCCATTAGACAATAGATTGTCTTTCTCGTCCGGACGATCGAGGGTGCTGGTCGTGAGCAGAGGCCCCAACAACGCGGCAAAAACTATTGCTTCCGAGCAGCGCCCCGAAATCGCATTTGACAGATACCTGGACAAGAAGGCAACATGTTGTAGCCCCATATGGGCGGCGGTGCCCTGGAGGTGCGGTCGTGCGCGACCTTGACCACTATCGCGAATTGCTCGACGGATCGAAGGGGTCGCGCATATCAGAGCAGCTTGCGCTCAAGACGTTCGTCGCGCGCGCCGCGTCGCCGCCAAACCAATCCACCGCGCCATCCCGGAAGGCATCAATGTCCGTCACGCGCCAACAGATCATCGAAACCGCCTTCGCCCTGGTCGAGAAAGGCGGGGTGGAAGCCGCCACGATGCGGCGCATCGCGCAGGCGCTCAACATCCAGCCGCCGTCGCTCTACTGGCACATTTCGAGCCGGCAGGCGCTGCTCGACGCGATGGCCGATCACATGCTTGAAAGCATCGATCGCCGAAGCGTACCGGGCGAAGACTGGCGGGAACATCTGCGTCGCATCGCGTATGAGTTGCGCGATACGATGCTGGCACGCCGCGATGGTGGCCGGATTTTCGGCGGCACCTATCCTCTGACCGCGAATATCGTGCGGATCGCGGAGCCATGCCTCGTCGCGCTTCGAGCGGCCGGCCTCACCCGGCGCCAGGCGGTCTGGGCGCTGTTCTCGCTCGTGCATTTCGTGATCGGCGCGGTCATCGAACAACAGGCGGGCAACGAGCCCGACGAGCAACACAGCCCGGCAACCGCCCATGAGGCGTTCGCCGCGTTCGCGGCGGAATATCCCGAAATCTGGCAGGACGATCTGGGCGCGCGTTTCGACTTCGGCCTTGCCGCGATGCTGGCCGGCATTGCCGGCCAGACCACGCCCTGACCACTGGTCGATCAACCGGCGGCAGCGTCCGAAATCTCGCGCCACTGCTCCCAGGTCGCAGTACGCTCGGCGAACGCGGCCTTGGCGGCCGGCAGGCCCATCGGCCCGAGGAACAGGCGCAATGGCGGCGTTTCCGCATCCGCCGCGGCCAGGATGGCCTTGGCCGAGGCCTTGGGCTCGCCGCGGGGGCGACTACCATAGGCCGCCGCCAGACGCTCGCGCAGCGGCGCATATTCGGCCATGTGCGCGGCGTGCGATGAGGACGAGCCATTCCAGTCGGTGGCGAAGCTGCCTGGTTCGATCAACGTCACGCGGATGCCGAAGTCGCCGACTTCCTTGGCGAGCGTCTCGCCCAGCCCCTCGGTCGCCCATTTGGTAGCGTTATAGATGCCCGCGGTCGGATAGGTGATCACACCGGCGACGCTGGTCGTGATCATGATATGCCCGCCCTGCTGGGCACGCAGCAGCGGGATCGCCGCCTGCACCGTCCAGAGCGTCCCGAAGAAATTCGCCTCGAACTGGGCGCGCGCCTGTTCCTCGCCGGTTTCCTCGATCGTGCCGAACAGGCCATAGCCGGCATTGGCGACGATCACGTCGATACGCGCAAGTTGCTCCTGCGCCTTGGACAGGGCGGCGAAGACCGCCGCGCGATCGGTGATGTCGAGCCGGATCACCTGAAGCGCATCGCCGAACCGCGCCGCAAGCCCGTCGAGCCGGTCGATGTCGCGCCCTGTCGCGACGACCCGATCGCCGCGTTCGAGAGCGCCTTCCACCCACGCATAGCCAAGACCGCGCGTAGCGCCGGTGACAAACCAGGTTTTCATATCAGTTACTCCTACTTGCTACTGATGGGTTTCAGCGCGCGACGGCGCTGGCGACATAGCCGTCGGGGCGGAGCGCGATCGCGCTGAGGCCCTCCAGTTCGGCGATGGGCTCGGCGGGCGTGGCAACCGCGCGCACGATCGCGTCTTCGGGCACCCAGGAAGGCAATGGCGCTGCCCCTCCTGCGAGCGACAGGCTCAGCCAGCGTCCCTGGAACAGAAACGCATAGAGCGTCGTGGTTTCCCCGTTCTCGAGCGTGAGAGCGACGTCACGGATGCGGTGGCCGACGAGCGGATGGCCGGGAGCGCCGCCGTCGTCGAGCAGCGGCGTGGGATAATTGACGCCGAATCCCGAGACCTGCATCGCGAAATAGCGATTGGCCTCGGGCACATGCAGCAGATCGTTGAGCACGCCGCGCAGCGCCTGGCCGTGCGGCGAGAAGGCGGTGATCAGATAGGTCTGCGCCATCGTGGTATTCTGCAGATACTCGCCCACCGGCCGGCGCTCGTTCTCATAGGTGTCGAGCAGCGCATCGGGCGCCTCGTCCTTGATCACCATCGCGAGTTTCCAGGCGAGGTTCATCGCGTCCTGGATGCCGACGTTCATGCCCTGCCCGCCGGCCGGCAGATGAATGTGCGCGGCGTCGCCGGCGAGGAACACCCGGCCCTTGCGATACTCGGCGGCGAGGCGGGTCTCGTTGTCGAAGCGCGACATCCAGAGCGGATCATGCGCGCCCATGTCGTTGCCGATGATCTTGCTGGTGACCATGCGCAGTTCGTCCAGCGTCACCGGATCGGCCCGGGTCATGCCGCGGTTCTCGGCCTCGTTGAGCACGATGCGCCAGTGTTTGCCGTTGCCGAGGGGCGCGACCATCGCGCAGCCCTCGCCGTTGAATTGCCGCACCACCGGGACTGAAGGAGGCCGATCGAGGACCACATCCCCCATGAACCACACACCGGTGGCGGGATGGCCCTCGAACGCGATGCCCGCCGCCTGTCGTACCGCGCTGCGCGCGCCATCAGCGCCGATCAGATATCTGCCCTCGAGCGAGATTTTGACATCGCCCTGAATCGCATGAATGCGCACGCCATCGTCGCCGATCTCGATCCCGTCGACATGAGCGCCATGCAGGATCTCGACGCCGAGTTCGACCGCCCGCTCCTCGATGAGCGTCTCGGTCGCGTCCTGCGGCAGGAACAAGGTGTAGGGGAACCTGCTCTCGATGAAATCGAAATCGAGCCCGGTTTCGAGCACCGCGAAATGCCCCTGTTTGATCGGCGTGCTGACACGCACGAACCGGTCTTCGATGCCGCGCAGCGACAGGGTCTCGATCGTCCGACCGTGAATGGTCAGCGCCCGCGATTGGTCGTGGCGCTCGGTGCGGCGCTCGAACACGGTCACGGAGACGCCGGCCAGTGCGAGCTCGCAGGCGGCCCATAGCCCGACCGGGCCACCGCCGACGATTAGAACATCCCTGACGCGGGTCATCACTGTCTCCTCAACGACTCTAGGGCATCATGTTGCCCTAATAGTGTTAGGGAAGCAAGCCCCTATCTGCCTCGCGCTCGCGGCGGACGCGGTCGCGCACACGCAGCGCGAGTATCGCAGCGACCAGCAACGGTGCTGAAAGCAGGGCGAAATACCCCCAGCGCGGCCAGTCCATCGCGATCAGGAAACCGGCGCTGACAGGGCCGAGCACAGCGCCGATCCGGCCGATCCCGACCGACAGCCCCATGCCCGACACCCGGGTGCGCGGCGGATAGGCGCCAATGATGATGGTGTAGAGGCCGACCGCGACCGAATAGAGCGTGACGCCGGCGACCAGGCCGAGCAGCCTGAGCGCCGCGAGATCAGTGACCAGGGCAAGCGAGACGATGAGCGCGAAGGCGATCGCCATCAGCCCGGCGGTGAGGGCGTGCTCGGTGCGGGGACGCGCGACGAGACCGAAGCCGATCGCGCCGACAATGCCGCCGAAGCTCATCGTCACCGACACGGTGATGGCATCGGCCGGCTGCAGTCCGGCGTCGTGCAGGATCTTCGGAATCCATTGCAGCACGAAATAGAGGCTGAACTGCGTGGCGAAGGACATGATGCAGACGAGGATCGTCCGCGCCAGGAAACCCTGGTCGCCGCGCAGGTTCCGCAGGCGGGCGAACAGCCCCGGGCCGGCGCTTTCGCGAAGCCGTGGCAGCTTCGCCTCGGCGAGGAAGTCGGCGGATTCGCGCAGCAGGAGGAACGTCAGCAGGAGTGAAATGATCGAGAGGGTTGCGCCGGCGGCGAAGACGCCGCGCCAGCCGAACGCGGCAAGGACCGGAACGCTGATGATGCCGCCGATCATCGTCCCGATCGGCAGGCCCGCCGCGACGATGGCGATGACAAGGCCGCGCCGCTTCATCGGTGCATTCTCCACGGCGAGCGTGTTGAGGACCGGCGTGATGGTGCCGACGCCGAGACCGGTCGCGACGCGGGCAAAGGCCATCATGGCCACCGAATCCGCCAGCGCGCCGGCGATCATGCTGGCGATCACGCAGGCCAGACCAGCGAGGATCATTGGCCGGCGCCCGAACCGGTCGGCCAGCGGCGCCAGGAAGACCGAACCCACCCCCATGCCGGCCGGCCCGAGGCCGAGCAGGATGCCGAGCATCCTGACATCGAGCTGCCACTGCTCGGCGAGGCTCGGCGCCGCGAACGCCAGGGCAAGCAGATCGAAGCCGTCGACGATGACGACGAAGACGGCCAGGAGGGTGGTCAGCCAGTGCGCCGACGATATCCGGCCGGTCGCCGAAGTCTCGGCAGGTACCGGGGTGCTCGCGGAATTGGTCATCATGGGCTCGCTGATCGAGGGTGGGAGGCACCGCGCCGGCTCGCCGCCGGCGCGGTGCCGGAGACTCAGAAGCGGACGGTCGCCTCGATGCCATAGGTTCGCGGCGCGCCTTCCCAGGCCAGCGCGAAGCCGAAGCTGTCGAGCAGCGAAATGCCGTACTGATAGTAGCGCGTGTCGGTCAGGTTCTTGCCGAACAGCGCGATCTCGTAGCTGTCGTTATGGCCGCGCAGCGCGATGCGGGCATTGAGCACGGCGTAGCCGGTCTGTGCGAGTTCGGGCGTGTTCGGGACGTCGGTAAAGGTCTTGCCCTTGTAGGCGAGGTCCAGCCCGGCGAACCCCTTGTGCCGATCGCCGATCGCAAAGGTGTAGTCGCCGCCGACGGTCGCGGAGAATACCGGCGTGTAGGGGAATTGGCGGCCCGAAAGATCGCCGAGGATCAGGTCCGAATACTGGTCGTATTTCGCCTTGGTATAGCCGAGGTTGGCGAAGAGCGTCGCGCCGTTCGAGCGGAAGTTCACTTCGGCTTCCGCCCCGTACAGCGTCGCCTTCGAGGCATTGCTGATGATCTGGGTGATCTCGCCCTGATATTCGGTCACCGTCGCGAGCTGGATGCCGTCATATTTCACATAGAAGCCGGCGAGGTTGAGCGTGAGGTGGCGGTTCAGCCACTGGGTCTTCAGGCCGACTTCGTAGGAGGTCGCCTCTTCCGGGCCGAACGAGCGTTGCTCGTTGAAGCCGCCGCTCTTGAACCCGGTCGAATAGGACGCATAGGCGAAGATATCCGGCGTCGCCTGATATTCGAGACCGATTTTCGGCGAGAAGCGGTTATATTTGAAGCGGCCGTCGATCGGCCCGTAATTGACGGTCCCGTCGGTGAGCTTGGTCGAGAAGGCCCTTGTGGTTCGCTCTTCATGGGTGAACCGACCGCCCGCGGAGATCGCCAGTTTGGGCGTGATCTTGAAGCTGGCATTCGCATAGCCGGCATAGCTGTTGGTGCCGAGATGCGCGAAATCGAATTCGGAGAGGTCGAGGCCGAGCGGCTGGAACGCCGGAACGAGCGTCGCATAGCCCGTGACGTCGATTCCCTCATGATAGTAGAACAGCCCGCCGATCCAGTTGAGGCGGCCGCCGAAGGATTCGCCAGCGAGCTGGAGTTCCTGGCTGAACTGGTTCTGGTCGATGATGTCGATCGCGTGCGCGATCGGCAGCGGGGTCGCGTCGATGTCGAGCACGGTGAGCGTATAGAGTGAGCGGTAGGCGGTGATCGACGTGAAGCTCAGATCGTCGTCGCCGATCCGCAGCCTGCTCGATACGCCGCCGGTGCGCTCCTTCGGCCGTACCGAGGGGAGCAGCGTGTCGGCCGAGATATCGAAATCGCCGGCGTAGAAGTCCTTCTTGTCGCGCATCACATAAGGGTTGATGTCCCCGATCAACGCGCCGACCAGGCCGCCGATATCCGTGTCGGCCGTCGCCACGATCCGGCCGGTATTGGCACGGCCATAGGATCGCGAAATGTCGCCCGAGACGAGCCAGTCGATCGAATCGTTCGGCACCCATCGCAGCATCAGGCGCCCCGAATAGCTGTTCTGGTCGTGCTCGCGCCGGCCGTTGAAGCTGTTCGACATATAGCCCGAATTGCGCGCGCGCTCACCCGACAGGCGAACGTAGAGCGTGTCGGTGAGCGGGAAATTGACCGCCCCGCGCGCGAGGAACTGGTCGTAATTGCCGACCCCGATGGTCGCCGTGGCCGATGGCTCGGCCACCGGAATCTTAGACGTGATCTTGACCGCGCCGCCGATCGTGTTCTTGCCGTAGAGCGTGCCCTGGGGACCGCGCAGGACTTCGATCGAACCGATATCGACGACGTTCATCAGGCCGCCGCTGATCCTGCCCAGATAGACGTCGTCGACATATTGCGCGACACCCGGCTCGAAGCTCGGATCATCGTCACCCTGGCCGATACCGCGGATGAAAATGAAAGCGGTGCTGCCGCTGTTGCGGCCCGACTGGATCTCGAGATTGGGCGCGAGCGCGGCCACGTCCTGGACGTTGCGCACCGTCCTGTCCTGGAGACCCTGCTCCGAGATCGCCGTTACCGCGACGGGGGTTCGTTGCAGCGGCTCGGCCCGGCGCCGCGCGGTGACGACGATGTCGCCCTGCGCAGGGGCCGCTGATTCGCCCGTCGACGTGCCCGCCGGTGTGGATGCCGGTGCCTCCACCGTCTGCGCATATGCGTGACCCGAGCCGAGCGCGGTACCGGCCGCGATCAGTCCCAATGTGATGGCGCGCCGCTTTCGTATCTTCATTGCCTTCCCCCCAAAAAATGCCGGAGGTGCCGCTTTCTGTTTTTCGGCACCGCGTCCGGCGGGTTACGTCCTCCGCTGATTCGGACAACACGTTGCCCGAATTGCGACGCTGACATGTGCGGAGCGATTGTCAAGTCGGATTGAATGCCTTTCCAGCCAACAAAACGCGGAAAATGAGCATAGACATCCTGTTGCCTATTGGACTAGGGTGACGGCGCGCCGGATATTCCCAAGAGCGGAATGCGCGCCGGGAGGGCCGATATTGTCTCAGGATCTCGCAATCTTCGTGCATGGCTCGTGGATGGGCGCCTGGTGCTGGACGCCGGTGATCGCGCGGCTCGAGCCGGTGGGGGTCACCTGCATCGCGCCGACGCTTGCCGGCCTCGATGATGGTCCACCCAGGCCGGAAGCCGGCCTCTCGGCACATGTCGCGCAGGTCGTCGCCGAGATCGACGCAGCGGCGCCGGAGGCGTCGATCTCGCTCATCGGCCATAGCTATGGCTCGCTGGTGATTGCCGGTGCCGCGGCGGAACGACCGGATCGCATCCGCGCCGTCATCATCGTCGACGGCGTGATGGCCGAGGCGGGCAAATCCCTGCTCGACCAGGTGCCCGAGATCCGCGAGGATCTGCTGGCGCTGGTCGATCCCGATGCGCCCGATTTCCTGCGCCCGCCCCCGCCCGATTTCCTCGGCCTTGCCCCCGAGCTGATCGAGAGCGGCGGGGCGGTATTGCGGCCGATGCCGCTCAAGAGCCACAGCGAGCCGTCGCTCCACAGCGCGGCGGCGCTTGGCGGCCCCTGCTATTTTGTCGGATTCGACCTCTTCCCCCTGAGCGGCGCGCAATCGGCCAAGGCGGCCGCGGCGGGATGGCAGAGCAGGATCCATCCGGGGGGGCATATGTCGATCATGTCGCAGGCCGACCTCGTCGCCGGGCTGCTCCTGCCCGCGATCCGCCAATCATGACCGCGGCCATGCCCGACGGGGGAGCCGCCGTGACGAGCTTCAATCCCCCGACCATGCCCGCGCCCGCCAGCGACATCTATGCGCAGATCTCGATCGCGCCGGCCGGCCGCATCGCCTTCATCGCGGGCCAGGTGGCGATCGGGCTTGACGGACAGCTCGTCGGCTCCGGCGATTATCATGCCCAGGCGGTGCAGTGCTTCCGCAACCTCGCCGCCGCGCTCGACGCCCTGGAGACGGCGCCGTCGCAGATGGTGCGCATGACGATCCATGTCGTGAACCATTCGGCCGAGACCCGGCCGCTCATCTTCTCCGCCGGGCGGGAGGTGTTCGGCGAGGACTGGCCGGTCTGCGCAAGCATGCTGCTCGGCGTGCAGGCGCTCGGCCGGCCCGAATGGCTGGTCGAAATCGACGGGTTCGTCGCCCTGCCCGCCTGAACGGGATCCTGTCGCAAACAAGGAAACATCATGGTCACGAAGCTCAATCCCCCCGAACTCTGCCCGCCGATCGCCAATGTCTATGCGCAGATCACGATCGTGCCGAGCGGGCGCCTCGCCTTCGTCGCAGGCCAGGTCGCGGTCGACGCGCAGGGCCGGCTGGTCGCTCCGGGCGACCATGCCGGACAGGCGCGCCAATGCTTCCGCAACATCGCAGGGGCGCTCAAGGCGCTTGGCGCGGCGCCGGCCGACATCGCCAAGATGACGCTCAACGTCGTCGATCACCGCGACGATCTCGTCGAGCCGATCTTCGCCGCGGGCCGCGAGGTATTCGGCGATGAGTGGCCGCTATGCGCGAGCATCCTGCTCGGCGTGCAGCGCCTCGGCCATTCCGACTGGCTGATCGAAGTCGACGTGATCGTCGCGCTTCCCGCAGAATAATCCCGGCGCCTGCTGACGCTCCCACCATCCCCGCATTTATCCAACCAGTAAGGACAATCATGGCTACCATTCTCGGCCCGCACCACGACATCCGGCTTTCCGCGCAGGCGCTCGATGCCTGGCGAGGCATCGACACCACCATCCTGTCCGACGTCACCGGCGGCACCTTCATCTGCGACCCGGAGATTCGACCGATCCGGCAGGGTTCGCGGCTTTGCGGCCAGGCGCTCACCGTGCGGTGCGATCCAGGCGATTCGGCCGCGGTGATCCACGCGCTCGAGAGTGCCCGGCCCGGCGACGTGGTCGTCGTCGCGGCGAGCGCCACGCCGCAATATGCCGCAATGGGCGATCTGTTCGCCGCCACCGGCAGGGCGGGAGGCGTCGCGGGCGTGCTGATCGACGGCGCCGTCCGCGACGTCCGGACCTTGCGCGACTGGGACGATTTCCCGGTCTGGGCCCGGCACAATGTCGCGCGCGCCTCACCAGGCAAGTCGGGCGGCGAGACCAATTGCCCGATCGCCTTTGGCGGGCAGCCGGTTCGCCCGGGCGATCTCATTCTTGCTGATGACGACGGCATTGCCGTGATCCCGCTCGAACGGGCGGAAGCCTTGCTCCCCGTCGCGAGCGAGCGCGCGCGCTTCGAGGCGCGATCAGCCGAAGCGATTGCAACCGGCGAGAAAGCGAGCAAGCTGTTCGGCCTCGCCGCGCCGGAATATGCGGGCTGAGCGGCGGTTGTCATGTCGATCATTCAGTATCTGACGCAGATCCGTCTGGCCGAGGGTGCCATTCTGGAAATTCCTGGCGAATGCCGGCGTCTCGGTATCATCCGGCCGCTACTCGTCACCGACAAGGGAGTACGGCAGGCCGGCTTGCTCGACCGGGTGTCGGCGACGCTCGACGGCCTGGCCTGGCACGTGTTCGACGAAACGCCGGCCAACCCGACCGAACGAGCTGTACGCAGCGCCGAGCAGCGGTGTCGCGAGGGCAGGTGCGACGGCGTGATCGCGATAGGCGGCGGATCGTCCATCGACCTCGCCAAGGCCGTCGCGCTTGCCGTTACCCATAAGGGGCCGCTTGCCCGGTTCGCACTGGTCGAAGGGGGTGTCGCGCACATCACCGCGGCCGTGCTCCCGGTGATCGCGGTGCCCACCACGGCGGGTACCGGGAGCGAGGTCGGGCGTGCCAGCGTCATCATTGTCGACGATGGCCGCAAGCTTGGCCTGGTGTCGCCGCACCTGATCCCGGCCTCCGCGATCTGCGATCCCGAACTCACGCTCGGCTTGCCGCCGGGGCTGACCGCCGCCACGGGCATGGACGCGATTGCGCATTGTATCGAGACCTTCCTGTCGCCCCTGTTCAACCCGCCGGCGGAAGGTATCGCGCTCGATGGCCTCAGGCGCGGCTGGTGCCATATCTCTGCTGCGGTTGCGCGGCCCGACGATCGTGTTGCCCGGCTCAACATGATGTCAGCCTCGCTCCAGGGCGCGCTCGCCTTCCAGAAAGGGCTGGGCAGCGTACATAGTCTGAGCCACGCCCTCGGCGCGGCCTATCCGGGGCTGCACCACGGCACATTGAACGCGGTCCTCCTGCCCGCCGTCCTCGATTTCAACCGCACGGCACCTTCAGTCGAACAGGACCGGAAGTACGAACGGCTGGCCGAGGCGATGGGACTGGGCGAAGCCGGCGACGTTGCCGAGGCGGTGGCGCTCCGCGTCGGCGAGCTTGGCGTGCCGGGCAGGCTGTCGGTACTGGGCGTCGAGCGGACCCGGTTCGGAGCGATTGTCGAAGCGGCGCTCAAGGACCATTGCCACGCCACGAACCCCCGGCCGGCCGATCGCGAGGATTATCACCGGATCCTCGAGGCAAGCTTCTGAACGGGACAGCAAGCGGTTGCAGCTGCAGTGCGGTCCGATTGGCCTTTCCATCGCGAGGCATCCGATTGTACAGAACCATGGCATGACGCAGCTGGGGCAACTGAATGGCAGATAAGGCATCACGGCAAAACCCGGGTGACGGCCCTGAGGCTGGTGCCCCGGCCGCCAGCATGGTGGGCAATGGCATCCTCACCGTGCGGCGGCGCAAGGGATTGACGCTGGCCGAACTGGCGGAGCGCACCGGACTCGACAAGGGCTATCTGTCGCGCGTCGAACGCGGCCAGAAATCGCCCTCGATCGCCGCCCTGCTGAAGATCTCTCACGCGCTCGACGTCCAGGTCGGGCATTTATTCGGTGAGCGGACCTCGGACGACGCGGTACGGGTCGTACGACGCGACCAGCAGACGCGGATCGCGGGTGACGAGTCCGATCCCATCATCAACATCATCCTGCCCGCCACCGAACACCGCCGGGTCAATGCCTTCATCGTCGAGGTAAGCGCGTCACCGCGCGACAAGGGTGCCGATCACGCGGGAGACGAGTTCATCCATGTACTGAAGGGTGAGATCCTGATCCGCTTCCCGGACCGCGTGATCGAACTCAAGGTCGGCGACAGTGCCTATTTCGATGGCCACCTCCGCCATCAGATGATCCGCCAGGGCGAAGGCAGCGCCGAGGTTCTTGTCGTGGTAGCCCAGGACCTGCCCTGACTGAGGGCCACCGACCCGGCGCCGCGCGAGGCCGGATATCATGTGAGGCAGGTCAGCGACACCTATGTCCGATAGTCGGGCACGAGCGCGGCATCCGGCGGCACGGTGCGATCTGCGACGCGGTTGTGCACGCCACCGAGAAAAGCGGCATTGGGGGGAAGCGCGCCGCGGATCGTCAAGCGCCCGGTACCGTCACGCCAGGCGTTGAACGCCGCGAGTTCGTCGCCGTTGCGCAGCGCGACATTGTGCCAGGCATCGATCCATGGGCAATCGAGTTCGAATTCGCCATGATCGCCCGGCAGCACCGCGGCGCGCGCCTGTACCCTGCCCGCCGCTATGGTCATCACGAAGCCCGGCTCGCCCTCGTCAGGCACCGCGACCCCCGGCGGCGGATCGAAGAAACGTTCGACGACGCTGAGCGTGACCGAAGCGCCGTCCGGCACGGCCGCGAGCGCGGCTTCGGTCTCGGCAATGGCCATCGCCATCCAGCCGGGCGAGAGAAATTCGAATCGCTCGTCCGTTCCAGGAAGCGGGCTGTCGTTCGTCGAATGGACCATGATACCGCCCCTGCTTCGCACTACACGCATCTAGACAACTTGGTGTCTTGAATGCAACTCGTATCAATTAGTCGCGCAGCGACGGTTTTGATGGTGATCCAGCGCAGCTCGGTGACGCTGTCGATGCCGGCCTTGCCACCGAAGCGGCAATAGCCGGAGATCTTGGTGTCGCCGAACGGCATCTGCGCCTCGTCGTGCACGGTTGGGCCGTTGACGTGGCAGTGATGCCGCATTGGTCTCCCCGCCCCGCGCTCTGGCCCAGTGGAGGCCCGGCACCGCCGGTCCCACGGCCACCGCCATTCCTGCCGATTTCACCTCGAAGAGAATCTCCGGAAACAGCCTCGCCTCCAAAGGGTCTTGCATTAATTGTATGGCAAGCATACTGTAATGTCATAAATCAAATTGCGGAGTCGAGCCGCAAGCGAGGGAGAGAGACATGACGGAGCGTAGCGACGTCGATTTCGGCGTCATCGCAGAACGACTTGGCTATCAACTGCGCAGGCTCGACATGCTGGCCATGAGCCGTCTGTTCGAGGCGCTCTCGCAAATCGGCGTAACCCCCGGACGCGCCACTGCGCTCGTCTTCATCGCCCTGCACGAAGGCTGCGACCAGAATGCGCTGGGCCGCGCGCTGGACATCAACCGCGCAAGCACCATGGCCGCGGTGAACGCCCTGGTTGCGCTCGGCGCGGTCGAACGCCGCGCGGGCCGGGATCGCCGAAGCAATGCCCTGCACCTCACCGAAGCCGGGCACCGCCTGCGCGAGGAGGTCGAGCAGATAACGGCAGACCATGATGCGGAATTCTTCGGCGTCCTGAGCGCCGAGGAACGCGCGACGCTCGACCGCCTCGTTCGCAAGGCGCGCGCGCTCAACGCTCCGGACGAGCGACGCGTGGATACATCGACCCGGGCAATCCTGAGGAGAATAAAATGAGGGGAATCTACCTGTCGGGCCTGCTGTCAGGCATTGCGGCGACAGCCATAACGGGGCCGCCCGCTCAGGCGCAGGTGACGAGCGCGTCACCGGCACCGGAGGCACAAGCGACGGACACCGCCGCTCCCGCGGAGCAGGACGTGCCCGGCAACGATATCCTGGTGACCGCCCGGCGCACCTCCGAACGGCTCCAGGACGTACCCGTCGCGGTGACCGCATTCGGCGGCGCGGCATTGGCCAGCCGGAACGTCGATACGTTGGACCAGATCGCGAAATATACGCCGAATATCCGTTTCGACGGCGCGGCGGCGCTATCTGGCGGCAACTATAACGCCACCGTGTTCATCCGCGGCGTCGGGCAGAACGACTTCGCGATCTTCTCCGATCCCGGCGTCGGTTTCTATGTCGATGACGTCTATTATGCGCGGTCGATCGGCGGCGTGATGGACGCGGTCGACATCGACAACGTGCAGGTGCTGCGCGGGCCGCAAGGCACGCTGTTCGGCAAGAACACGATCGGTGGCGCGGTGCTGATCAACACCGCGCAACCCGACCTGAACGAGACGAGCGGCAGGATCGAAGCGACCTATGGCAGCTTCGACCGGATCGACGTGAAGGGGGCGATCAACATTCCGATCGTGTCCGACGTCGCGGCGCTGCGCATTTCAGGCGCGACGCTCAACCGCGACGGCTATGTGAAACGGCTGTTGGACGGCGACACCCAGGGCGACCGGTCGGCACAGATGATCCGCGCCAAGTTGCGTATTCAACCGAGCGACGCCCTGACGATCGACATCGGCGGCGATTATACGCGGGCTCGCGAAACCTCCGCACCGTCGGACCTGCTCGCGGTCGGCAACGCACCGGGCGTGGCCGGAATCCCGTTCCTGGTGAACTACAACACCTATGTCGCCCCGACCCGCGGCATCGTCGCGCCGAACGGCCAGCCGACGCTCAACCCGAGCTTCATCACCGCCAGCCCGTTCGAGACCTGGGCCGGCGGACCGAACGACAACGACCTGGACCTGTGGGGCGTGCAAGCCACCATCGCCTATGATGTCGGATCGGCGACGCTGAAGTCGATCACCGCCTATCGCGACATGCGGGCCTATTTCACGCGCGACGGCGACAATTCGCCCTTCGTCTTCCGCCAGACCACCAACCGCGACAAGCAATGGCAGTTCAGCCAGGAAGTGCAGTTGACCGGCAAGGCGCTGAACGACCGGCTGAGCTATGTCCTGGGCGGCTATTATTTCAAGGAGAAGGCATCGGACATCGCCACCGCCGATCTGGCGATCGGCCTGGCGGCACCCCTCGCCCCTCCACCCTTTACCCCCGCGGTGTTCATCCAGAATTATACCGACAACCGCAGCTATGCCGCTTACGGCCAGATCGATGTCGAGATCGTGCCGCGGCTGAGCATCACGCTTGGCGGGCGATACACCAGCGACAAGAAGGTCTTCACGTCGATCAACACGCGCCAGCGCGACAATGTGCAGTTCGTCAACGTGACCAAGCAGGTGACGTTCGAGAAGTTCACCCCGCGGCTGGGCCTGAACTTCAAGGCAAGCGCCGACCTGTTGCTCTACGCATCCTTCTCGCGCGGGTTCAAGCAGGGCGGGTTCAACGGCCGGCCGCTCGCCAATGCCGGCGAAGTGACGCAATATGCGCCCGAGACGCTCGACACTTATGAGGCCGGCATCAAGGCCCAGTGGCTGGACGGCACCCTGACCACCAACCTTGCGGCGTTCCATTCGATCTACAACGACATCCAGCTGACGGTGAACCAGACGCCGACCAATTTCGTCGCCAACGCCGCCAAGGGCAAGATCGACGGCTTCGAGTTCGAAACCGTGATGCGGCCCGCACGCTGGCTGACCTTCAACGCGGCCCTGGGGTATCTCGATGCGCGGTACACCGCGGTCGGGCAGGGCCTTGGCCCGACTCAGATCCTGCCGATCACGCTGGCCAGCCATTTCGTGAAGGCGCCGGAATGGACGGTCACGACGGGCGTGGAGGTGAGCCACGAATTCGGCGACGGCGGCAAGATGGCGCTCCGAACCGATTTGAGCATGTACAGCCGAATCTATCACGATGTGGCCAATTCGCCGCTCGCGACCGATGACGGCTATGCGCTGCTCAATGCCAGACTCAGCTATACCTTGCCTGGCCAGGCGGTGCAGCTTTCCGTGTTCGGCACGAACCTGACCAATGCGCTGTACCTCGTGTCCGGCAACGTCTCGGGCGCGTTCGGGCTGGCCGAGGCGAGCTATGGCCGGCCGCGCGAATGGGGCGTCTCAGCGAGCTACCGCTTTTGACCGACATCGCGGCGGTCGGGCATCAGGCGTGGCACCCGACCGCTGCGATACCCGGATAGCATTCTTCCCGGCATCGACGGCGCCGTGATCAGCGGATAACGTCCCGTCAGGCGATCGCGGACCAACCGCGACGCCGGCGCGATGACACCGCCGATGCGAAAGGGAGCGATTGGCAGGGGAAAACATTCCGGACCGTCCGGGCGAACCGGACCATGGCAGACGCAATCTCACCGGCAGGATAGTCCATGATCTCGGGCGTGCCATCGTGACCGAGCAATATTCGCGGGGATCACCCTTTCCGGTCGAAGCCGAACTCTGCCAGCGCTTCGGGGCGAGCCGGCCGGTGGTGCGCGAGGCAGTGAAGATGCTGACCGCCAAGGGGCTGCTCATCGCCCGGCAGCGCAAGGGCACTTTGGTCCAGCCCGAGGCGCGGTGGAACCTGCTTGACCCCGATATCCTCAAATGGATGCTCGAGCGGGATTTCTCGATCGACCTGCTGATCGACTTCACCGAGATCCGCCTCGCGATCGAACCGCGCGCCGCGGCCCGCGCCGCCGAGGGGGCGACCGGGCCGCAGCGGCGGGCGATCGTCCACGCGATCGAGCGGATGTTCGCGGCCGAGCGCGGCGAGGAGGATTCGCTCGCAGCGGACATCGCCTTTCACAGCGCGGTGCTCGAGGCGAGCAACAACCGCTTCATGCGCCAGTTCACCGATCTGTCCGAGACCGCGCTGCGCTTCAGCATCCGCCAGACCAATGCCTATAAGGGCGTGACCCGTGCGAGCGCGATGGAGCACAAGGTGATCGCCGATGCGATCGTCGAGGGCGATCCCGGGCGCGCGGCGCGGCAGATGCGCGGCCTGATCCAGGCCGCGCTCGACCTGTTGCTCAAGGCGGCGGGACACCGGCCGTTTCCGGAGGTTTAGAGCGCACGGCCCTGGCGCTGCTGTCCCGACAACAAGAACGAGCGAGCCGATATCCGTCCGGCGAGGGAAGGCATGCCAGATCCCGTGCCTTGATTGAATCGGGCTGTGGGGACGAGCGGTTGCGGTGTGGGGACGAGCGGCGGGAGATATGGGACACCAGTTTGTCCCATATCTCCCGCTGCCGCCTCGACGAGAGTTTGTAATAATATTGTTATAGATTAGCTACTTAGTTGGAACTAATCCTGACCTGCGCCGGGCGCCTGACTCGCAGAGTCGGGCTGCAGCCTTAACCGCCGACCTGGGTCCAATCGAGCCCGAAGCGCGCGAGATATTTGCGC
This sequence comes from Sphingomonas sp. GW821-FHT10F11, assembly GCF_058809095.1. Taxonomy (NCBI): domain Bacteria; kingdom Pseudomonadati; phylum Pseudomonadota; class Alphaproteobacteria; order Sphingomonadales; family Sphingomonadaceae; genus Sphingomonas; species Sphingomonas sp. GW821-FHT10F11. The sequence goes on from NZ_JBXASH010000008.1 coordinate 201,755, forward strand.
AGGCGGTCCGCATCATTCGACGAGGTCCGCCGCGTGCGCGACGCGGCGAACAGGGCGCGGCCGGCCTCGGACAGCGAGCGGCTGCGGCGGCAGGTCGCGATGACATGCGTCAGCTGCACCCGGTCGAACGGGTCGAGGTCAGCCAGCGCGGCGGCGTCGAGCAAGCGGTCGAGCCCGTCATCGCCCTCGGCGCTCTCCGAGGCCCATAGCCGCATCAGCCGCGCGATCTCGCTTTCCACGCACTCACCGTCGATCCGGCCCTTGGGCGAGAAGGTCGCCATGCGCGTGACGCTCGCCGCGAGGTCGCGGAAATTGCCGGCCCAGATCGCGTCCGGCCCGGTCGCGAACGTCAGATAGCGGTCGCGCGCTTCCTTGTTGAAGGTCACGCGGGTGCCCTCGCGTTCGGCGAAGCGGTCGAGTTCGTAATCGAGATTGGGTTCGATATCCTCGCGGCGCTCGGCAAGGCCGGGCAGCGCGAAGGTCCAGAGGTTGAGGCGCGCATAGAGATCGTCGCGGAACCGCCCTTCCGCCACGGCGCGGCCCAGATCGCGGTTGGTGCCGGCGAGGAGCTGGAAATCGGACGAGGATTCCTTGTCCGCGCCGACGGGCAGGAATCTTTTGTCCTCGATCGCGCGCAGGATCATCGCCTGCTCGTCCAGGCCAAGCTCGCCGATCTCGTCGAGGAACAGCATGCCGGTATCGGCGGTGCGCAGCAGGCCGGGGCGGTCGGCGGCGGCACCGGTGAAGGCACCCTTGCGGTGCCCGAATAGCGCCGACATCGCACTATCGCCTTTCAGGGTCGCGCAGTTCACCTCGACGAAGGGGCCCTGCACCTGGTGCTTGAGCTTTTTCAACTCATAGATGCGCCGGGCGAGCTGGCTCTTGCCGGCGCCGGTCGGACCGATCAGCAGCACCGGCGCGCGGCTGCGCACCGCGACCTGCTCGATCTCGTCGATCAGGCGGTTGAAGGCGACGTTCTTCGTATCGATGCCCGATTTGAGGAAGGAGGTGCTCTCGGCGCTGTCGACGGCGAAACGGGTGGCGATGCTGTCATAGCGGGATAGATCGAGGTCGATGATGTTCCAGGTGCCGGGGGCGCCGGTCGGCATGCCGCGCTGGGGCTGGGTCTGGAGGAGGCGGCCGGGGATATAGTGCGCCTCGGTCAGCAGGAAGAGGCAGATCTGCGCCACGTGCGTGCCGGTGGTGATGTGGACGAGATAGTCTTCCGCATCGGGATCGAAGGGATAGCCGCGCATGAAATCGAGCAGCTTGCCGTAGACTTCCTCGAAATCCCAAGGATCGTTGAGGTCGAGCACACGCTTGTCGACGGTGGTTTCGGGCGAGACGCTGGCGATGTCCTCGGCGATATAGTCGGCGAGGCGTCTATGGGCGCTGCCGTGGAGCATCACGAAGCGATCGACGCGCAGGTCCTCGTGCATAGTCAGCCCGACCGAGGGCCGCCACTTGCTCCAGCGCGACGGGCCGAACTTGCTCGCGTCGAGGGTCGAGCCGAGGAAGCCGATAACGGTGAGCGGTTTCATTACGATACGGTAGGATAAACCCTTATCCATGTCGATATCATTTGCGGAAGCGCGTTACGGGCGTCGCGCATCGCGGAGCCGCATGCGCTCGATATATTTTACGAAATATCATGTACTTATGATTTTATCGCTGCTGCCCCATCAGACTGGCACGCGCTCTGCAATATCCAACATGTCCAGCCGGTTCGTCGAACATCCGGCAGGGCAGCGCGGTGAGGGGCGGTCGGAATGGGCCGACCGCCCCGGATCGCACAGAGAGATTGCGTATCAGGGCGTAGCTCAGGCGCGCAGAGCACCGGTCTTGGGCACCGGGGGTCGTTGGTTCAAATCCAGCCGCCCTGACCAGAAGGATTGAGACGATGGCAAACAAGGGACTTTTCGCATCCGCGATCGCAAGGCTGCTTCCGGCACCGGATATGGTGAACCGCGAAGGCGCGCCTGCCTATGCCCTTGGGGCCGAGGCGAAGCTCGCCCAGCTTGCCGCGACCGGAACGCTCAACGACAGCTTCTATGCGAGTGCTGAAACGCATCTCGCAGACGCAATCGCCGCGGCCAAGGCTGCCGATCCGATGTTCGTCGCCCGGTGCGCGGTCTATGCCCGCAAGGCCGGCGCGATGAAGGATATGCCTGCCCTGCTCACCGCCTATCTGACGGTGGCCGAGCCCGACCTTGCCGTGCGTGTCTTCGGGCGCGTGATCGACAATGGGCGGATGCTCCGGACCTTCGTTCAGATCATGCGGTCGGGGCAGGTCGGGCGGACGTCGCTCGGGACTCGGCCGAAGCGGCTCGTCAAGCAGTGGCTTGAGCATGCCTCGATGCGCGACCTGATGGCCGCCGCGACGGGGAATGATCCGTCGCTCGCCGATATCGTCCGGATGGTTCACCCGAACCCGAAGGACGAGAGCCGGCGCGCCTTTTACGGGTGGCTGATCGGCAAGCCCTATGATGTCGCGGCACTCCCGGTGGAGATCGAGGTGTTCGAGGCCTGGAAACGGGATCCTTCGGGCACGCTTCCGCCGGTGCCGTTCCAGTGGCTTACCGCTCTTCCGCTGACCGCGGAGCAGTGGGGAGAGCTGGCCGGCACGATGGGCTGGCAGGCGCTGCGGATGAACCTCAACACGCTGGCGCGCAACGGCGCGTTCGCGGTGAAGGGGGTCGCCGAAGCGGTTGCCATCCGGCTGTCCGACAAGGACGCGATCTCGAAGGCACGGGTCCTGCCCTATCAGTTGATGGTGGCATTGGAGTCGGCCGGAGAGGGCGTGCCGTTGAAGGTGCAGGCGGCGCTCGAGGATGCGCTCGAGGCTTCGGTCTCGAACGTGCCGAAGGTTTCCGGGCGAGTGGTGGTCTGCCCCGACGTGTCGGGGTCGATGGCCTCGCCGGCGACTGGCTACCGCAAGGGCGCCACGTCGAAGGTCTCGTGCAACGATGTCGCGGCCCTGGTCGCGGCGGCGGTGCTCCGGGCCAACCGGGAGGCGCGCGTGCTGCCGTTCGAGGTCGATGTCGTGCCGATCACGCTCGATCCGTTTGCCCGCCTTGCCGTGAACACGGCGAAGCTGGCGGCGATCGGCGGAGGCGGGACTGCGGTCTCGGCGCCGCTGGCGAAGCTCAATGCGGAGAAGGCGGCGGTCGATCTCGTCGTGATCGTTTCGGATAACGCTTCCTGGGTTGACGCCCGGGCCGGCGCGACCGCGACGATGCGCGAATGGGCGACGCTGAAGCGCCAGAACCGGGCTGCGAAGCTCGTCTGCGTGGACATCCAGGCGCATGGGTCCACCCAGGCTTCCGGGCGGGCGGATATTTTGAATGTTGGAGGCTTCTCCGACGCGGTGTTCGAGACGATTGCGCGGTTCGCTTCCGGCGATGCGCGGGATTGGGTGAGCATCGTCAACGAAACGGAGGTGTAAGAACAGGTCGTGGCGAATGCTGGCGGGACTACAGCGCCAATGAAGGTCCGACGAGTAAAGCGCCCGGAAGCCGGCAACGGCGGATGGGAGATGCGGGTTCGAATCCCGCCGCTGCAACGTAGCTTAAGGACCGCGTCTCGCCGATCCTCGTCGCCACGACCGCGACCTATCAACCGTCATGCCGGATTTGTTCCGGCATCCACCGGATCACAAGAACCTCAGCCGAGGCAAGTGCGGCACGGTGGACCCCGGAACAAGTCCGGGGTGACGGGGTGGGTGTGAGAGCGCCCGACAAGAACATCACGGCGAATGCCGGTCGGACTACATGTGTCGCGGGTTCGAGTCCCGCCTTGCCGAAAGGCTTGTAGCTCAGTTGGATAGAGCAATCCCGTCCGCCAACACTTCGTCGCCGTGAACCATATTCAAGCTGGCGAATGCCGGTGGGACTACATCTGGTTGTGGCCGAAAGGTCTAGCGGTTCGAATCCGCGTGTCTCATCACTCTCGTCGCCAGCACCAGAACAATCCGGCGAATGCCGCGTGGGACTACATCTTGCCACGATGGCCCTCACAAGGGGCCGTCTCACGTACTTCTCGTCGCCGGAACCGGAATACGCTGGCGAATGCCGGTGGGACTACAGGTCAGAGCGCCTGCCGCGAAAGCAGGAGGTCGGTGGTTCAACTCCACCCCCGGGCAACCGGGTAGCTCAGAGGAAAATGTCTCGCTGAACCTCGTCGCCGGCACCGAATACGCAGCCGTGGCGAATGCCGCGCGGGACTACATTGTTAATGCGAAGGTCGCCGGTTCGAATCCGGCCGGGCTTACGCCCGTAGCTCAGCGGTAGAGCGTCGGTCTCGCCACCACCTCGTCGCCACGGCTGCGGCATGCAACAAGAAGACAGGAGGTCGCGATGACCGAGACGAATTTCGATTACCAGCACGTCCCGGGCGGCGTGCCGATCAAGATGTGGACGCGCGGCGTACCGGTCGACGACAAGGCGCGCGCGCAACTCGCGCGGGCGGCGCAGATGCCGTTCGTGTTCAAGCATGTCGCGGCAATGCCCGACGTGCATGTCGGTATCGGCGCGACCGTTGGCTCGGTCATCCCGACCAAGGGCGCGATCATCCCGGCGGCGGTCGGCGTCGATATCGGCTGCGGCATGATGGCGGCGCGGACCTCGCTGATGGCGAGCGACCTTCCGGACAATCTGGAGGGTGTGCGTGCCGCGATCGAGCGCGCGGTGCCGGTCGGCCGGTCGATGAACCGAGCCAAGCGGGACACCGGCTCCTGGGGCGATCCGCCGCCGGCGATCGTCGAGGCCTGGGCGACCATCGCCGAGCGCTTCGGCCAGATCGTCGCGAGATATCCGCGGCTGGGGAACACGAACAACCTCGTGCATCTCGGCACGCTCGGCACGGGCAACCACTTCATCGAAGTCTGCCTCGATACCGAGCAGCGGGTATGGGTGATGCTCCATTCGGGGTCGCGCGGCGTGGGCAATGCGATCGGCAGCTTCTTCATCGAGCTGGCGAAGCAGGACATGCGCAAGTGGCACATCAACCTGCCCGACCAGGATCTGGCGTATTTCCCGGAAGGGACCGACCATTTCGACGATTATGTCGAGGCGGTCGGCTGGGCGCAGGATTATGCGGCGCTCAACCGGCGCATGATGATGACCAATGTGATCCGCGCGATCCGGACGGTCATCGCCAAGCCGTTCGATGCCGAGCTGGAAGCGGTCAACTGCCATCACAATTATGTGACGCGGGAGAATCATTTCGGCGAGAATGTGCTCGTCACCCGCAAGGGGGCGGTGCGTGCGGCGAAGGGCGTGCTGGGGATCATCCCGGGGTCGATGGGCGCGAAATCGTTCATCATCCGCGGCCTGGGCAATGCGGAGTCGTTCGACAGCTGCAGCCACGGCGCGGGCCGCGTGATGTCGCGCACCGAGGCCAAGAAGCAGGTGTCGCTCGCCGATCACATCGCCGACACGGCAGGCGTCGCCTGCCGCAAGGACGAAGGCGTGATCGACGAGAGCCCGCGGGCGTACAAGCCGATCGAGGCCGTGATGGCGGCGCAGGCCGACCTGGTCGAGATCGTCCATACGCTGAAGCAGGTGGTGTGCGTGAAGGGGTGACTTTGGGCGCGCCACCAACCCCTCTCCTTCCAGGAGAGGGGCAAGCTGCGTAGCAGCGCGGGGTGAGGTTGAGTGCGAAACGATGATGGTATCACACCCTAATCGCCCTCACCCTTCCCAAGCTTCGCTTGGGTCCCTTCCCTCTCCCGCTGGGAGAGGGAGCTTTGAAGAGTAACAAGCATGATCATCATCGACGGATCGGAAGGCGAAGGCGGGGGGCAGATCGTGCGCAATGCGTGCGCGCTGTCGCTCGTTACCGGCCGGCCCTTCCGCATCACCAATGTGCGCGGCGGGCGCGAGAAGCCTGGGCTGATGCGCCAGCATGTCACCGCGATCGAGGCCGCGTGCACCATCGGCGGCGGCGAGTGCGAGGGCGTGGCCGTGGGGTCGCGCGAGATGCTGTTCCGGCCCGGCAAGGTTGCCGCGGGCGACTATCATTTCGCGGTCGGCACGGCGGGCAGCACCAACCTTGTCCTCCAGACGGTCCTGATGCCGCTGCTGCTTGCGGACGGGCCGTCTCGGCTCGTGCTCGAGGGCGGCACGCATAACGTGTTCGCGCCGCCGTTCGACTTCATCGACCGGGTGTTCCTGCCGATCGTCAACCGCATGGGGCCGCGTGTCACCGCCAAGCTGGTGCGGCATGGCTTCTACCCGCGCGGCGGCGGGCGGATCGAGGTCGAGATCGAACCGGCACCGCTGGTGCCGGTCGAGTGCGTCGAACGCGGGGCGATGCTGTCCTGCTCGGCGACCGCATCCTTCGCGGGCCTGCCCTTCGACGTCGCGGATCGCGAGATCCGGATGGCGCAGAAACAGCTCGACTGGCCCGAGCGCGCCTTTTCGGTGCGCGAGCTGCCGGAGGAGCAGGGGCCGGGCAATATCCTGGTGCTCGAAGCGGTCTATCAACATGCCACCGAAATCGTCAGCGGTTTCGGCAAGCTCGGCGTGCCCGCCGAACATCTCGCGAAGCGCGCGGCGGCGCGGATGCAGGGCTATCTCGACTCCACGGCCTTTGCCGGTCCCTATCTCGCGGACCAGCTGCTGCTGCCCTTCGCGATCGCCGGCGGCGGGGTGTTCACCACGGTGAAGCCGAGCCTGCATGCGACGACCGCGGCGGGCATCATCGCCTTGTTCCTGGACCGCGAGACGGCGTTCCAGCACGAGGCTGGCGGAACGCACCGCGTGACGGTCGGATAGAGCCTATCCGGCCGCCATGTCGCTGACGCTGAAGCCGCGCGCGATGCGTTGTTCCGCATGGCGACCGGCACCAAGGCCAGTGGCGAGGGCAGCCAGTGCCGCGTCGAGATCGTGCCGGCGGCCGCACAGGAAGATGTCGGCCGCGGCATAGTCGCGCTCGGGCCAGGTGTGGATCGAGATGTGCGATTCAGCGAGCAGCGCGAAGCCCGTCACGCCCTGCCCCGCGCCGAAGCCGTGCAGCCGAAGCTCGAGCAGAGTCGCGCCGCTCGCGGCCACCGCGCCCCGCAGCGCGGCTTCGACCCGGCCGATATCGTCGAGGCCGGTACAGCCGAACAGGTCGGCGAGGAGGTGCGTGCCGCTGTAGTCCACGTGCGTTCCTAGATCAGCGTGTCTTCATAGGGAATGCCAAGATGCGCCATCGCGTCCTGAGCCGCCTGCGTGCCGCGATAATGCGCCTCCTCGAACAGCGAGAGGCCGCTCAGGTCCGAATGGGCGAAGAACAGAGGCGGGCGCGGTTTGGCCGCTTCCTCGCGCGCGCCGCTCCAGAAGAAGCCGGGGACGGGGCGGATCATCGCATGGCCCCAGCGCCAGATGTCGATGCGCGAGATCGCGCCCTCCAGGTCCGGATTGGTCTGGAGCAGATCGTCGCGGACCATGGCCTGCCAATAGTCGAGCGGGCGCTCGAGCAGTTCGCGGCGGGCGTCGGCCGGGGGCATGTCGGACAGCGGCAGATACCAGCTGAGCACGGTCGGCCCGGGCACGGAGCCGAGCGATTGATGCGTCGCGACGACATAGCCGAGCGAGCGGCTGGTCCAGGACACATTGTCCCAGGCAAGCTCGAAGCCGTTGCCCGCCGGCGGTCGGTCGACCGTGACATTGGCGACGATCCAGGGCGCGTAGCCGAACTGCCCCTCCGCCATTGCGCCCGGCGGCAGCAACCGGCGCGTCACGAAATGCGGCGTGGCGAGGATCGCGCTGCGGGCGAAAACGCGCACCGACTCGCCCGCCGCGACGTCGAAACAGTCGATCTCCACCCCGGCCGCCACCGGCCGCACGCGGTGGACGATCCGGCCGCAATCGATCTGCGCCTTGAGCCGCTGCGCCATGCGCCCGACGAGATGCCCATTACCCTCGGGCCAGGTCAGCACAGTATCGCCCGAGGTGTTGGCCGCGACGCCGCGACGCCCGGCGAAATAATGGACGCCGGCCCAGGCCGAGACCTGATCGGGCTCGGTCCCGTAATCGTCGCGGCAGGCATAACGGACATGGCCGCGCAGGATCGGCGAGCGCCAGCCCTTCTGGTCGAGCCACGCAGCGAAGCTCAGCGTGTCGAGCGCCAGCAGGTCCGGATCGCGCGCGCTGAATGCCATCGGCAGTGCGAAGGCCGGGCGGCCCTGTCCGTCGCGGCGATCGCGATAGGCGGCCATTGCGGCGAAAAAGGCGTCGAGATCGTGGCGGTCGGCCGCTGTAAGGCCGACCGTCGGGATCAGCCCTTCCTGCCATTTGCCGAGATTGAGCAGCCTTTCGTCGGGATCGGACACGATCTGATAGGGATCGAACACCGGCTTGCCGTCCTGATGGCCGGTGACGATGCCGAGCTTTTCGAGCAGCTGCACCACGCCCCTCGCCTCGGCATTGGGGATGGGTAGATAATGCGCGCCGAGCGGATAGGCCGAGACGGCGTTGCGCCCCGAGCGGGCATTGCCGCCGGTGCGATCCTCCAGCTCGAGCAGGCGGAAATCGGTCATGCCGGCCTCGGCCAGCGCCCAGGCCGCCGACAGGCCGGCGACGCCGCCGCCGAGGATGGCGATGCCGGTATGCACCCCGCGCTTGGGTGCCGGGAAGGTTGCGCCGTCACGCAGGCGGTGGCCGCGGACGAAGTCGGCGCCGCTCAACGTGCCGGGCATGGGTTTCGCCCGTCCCTGCCAGGCGATAGCGCCCGCGCCGATCGCCGCTGCGGCGGTGACCGAGCCGGCGATCACGGTGCGGCGGGACACGGCCATGCCGTCAGCCCTCGTACACGGCCCACTCGGCCTCGAACTCGCGAACCAGCGCCTGGTTGTCGAGCCGGTTCACCGGGACCGAGCGGCGCGCCATGTCAGGCGGGAAGGTGAAGGCGAGCGCGTCAGTCTGCGGCGTGAGGAAACGAAGCCCCGAGGGCAGTGGTCCGGGCCGGCCGATCGGCTCGTTCGACGCCAGCACGAAGCCCCATTCGCCGAAGCTCGGCACATAGACGTGATAGCCGCGGGTGATCAGGCCCGCTGCTTCGAGCGTGGTTGCCACCGTCCAATAGGCGCGCGGCGCGACCAGCGGCGAGGTGCTCTGCACGCTGACCACTGCGCCCGGGGCGAGTGCCCTGGCCAGCTCGCGATAAAAGCTGACGGTGTAGAGTTTGCCGATCGCGAAATTGGTCGGATCGGGAAAATCGACGAACACCGCATCGAAACGCCGTTGGTTCTCGCGCAGCCAGCGGAACCCATCGGCATTGATCACATGCACCTTGGGCGAGTGGAACGCATCATGGTTGAGCGCCGACAGCATCGCGCTGTTGCGGAACAGGCTGGTCATTTCCGGATCCAGATCGACCAGCGTGACCGAGGCGACGCCTGGATATTTCAGGATCTCGCGCACTGCGAGCCCATCGCCGCCGCCGAGCACCAGTATGTCGCGCGGGTTGTGCGCCCGGCTCATCACCGGATGCACCAGCGCCTCGTGATAGCGATATTCGTCGCGCGACGAGAATTGCAGATTGCCGTTGAGATAAAGCCGCAGGTCGCCCGCGCGCTTGGTGATGACGACGCGCTGATAGGGCGTCGACGCCGCGTAGAGGATCGGATCGCCGTACACCCCGACCTCGGCCGCGCGCTGCAGCTTTTCGGAAACGATGAACCCTGTAGCGAGCCCGACCGCCACCAGAATGCCGACGACCAGTTCCGTGCGCAGGCGCCGCTTGCCCGGCAGCATGAGGATCAGCGCGATGGCGACGGCGACATTGGCGAGGCCGAACAGGAAGCCCGTGCGCATCAACCCGAGCTGCGGGACGAGCAGCAGCGGGAACAGCAACGAGGCGGCGAGCGCGCCGACATAATCGAAGGTCAGCACCTTCGACACCAAGTCGCCGAATTCGAGCCGGTCCTTCAGGATCCGCATCAGCAGCGGGATTTCGAGCCCGACCAGCGCCCCGATCACCAGCACCAGGCCGTAGAGCGGGATGCGGAAATCGGCGACCCGATCGAACAGCAGGAACAGTATCGCGGCCGAGGCGCCGCCGATCGCCGCGATCAATATCTCGACGCGGACGAACACGGCGAGTTCGTCGCGCTTCACATAGCGTGAGCACCAGGAACCGATGCCCATGGCGAACAAATAGGTGCCGATGACGATCGAGAATTGCGTGACGCTGTCGCCGAGCAGATAGCTCGCCAAGGTGCCGGCGAGCAGCTCGTAGATCAGCCCGCAGGTGGCGACGACGAAGGCGGAAAGCAGGAGCGCCGCACCGAGGCGCGATGGCCGGGCAGGATCCCCGGCCGGGCCGTCATCCATGAATCGCCGCCGCGATGATGATCGCCAGCGCGATCGCGACCGAACCCGCCAGGATCGCGATCGCGATGTTGTTCTTGCACACCTCGCCCCACAGATCGACCGGGGTCACCCGGTCCCACAGCCAGAAGCCGGCGACGAAGATGACCAGGCCCATGCCTGCGTAGACGAGGGTGGCCAGGAGGACTGCGGTGGTGAGCATGGGAAACCCTTCTCGCTATTTATGGGTGGGGCCATAGGCGGTGCGCACGAACCCGCGCGTGCCACCCTGGGCGAAGGGAGAAAAACCGTTCATCGTCGCATAGGTGAACCCGCCGACGACCAGCAGGCAGAACACGCCGTACAGGATCGAGGATTTGCTCATTATTCGTCATCCTCGGCGATGGGCATCAGCCGCCGCGTCTCGAATCTATAATGCAGGAAGGCCGCCATCGCCGGCCAGATGAGCAGCAGGATCAGCCCGAGCAGGACATTGCCGCCGAACATGCCGCCCCGCGCGACCTCGATCCCGACGGGGATCACGTCGGGGCCATTATAGGATGCGTAGATGGATGCGCTGGGCGACCAGCGATGTCCGGTCATCTCCACGACCAGATCATAAGAGCCGGGCGGAATGCTCGACAGCTTGATGTCGGGCGAGGTGTCACCCTCGGTCCAGGCACCGTCGCTGTCATTGCCGCTATAGCGTTCGGCCACGGTCGACGCGTCGAAGCTCTGCTGAGTCCGACGGTTGACCAGCGAATAGTCGATCTCGATCCAGCTATTGTCGAGCTGGCCAGCCTGCGCGCCGATGCGGACGGCGGTGCTGCGGCCGGGAAGCTCGATCCCATGGACGACTTGCGTGACGGGCGCGCCGCCGATCGCGACCTGCATCTCGGCGCTTGCTGCGCGGGTCGATCCACCGCCCATCAGCGCGATCAGCAACAGGGTGGCGGCCGCGATCGCGCCGAGGATCAGCGCCTCGACCATCTTGTCGCGATAGGGCGAGGGCTCGTGCGGCGACGGGGTGCTGTAGTCGCGCCGGCGGCGCTCGATTCCGAAGGCCTTTTCCGCCTCTCCCCAGTCGAGCATGAACAGCCGGGTCCAGGTCCGCTCGCTATCATTCTCCTCGCAGGAGATCATCCGGCCCGGGCGGACATAGTCGCTGACCCGGACCTTCTCGCCCTCGGCGACGCGCCAGTAGAATTCGCCGACGACGAACTTCACCCAGGTCGCGTAGCGCGTGCCGAACCTCTTATAGCCCTCGCCGTCGAGTTGAAGCTCGCCCCAGTCGTACCCAGGCAGCCGATCGAGCAGGAAACCGATGCTGAAACGCCGCCCGTCGTCGAGCAGGAAGGCATAGCCCTGATAGGGGTTGAACAGCAGATATTCGGACCAGCCGCCCCCGCCGTCCGATTTCTCGAGATAGCCGACCACTTCCCAGGTCGTGCCGCGAATCTCGGCACGCGTGCCGAGCGGGATGAGCGGAACGCGCATCGCCGCACTTGCCTGGGCAATGATGCGCAGATCGGGATCGGTCGCGTCGAGCGTGGTGCCGCAATGCTCGCAGATCAGGCTGACGGTGTAGCCCGCCGCGCGCAGCGATATCGTGCCCCCGCAATGGGTGCAGCTAAGCGCCCGGACGGTCGACGGCGCGTCGTTCACGCGGCGAACCGCGGCATCGGCCAGCCGTCAAAGGCGCGCAGGCCGGTCGCCTTGAGGTCGCGCAGCGTGACGTAACGCCCGGCATAGACCAGCACCTCGCCACGCTCCTTCTGGATGCTGGCGCAGTGGCCGTCGGGCGCCATCAGGTCGATGCTCTTCGCGGTGAGCCCGGCCGGCGTGCTGAACGGCAATTCGCCGTCGCCGCCGGCGCAGCTGGCCTCCTTCACGTCGGTAACGACATAGTTGATGCCGTCGATCGTCGCCTCGGTGCCGAGCGGCACATCCTGGTCGTCACGCAGGCTGCGCACCACCGCGGTACGAAAGCCGGCATGGGCGAGTTGACGGAGCAGCATGTAGCGACCCATCGCCTCGCCGATCCAGGCGGTCGAACCATCGTCGAACAAGGCGAGCCATTCGTTCCAGCCGCCATCGGTCCAGCGCCAGCGGACCCGGCCGATCAGCTCAAACCCCAGCCTGCCGTCCGTGCCGCGCACGCCAAGCTGCAACGGGCTGACATCTTCCGGCACCTCGGCGATCTTGCCCATCGCCTGAAGCACATCACCATTGCGGACCAGCGAGCTGCGGCAATAGTCGCAGACCTTCACCGGCAGATCGGCCGAGCGAAAATGCACGGCCGCGCCGCAATTGGGGCAATTCGCGTCGAGCACGAAGATCAGCCGATCTTGGCCAGCAATGCCGCCTTTTTCGCGTCGAACTCCGTCTGGGTGATCGCACCGGCGGTCATCAGGCGGTGGAGCTTCTCGATCTGCTGATAGGGGTCCTCGCCGGGCTGGGCCGCGCCGGCCTGGCCGAAGCCGCCCGCCATGCTCTGGCCGATCGCCATGCCGGCCGCGGCACCCGCACCGATCCCGGCGACGCCACCCGACTGCGCCGCGGCGGTATCGATCGCCTCGGCGGTCTGGAAACGGACATAGCGATCGACATCGCCGACCACCCGCATCGAGCTCGCCTTGTCGAGATGTTCCTGCACGGCCTCGGGCAGCGACAGGCTTTCGACGAAGAAGCTGCAGCATTTCAGGCCCCAGGCCTCGAAGGCGGGCTCGACCGCGGCGAGCAGGCGCTGCGACATCGCGCTCTGATCGGCGGCGAGATCGACGAACGCGATCGCGCCGCCGCCGAGCGCGGTGGCCAAAGCGGTGGTGATCGCGCCGCGCAGCTGCGGCTCGACATCGGCGACGGTCAGCATCTCGAGCGTGCCGAGCAGCTTGGCGGCGAAGACGGCCACATTCTCGACCCGGAAGGAATAGCTGCCGAAGGCGCGGATGCGCAGCGGCCCGAATTCCCTGTCGCGCACGGTGATCGGCTGTGCCGTGCCCCATTTCAGCCCGGCCTGCTCGCGCGAGGTGAAGAAGAAGATGTCGGACTTGAAGGGCGAGGCGAAGCCCTTGTCCCAGTTCCTCAGCGCGGTGAGGAGCGGCATGTTCCCGGTTTCGAGCGTGTGGAGCCCCGGCAGGAAGACATCGGCGATCTGGCCTTCATTGTAGAAGAACGCCTTCTGTCCTTCGCGCACGGTGAGCTGCGCGCCGGTCTGGATCTCGCGATCCTGCATCGGATAGCGGATGGCGAGCACACCGGGCTCGTCCACCCAGTCGATCACATCGACGAACTGCTTCGACAGGAAATCCAATATACCCATGGTGCTACTCCCTTGGCAGCCAATCTAGGGCCTTTCGCCGGGGAGGTGAAATGTAAAAGGAGCCTAACCGGCGAGTTGTTGCGGCAAGCCCCGGGTGACGCGGATCACGCGGGCGGGTGGCGCCGGCAATAACGGGACGCGAGGCTGGCGGTGCCAGCTGCGCTTCAGCTCGCGCGTCGCGAAATAGATTCGGTCGACCAGGCTCGAATTGCCGCGCGAGCGGATCGGCCCCTTGGCGAGCGGCTTTTCAGCGACGATGTCGAGATCGAGACTGTAGGTGCTGTTGAGGATCAGCACGTCGCGGTCGCGCGGACACTCCATGATGATCGGCTCGGCAGGCTCGGGCGCCAATGCGGCGACGAGGGCCGGCACCGCGATCTTTTCTTCCCGGACCGGGAGCTCGATCCGCGCGACAAGCTCGGGCTTTGGGGGCTCGATTGCGGGGGGTGCCGATGCCGCAACCGGCTCGACCGGCGCTGCCGCGACCGGCCGCGGTGCTTCCTGGCAGGAGTCGCGCGGCGGCAGGCCTGCCGCGGTGATGCCGATGCGCATACGGCCCTCGAGCGCAGGGTCGATTACCGAACCCCAGACCAGCTCGACCCCGGGATGGACATTCTCGCGCAGGTAATCGACGGCTTCCTCGATCTCGAACAGGCCGATATCCGCCCCGCCGGCGATGGTGACGAGCAGGCGTTGCGCACCGCGCGGCGCATCCTCGAGCAAGGGGTTACGCAGCGCCGATTCGGCAGCGTGCAGAGCCCGCTGCCTGCCGCTGCAACGCTCTCCATAGCCGATCACGGCCCTGCCGCCCGATGTAAGGGTCGAGCGGATATCGGCGAGAGTCAGCCGCTTCAGCGCCGGGCCTGCGACCAGCCCCGCAAAATCGGTCGCGCTGTCGCACACGATCGAGTCGGAGAGCTGCAACGCGCTGCGGAAACTGGTGTCCGGCCCGGCGACGCGCAGCAGATGCTCGTTGCAGACCACGACCAGGGCATCGACGCTCTTCTCGAATTCGGCGACGCCGGCCGCCGCCGAACGAGCCCGGCGCTGACCTTCAAAGGCGAAGGGCTTGGTCGCGATGCCGATCGTCAGGATGCCGCGCTCGCGGGCGGCGCGGGCGATCACCGGGGCGGCGCCGGTGCCGGTACCGCCGCCGAAGCCGGCCGCGACGAAGCAGAGCGAGGTGCCTTCCAGCGCCGCAATGATCTCAGGCAACGCTTCCTGCGCTGCGGCACGGCCAACCTCGGACCGGGCGCCGGCGCCGAGCCCGCCGGTAAGACTGCGGCCGAGCTGGATCTGGCCTGCGCTCGGCGCGGCGCGGAGCGCCTGCACATCGGTGTTCGCGCAGAAGATCTTCATGCCATGGGCAGGCTCACGGAACAGGCGCGCCACGGCGTTGCCGCCGGCACCCCCGACACCGAAGAGCGTCACCCCCAGCGTGTCGTCCAGATTCAGTTCCTGCTGGGTCATCTCACTGTCCTCCTGGTCCGGCGCGACTCGTCGGCGCCGGTGGCAGGATGGCTAGTCACAGAAGTTATGGTTAAACATGTCGTAGAATCACGGTAAGTATTAACTACCAACACTAACCGGGCTCAGTAATTATCCCATAGATTATTGGGTCGAACCGAACCGGACCTGCGAATGACTGTCAATTGCGTCCGCCGGCAACGAATCGAACCGATACCGCAGAATCACCGGTACGCGATTCCACGATATCGTAGTTTTACGCGCTACGCCGACTCGGAGATGAGTCGTTAACCATATTGCTCATCGACAGTGGGAGGCGGGCAACATGGACGAACTCTTCATCGGCAGCGCGGTTTGCGAAATGACCAGCGGGGGCGAGATCCTCCTGCCGCGCGGCTTCCATGAGACAGCCCGGCAGCGATCGCTGGGCGGCCAGATGTTCGTCGGTCTGCACGAGGAATCGCGGTGCCTGGTCGTTTATGACCGCGCCTTCGCCGCTCAGCAGCAATGGGATTTCGATACGCGCCGCGCGGCGTTCATCGGTTCCAACCAGGATGCGCATTACACCCGCCTGCGGCGGACCTTCGGTTTCGTCGAGGAGATCGTGCTGGCGCCGGACGGCATGATGACGCTCGGACCGCTAATGCGCGAGCGCGGCCAGATCGGCGATTCGGTGCTGCTCGTCGCCACCGGCCAGCGCTTCGAGATCTGGGATCTCGAATACGTCCTTTCCCGCGGCCCATCCGAGTTGATGAAACTCGCGTCGCTCCACCTCAAAGTCCATATCGAGAAATGTCATGTCCCTGCTTTGCCGTCTGTCGACCCACGCCGCCGCGCCGCAGGCGCTCCGCAACCAGGGCTTCGAGTTCAGCAGGTGCCGTCGCTGCGGCCACGACATGATCCGGTCCGCTGAATCGCCGGAGACGAAATGGCGGATCGTGCCCGCGGGATTTAGGATCGCGTGGCAAGACATTGATGCAAATCAATCGAACAGAGGCCGCCGGATAGATAGCGCGTCGAGAAACGACGTCGGCTCATCGCTTATTACCGACTTCCTGCGCATCACCACGGTGGCACTATACTGGCGCATTCGGGATTACCTTTCTCGCCCTACGCAGAAGCGTAAAGTAATACTTCGCATTTCACACGCCTGACATTATTTTTCTGACTAGCGCTAACGGTGACTCGGCGAAGGAATCGTAAATGCAGCGCTAACTATAATGCACCGCAACAAACCTTCATTCCGGTTATATTTTTCGATCCGTGTGTCGAAACCACGATCTGTGGCGTTTTGTTTCAGGTCTGTTATTGATGTTCGTTGACACGTTCGCGCGGGAGAGAGGTGTAGTCAGGTTGAAGCAAACGCCCTGCAGCGCATTCGGCGCAGCCCAGCCTCTCCGGCCGGGCGATTCGCATGACTTCGTCATTGCCGCCTGGTTCATCGGGAATTTCCTGGCGAGCGCGGTTGCACGAGGCTCGCCCTGCGTGAAGGCAATGGACCGTTTCACACCGCAGGCGCCGGAGGAGATCGAGCCATGACTCGTAGCATCTATCTTGTCGATGATGACGATGCCGTCCGCGCATCCCTGCACAGCCTCTTGTCGCTGCAATCGGACCTGTTGGTTCGCAGCTTCCGCAACGGCGACCTGTTCCTGACCGGCGCGGGTGATCTTGACCCCGGCGTGCTGCTGCTCGATTTCCACATGCCCGGATCGAACGGGATCGAGGTGCTCAACGCCCTGCAGGAGACCGAGCCGAGGAAATTCGCCTCGGTGATCCTGACCGGGGAGGGCAATGTCGGATTGGCGGTGCAGGCGATGAAGGCGGGGGCGCTGGACTTCATCGAAAAGCCCTATGAGGCCGAAACCCTGCTTCGCACCGTCGATGCGGCTTTTTCGCGCCTCGCCCAGGACAGCGCCGCCACTGCTCATGCCGAAACGGCCAGGGCGAAGATCGACGCGCTGTCGCCGCGCGAGCGCGATGTGTTGATGGGCCTGATCGAGGGCCGCGCCAACAAGGTGATCGCCTATGATCTCGATATCAGCCCCCGCACCGTCGAGATTTATCGCGCCAACCTGATGACCAAGCTGGGCGTCAGGAGCCTGCCTGAAGCGTTGCGCATTGCCTTTGCCGCGGGAATGATCCCCCAGCCCTGACCCTCATCCGCCGCGCGGGACGCGCCACCGCGCCAGCGCCTCGCTCACGCCGGCCAGCGCCTGACCGCGCCGGACGATGCACAGCGGATCTCCGGCATCGGCCTCCTCGACATCCTCGGCGAGCGCGATGACGCCGCGCCAGCGATTGCTGGCGACCACCGCCTGGAGCCGTTCGCCCAGCACCGCCTTGTCGACTACCAGGATGCGGGGCGCGGGGGCGACGCGATGGACATAGGGGTCTTCCGGATCGGCATCGAGCGTGACCAGGCTCTCACCCTGGAGCGACAGGCGCGCGATCAGCGCGCTCCGCAGCCCACCGTCTCGCACGATCAGGACAATCAATTCCTTTGTCGCCACGATATCGCCGATCTCGATGGGTGTAATTCCCCGGAATAAACCTAATCGCTCGCGCACGTTCCATCCTCTCGGGAAAAACACGTACCCAATCCGGGCCTGATCCGGGCGGCTTCGCGATACGATGCAGATAAATGACGGACGCCCGTTACCGGCGCGTTGCGCGGGTCTTATGTATATTCCCGCATGTATATCCCCCCACTTCGCCTGTCCGACGCTCGGGACTATTCATGCCGCAAGGGAATGACCGTGATCCTTCCCGCGGGAGTGGACTATGGCGCGCCTGCATCTTTTATGGCTGCATTATCGGTTTGGCAGGAAGCGCAACGGCGCGGCCGACCTTCCAGGCCGACACGATCCTGGTGACGAAAGCGGCTATTGGGCGCTGGTCGATGCGACCATGCGCGACACCGGGATATCCAACCAATGACTGGCTTTGCTCCCGGCGGCGTGCTGATCATCGACGATTCGCTTACCGTGCGGGCGATCATCGAGGAGATGCTGTCCGGCGACAAGGATTGGCGGGTGGTCGGGTCGGCCAGCGATGTCGATACGGCGCGCGCGCTGATCAGGCTGCATCACCCCAGCGTGATCACGCTCGATCTCGCCATGCCGGGGATCGACGGGATGAGCTTTCTCGACGAACTGGCCGCGAGCCCGCATGCCCCGGTGCTGGTCGTGTCCTCCCATACGCGGGACGGCAGCGACACCGCGCATGAAGCGGTCGCACGAGGCGCTGTCGCCTGTTTCGACAAGGCGCATCTCGTCAGCCATGCGAAGGATTTCCGCCGGGCCCTCCGGAAATCGGCGCTGGCTCGCGATTTGCGGCAACGCTTCCCGCAATAACGCTTGTCCTGGCGCGCTGATCGTGACCATGCCGGGGACATTATTCGCCGCTGCCAATACCGGCACCGCGGCGCCTCCGGCATGACAGGATTTTCGATGGGTCAGCTCCGCACCGCCAACAAGCGGCGCAACCGCGCCCTTGCCGCCAAGGTCGCCGCGGCGTCGGCCACCGCCACACCGGCCGCCAAGCCGGCCCCCGCCAGGAAGGCGAAGCGCGCCACCGCCTGACGCACGCCGCGACGCCCCCCGGCAAGCAAGCCAGGCCCGCCACCGTCCGAGCGACAACCCCCGGCCATAGCGACAGTAAGTCGCATGCCCGGGAGAGAAGATTCGAGTCGTCGCCACACCTGGGATTGGTTAGTGGAGACCGGTGTTCGGCCGATCTACGGCCTGACAGGGGGAGGACAACATGAACTCGATCCGGAATCGCCTCGCGCTACTGCTTGTAGCGCTTTGCACAACTTTGCTTTTCTACACCGCGCCGGCATCAGCCCAGGCGACGCGCACTTGGATTTCCGGCGTCGGCGACGACGTCAACCCATGCAGCCGCACCGCACCATGCAAGACCTTCCAGGGCGCGATCGCGAAGACCGCCGCGGGCGGCGAGATCAATTGCCTCGATCCAGGCGGCTTCGGCTCGCTGACGATCACCAAGTCGATCTCGCTGATCTGCGACGATGTCGAGACCGGGGTCCTGGTGGCTGCCACCAACGCCTTCATCGTCAACAGCAGCACCGCTGTCGTGCATATCAGCGGCTTCGATTTCGAAGGCCTCGGCCAGACCGGATCGGCCGGCGTCAACGGCATCTATATCCTGAACGCGGCTGCCGTTCATGTCCGCAACACCAAGATCCGCGGTTTCCGCAACGGCTATGGCATCAGTTTCTCGCCGAGCAACGCCAGCAGCCAGTTGTTCCTCGACAATGTGACGATCTCCGAGTCCGGCGTTGCGAGCAGCGCGAACACGGGCGGCATCCTGGTCAACCCGGCAGCCGGCTTCTCGGCAAAGGTGACGATCACCAACAGCCTCGTCTCCAACAACATCAATTTCGGCCTGAAACTGGACACGACCGGGATTGTCGGCTCGTCGATCAACGCCACGGTCAGCAACACCATCTTCTCGAACGACAGCACGGGCATCCTGGTCACGAGCCCGATCAACACCGGCACCGCGCAGCTTTTCCTGCGGGACTCGGTCGTGACGCACAATAGCTACTATGGCATCATTGCCAGCGGCCCGGGATCCACCGTTCGGGTGGCCAATACGTCGATCACCGACAACGCCACCGGCATCGCCATGTTCAACACGGCGATGAAAAGCTATGGCGACAATTACCTCGACGGCAACACGGTCGACGGCAGCTTCACCGCGCCGAACCTCACGAAGAAGTAACAAGCACCCGTCGCCGCCGGCATCCGATCCCCACGGGTCGGGCGCCGGCCTAGAGGATGATGCGGAACAGCGCGCCGCCAGTGCGGCCATCGCCGATATCGATCGAGCCGCCATGCGCGACCACAACCTGCCGCGCGAGGTTCAGCCCCACACCGGTGCCCTCGGCCCGGGTGGTGAAGAAGGGCAGGAAGATGTCGCGGCGCAGGTTCTCCGGCACCCCGGTGCCGCTGTCCTCCACCTCGATCCAGACACGGCCGGCGACATTGGACAGCGACAGCAGCACCCAATGCTCGGCGCTGCCGCGATGCGCCGCCTCGGCCGCGTTGCGCAACAGGTTGATCAGCACCTGGGCCAGCAGGTCGGGATCGGCATCGAGCGTGACGTCCGGCTGCACCTCAAGCGTCAGCGGCACATCGACCCATTCCGCCGCGAACAACTTGGCCAGTTCGGCAACGAAGGGCCCGGCCTCGAACGGGCGGCGGCGCAAGGTCGGCGCGTGCGAGACGGCGCGATAGCTGTCGATGAAGCGCCGCAACCCTTCGGCGCGGCGCGACAGGGTCGTCACCGCGATGCGCGCGTCCGGCACGTCGGGCGGCTCGGCATCGAGCAGCATCTCGGCGGTCCCGGCGAGCGAGGTCACCGGCGTGAGCGAGTTCAAGATCTCGTGAGTCAGCACGCGGACGAGATCGGTCTGCGCCGCCATCTCGACCGTGTCGAGCGTGCCCTGGACCGGCTCGACCGTCACCGCACGGATGCGCAGGCCGAGCCGTTCGAGCGAGGCCGAGCGCACGATCGCGCGCTGCGGCCCGCCGGGCATGCGCAGGATCAGCAACTCCTGCCGCGTCTCGCCATCGACCTCGAGCCGTGAGGCGAAGGTCGCGCCATAGACGGCATAGTCTTCCGGCCGGACGCCCTGGTGCCGGCTGAACAGGCGCCGCGCCGCCTTGTTGGCGGTGGTCACGCCGTGCGCTTCATCGATCGTCAGCAGCGCCACCGGCATGTCGTCGACCAGCGCCTCGAGATAGCGCATCTCGCGCGCCGAGCGGTCGCGTTCCTCCTGCAGACCGCGCATCGCCGCGTCCATCGCCCCACCCAGCTCGCTGAAGCCGGCACCCCCGCGCCCGTCGAACCGGGTGGCGAAATCCTTGCTGTTCAGCGCCTCGACGAAGCGCGCGACGGTGCGGTTGGTGCGGTCGACATGGTTCCACAACCCGCCGGCCGCGGAGAGCACGATCAGCCCGGCAACGATCCGCGCGGCGCCCAGCCCCTCGACCTCGAACGACCAGATGAACCCGGCCAGCGCGACGAGCAGCGCGCCGATCCACAGGCCCAGGATCAGCGTGAAGCGGCGGTCAAAGCCCATGCTTCTCCATCCGCCGATACAGCGCCGCGCGCGACAGGCCGAGTTCGGTCGCCGCCATCGAGATGTTGTAGCCGTTCTTCTTCAGCGCCTCTTCGACCAGCCGCCGTTCGACCTTTTCCAGGTTGAGCTCGGACGCGGCCGGCGCGACCACTGCCTCGGGCGCGACGCGCGGCGCCGAGGGCGCACCAAGCGGGAAATCCTCCGCCTCGAGCGGCGCGTCGCCCGCCAGGATCACCGCACGCTCGATCGCATGACGCAGCGCCCGGACATTGCCCGGCCAGTCATGTGCGCTAAGCGCCGCCCGCGCACCGGCAGTCAACTCGGGCGCGGGCCGGTTGTAGCGGCGGGCATAGTGATCGAGGAAATGGGTCACCAGGGCCGCTACATCCTCGCGCCGGTCGCGCAAGGGGGGCAGCTCGATCTCGACGGTGTTGAGCCGGAACAGCAGATCCTGCCGGAAATGCCGATCGTCGCGCAGCATCTGCGGCGTCATGTTGGTCGCGGCGATCACGCGGATATCGACCGGGATCGGGCGGTTGGCGCCGACCGGCGTGACCTGGCGCTGTTCGAGCACGGTCAGCAGCTTGGGCTGAAGGTGAAGCGGCAGATTGCCGATCTCGTCGAGGAACAGGGTGCCGCCGTCAGCCGCCTGAATCCGGCCGATGCGATCGGCGCGGGCGTCCGTGAAGGCGCCCTTCACGTGACCGAACAGCTCGGAATCGATCAGTTCGGTCGCGATCGCGCCGAGATCGACCGTCAGCATCGGCGCGCGCGCACGAAGCGACCTGGCGTGCAACTCGCGCGCGACGATCTCCTTGCCGGTGCCGTTCTCGCCCAGCACCAGCACGTTCGCTTCGGTCGGGGCGGCGCGAGCGATCAGCGAATGGACCCGCGCCATGGCGGGGGACTTGCCGATCAGCGGAGTGCTCGTGCCGGGCTTGGTATCGGTGATCGCGACCACCCGCGCCTTCTCCACCGCGACCGCGCGACGCGAGCGGCGGAGTGACGCGGCGGTCCGCACGGTGGCGAGCAGCCGCTCGTTAGACCAGGGCTTGGACACGAAATCGGTCGCGCCGCGCTTCATCGCCTCGACCGCGACATTCACCCCGGCATGCGCGGTGATCATCACCACCACCAGCTCCGGGTCGATCGCGAGCAACCGGTCGAGCCAGGCCAGCCCCTCCGCCGCATCGGTCGCGCCGCGTGCGAAATTGGCGTCGAGCAGGACGACGTCGGCCGAGCGGCCGGCGATCGCCGTGATCGCCTCGTCGGGCGCGCGCGCGGTCACCACCTCGCTGAACAGGCCGCGCAGCAACAGCCGCGCGGCGGTCAATATATCCTCGTCGTCGTCCACCACGACGCAGAGATCGAATTCCGCCGCTTTCCCCATTGACCGCTCCCGTACAATCCGCGTGCGAAATCGGACAGTCAATTTCCGTGCCAGGATTGGCCCCCTGGTGACGAATGCCCGCAAATCCGCCGATTTCCGCATCTGGCACGCCCCATGCTGAACGGATCATTGCCAACCGGCATCACTCAAGGAGAAGACCGATGAAACTCACCGTCACCCCGCAAATCCTCAGCGCCATCGCCGCGATCGCCATCACCACCTGCCTGACCATCGCGTCGTCCGCGCCTGTCGTGACCGTCGCCTCGCTCGTCAGCGGCCAGATCGCGTGACCGGGATTCGCGTCCGGTTCCGGACGTCACTGTCCGGAGCCGGACACTCGAACAAGGCCTGACCCGTGACTTTCCCAGATACCAAGGCTGGCACGCCGCTTGCTGAGCATGGCCCGAGCAGGGGAGTGCAGATGAGTGTCGTACGCATGAAGGGTGACCAGCCGGGCGGAGACCGTCCGGTCACGGGCAGCGGGATGGATCGTACCGTCGAGACCCGCAAATGGTCGAACCGGACCAAGCTCGCGCTCGGAGCCGCCGTGCTGCTGGTGGCCGTGCTCGCCTTCTGGTTTCTCGCACCGCGCGGCGGATCGCAGACCGTCGCCACCGACCGGCTGACCATCTCGCCGGTCCGCACCGGCCAGTTCGAGGACTTCATTCCCTTGCGCGCCCGCGTCACCCCGCTCCTCACCGTCTATCTCGATGCGATCGAGGGCGGCCGGGTCGAGAAGGTGATCGCCGAGGACGGCGCCAGCTTGGCCAAGGGCGAGCTGATCGTCGAACTGTCCAATGCCGAGCTTCAGCTCTCCACGCTCGCCCGCCAGACCGAGGTCGAGCAGCAGATCAACAATATGCGCAGCCAGGAGCTTGCGCTCGCCCAGACCCGGCTCGCCAATGAGCGGTCGCTGATCGATGCCGATCTCGCCGCGACCAAGGCGCGCCGGCAGTATGAACGCGAGCAGCCGCTCGCCGCGCGCGGCTTCGTCTCGGGCAAGCAGTTCAACGATACGCGCGACGAATATATGTCCGCGCAGAAGCGCATGGACGTGACCCGCCGCAGCCAGGCGACCGACGAAAGGCTGCAGGGCAGCCAGCTCGCCCAGCAGCGCGCGTCCGCCGCCTCGATGCAATCGAGCCTGCAGCTCGCCCGCGCCAATCTCGACGCGCTCAACCTGCGCGCACCCGTCGCCGGCCAGCTTTCGGGCTTCTCGATCCAGGTCGGCCAGTCGCTCCAGCGCGGCGAGCGCATCGGCCAGATCGACAGCCCGGGCCGCAACAAGCTGATGGCCGGCGTCGACGAATTCTATCTCGGCCGGGTCCAGCTCGGCCAGAAGGCGAGCGTCGACTGGAACGGCAAGACCTTCGCCGCCCGGGTCACCAAGATCTATCCGCAGGTGCAGAACGGCCAGTTCCAGGTCGACCTGCAATTCCTCGGCACCGAGCCGGCCAATATCCAGCGCGGCCAGACGATGCAGGCCAAACTGACGCTCGGCGACCCCGCCCCCGCCCGGCTGATCCCAGCCGGCGCCTTCTATAACGAGACCGGCGGCAACTGGGTGTTCGTGGTCTCGCCCGACGGCGGCAGCGCGGTGAAGCGCCAGGTTCGCCTGGGCCGGCGCAACCCCGATTCGATCGAGGTGCTCGAAGGGCTCGACCCCGGCGAGCAGGTCATCACCTCCCCCTATACCGGTTTCGCAGACAAGGACCGTCTCGACCTGACGGCCAAAGGAAAGGACTGAACAATGCTCGAGATGCGTGCGCTTTCGCGGACCTACCGCACCGACACGATCGAGACGACCGCGCTGGACGCGATCGACCTCGACATCAGCGACGGCGAGTTCGTTGCGGTGATGGGTCCGTCGGGCTGCGGGAAATCGACCCTGCTCAACCTGATGGGCATGCTCGATTCACCCAGCAGCGGCTCCTATGTGTTCAACGGGCAGGAAGTCGCCGGCCTGGGCGAAAGCCGTCTTGCCGAGGTGCGTAAGGCGAATATCGGCTTCATCTTCCAGAGCTTCAACCTGGTCGACGAGCTGTCGGTGCGCGAGAATGTCGAGCTGGCCCTGCTCTACCACGACGTACCCGCCGCCGAGCGCAAGCGCCGCACCGATGCGGTGATGGACCGGGTCGGCATCGCCCACCGCGCCCGCCACCGGCCGAGCCAGCTTTCGGGTGGCCAGCAGCAGCGCGTCGCCGTCGCCCGCGCCCTGGTTGCCGAGCCCAAGCTGATCCTGGCCGACGAGCCGACCGGCAACCTCGACACCAATCACGGCGACGAAGTGATGCGCATGCTGCAGCAGCTGAATGCGGAAGGATCGACCATCGTGATGGTCACGCACTCGCCCGCGCATGCCGACTACGCCAGCCGGGTCGTCAACATGCTCGACGGCCGCATCCTGCAACAGCACCGCCGCGCGGCCTGAACGGCCATAGACACCGGAGATCAGCCATGTGGCGCAATTACCTGACCGTCGGCGTCCGCGCGCTCGCCAAGAACCGCGCTTATGCCTTCATCAATATCGCCGGCCTGGCGCTGGGCATCGCCGCGTGTCTGCTGATCCTCGGCTTCGTGAAATATGAGTTCAGCTACGACAGCTGGCTGCCCAATGCCGACCGCACCTTCGAGCTGCAGGATTTCTACCATGCCACGCCCGAGGGCGGCGAAGACATGAAGCTGCAGGTGACGAGCTATGTCTCCGGCGTCGCGCTCAAGAAGGACTTCCCGCAGGTCGAGCACGCCATCTATGTCAAGAACACCGACGCGGTCGTCATCAAGGACGGGCAGCCGGCGACGATCGAGGACGGCGTCTTCACTGACGGGCCGCTCTTCTCCGTGCTCGAAATGCCCTTCGTCTATGGCGATCCGGCGCATGCGCTCGACGATCCGCACGCGATGACGCTCAGCCAGACCCAGGCGAAGAAATTGTTCGGCGCGGGCAATCCCGTCGGCCGGACGGTGACGTTGACCGCCGGTGACATGACGGCGGATTACCGGATCACCGGCGTCTATCGCGACGTGCCGAAGAACACGTCGCTGGCGATGAACATGGTCGCGCGCTTCGATCCGGGTGCCTTCTTCGCCAAGATCCCGACGGTGCTCACCAGCTGGAACAGCCAGGGCGGCAATTATTTCGTCCGGCTCCGGCCCGGTGCCGACGTGAACACGATCAACGCGGCGCTCCCCGCCTGGGAGAAGCGCAACATTCCCGATGAGGACGACGGCACACGGAAGCGCAATGCCGGCGACGACCAGGACTGGAAGCTGGTCAATGTCCGCGACATCCATCTCGGCGCGGCGCAGATGGCGTCGATGCGGCCGGGGAACGATCGCGGGACGATCATCACCTTCGCCATCGTCGCGCTGCTGATCCTCGGCATGGCATGCGTGAACTTCACCAATCTCGCCACGGCCCGGGCGACGCAGCGGGCTCGTGAAGTAGCGCTGCGCAAGGTGCTCGGCGCGACGCGGCGGCAGCTCATCGTTCAGTTCATCGGCGAATCGATCCTGCTCGCCGCCATCGCGATGCTCGTCGCCCTGGCCCTGGTCGAAATCGCCCTGCCCGGCCTCAACGCCTTTCTGAAGGCGGATATCGAACTGCGCTATTTCGCGATCGACGGGCTGATGCTGCCCGTGATCGGGCTGACCCTGCTCGTCGGCCTGGCCGGCGGCGTCTATCCCGCCCTGGTGCTGTCGCGCTTCCAGCCGGCGCGCGTGCTCAAGGCCAATAAATCGGCGGCCGATGCGGAAGGATCGGGCCTGCTGCGCAACGCCCTGGTCGTCGGCCAGTTCGCGGTGTCGATCGGCCTGATCATCTGCACCGCGATCGTCTATGCCCAGACCGTCTATGCTCGGACCAGCGACGCCGGCTACA
Source organism: Sphingomonas sp. GW821-FHT10F11 (assembly GCF_058809095.1). Lineage (NCBI taxonomy): Bacteria > Pseudomonadati > Pseudomonadota > Alphaproteobacteria > Sphingomonadales > Sphingomonadaceae > Sphingomonas > Sphingomonas sp. GW821-FHT10F11. Next base: position 228,221 of record NZ_JBXASH010000008.1, read on the forward strand.
AGCGCGACGGGCTGTTGCAGGTCGCCAGTATCGGCCGGCCCCAGGTCGAACGGGTTTCGCGGTCGCTGATGGAGGAGATCAGGCGCATTCCCGGCGTCACCTCGGTCGCGCGCTCGACCATCTGGGTCAATCCCGGCAATAATTCAGTCACCACCGTCAACCTGCCGGGCAGCACCAATCCCGTCGCGCTCGGCATCTACGGCGTCGACCCCGACTTCTTCAAGACGATGGGCATGCGGCTGGTCGCCGGCCGCACCTTCTCCGAGAACCAGCCCCGCGACGATGCGACCACCCCGCAGCCGGCAGTCCCCGAGGCGGAGCGCGCGCTGGTCCAGCGCGGCGTCAACATCATCCTGAGCGAGGAGGCGGCGCGACGGCTCGGCTTCACCGACCCGCAAACGGCACTGGGAAAGACGATCATGACCGGCATGACGCTTGCCGAATATGGCCAGGTGCCGGCGACGGTGATCGGCATCGTCAGCGACGTCCGCTATCGCTCGGCGCGCGATCCGCTTCAGCCGATCTTCTATTTCTATCAAACCAGCAGCTTCTACAGCATGGCGGTGCGCTTCCAGGGCGCGGCGCCCAAGGCGATCTACGACCAGATCGAGGCCGTGTGGAAGCGCCAGGTTCCCGACATCCCGTTCGGCGCCAGGTTCGTCGATGACGTGGTCCGCGACCTTTACAATGCGGACGAGGCACGCGCCCAATTGTTCGGTATGTTCGCGATCCTGGCGGTGGTGATCGGGTGCCTCGGGTTGTTCGGTCTGGCGTCGTTCACCGCGGAGCGACGCACCAAGGAGATCGGCATCCGTAAGGTGCTGGGCGCCCGGACGCGCGACATCCTGCGCCTCCTGGTGTGGCAGTTCAGCCGGCCCGTGCTGATCGCGAACCTGATCGCCTGGCCGGTCGCCTGGTGGGTGATGCGGAGTTGGCTCAACGGGTTCGATACGCGGATCGCGCTGACGCCGGTGCCGTTCCTGCTGGCCGGGCTGCTGGCGATGGTGATCGCGATCGGGACGATCTCGGCGCATGCCTATCGCGTTGCCCGCACCAGCCCAATCCGCGCGCTGCGATACGAATAACGGGGACGTCGCGGCAGGCTCCTTTTCCTCGGCCTACCGCGGCAACGTCCCAGGGTAAATCGACATTCAACCGCCGGCTGTTCGCGGCATGCGACAGGTCCAACAAAAGGGCGCCATGCTGGCTGTTCCTGGCTGTTCCTGGCTGATAATTTTTTTGCTGGCTGTTATGTTGGATTTGGAACCTGGATTTACGGCCAGATTTCAAACGTTTGCGGCCATGCTGGCTGTTATCGAATAACAGCCAGCTAACAGCCAGCATGTTGGCTGTTCTGCCGGAAAAACAGCCAGCGCCGATCGTCCGGCATCTTCAAGCTGAGAAAGAGCAGAACGGCGCCCAGCGAGAGCGTCGTCCGAACCCACCCTGCCATGATCCACCGTCAGGTTGAATCGACGCGCGACGTTGAAGGTCGATCGGTCTAGAGGGAGGCGACGAACCCGGCCAGAAACCGCGCGAGCTTTGCGCGCACGGCATCGTCGATCAGATCGCCCTCGGCGTCGAAGACCTGGCCGGCGCCCGAAACCATCAGCTTCTGCCCGGTCCAGAGTTCCGCACCAAGCGTACGCAGGGTCGGCAGCCAGCCATTTTGCGACAGGATCGTGCCGAAATTGCCGGGCGAGGCGCCGATCAGCGCAACCGGCTTGCCGCCGAACACGCGCTGGATGTCCGAGCTGGGGCGCGACATCCAGTCGATCGCGTTCTTGAACACGCCGGGTACGCCGTTGTTATATTCGGGCGTGACGAGCAGCAGCCCGTCCGCCCCGGCCACCGCATCCTTCAACACGGTCACGGCGGCCGGAATGCCCTCCGCCTCGACATCGGCATTGTAGAGCGGCACGCCGGCGATCGAGTGGATCGCCAACTCGGCGCCCTCGGGCATCGCGTCGCGCGCCGCCCGCAACAGGCCGGCATTGTAGGAATGCCGGCGAAGGCTCCCCGAAATGCCGACCAGCCGCACGCGGCTCAACGCTTGCCGTCGACGAGACGCTCGATGCCGAGCGGGTTCGCCTGCTTCAGCGCGGCGGGCAGCAGGTCGTCCGGCAGATCCTGGTAGGACACCGGACGCAGGAAGCGATCGATCGCCTTGCTGCCGACCGAGGTCGAGCGGCCGTCGGCGGTCGACGGATAGGGGCCGCCATGGACCATGGCATGTGCCACTTCCACGCCGGTGCCGAAGCCGTTGACCAGGATGCGGCCGACCTTGCGTTCGAGATGCGGGATCAGCTTGGCCGCCTCGGGATGGTCGGCCTCGACGATGTGGATCGCCGCGGTGAGCTGGCCTTCGAGATGGTCGACGACATTGGTCACCGTCTCAAGGTCGGGGCAGCGCACGATCAGCGACGCCGCGCCGAAAATCTCGTCCTGCAGTTCGTGATGAGTCAGGAAGTCTTCCGCGCTGGTCTGGAACAGACCGGCCTGACCCTGGCAATGATGCCCCGGCTTGCCGCGTGCGACCGTCTCGACGGTGTTGTGGCTGCCGATCGCCTCGACGCCCGACTGATAGGCCTTGGCGATGCCCGGGGTGAGCATGGTCGATGCCGGCATGTCGCCCAGTGCCGTGGCCGCCGCCGCGACGAAGGTGTCGAGATCGGGGCCGTCGATACCGAGGATCAGGCCGGGATTGGTGCAGAACTGGCCGGCGCCGAGCGTCAGCGAGCTGACGAATGCCTTGGCGGTCGACTCCGCCTTGGCGGCGAGCGCGTTCGGGAAGAGAATGACCGGGTTGATCGAGCTCATCTCGGCATAGACCGGGATCGGTTCGGGGCGGTTCTGCGCGATCTTCATCAGCGCCGTGCCGCCGCCGCGCGAGCCGGTGAAGCCCGCCGCCTTGATGCGCGCATCGGCAACCAGGCCCTGGCCGATGGTGCGGCCCGAATCGAACAGCAGCGAGAAGGTGCCTTCGGGCAGGCCGCAATCGGCGACCGCCTTCTGCACCGCGCGGCCGACCAGCTCCGAGGTGCCGGGATGCGCGCTGTGCGCCTTGGCGACGACCGGGCAGCCGGCGGCGAGCGCCGAGGCGGTGTCGCCGCCCGCGACCGAGAAAGCGAGCGGGAAGTTGGACGCGCCGAACACCGCGACCGGACCGACCGGGATGTTGCGCAGGCGCAGGTCCGGCTTCGGCGCCGGTGTACGCGCCGGATCGGCATGGTCGATGCGCACGTCGAGATAATGACCGTCGCGCACGACCTGGGCGAACAGGCGGAGCTGGCCGCAGGTGCGTCCACGCTCACCCTCAAGGCGGCCGCGCGGCAGGCCACTCTCGGCCATGGCGCGCTCGATCAATTCGTCGCCTATGCCCATGATGTTGTCGGCGATCGTCTCGAGGAACTTGGCGCGTTCCTCTGGCGAGGTCTCGCGATAGGTATCGAACGCGGTGTCGGCGAGGGCGCAGGCGGCATCGAGATCCTCGAGCGTCGCGCCGCCGAAAGCAGGCTCCATCGGCTCGCCGGTCTCGGCCTGGATCGCGCGGATCTCGCCCTGGGTGCCGCGGACGGCACGCGCGCCGATGAACATTTCGCCGTTGATGGTCATGCTGATCTCCTTGGCCGCGATCGCGGTCGGTTCGGGGTGTAAATAGTCACGGTTGCGGCGCGTTCGAGAGGCGGGAAGCCCTGAAACGCCGATTGCCGATAAATACTGCGCCGCGATCCGGGGCCGGCGGCGAGGCAAGCCTGTGCCGTGGCCGGTATCACGGTGTCAAAGCCCTTGTTCGATCCCCCTCATTTGAACAGCGACTCATTTGAACAGGGACAGGGGCACGGCATCGCCCATCGCGCGGTGCCCGGCGACGCCCGGGTGGAGATGATCGCCCTTGTCAACATCGGCGCGCAGGCGCATCGGATTCTTCGGGTCGCGCATCACCGCATCGAAATCGACCACCGCGTCGAAATTGCCGGGCTCGCGGATCCAGGCGTTGATCGCCTGGCGATCGGCCTCGTTCTGCGCGTCGGGGTGGTAATAGTCGTTGCCGCCATAAGGCAGGATCGTCCCGCCGATCGCCTTGATGCCGGCGGCGCGGGCGCGCGCGACGATCTGGCGATAGGCGCCGGTGATGCGGCGGACGAACGCGGCGTGCGCCGCCGTGCTCTGCGGCGCATCGCGGGTGAAGGTGCCGAGATCGTTCACGCCCTCGAGCACGATCAGATAGCGCACGCCGGCCTGGGCCAGCACGTCGCGGTCGAAGCGCGCCAGCGCATTGGGGCCGAGCCCATCGAGCAATAGCCGCCCGCCGCCGATACCGTGGTTGAGCACCGAAACGTCGCGCGTGGCGGGCGAGGCCTGGAGCCGGTCGGCCAGGCGATCGGGCCACCGATCATTGCCGTTGGTGGTCGAGCCGTTGCCGTCAGTGATCGAATCGCCGAGCGTGACGATCGCGCGCGCACTGGCGGACGCCAGCACCTCGACTCCGGCGATCTGGTACCAGTGATCGACCGTCCTGGCGCCGATCAGCTCGGCGGCTGCCACCTTGTTGCCCTGCAGGACATAGGAGGTCGCACGCGAGCCCGGATGGCTGGTCTGGCGCGCGGGCGCGTCGGGCAGATGCAGCGTGATGGCGAGGCTGGCCAGTGCCGGCACGCGCAACGCCACCGGATCGGACAGGTAGCTCGCGCCCGCGGGGATCGTCACCTCGGACACGCCGTCGAAGGTCAGCGCCCGGTCGCTTGCGGGGTCGATTGTCGAGGTGGCGCTTCCCGCCGAGAGCGCGACATGCGCAGCATCGACGCGCAGCGGCTCGGTGCCGAAGGCGTTGGACAGCATCACCCGAATCTGCGGCCCACCGACCGTCACGCGCACCACCTGGCGCAGGGTCGCGTCCTTCAGATCGGCATCGGGCAGCGCGTTGTTCGGCTCGGGGATCTGCTGCGACGAAGCCCAGCTCCGCAACCAATGTCCGCGCGGCGGTGCGGCCGAACCGGCCACCGCGATGCACAACAGGGATGCGGCAATCGCGTGCTTGATCATGCTCATCGGCAGATCCCCTCCTATCGTTGCGCCGCGCCGCCCAGGGCGGCCGCAACCGCCTCGCGGACCGGCTTGAGCTCATAGTCCATGCCATAGGGGCAGCAGCGCTTGGGCAGCCCGTCGGGGCGCGGCGTCAGGCCCTGGAGCCAGCTATATTTGTCCGCCAGCCCCCAGAACAGGATCGTATCGAGCTGCGGATAGGCGAGCACGGACTCGAGAAACGCTTTGGCATAATCCGCCACTGCGCGATCACGCGCGACGATGTCGGTCGGCAGCAGCTTGTCGTTCACGTCCATCTCGGTGACGAGCAGCTTCAGGCCCATGCCGGTCACATCGTCGAGGAAGACACGCCACGCCTTTTCGTCCCGCGCGCCGAACGGGGCGCCATTGCCGCGACCCGGCGCGCCGATATGCGACTGGATGCCGAGCGCATCGACCGGCGTGCCGCGCTTCTTCAAGGCTTCGAGCAGCTTGAGCACGCCACCGCGGTGAAGCTCGTTGCCCGGCTCCCAGCTCATATAGTCGTTATAGACGAGCTGCATGCCCGGCGCCGCGGCGCGCGCGGTGCGGAAGGCGATGTCGATGACCGTCTCAGCGCCGAGCGGCCTGGTCAGCACGGTTTCGCGCAGGTCCCGGGTCTTCTCGTCGATCGCCTCGTTGACCACGTCGAAGCTCGGCAGCACCCCGGCATAACGGCCCGCAACCGTCGAGACATGCTCGGTCAGCAGACGCTCGGCTTCGGCGCGCGGGCTGGTGCCGAAATCATGCTCGACCAGCCATTTCGGATAACGCTCGGTCTTCTGCCACAGCAGCGTATGGCCACGCATAGCGAGCCCGACCGATGTCGCCCAGGCGATCAGCGCATCGGCGCGGGTGAAATCGAAGGTCTTCGCATCGGGGCGGAGCGCCTGCCATTTCAGCTCGTTCTCGGGGACGATCAGTCCGCATTGCTCGGCGATCAGCGCGCGATAGCGCTCGTCCTGGAAACCCCGGCCGCCGAGACAGGTGCCGAAACGGATGCCGCGCCGCTTGCCGATCGCATCGAGCCCCGGCGCCGCCGCCAGCGCCGTGCCGGGCATCAGCAACGCGGCCGCCGCCGCCGCGCCCAGCGCTTCGCGGCGGCTGAACCCGGTCACAGCGCTTCCACCGTGGCGCGCGCACCCTTGGCGGCAAGCGATGTCAGGTGCCGCACCAGCGCCGCACGGAACGTCTCATCCGCGGCAAGCGCCGGCGGGAAGACCGCGTCGATCGAGAGCAGCGCCGCGACCTGCGCTTCGGGGTCGGTCACGCCGGCGAGCCGGGCGGCGGTGACGGCCGCCAGCGGATCGTCGACGACATGAGTGGCGCCGCTGTCGTCGCGTCCGCCCTGCCAGCGCATCCATGCCGTGACGGCCAGCGCCAGCGCGTCGGTCTCCAGCCCCTTCGCCCGCCGCGCCGCGATCGGCGCCAGCAGTCGCTGCGGCAGCTTCTGCGAACCGTCCATCGCGATCTGACGCGTGCGATGCTGGAGCGCAGGGTTGGCGAAACGCTCCATCAACGCGGTGCGATAGGCGGCAACGTCGAGCCCCGGCGGCGGCGACAAGGTCGCCTCGGCTTCGTCCCATAGTGCCTCGACGAAGCGCTTGAACGCCGGGATCGCGACGACCTCATGGACGAAGTCGATGCCGGCCAGCCCGCCGAGATAGGCGATGCCCGAATGCGCGCCGTTGAGCATGCGCAGCTTGGCTTCTTCCCATGGCGCGACCGAGGCGGTGATCTGCACGCCGAGCTTTTCGAATTCGGGGCGGGGGCCGCAGAAGCGATCCTCGATCACCCATTGCAGGAACGGCTCGGCCTTCACCATCGCCTGATCGCTCGCACCCAAGGTGCCTTCGAGCTTTTCGATATCCGCCGGGGTGGTGGCGGGCACGATCCGGTCGACCATGGTCTCGGGAAAGGCGCCATGCGCTTCGATCCACTCGGCCAGCTCCGCACGGTGCGCCCGGGCGATGGCGAGCACTGCCTGTTCGAGCCGGCGGCCATTGTGTGGCAGATTGTCGCAGGAGATCGCGGTGAAGGGTGGCAGGCCCAGGTCGCGTCGCGCGGACAGCGCCGCGACGAGGAATCCGGGCGCGGTCTTCGGCGCAGTCAGATCGGCGCAATCGGCCGCGACATCGGGATCGTCGGCGAGCAGCGCGCCGGTCGCCGGGTCGAGCTTGTAGCCCTTTTCGGTCACGGTGAGCGTGACGATGTGCACGTCGGGATCGGCCAGCCGCTCGACCAGCGCCTCCGGATTTTCCGGGGCGACAAGTACCTCGCGCACAGCGCCGATCACTTTCAGCGCATCGCCCGCCCCGTCGCGCGTGACCACGGTGTAGAGCCCATCCTGCGGGTTCATCTCGTCGCGCACGCCAGCCGAACGCAGCGATGCGCCGGTGATGCCCCAGCGCAGGTCGCCGGATTCAAGCGCTGCCTCGAATATCACGGCCTGATGTGCGCGGTGGAAGGCGCCGATGCCGAGATGCACGACGCCGGGTTTCACGGCGAAGCGGTCATAGGAAGGGACCGCGACGTCGGCCGGGAGCGCGTCGAGCGTTTCGTTGGAGAGGCGGGTCACAGCTTGTACGCCGCCTTCACCAGATCATAGGACAGCGCCTTCGCCACCTGATGCGCTTCATCCTCTTCAAGCCGGTGCTCGGCGACGAGCTGGGCCAGGAAGTGGCAGTCCATCCGCCGCGCGACATCATGGCGTGCCGGGATCGACAGGAAGGCGCGGGTGTCGTCGTTGAAGCCGACGGTGTTGTAGAAGCCAGCGGTTTCGGTAGCGCGCTGGCGGAAGCGGCGCATGCCCTCCGGGCTGTCATGGAACCACCAGGGCGGGCCGAGCCGAAGCGCGGGATAATGGCCGGCGAGCGGTGCGAGCTCGCGGCTATAGGTGTCCTCGTCGAGCGTGAAGAGGATCAGTGTCAGGCGCGGGTCGTTGCCATACGCGTCGAGCAGCGGCTTGAGGTTGTGAACGAACTCGCTCGGCAACGGGATGTCGGCGCCCTTGTCGCGGCCGAAGCGCGCGAGCACGCCCGGGTTATGGCTGCGGAAGGCGCCGGGATGGAGCTGCATCACCATGCCGTCCTCGATCGACAGGCGCGCCATCTCGGTCAGCATCTGGCCGCGGAACAGCTCGGCCTCGGCGGCGCTCGCCTGGCCGGTGCGGACCTTCTGGTAGAGCGCCTCGGCCTCGGCGGCCGGGAGGTTCGCCGTGAAGGCGCTGGGATGGCCGTGATCGGTCGAGGTCGCCCCGGCCTCGCGGAAGCGCGCGCGGTGGAACTGGTGCGCGCGGAGATAGCTCGCAAAGGTCGCGATATCCTCGCCCGCGGTCTCGCCGAAGCGGGCGATGTTGGCGAGGAAGCCAGAGGCCTCGGGGTCCATCACCGGATCGGGGCGATAGGCGGTCATCACCCGGCCGCTCCAGCCGCTCTCGCGGATCGCGCGGTGATGGTCGAGCGGGTCGAGCGGGCTTTCGGTGGTGGCGATCGCCTCGATGCCGAAGCGTTCGAACAGCGCGCGCGGGCGGAAGGCCGGGGTCCTCAGCGCGGCATCGATCGAGTCGTAATAATGGTCGGCGGTCGATGGCTCGAGCCGCTCCTCGAAGCCGAAGCATTCGGCGAACACCCAGTCGAGCCACATCGACGAAGGCGTGCCGCGGAACAGATGATAATGGTCAGCGAAGATCTTCCAGATCGCGCGCCCGTCAGTCTCCGTCGGGCTGCCGTCCTGGGTCGGCACGCCCAGCTTCTCCAGCGGCACGCCCTGGCTGTAGAGCATACGGAAGACATAGTGATCGGGCACGATCAGCAGTTGCGCAGGATCGGCGAAGGGCTGGTCATAAGCGAACCATGACGGATCGGTATGGCCGTGCGGGGAGACGATCGGCAGATCCTTGACACCGGTGTACAAAGCGCGCGCGATGTCGCGCGTGCGGCCCTCGGCAGGGAACAGGCGGTCGGGGTGGAGCGTCAGCTTGGTCATTGATTGCCTTCGTTGTGCGCGAGCGTGGCCGGCTCCCAGCGCGGCACGATCAGATGGACGACGAGCAGCGCAAGCAGATAGGAACACGCCGCGAGGATGAAGATCGGCTGGAAGCTGCCGACGGTCTCCAGGATATAGCCTGCGTATTTCGCCATCAAGGCACCGCCGATCGCGCCGGCGAGGCCGCCGAGCCCGATCACCGAGCCGGCACGCCAGCGCGGGAAGAGATCGCCCGGGATGGTATAGACATTGGCCGAGAAGCCCTGATGCCCGGCACAGGCGAGGCCGATCAGCCCGGCCGCGACCCACATGTTCGGCGCGGCGGTGGCGAAGGCGATCGGTAACGCACACAGCGCCATCAGGAACATCGCCGTCTTGCGTGAGCGGTTGATGGTGTAGCCCTTGCCGATCAGCCGCGACGAGATCCAGCCGCCGGCGACCGAGCCGACATCCGCGATCAGATAGATCATGACCAGCGGCGGCCCGAATTCGAGCATTTTCACATTATATTGCTTGTTGAAGAAGTCGGGCAGCCAGAACAGGAAGGTCCACCATACCGGATCGATCAGGAAGCGCCCGGCCATATAGGCCCAAGTCTGACGGTGGCGGAACAGCGCGCGATAATCCTGGACCAGCGCGACCGTGCCTTGGGCGAAGGTCCGCTTCACGCGGATCTGCTCGGGCTGGGCCGGATCGGATTCGATGAAGGCCAGCTCCTCGGGCGACACGCGCGGATGCTGCGAGGGCCGGTTGTAGAAGCCCAACCAGGCGATCAGCCAGATCACCGTCAACAGGCCCGTCAGGATGAAGGCCCAGCGCCAGCCGAACGCGATGGTGATGATCGGCACGATCAGCGGCGTGACGATCGCGCCGATATTGGAGCCAGCGTTGAAGATGCCGATTGCAAAGGCGCGCTCGCGTTTCGGGAACCACTCGTTCGCGGCGGCGAGGGCCGAGGGAAAGGTGCCCGCCTCGCCGAACGCGAGGGTCAGCCGGGCGATCATCATGCCGGTCGTGGTGGTGAACAGGACATGGCCCATATGGCCGATCGTCCAGAGCGTGACCGCGATGGCATAACCGATCTTCGCCCCGACCCGGTCGACCAGCCGGCCGAAGATCACATAGGCGACGCCGTAGGTGAGCTGGAACGCGACCGCGAGATCGGCATAGCCGGCCTCCGTCCAATGATATTGCACGGCGAGATCTGGCTTCAGCACGGACAGGACGAGCCGGTCGATATAGCTGAGCACGACCGCCGCGAAGAGCAGCCCGCAGACGATCCAGCGAACCTTGCCCGATGGCTTGGGCAGGATCGGCGCTTCTGCGCTGACGGTCGCGTTCATTGAAATCCTCTCACCTGCCGGCCTCTCATGATCGGGCCGGTCACCAGTTTGTCATGGTGCCGTCTTGGAGGCGGTTCACCGGGAGATAGGCGCGATTGTATTCGTATCTGGCGGCGAGTTCCTCATCGAGGTCGACGCCCAGACCCGGCTTGTCGCCCGGGTGCATCAGGCC
>NZ_JBXASH010000009.1:0-174547 GCF_058809095.1 Sphingomonas sp. GW821-FHT10F11
GCGCCGACAGCATCGGCGAAGCCCTCAAGCTACTTACCCCTTCTGCCCTCGACCGGTTTTATGAGTTCACGGCCTAGTCGCCCAGACCTATAATATGCTCGACCGATCTTGCGGTTTTGGCATGGCCCACCGGAACCGCTCAACGACTGCTAACAGGGGATGTATCCAGAAATATGGGGACACTATACTTAGTGTTAATCGCCTCAATTAAGTATAGTGTCCCCGAGTTTCCAGGCGATGTCATTGCTTTTTTGCTTTCCCGGCGAAGGCCGGGCCCCAGTCGGGAGACGCTGGTGATATGCGTTGCGCGTCATTTTCTCTGCCATCCCGACTGGACCCCGGCCTTCGCCGGGGAAGTACCCTTTCTGTGCCTGGAACAAACCTGAACGGGGGCCGGATCGGAGCCGACCCCACCTGATTCAGAATTTCACGCGGGCGCCGACCTGGAAGAAGCGTCCGATCACATCGTAATATTGGCCGTTGGCCGGGGTCAGGAGCGTCGAGTTGGGGACCGGCGGCGGCGCCTTGTTGAACAGGTTGCGGACCGACCCGAACAACTGGAAACGGTCATTGACGTCGAACGAGGAGAAGAGATTGAAGTAGGCGACCGCCGGCACATGATTGATGTTCGCCGTCGGCCCGCCGGGCGTGTTGTAGGTGTTGTCGAGCTTGCCCGACGAGATGAAGTTCATCTGAGTCGTCACATTGAAGCCCTTGTTGGTGTAGCTGAGCGACCCGTTCATGCGCAGCCGCGGCAGGGCGTAGGTGTTGATCGAGCTGTTCTCCCCGGCGCGATCGACAGCGACCGAGCCTGGCCCGGTGCTGACATAGACATGCTGCGTATAGGTCCCGTTGAGGTTGAAATCGAGCGTGCCGGGAAGGCTGGACGAGAGCTTGTCGAGCGGCAGGCGATAGGAAATCACGGCATCGAAGCCCTGGATATGGACCCCGGCAAGACTCTGCACGCCGAGGACGAGCGCGGTCGGCGGACCTGCCGCACTGAAGGTGAAGGCTGAGCAATAGGCGAGCTGACCCGCGCTGCAGAAGCTGCCGGCCGCGGACGAGCCGAGCGCCGTGATCGCCCGGGAGAGCTTGATGTCATAATAGTCGATCGACGCGCGAAGCCCTTCGACCGGCGTGACGACGGCGCCGATCGTATAGGTGTCGCCGCGCTCGGGCCCCAGGTTCGGATTGCCGATCGTCAAATTGACCGGGATGCTCTGCGTGTAGGTGACGCCATTGGCGGGATTGCGGACGGTGACCGACTGATTGGCGAGCACGCCGGGACCATAAAGTTCGTAGAGCGCGGGCGCGCGGATGTCGCGCGACCGGGTGGCGCGCAGCCTCAGGCCCCTGAAGGGCTCATAGGTAGCGCCGACCTTCCAGGTCGTTTGCGTGCCAACCGTCGAATAATCGGCGATACGCCCGGCGGCATTGAGGTCGAGCGAGCGTCCGAGCGGCGAATCCTTCATGAGCGGTACGACCGCCTCGAGATAGGCTTCCTTGACGTTGAACTGGCCTTGAAAAGCGCCGGCATTCGAGATCTCGAACCCATTGGCGGTCGAGATCGGGTCGCCGGTCGTGACCTGCTTTTCCCAGCGATATTCGAGGCCCGTCGCGATGGCGACAGGGCCAGCCCAGGTCGAGAAGGGTTCGCCGCGCACATTGGCGGCCGCCGAGCGCTGCTGATAGGTCACACGGGCGAAGCCGTCCTCGGTGATATAGTCGATCGCCGCCGCACTCGGCGCGCCCGCGCCGAACAGGTTGAGCGGAACGCATCCGGCCGCCGCAGTGGGGTTGTAGGTCGAGCTTCCCGGCACGAGCGCGCGGCAGGTGATCTGTCCGTTGAACAGCACGGCGTCGGTCGCGAAGGTTTCGCGCTGGCGGACGAGATTGTTCGGGACCTGGCTGAGATAGGTGTTGCGTCCCCAGGAAGCGTGAGCGTCCCACCGCCAGGTTTCGCCGAACTTGCCTTCGGCGCCGAAGGCCAGATGGGGCGTCGTGTTCTTCACCGTCACCGCCTGGTTGCCGGTGGGTACGAAATCGAAGTTCGCGCGGTTGAAGGTGAAGGTGCCGTTGGCGGGCATCGCGGCGACAACCTGCGGATAAAGCTGCTGGAGATAGGCATTGTCGCGCCGGATCGTCTGGCTGGTGAATCGCGCCGGCGAGGTCAGGAAATAGGTCTCCAGATGGGAATAGGAGCCGAGGAGATAGATGTTGGTCGAATCCGAAATATCGAACTGGATGCGCGCATAGGGATCGAAGCGCTTGATCTGCGGCGAGAGCGAAATGCCGGCCGCCTGCGAAACCCCCTGCCCGCCGATCGTCGCCGTGCCGCTGGCGAGCGAGCCAGTGTTGAACGGCGTCACCGTGCCGTTGCGCTGAAATTCGAAGTTGCGGAACGCGAAGTTGGCCGGCCCGGTGATCAGCATGTTGGGCGAACTGTAGAAGCGCACATGCGGCACGAGGAGAATGTCCGGCAGGCCATTGGTCGCCGATGCGCCATTGGCGACGAGCTGCCATTCCTCCCGCCCCCAGGGCCGCTGGTAGATGTCCCCCACCCGGTCGTTGCTGGTATAGTCGACCGCGGCGACGACATGCAGGCGATCGTCGAGGAAGTTCCCGCCGGCGAGTGCGCCGACGCGAAAGCTCCCGGCATCGCCATATTCGGAAATGCCCTTTTGCGCCGTGATCTGAATCCCGTCATATTTCTTGCGCAGGATGATGTTCACGACGCCGGCAACCGCGTCCGAGCCCCATTGGGCCGACGCGCCGCCGGTCACGACATCGACGCGCTCGACCATGAGCGCGGGAATCTGGTTCATGTCCGGCGAAACGCCGGACGTGTTGTTGCTCGCCGGCGCCTGCGGCACGACGCGCATGCCGTCGACGAGGACGAGCGTGCGCACCGATCCGAGACCGCGCAAGTCGGCAAGGTTCGACCCGGGCAGCTGGGTGCGAACGCCGGTGGCGCCCGGTGAGACGGTCGGCTTGAAGGCGGGGGTTTCCTGCAGGACATCGGCGATATTGGCCGCCTGACGCCGCTCGATCGCCTGGGCGCCGATCACCGTGGTCGGCGACGGCGCATCGAAACCAGCCACATTGGTACGGCTCGCGGTCACGACGATGTCGCCTTCCGGCGTTTCCTGGGCTGGCTGCTCTTCGGCGCCCGCGGCCGGAGTGACCTGCGCCGCCGCCTGTCCCGCGAGCAGAAAGAGTGCCCCCATGGCGCCGGTCAGGCCGGTGCCGAACCTCGCGCGAGCATCAATATGCCGATTCATCCCTGGATCCCCTCTCATTTTGTTATCGGCTCAGCCTATCTCAATCATAAAACATGGTCTAGTAGGTTTTTATCTACCTCGACCTACATGACCACGACGCTGAATCACCGCTCCTGGCACGGCAAATGCGCCCAATTAAAAACTTAATTCCATAGGTATTGTTTTCCGTCGTCAGGCAAAGCTCCGTCCCACGAACCAGAAGGTGCCAACGGCCACCAGGGCGGCCGCCGCGACGTCGACGACGATCGGCCTTGGCAAGGTCAGCCTGAACCGCGCGAGGAGCGCGACCGCCCCCGACAGCAGCAGCACGATGGAGAGCTGCCCGATCTCGACGCCGAGATTGAAGCCGACCAGGATCTCGGCGAGCTTCTCGGTCGGCAAGCGGCTCTCGAGGAGATCGGCGGCAAAGCCGAAGCCGTGAATGAGGCCGAAGACGAGGGTAACGACAAGGCGGATACGCCCCGCATCGGAGAGATGGCCCGAGACCATGAGATAGCAGCTGGCAAAGAGAGCCGAGCCGATGAGCAGCAGCGGTGGCAGCAGGCCGATGCCACCGAGCCGCAGCGCCGCCATGGTCGCCAGCGATCCTCCCACCCACAAGGCGACAAAGCCCGGGCGGCGCGACGCGAGCGCGATGTTCTCGGCACCGATAAGGGCGATGGTCAGCGCGACGAGGGCGTCGATGAACTCGGCATGCGGGCGAATGACGCCCGTCACCGCGAGCGCGAGCGTCAGGCTGTGGCCGATGGTGAAGCCGGTGACGACAAAGACGAGATCGCGCAGCCGCCGGGATATGAGGACGAGCCCGACGAGGAACGACATGTGGTCGATCCCGGTGAAGATGTGCATGACGCCCATCTCGATGAACTTGAAGAAGCTGGCCGAGCCCAGATTATTGCCGCCGGCCTCATCGAGCTTGATGGTTTGCTCGCCCGCGGTGAGGACCTGCTCGACGAACTCGCCGTCCGGCCGCTGGATCTCCGCCATATGGATGTGGGTCGGGACCACATCGAAAAAGGCCCGGTTCGCGATCTCCATGGTCGAGCTGGACGGGCAAAGGAACTGGAATTCAGCTCTTCGAAAGCCGGTCGCCGCCGCCAGCATCTTGGGTTTCGCACCCAGGGGGCAGGCAGTCCCATCGGACGTCACGCCGATCCGCGACTGGAGATAGGCGAGCAGCGCGGCGTCTGTCACCGGGCGGCCGGGCGTCAGGCGTTCGACCTCGATGTCGGCCACGGCGAAGCTCATATGGATGAGCCGCCCATCGAGCGTCCAGGAACTGTGCGACTCGCTCCGGGTATGGGCGCCGGCCGCAACCGGGAGGCATGCGAGCAGGACCAGGAACAGATGGACGAGCCTTCTCACCGCTCGAAGCCCTTCTGGACCTGGATGTCGGCGCGCTTGCGCAGGAAGCGATCATTGCCGACCAGAAGGACCCTGGACCTGCTGGTGATATAGTCGTCGAGAACCTTGTCGCGGACCTGTTCGAAGGGCCGCGGCGGCGGGATGATGTTGCTCTTCACGATCAGGATGTGAACGCCGTCCGGCATGGCGACCGGCCCGGACACCTCCCCCGGCTCAAGCTTCCGCACCGCCTCGAAGAGCTTCGGCCCGAGATGAATCCGCGCCGCGAAATGATATTCCTCGCCATTGACCATGAGCCTGGTCCGGCGAAGCCCGGCCACGGCGACCGCCGAGGGCGAGGCATGGGCCGAGCGGAGCGCCTCGACGATCGCGGCCGCCCGCGCCGGATCGGGGGCGATATAGTCGTCGACCGCGATGGTCGGTTCGTCGGCATAGCGCGCGCGGTGAGTCTCATAGAATTGCCGCAGCGCCTTCTCTTCGGGCTGGGCCACGGTCGCGTCGATTGCCGCCTGGGCCTCCACGGCCCCGACCAGGGCGATCCGGATCTCGGTGGTATCCGCCTGCAGCCCGAGTTCGACGCCGCGTTGAACATAGAGTTCCTCGCGGACCATGTCGTCGAGGACCTTGCGCTTCTGCTCGGGCGTCGCCTTGCCGAGGGGAACGTCGTAGAGCGCCTCGAGCTGCTGATTGAAGTCGCTGATCAGGATCGGCACCTGGTTGACCAGCGCGACGTCCTCGGCCGGCACCGTCGACGTCCGGGTGCCCTGGGCTGTGAACAGGCCGAAGCCCGCGATCAGGAGGCCGATGATCGCGCCTGCCGCACACAGCAGAAGCGAGCGCCGTTCATCGGGTTTCGAGAGCGACCAGTCACGGGCGGGAGCTGCAATCCCCTGCATCATTGTTCATCCTTGGGCTTGGGGGCGCCGAGCGCCGCGACATAGGCGGACACGGCGCGCGCATCGGCGGGTGCCAGGCGTTTCGCGAATGCCGGGCTCTTGCCGGCATGGCCCTGCGCGATCGAGCGATAGACCGTCTCGGGCGACCCATCGCCGTAGAGCCAGACATCGTCGACGAGATTGGGGGCGCCGACGGCGGCATCGCCCGAGCCGTCATTGGCATGGCAGTCCCAGCAGCCCGCGCGCCCCTTGAAGAGCGCCTCGCCCAGAACGACCTGCGCCTGGTCGACGGGCTGGCCGTGAAGCGAACCGAGATAGGCGACGATGCTATTGATCTCGCCGGGCTTGAGCGGCGGTATCGGCTCGGCCGCGTAAGGACGCCGGCGGCCATAGGCCGGCATATAGGCCGCCATCCATCCACGCGGATCGCCTGACCGGATGCCGTGCAGTGTGATCTGCTCGATCTCGCCGACCCTGCCGGATCCATAGAGATAGTCCCCGTCGGTCAGGTCCGGCACGCCGCGGCGGTTGTCGCCGCGTCCATCAGGCATGTGGCAGGATGCGCAGGCCCGCTTATAAACCGGCTTGCCGATCGCAAGAGCCGTCTCGCGCAGGCTTGGGTCCGCGAGGATCGATTCGGGGTCGGCTGCCATCAGGGCCGCGCGTGCGCGCCGGCCGTTCGACCAATGAAGAATCCCGGCCGCCAGCAGAAGCAGCGACAGGGCAAGCGCGGCAAGGCCGAGGCGGCCCGTCGTCGAGCGCGGATACCGGGAAAACGGCCCTCTGCCCGGCACGATCAGACCTGCCCCGCGCAAGCAGGCATGGAAGGCGGCATATGGTCGGTCCCCTGAATCTATTCCGGCGCTGGACGAGCCGTGCCGCGTGAGCACCACAGGAGGCGGGTGTTCGTAAGTACCGAACCGTTAGGAAACGTTCGGAACGTTGAGACGCCGCGCATCACGCCGGCCTTGGCCCGTGGCGGCGCCCGCACCTCAGGCCGGGCAAGCGGCCCCGGTGTCGATCCAGTGACGAACGACCCTCATGAACGCCTCGCGGCTGAGCGGCGGCTGGCGCCTCGGCTTGCCGTCGAGGTCGACGCCCGGATCCCAGGCCCAGCCGACCAGCGGGTCTTCCCCGAGATGATGGACGAGCTGCGGGAGAGTCATGTTGCCGCGATTGGGATCGGTGAGCGAGCGGCAGATGTCGCCGTCGCTCAACGTCTCCCACTCCATTTCCAGCGGCGCCAGATGCCAGTTCGGATTGCCGGGCACGCCTGCCGGCGCGTTGGTCTTGCCATGGCAGGTGTTGCAGCGAAGGGCAGGCGACCCATGGCCGTCCGGCCCGCGCGCCACGGCCATGATGTGGCGGTGGCGATCATCGCCCTGCCGCGGGAAGCCGGTCGCGGTGTGGCAGTTGAGGCACCGGGGATGCTTGAGCACGGTGACGATCGTCGAGAAGAATGCCGCGGACTGCGCCGCCTCGGAGGCGGGCGCCGCAGCGACGGACGGCTCGCTCAGCGCTCGCGCCAGCCCGGACCCGAAGAGCGCGCAGGCGGCCAGGAAGAGAAATCGGCTCAACATCAGGCGGCCCTCAGATCATGGTTCTTGATGGGCAGGGTGCGGATACGCTTGCCGGTCGCCGCATAGATGGCATTGCAGAGCGCGGGAGCGAGCGGCGGCACGCCCGTCTCGCCGATACCTCCCCAGACCGGCCCGTATTTGCCGAGGCTTGGGCTGAGGTGGATGTCGATCTTCGGGATCTCGTTCATGCGCAGGAACGGATAATCGTGGAAATTGGTCTGCTGGGCCCTGCCCTTTTCGAAGGTCACTTCGCCGGTAAGCGCAGCCGAGAGTGCCTGGATGATACCGCCCTCCATCTGTGCGATCGCGATGTCGGGATGAACCACGAAATTGGAGTCGAGTACGGCGACGACACGGTGAACCCTTGGCGTGCCGTCCGTGTCGATCGAAAGATCGACGACCTGGGCGCACCAGGCGTTGTTTTCCTCGACGATTGCGATGCCCTGATGGACACCGGCGGGAGCCTTGCCCCAATCGGCCCGGGCGGCGACCTCGTCGAGCACCGCCAGCGCGCGCGGATTGTTCCTGAGCAGTTCCCGCCGATACCGATACGGGTCCTTGCCCGCGATCTCCGCCATTTCGTCGACGAACGCCTCGCGGAAAAAGCCGTTCTGGGAGAGGTTCACCGCCCGCCAGAAACCCACCGGGATCGCGGTATTGCGACGGGAACTATACACCTCGAAATTCTCGACCGTGTAGCCGAGCTGCTTGTCGACGAAACCGTCCATCAGCAACCGGTCAACGCCATCGCGCATGAGAAACGGCGCCAGCTGCGCGAAGACCGACGAGGCGCATAGCCGCACTTCCCATCCCAGCAGATTGCCCGAGGCATCGAACGCGGCCTTGTGACGGCAGATGGCGAAGGGCCGATAATAATCGTGCGTAACATCCTGTTCACGCGACCAGATCATCTTGACGGGCTGCCCCACCGCCTTCGCGATGAGGACCGACTGAACGGCCCAATCCTGGGCCAGCCCGCGGCGCCCGAAGCCGCCCCCGAGCTGCCGCTGATGAATCGCGACCTTCGACTTGTCGAGGCTGAGCACCCTGGTGACCGTGTTGAGCGTCCCCTCCGCATTCTGGGTGGGGGCCCAGACCTCGGCGCCCGCATCCGTGACGTGCGCGGTGCAGGTCTGCGGCTCCATCGTCATGTGCGCGAGGAAGGGCGCCTCATATTCGACGTCGAGGATGCGGGCGGCTCCAGCGAAGGCGGCCTGGAGATTACCGTTGCCATGCCCCTTCACCACATCGTCCGCAGTGAGGCCCGCGCGGAGCATTCTGCGGAGCGGCTCCATCGACAGTTCCGCGGCGGCGGTCTCGTCCCATTCGACAGGCAACTGGTCGAGCGCAACCTTCGCCTGCCACCAGCTCCGGGCGACGACCGCGACCGCGTCCTTGCCGACGGGGACGACATGGGTGACCCCGGGCATCGATTTCACATGTGCCGCATCGAAGGATTTGAGAATTCCACCGAACGCTGGGCAACCCTGCACGGCGGCATGGAGCATCCCCGGCAGCGCCGTGTCGATCGCATAGACCGGCTCGCCGAAGATACGCGGGCGCTGTTCGAGCCGGCGCGCCGAGGTGCCGAGGAGACGCCAGTCCTTCGGATTTTTGAGCGCTACGTCGGCAGGGACCGGTCGCTGCGAGGCGGCCTGGGCGACGTCGCTGAAGCGGACCGTCCGTCCACTCGGCGCGTGCCTGATGATGCTGTTACGGGCCGAGCATTCGGCGAGCGGCACCTTCCACCGCCCGGCCGCTTCGCCGATGAGCATGGTGCGTGCCTGGGCTCCCGCCTTGCGCAGATACTCCTGCGAGCCCCGGATCGACACGCTGTTGGAAGCAACCATGTCACCCCAGACGCGGTCGCGCGCGGCATTTTCGGTCGCGGAGACGAATTCGGCGCGGACGCTGGCCCAGTCGCATTCCAGTTCCTCGGCGACCAGCATCGGCAAGGAGGTCAGCGCGCCCTGCCCCATGTCGCTGCGCGCCACCCGGATGACCGTCCTGTTGTCCGGTTCGATCACGATCCAGGCGGTGACCTCGGGTGCCCTGGCGGCGCCCGCCACCGCCTGCGAAAGCGCACGCGCGGCGACGGAATTTGCCGCGACCAGCCCGCCAGCGGTGGCGCAGACGCCAAACAGGAAGCTCCGGCGCGATGCCATGCCTCCTTCGGTCATGCCGCACCCGCCCGGCGCCCACCGCGCCCGCTCATCGATGCTGCCGCGGTCTCGATGGCGGCGCGGATGCGACTGTAGGTGCCGCAGCGGCAGATATTGCCCGACATCGCCTGGTCGATGTCGGCGTCGGTGGGATTGGGGATCGCCTTCAGCAGCGCTGCGGCCTGCATGATCTGACCCGACTGGCAATAGCCGCACTGCGGAACATCATGCTTGATCCAGGCGTCCTGGAGCGGATGCGGCTTTTTCGCGCCTAGTCCCTCGATCGTCGTGATGGCGCCGTTGCCGACTTCCCCCACTTTCAGCACGCAGGAGCGCCGGGCCGCTCCGTCGACATGGACCGTGCAGCAACCGCACAGCGCGGCGCCGCAGCCGAAGCGCGTTCCGCTGAGGCCCAGATGATCCCTCAGCACCCATAGCAAGGGAGTCGAGGGGTCCACATCCACCGTCCGGCGTGTCCCGTTTATCGTCAGCCTGATTGGCATGTGTGACCCCAGCCGTAAAACCCTAAAACCTCTGTTTATGGTTCATATGCGTCAGAGGATTCGTTTGAAAGGAGATTTTGCTTATTTCCGTCAGCATCGTTGCCGATCCGGCAACGGCAACCGGATCACCTTCGCGCTCACGAATCCGACCGCGTGCACCATTGTTTGTCCCCGAAAAGCAAAACTTCGCCGCGCCCAATTCGTCCCGGCGTTGAATATCCCATCAAATTGATAGAGATTAGATCGCGACATAGTGAAAGGTCGCGTCGCCCGTATGATTCCATCTCACCCGCCGCTGGAAATCCGTCCGGATCGCCATCTCGATTGGCCGACCCTGACCGTCGCAGTGGCGATCTATGCCGGCTGGATCGCGGCGACCGCCTGGCATGGCTCGATCCCCACGCCGCTGCTCGTCCTGAGCGGTGGCTGGCTTCTCGCATGGCATGGGTCGCTGCAGCATGAGACGATCCATGGTCACCCGACCGGCATTCGGCTTCTCGACGGCGCAATCGGCTCCGTGCCGCTGTCGCTGTGGCTCCCGTACCGCCTCTATCGCAGCAGCCACCTCGCCCATCATGCCAGTCCGGCGACCACGCACCCGCACGAAGACCCCGAATCCCGTTATGTCGACCGCAGTCGCGGCCTCGCCTGGCTGGCCGCCCGGCTTCAGTCGACCTTGCCCGGCCATCTGCTGCTCGGTCCCCCGATCGCGATCGCCAGGTTCGCCGGCCACGAAGGCAGGCGCGCCCTCACCGCCCCCCTGCAGGTGGCCCGCGACTGGCTGCCGCATCTGCTCGCGGTCGGATTGATGCTCCTGTGGCTCGATCATGTCGGGCTGAACATCGCCCGTTATGTCCTCATCTTCGTCTATCCCGGCATGGCGCTCACCAATCTGCGTTCCTATGCCGAGCATCGCGCGGACCTCGCGACCAAGGGCCGCGCCGCGACCGTCGAGCGGGGTGGGCCGCTGGCGCTGCTGTTCCTCAACAACAATCTCCACGCCGCGCATCATGAGCGGCCGGGCCTGTCGTGGTACAGGCTGCCATCCTACCACCGCGAGCATCGGGCTCGGCTGATCGGCGACGGCACCGTCCTCTATGACGGTTATGGCGAGATTGTCCGCCGCTTCGCCGTGAGCGCGCACGACACGGTCCTGCACCCCCATTATCGCAGCAAGAGCGCGTGAGGATGGGCACCGCTTCGCTCGGCATGTACGATCACGCAAGCCAGCGTGACGCAAATGACCGCCTCTGGGCGGCAATCGCGCGTATCCTGCGCGACCGTGGTGTCGCCGGCGTGCCGGACCGGCTCGAGCGCGACCGTTCGGTCCAGGATAGCTGGCGCGACCCGGAATTGCTGTTCGGACAGATTTGCGGGTTCCCGCTGATCACCGACACCTCGCTCGCGCTGCGTGTCCTGGCACTGCCGGTTTACGATACGCCGGGTTCCGGCGACGCCCTGCATCGCAGCTTCCTCGTCACCCGTCGGGGCGATGCGACCGCGCTCGCTGCCTATCGAGGCCGCCGTGCCGCGATCAACGACCGTCAGTCCAATACCGGCATGAACCTGTTTCGCGCCGCGATCGCCCCGCTCGCCACCGGCGGCCACTTCTTCGGCGCGGTGCGCGAGACCGGCGCCCACCGGCAAAGCCTCAGCGCGATCGTGATGGACGAGGCGGATATCGCCGCGATCGATGCGGTGACCTTTACCGCGATCGTGCGCGCGGAGCCCGAGCTGACGGAATCCCTGCAGACGATCGGCACGACCATCGCCTCGTCGACGCCGCCGTTCGTGACGGCGCGCGGCACGAGCATCGAGACCGTCGCGGCCCTGCGCCTGGCGCTGGCCGATGTCGCGATCGATCCGGGCCTCGCAGAGGTCCGGGCGGCGCTCTTCCTCGCGGATATCGCACCTGGGGGCGTCGACCGTTTCGCCCCGCTTCGCACGCTGGAGATCGACGCCGCGATCGCCGGCTATCCCGACTTACGCTGACCGAAAGGACTTGCCCATGCGGTATCTGATGACCTGCCTCGCCGCTCTGCTCGCGACCACCCCGCTCGCGGCACAGACCATCGTGTTCGATCCCCATGTCGATCTTCCCAAATCGGCGGTGGCGCCCGGCTGGACCGGGCTCTCGGATCCGAACTCGCAATTCGACCTGGAGCGTGCGCGCAAAGGCGGGCTGACCACCGCGGCGATCGCGCTGTTCGTGCCGCAGGGTTCGCGCGATCCCGCAACCCTGGCGGCTGCGCAGGCCGCCTTCGCCACTCGCGATGCGGTGATCCACGCGATCGCCGACCGCAACCCGACCTATGCTGAAATCGCCCGCTCGCCTGCCGACGTCCGCCGGATCGTCGCAACCGGCAGGTTCGCGGTCGTCGAGAGCCTGTTGAACGCCTGGCCGCTCGGCAACGAGCTCGACGCGTTCGACCGCTGGCATGCCCGCGGCGTCAGCATCGTCGGGTTCGTCCACGCCGGCCACAACCAGTTCGCCGACTCCTCGCGTCCTGCACTCCAGCTGGGCGATCGTCCGGCGGAGCATGGCGGCCTGTCACCGCTCGGGCGCCGGGCGGTGAAACGCCTCAACGATCTTGGCGTGCTGATCGACGTGTCGCAATTGTCGGACGCGGCGTTCGATCAGGTGCTGGCGCTCAGCCGGGCGCCGGTCATCGCCACCCATTCCGACGTGCGGGCGCTGGTCGACAACACGCGCAACCTGAGCGATGCGCAACTCGACGCGTTGAAAGCCAAAGGCGGCGTGATCGGCATCAACGCGTTCAGCGCCTATCTGCGCGCGCGGAGCCCCGAGACGCTGAAGGCAGTCGCCGATCTCCAGGCCGAATATGGCCTGACGCCGGCGGGCAAGGCGCTCTCGCCCGAGCGCCAGGCCGATTATGATCGCCGCTATCACGACATTGTCGGCAAGGAACCAGTCGCGACCGTCTCGAATCTGGTCGACGCGGTCGACTATGCCGTGAAGCGCATCGGCATCGACCATGTCGCGCTGTCGTCGGACTTCAATCATGGCGGCGGCGTCACCGGCTGGGCCAATGTCGGCGAAACCGCCAACGTTACCGCCGAACTGAAGCGCCGCGGCTACACGCCGGAGCAGATCGACAAGCTGTGGGGCGGCAACGTCCTGCGGGTCTGGCAGGCCGCGATCGATGCGCGCGACCCGGCCTATCGGCCCGTCAAATGACGGCTCATGCTGAGGGGTTGCGCAACCCGGCGGACCCGGCAAAGAGGCCGGCCATGACCGCCAGCCAGCTCCAGGACCTGCTCATCGCGCGATTGACCCGCAAGCTGGGCGGCAGCGCCCGCCGCTGGCGCATCGCGATCGGGCCGGTGCACTTGCACGACCTGGCGACCCATGGCCCGTTCAACTGGTCGGTACGACCGAGCGGCACGCCACGCGAAGTTGCGGAGATCGAGCGGTTGCTCGACACCGTCCGGCTGGATCACCCGGTCTTGACGGCGGATTGATCCATGCCACTTGGACGGCCTTCATTCTGGGCGAATTCGGCCGATGGCTGAGGTCTCTAGCCGGGCGATCGCCCGAGCGTCGCCGGGCCGCCGTTCTCGAAGATGATGGGGCTGAGGCGGACAAGGCGATCCTCCACGCGCTTGAACAGGTGCAGGCGCCGGTCCTCGATGCTTTCCGCTGCGATAAGATCGCTGGATACGAACATCGCACCTTGAGCCCAGGCGCCGATCTTTGCCCTGTCCACGACAACCAGCCTGCGGTCTCTGATTGCGAGCAACACGACCTCGCTATCGGGTGAGTAGCGCGGGTCGGCGCGGTCGATCGTGCTCATATTCTGGTTCGCGGTGACCACAAACCTCCCATCGGCCGAGCAATCCACGCCTTCGGGGGACGGCCCGACGCTGACGGTGTCGATCGCCCGGACTGGTTCAGCACGCAGGTCGATCAGGCTGATCGTGTCCCTATCACCCGACACCGTCCCGAAATTGCCCACCACCGCGTAACCGGTGTTGCCGCAGACGGCGATCGATGCGGGATAGAGGCCGGTGCTGATTTCCCGAAACGGCCGCGGCTCGATCTCCGTGCCGTGCCGCCGGAACAGCGCGACCCGGTTGCTGCCGGCAAAGGTGATCGCGAGAGAGCGGCCGTCGGGCAGGAACGCCATGGCCAGCGGCCGCGAGCCCTTGTCGAATCTGAGACGGCTCGCGATCTCGGCGCGCTTTCCCGCGACGCGCAGGATCGTGGCGCTGTCGTCGTCGGCGTGAGTGACGATCATCATGGCGCCGTCGGGGCTCAGCGTAGCCGATGTGCCGGCAAGACCAAGGCGTAGTGTCTGCACCAGCCGAGGCGCGTCACCGGATAGATCGATGATGGAGAGCGTATCGATCAGCACGAGTGTCCGGGGAGCATCGGCGGCACGGCCGTTTGCCGCCGGCACGAAGGCCAGGCGCCGATCCGGCGTGATGGCGATCGAGGCTGGCGGCCCCTGGAAGCTGACCGGGACATCGATCGTTCCCGATCGCCGCAGCGATCCCGAGACGAGATCGAAAAACACCACCTGATCGGGCGTTATCCGCTCGGGAGGCACTGCGTCGCTTCCGACCAGCCGTGCGTCTGCCTCCAGACCGACGGCGAGGATGGTTTCTTGCGCCGCTCCGGGCGACGCGGCGAGCAGGCACGAAGCCAGGATGATTCGATTCAGCATATCCATAGTGTCGGCACATCGGGGCGGGAGCGGTAGGCGGTGACAATGATGCGGGCTGTTCACTAGAAGTGAGCAATGGAGCGCGAAAATCTTTCCCAGCTAAACATCTTTGTCTCGGTCGCACGGGTCAGCAGTTTCCGCGAAGCCGGGCGCCAATTGAATCTGTCGTCGTCGGCGATCAGCCAGTCGATCGCGCGGCTCGAGCGATCGCTCGCCACCCGCCTGTTCGAACGCTCGACCCGCAGCGTCCAACTCACCCCCGAGGGCGAGCAGTTATTGGCTCAGGTGGCGCCGGCGCTGACGAGCATCGAACAGGCGATGGAGACCAGCCGTACAAAACCGGGCGAGGTGCGCGGGCGCCTGCGGATCACTGCGCCGCGTCTCTGCACGACCTTTCTGTTGGCAGATCGCCTGGCTGCCTTTGTCCGGGCCTATCCCTCCATTCAACTCGAGATCGACGTCGACGACAGCATGGTCGATATCGTCGGTGCGGGTTTCGACGCCGGCATCAGGCTGCACGAGCAGCTCGAGCGCGATACGATCGCCGTCCCCATTGGCGGGCCGCAAAGAATGATCGCGGTCGCATCGCCTGCTTTCCTAGCGGAATATGCTGCGCCGGCTCACCCCCGCGATCTGCTCGGCCTGCCGTGCATTGCGTTGCGGCTGGAGAGCGGGAGGCTGCACCCATGGCAGTTCGAAAAAGGCGGCGCGCCCTTGAATGTCGCGGTTCAAGGGCCGCTGATCGTCAACGATGACGATCTTGCCCTGACGCTGTGTCGCGATGGGGCCGGTATCGGGTTCCTCTTCGAGGCGAGCCTTCGGGAAGATCTTGAGTCGGGCCGGCTGATCTCCCTGCTCGAAGATTGGAGTCCACCCTTTTCGGGCTTCTACCTTTATCATACCGGCCATCGTCATGTACGCCCTCCGCTCCGCGCGTTCATTGACTGGATGCGGCGGTCGTTCGCCGCCGGCGTGCGGTAACGCGCTATCCTGCTTCTCCGGCGAGGGGCCGCTCGCCAGGGGCGCCGGCAGGACGGTGGGCCAGGAACAGGACCATCGCCAGGCCGAGCGCCGAGGTTGCCGCCCCAGCAAGCGCAACCGCCGGATAACCCAGACGAGCGGCGATCACCGCGCCGCCGAGCGCCGCGCCGATGGCGTTGCCGAGATTGAAGGCGCCGATGTTGACCGACGAGGCCAGGTTCGGCGCGTCCGCGGCGGCCGCCATGACCCTGAGCTGCAGCGGCGGCACCAGCGCGAAGCTCGCCACACCCCAGAGAAACACGAGAAGGGCGGTCGGTGCCGGCTGACGCATGAAAAGCGCAAAGGCGATCAGCACCACCGAGAGCCCGCCAAGCGTGACGATCAGCGTGCGATCCACCGACCGGTCGGCGAACTTGCCGCCCAGCCAGTTTCCGACCGTCAGGCCAACGCCATAGGTCATCAGCATGGCGGTGACGAAGCCGAGCGACGCGTTCGTCTCCTCGCGCAGGATCGGCGCGACATAGGTGAAGACGGTGAACATGGCGCTCGAACCGAGCACGGTCAGCGCGAGCGCCGCGATCACCGGCCCGCGCGTCAGCACGCGCAGTTCCGCCATCATGTCGCCGCCGGCCGGAGTCGGCATGGGCGGCAAGGTCAGGCGGAGCGCCGCCATGGTCACCAGACCAAGCCCGGCGATGCCCCAGAAGGACGCGCGCCAGCCGAGCTGATCGCCAGCCCAGGTGGCCAGCGGCACGCCCACCACATTGGCGATCGTCAGCCCCATGAACATCGCCGCCACGGCGCCGGCGCGCCGATCGGCCGGCACGAGGCTCGCCGCCACGACCGAACCGACGCCGAAAAAGGCGCCGTGGTTCAGCGAGGTGACGACGCGCGCGATGAGCAGCATGCCATAGCCGCCCGACACCGCCGACAGCAGGTTGCCGATCGTGAAGATGGCGGCGAGCCCGATCAGCAGGGTCCGGCGCGGAATTCGGCCTGTGGTCAGTGTCATCAGCGGCGCGCCGAGCATGACGCCCAGCGCATAGGCGCTGATCAGCAATCCGGCCGCCGGGATCGAGACGTGCAGATCCTGCGCGATCACGGGCAGCAGACCCATTGGCGCGAACTCGGTCACGCCGATGCCGAAGGCGCCTGCCGCGAGGGCGAGAAGAGGAGCATTGAGTTTCATGGAAATAGCCTCGACGATCAGACCAAAGGCGGATTGAGGCGGGCAAAGCCCTCCTGCTGCCGATAGGGGGTGTGGGGGTAAGGCGGCAGGACGGCGCTTGCGGCATCCAGCGCCGCGATCTGCGCAGGGCTCAGCGACCAGCCGACGGCACCGAGATTGTCGCGAAGCTGCACTTCGTTGCGCGCGCCGATGATGACGGAGGAGACAGTCGGACGCTGCAGCAACCAGTTGATCGCGACCTGCGGCACACTCTTCCCGGTTTCTTCGGCGACCGCGTCAAGCGCATCGACGACGCGGTAGAGATGCTCGTCCTCGACCGGCGGCGCAAAGGCGGCGGTCTGGTGCAGGCGGCTCCCTTCCGGAATCGGCGCGTCACGGCGGACCTTGCCGGTCAGCCGGCCCCAGCCGAGCGGGCTCCACACCAGCGCGCCGACACCCTGGTCGGCGGCGAGCGGCATCAAATCATCCTCATAGGAACGGCCGATCAGAGAATAATAGACCTGATGCGCGACCATGCGCGGCCACCCGTGACGGTCGGCGGCGGCCAGCGCCTTCATCACCTGCCAGCCCGGATAGTTGGAGACGCCGGCGTACCGCACCTTGCCCGCGGCAATCAGCATGTCGAGCGTGACGAGCAGTTCCTCGACCGGCGTCGAGGCATCGAAGGCGTGAAGCTGAAGCAGGTCGATATGATCCGTGCCGAGGCGCGCCAGGGCACCCTCGACCGACCGGGTCAGGCGCGCCCGGGACACGCCCCAGTCGCCGGGACCGTCACCCATCGGCAGGCCGGTCTTGGTGGAGATCAGCACGGCATCGCGCCGGCCGCGGATCGCCTCGCCCAGCACGCGCTCCGACGCACCGTCCGAATAGACATCGGCGGTATCGAACAGGTTGACGCCCGCCTCGAGGCAGATGTCGATCAGCCGGCGTGCCTCCGCGGCATCGCTCTGGCCCCAGGCACTGAACAGCGGGCCGGATCCGCCGAACGTACCTGCGCCGAAGCTGAGCACGGGGACGCGCAAGCCCGACGCCCCCAGTTGACGATAGTCCATGATTGACCCTTTCTGTATCTCGAAGCACAGATGGGCCGTATGGATGAGGGGCGGTAGCCCATCGTAGCGCCAAGGATTTGTGATATGGATACACAGATGATTGCCACGACTGACAGGGCGCGGGCTCTGGAGGTGTTTGCGGCAGTGGCGGCGGCGGGCAGTTTCTCGGGGGCAGGCCGCTCGCTTGGCCTGACGCCGTCAGCGGTCGGGCGGACGATCGACCGCATCGAGGCCCGGCTCGGCGTCCGGTTGCTGTTGCGCACGACACGAGCGCTGACGCTCACCGCCGAGGGACAGGCCTATCTCAGCGCGGCCCGGCGCATCCTGACCGACCTCGACGATGCCGAGCAGGCGATCGCCGACCAGGGCGCGCCGCGCGGGCGCCTGAGGGTCAGCGCGTCCCTCTCGCATGGCCGGCTATGCGTCGTACCGCTGCTCGGCGCGTTCGTGCAGCTTCATCCGCACATCCTGCTCGACATCAATCTGACCGACGCGGTGGTCGATATCGCGGGCGGCCAGGCGGATGTCGGCGTGCGCTTTGGCCCGTTGACGGACAGTCCGCTGACCGCACGCAAGCTGGGCGAGACGGGCCGTGTGATCGTCGCCTCGCCCGGCTATCTGGCGCGGCATGGGACGCCGAAGGTTCCCGAGGATCTGCACCGCCACAACTGCCTCAGTTTCAACTTCCGCCGCGCCGAGCCGATCTGGCCGTTCCGCAGTGACGGGCAGGAATATGTGCTGAGCGTGCACGGCAGCATCGAGGCGAATAACGGCGAGACGCTGGGGCAATTGGCGGTCGCGGGGGTCGGCGTGGCGCGCGTGGGGGCGTTCAGCGTAATCGATGACATCGCGGCGGGCCGGCTGGTGCCGTTGCTCGAGGAATATAATCCCGGCGATGTGGAGACGATCCACGCCGTGTTTGTCGGCGGAACGAATGTGCCGGCACGGGTGCGGGCCTTTGTCGACTTCCTGGCCGAGCGGTTGCGATAGGCGGAATCCGCGCAATCTCTTATGTTGACCAACGCTGTGAAAGAGCGAAGCGACACACCCAACAGCGCGCCGCCGAACCGCACATTGCCGTCATTCGCGGAGGCATTGAATCAAGACACGATTCGGCGCCGAGTGCCGGGCCTCCCTGACGGTCAATCCTCCCGTAGCGCCGTTGCGGGTCGCACGTTCAGCACCGGCAGGCTGCCGAGCACGCCGATGCCGAGGGTTACCAGGATCGAGGCGGCCAGGGTCAGCGCGACCACGCCCCAATCCGGCGCCCATGGGAGATCGAACACCTGCACGATGACGTACCACCCTGCCCCTGCCCCGATCGCCAGCGCCACGCCGGCGAGCAGCAAACCGAGCAGCGCATATTCCATCGCCTGGACCGCCAGCACCTGCGCCCGGCTGCCGCCGAGCAGCTTCAGGATCACCGCATCCATCCGGCGGGCACGGGCCGAGGCAGCGACCGCGCCGACCAGCACGGCGATGCCGGCCGCCACCGTCACGGCCGCGGCGGCACGGACGGCGAAAGCGATGCGGCCGAGCAGCTCGCCCAGCTGCCCGATCACATCGCCGACCCGGATCAAGGTGACCGAGGGCAGGGCCGCGCCGACTTCGCGCGCGATCTGTCCGTCACGGCCCGGCAGTGCATAGACGCTGGCGAGCAGGCTGTGCGGCGCTTCCTCGATCAGGCCGGGCGAGAAGACGATCGCGAAGTTCAGGCCGAGCCCGCTCCAGTCGATCGTGCGCAGCGCGGCGATTCGGGCCGGCACGTCGACACCGAGCACAGCGACGGTGATCTCGTCACCGATCTTCAAGCCGAGCGCAGCGGCCGCCTTGTCCTCGATCGAGACGAGGGGCGGGCCGCGATAGTCGGCGGGCCACCATTTGCCGGCGCTGATCGTGTTGCGCGCCGGCAGGGTCGTCGCCCAGGTGATGGTGCGGTCTCCGCGCAACACCCAGGCGTCCTCGGGCAGGTTCTTCATGTCGGTCACGCGCTGTCCCTTGAGCGCCACGACCGAGCCACGCAGCGACGGCGTCGCTTCGAACCGCGCGCCTGGTGCGGCGCGCCTGACGGCGATGCGGAAGGTCGCTGCGTCCTCGGGCTGGAGATCGATCGCGAAGAAGCGCGGTGCCTTGGCCGGGGCGGCATTGGCCATCTCGCTGGACAGGCTGGTGTCAATCACGGCCAGCGCGACGAACAGCGAGAAGCCGAGGCCGAGTGCGACCACCAGCCGGTCGGTCTGAGCGCCGGGCCGGTGGAGATTGGCGAGCGCCATGCGCAACAGCGGGCGGCGCGGGCGCGGCAGTCTGGCGATGCCACGCCGGAGCGCCAGCCCGATCAGCCATAGCGCGATGATCAGGACCGCGATCGCGCCGACGAAGCCAAGCGCGAGGATCGGGTCCGACGCGGTGAGCACGGCGAGCGCGACCAGCGCGGCGAGCAGACCGGCCATCGCTCCGACCACCCGCCACGACGGCAGATGGCGCCGGGCGACAGCGCCACGCAGCAACCGCGCCGCGGGGACGCTGCGCGCCCGGGCCAGTGCCGGAAGCGCGAACAGAACGCCGACGATCAGACCAAGCGCTGCCGCGCTCAGCAAGGGTGCGGGATAGAGAGCGAGGCGTGGCGGTACGGGCAGCGCGTCACCCGCGAAGGCAGTAACGATCGCCGGTACCGCCGCGCCGAGGACCAGGCCGCCGCCGATGCCCGCGCCGGCGACCAGGCCGAGCTGGATCAGGAACATCGAGGCGATCGTGCTCGACCGTGCTCCCAGCACCTTGAGCGTTGCGATGATCGGCGTCTTGCCGGCGAGATAGGCGCTGACGCCGCTGCCGACCCCCACGCCGGCAATGGCCAGCGCAGCGAGGCCGACGAGCAAGAGGAACTGGCCGAGCTGGGCAATGCCGCGCCGGAGCCCGCCAGCAGCGCTGTCGGCGGTGCGGTCCGACCAGCCCGCGCCCGGGAAGCGCGCGGTCAGGCGCTTGCCCAGCGCCTCGGCATCGATGCCCGGCGGGAGCGCCAGGCGGTAGCGGCTCTCATACAGGCTGCCCGGCTGCACCGCATTGGTCGCGTCGAGCCCGGCCATGTCGACGATCACCCGCGGACCGAAGCTGAAGCCGTCGCCCAGCGCGTCCGGCTCCTCGGCGATGATGCCGATCACCGCGAGGCGCGCGGTACCAATGCGGATATGGTCGCCGACCTTCAACCCCAGCCGGTCGGCGAGCGCGGGGGCGATGGCTGCCTGTCTACCGTGCGGTCGCGGAGCAGTGGCGCCGGGAGCGAGCCTGAAGCTGCCGACGAGTGGCCAGCGATCGTCGACCCCTTTGAGGTCGATCAATGTAGGCGTCGCCCCATCCTCGGGCTGGACCATCGCGCGCATGGCGACCGTTTCCGACGTGGGTCCCCGCGCGGCGAAGGCAGCGCTCTCCTCGACCGTCGCTCGGCGCTGCGAAATGCGCATCTGCAGATCGCCCCCGAGCATTGCCCGGCTCTGCCCCTCCAGCGCTGAGAGGATGCTGGCCGAGAGGCTGCCGATCCCGGCGAGCGCGGCGGTGCCGAGGAACAGGCATAAGGCGAGCAGCATCAGGCCGCGCCCGCCGCGCCGAAGATCCCGCAGCGCCAGCCGCCAGGCGAGACTCACGCGCGACGCCGGTCAGCGACGATGCGGCCGTCGGCAAGCTCGATCACGCGGGCGCAGCGTGCCGCCAGCGCGGGATCGTGCGTGATCACGAACAGGGTCGCGCCGGTATCGCGGTGGCGCGCGAAGAGCAGGTCCATGATCGCGGCACCGGTCGCCGTGTCGAGATTGCCGGTCGGCTCGTCGGCGAACAGCAAGGCCGGGCGCGGGGCAAGTGCGCGGGCGATAGCCACGCGCTGCTGCTCGCCCCCGGACAGTTGGGCGGGATAGTGATCGAGCCGGTGGCCCAGCCCCACCCCTTCCAATTCTGCGACGGCCCGCTCGAACGCATCGCGCTCGCCGGCCAGTTCGAGC
Source organism: Sphingomonas sp. GW821-FHT10F11 (assembly GCF_058809095.1). NCBI lineage: Bacteria > Pseudomonadati > Pseudomonadota > Alphaproteobacteria > Sphingomonadales > Sphingomonadaceae > Sphingomonas > Sphingomonas sp. GW821-FHT10F11. Next base: position 21,687 of record NZ_JBXASH010000009.1, read on the forward strand.
GGCACGGCAACATTCTCCAGTGCGGTCATGGTCGGGAGCAGGTGAAAGGCCTGGAGTACGATACCGATCCGCCCGCGGCGGGCGACCGCCAGCGCATCCTCGTCGAGCGTGGCGAAATCCAGGCCGGTCACGCCGACCGCACCGCTGCTCGGCCGCTCGAGCCCGGAGAGGATCGCCATCAACGACGATTTGCCCGACCCCGACGGTCCGAGCAGGGCAACGCTGTCCCCGGTCGCGACCGACAGGTCGATCCCGTGCAGGATCTGGACGCGGGCGGGTGGTTGCCCGAGCGCCAGCGTGACTCCGCCCGCAACGATCACGTTGCTTTCGGATGGTGGAAGCGTATCCGGTGAGCCGGCCGATGCTGAGGAAGATGATGGTGCCACGATTCCTGCGATATGGCGTGCTTCGGCGGCTTGTCCAACTCGGGCTGTTGCTGGCGCTCACCGCGGCGGCCCCGGCACCGCCCAAAAAGCTGGTCTGGGCGTTCGGCGACAGCCTGATGGCGGGCCTCGGCCTGCCGCCCGACCAGGGATATGTACCGCAACTCCAGCGCGCGCTCCGACAAGCCGGGGTCGATGCCGAGGTGCGCAATGGCGGGGTGTCGGGCGACACCGCAGCGCAGGGACGGGCGCGGGTGCTGTGGGGCCTGCGCGGACTCGGGCGGAAACCCGATCTCGTCCTGCTCGAACTCGGCGCGAACGACATGCTGCGCGGCCTGCCGACCGACCAGGTCGCAAGCAACCTCGACCGGATCCTGGCCGAACTGAAGCGGCGCCAGATACCGGTGCTGATCATGGGCATGCGCGCCGCGCCCAATCTCGGGACCGACTATCGCGGCGCATTCGAAAGCATCTATCCGCGCCTGGCGAAGCGCCATGGCGTACCGCTCTACCCCTTCTTCCTCGACGGCGTAGCTGGCAACCGTACCCTGATCCAGGCCGACGGGTTGCACCCCAATGCCAGGGGAGTCGCGATCGTGGTGCGCAGGACCTTGCCGGCGGTGCAGGCGGGGCTCCGGCGATAGCCTGGCCGACCGAGTCGACTCGCCGTTTCGGGCCAACTAACAGGGAGAATAGCGGAAAAAATTTCCTCCCTGTTATGTTGGATTCAACACGGGTTTTTCCGCTTTCGTATCAACACCTTATTTGATACCCTCCCTGTTATGCGGAACAGGGAGAGAAATCGCGCATAACAGGGAGCCCGCGCTGCATAACAGGGAACCCTATTTAGCCGGCGATGTGAAAGAGCGCGACCAACGCCTGGCGGTCTCGTGTCCGGCGACATCATGCCGCGCTTTTCGACAGGATTGAATCGACCCGATCAGAGCAGGATGCGCGGGCGATGGTCGTGCAAGCGCTGCACGGAGACGGGCTTCCGCATCGACAGGTAAAGGTTGGCCGCAAGCGGCCTGGTGCCTGCTTGACTCTTATATTGCTATTTGGCTATATAGCCGAATGACGATGCAAACGAACCCCGGCCTCGATGCCGTCTTCTCCGCGCTCGGCGACCCCACGCGACGCGCCATTCTCGCGCGGCTCAGCCTCGGTGAGGCGAGTGTCTCCGAACTCATGCGCCCCTTCTCGCTCAGCCAGCCGACCATCTCGAAGCACCTCAAGGTGTTGGAGAATGCCGGCCTGATCGAGGGCGGCCGCGATGCACAGCGCCGGCCCCGCCGGCTGCGCGCCGAGGCGATGAAGGACATGGCCGACTGGATCGAGCCGTTCCGCCGACTGTGGGAGCGCCGCTTCGACAATCTCGACCAACATCTGGCCGCCCAGGCCGCGAAAGAGGAGGACTGACCCATGTTCACTGCCACCGACACCGACAACGACCTCATCAACCCCACCGGCTTCACGATCGATCGCGATACGAACACGATCCGCTTCACGCGCGCTTTCGACGCCCCCTCCATCCGCGTCTTCGAAGCGTGGACTCAGCCCGAGCAGATCGCCGGCTGGTGGGATCCGGCGGGCGAGCGCCTCAGTTCCTGTGAGATCGATCTGCGCCCGGGCGGTGCCTTCCGCTTCGTCAGCGGGCATCATCCCGACCGGCCCTTTTCCGGCATCTATCGGGAGATCGCGCCGCCGCACCTGATCGTATTCGACGCCAATGGCGCGGTCGGCCGAGTCATGCTCGACGAGGTCGCGGGCAGGACTCGCATGACCGTCGAGATCCAGTGCCAGTCGAGCGAGCATCTCGACCAGTATATGCAGATGGGCGTGCATCTCGGCACCAGCCGGACGCTCGACAATCTCGTCGCCTTTGTCGGTAAAGGTCCGGTCGGCTGAGGTCGCTCGGCCGCGACCTCAATCCGCCGCGATCGGGCCTTTCGGCGGTTGCGGACGGCGGGTCAGCCAGACCATGAAGACCAGGATCGCGCAGAGCCAGGCGGAGAGGCGGAACAGGTCGGTCGAGGCGAGCAGATAGGCCTGGCCGACCATCTGGCGGGTAATCGCGCCGGCCGCCTGGACATCGCTCATGCCGAGACCATGGAGCGCCTCGCGCGCTGCCTGGAATGGCGCGCCGGTGCCGACGGCTTCGGACAAATGGCTCTGGTGAAGCGCCTCGCGTCGGTCCCAGGCCGTGGTGGTGATCGAGGCGGCGAAGCTGCCCGCGGTGATGCGGGCGAAGTTCGAGATGCCCGATGCCGAGGGAATCCGCTCCGGCGGGATGCCGTCGAGCGAGATCGTGATCATCGCCAGGAAGAAGGTGCTCATCGCCACGCCCTGGACGAGCAAGGGCAGCATGAAATCCCATTCGCTCGCGCCGGTCGTGTAGCCGGCGCGCATATAATAGGAGATGCCGAACGCCACGAAGGCGATCGAGGCGAGGATGCGCGCATCGATCTTGCCTGAGGCGCGGGCGACGAAAGGCGTGAGGACTACCGCGACCAACCCGCTGGGCGCCGCGACGAGGCCCGCCCAGGTCGCGGTGTAGCCGAGCTGGGTCTGTAGCCAGAGTGGCAGGATCAGCGTGTTGGCGAAGAACACCGCATAGCCGAGGCAGAAGGCGATCGATCCGAACAGGAAGTTGCGGTTCCTGAACAGGGTCAGGTCGACCGTCGGGTTGGCGTCGGTCAGTTCCCAGATCACCCAGGCGGCAAAACCGATCACCGCGATGACGGCCATCACGACGATGCGGGTGGAATTGAACCAGTCGTCGTTCTTGCCGAGATCGAGCATCATCTGCAGCGACCCGACCCACAAAACGAGCAGGATCAGCCCGACCTGGTCGATCGGCAGTTTCCGCGTCGGGGTCTCGCGGGTGCGCAGGCTCTGCCAGCAGACGAACGCGCAGAACAGGCCGACCGGCACGTTGATCAGGAAGATCCAGCTCCAGTGATAATTGTCGGAGATATAACCGCCCAGGATCGGCCCCATGATCGGCGCGACCAGGGTGGTGATCGACCAGATGCCGAGCGCGGTGGAACGCTTGTTCGGAGGGAAGATCGCGATCAGCAGCGCCTGGCTGCCCGGGATCATCGGGCCCGACACGGCGCCCTGCAGGATGCGGAATCCGATCAGCGACGGCAGATCCCAGGCGATGCCGCACAGGAAGGAGGCGAAGGTGAACAGCAGCACCGAGACGCTGAAGGTCTTCACCACGCCGAACCGGCCCATCAGCCAGCCGGTCAGCGGCACGGCCACGCCGTTGGCGACGGCAAAGGCAGTGACGATCCAGGTGGAATTGTCGCTGCTGACGCCGAGATTGCCGGCGATCGTCGGCAGCGAGACATTGGCGATGGTCGAATCGAGCACCTGCATGAAGGTGCCGAGCGCCAGCGCGAACGCCGTCAAGGCTAGAGCACCGCCCCGGAGCGGCGCCTGGGCGGCGCCGGACATCAGCGGTTCGCCGCGATGATCTGCGCGATGCGCGCCTCGACCCTGGTGTCACCGCCATCGGAGGTGCCGTCCCGATACACCAGACGCGCCGGCGCACCGACCCGCGCGCCGCTGACATCGGCGGTGTCGATCGTGGCGTTGACCGAGAGGCCGACACGCAGCGGATTACGCTGCAGCTCGCCCCGGTCGAGCGCGATGCGCACCGGCAGGCGCTGCACCACCTTGATCCAGTTGCCGCTCGCATTCTGCGGCGGGAGCAGCGCGAAGGCACTGCCGCTGCCGGCGCCGAGACCGATGACGCGGCCGTGATAGACGATGCCGCTGCCATACATGTCAGCGGTCACCGTCGCGGGCTGGCCGATGCGGATGTCCTTCAGCTGGGTCTCGCGGAAATTGGCGTCGACCCAGACGCGGTCGAGCGGCACAACCGCCATCAGCGGCGTGCCCGCCGCGACCTGCTGGCCGAGCTGCACGGTGCGCTGCGCGACGACGCCGTCGATCGGCGCGGTGATGTGCATATGGCTGTGCGCGATGGCGGCGCGGCGATAGGCGGCGATAGCGGCGAGCACCGCCGGGTTGGTCGAGACGGTGGTGCCCTGCACGCCGGTGCGCGACTGGGCCTGCTGGCTGCGCGCGAGGGCGAGATTGGCCTGGGCGACCTTCACCGCATCGACGGCGTGACTCAGTTCTTCGCCGGAGACGGCGCCTTCGGCCGCCGCGCCGCGACGGCGAGTGAGATCGTTCTGAGCGCGGGCAAGCTCGGCCTGGGCCTGGCCCACCGCAGCGCCGGTTTCATTGAGCTTCGAGAAATCGGACCGAGTCGAGCGCACCGCCCGAGCCAGTTCGGCCTCCGCGGCGGCGAGGCCGACGTCCACCGTGGCGGGATCGAGATCGAGCAAGGGCTGACCGGCGCGAACCGTCTGGGTATTGTCGGCATGGATCGCGAGGATAGTACCCGGATCGCGCGCGGTAATGGAGACGACGTCGCCCGCGACATAGGCGTCGTCGGTTTCCTGCTCCGGGCTGGCGAGCAGGAAGTGGAACACCGCCCACATGATCGCCGCGATGGCGACGAGCACAGCCAGGACGGTCAGGCCACGCCGGCGTGCAGTCGGATTGCCGCGCGCCGGCGCGGTTGTTTCGCTTCCGGCGGCGGCCGGCGTCTCGGCAGGCAGGTCGATCTTTTCCATCTTGGTCATTTCGGGTCCTTCGGATCGAAGCCGCCGCCCAGCGCCATGACCAGCGCGACGCGCTGGCTGGCGGCATCGGCCGCGAGATTGGCATCGGACTGCTGCGCGTCGAGCAGCCGCACATCATTGTCGACAAGGCCGAGACGGGATTCGAGCCCGCTCGACACGCGGATCGTGTTGAGGCGTCCGGTTTCGGCAAAGCCGCGCACCACCTCGGCCTGGCGCGCGCGATCTTCGGCGAGGCTGCGGATGCGGGTCAGCGCATCGGCCGCTTCGCGCACCGCGCCGACGACCTTCTCGTTGTAATCGGCGATTGCGACATCCACGCTGGCGGTCGCGCCTTCGAGGCCAGCCTTCAGCCGGCCATTGTCGAAGATCGGCAGATGGATCGCAGCACCACCACCCACGGTGCCGGCATCGGCGTTGACGAGATTGCCCACGCCGATCGCCTGCAGCCCGACCAGTGCCGACAGGTTGACGTCCGGATAGAAGGCACGCCGCGCGGCCAGCCGACCCTGTGACGCCGCGTCGATCCGCGCGAGCGAGGCTGCCACATCCGCCCGGCGTGCGAGCAGGTCAGCCGGAATCGTCGCAGGCAGCGACAGGGCGGCATCGAGCTGGAGCGTCGCGGGGGCGATGGTGGCGGGATAATCCACGCCGCGTCCAGCGAGGGCGGCCAGCGCATTCGCCGCGAGCCCGCGCTGTGCCCTGGCGCGCACCAGCGCCTGCTGCGCCTGGGCGAGCAGGGTCTGGGCCGCCTGTGCGTCGAGATCGCTCGCCAGCTTGTTGCGGATGCGCACCCGCACCAGCCGGAGCGAGCCCTCACGTGTTGCGATGGTGCGCTGAGCGAGCGCCGCGAGCCGTTCGGCACGGGCAAGCTCGATATAGGTCTGCACCACCGACCCGGCGAGCGCGAGGCGCGCCGCCGTCGCGTCGAGCACCGCTGCGCGGGTCGACGCGCGGGCGCCGGCGATCACCGCCTTTTGCCGACCGAACAGGTCGAGATTCCAGTTCAGACCGGCCTGACCCTGGCCGATGAAACGCGTGGTGCCGGCAAAGGGCGGCGGGATCTCGTAGCGGCCGCTCAGCCGGGCGACCTGCGCCTGGGCATCGAACGCCGCATCGGGGCCGTTCTCGGCGCGCTGGCTCGCGAGGATCGCGCTTGCCTGGCGCACACGGGCGAGGGCAGCGTCGAGCGTCGGATTGCCGGCCTGGGCATCGGCGACCAGCCGGTCGAGCTGCGGATCGCCGAACGAGCGCCACCAATCATCGGCGATCGCCGGGAAGGCGGCGTCGGTAGCACCGGTCAGGCCGAGCGCGGAATCGGCGATCGGGGCGACCTCGGGTCGCGACGCTGGAATCGCGCAGCCGGCCAGCAATGCCGTGGTGGCGAGTGCCAGAGCGGTCAGGCGCATGAGGGTTCTCCGACCTGGGCCTCAAGCGATGTCCGCAAGCGCTGCAGATGGCCGATCAACTGCGCGGCATCCTCCCGCGACCAGTCGACCAGCCAACCGTTCCACCGGTCTACGACGCCGTGCATACAGCGCTCGGCGATCTCCCGGCCCTTGTCGGTCAGCACGAGATTGATTACGCGCCGGTCGCCCTCGTCCCGGTCCCGGGCGAGAAAACCCCGCTCCTCCAGCGAGTCGACCAGACGGGTGGTGGCGCCCTTGTCATGGCCCAGATCATGGGCAAGCGCGCGGCAGGTTTCACCGCGGCCATGCCAGATCGACACCAGCGCAGACCATTGCAGATACGAGACGTCCTCCTCGGCGAAGATCGGTTCGAGCCCGACCAGCGCAGCCTGGAAGATGCGCTTCGTCAGATAGCCGACCGAGACGTCGGGGTTGAACTCCTCGTGCGTGTAGATCGGCACGTCGTTGCTCCAGCAATGATTGCTCCGGCAACTAATAAGAGTGCCACCATGGCGTTTCAAGTGAGCGGCCAGGGGAAATGTTCGACCCATGCCTAAGTATGAGAGGCGGACGGAGGCTGGTGGTCGATCTGCGGAGGGAACCACCATGGCTTTCGGGCGGTTAGGCAGGGCAAGGGGCCGGGATGGCCGGGTTGTGTCTGGACCGGACGCAACTCGCCCGATAGGCGCCGCACGGGCAGGCATTTCACTTCATTCGCGCCGGGGGACAGGCTGTTTTGCGTTCAAGCTCAAGCTTACTCCTGTTGGCGAGCCTGTATGCCGTTACGCAGCCTGTATCGGCGCAACGCCGCCCTGACCCGATCGAGGAGGCGCGCAAGGACCAGAAGGATCAGGCGACCAAGGCTGATCCGGCCGCGCCCGAAAACAGCGACCCAATCATCCCGGACTCGCAGTTCGAGGAGGCCTTGCCAGCGATCGATGTCGAGCTGAAGCAGCCGCTCGCGCCGATTGAAAGTATCGATGCGATGCCGGTCGAGCCAGCCCCAACGGCAACGCCCGGAAGCCCCGCTCCCACACCGCAGACGGTCACCGCGCCCGCCGTCGAGGATCCGGCGCTCGCTCAACCGCTGCCCCCGCTCGCCGGCTTCGATGTCGAACCGCCGGCCGCCACGACTCAAACCGAGGTCGCCGATACCCCTTCCGAGCTGCGCTATTCGGTGAAGATCGAAGGGCTTGACGCGGTCAACCTCGAAGGTCCGTTCCGCGCCCTTTCCGCGCTCGACAAGGGTGACGGCAAGGGCGCCAATGGCGCGGTAATCTCCGCCCGGGCGAAGGAGGATGAGGGGCTCGCCCAGCGCCTGCTCCGCGCCGAAGGCTATTATGACGGGGTGGTCTCCTCGCTGGTCGAGCCGGTGCAGAACCAGCCGGGCCGGGTCACCGCGACGATCAGCGCCGCGCCGGGCACGCGTTATATGCTCGGCTCGATCGTGATCGAGGGGCCAGAGACGGTGCCGCCGGGCATGGTCCGAGGCGCGCTCGCGCTGCGCACCGGCGACCCGATCGTCGCGAGCGCGATCGAGGCGGCCGAGGGCGGCGTCGCGCTGCAGCTGCCGCAACGGGGCTATCCCTTCGTGAAGATCGGGCAGCGCGACATCGAGCTGGACGACGCGACTCATCTCGGCGCCTATACGCTGCCGGTCGATCCGGGGCCGCGCTCGTCCTTCGGTACCTATTCGACGACGGGCAAGCTCGCCTTCGACGCGAAGCATGTCGGTGTGCTGGCGCGCTTCAAGCCGGGCCAGCTCTATGACGAGCGGCAGGTGAACGACCTGCGCGAGGCGCTGGTCGCGACCGGCCTGTTCGACAGCGTCGCGGTCGAGCCGCGCCGGACCGGGCTCGCGGCCGCCGACGGCACCGAGGTAGTCGACCTGCTCGTCACCCAGAATGCCGGCAAGCCACGCCGCCTTGCCGCGACCGCCGGCTATTCGACCGGCGAAGGCATCAAGCTCGAAGCGAGCTGGACCCACCGCAACCTGTTCCGTCCGGAGGGATCGCTGACCTTCACCGGCACCGCGGGCACGCAGGAGCAAGGCCTGGCTGCGACCCTCCGCCGCGCCAATGCCGGACGGCGCGACCGGACGGTGCTGCTCGGCGTCACCGCCGACCGTCAGGATTTCGACGCGTACAAGGCGCTGACGATCGGCATCAACGGCAAGATTTCGCTCGATTCCACGCCGATCTGGCAGAAGCGCTGGACCTGGGCGTACGGCTTCGAGCTGCTGGGGTCGCGCGAGGACACGTTCCAGCCGGCGACCGGCACGCGCGAGTATCAGAATTACGGCATCTTCGGCCTGAACGGCCAGATTGCCTTTGACAGCACGAACAGCCTGCTCGATCCGACCAAGGGCTATCGCGCGATGATCCGCATCAGCCCGGAGACGTCGCAGACCCAGGGCAGCAACTATCGCTACGTCCGCGCGCAGGTGGACGGCAGCACCTATTATCCGGTGTCCGAAAGCCTGGTGATGGCGGCGCGGGTGCGGGTCGCCTCTATCGCCGGGGCACCGCGCGACGCGATCGCGCCGTCGCGACGGCTCTATGCGGGCGGCGGCGGATCGGTGCGCGGCTTCGGCTATCAGCAGCTGGGGCCCCGGGACATCAATAACGATCCGGTCGGCGGGCGCAGCCTGGTCGAAGGCGCGATCGAGGCGCGCTACCGGTTCGGCGATTACGGCATCGTCCCGTTCTTCGATGTCGGCCAGGCCTATGCCTCGACCCAACCGAAGTTCAGCGACCTGCGCTACGGCGTCGGCATCGGCGCACGCTATTATACCAATTTCGGGCCCGTGCGCTTCGACGTCGCCACACCGCTCGGCCGGCGCAAGGGTGAGTCCAAGATCGCGATCTACATCTCGATCGGACAGGCCTTCTGATGGCCGATACCGACGTCGAAACCCGCGCGCCGCGCCGTCGCCTTCCGGTCGGGCGGATCGCCAAATGGCTGGCGATCGCGATCGGCGCGCTGCTGGTGCTCATGGTGCTGGCGGTGTTTGCGCTCAATACCGATCCGGGGCGGCGGTTCCTGGTCAGCAGGCTCTCCGGCTATGAAACAGCGTCGGGCCTGAAGGTCGAGCTGGGTCGGCTGGATGGTTCGCTCTACGGCAAACTCACCATCCATGACCTGAAGATCGGCGACCCCAAAGGCGTGTTCGCCATAGCGCCTCAGGTCGACCTCGACTGGCGGCCCTTCGCCTTCATCCGCAACCATGCCGATATTCGATCCGCCAGCGCGCCGCTGATCACCTTGGCCCGGCTGCCCGAATTGAAGCCGGTGCCGAGCGACCCCAATGCCCCCACCCTTCCCGATATCGATATCGACATCGGGAAGCTGAAAGTCGGCCGGCTCGTGCTCGGCGCGCCGATTACCGGCACGCGGCGGACGATAACGCTCGACGCGGTGGCACATATCGCCGATGGCCGCGCGCAGATCACCGGCAATGCCGCCGCGCTGGACGGCGGCGACCGGCTCGCGCTGAAACTGGATGCGGTGCCGGACCAGGATCGGCTGATCGTCGATGCACGGCTCAATGCGCCGGCCGGCGGGATCGTCGCGGGGGTGGCGGGCCTCAAGCAACCGCTCGTCGCGCGGATCGACGGGCGAGGGAGCTGGTCGTCCTGGCAAGGCAAGGCGCAGGCCGCGCTCGGTGGGAAGGCGCTGGCGGCGCTTGACCTCACCGGGCACAACGGCACCTTCACCGCGCGCGGGCTGCTCCATCCCGGGCTGATCCTGACCGGTCCGGTCGAGCGGCTGACCGCCCCGGCGCTGCTCGTCGATCTCACCACGACCCTCGCCCAGCGCCGCGCGAACACGAAGCTGTCGGTGCGTTCCGACGCGCTGGCCGTGACCGCAAACGGCATGATCGATCTCGCGCAGAGCCGCTTCGAGGGCCTGCAGGTCGAGGCGAGCCTGCTCACCCCCGGCTCGATCGCGCCGAACCTCAACGGCCGCGACGTGCGCGCGTCGCTCCGGCTCGACGGGGCCTTTGCCCGGCCGCTGGTCGATTACAAGATCAGCGCGGCGGCGATCGGGTTCGACAAGACAATGGTGCAGGGCCTCTATGCCGAGGGCCGCAGCCGGGTGGATGCCGACCGCATCATCGTGCCCGTCGCGGGCCGGATCGCGCGTGTCACCGGGCTGAACGCAGCGGCCGGCGGATTGCTGACCAAGGTGACCGTGAACGGCGAGTTCGCGATCTCCGGCGACACGATCCTGTCGGACAATCTGCGCATCCGATCGCCGCAGATCGATGCGACCGCGATCGTGGTCGCCGACCTCTCGACCGGCATCTACCGCGCCGGATTGAAGGGGAGGATCAACGACTATCGGATCGAAGGCGTCGGCATCATCAACCTGACGACCGATATGAATCTGGTCACCGTTCCGTCAGGCGGCTTCGGGCTGCAGGGGCGGTTCGGCATCGTCACGGTGAAGCTCGACAATGCGGGCGTGGCGGACTTCCTCGGCGGGCGGGCCGTGATCGCAGGTACGATCAGCTTCGATCCCAAGGGCGTATTCCGAGTCCAGAACCTGCGTGTGGGCGCACCGAACTTCCGCCTCAGCGGAGGCCAGGGCAGCTATCTGCCCGACGGCCGCATCGCCTTCACCGCGCAGGGCCATTCGACTCAATATGGCCCACTCGCGGTTGCCGTGTCGGGCACCGCCGAGCGGCCGCTGATCCAGGTGCGGGCGAGCCGTCCCAATGTCGGCGTCCAGCTCAGCGATGTCGTGGCAACGATCCGCGGTACGGGCACCGGCTATGCGGTGGTCGCGACCGGGGGCTCACCTTATGGGCCGTTCAATGCGGACGTGCTGGTCCGTACCGGCGGCGGGCCGCTGACCATCGACATCCACCGGGCCCGCTTCGCCGGGGTCGATTTCGCCGGCACCGTCCGTCAGGCGCCCGCCGGGCCTTTCGCCGGCAAGCTCACCGCCAATGGTTCGGGCGTCACCGGCACCGTTACTTTGTCGGCGGTCGGCAAGATCCAGCGTGCCCAGGTCTCGGCGCGCGCCAACGGGGCGCATATCCCGGGCCAGGCCAAGCTCGTCATCGAACGCGCGATCGTTGAGGCGACGATCACCCTCTACGCCAAGGCACCGGAGATTCTGGCCGATGTGCAGCTTGCCGGCGTGCGCCAAGGCAATTTCCTCCTCCAGACGGCGCGCGCCAAGGTGAACTACCAAGGCGGCCGCGGCACCGCACAGCTCGTCGCGAACGGCCAGAGCGGCGCGAGCTTCCGCATCGCCGCCAATGCCCAGCTCTCGCCCGACCTGTACCGCGTCGCGGCGCAGGGCCAGGTCGGCACGGTGGCGTTCCACCTCGCCCGGCCGGCGGTGATCCGCAACGAGCGCGGCACCTATGTGCTCGCCCCCGTCGCGATCGTCGTACCGCAGGGCCAGGTCCGTGTCGCCGGGCGTTATGGCAAGACGCTCGAGTTCCAGTCGCGCTTCGACAATTTCGACCTCGCGATCCTCAACACCTTCGCCGCCGGCGCGGGTATCGGCGGCCGGGCGACCGGCAGCCTCGACTATGTCCAGGCCGGATCGGGCGTGCCCCGTGCCGATCTGCGCATTGATATCCGCAGCTTCACCCGCTCCGGCGCGGCGGTCGTGTCGACTCCGGTCGACATCTCGGCACTCGGCACACTCCGTCCCGAAGGCGGCACGCTCGCCGCGCTGATCAAGCGCGGCGGCGCGACGATCGGGCGGGCGCAGGTGCGGCTGCAGCCAGTGGGTGGCGGCGACTGGATGACGGCATTGATGGACGCGCCGCTCGGTGGCGGCATTCGCTATAACGGACCGGCCGATGTGCTGTGGAGCCTGGCCGGCCTGGCGAACCAGACGCTGACCGGGCAGATCGGCATCGCCGCGGATTTCTCTGGCCGCCTTGCCAGCCCGCAACTGACCGGGCTGATCCGCGCCAATGCACTCGCCTATGACAATGAGACCTATGGCACCCGCGTCAGCGCGATCAAGCTGACCGGGCGCTTCACCAACGACCGGTTCGAGATCAGCGAGTTCAATGGGCGTGCCGGCAAGGGCAGTGTTTCCGCACGCGGTAGCGTCGGGTTCGGATCGGACGCCGGTTTCCCGATCAATGTCCGCTTGACCCTTAGCAATGCGCAGCTCGCGCGCAGCGACGCGCTCGGTGCTACCGTGTCGGGCGAGATCGCGGTGACCAACAGCAAGGCGAATGGCGGGCTGATCTCGGGCACGCTCAACCTGCCCGAGGTGCGGTACGAGATCATTCGCCAGGGCGCGGCCGAGGTCGCCGAATTGCAGGGTGTGCGCCGCAAGGGCATCAGCCGCGCCCAAGCAGCGCGCGATGCCGCCGCGGCGGCGGCGGGCGTGCCCAGCCTGTTCAAGCTCGACCTGCGCATCCATGCCGACAACCGCCTGTTCGTCACCGGCATGGGGCTGGAGAGCGAATGGAGCGCCGACCTGCGGGTCGGCGGTACATCTGCCACGCCGGAGGTGGTCGGCAATGTCGATCTGGTGCGCGGAACCTACAATTTCGCCGGCAAGCGCTTCGATCTCGACCAGGACAGCGTCATCCGGTTCGAGGGCGGCGCGGTCTCGAACCCGACCTTGTCGATGCGGGCGACCGCGACCCTTTCGGGCACCGCGATCACGATCAACATCGCCGGCCGGGCGCAGAACCCCCAGATCACCTTCAGCTCCTCGCCCAGCCTGCCGCAGGACGAGTTGCTCTCGCGCATCCTGTTCGGCAATTCGGTAACCGAGCTGTCGCCGATGCAAGCCATCCAGCTTGCCTCAGCGCTGAATTCGCTGCGGGGATCGGGCGGCGGGCTGAACCCGCTGGGCAAGCTGCGCTCCGCCTCGGGCATCGACCGGTTGCGGGTGCTTGGTGCGGACGAGGCGACCGGGCGCGGGACCTCCGTCGCGGCCGGCAAGTACATCTCCAACGACATCTATGTGGAGATCGTCACCGATACGCGCGGCTTCACCGCGACCCAGATCGAGATCGCGCTGTCCAAGGTGCTCAGCATCTTGAGCCAGACCGGCGGATCGAACGGGACAGCGATCAACCTGCGCTATTCGAAGGACTATTGAGGGGCTAACCCGTCAGCATTCGACCACGTTGACCGCGAGTCCGCCCAGACTAGTCTCCTTGTATTTGGAGCGCATGTCCTCGCCGGTCTGGCGCATCGTCTCGATCGCCTGGTCGAGGCTGACGATATGTGTGCCATCACCGTCGAGCGCGAGATAGGCCGCGTTGATCGCCTTCACCGCGCCCATCGCGTTGCGCTCGATGCAGGGCACCTGGACGAGCCCGCCGATCGGATCGCAGGTGAGCCCGAGATTATGTTCGATGCCGATCTCGGCGGCATTCTCGATCTGGGCATTGGTGGCGCCGAGTACGGCAGCAAGGCCGGCGGCGGCCATCGAACACGCCACGCCGACCTCGCCCTGGCAGCCCATCTCGGCCGCCGAGATCGAGGCGCGGGTCTTGTAGAGCATGCCGATCGCCGCCGCGGTCGACAGGAAGATGCGGATGCCCTCGCGCGTTGCAGGGCCCTCGAAGGTTTCGTAATAGCGGATCACCGCGGGAATGATGCCGGCGGCGCCATTGGTCGGAGCGGTCACCACACGCCCGCCCGCCGCATTCTCTTCGTTCACCGCGAGCGCCCAGAGGCTGACCCACTGGATCGTGTGCGACGGCGCGCCGCGTTCCGAGCGGGAGATCAGCGCTTCGTGCAATCCCTTGGCGCGGCGGCGGACGCTGAGGCCGCCGGGCAATATGCCGTCCTTCACCATGCCCCGATCGATGCAGGCGCGCATCGCATCGGCCACGCCGTCGAGCAGCGCGTCGGTTTCAGCGGCCGTGCGCCAGGCGGTGTCGTTGCGGCGGACCAGCTCGCTGATCGAGATATGCTCGGCCTCCGCCGCGACCAGCAGCTCGTCGCCCGAGGTGAAGGGATGACGCACCGCGATGTTGCCGAGCTCCAGCCGCTCGCCGCCGCGCCGGATCGTGCCGCCGCCGACCGAATAATAGCGTGATGTGTGGGCCGTGCCGTCTGGGAACCAGGCGGTCAGATCGAGCGCATTGGGATGTTCGGGTTCGAAGCGTTCGGGGTGGAAATCGATGCCGCCTTTACCGTCCAGCTCGACCGGATACCCTCCGTCTCCGGCGCCTCGCCCCAGCGGCAGCGCATTGTCAGCGCGGAAGCCGGCAACCATTGCCGCCGCCGCTTCGGGATCGACCGTCTCCGGTTCCCATCCGGCGAGCCCGAGCAGGACCGCGATATCGGTGCCGTGCCCGATGCCGGTCAATGCGAGCGATCCGTACAGGCTACAGCCGATCTTTATCGCAGGCTCCGGCAAGGCCAGGATGGTCCGTGCGAAATCCGCCGCGGCGCGCATTGGGCCGACCGTGTGAGAACTCGACGGGCCGATGCCGATGGTGAACATCTCGGCGATGCTGATCGGGCGATGACGCGGGTCCGGAAGAGTCGAGGTCGCGGTCGGGGTCACAAAGGCATGCTCCTGTCAGGCGCTGCGAGCGCCGTTGCATGCCCCCTCTGTCCCTTTGCCTGAGATCGTTATCCCGTCGGCGGGTGCCGTGGCACCACTCTCCAGAGTGTCTGTGTCGCGCGGTCCTTTTGCCTGAGAGTTTCCGGGGCGGTTGCTCCTTCGGCGCCGGCCAAGGCCGATCTCTCCCGTGCGACGGCCGTTACCTGAGCCTGCGCCGCGCGCAAGTCAACGGCGCGGCAGGCTCTTCTAGTCCGGCAAGGTCAGCTTGAACGCCTGATAGGCGGCCGCGAACTCGGGGAGCCCCTCGCACCGCGCGGCGTGCTCGGCGAGCGCGACCCAGCCGTCCATGACGAACTGATCGGCCAGCGCCTCACCGACGAAGCGGTGCATCGTCCCGAGCAGGACATCGGCATGGCTCATCGTCTCGCCGAGCAACCATGGGTCCTTCGCGGCGGCCCGCTCGCGTTCGAGCAGGTCGAGCGTGTCGATCACCTGGGCGCGGCAGCGTTCGACCCACATCTTGTGCCCGTCTCGGAAGGCACGTTCATAGACAAGGCTGACCGCCTTTTCGGCGACGCCGGCGGCAAAGGCGCAGGTGCGGAGCATCGCGCGGCGATCGTCGCCGCGCCGGGTGAGGAAGGCGCGGTCGGGGCCGACCATCTCGTCGAGCGCATCGACGATCGCGCTGCTGTCGGTCAGCGCGACGCCGTCCTCATAGACCAGGGTCGGCACGCGGCGCAGCGGGTTGTAGCGCGCGATCTCCTCGACATCGCCGAACGCCGAGAGGGGCGCGTGGCGATAGGGCAGATCGTAGAGCTTCAACGTCACTGCGACGCGGCGGACGAAGGGCGAATCATATTGTCCGATCAACAGCATGGTCCGCCCTTTCCTTCTTTCTACCAGACCTTCACGCGCGCATTGGGTTCCAGATACAGCTTCTGGCCCGGCTGCACGTCGAACGCCTTGTACCACGCATCGAGATTGCGCACCGTCTGCGCGCGGAAGGCGCCTGGCGAATGGCCGTCAGTCGCGACCTGCTGCCGCACCGACTTTTCGCGGGTCTTCTCACGCCAGCTCTGGGCGAAGGCGAGCATGAAGCGCTGGTCGCCGGTCAGCCCGCCGATCACCGGCGCCTCCCTGCCGCCGAGCGAGGCGCGATATGCCTCGTACGCTGCGGTCAGGCCGGCCACGTCGGCGATATTCTCGCCCAAGGTCTGCTCGCCGTTGAGGTGAAGGCCGGGGAGCGGCTCATAGGCGTCATATTGCCTTGCGAGTGCCGCGCTCTGCTCCTTGAAATGCGCGAAATCGGCGGGGGTCCACCAGTTGCGCAGCTTGCCGCTCGAATCGAACTCGGCGCCGGTATTGTCGAAGCTGTGGCTGATCTCATGGCCGATCACTGCGCCGATCGACCCGTAATTCGCCGCTGCGTCCGCCTTGGGATCGTAGAAGGGCGCCTCGAGGATCGCCGCCGGGAAGTTGAGCGAATTCTGCAGCGGCAGGTTGACCGCATTGACGGTCTGCGGCGTCATCCACCACTCGCCCTTGTCCGGCGCCTTGCCGATCTTGCCGAGCTGATGCTTGTACTCCGCGAGCCGCGCCCGCTGGAGATTGCCCAGTGCATCGTCGCCCTTGATCTCCAACGATCCGTAATTGCGCCAGGTGTCGGGATAGCCGACGCCCACGCGCATCGTCTCGATCTTCTTGCGCGCTTCGGCCTTGGTCGCGGGCGCCATCCAGGTCAGGTTCTCGACGCGCTTGTCAAAGGCGGCGAGGATGTTCTTCACCATGCCCTGGATGTCCGTCTTGGACGAGGCGGGGAAGAATTTGGCGACATAGATCTGGCCGACCGCGTCGCCCAGGCTGTTGTTCACCGCGCCGATCGCCCTCTTGTCGCGGGGCCGCGGCTGCTGCGTGCCGGCCAGAGTCTTGCCGTAGAAGTCGAACGACGCGTCGTCGAACGCCTTGGGCAGCACCGCGGTGACGGTGTTGAGATGGTGGAAGGCCATCCAGTCCTGCCACGCCTCGAGCGGCTCGCTCGCGACCAGCGCGGAGAGCTTCGCGGTCGGGGCGGGATGCCAGACGATGAAATCCTGCTGGCCCGACAGGCCCGCGCCGGAGAAGAAGGCATTCCAGTCCAGGCCCGGCGCCTTCTTGGCGAAGTCGGCCTGCTTCCACGGGTTGTTCGCCTTGTGGACGTCCTGGCTCTCGATATAGCCGGCATGGGCGCCGGCGATCTTGGTCTCGAGTGCCATCACCCGGTCGGCGCGCGCGGCCGGGTCGCTCAGCCCGGCCAGGCCGAAGACCTTGGTAATATAGGCCTTATAGGCCGTGCGGAGCTGCGCCATCTCGGGCTTGGCCGAGACATAATAATCGCGCTCGGGCAGGCCGATGCCGCCCTGGAGCAGATAGGGCACGGTCTGGCTGGGGTTATCGAGCGCCTGGGTGACGAACAGGCCGAACAGATGCTCGGTGCGGTAGTTGGTCGCGTTGAGCGGATCGACATCGGCGCGCAGATCGGCGCCGAGCGCCTTGGCCAGCGCTCCCTTGTCGGCGATCGCGGCGATCGCATCGAGTTCCGGCTTGATCGGGGCGAGGCCACGCTTCTCGATGCCGGCCGTATCCAGATAGGCGTTGTAGAAATCGGCGATCTTGCGCTGGTCGGTGCCGGCGGCGGCATTGGCCTTGGCAGCCTCGGCGATCAGCTGCGCGTTGCGGCCTTCGGCGATGTTGAATACCTGGAGGAAGATGCCGGTGCTCGACCGGTCGGCCGGGATCTCGGTCTTCGCGCGCCAGCCGCCATTGGCATATTCGTCGAAATCGTCGCCGGGTTTGACGGCCTTGTCGATGCCCGCCACGTCGACGCCGATCGCAGTGCCGGCAACCGGCGTCGTTGCGCTCTGGGTGCAGGCAGTGGTGGCGAGCAGGGCAGCGAGAAAAATCGTTGAACGCTTCATGTGATAGACCTCTCCAGGGTGTATGGCGCGGGGGATACACCCGTGTTTTCGGTTACACCAGATACCAACGCCGCCTCTCGCGAACGCCGCTCGGCTCAGCTTTATGCCGCGAGCGTCGCTTCCCATTCCCGCGATCGCTGTCTAGTCAGGGGCCAAGATGAGGATGAAAACATGAGCGCGCCGGCTCTCGACACCAAGCTATCGCCGGAGAGCGAGACCTTCCGCGCCAACGCAGCGCACAACCGCGCCCTGGCCGAGCGACTCCGTGCGGACGTCGCGCGGACGGCGCTTGGCGGCAGCGAGAAAAGTCGTGAACGACATGCCTCGCGCGGCAAACTGCTCCCACGCGACCGAGTCGAGCGGCTGCTCGATCCCGGATCGCCCTTTCTGGAGATCGGGCAACTCGTCGCGAACGGGCTGTATGACGACGAGGTGCCCGGCGCGGGCATGATCGTGGGCATCGGCCGGGTTTCCGGGCGGCAGGTGATGATCGTCTGCAACGACGCCACGGTGAAGGGCGGGACCTATTATCCGCTGACCGTGAAGAAGCATCTGCGCGCGCAGGAGATTGCCGAGGCGAACCGCCTGCCCTGCATCTATCTGGTCGATTCGGGCGGCGCCAACCTGCCGCACCAGGCCGAGGTGTTCCCCGACCGCGACCATTTCGGGCGGATCTTCTTCAACCAGGCGAACATGTCGGCCAAGGGCATCCCGCAGATCGCCTGCGTGATGGGCAGCTGCACCGCGGGCGGTGCTTACGTGCCCGCCATGTCCGACGAGACGGTGATCGTGCGTAACCAGGGCACGATCTTCCTGGCAGGCCCACCGCTGGTGAAGGCCGCGACGGGCGAGGTGATCTCGGCCGAGGAGCTTGGCGGCGCAGAGACTCATGGCCGCAAGTCCGGCGTGGTCGACCATGTCGCCGAGAATGACGAGCATGCGCTGACCATCGTGCGCGACATCGTCTCGACTTTGCCCGAGAACCGGAAACCCGACATCGCGCTGAAGGAGCCGCGCGCGCCGAAGTTCGATGCCGAGGAGCTGTACGGGATCATCCCGTCCGATGTCCGCGCACCGTATGATGTGCATGAGGTGATCGCGCGGCTGGTCGACGGATCCGAGTTCCATGAGTTCAAGGCGCTTTATGGCTCGAGCCTGGTGTGCGGCTTTGCGCATATCTGGGGCATGCCGGTCGCGATCCTCGCCAATAACGGCGTGCTGTTCTCGGAGAGCGCGGTGAAGGGCGCGCATTTCATCGAGCTGGCGTGCCAGCGGCGCATTCCATTGCTGTTCCTGCAGAACATCTCGGGCTTCATGGTCGGCGGGCGCTATGAGGCGGAGGGCATCGCCAAGCATGGCGCCAAGCTCGTGACCGCGGTGGCGACGGCGAGCGTGCCGAAGATCACCGTGCTGATCGGCGGCAGCTTCGGCGCGGGGAATTACGGCATGTGCGGGCGGGCCTATTCGCCGCGCTTCCTCTTCTCCTGGCCCAACAGCCGGATCAGCGTGATGGGCGGCGAGCAGGCCGCAAGCGTGCTTGCGACGGTGCACCGCGATGCGGAGAGCTGGAGCGAGGAACAGGCCGAAGCGTTCAAGGCGCCGATCCGCCAGAAGTACGAGGACGAGGGTAATCCCTGGCACGCGACCGCGCGGCTGTGGGACGACGGCATCATCGATCCGGCGCAGACGCGCGACGTGCTCGGGCTGGCGTTTGCGGCGACCTTGAACGCGCCCGTTCCGGAAAAGGCGTCGTTCGGCGTCTTCAGGATGTGATGACAAACGTTACTCGGCAATTCCTCCCCGGCACGGGGAGGGGGACCATCCGTAGGATGGTGGAGGGGCTTGGGACGTGCTGACCGGGCCTGCTCAGACCGTCCGCCTTGCACGACGCTTGCGCAAGGAGATGACCTTGCCTGAAGTCCTGCTCTGGACCGCGCTACGCACGCGGCCAGGAGGCCTGAAGTTTCGTCACCAGCATCCGGCCGGCGGCTATGTACTCGATTTCTTCTGCGCGAGCGCGAAAGTGGCGATCGAGGTTGATGGCGAAGCGCATGGGCGCGGCGACAAGCCAGCGAAGGATCAGCTTCGCGATGCCTGGCTTGCTCGTGAGGGTGTTCGGGTGGTTCGAATCCCGGCTCAGGCCGTTCTCGATGATGTGGCGGCCGTGGTCGCTTTTATTGTGGCGAGCGTTACCCCCGACCAGCCCCTCCACCACTCGAGCGGTCCCCCTCCCCGTTCCGGGGAGGAATTTTTGTCCGGAGATATTCAATGTCCCTGATCCTTGCCCTTCTCGCCCAGGTCACGCCGATGCAGCCAATGCCCAAGGGCACCGGCCTGCCGCCCCCCGGCACCGACGAAGGCGCAGTGATGGCGCCGATCAACGCGTTGTTCGCAGGCCTCGCCGCGCGCGATTCCGCGGCGATCCTCGCGCAACTCCGCCCCGATGGCGGCGCCACCGTCGCCAATGAAGCGCCCAACGGCACGCGCACGGTCCGCCATATGAGCTGGGCCGAGTTCGCCGCGGGCGTCAAACCCGGCCCCGAGAAATATGAGGAGCGCATCAGCAATCCCGCGATCGAGATCGACGGCGACATCGCGATGGTCTGGGCGCCCTATACCTTCTTCATCGACGGCAAGGCGCATCATTGCGGCGTCGACCATTTCGACCTGGCGCGCGAGGCCGGGGCGTGGAAGATCGTCAACATCACCTGGTCCGCGCGCGCCACGGGTTGCGAGGGCTGATTTGTCCTTGCTGCTGTTCCTCGCCCTTGCGGCATCGGGCCCTGACGAAGGCAAGAAGGTCCTGGCGACCGTCGAGGCAGCGCTCGCCGGGGTGTCGGCGCGCGACGAAGCGGCCGTTCGCGCCCAGCTGCGCCCCACCGGCACCGCGACCGTGATCATGGTCGCGGCGGACGGCACCACCAAGGTCCGCAACGCCGCGCTGGATGCCTATGCCGCCGCGACGCCTGGCCCTGAGAAATATGAGGAACGGATGATCGATCCGATGGTGCGGGTCGATGGCGAGATGGCCATGGTGCGGGGGCGGTACACTTTCGCGATCGACGGCAAGGTGCGGCATTGCGGGCACCAGCATTTCGATCTCGTGCGCGATGCGGGGAGCTGGAAGATTCAGAACATCACCTGGACGGTCGAGACCGTCGGCTGCGAAGGAATGGGCGCGTGATCAAGTCCCTCCTCATCGCCAATCGCGGCGAGATCGCCTGCCGGATCATCCGCACCGCGCGGGCAATGGGCGTACGTACCGTCGCGGTCTATTCAGACGCGGATGCGAAGGCGCTGCATGTGCGCCAGGCCGATGAGGCAGTGCATATCGGGCCCTCCCCGGCGCGCGAAAGCTATCTGGTGGGCGAGAAGATCATCGCCGCCGCCAAGCAGACGGGGGCCGAGGCGATCCATCCCGGTTACGGCTTCCTGTCGGAGAATGCCGACTTCGCGCAGGCAGTGATCGATGCCGGCATCGTCTGGGTCGGCCCGAACCCCGCCAGCATCCGCGCGATGGGGCTGAAGGATGCCGCCAAGGAACGGATGATCGCCGCCGGCGTGCCGGTTACGCCGGGCTATCTCGGTGAGGATCAGTCGCCCGAACGGCTCGCGGCAGAGGCCGCAGCAGTCGGCTATCCGGTGCTGATCAAGGCGGTCGCTGGCGGTGGCGGCAAGGGCATGCGCCGGGTCGACGCGCCGGAGGATTTCGCCGATGCGCTGCTCTCCTGCCAGCGCGAGGCGGCGTCCTCTTTCGGCAACAGCCAGGTGCTGATCGAGAAATACATCCTCTCGCCGCGGCACATCGAGGTGCAGGTGTTCGGCGACAGCCATGGCAATGTCGTCCACCTGTTCGAGCGCGACTGCTCGCTGCAGCGCCGCCACCAGAAAGTGATCGAGGAGGCCCCCGCCCCCGGCATGGACGAGGCGACGCGGGAAGCGATCTGCGCCGCGGCGGTAAAGGCGGCCAAGGCAGTCGACTATGTCGGCGCCGGCACGATCGAGTTCATCGCCGATGCCAGCGAAGGCCTGCGTGCCGACCGCATCTGGTTCATGGAGATGAATACGCGGCTTCAGGTCGAGCATCCGGTGACCGAGGAGATCACCGGGCAGGATCTGGTCGAGTGGCAGTTGCGGGTGGCGTCGGGCGAGCCACTGCCGAAGCGGCAGGATGAGTTGGCCATCAATGGCTGGGCGATGGAGGCGCGGCTCTATGCCGAGAATCCCGCAACCGGATTCCTCCCGTCCACCGGGCCGCTGGATTATCTGTGGCTACCACAAGATCTGCGGATCGAAACGGGCGTCGAAGAAGGCGATGCGATTTCCCCCTTTTACGATCCGATGATTGCGAAACTCGTCGCTCATGCGAAAACGCGCGACCAGGTGTTGAGCGATCTTGCCGAAGGCTGCGCGCATGTGATGTGCGAACCGGTGAAGACCAATGCCTGGTTCCTCGCACGGCTGCTGAAGGAACCGGCCTTCGCGGCGGGCGATATGACGACCGGCTTCATCGCCGATCACGCGGAGGGTCTGACAAGCGCGCCCCAGCCCGGGCCAGCGTTGCTCCAGGCGGCGGCCGACCAGGCGATATTCCATGACGATTTCGTGATCGGCCGAGTCGGCGATCCGGATTTCGATCGGTTGCGCGGAATGCTCGGCTTCCGGCTGAATGCACCGGTCAATCGTCGCGTTTGGTTGGCCGTCGATGGCCGTGCGACGCAGGTCGATTATGTCGGAGAATGGGGACGCAGCTCCTATTTCGACGACAATCCGGGCTATGTTCAGATCGGCCAGTCTACTACGCTCTTCGAGAATGGTGCCGCATTCGAGACCCGGCCCTATCGTGCTGAGGGTGCAGGCGCCGCGGGCGCCGCCGCCGACGGCGCGATCCTCTCGCCCATGCCCGGCCGGATCATCGCAGTCGAAGTGACGGCGGGCGAGACCGTCACCAAGGGCCAGAAGCTGCTCACGCTCGAAGCGATGAAGATGGAGCATAGCCTCGTCGCGCCGTTCGACGGGACCGTGGCGGAGTTGAGCGCAGAGACTGGCGGGCAGGTGAGCGAGGGCGCGGTGCTTGCGCGGATCGAGCGAGCCTAATGAGCGTCATCTTCCGCACCGCCACCGCTGACGATCTCCCCACGATCGTCGGACTGCTCGATGACGACGAGCAGAGCAAGGGGCGTGAGGATGCGAGCCTGCCGCTCGATCCGCGTTATCTCGCCGCGTTCAAGGCGATCGCCGCCGATCCGAACCAGATGCAGGTCGTGGCGGAACTCGACGGGGTGGTGGTCGGCACGATGCAGCTGAGCTTCCTGCCCGGCATCGCCTTTCGCGGCGGATGGCGCGGGCAGATCGAGGCTGTGCGGATCGCGAGCGATCTGCGCGGCCAGGGGCTCGGCAAGCAGATGATCGAATGGGCGGTCGCGCTGTTCCGCGAGCGGGGCTGCCATATGGCGCAGCTTACCTCGATGTCGACGCGAACCGATGCGCATCGCTTCTACGAGCAGATGGGCTGGAACAAGAGCCATGCCGGGTTCAAGCTGAAGCTCTGAAAAAACAACAGGGGATGGATATGGCCGACGGCTTCGATTTCACCGGCAAGACCGTGATGGTGTTCGGCGGGACCAGCGGGATCAACCTGGGCATCGCCAAATCCTTTGCGCGGTGCGGGGCGAAGCTGGCCGTTGCCAGCCGCAGCCAGGACAAGGTCGACGCGGCGGTCGCGGCACTCTCGGAGAATACGCCAGCGCTCGGCTACAGCCTCGACGTGCGCGACTATGATGCGGTGAAGGCCGCGATCGACGATTTCCGCGCGCAACGCGGCATGATCGACGTGCTGGTGTCGGGCGCGGCGGGCAACTTCCCTGTCGCGGCGGCGATGCTCAGCTCCAACGGCTTCAAAGCCGTGACCGAGATCGACACGCTCGGCACCTTCCATGTGATGCGCGCCGCGTACGAGCATCTGACCAAGCCGGGCGCGAGCATCATCAACATCTCGGCGCCCCAGGCGTTCATCGCCACGCCGTTCCAGGTCCATGTCTGCGCGGCCAAGGCCGGGGTCGACATGATCACCAAGACGCTTGCGATCGAATGGGGGCCGGAAGGCGTGCGGGTGAACTCGGTCTCGCCGGGACCGATCGCCGGCACCGAGGGTATGGAGCGGCTGGCGCCCACGCCTGAGGCCAAGGCGCGATCGGCGAAGTCGGTGCCGCTGGGGCGGATGGGCACGGTCGACGATGTCGCCGATGTCTGCCTGTTCCTCGCCTCCGACTATGCGCGCTATGTCTCGGGCGTGGTGCTACCGGCCGATGGCGGCTGGACGGCGGGACGCACCCTGGGAGGCATGGGCTGATGGCCGGCAGGTTCTATGACGAATGGCAGGTGGGCGACCGGATCGTCCATGAGATCCGGCGCACGGTGACCGAAACCGACAATCTGCTGATGTCCACCCTCACCCATAATCCGCAGCCGCTTCACCTCGACGCCGAGTACGCCGGCGCGACCGAGTTCGGGCGGATCGTCGTCAACGGCACCTTCACGTTCGCGTTGATGGTCGGGGTGTCGGTTGGCGATACGACGCTCGGCACGCTGGTGGCGAACCTGGGGTATGACAAGCTGGTGATGCCGAAACCCGTGTTCATCGGCGATACCTTGCGGTGCGAGACCGAAGTGGTGGAGCTGCGCGAAAGCAAGTCGCGGTCTGACGCCGGGCTGGTGACGTTTCGGCACCGAATGATCAACCAGCGGGACGAAGAGGTCTGTTCGTGTCTGCGGACGGCGCTGATGCGGAAGAAGCCGGCCCAGGAGTCGGACGGATAGCGCCGGGGATGCCTCCCGAGGCACCTGTTTTACCTGTTATTTCCTGATTATTTTTTTCGCACCTGTTATGTTGGAGAAATCGTTCGATTTTCTCGTGCATTCTCAAAGCGATGAAAGCCGCCACCTGTTAATCGAATAACAGGTGCGGAACAGGTGGATAACAGGTGGGGATGTCGTGGAACAGGCTGACGCCGGCGCTGGGCAGTTTTGCATATTCAACCTGAGAAAGAGCGGAACCGCACCCGAAAATCCGATCCGACTTTCACATTGCCATGGCCGATCGAAACTTTGAATCGATGCCGCCCGATATCGATTTGCCCAGATCCAATCATCTCTCTCCGTTCGTTTCGAGCGAAGCCGAGAAACATTGAGGGAGCGCCAGGCCTGGTTTCTCGACTTCGCTCGAAACGAACGGGGGTCGGGAGATCAACCTTAAACCGTAAAGCTCTCGCCGCAGCCGCATTCGCCCTTGGCGTTGGGGTTCTGGAACACGAAGCCGGCGGTGAAATCGTCCTCGACCCAGTTCATGGTCGATCCGATCAGATACAGGATCGATCCGCCATCGACGAACAAGGTGCCGCCGGGCGTGTCGATGCGTTCGTCGAACGGCTTCGCCTCGGTGACATAGTCGACCGAATAAGCGAGCCCCGAGCAGCCGCGACGCGGGGTCGAGAGCTTCACGCCGATCGTGCCCTCGGGCGCCTTGGCCATCAGTTCCGTGATCCGCGCCTCAGCGGTCGGGGTCAGGATCAGCGCCGCTGGGCGCACGCGTGCGGTGGTCGCCATTACAGCATCCCCAGTTCGAGCTTCGCATCGTCCGACATCTTCTGCGGATCCCATGGCGGATCCCAGACGAGATTGACGTCCGCCGTGCCGACGCCCGGGACCGAGCCGACGCGCAGCTCGACCTCGGCGGGCATGGATTCGGCGACCGGGCAATGCGGCGTGGTGAGCGTCATCGTCACCACCGCATGGCCCTCATCCGTCACCTCGACGCCGTAGATCAGGCCGAGATCGTAGATGTTCACCGGGATTTCCGGATCGTAGATTTCCTTGAGCGCGTCGACGACCGCCTCATACAGCGCGCCGCCCGGTTCGCCCGAAGGCAAGCCCTGCGGCTTCTGCGAGAGGAAACCCTCCAGATAGTCGCGCTTGCGTTCGAACGTCTCCGTCACTCCGCCATCGACGCGCGCCTTGGGCGGCGCCTCGACCGAGTCCACTTCTTCAACCACAATCTTACGCTCTTCGTTCATCCGAAGATCCTCGTTACCCGTTCGATCCCGCGCACCAGCGCATCCACGTCCGCCGCGCCGTTATACACGCCGAAGCTTGCCCGCGCCGTCGCCGGCACACCGAGCGCCTCCATCAATGGCTGCGCGCAATGGTGCCCGGCACGGATCGCGACCCGCTCCTCGTCCAAGATGGTGCCGACGTCGTGCGGATGCACCCCCAGAATCGAGAAGCTGACGATTCCCGCCGAATCCTCGGGGCCGTAGAGCGTGACCGAGTTGATCTGCGACAGCGCCTCTCGCGTCTTTGCGACCAGAGCTGTCTCGTGCGCATGGATCGCATCGAGGCCGATCCGCTCGACATACTCGATCGCCGCATGCAGGCCGAGTGCGCCAACGATATGCGGCGTGCCTGCCTCGAACCGTCCCGGCGGTGGCGCGTAGGTGGTCTTTGCGAAGGTGACCCGGTCGATCATCGACCCGCCACCCTGATAAGGCGGCATCGCCTCGAGCAACTCGGGCCGCGCCCAGAGCACGCCGATGCCGGTCGGGCCGTAGAGCTTGTGGCCGGAGAAGACGTAGAAGTCGCAGTCGAGCGCGGCGACATCCACGGCCATGCGCGGCACTGCCTGGCAGCCGTCGAGCAGGATCTTCGCGCCGGCCGAGTGCGCGATATCGGCGGCGCGCTTTGCGTCCAGCAGAGATCCGAGCACGTTCGAGACATGAGCGAGCGCAACCAGCTTGTGCGCGGGCGTGATCATTGCGGCCATCGCGTCGAGATCGATGCGGTGGTCGGCGGTCAGCGGGATGACGTCGATCACCGCACCGACGCGTTCTGCCGCCATCTGCCATGGGACGATGTTGGAATGATGCTCGAGCGTGGAGAGCAGGATGCGGTCGCCCGTCTTCAACTGCTCGCGCGCCCAGCACTGGGCAACGAGATTGATGCCCTCGGTCGCGCCGCGTACGAAGACGATCTCGTCGGCGCTGCCGGCACCGATGAAGCGGGCGACCTTCTTGCGCGCTGCCTCATAGGCGAGCGTCATGTCGGCGGAGCGCTGGTACACGCCGCGGTGGACGGTGGCGTAGGTCTCGGCATAGCCGCGGTTGATGGCGTCGATCACCGGCTGGGGCTTCTGCGCCGTGGCTGCGGTGTCGAGATAGGCCCAGCCCTCCGGGATCGCCGGGAAATCGGCGAGCAGGTCGAGGGGGCGGGTGTCGGTGAGGACGGTCATTTCTAAAGCCCCTCCCTTTCAAGGGCGGGGTTGGGGGTGGGTGCGCGCGTCTGCGCGCTCAAAAAGACTCGCCGCATCAAGGTCAAAGCGCCACGCCGGGCATCGAGCCCGCCGCGTCGCTGCACCCACCCCTTGCCCCGCCCTTGAAAGGGAGGGGAGATAAGGCGAATCGTTCCGCTCACAGCATCCGCTCCAGCGCGGCCTGTGCCGCTGCTTCCACCGCTTCGCGCTCGCCCGCATCCGCGACGCCATCGAACACCGATCCGATGAACGCCCGCAGCAACAGCGCCTTGGCCTCGGCGGGCGCGATGCCGCGGCTGGCGAGGTAGAACAGCGCCATCGCGTCGAGTTCGCCGACGGTCGCGCCGTGGGCGCACTTCACATCGTCGGCGTAGATCTCCAGCTCTGGCTTGGCGTTGGCGGTCGCCGTGCGGGTCAGCAGCATCGCCTTGACCGACTGGCTCGCATCGGTCTTCTGGGCGTCGCGCGCGACCGCGACCTTGCCGAGATAGCTGCCCGTCGCGCGCCCGCCCAGCACCGAGCGCACGACCTGGTTGCTGGTCGCGTTCGGTTCGATATGGCGCATCGTGGTGACGATCTCCAGCGTCTGCTCGCCGCCGCCGAGGATCGCCCCGCCCAGTTCGAAATGCGCGCCGTCGTGCAAGGTCACGTCGAGCGCGATGCGGCCGAGCTTGCCGCCGGTGTTGAGGATATGGAAGGTCGCACGCGCGCCTGCGCCCAGCGTGACGGCATAATCGCGGATCGCGACCTCGTCGATGGCGGCATCCTGTACGATGACGCGGGTGAATTCCTCGCCGGCGGCGACGTGGATCTTTTCGGGCCCGGCGATCGGCCAGACGGTCGCGACGGCATCGAGATCGCTATAGCGCCACGCTTCATCGCGGCGGGTCGGGATGGCGAGCGAGGTCACAGCGGATGCCCCATCTTCGTGCCTTCGCGTCTTCGCGTGAACAAGAAATTCGATTCACGCGAAGACGCGAAGGCGCGAAGGAAGAAGAAAATGCCTGCGGCGTTCATGCAGCCAGCGCTCCATAACCTTCGCGCTCGAGTTCATGCGCCAGTTCCGGCCCGCCGGATCGCACGATCCGGCCATCGGCCAGCACATGCACGAAATCGGGCTGAACATAGTCGAGCAGCCGCTGGTAATGGGTGATCAGCAGCACGGCCTTGTCGGGCGCGCGCATGATGCGGTTGATGCCGTCGCCGACGACGCGGAGCGCATCGATGTCGAGACCGCTGTCCGTCTCGTCGAGGATCGCCAGCTTCGGGCCGATGATGCCCATCTGGACCATCTCGTTGCGCTTCTTCTCGCCGCCCGAGAAACCGACATTGACCGGGCGCTTGAGCATTTCCTGGTCCATCGACAGCAGGTCGGCCTGGGCGCGGGCGAGCTTGAGGAATTCGCCACCCGACAGCGGCGCCTCGCCGCGGCCCTTGCGCTGGGCGTTGAGCGCCTCGCGCAGAAACTGGACGTTGGAGACGCCCGGGATTTCGACCGGATACTGGAAGCCGAGGAACAGGCCCGCGGCGGCACGCTCGTGCGGCGCCATTTCCAGTAGGTCCTGGCTCCCGAAGGTGACGGTGCCCGAGGTGACCTCGTAACCGGGTCGGCCGCCGAGCACATAGCCGAGCGTCGACTTGCCGGCGCCGTTCGGACCCATGATCGCGTGCACTTCGCCCGCGTTCACCTCAAGCGAGAGGCCCTTGAGGATTTCCTTGCCGTCGATTTCGGCGTGGAGGTTTTCAATCTTGAGCATACTATCCTAACTTCGCGCAATCTTGGAGCCCGAGTTGGTATCGGTTCTGTGATCCGGCCAAACTATCGGCCAGTTCCATGTACCCCGCGTTCATATCCGGGGTCGTTTTCCCATCTGAAGCGTCATTTGCAGCCTTCAGTTTCGCCACCTGCCGCTCGATCTTCTTCCGATCATCGGCAAGCCGCCGTTTGACGGCCGCCTCACAAGAGGCCCTGTCCTGGGGCACGACCCCGGATTGCGTTCCGGGTGAACAGGCGACCAACAGGGAAAACAGGATGACGCCAGCGGCCGCGCGAGCGGTGACCATCACCCAACGCTCCCCTCGAGCGATATCCCCAGCAACTTCTGCGCCTCGACCGCGAACTCCATCGGGAGTTGCTGCAGCACCTCGCGGGCGAAGCCGTTGACGATCAGCGCCACTGCCGCTTCGGCATCGAGGCCGCGCTGCATGGCGTAGAACATCTGGTCTTCGCTGATCTTCGAGGTAGTCGCCTCATGCTCGATCTGCGCGGACGGGTTGCGGACCTCGATATAGGGCACGGTGTGGGCGCCGCACTGGTCGCTCAGCAACAGGCTGTCGCACTGGGTGAAGTTGCGCACGCCCTCGGCGGTCGGGGCGACACGCACCAGGCCGCGATAGGTGTTGTCGCTGTGGCCGGCGCTGATGCCCTTCGACACGATGGTCGAGCGGCTGCCCTTGCCGAGATGGATCATCTTGGTGCCGGTATCGGCCTGCTGGCGATTGTTGGTCACCGCGACCGAATAGAATTCGCCGACGCTGTTCTCGCCCGCGAGCACGCAGCTCGGATATTTCCAGGTGATCGCGCTGCCGGTTTCCACCTGAGTCCAGCTGACCTTGGAGTTCCTGCCCTGGCACAGCGCGCGCTTGGTGACGAAATTATAGATGCCGCCCTTGCCCTCGGCGTCGCCGGGGTACCAGTTCTGCACCGTCGAATATTTGATCTCGGCATCGTCGAGCGCGACCAGCTCGACCACGGCGGCGTGGAGCTGGTTCTCGTCGCGCATCGGGGCGGTGCAGCCTTCGAGGTACGAGACGTACGACCCCTTGTCGGCGACGATCAGCGTGCGTTCGAACTGGCCGGTATTCTCCGCATTGATACGGAAATAGGTGCTCAGTTCCATCGGGCAGCGCACGCCCTCCGGGATATAGACGAAGGTGCCGTCGGAGAAGACCGCGCAATTCAATGCCGCGAAGTAGTTGTCGTGCTGCGGCACGACCTTGCCGAGCCACTTCTTCACCAGATCGGGATATTCGCGGATCGCCTCGCTGATCGAACGGAAGATCACGCCCGCGGCTTCGAGCTCCTTGCGGAAGGTCGTCGCGACCGAGACGCTGTCGAATACCGCATCGACCGCAACCTTGCGTGCGCCCTCGACCCCGGCGAGCATCTTCTGCTCCTCGATCGGGATGCCGAGCTTTTCATAGACGCGCAGGATCTCGGGATCGACCTCGTCAAGGCTGCCGAGCTTCGGCTTGGCCTTGGGCTCGGCGTAATAATAGGCGTCCTGGTAATCGATCGGCGGGATATTGAGCTTGGCCCAGTCGGGCGGAGTCATGGCCAGCCACAGGCGATAGGCCTTCAATCGCCAGTCGAGCATCCATTCGGGCTCGCCCTTCTTGGCGGAGATGAAGCGGACCGTGTCCTCGCTCAGACCCTTGGGGGCGAATTCCTGCTCGATGTCCGAATGGAAGCCCCATTCGTAGGTCTTGTTCGCGGCGGCATGTGCCTCTGCGTTCTTCGTTGCCATTATGCCGGCACCTGCGACAGGCTGGCGAGGCTGACGCCAGCAAGCGCGCCCTTCACCGCTCCGTTGACGACGTTCCAGTGCGGCTTCACCCGGCAATTCTCCTCGATGCAGCAATCATGGCTGCCATTTTCGACACAGGCGGTCATGGTGATCGGCCCCTCGATCGCCTCGACGATATCGGCGAGGCTGATCGCCGCGGCCGGCCGGGCGAGGCGGAAGCCGCCGCCAGTGCCGCGTGCGCTCTCGATCAGCCCAGCTGCGGACAGGCGGCTGACCAGTTTCTGCACGGTCGGCAACGGCAGGCCTGTTTCCTCCGCCAGCAGGGTCGCGTTCAGCCGCGCCGCGCCGCCGCAATGACGGGCTGCGGCGGACATCATCACGACCGCATAGTCTGCAAGGCTGGAAAGGCGCATCTGGTCCAATCGGATTGATTCGTTCCGATTGGGCATGTGGGGGCGTGAGGGGCCGGGGTCAACCCAAATCCTCCCTAAATCCTCCCGGAACGGGGAGGAACAGGTCAGGTATCGCTGATCAGGGGGCTCACCTGGCCGCCCAGCGCCACCCGCTGGCTGATCGTCAGTTGCGCCAACAGGCTCGGTTCCGCCTTGATCTGGCGCGGGGTGTGGCCGGTGAACTGCTTCACCTCGCGGATCAGGTGCGACTGGTCGTAGAAGCCGCGCGCGATCAGGTCGTCGACCGTCTGGCTTTCCGAGACCAGGGCCACCGCGGCGCGCAGCGCGCGATATTTGCGGGCGAGCAGCTTGGGCGGCGCGCCGTACAGCGCCTTGCACTTGCGCTCGACCTGGCGGCGCGAGAGCTTCGTCGCGGCGACCAGATCCTCCATCTCGGGCGAGGGGCTGCCCGCCAGCCAGGCATCGACATGCCGGACAAAGGCGATCGAGCCCCGATCGCAGCCGCGAACCAGTTCCCGGATCAATTGTTCAGCGATCGCCACCCGAGCCGGGATGTCGGGCGCAGCGCGAAGCGCGTTGGCGGCGGCGCGGAGCCTCGGCCCGCCGAACAGGTCGGTCGCATCGATCACGCGGTTGAGCATGCTCGACGCATCGTTGCCGATCAGCGCGGCCCAGCCGGTCGCGGTCACGCCCATGCCCAGCACCAGGACCGGGCCATAGCAGCGAACCCCCATCGCGCCGCTGGTCGGGCCGATGACATGGGTCTCGGCCGCCTCCTGCACCGTGCCGTCCGGGAAGGTGTAATCGGACCCGCCGGGAGACAGGCGGAAGCGGATCTGCGCGTGATCCGCGCGCTCGGTGTCCTCGAACATGGGAACATCCGCGCGGAAGTGATAGAAAAGAGTGATGTACTCGGCCAAGTCGGCAGCCGGGACCGCATAGTCAAGCTGGATGTCCGGCAATGTATGCGCCCCTGTTTTTGTACAGAAGCGACATGTACCCGGCCCTGCGCCCAATGAAAAGAGGCCCGGCCAGCAAGCTGGCCGGGCCAAGTGAAAGAGACCCCTGTTGGGAGCTCTTCGGGTCGCAAGCTTGTTAAAGCAGCGTCCGATCCGGTCGTATTGGATGAAAGCGCCAAATCGGTCATATTCGTCGCAATCTTATCGCAGGTTAGGATGATTTTTGACCTGCGCGCAGGGCGATGCCAAAGGCGACCTCCATGATGTTCCCCCTGCTCCGCCCCGCCCTGTTCAGCATCGAAGCCGAGCGCGCCCATGGCCTGACGATCGCGATGCTCGAAGCATGGGGTCGCGCGGGCACGCCATTGGCCGCCGGACCGGGCGATTCGCGGCTTCGCATCAACGTCGCCGGCGTGGAATTCGCCAATCCGATCGGGCTCGCCGCGGGGGTCGACAAGGACGGGCGGGCGATCGATGGCTTCTTCGGCCTCGGGCTTGGCGCGGTGGAGATCGGCACGCTGACGCCGGTACCGCAGCCGGGTAACCCACGTCCGCGCCTGTTCCGCCTGGTCGAGGATCGCGCGGTGATCAACCGCATGGGGTTCAACAATGGCGGGCTCGAGGCCGCCCTGCCCCGCGCCGCGCAGGCGAAACGGCGCGGCGTGCTGGGCATCAATGTCGGCGCGAACAAGGATGCGGCCGACCGCATCGCCGACTACCGCAACGGCGTCGAGAAAGCCGCGCAGATCGCCGATTATGTCACGATCAACATCAGTTCGCCCAACACGCCTGGCCTGCGCGACCTGCAGCACGGCGCGGCGCTGGCCGAGCTGCTCGCCGCGGCGGACGAGGCGCGGCGCATGCCGATCCAGCGGCCGCCCCTGTTCCTGAAGGTCGCGCCCGACCTGGAGTCGTCCGCGATCGACGAGATCGCCCGCGCCGCGATCGACCATCATATCGACGGGTTGATCGTCAGCAACACGACCATATCCCGCCCCGGCCTGACATCGACCCATGCCGAGGAGACCGGCGGTCTGTCCGGCGCGCCGCTCGCGGTGCTTGCTCGCCAGCGCCTTGCCGATTTCCGCAAGGCGACCGGGACCGCGCTGCCGCTGATCTCGGCCGGCGGAATCGGCAGCGCCGAGGAAGCCTATGCCCGAATCCGCGCCGGGGCGAGCCTGGTCCAGCTCTATACCGCGCTCGTCTATGAGGGGCCGGGCCTGCCGCGCCGGATCGCGCGCGGCCTGTCGCGCCTGCTGAAACAAGATGGGTATGATCATGTCGCGGATGCCATCGGGGCCGGTTGACGTAGCGACAGCCACCGCTACCACGTGAGCCCTATGAAGAAGCTCCTGCTCGCGCTCGCCGTCCTTGTTTACTCTCCCGTCGCGTCCGCCCAGGGAGTCGTCACCTCCGCCGATCCGCGTGCGACCCAGGCCGGCCAGCAGATCTTGCGCGAAGGCGGCAGCGCCGCCGATGCGGCGATGGCGATGATGCTGGCGCTGACCGTGGTCGAACCGCAATCGAGTGGCATCGGCGGCGGCGGCTTCCTGGTCCATCACGACGGCAAGACCGGCAAGATGGACACGATCGACGGCCGTGAAAAGGCGCCGGCCGCCGCGACGCCCCAGCGTTTCCTTGGCTCCGATGGCAACCCGATGCCGTTCGGCCAGGCATTCCAGGGCGGCAAGTCGGTGGGCGTGCCCGGCAATATCCGGCTGATGGCGCTGGCCCACCGGAAATGGGGCAAGCTGCCGTGGAAGGCATTGTTCGCCCCGGCGATCAAGCTGGCCGAGGACGGCTATCAGGTCAGCAAGCCGCTGAACGACCGCATCGCCGGCATGGCGCGCATCTGGGACAGGTTCCCGGAGATCGCCAGGCAATATACCATCGACGGCCAGGTGCCCGCGATGGGATCGACGATGAAGAACCCCGCGCTTGCCGCGATCCTGCGCCGGATCGCCGAGGAGGGGCCGGAGGCTTTCTATGCCGGCGACAATGCCAAGGCGATCGTTGCCGCAGCGACCGGCACGACCGTCAACACCAGCGACATGACCACCGCCGACCTGGCGGCCTATCAGGCGAAGGAACGGCCGCCGGTGTGCGGTTTCTACCGGACCTACAAGATTTGCGGCATGGGCCCGCCCTCCTCGGGCGCGGTGACCGTGCTCGAGATTCTCGGTATGCTGAAACGGTTCGACCTTAAGAAAATGGGGCCGAGCTCGCCGGTCGCCTGGCATCTGATCGGCGAGGCGATGGAACTGGCCTATGCCGACCGCGAGAAATATCTGGGCGACACCGATTTCGTGCAGGTGCCGGTGAAGGGCATGATCGACCCGGCCTATCTCGCCCAGCGCTCGAAGCTGATCTCCCCCACCGCGACCCTGCCGGCCTATGAGGCGGGCACGCCGCCGGGGGCGCAGGCGCGCACCGCCGTCGTCCAGAACGAAGTGCACGGCACCACGCATTTCATCGCGGTCGACAAGGAAGGCGATATCGCCGGCATGACCTCGACCGTGGAAGGGCCGTTCGGCAGCCAGTTGATGGCGAACGGTTATATCCTCAACAACGAGCTGACCGATTTCAGCCTCGCACCCGAGAAGAACGGCGCGCCGGTCGCCAATCGCGTCGAGGGCGGCAAACGCCCGCTGTCGTCGATGGCACCGACGATCGTCTATGACGCCAAGGGCAAGCCGATCTTCACCGTCGGCGCGGCGGGCGGCAAGACGATCATCATGCAGGTGGCCAAGGCGCTGATCGCGCATCTGGACTGGGGCATGAGCGCCGAGGAGTCGATCGGCCAGGGGCTGATCTATTTCAGCGGCCGGACGTTGATCCTCGAAATGGGCACCGCGCTCGAACCGATGAAGGCGCCGCTCGAAAAGCTTGGCCATCAGGTCGTGATATCCAGCCTTGGCCTCAAGGCGAATGCAGCCGAGCGGACGGCCAAGGGCTGGGTCGGCGCGGCGGATCCAAGGAGTGTCGGCACAGCGCTCAGCGACCTGCCCTGAACTATTTGAAGGCGCAGCCGAACACGGCGCGTCCCCTCCCCGGGAGAGACCATGCGAACGCTCGAACATTTTCCCAACCTGGTCACCATGTTCTTCTCGCGCGCGCGCGAGAAAGGCGACAAGCCGTTCCTCTGGCACAAGGCGGACAATGCCTGGGTGTCGACGAGCTGGCGCGAGACCGCGGAGAAGGTCGCGAGCCTCGCCACCGCGCTGAAGGCGATCGGGCTCGAGCCCGGCGACCGCGTGATGCTCGTGGCTGAGAACCGCCCCGAATGGTGCATCAGCGACCTGGCGATCATGGCGGCAGGCTGCATCACGGTGCCGACCTACATCACCAATACCGAGCGCGATCACACCCATATCATCGGGAATTCGGCGGCGAAGGCAGTGATCGTATCGACCGCGAAGCTGGCCAGGACCCTGCTGCCCGCCGCGATCCGCGCCGAGCATGCCAAGATCGTCATCGGCATGGAGGATATCCGAGTCGGCCAATCCGGCTCGCTCGAGGTGCATGGCTGGTCGAAGCTGATCGCCGACCACAGGACCGACCCGTCCGCCGTCATCAGCACCGCGACGCGCGACGACACCGCCTGCATCATCTACACCAGCGGCACCGGCGGCGCCCCGCGCGGGGTGATGCAGCATCACGGCGCGATCCTGCACAATGTCGATGGCTGCTGCACCGTCATCTCGGAGGATTTCGGCTGGGAGGACGAGGTGTTCCTGTCCTTCCTCCCGCTCTCCCACGCGTACGAGCATACCGGCGGGCAGCATTTCCCGATCGGGCTGGGCGCCGAGATCTATTATGCGGAAGGGCTCGACAAGCTCGCCTCCAATATCGAGGAGACTCGCCCGACCATCATGGTCGTGGTGCCGCGGCTGTTCGAGGTTCTGCGCACACGCATCTCCAAGGCAGTGGAGAAGCAGGGCAAATTCTCCAACTATCTGCTCGGCAAGGCGCAGGATATCGGCGCCAAGGAATATGAAGGCCGGCTGGGCCTGCTCGACCAGCCGATGAACCTGTTCCTCAGGGCGACGCTCAAGCCCAAGATCCAGAAGCGCTTCGGCGGGCGGATGAAGGCGATGGTGTCGGGCGGCGCGCCGCTGACGCCCGAGGTCGGCATCTTCTTCCAGTCGCTCGGGCTGACCTTCCTGCAAGGGTACGGCCAGACCGAGTCGGCGCCGGTCATTTCGTGCAACCGGCCCTCGGTCGGCCTGCGCATGGACACGGTCGGCCCGCCGCTGAAGAATACCGAGGTGCGCATCGCCGAGGACGGCGAGATCCTGGTGCGCGGCGAGCTGGTGATGCACGGTTACTGGCGCAACGAGGCCGAGACAGCGCGGGTGCTGAAGGATGGCTGGCTGCACACCGGCGATATCGGCCTGATCGACGACAAGGGCCGGATCAAGATCACCGATCGCAAGAAGGACATCATCGTCAACGACAAGGGCGACAATGTCGCGCCGCAAAAGGTGGAGGGCATGCTGACCCTGCAGCCCGAGATCATCCAGGCGATGATCTATGGCGACCGCAAGCCCTATATGGTCGCAGTGCTGGTCGCCGATCCGGAATGGACCCAGGAATGGTGCGCCAGGAACGGCGATCCCTGCGATTTCTCGCGCCTGGCCGAGAACAGCAGCTACCGCACCGCGATCGGCGCAGCGGTCGAGCGGGTCAACAAGGACCTGTCGGTGATCGAACGCGTCCGTCGCTTCATCCTGGCCGACCAGCATTTCACGATCGAGAACGAGCAGCTGACGCCGTCGCTGAAGATCCGGCGGCATGTGCTGAAGGAAGTTTACGGGCCTCGGCTGGATGCGTTGTACAAGGGATAGGCATGCCGGGTGTCTGGCATGGGCAGGCTGGGGGTTGAATCGACGCCTTAAATCCTTCTCCCCCTGGGAGAAGGTGGCGCGAAGCGCCGGATGAGGGTGACTGGAGTACGACCTCCCACCCTCACCCTTCCCATCGCTTCGCAATGGGCCCAGCGTCGGGTCGGTCATGCCCCCAGCATGACCTGAACAGCGCGGGGCGCTGTTCACCCGACGCTCCTCTCCCGCTGGGAGAGGGAGTTTGGGGTTACTTCGCGGAAGCTATCGTCCCGGCCACCGACTTCGGCAACACCTCCATCGTCCAGTCCGTATCCGGCCGCAGGTACTTCCGCGCCGTTTCCTGCAGCTGTGCCGAGGTCAGGGTCGAGATGTCGCTGAGCACGCTGCGGAAGGCGGCGATGCGGCGTGGGTCGTAGGTCGCGCCTTCCAGGTTGAGCATCCAGAACTGATTGCCGGTCGACTGGCGCTTGAGCACCTCGATCATCGGGCCGATCGTCCTGCGCAGCTCGTCGTCGCTGACCGGATTGGCGACCAGATCCGCCGCGATCTCGCGCGAGAGCTTGAAGAACAGCGGCAGATTGACCGGCGCCACCTGGCCGACCGCCATCAGGCGGCCGCCGCTGGGCAGACCGACCGGCCAGCTGCTCGACACATTGGGGCTGTAGCTCGCGCCCGCTTCCGAGCGCAGCCGATCGAACAGCCGGTCGCTGAAGATCGCGGCGAGCACGTCGAGACGGCGGCTCTCGGCGATGCCCTCGACCCCGCCGCCGGTCGGCCAGGCGATCACCGCCGCGGCCTGGTTCTCCGGCCCGTCATGCGTGCGGATGACCGGCGTGAGGTTGTGCTCGGGGAAGCGCACCGGCGGTGCGGGCCGCGCATCGGCGGTGCGGGGCTTGAGCGCGCCGATGCTGCGCGCAACCGCGTCGATCGCCTTGTCGGTGCCGATATCGCCGAACACCTGGACCTCGATCGGGCCGGTGGCGAGCAAGGGCTCCCACAGAGCGCGGAACGCCTCGGGCGTGGTGTTGCGGATCTCGTCGCGGGTCGGCGTGCCCCAGCGCGGATCGCCGGCGCGTAACAGGCCGTCCAGGTCGCGCGCGAGCACGCCGTCGGGCGAGGATTCGAGGCCGGCATAGTTCGCCAGCACCGCGGTCTTGGCGCGAGCGAGCGGGCTCGGATCCCAGGCCGGGGCGGCGAGCTTGGCGGCCATCAGCCTGAGCTGGTCGGGGAGGTCGCCGGGTGACGTCATGGCGGCGAACTGGAACGCGTCGTCGTCGACATCGAAGTCGAGGCCGATGCGGCGGCCGGCGGCCATCGCGTCGATATCGCCCTGTTTGAGCTTGCCGATACCGCCCGCGATCAGCGCGAACTCGGCCGCCCAGGCCGGGCTTTCATGATCCGCCGGCAGCGCGTTGAAACCCTTGCCGAAGCGTACGCGGACATAGACCCGGTCGTCCTCCGACGTGGTCGAATAGACCATCAGGCGGACGCCGTTGGAGAATTCGACCTGTTCCAGCCCGAATTCCGAGATCTTGCGCCGGCTGACGACCTTGGCCGGCGGCCCGAGCTTCGGCAGCTTCGAGAAATCGACTGCGGCCTGGGCGCTGCGGATGCCGGCGACGCCCTTAACATCGGCGCTGAGCACCGCGGCGAGTTTGGTCGCGGCGCCCTCTTCCGGCTTCTGGGCGCTGACCAGCGCACGGGTCGCGGTGCCCTCGAAGATCCGCTTCGTGGAGGCGAGGATGCGCGGCGGCGAGAACATGCCCTTGCGCCGCGCGTCGAGGAACACGTTGTTGATCACCGCGGCGCTGGTCGTCGTCTCGCGGATGTCGACCGCCTGGACCATGTCGTCGGCCAGCTTGCTGCCGGCATCGGCGCGCGCGGTATCGACCATCGTCTTGTAGGCGATACCCTGTTCGGCGAGTTCACGGTCGATCTCGGCCTGGGACGGGGGCGACCCTTGCGCGTCGGCGATCACCGCGCGCACATCCTTCAGCGCCGCTTCCCAATCGTCGCCGACCGGCGCGACCTGGACGAAGGTGACATTGGCCGAGCGCGCCGGATCGTCGAGACCGACCCGGGCCGAGACATAGCTGCCCCCTGCCCTTGCGCGCGTTTCCAGCCGCCGGTTGATCACCGCCAACGCGACCATGTCGACCAGGCGGTTCTGGTTGAAGATCACCGTGTCGGCGTTGAACTTCCAGGGACGCAATACCGCGATCATCGCCATGGTCGGCAGGCCCGGCTCGACGATCGCCTTGGTGGCCGGCTGCTTCGCATCCGGCACGCCGAAATCGGGCTCGGCCGGCGCCGGGCCGGTACCGCGCCACGCGCCGAAATATTTGGCGACGAGGCGTTCGAAGATCGCGGGATCGAGATCGCCCGAGACGACGACCACGGCGCGTTCCGGCCGGTACCAGCGATCGTGGAAGGCGCGGACCGTGTCCGCGGTGGCTTCCTCGAGCTCCTTGGTGTGGCCGATCGGCGAGCGATCGGCAAAGGGCTGGCCGGCGAAGAAGGCGGCGTTCATCGCGTCCGACAGCCGGACCTGCGGTCCGGGCTGCTCGCGCTGCTCGGCGAGCACGGCGGGCCGCTCCGCCGCCAAAGCCGCCGGGGTGATGTTCGGCTTGCTGACCATGCCGGCGAGGATCTTCAGCGCATCGTCGAGGCTCGCCTCCGACGCATTGGGCAGATCGAGCTTGTAGACCGTCTGGGTCGGCGTGGTCTGGGCATTGCTGTCCGAGCCGAAAGTGGCGCCGAGCCGCTGCCACACCTTCTTGGTGTCGCCGTCGGGCACGAATTCGGAGCCGCGGAAGGAGAGATGCTCGATCAGGTGAGCGTAGCCGAGTTCGCTGTCCTGCTCCATCAGCGAGCCCGCGTCGATCCGCACGCGGACCGAGACCTGGCCAGGCGGCACGCCGTTCTTGCGCACGGCATAGCGCAGGCCGTTGGTCAGCGTGCCGAAACGCCAGGCGGCGTCGGGGACGATATCGCTGCCCTTGTACAGCCACGCCTCACGGCTCGCGATATTGGAGCCCGCGTCAGCGGCGGGAACGGTCTGGCCGCTGACCGTCGGCGACAGGCCGAGCAGCAGCGAAGCGATGAGCGACAGGCGCAGCGCGCGCGGGGTTACATGCATGACGGTGATCCTAGCGGCGTAATCCGATCGCGGCCAGCGTTGGAGTCGCCAAGCTGAACCTGCCGTGAAACACCACGCCGTCGCCACGATTTGGACGAAGACGGCCGATAACGATCCAGTCGTCCCGTTGTTCGGGAGAATGATCGAGTGCGCTGCATCCTTGGCTTTTCCGGGCCGTTGCAGCGCCAGTAGCGTACGGAGGCGTAGTAGCAGATGAGCGTCGAGACGAAACCGGACGCGGGCGCTTTGTGGCGCAAATCGGGCAAGCCGCCCCCTCATGGTTCGCGAATCCCCGATCTCACGGTGATCTCGGGCGTGCCGAGCCCGAAGCCGAAGCTGGAGCCGGAGCGCAACCGGCCGCTGATCATCCGATACGGCAAGCATCTGCGCGGGCTGTTCGACCGGATGATCGCCTCCTCCTCGCTCGTCTCGAACGATCCGGTGCTCGACGTGCGCGACTTCGCCTGGACGGCGCTGCTGCGCGCGCATTGGCAGGACATCCGCGAGGAGGCGATCGCCGTCGCGCTGCAGGGCGAGGCCTCGCCGAGCCTCGCCACCATCTCCCCCGATCACCGCGCGATCGCCGCGGTGAACATGTGGCGGTCCTTCTTCCTGTGGGGGTACAGCTACCCGATCGAGGACAATCTGGCGCAATGCCCGAAGACCGCAGCGATCGTCGCGCGGATCCCGAGGCTCAACAGCGCCTTTTTCTCGATCCTGGCGCCGGGCACGCACATCCCGGCGCATCGCGGCGTGACCAAGGGGCTGATCACCTGCCATCTCGGCCTGATCGTGCCGCGCGACGGCGATGTGCGCATGCGGGTGGACGACCGGGTGGTGCGCTGGGCCGAGGGCGAGACCCTGGTGTTCGACGACACCTATGACCATGAGGTGTGGAACGACACGGTGGGCACGCGCGTGGTGCTGCTGATCCAGTTCGAGCGGCCCTTGAAGCGCCCCGGCAAGTGGATCGCCGACCTGTTCCTGGGGATCGTGCGGCGCTCCGCCTTCGTGCAGGAGGCCCGCGATAATATCCAGACGTGGAATGAGGCGGTGAAGCAGCTTGATGTGTGAGGGCATGAGCATTTTTCCGAAGTCATGACGCGAATGTGAGAGTCGGTTTACGTGTTTTTTTCGGAGTTATCGCTTGGGACCTGATGAGGGTTTAGCACATTTTTGTTCAGCGTTATTGCGTACCGCGAATCATGCTTCTTCCAGCTTTGGATCATTAGCGATTCTCGATACTTTGTTTTTACTTGAGCAATGTGAGAGTCGGTTAAAGAGTATTTGGATTTACTGTTGCGCGCCCGTCGCGGGAACAAAAGCCCATGGTTCCGCACGCACCATAGCGGTTGCGGTTGCGGAACCATGGACCCCGGGACAAGCCCGGGGTGACGTTTGGGGATGGGGCGCCTCAGGGTAACTCGACCTGGTCGCAGCATTGGGGTCTTGCTGGGGTTCGGGAGAGCAAAGGCCCCCTCACCGGATCTCCCGGTAAATGTCGTCATTGTCCTCGTACAGCTCCCGGTAGATGCTGGCGTGGATTTCCTCCTCGGTTTCCTCGCGTTCGTGCCGGCGGCTGCGCGGTTCGGGCCAATAGGGATTCTCGCGGGGGCTGACGGGCTCGGCGAAGGTCAGGGCGAGCGCGTCGGCGTCGTCGGGCGAGGCGAGGCCGCGGGCCTTCATATGCTCCTTCTTCTCGAGCAGGATCGAGACCTGATCGGCGGCATAGCCATATTCGACCCCGGTGAGATCGGTCGCCAGCGCCTCCTCGTCGGGGATGGCGCCGCCGGCGAGCCAGTTGCGCATGTTGGTCCACATCTCCGAGCGTTTGTTGGCGGTCTGCACGCGCAGCTCGCCGGCCCAGAGCGCATCGCGGCCCCTGGCGCCGAACCAGACTTCATGGACATTCTCGACACCGAGCTGGCGCAGGCGATCGATCACCGCGGCGCCGATATTGCCGGCATCGACGAAGATCGCGTCGGGCTTCAACGCCTGGGCCTGGAGCGCGACGTCGCCGGCAAGGGCCATCGCGTCGGCCCGCTGCCAGCGCTTCCATGGGCGCGAGCGGGCGTCGCGGCCGCTGCGGATCGCCAGCGTCGAATGATCGTCGCCGAAGCGCGCGCAGTCGAGGCCGAAGATCACCGGATCGGTGGTGAGGCCATAGACCTCGCGCACCCGCGCCTGATCGACCAGGGTGGTCGAGATGAACTGCATCGAGGAGGCGGTGGGGAACTGCCCGCGCACGCGGACCCGGACGATGTCGCTGTCCTCGCCATAGGTCGCGACCAGCTCGTCGAGATAGGGTTTGTTGGTGCCCTCGACCGTGCGGCTGTCGATCTGCGCGGCGTTCCACAAATGGCGGTGGCGGTTGAAGCAATCATGGAACGCGCCGCTGTTGAGCGTTGGGTTGCCGAAGGCGAGGAAGACGATCTCGGTATCCTCGTCGGTGAGCGCGCCGAGCGCCACTTCCCAGACCTTGGGCGCAATGCCGGAGGCTTCGTCGAAGATCAGGATGATGCGCTTGCCCTGGTTGTGCAGGCCGGCGAACGCATCGGTGTTGACCACGCTCCAGGTGACGAGATCGCTACGCCAGGAGCGGTCATGGCCGGGCGCGGTCGAGACGAGCGAGGTCGCGGTGGCGCGGAACCAGTCCTTCGTGAAGGAGAGGTTATGCCATTTGGCGATCTCCGGCGCGGTCTTGGTGAGCAGCTGGCTTTCGGTGTTGGCGGTCGCGATGATGCGGGTGTCGACGGCGGTATCCAGGCCCCATTTGATCAGCATCGCGATCAGCGCGGACTTGCCGATGCCATGGCCCGAGGCGCGGGCGATGCGGCAGGGCGTGTGCCGCGTGGCGGGATCGGCGAGATGCGCGGCGATGGTCGCCATGACCTCGCGCTGCCAGGCGCGGGGCCCGCGCATGCCGCGCAGTACGCCTTCGCCCCAGGGATAGACGAACAGCGCGTGCCTGAGCGGATCGTAGCGGAGCGACCCGACCTCCACGCCGAGAAGGCCGGTTTCGTCGTTATTCGTCCGCATCGGGGTTCAGCCCGTCGGCCACGCGCCGCCAGCCTTCCTCGATCTGCCGGGCGAGATCGCCGGCATCGTCGGGGGAGTCGTCGATGCGCCAGCGATCGGGGCAGCGGATGCGCAGCCATTGCAGCGCCGTGCGCGGATCGGGGAGGACCACGCGCACATCGGGCTCGATCTTGTATTCGAAGCCGATCGCCCGCCGATACAGCGCGTGCTCGACGCGGTGATCGGCCTCCTCCTTGCCGACCGCGATGGCGGCGGCAAAATCGGGGAAGCTGTTGCGCCAGCGATACAGGGTCGAGACGTCGATGTTCAAGCGGCGCGCGACATCCTTGTCGGAGGCGCCGGCCTCATAGGCGCGGCGGGCCTCTTCGATGAAGGCGGGCTTGTAGCGGGTGGTGGGTCCGGGTTTCATGCGGACGGGGATAGGGGGTTTGGGGGGAGATTTGAATCGATGGCGTGGTATTGCGGGAGTTAGGGAGGGGGCGATGTGGCAGGCTCTGTCCGAAGACCGTCACTTAATCATGGCGTCTCACTCAAGGGGAGCAGTCCAGGACTG
The DNA here is from genome assembly GCF_058809095.1 of Sphingomonas sp. GW821-FHT10F11. NCBI lineage: Bacteria > Pseudomonadati > Pseudomonadota > Alphaproteobacteria > Sphingomonadales > Sphingomonadaceae > Sphingomonas > Sphingomonas sp. GW821-FHT10F11. The sequence goes on from NZ_JBXASH010000009.1 coordinate 65,383, forward strand.
TCACCGTAATACCATCCAGTCCTGCATAAATCGCCATCGGTCATCCTCCTGCTCTGAAGCGCCCAAAGGCGACTCCGCACCTAAGCAGGAGGATGGCTACCCCGATTACGCAACGTCACGGTATTCCATCGCAATTCCGAACTCTGCGGCGAGATTATCTAAAGGAAGCTAAAGTTCCTGCTGCGATTATCATCAACGACCCAACCAAATTACTCCACCCAGTCATTAATGTTACTCCTCCGCACACGCCAACAATCGCAGCAATTCTCATTCTCGTGTTTCTATTCATCATTCACCCAACCTCTAGATTAACACGCGAAGAGAGAGGTACCTCCGACAACGGTCAATCCGCGCCCTACCCAGACCGCTCCAGCATAGGTTCCGAGTAAAGCCGGGTCTATGGCAACACCGGTATTACAGTGGGTATTACAGTGACAGTTTATTTAATCCCTTACTCTTCGTCTGCGGCTTAGGCCCCCGCTTCGCAGGGGCGAGCGTTCGTCCGGTGCGCGCTTCCAGCGCCTTGATCCAGTCAGCATCGCCGATCGGACGCCCGATGCTCTCGGCCTTGCGCAGCGCCGCATAGGTGGCCGCTTCGTCGATCTCGTCCGCCAGGAACGTCGCGAAATCGTCGATCCGCTCGAGCGCCGGCGCGACGGTGACCAGCGCATCGTCCGTGCCCGCCAGATGCGCGCGCGCTCTCGACCAGGGCCAGTCGGCGGCCCGCTTTACCAGGCGGGCGCGAACCGGGTTGAGGCTGACATAGCGTAGCGCGTTGTGCAGATGCGCCTCGTCGACCGCGACCGAACCGAACCGGCCCTGCCACAAATGCCCGGTCCGCCGGGCGCGGGCGTTGATATAGCCCGTATAGCGCCGGTGAAGGTCGCCGAAGGTGCGGCGCAGCCCGTCCTCGTCGGAGGGCACGACGATCGCGTGAATGTGATTGGGCATCAGGCAATAAGCCCAGACCGCGCAGCCCGCCCGCGTCGCCGCCTCGGCGAAGAGATCCCGGTACAACGCATAGTCCGCGTCTTCGAAGAAGGTGCGCTGACGTCCATTGCCGCGCTGCGTCACATGGTGCGGCAGGCCGGGGATCACGAGGCGCGGGAGGCGGGCCATGACACTGAAGCTATCGTAGTCTGGGGTTAAGTAAACTGTCACCGTAATAGTAATATAATAGACGAGTCAGCGCCTTCTCCAGCGCGCTCATCGTGTCCGGCCGCTGTCGCGGCGTCAACCGGAACTCCGGTTGCGATACATCCATTCCGGTTCCATTGCTCAGGCACGCGTTCCTCGATCCGTCGAAGCGGCCGCGCCGGCGGCGAGAGTCACAGCGCAATCCGCAAGCGACCGTTATCGCTACAGGAAATGGCCGACCCGGCCCGAATTAGGGCACGCCCTGGAACTACGCTATGGTCGGCGCCGTCGGGGCCACCCCGGCGGCAGGAGGGACATCATGCGGATCGAGGGGCGGATAGCGGCCTGTGTTCTCGCGGCGACGGGCTCGGCGCCTGCGCTTGCCCAGTCCGATCCGGGGGGCGTCGCGATGGGGCCGCTGATGTGCGCCTATCCCAGCGGCTATGCGCCCTGTTCGAGCGGCCCGCCCCAGCCCGCCTATGTGCCGCCGCCCTATGACCCGCTGCCCGATCTCGACCGGCGCTACCAGGCGGCGCTTGCCCGGTTGAGCGCTCAGGTCCGCGGGCTCGAAGCGCTCGCCGCTTCGGGCGTGCCCGCGTCGATGGAGGAATTGAGCAGCCGGCTCGATGTCGCATTCGTCGGCGGGTTCTATCGGCTCGATACGCTCAATGCGCGGCGCAATCATCTGGCGGCGGCGGCGTACAGCTCGCAAGGCGAGGTCGATACGCTACGCGACGAGGCGAACCGGCTCGAGGCGAACATGGCGTCTGCGGCCGGGCGCAGGGCGACGTTCCTCCAGCAGCGCGACGCCGCGCGGGCGAAAATCCGCGAGGCGGAGGCGACGATCGCCGCGCTGACCATCCGCACCGCCGCGCTGAACCGGCGATCGGATGCGGTCGCGGCGAACATCGTGCAATGGATGACGGTCGCCGCGCCGCCCAAGGCCCGGCTGGTGACGGCGGCCAATGCCAAGGCACGCGGACGAGTGGCCCCGGGATGGCTGGTGCCCGAGTTCGGCGAGAGCGCGGGGCCGGCGCGGCTCAATGTCAGCCGCCCGCCCTTGCCCGTGCCGCCCGAGCGCGGCGTCGCGTTCCGGTCGCCACCGGGGGGCTCGGTCGAGGAGAAGCTCGTCGCGGTCGAGCGGCTGCCCGGCCTGATCGAGACCGCCGCGCGTGCGGTCGATGCGCTCAATCCGCAGATCGGCGTGCTGGAGGCGACGACCGAGGAGCTGACCCTGCGCGTCAACGCCCTGAAGCAGCAGGGCGATGCGATGGAGAGCGAGATCTGGACTCTGAAATTCGCCGCGAGCGCGGCGGAGGACAAGCGCGACCGGACGATCCAGAACGAGCGGACCATCGCCCGCGACATGGTGCGCACCGCGGTCGAGACCTGGGCGCTGCAGACGCTGCGCGACGAGGTCGCGATCCCGGCGGTGCAACGGCTGGTAAAGGCGAACGCCACGCCGGCGATGGTCGCCAGCCTGACCAACAGGCGGGTCGGCCAACTCTACGCGGCGGGCCGCTCCCTGATCGCCACGCCCGTCAGCGGGACATGGAAGAATCTCGAGGCGTTCATGGATACCGAAAAGGTGATCCTGAAGGGCCTGCAGGACCCGTTCGACTATATCACCGCGGCGGCGGAGGAATTGTCGTCGACCGGCCGGTCGCGCGCCGACGCGCTGGGCGCGGCGATCTGCGCCGGGCAGACCCGGCACGCGATGGACATCACCGAGGCGGCTGGGGGCGCCCTGCCCGGCCCGGTCGGCGAGATCGCCCGGGGGATGGTGGACGGCGCCTGCCGCTGAGCCGGGATTGGAGATGGGCGTTTTTGACGAAGGGAAAAGCGGGGGTTTCGCACTGACGCCTTGATCCCGCCCCTCGTCCGGCCCACATGCACATCATGCTGATCGAGACCGAAACGACGCCGAACCCGGCGACCATCAAGTTCCTCCCCGGCCGCGCGGTCATGGAGGCGGGCACCCGCGACTTCGCCACGCCGGAAGAGGCCGAGGCCTCGCCGCTGGCCGAAGCGCTGTTCGGGCTGGGCGACGTGACCGGCGTGTTCTTCGGGCGCGACTTCATTTCGGTCACCGCGGCGCCGGGTGTCGAATGGCACGGGCTGAAACCGGATGTGCTCGGCCTGCTGCTCGACCATTTCAGCGCCAACATGCCGCTGTTCCGCGCGGGCAGTGCCGGCGGGATCGCGGTACCGTCGGCCGATGCCGAAACCTTCCCGGAAGATCCCGAGGATGCCGACATCATCGTGCAGATCAAGGAGCTGCTCGAGACGCGGATCCGCCCCGCGGTGGCGAACGACGGCGGCGACATCGTCTATCGCGGCTTCGACAAGGGCAAGGTCTATCTGCAGATGCAGGGCGCCTGTTCGGGCTGCCCCTCGTCGAGCGCGACCCTGAAGAACGGGATCGAGCAATTGCTCAAATATTATGTCCCCGAGGTCACCGAGGTCCGCGCGGTCTGAGCCAGCGCCTTCAGCAGTAAAAGGGTAATGCCATGAGCGAGAAGCTGTCCGACGCGGCGCTCGACACGATCTTCCGCGCCGCGCGCACCTATAACGGCTATACCGACGAACCCGTGTCCGAGGCCGAGCTGCGCGCGATCTGGGACCTGATGAAATGGGGCCCGACCTCAGCCAACCAGCTGCCCGCGCGGCTGATATGGTGCGTGAGCGATGAGGCCAAGGCGACACTCGCAGCCTGCGCCAGCGCGCAGAACGCCCCCAAGATCCTGGCCGCGCCGGTGACGGTGATCCTGGGCATGGACACCAATTTCCACGAGCATCTGCCCGAGTTGTTCCCGCACAACCAGACCGCGAAGAGCTGGTTCGACGGCAATAGCGAGCTGCGCGATGTCTCGGCGATGCGCAACTCGACCCTGCAGGGCGCCTATTTCATCATCGCGGCGCGCGCCCTGGGGCTCGATACCGGGCCGATGTCGGGCTTCGACAATGGCAAGGTCGATGCGGCGTTCTTCGCCGATACGCCGGCGGTGCGGTCCAACTTCATCTCGACCCTGGGGCATGGCGACCCCGCGACGATCTTCGACCGGCTGCCGCGGCCCGAGTTCGAGCGGTTCAATACGATTGCCTGAGACAACTCTTACCCTCGTCATCGAAACGGCCACCGCCGCCTGCTCGGTCGCGCTGATCGAGGCGGGCGTGGTGATCGAGGCGCGGCATGAGGTGGTCGGGCGCGGCCATGCCGAGCGGCTGGTGCCGATGATCGCCGAACTGCCAGGCGGCGGACGCGCCCCGCGCATCCTGGTCGATTGCGGGCCGGGCAGCTTCACCGGGGTGCGCGTGGGCATCGCCGCGGCGCGCGGGCTCGCGCTGGGCTGGGGCGCCGAGGCGTTCGGCTATTCCTCGCTGCCGCTCGTCGCAGCGGCCGGTTTCGCGCGGAATCCGACATGGTCCAGCCTTGCCGTCGTGCTTGAAGGCGGGCATGGCGAGGTCTTCATGCAGGCCTTCGACGCTCAGCTCGCGCCTCTCGCCGCACTCGCCTCGCTCAAGCCCGAGGCGGCGTTCGCCCTGCTGGACGGGCGGCCCGCGATCGGGAATGGCGTGCGCTTCCTGAAGGCGCTGGACGAAACGCTGCCACTGACCGAGGCGCTGCCGCGCGCCGCCGATGCGGTGTTGTTGCCCGCGCCTCTCTCCACCCTGCCGCCGCGCCCGATCTACGGCCGGGCGCCCGACGCGAAGCCGCTCGCGCCGGCGCAATGAGTACGACGCTCAACATGATCGAATTGCGTTCCGGCAGTGTCGCCGATCTCGCCCTGGTCGATCAGTTGATGCAGGGCGCGTTCGATCCGCGGTTCGGCGAGGCATGGACCCGCAACCAGTGCCTCGGCATCCTCGCCATGCCCGGCGTGTGGCTGACCATCGCGACGATCGACGGGGCGCCGGCCGGTTTCGCGCTGTCGCGGATCGTCGCCGACGAGGCGGAGCTGCTGTTGCTTGCGACCGTACCGGCGATGCGGCGGCGTGGCGTCGCCGCCGCGTTACTACGTTCTGTCATTGCCGATGCCATTAGTTCGGGTGCGGTTACTCTCCATCTCGAAGTCCGCGAGGGCAATGAAGCGATCAAACTGTATCGCGGTACAGGTTTCGTTAAGGTTGGCGAGCGTCGCAACTATTATCGAGGTACCACAGGTCAGGCATTCCACGCCTATACCTATAGCCGCAACCTTCCCTGAAAACGGGTTCAGTTCGCAATTGTTACTTGCACGTTGCGATCCGAAGTAGGATAGCGCGCAGCACGGATGCGAATTCAATGCAACCGAATAAATGGGTCGAAAGGAATATAATGGATACGCAAAGCGAGTTGCAGGAAACCTTGATAACCTTGACCGCGGATATTGTCGCGGCTCATGTCAGCAACAATAGTGTGGCCGTTTCGGACCTGCCGGTGCTGATCGCCAACGTGCACGGCGCGCTCGCCGGCCTTGGCGGCGCCGCTCCGGTACCGGAAGTGAAGCAGGAGCCGGCGGTTTCGGTGCGTTCCTCGATCAAGCCCGACTATATCGTCTGCCTCGAGGACGGCAAGAAACTCAAGATGTTGAAGCGTCACCTGATGACTCATTATCAGCTGACCCCGGAACAGTACCGCGCCAAGTGGAACCTGCCGGCCGACTATCCGATGGTCGCGCCCAACTATGCCGAGCAGCGCCGCACCCTGGCGAAGAAGATCGGCCTGGGCACCAAGCGCCGCAAGACGCGCTGATCGACCACCGCCCTCACGAGCCCCCCGACCCATCCCCCCGACGGGAAGGGGGGCTTTTGGCTTATTGCGAGTCGGTCGCCCTTTATCAATAAGCCCAAAGAGACTACATGCGTGTCATGGCACGCAAGATAGATCTCGAAGCCCTGTGCAACGAAAAGGGCCTGCGGATTACCGACCAGCGCCGCGTCATCGCGCGCGTCCTCTCCGAAGCCGAGGACCATCCCGATGTGGAGAAGGTCTATGCCCGCGCCTCGGCGATCGACCCGGGCATCTCGATCGCGACCGTCTACCGCACGGTGCGCCTGTTCGAGGAGGCCGGCATCCTCGACCGGCATGATTTCGGCGACGGTCGATCGCGCTACGAACCGGCGCCCGAATCGCATCATGATCACCTGATCGACGTCGAGACGGGCAAGGTGATCGAGTTCGTCGACCCCGAGCTCGAGCAGTTGCAGAAGGCGATCGCCGAACGGCTCGGCTTCCGCCTGGTCGATCACCGCATGGAATTGTACGGCGTCGCCCTCGACCGCAAGCCCTGAGCCTTGCCCGACGCCGATCCGAGGCGTGACGCGGCGGCGGGCAGGCCGGCTCCGATCGATGCGCTTGGCTGGATGCGCATCGGCTTGCGCGCTTCGGGGCTGATCCTCGGGCTGCTGGTCACCGTTCCGCTCCATTATCTGTGGCGGCTGCTGCGCATCGGATCGCCCTGGCCGCGCATCTTCCTCGCCTGGGCGGGGCGCATGGCGGGCGCCCGGGTCGAGCGGGTCGGCGTGCCGCTGAAGCGCGACGTGTTCTATATCTCCAATCATCTGAGCTGGATCGATATCCTGGCGATCGCCGGGCAGAGCGGCACCGCCTTCGTCGCCAAGGAGGAGATCCGCGAAGCGCCGGTGGTGGGCTGGCTCTCGACGCTCAACCAGACGGTCTATGTGAAGCGCGAGAACCGCATGGGCGTGGCCGAGCAGATCAACCAGTTGCGCGATGCGCTGACCGACAATTGGTCGGTCACGGTGTTTCCGGAAGGGACCACGACCGACGGCAAGTCGCTGCTGCCGTTCAAGACGCCGATGCTGCGCGTGCTCGAGCCGCCGCCGCCGGGCGTGCTCGTCCAGCCGGTGCTGCTGGATTATGGCGCGATGAGCGAGGAGGTCGGCTGGGTCGGGGTCGAGACGGGCGTCGATAACGCCAAGCGGCTGTTGTCGCGGCGCGGATCGTTCCGGATGAAGGTGCATTTCCTGGAGCCTTTCTATCCGCAGGATTTTCCCGGGCGGAAGGCGATCGCGGCGGAAAGCCGGCGGCGGATCGAGGAGGCGCTGGTGGCGTCGCTGGGGCATCCGCTGCGGCCGTTTGCCTATGCGGTCGATGCGGTGCGGTATGAGGCGCCGGCGGAGCAGCCGAGCGAGCCGTCATCCTCCGATGGGGGATGATTTGAAGTGGCGCGGCGCCCGGCCTATAGGCCGCCGCATCATGAAACCTTCCCCCAAGACCTTTCACGTCAAGTCGTTCGGCTGCCAGATGAACATGTATGACGGCGACCGCATGAGCGAACTCATGGCCGCCGAAGGGCTGATCGCGACCGACGATGCCGGCGTGGCGGACCTGGTCGTGCTCAACACGTGCCATATCCGCGAGCGGGCGACCGAGAAGGTCTATTCGGACATCGGCCGCCTGCGGAAGAACGGCCGCGCGCCGATGATCGCGGTGGCGGGCTGCGTCGCCCAGGCCGAGGGCGCGGAGATCGTGCGCCGCGCGAAGGTGGACGTGGTGGTCGGCCCGCAGGCCTATCACAATCTGCCCGAGCTGGTGGCGAAGGCGGCGCGGGGCGAGGCGGCCCTCGATACCGACATGCCGGTCGAAACCAAATTCGGCCACCTGCCCGCCCGCCGCCGGGTGCCGCCCTCGGCCTTTCTGACGGTGCAGGAAGGGTGCGACAAATTCTGCACCTATTGCGTGGTGCCCTATACCCGCGGCGCCGAAGTGAGCCGGCCCTGGGCTGCGATCGTCGACGAGGCGAAGGCGCTGGTCGATGCCGGCGCGCGCGAGATCACCTTGCTCGGACAGAACGTCAATGCGTGGACCGGCGAGGACGCGGCCGGGCACACGGGCGGGCTCGACGCTTTGGTGCGCGCGCTCGACCGGATCGAGGGGCTGGCGCGCATCCGCTATACCACCAGCCATCCCAACGACATGACGCAGGGGCTGATCGACGCGCACCGTGACGTCGAGAAGCTGATGCCGTTCCTGCACCTGCCCGTGCAGGCGGGCAGCGACCGCATCCTCAAGGCGATGAACCGCAGCCATAGCCGGGACAGCTATCTTCGCATCCTCGATCGGGTTCGCGCGGCGCGGCCCGACATCGCGCTGTCGGGGGATTTCATCGTGGGCTTCCCGGGCGAGACCGAGGCGGATTTCGCGGATACGCTGAGCCTGATCGATGCGGTGGGATATGCCCAAGCGTTCAGTTTCAAATACAGCCCGCGGCCGGGCACACCGGCGGCGGACATGGACGACCAGATCGCGCCCGAGGTGATGGACGAGCGGCTGCAGCGGCTGCAGGCGGCGATCAACCGCGACCAGGAGGCGTTCAACCGGGCGAGCGTCGGGCGGCGCTGCGCGATCCTGCTGGAGCGCAAGGGCAAGCTGCCCGGGCAGCTGATCGGCAAGTCGCCCTGGCTGCAATCGGTGCATCTCGTTTCGGGCGGGGCGATCGGGGATATGGTCGAGGTGGAGATCGAGGCGGCGTGGCCGAATTCGGTTTCCGGGGTCGAGCGGGTGCGGGTCGAGGCCTAACTTACTCCCCCTCCCTTGTTGGGAGGGGAGAGCTTCGTTGCCGAAAGATCGGGACTGTTGCCCGTTTCCCTCTGTCCTCCACGCGTCGGCTCTGCCAAACTCGCGAGCGGATGATGCTGACTCGCCCCTTCCCCGGAACACCGCCCCGCGCGGTCCGTTCGGGTGAGTCGCTCCCTCTCCCGCCTGAAGGAACCGCATGAGCCGCAAGCCTGTCCAAGCCCAGTCCGGTGATCGCAGCCGTGCCGAGGTCGTGTTCGACAAGCCCCAGCTCATGCCGCAGCTCTTCGGGGAGTTCGACCAGAACCTGTTGCTGCTCGAGAACCGCATGGGGGTGTACATCACCGCGCGGGGCAATCGCGTGGGGCTGGAAGGTACCGCCGAGTCGGTCGCGGCCGCGCGCGATGTGCTGCAGAGCCTGTACAACCGGATCGTACGCGGCGAGCGGGCCGATGCCGGGCTGGTCGACGCGGTGATCGCGATGTCGGCCGAGCCGACCTTGGCGGGCATCATCCGTGCCGATGCGGACGGCGCACCGCAGGTGATGATCCGCACGCGCAAGAAGACGATCGTGCCGCGGACGCTCGCGCAGCAGCATTATATGCGCGAGCTGCTCAACCACGACATCATCTTCGCGCTCGGGCCGGCGGGCACCGGCAAGACCTATATCGCGGTGGCGCAGGCGGTGGCGCAGCTGATCACCGGCAGCGTGCAGCGGCTGATCCTGTCGCGGCCGGCGGTGGAGGCGGGCGAGAAGCTCGGCTTCCTGCCGGGCGACATGAAGGAGAAGGTCGATCCCTATCTCCGCCCCTTGTACGACGCACTGAACGACTGTTTGCCGGCCGAGCAGGTCGAGCGGCGCATCCTTTCGGGCGAGATCGAGATCGCGCCGATCGCCTTCATGCGCGGGCGCACCCTGGCCGATGCCTTCATCATCCTGGACGAGGCGCAGAACACCACGCCGGCGCAGATGAAGATGTTCCTGACCCGCTTCGGCGAGAACAGCCGGATGGTGGTGTGCGGCGACCCCAAGCAGACCGACCTTCCCGGGGGCATGGCGGCGTCGGGGCTGAACGATGCGGTGAGCCGGCTGGAGGGAGTCGAGGGGCTGTCGATCTGCCGCTTCGGCGCGGGGGATGTGGTGCGGCATCCGATCGTCGGGCGGATCGTCGAGGCGTATGAGGGTGTGGATGCTTGATCTGATCACCTTCTCCTCCCTACAAGGGAGGGGACAAAGGGGTGGGTCCAGCGGCGAGCGGGGCTCGATGCCCCGGTCGACGCTTTTTGCGGGACGCACGGAGGGCTCGCTGCGCTCGCTACCCACCCCCGGCCCCTCCCTTTCAGGGAGGGGAGGATGTTAGAAACTGCCCTTTCGATCGAAGCCCCCTGGCCGGAGACCACCGACTGGGAGGCGCTCGCCCTGCGCGCGGCGACCGCGGCGATGGAGCGGACCGAGCATGGGGAGATGCTGACTGCGACCGCGACGGTCGAGATTTCCGTGCGGCTGACCACCGACGACGAAGTGCAGACGCTCAACGCGCAGTATCGGCAGAAGGACAAGCCGACCAATGTGCTGAGCTTCCCGATGGTCCAGGCCGATCTGCTCGATACGATCGACCAGAATTCGGACGATGGCGAGGTGCTGCTCGGCGATATCGTGCTGGCATACGGCGTGTGCGTGCGCGAGGCGGGCGAGAAGAATATCCCGATCGAGCACCATGCGACTCATTTGATCGTGCATGGCACGCTTCATTTGCTAGGCTATGATCATCTGGAGGATCGTGAGGCCGAGGCGATGGAGCGGATCGAGATCGATGCGCTGGCGTCGCTGGGCCTGGACGACCCCTATCTGATAAGTGAGGACTAACCACCAGCATGCCCGACGGCGACAGTAGCAGCGGCACCGGACATAAGGCCGATGGGCCAGCCCCCCAGGAGGGGAGCATATGGCGCTCCTTCCGCTCCTTCATCTTCGGCGATCCCGGCGACGATTCGCTCCGCGCGCAGCTCGAGGAAGCGATCGACGCGCATGAGGACGAGCCCGGGCCCGACGCGGCCGGCGACCTTTCCCCGCTCGAACGCCAGATGGTGCGCAACCTGCTGCATTTCGGCGAGCGCGACGCGGGCGATGTCGGCGTGCCGCGGGCGGACATCGTCGCGGTGGAGGAGAAGACCAGCTTCGCCGACCTGGTGACCCTGTTCGCCGAGGCCGGGCACAGCCGGTTGCCGGTGTACCGCGCGAAGCTCGATACCATCATCGGCATGATCCACCTCAAGGACGTGTTCAACATCCTGGCGACCGGGGCGGAGCATCCCGCGACGCTGGAAGGGCTGATCCGCGAGCCGCTGTACGTGCCGATGTCGCGCGGGGCGCTCGATCTGCTGGCGGACATGCGGCAGAAGCGGGTCCACCTCGCCATCGTGCTCGACGAATATTTCGGGACCGAAGGGCTCGTCACGATCGAGGATCTGATCGAGGAGATCACCGGCGACATCGAGGACGAGCATGACGATGCGCCCGAGGCGCTGCTCATCCCGCTCGACGGCGGCGCGTGGGAAGCGGATGCGCGCGCCGAGCTGGAGGATGTCGCCGAGACGATCGGGACCGAGCTGGACGTTGACGGCGATGTCGACACGATCGGCGGCCTGGCCGCGGTGCTGGCCGGGCATGTGCCGCAGCGGGGCGAGTGCATCCAGCATGACAGCGGCTGGACGATCGAGGTGATCGAGGCCGAGCCGACCCGGGTGGAACGGGTGCGGCTTCATCCGCCCAGGGCACGGCCGGAGGGTGACGAGGGCTGAGCGGCGGGCGAACGGACCCCGCCGATCTGGTATCCACACCGTTCGTGTCGAGTAGGGGTCGAGCCTGTCGAGAACCCGTATCGAGACACATTTGCCTCTCGATACGCCATCTCGACAAGCTCGATGGCACTCGACGCGAACGGGGTGGTTAGTCACCCTAATTCTGGACGAACAGCAGGGGTTCGGATTCGTCGCTCGATGCTCTAGGGACGCGCCGCATACCCTCACAAGGACCTGTCCATGTCGCCCCAAGACCTTGCCCCTTATGCCTCGCGCGTGCTGGACGATGCGACGATCCCGCAGCTGCCCAGGCACTATCGCGGCAAGGTGCGCGACAATTACGATCTGGCCGATGGGCGCCGGGTGATCATCGCGAGCGACCGGCTGAGCGCGTTCGACCGGATCCTCTGCGCGGTGCCGTTCAAGGGGCAGATCCTGACCCAGACCGCGCGCTTCTGGTTCGAGCAGACCACCGATATCTGCGCCAACCATGTGCTGGAATATCCGGATCCGAACGTGCTGCTGTGCCGCCGGCTCGACATCTTGCCGGTGGAGATCGTGGTGCGCGGCTATCTTGCGGGGACGACGGGCACCTCGATCCTGACGTTGTACAAGGCGGGTGAGCGCACCATGTACGGCATGACCCTGCCCGACGGGATGCGCGACAATGAGGCCCTGCCCGCCCCCGTCATCACGCCGACCAGCAAGGAATTCGACGGCGGGCATGACGCGCCGCTGACTCCGGCCGAGATCCTGGAGCACAAGCTGCTGACCCCCGCGCAATGGGAGGAGATCAGCGCCACCGCGCTCGCGTTGTTCGCGCGCGGCCGGGCGATGGCGGCCGAGCGCGGGCTGATCCTGGCCGATACCAAATACGAGTTCGGGGTGGACCCGGACGGCAAGATCATCCTGGCGGACGAGATCCACACGCCGGACAGCAGCCGTTACTGGAAACAGGCGAGCTATGCCGAGCGCTTCGAAGCCGGCGAGCGGCCCGAAAGCTTCGACAAGGACTTTATCCGCGCCTGGGTGGCGGCGCGGTGCGACCCGTATAACGACCCGATCCCGGCGATTCCGCAGGAACTCGTGCTGGGCACATCGGCGATCTATGCAGAGGCGTTCGAGACGATCACGGGCGAAGCGTTCGAGCCAGACCTGGCGGGGGCGACGGTGCTGGAGCGGATTACCGGGCGGCTGGCGCCGTTGTTCGAGGGGTAACGCGGGCGGCCCGTAGTCGAGCGGCGTCATGTTGGACCGTTGGCGCAGTAACGGACCAGAACACGTGGCGGGGAACGCTCGCATCCGCGGGATCCACGCCAGTATTCGCTGATTTATGCGACCCACCGCCGAGAGGGACGAAAACGGGCGGTTCTTGGCACCTGTGCGCGGAGTATTGAAGGGCGTCGCGTGGCACATGCGCGAGGACTGCGATTTCATGCCTCCGCCCCATGGACCTGACTGCAGCGATATTGCCGCTTTACTAACCGAATTACGCGAGGGGTATCGGATTTTCATGATGCTCTTCTTCCGGCTGAAATCGAATAGTTCGCGGGCCGCCTCTGGGCCGCGCGACGTGAGGCGTCCCGGAAGATTTCAGCATGGAATGGGGTTGGGTTGAATCGGCGGGCGAGGGCATCGGCGCGATCCGCGAGCGCGAGCAGGTTTCGCAGCCGGTGTTCGCCGATTATCTCAACGTCTGCCGCGCTCTGGTGTCGGATTGAGAGCGCGGCGTAAAGCGTCCGGGCGGCCCCGCGCTACGCCTTCTGTCTATCACTCAGCGCAAGGGATTGCAGGCGATCGCCTGATTGCGGCCGGACGGCCTGGGGTCCGAATTGAATGCACTGTCACCGAGATCTGCGAGATCTGAGCGGATTACCGGGCGGCTGGCGCCGTTGTTCGATTGAGGCCGGGCCGCGACGGGCCTTTTCGCTGATCCGTGCCCCCAGGCGAGGGGGCACGGTCAGGCGTTGGTCCGCCCTATTGTCCGGCAGCCCTGGCTTGGACCGGACAATAGCGGGCGCGAGGTTCAGATCACGGATTGATCTGGATGTAATCCAGGTCTTCGACCGCATTCTTCAGGGTGCACGCCCCGGTCCCCACGATGTACACGCCCTTGGCGCCCTGCTGCGCGGTGAGGACGTTCTTGTACAGCGTCTGCCCGCTAAGGCTTCCGGTGTTGAAGGCGAACTGATGGTTGCCGTTGCAGGTCGACCAGGGCGAAGACGGCGTTGTGGTGGCGACCGTGAAGAGCACGACGCCCGACTGGAACGCAACGACGCTCTGGATGGTGGTCAGTCCGGTATAGGTCGGCGCGGCGAATGCCGCGGACGACATGGTCGTCATCGCGAGGCAGGAAAGCACGGCTTTGATGGCTTTCGAAATTTTCATAAATACTCCTTGATTGACACATAGTTCTGCGGAAGGTTCCTATTGGATTTCTTCCGCGCGAACACAGTCCGTCGCGACGCGACGGCCTCCTTCATCGGCCGATGATCAATATTGAGTCGGCCGCGTCACGGTCCCGGATGGCGCTCTCTGCCAAATGGACCGGACGACATATCTTTAAGGGGGCGTGGAGATGTTTTGAATCGATGGCCGATTCGTGGCCGGCGCTTGCTTGACACCTCGGCGCGCGGCGGCGAGCATCGCCCTCGACAACATGGAGAGCGCGATGACCACCAGGCACCTGTACAACAACACCGACGAGGCCTGGCAGGTCACCTTCCAGGGCGGCTCGCTGCCCGATCTGCAGGGTGCGATCGAGCAGCCGGACGGCAATTGGCACGGGACCATCGGCGCCAACAGCGCCTGCGCCCTGGAGTTCGACGAGAATCGCGGCGCCCTCTATCTGCAGTCGGCCAAGGGCACGGACTGGAGTTACGACTTCAGCACGAACGATCTCGATGCGGACCCAAGCTGGGACCGTGACGGCGATACGCCGGGAGCCCGGCTGAACGACCCGGCCGATGGGACTTTCAGATCGATCAGGACGTGCCGCTGGGAGGGATCGGCGGCGGCTTGTTGACGGCGACGCCGACCGACATCGCATCCTGAGCGGCGGGCCGATCGCGATGAGGCGGGCTTAGGGGCGAAGCGGCAGTATGGCGGAGGGCTTTGCTTCCGCGCCGCGCGGTAGGCCGGGTGGTGGTGGCTGGCGCGGGGCTAGCTGGAGCAGTGGTCGGGGCATTGATCGGGGTGGAGCGACGACGCCGGCGGTCGCGGCTTTCCAGCTCTCCTCATTGCTCCGGCTGGCGCCTGCTCAACCAGAGGGCCGCGGCTTCGACGTCAGCCGGCACGCTCTCGCGCCAGCAAACCACGATCGGTTCCTCGGCGCGGGCCGGGGTGAAGACCTTCGTCATCCTGCGATCGAAGCCGATGGCGCGGTGATAGAGCGACATCTCGACGCGCTCGTCGGCCAGCCTGCTGCCCTTAGCGATGGCTGCGGCGAAATCGGGCTGGCTGCGGTACCAGTGGTTAAAGGTGGCGATGTCGAAGAAGTCGGCGATGTCGGGCGCCTCCGCCCCGAGGCAGCAGAGCTTCCGCGCCTGGGCGGCGTAGGTGGGGTAGTAGGCGGGCGCTGCGGGCTCATCGGGGGCCGAGGCGGCGGGCGGGATTTCCCTGTTATTGGGGGTGTAACACGGAATTTTCTTTTTCCGCGGGTTAAAGCGGTCTTTTTCGGGTTATTTTCTGAAGGGATATCAGCGCCTTCAGGGCCAATTCCCTGATAATCAGGAACAGGGAATTTCGAAACGCGGAACAGGGAATTTTCCGTGCGGAACAGGGAATTCGTCGCGACGGGCCGCGGGTGTGTGCGGCAGTCCCTGCCAGCTGATGTCCAGCCAGGCGCAGCGCCGCGTACAGCAAGGGCAGCGCACACGCGAATGCGGGCCAGGTCGGGATGGTTTGAAGCAGTGCCATGGCGGAACGGTAGCGGGATTCCGGATGAGGCTGAATCGATGGGGTTTGGGCTGAGGATTCGAACAAGGCTATGAACGAATAGTGGTAGCTCAACCACTGGTCCTGATTTTCAAAGCCGGAGGCGAGGAAGAAAATAGGGGGCATTACGCGTGCCGTTGTAATGAAGCCTCCAAGGTCTAGCCGTTGGATCGCCATTCAAGGACGCGCCCCGCTCCCTCGAAACCCCAAAGCCGGACCGCTGCCTCGCTCGCTCTGAACCCCAGCAACGGGGGGGTGATTAACATCGTCCTCTACCTAGCCTATAATCGTTTTTTCCGGAGGGACGTGTTGAAAAAACCAGATCTGCATTTTGACGTGAGCGTTGGCCTAAAGCGCGTGCTAGGGCGCGAACTCATAACCGACGATGAAGTTGCCATTTTTGAGATGGTAAAAAACTCCTTCGATGCGGGCGCCAAGAACGTTCACCTCTTCTTTGACGAAGAAAAAATTATCGTTGCCGACGACGGGTCGGGAATGGATTACGACGACCTCACCAAGAAATGGCTTTTTGTCGCCTATTCATCAAAGCGAGCCGCCAACGCGAAGGACTTCCGTGACAAGGCGGCGGATCGGGGTCGTCTGGCAGGAAGCAAAGGCATCGGCCGTTTCTCCTCGGATCGACTTGGTGAAACGATAATCCTTAAGACGCGCTCGAAAGGCCGCGGCGCGCAAGGGCATCGCCTCGAAATCGACTGGGAAAAATTTGAGCAGGATGACACCGAGCATTTCGAGACAATTCCCGTCGCATACCAGGAAATCGACAAGCTTACCCTTCCTCTGCAGTTGAAGGCGTTCGAAACGAAGCTCACGCATGGGACCGTTATTGAAATAAAGAAGCTGCGGCACATCTGGGCACGCGAGGATTTGGTCTCGCTGAAATCCGCTCTCGCGAAGCTGATCAACCCCTTTGGAAACGCGGCAGATGCCTTCTCAATCTTTATAACTGCACCCGATGAACAAAGCGCTGATAAGGAGGCGGAGGCACGAGCCAAGAGGGTTAGCGGTGAGGTATCTTCCAGGGATATCGTCAACGGGAGGGTCGGCAATTTCGTTTTTTCTGAACTTCAGGGAAAAACTACTTTCCTTACGGTGAGGATCGAAAGCGGTTTCATTCATTCGACGCTCACCGACCGAGGCGAGGTTATCTATGAGATAAGGGAACCCAACCCATTCGTCAGGTTGGAAGGGTCAGATTTTTACTGTGAACTCTATTATCTCAACCAATCCGCCAAGGTTACCTTCGCACGCCGCATCGGCTTGCCGTCCATACAATTCGGCTCTGTTTTCCTCTTCAGGAATGGCTTTCGGGTATTCCCCATAGGCGAAGCAGATTCTGACTGGTTTGGTTACGACCGGAGAAAGCAGCAGGGGTACTCCCGCTTCCTTGGCAGCCGTGAGATCATAGGCCGGATAGATGTTTTTGGGCCGGACGCCGATTTTCAGGAGGCTTCAAGCCGCAACCAGGGCTTGATCGACACGCCAGCGGTGCGTGAATTGAAGCAATGCTTCATGGAATATTGCCTAAAGCGCCTCGAAAAATACGTTGTGCCGGTGTCCTGGGCCGACAGTGCCGATGCCACGGCCGAAGACCTTTCCCGCCTGCTGACTGACCCCGGCAGGGCGCGGATAGCTGAAGTCGTGGCCAAGTTGGTCGACAATGATGACGTTGAGCTCATCCACTACAGCCAAAAACTCATCGGAATTTTGAACGAACGCTCCGAGCGTTTTGAAGGCTCATTGGTAAGCCTGCGGGCCATCGCGGAGAAAACGGGTGATAAGAAGTTTCTTGATGGCCTGAAGGGGGCAGAGCGACGATTCGAGGAACTCAGACGCGCGGAAGCGGAGGCGCGTAAAGTAGCAGATCAAGAGCGCGCCGCCGCATTGAAAGCGAATGCCCGTGCCACGAAGGCAGAAGAAGAAGCGGACATCGACCGGCGCCGCGCACACTTTCTAGAGAGTGTGGTGAGTCTCGATGTCGCTAAGACGCTCAATTTGCACCATCAAGTCACGATTTATTCCGTTGAACTCAATCAACAGATTGAAAATCTGATCCAGGATACAAAGAACAAAGATACGATAACGCGTGCCGAGTTGGTCAGCGCTCTCGAGCAGATGTCAATACTCAATAGGAGAATTCAGGCGGCAACCAAGTTTGCAACGATGGCGAATTTCGAGCTGGATTCCGGAATGGTCGATACGGACTTGCCGACCTTCATTGAGGATTATATCAATAAGGTGTCGGTTCTTTCGGGGCGAAAGCGAACACAGGTTGAGGTCAAGAACGAGCATCCCGGCCTCAAAATGCGCTTTAACCCAATGGACGTTGCCATCGTGGTCGAGAACCTCATCAGTAATGCAAAAAAGGCTGAGGCCCGCCGTATCGCGTTCGAGATATCCGGGCGCGATGACAAATCGGTTGTCCTTACGGCTACCGATAATGGTAGAGGATTGTCTTCGGGGGTCGATCCAGCGCGCATCTTCGAAATGGGCTACACGACCTCTGCGACCGGTTCAGGATTGGGGCTATACCATGTTCGTCAGGTGCTTGGCGAAATGAACGGTAGCATAGAGCTTGATCTAGAGCATGCGGACCCTGGCCTTTCTTTCAAGGTGGTCGTTGCACCGCGCAAGAGGCGCGCGTGAGGCTGGACTTCAACGTCCTATGGGTCGATGACCAGCCGGATCTGGTGCGCGGTTCCGTGCAGAGCCTTCATCGCGCGATGGCGGAAGAGGGTTTTGATCTTAAACATACGTTCTGCACTGAGATCGACCAAGTATCACAACATCTAGCTGATGATATTTTTCGAGATGAGATCGACCTGATTTTGGTGGATTGGAATCTCGGCGGTGGCCTAAGAGGCGAAACCGTAATAGCTAGAATCCGAGAGACGGTTCCCTACAAGGACATCGTCTTCTACTCGGCAAATGCCGATATAGGCCAGCTTCGAACAGCCTCTTATGAAGCCGGGAATGAGGGAGTCTATTTTGTCGTTCGTGATGAACTCGTGGAAGAAGTAGGTCAACTTTTCCATTCGATGATTAAAAAGGTCTTAGACCTGGATCACACGCGTGGCATTGTGATGGGAGCCACCAGCGATGTCGACCAGACCGCGCGGGAATGTCTCCAGCTTGCCCACGACTTGTTAGATGATGAAGGCAAAGCTGATATCCTTGACGAAATGGTTAGCTTGCTTAACGCAAAGGTACCTTCACTAGAAAAGAGTATAAAAAAGCTGACGGATAGCCCGGATGCTGCAACGATTCTTGCGAAGTATGGAATATTCACGGCGAATGACGGGCTGCGGATATTGACTCGCCTGATGGACTTACCTGCTTTTGCTAATCAGCAAATTTATCAGAAAAGCGTTAAGCGCTACATAGAGAATGTCGTACCCATGAGAAACATCCTCGGCCACAAGGTACTTTCACCGGATGGAAAACCACGGGGTGTTGCTGGCGTAACCTACGGGGAGGTCATTTCAATTGAGGAAATGCGTTCTCTCCGAAAACTTCTCTTAGAGTTGCGCAATGAGTTCAAGATCCTGCGCGGCTCGTTTGCTCCTTCTACCTAGATTCTCGGACTGCATCTTTGCGCTCTTCTTAAGAATTCTGAGCAATGCCTCCCCGATCGCTTGCGCGGCGAGCGGCGGGACTGCATTAGCTACCTGTGTAAACCGAGGCACCTCCCGCCGCCGTCGCTCTCCGCCGGTCGTGTACTTACCAAAGAAGTTAAACCAGTCGGGGAATGATTGCAGACGAGCATTTTCTCGAACCGTGAGCGCCCTTGGTTCCCTGTAATGAAGAAGATCATCAGGCATACTCGTGATCGTCGGTGAAGGGCGATCCGGGTCCAACACTCGTAGCGCCTGCTTCTTCAGGCCGTACCGGTTGCGCATCTCAGTGCTGATACTTGTATTTAGTCTTCCTTCAGCGTGGCAAAGACCAATAATCTCACCGAAACGCTTGCTTATTTCAGCCGAGTGCCGGGCAAGGCGCAAATCCCCCACGGAGGTTGCACCCGCACCCATTAGCTTCTGGAACGCAGTGCGGCGCGGACTGGGAATCGTTTCCACAAACCCTGGAGTGTCTACGCTGGGCCGAGTTCCTCCCGCCCCGACTTCCAGATCGGAGATCGCCGACCAAGAGGAGACGGGGGCTTGCAGATTCTCGCGCCGGAGGAAGCTCGATAGTCCTTGTTCGATCTCCTCAAAGGGATCGATCGCTCCAAGATCTGGATGGATCGCTATGAGCAGATATCGAATACGTTGCTGAGGCACGCCAAAACGCGATAGATCAAGTAAGCGTTCATGCACAATATACCGCTTCGAAAGGAGCTTTCTCAGCTTTTGAGAATAATTGTGAACGGAATCCTCTTTGCCAAAATCCATCGCAAAACCCCGGACGTTCTCCATGAGCACGATTTTGGGCTCAAGCAAGGTCACGAGTTCGACGTAGGACTGGAAAAGGCGATTACGGGGATCATCTGCTTGGCGACGCCCGGCGGTGGAAAAACCCTGGCACGGAGGACCTCCAGCTAGAACGTCAACCTTGCCACGTAAGGCTAAAAGTTTGTCGTGATATGTTCCGATCAATGATTCTATGGCCATTGACTGTTTGGGAAGCCATGAAGGCCACACGAACTTAAATCTTGAATCTCTCTCGACAAGGTTCTTTTGTAGGGTTAGGAAGGCGAATTCGTCTTTCTCGATTGCAAATAGGCCCTTGAGTCCAGCTTGCATAAGCCCGAGCGAGAGCCCGCCACAGCCGGCAAAGGCGTCGATAAATACTGGTAGTTGATTGCGCCTAGCCATAATCCCCCGGGCGTATGTTTCAATCTCCATTATGGCACGGGTAGGGCAATAGGACCAGGCGCAAATTTGTGGGTTAGTCAAGCACCTGAATCAGCAGAATTTCCGTCGCTGAGGAACGCTTCGAGACGTTCCAATAAGCTGTTCTCACTGGTGAGTTCGCACTCCCAAATTGTGAGTACGCGCCAACCCAGCGTTGCCAGGGTCTTCGAGTGCTCGCGGTCCCTGGCCTTGGTTCGGCTGATTTTGGCCTCCCAGAAACTCCGATTTGATTCGGGTATCCTGCCCTGGGAACAGTCTTCGTGATTGTGCCAGAAGCAGCCGTGAACGAAGATTACCGATCTAAAGCGCGGTAGGATAATATCGGGTCGCCCAGGCAAGTTCTTATCGTGCAGACGAAAGCGATAGCCGTGTCGGTGCAGAAGGGATCGTACCCGCTTTTCTGGGCGTGTGTCCTTGCTCTTCACGCCGCGCATGATCTTGCTGCGCTTCTCCTGGGAAACAAAATCCACCACGAAAGGCTCTCCGCGATGTCAACGGATTATCCTTCCCATTCGTTTCCTAATTGGGCCCGTGGGTGACAATACGGACATATTTAATCACTCAGGAGCAGCGCCGGTTCAACGCTTATTCCCGGCTAAGATAGCGCTCGTAGCCTACCGCAAGGGCGTGACCCCTGATACGACTAATTACGCGGTGGCGGATATCAGCAGGCCCCCGACGCTCACCACGCCGGGGACCCACTCACCAACCTCACCCCAGATCGAACCGATCCGCGTCCATCACCTTGGTCCAGGCGGCGACGAACGCATCCACGAACGCCCTGCCCGCATCGTCCGTCGCATAGGCCTCCGACAGGGCCCGCAGCTGCGAGTTGGACCCGAAGATCAGGTCGACCCGGCTGCCGGTCCATTTCTGCGCGCCGGTGCCGCGGTCGCTCGCGGTGAAGGTGCCGTCGCCCGATGCCGCCCACTTCATCGTCATGCTCGTCTTGAGCAGGTTGACGAAGAAGTCGTTGGTCAGCGTCTCCGGCCGATCGGTGAACACGCCGAGCTTCGATCCGCCATGGTTCGCGCCCAGCACGCGCAGGCCGCCAACCAGAACGGTCATTTCCGGGGCCGTCAGGCAGAGCAGATGGGCGCGATCGACCAGCAGTTCCTCGGCGGAATAGACCGAGCTTTCGCCGACATAGTTGCGGAAGCCGTCGATCTTCGGTTCGAGCGGATCGAAGCTGCCGGCGTCGGTCTGTTCCGCCGTCGCATCAGTGCGGCCCGGGGTGAAGGGCACGGTCACGTCATGACCCGCCTTCTTCGCCGCCGCCTCGACCGCCGCGGCGCCGCCGAGCACGATCAGGTCGGCAAGCGAGACCTTCTTGCCGTTGCCGACCGTGCCGCCGCCGTTGAACGCCGCCTGGATCTCCCCGAGCTTGGCCAGAGCGGCGGCCAGTTCGGCCGGCTCGTTGACCGCCCAGTCCTTTTGCGGGGCGAGGCGGATGCGCGCGCCATTGGCGCCGCCGCGCATGTCCGATCCGCGATAGGTCGAGGCCGAGGCCCAGGCCGTCTTGACCAGCCGCGAGATCGACAGGCCGGAAGCGAGGATCTTCGCCTTGAGCGATGCGATGTCGGCCGCGTCGATCAGCGGGTGATCGACCGCCGGGACCGGATCCTGCCAGATGCGCGGCTCGGCCGGGACTTCCGGGCCGAGCAACCGGCTGTGCGGGCCCATGTCGCGGTGGGTGAGCTTGTACCAGGCCTCGGCAAAGGCTTTGGCGAACTGGTCCGGATTCTCGTGGAAGCGGCGCGAGATCTTGCCATATTCCGGGTCGAGCCGCAGCGCGAGATCGGTCGTCAGCATGGTCGGGCGATGGCGCTTCGACGGATCATGCGCGTCGGGGATGGTCTCGGCCGAGTCCTTCGCCACCCATTGCTGGGCGCCGGCGGGACTGCGCGTGAGTTCCCATTCATGCTCGAACAGATTCTTGAAGAAGCCGCCGCCCCATTTGGTCGGCGTGTCGGTCCAGGTGACCTCGAGCCCCGAGGTGATGGTGTCGCCGGCATTGCCGGTGCCGTAGCTGTTGGCCCAGCCAAGGCCCTGCAGCTCGATGCCGGCGCCTTCCGGTTCGGGGCCGACATAATCGTCAGGCACGGCCGCGCCATGAGTCTTGCCGAAGGTGTGGCCGCCGGCGATCAGCGCGACGGTCTCCTCGTCGTTCATCGCCATGCGGGCGAAGGTCTCGCGGATGTCGCGGGCCGAGGCGAGCGGATCGGGGTTGCCGTTGGGCCCTTCCGGATTGACGTAGATGAGGCCCATCTGCACCGCGGCCAGCGGGTGGGCGAGATCGCGGTCGCCGCTGTAGCGCTCGTCGCCCAGCCATTCGCGTTCCGGGCCCCAGGAGATGTCCCGCTCCGGCTCCCAGATATCGGCG
Source organism: Sphingomonas sp. GW821-FHT10F11 (assembly GCF_058809095.1). Taxonomy (NCBI): domain Bacteria; kingdom Pseudomonadati; phylum Pseudomonadota; class Alphaproteobacteria; order Sphingomonadales; family Sphingomonadaceae; genus Sphingomonas; species Sphingomonas sp. GW821-FHT10F11. The sequence goes on from NZ_JBXASH010000009.1 coordinate 88,034, forward strand.
CGGCCGCCGGCGAACCCGGCGGTTTCGAAACCCATGGATTCGAGCGCGCAATTGCCCGCGAGGATCAGCAGATCGGCCCAGGAGAGGCTGCGGCCATATTTCTGCTTGATCGGCCAGAGCAGGTGGCGGGCCTTGTCGAGATTGGCGTTGTCCGGCCAGCTATTGAGCGGGGCGAAGCGCTGCGTGCCCGAGCCGCCACCGCCGCGGCCGTCACCGATGCGATAGGTGCCGGCGCTGTGCCATGCCATGCGGATGAAGAGCGGGCCGTAATGGCCGAAATCGGCGGGCCACCAATCCTGCGATTCGGTCATCAGGGCGAAGATGTCGGCCTTGACCGCCGCGAGATCGAGGCTCTTGAAGGCCTCGGCATAATCGAAGTCCCCGCCCAGGGGATCGCCGGCGGGGGGATTCTGGTGGAGCACCGTGAGGTCGAGCTGGTTCGGCCACCAGAGCCGGTTGGTCATCTCGAACAGGACGGCGGCGCCTTCGACTCGTCCTCCGTCCATCGGGCATGTGGCTTGCTCGTTCATGACATCTCCTGTGGTTTTGTTGGGCTCCCAGGCAGAGTGTCATGTTCGGGTTGATCGAGGAAATGGATTAAATCGCATGCACTGATCGGGTGGGTGATTATGACGGGCGGTTACGCGGGAGAGCAGGTTTGATCACGCGAAGACGCGAAGGCGCAAAGAGGGCTTGCGAAGACGGTAACACCACGGAAGGCATGGATGGGAGGGGACTTTACCCCGTGATGCGCGCCGCGACGGCCTCCGCCACCTTGATGCCGTCCACCGCGGCGGAGAGGATGCCGCCGGCATAGCCCGCGCCTTCGCCGGCGGGGAACAGGCCGTTGGTGTTGAGGCTCTGGAAATCCTGGCCGCGGGTGATGCGCAGCGGGGAGGAGGTGCGGGTTTCGACGCCGGTCATCAGGGCGTCGGGATGATCGTAGCCGGGGACCTGGCGGCCGAAGGCGACCAGCGCCTCGCGCATCGCAGTGACCGCGAAATCGGGCAGGCATTCGGCGAGGTCGGTCGGGGTAACGCCGGGGAGATAGGAGGGGGCGACGGTGCCGAGCTTGCTCGACGGGCGGCCGGCGAGGAAGTCGCCCAGCGTCTGGGCGGGGGCCTTGTAATTGGAGCCGCCGGCGACATAGGCGCGCGATTCCCAGTGGCGCTGCAAAGCGATGCCGGCGAGCGGGTGGCCGGGATAGTCGCGCGCGGGATCGATGCCGACGACCAGGCCGGAATTCGCGTTGCGCTCGTTGCGGGAATATTGGCTCATGCCGTTGGTGGCGACACGGCCTTCCTCCGAGGTTGCCGCCACCACGGTGCCGCCGGGGCACATGCAGAAGCTGTAGACGGTGCGGCCGTTCTTGCAGTGATGCGACAGGCTGTAATCCGCCGCACCGAGGATCGGATGGCCGGCCGAGGGGCCGAAACGGGCGTCGTCGATCCAGCTTTGCGGATGTTCGATGCGCACGCCGATCGAGAAGGGCTTGGCCTCGATGAACACGCCCTCGTCATGGAGCATGTGGAAGGTGTCGCGCGCGCTGTGGCCGACCGCTAGCACGACCTGGTCCGCCTCGAGATAATCGCCGGTGTGGAGGTGGAGGCCCTTCACGCGGCGGGTGCCGTCCACCTCGGTCGCGATGTCGAGGCGGTCGACGCGGCGTTCGAAGCGGTATTCGCCGCCAAGGCCCTGGATCGTCTCGCGCAGGCTCTGGACCATCGCGACCAGCCGAAAGGTGCCGATATGGGGGTGGGCCTCGGTGAGGATCTCCGCGGGGGCGCCGGCCTTGACGAACTCGATCAGCACCTTGCGGTCGAGATGCCGCGGATCCTTGATGCGGCTGTAGAGTTTGCCGTCGGAGAAGGTGCCGGCGCCGCCCTCGCCGAACTGGACGTTGGATTCGGGGTTGAGTTCGCTCTTGCGCCACAGGCCCCAGGTGTCCCTGGTGCGCTGTTTCACTTCCTTGCCGCGGTCGAGGATGATCGGACGGAAGCCCATTTGCGCGAGGATCAGCCCGGCGAACAGGCCGCAGGGGCCGGTGCCGACCACGACGGGGCGCTTGCCGCTCCAGCCGGCGGGGACCTTTACCGGGAAGCGATAGCTTGTGTCGGGGGTGCGCTGGACATGGCGGTCCTTCTTGAAGCGGGCGAGGATCGCGGTTTCGTCGCGCAGGGTGACGTCGACCGAATAGACGAGCTGGATGTCCATCTTGTCGCGCGCATCATGGGCGCGGCGGGCGACGGTGAAGCGGATCAGGTCGCGCGGGGTGATGCGCAGGCGGGTGCGGATCGCGGTGGCCAGCGCCTCTTCCGCATGGTTGAGCGGCAATTTCAGTTCGGTGATGCGGAGCATGGGTGCGCCATAACGGGGGATGAGGGGTTCGGCCAATCCCGGAAGCCCTGAACGGACTTCTCGAGATATCCTCCATCACCCCGGACTTGTTCCGGGGTCCATCGGCCCGCAAGCGCAACGGCTGCGGCGCTTGCGGAAACATGGATACCGGAACAAGTCCGGCATGACGGATGTAGTGTGATCGTCGCTCCCTCTTCCTTTCCCCCTGTCGCTGGCGTAACCTTATCTCATGCGCAAACACATCCTGATCATTACCGGAATCCTCATCCTCGCGGCGATCGCCTTGTGGTTCTGGCTGCGGCAGCCCGATGTGGCACGGCTCCCGCTCGACGCGGTCACCGGGGTGAAGCCGGAGATCTCCGCGCCGCGGATCCAGAGCTTTCCGACGATCAAGGTGGCGGATGCGGTCGGCTGGCCGCAAGGCGTGACGCCGGTGCCCGCCGCCGGCCTGGCGGTGAAGGCGTTCGCGACCGGGCTCGATCATCCGCGCTGGCTCTATCGCCTGCCCAATGGCGATGTGCTGGTGGCCGAGAGCAACTCGCCACCGCGCGAGGGCGGCGGCATTGCCGGCGCCGTCATGGGCTATCTGATGGGCCGGGCGGGCGCTGGCGTGCCCTCCCCCAACAAGATCATCCTGCTGCGCGATACGGACGGCGACGGCGTGGCGGAGAGCCGCACGACTTTCATATCCGGGCTCAACTCGCCCTTCGGCATGGCGCTGATGGGGGGCTGGCTGTATATCGGCAACACCGATGCGCTGGTGCGGGTGCCGTACAAGGACGGCGACACCAAAATCGCCGCCAAACCCGAGACGGTGATCAAGCTCAACCCGGGCGGCAACCATTGGGCGCGCAACGTGATCGCCGATCGGGACGGCAAGACGCTGTACGTGACGGTCGGATCGTCGAGCAACATCGCCGAGAACGGGCTGGAGGCGGAGAAATTCCGCGCCAACATCCTGCAGGTCTATCCCGAGGCGAAGACCTTCCGCGTCTTTGCGGCGGGCCTGCGCAATCCCAACGGCCTGGCGATCGAACCGAAATCGGGCGGGCTGTGGGTGACGGTCAACGAGCGCGACATGCTCGGTTCCGACCTGGTGCCGGATTATATGACCGCGGTGGAGCTGGGCGACAATTTCGGCTGGCCCTGGTTTTACTGGGGCGGCTATCCCGACACGCGGGTCGATCCGGGCAATCCGCAACTCCAGCAATATTCCAAGCGCCCCGATTATGCGCTGGGGCCGCACACCGCCGCGCTCGGCATCAGCTTTGCGGGCGATGCGAAGCTTGGGGGCCGGTTCGCCAATGGCGCGTTTGTCGGCCTGCATGGATCGTGGAACCGGGTGCCGGTGTCAGGCTACAAGGTCATCTATGTGCCGTTCGGCGACATTGGCTTTCCGTTGAAAGGCGTGAAACCGGTCGATGTGCTGACCGGCTTCCTCAACAAGGACGGTCAGGCGCAGGGGCGGCCGGTCGGCGTGATCACCGACAAGACCGGCGCGCTGCTGGTGGCCGATGATGTCGGTAACGTGATCTGGCGGGTAGCGGCGAAATAGGGGAAGGTTTGGGGCTGCGGCCGGTTCCCCCCGAAACCGCCGCAGCCCGTGTCGCGCGTTCCACGGCCCCTCACCGCTCGCGCTCCTTCCCAACCGGATATTAGCACGCTTCGCGCCAATTCCAATCTCTTCCCGCCGCGTCGGTATAGCTTCCTACGGGCTGACCGATAGTTTAGGAGAATTACGATGCTACCCATTACGGGTAGCGGGGCCGTCCCGGCCATTTCAGCGGAAGGGGCATGCCGATGAGTGAACGTGTCGTCACCAACCCAGCAAAAATGGGGGAGAATTGGCGGGTCGCCGTGTGCTCGCTGATGAACCTGTTCCTGACGATGCACCGCACCATGGCCGCGGCGACGCCGGTCGGGCCGACCGAGCTGCTGATCTATTCGACCGTCTCCGTCGCCAATGTGCAACGGCTGATGCGCGAGCGCAGCATTCCCGAGAAGCTGGCCGGCACCGAGATATTGCCGCGCGAATGGGTCGTGCCGATCTCGCGCAACGCCATCGCCACGGCGAGCGGCCTGCCGCGCGAGACGGTGCGGCGGCACGTGGCGCGGATGATCGAGACAGGGTTGCTGATCGAGGATGTGCGCGGCGGCGTGACCTTGCCGGTCGGCGTGATCCAGGACCGCGGGCTGGAACCGTTCCTGGAGGGAATGCTGACCAATTATGCGCGCAGTGCCGAGGAATTGCTGCGGATCGGGGTGATCCGGATCGAGAAGGACTAGGGTCGGACACGACCACTCCAAATCGTCACCCCGGACTTGTTCCGGGGTCCACCGTGCCGCAAACCAAAGCACCGATGGATGTGCGGCACAGTGGATGCCGGAACAAGTCCGGCATGACGGTCAAATGTGATCGTGCGTGATTTTTATCATTTGAGCAGCTTCTTCCCGCTCTCGGTCAGCTTGTCGCGGATCTTGCCGGCGAACAGGCGGAGCATCGGGGGCAGATCGAAGCTTGCATGGACCTTGGTCTCCATCACGTCGAGCCGGCTGGCGACGCGCTGGCCCATCGCCTCGACGGTGAAGATCAGCGTGTCGCCCTCCCACCGATGTTCGGTGACGACGCCGCCGGGCACGAAGGACGCCAGCTTGCCGATGCCCTTCTCGATCTTGGCGCGCGCCGCGGCGAGGCCGAGCTTGTGGGGGATATCGACGGTGATCGGATCATTCATCGCCTGGCCCTTACGTCGCGAACAGCATGGCGTCATCAGCGAACGCCTTGAACTCGAGCGCGTTGCCGCTTGGATCGAGGAAGAACATCGTCGCCTGTTCGCCGACCTGACCCTTGAAGCGGACATGCGGTTCGATGCCGAAGCGGATGCCGGCGGCCTTTACGCGATCGGCGAGGGCTTCCCAGTCCGCCATGCCGAGCACCACGCCGAAATGCGGCACGGGCACGTCATGGCCGTCGACCGGGTTCGCCACCGCGACCGGTTTCGCCGCCGGATCGAGATGCGCGACGATCTGGTGGCCAAACAGGTCGAAATCGACCCAGGATTCGGCGCTGCGGCCCTCGGGACAGCCCAGCACTTCGCCGTAAAAGGCGCGCGCGGCCGGGATGTCGTGGACGGGAAAGGCGAGGTGGAAGGGGCGGAGCGTCATGGGCGTGCCATAACGCCAATCCACTGGGTTCGTCACCCCGGACTTGTTCCGGGGTCCACCGTTCCGCATACGGACGGCCGAAGCACTTGCGGCCCGGTGGATGCCGGAACAAGTCCAGCATGACGGAAGTGGGGAAGGCCTTGCTCGATAATCAGGTTCAGGCATTGCGGCGCGCGGCAACGGCACGCCCCGCCCTGCTCTCCCTTCTGCTCGGCGCGCTGTCCGCAACGGGCTTCGCGCCGCTCGACCTCTGGCCCGTCACGCTCATCTGCTTCGCCCTGTGGATGTGGCTGATCCATGATTCGCCTGCCCTGAAACCCGCGTTGTTGCGCGGCTGGCTGTTCGGGGTCGGGCAGTTCGCGATTGGCATCAACTGGCTGCAGCATCCCTTCGTCTATCAGGATGCGATGCCGCACTGGCTCGGTTATATCGGGGTGCTGCTGTCGTCGCTGTACCTTGCGCTCTATCCGATGCTTGCCGCCGGACTCGCCTGGCGGCTGGCAAGTCCTCGCGCTGCGGGCGATGCGGCGACGCGGGCGGGCATCGCCTATATACTCGTGTTCGGCGCGGCGTGGATCGTCACCGAATGGCTGCGCTCGACGATGCTCAGCGGCTTTCCATGGAACCCCCTCGCGGCGATCTGGGTGCCGCTGCTCGGCGTGGCGCGGATCGCGTCATGGACCGGGACCTATGCCTTGTCGGGGCTGACGGTCGCGGTCGCGGGAACGTTGATCCTCGCCTTTGCCGGGCGGCGCGTGCCGGCGGCGGCGTTCATCATCGTCGCGCTGCTTGCCCTGTCGGGAATCCATCCCGGAACGACGGCGACGCCGCTGCCGGGAGGCTATCCCCATGTCCGAATCGTCCAACCCAATCTCGGCGAGGAGGAGCGCCCTACCCCGGCCTATGCCGAGAACAGCCTGCGTGCGCTCGAATCGCTCGCGGGCACGCCCGGCAGCCATCCACGCCTGATCGTCTGGCCGGAAGGCGCACTGCGCTTCTTCATCGAGGATGGCTATCCGGCCGACTATTATTGGCGCGGCCTGCCCGGCGTGACCCGCCGCCGGATCGCCGCCCTGCTCGGCCCGCGCGACCTGGTGCTGGCCGGGGGCAATGCCCTGCAATTCGATGCGGCGGGCAATCTCAAGGCGGGGACCAATTCGGTCTTCGCGATCGATTCGACGGGTACGATCCTCGCGCGCTACGACAAGGCGCATCTCGTGCCGTTCGGCGAATATCTTCCGCTCCGGCCGTTGCTCACCGCCTTCGGGCTGCAGCGCCTCGTGCCCGGCGATTTCGATTTCGCTGCGGGCCCCAAGCAGCGCACCATCCCCCTGCCCGGTTTCGGCAATGTCGGCATGGATATCTGCTACGAGATCATCTTCTCCGGCCAGGTGGCCGATCCGGCGCACCGTCCCGCCATAATCTTCAACCCATCGAACGATTCGTGGTTCGGCGACTGGGGGCCGCCGCAGCACCTCGCCCAGGCGCAATTGCGCGCGATCGAGGAGGGCCTGCCGATCATCCGCGCGACCCCGACCGGCATCTCCGCGGTGATCGCCGCCGACGGCCGGCTGCTCGGCAGCCTGCCCCTGCACAAGGCCGGCGCGATCGAGCTGCCCATGCCCCGGGCGGCCCCGCCGACCCTGTTCTCCCGCCTCGGCAACTGGATGGCCTTGCTGATCGCGACGGCAATGCTGCTCCTGGCAGTTGCCTTCCGCCGGGCGTCTCGCTAGGGCGCACATATAAGGAAAGCTTTATATGCGGTTTCCGGACGCCCCGGGGCCGCCCTAGCCAAGGGTAGATTTGATGCGCGCTTCGTTTCTCTTCACCTCCGAATCGGTTTCCGAAGGCCACCCCGACAAGGTCGCCGACCAGATTTCCGACGCAGTGGTCGATCTGTTCCTCTCGAAGGACCCCTATGCGCGTATCGCCTGCGAGACGCTGACCACGACCAACCGCGTCGTGCTGGCCGGCGAGATCCGCTGCAAGGGCGTGTTCGAGAATCACGAATGGGCCCCCGGCGCGAAGGAAGAGATCGAGGCAGCGGTTCGCGCGACCGTGAAGCGGATCGGGTATGAGCAGGACGGCTTCCACTGGGCGAATTTCTCGTTCGAAAACCATCTTCACGCTCAGTCGGCGCACATCGCACAGGGCGTCGATGAAAGCGGCAACAAGGACGAGGGCGCCGGCGACCAGGGCATCATGTTCGGCTATGCGACCGACGAGACCCCCGACCTGCTGCCCGCCACCCTTTATTACTCGCACCGCATCCTCGAAAAGCTGGCGCATGATCGCCATAACAAGGTCGTGCCGTTCCTCGAGCCGGACGCGAAGAGTCAGGTGACGCTCGAATATCGCAACGAGGTTCCGGTCCGCGCGACCGCCCTGGTCGTCTCGACCCAGCATGCGCCCGGCTATTTCTACGACGGCACCGAAGGCAATCCGGAACTCTACAAGGAGCTTCGCGACTATGTCGTTGGCGTGTTCAACGAAGTCCTGCCCGAGGGTTTTGTCGACGAGGAGACCAAGATCTACGTCAACCCGACCGGCCGTTTCGAAATCGGCGGTCCTGACGGCGATGCGGGCGTCACCGGTCGCAAGATCATCGTCGACACATACGGCGGCGCAGCCCCGCATGGCGGCGGCGCCTTCTCGGGCAAGGATCCGACCAAGGTCGACCGCTCGGCAGCTTATGTCGCGCGCTATCTGGCGAAGAACGTCGTCGCGGCCGGGCTCGCCCGCCGCTGCACGATCCAGCTCAGCTATGCGATCGGCATCGCCGAGCCGCTGTCGGTCTATGTCGACACGCACGGCACCGGCACCGTTTCGGAAGCGAAGCTTGAAGAAGTCCTGCCGAAGCTGGTGCGCCTGACCCCGAAGGGCATCCGCGAGCATCTGAAGCTCAACGCCCCGATCTACCAGAAGACCGCGGCCTATGGCCATTTCGGCCGCAAGCCCGACGGCGATTCCTTCACCTGGGAAAAGACCGACCTGGTCGATCAGCTCAAGGCAGCCGTCGCCTGAGCCACCCCGGGCGAAAGCCGATAAACGAGAAGGCGCGGTTCCTTGACGGAGCCGCGCCTTCTTCGTTGAAGGCTTGCGTCAACGCAGCGCACAGCTATGCCGCCCCGCAATGAACGATCCCACGACCATCCGCCGCCTCTATGGCCGCCGCCAGGGGCATAAATTGCGCCTTGGCCAGGCCGCGCTTGTCGAAGAATTGCTGCCCGAGATCAGCGCGCCCGAGACCGGGCAGATCGATGCGATGACTCTGTTCGGCGATGACCGCCCTCTCGAAGTTGAAATCGGCTTCGGCGCGGGCGAGCATCTTGCCGGTCAGGCAGCGATGCGACCCGGCACCGGCTTTATCGGATGCGAGCCGTTCCTCAACGGGGTGGTCGGCGCGCTCAACCATGTCCGCGACGGTGCGCTGGAGAATGTCCGGCTGCATATGGGCGATGCGCTCGATGTGATCGAGCGGCTGCCCGACGCCTCGCTCGACCGTGTCTATCTGCTCCATCCCGATCCCTGGCGGAAGGCGCGCCATGCGAAACGGCGGATGGTCAATCATGGCCCGCTGGACCTGATCGCGCGCAAGCTGAAACCGGGTGCCGAATTCAGGCTCGGCACCGACGATCCGACCTATTGCCGTTGGTCGATGATGGTGATGAACGCGCGAACCGATTTCGTCTGGCAGGCGAAACACCCGCGCGATTTCCTGACCCGCGCCGACGACTGGCCCGAGACCCGTTATGAGCGCAAGGCCCGACGGCAGGGCCATGAGGTCTGGTATTTCAGGTATCTGCGCCAATAGGCGGCGCGGCTTGCTACGCTCCGGATAGTCTCGGCACGGGAGCCGCAGCGAGTTCGGAAGCCTCCGAAGCCTCACAACCAAGGGCGAGCAGCAAGGTTTCGCACGCCGCCGTGATGGTCGCCGCCGCCGCGCCCTCGGTCAGAACGCGCCGGATCGTCATGATCTGCAGCCCCATGCCCAGGTCGAGCGCGCGGTCGAGCGCCATAGCGCGCAGCCTTCCGCTCGCCAGTGCGGCGCCGAATTGCGCCGTGACCTTCTCTCGCATATCGGCGTTGAGCGCTCCGACCAGCGGCATGGTGCGCAGCAGGATCCATCCCCGCGCGGGTTCGATCGTGGCGAAGTGGGTGAACAGTCGGAACGACATGGCGAGCGCGGCCAGGGGATCATGCGTATCGCGCTCGGCCTCGGTGATCAGGTCGTTAATGCGCGTCGCGATATCGTCCGCCACCGACCGGAACAGATCCTCGCGGCTCTCGAAATGATTATAGAAACTGCCGCGGGAGACGCCCGCCTCGGCGATGACATCGTCGATCGTTGGCGCATCGGCGCCGTGGCGGGCGAACAGCCGGTAGGCGGCCGCGAGCAACTGCGTCCGCGTGGCCAGACGGCGTTCCTTGCCCTGCTCAGCACGCCGCTGCTGCTGGTCCGGACTAAGCGTCCGCACTTTCCCCATCCTGCTCGCCTCCTGTCGCGCCGCCGCGTGCCTCATAAGCGATCAGACGGCCGCGCGCATCTCCAATGCCGCGGCTTCGCCGATCGCTGCCCCGATCGCCGCGCGGGCGCGATCCGGGCCGGCGCCGATGCCCTCGGCGCGGATGACCTGCACGTCGGTCAGGCCGAAAAAGCGCATCACGGCCTGCAGATAGGATTCCTGGTGCTCCGCCGCATGCGTCGGCGAGCCGGGTCCATAGAAGCCGGCGCGGGCGGAGGCGATGATGACACGTTTGCCGTGCACCAGCCCCTTCGGGCCCTGCGGCGTCCGCTCGAAGGTCACGCCTTCCCGGGAGAGGTGGTCGATCCAGGTCTTCAGCTGTGCGGGGACGCTGAAATGGTACATCGGTGCGCCGATGACGATCGTTTCGGCGGCCATGAACTCATCGAGCGCGGCCTGCGCGAGCGGCGCCTCGCCCCCGCCCCCTGCAAGCGATGCGGCGGAGAGCAGGGGCAGCGGATCGCGCGCGAGATCGCGGTAGACGACGCCAAGCTCCGGCGAGAGCAGCTTCAGCCGGGCGACGATCGCAGCAGACAACCGGCGGGTGACCGAGGCCTCGCCGGTGATGGCGGAATCGATGTGAAGCAGTGTCATCGTGATAGTCTCCAAGGATGATCGGATGAAAGGTCAGGCTCGGGCGCTCGGCCGTGCGGAAAAGCGGGTGAACCAGGCATCGAGGCGCGGATGGTCCGCGCCGAGCGACAGCGACAGCCGGGTCCGGCAGGTCTGGAACAGGGCGAACAGGCTGCAGTCAGCGATCGACGGCCGATCGCCGGAGAGGAACGCCGCCTCGCCCAGGCGCTGCTCCAGCATGTCGAGCTGCCCCGCCACCAGCGGCAGCACCGCGGCCGCGACGGCCGGCTGCTGCGCCACGCGCCCGGCGAAGACCGGGCTGGCGTGTTGGGCGATCACCGATGCCCAGGCGATCAAATCCGCGACGATCCGCTCATCGGCGCGCACGCGCGCCCGGCCGGACGCGTCGGTGCCGATCATGGGCGGCTGCGGATACAGCTCCTCCAGATATTCGATAATGGCGGCGGATTCGGTCAGCACGCTGCCATCGTCGAGTTCAAGTACCGGAACCTTGCCGGCAGGGTTCAGCGCGAGGAAAGCCGGCTGGCGGTGCGCGCCCGCCGCCATGTCAAGATCGACCCGCTCGATTTCCAGCCCCTTCTCGGCCAGATAGATCAGGACCCGGCGCGGATTGGTCGAAACGGCGTTGGCCCAGAGTTTCACGGGCGCGCTTCCCGTGCGAGCACCTGAATCATCACGCGCTCGAGGTCGGCCGCCGGATTGTCCGGGCGTGAGCAAGCGCGCCATGCAATGAACTTGTCCGGGCGCACGAGCAGGCAGCCGTCATCCTCGATGCCGCGCAGCCGCGCCCACGCTCCTGTCGGGTCGGCATGGTCCAGCCCGTAACCGATGCGGAGAACGGGAAGCGCCAAACCGAGGGTGGCGCCGACGATCCGCGCCGCTTCCTCCCAGTCATCGCCATCGTGGCCGACGATCAGCCCGAAGCTGCCCGGCCCGATGAGATCCAATGTCGACAGGCGGTGGCCGTCGCGCTCCAGCCAGGCGTGCGGCAGGTGCGCGCCCGCATGGGTCGCCGGTTCGTAGCTGAGCTGACGTTCACGCCAGCTGTCGCGCGCCGCGCGTGTCGCCGCATCGCCGATCAACGCGCCCTCGCCATAGCGATAGCCAAGCTCCACGCCATGCGCGCATTGGTGGAACTGCTGAAGCTCGATCGCTGCGTGCAGCGCCGCGCGCTTTGCCCGGCCCGTATCACCCGGCCTTGCGAGATCGGCGAAGGCGGCCCAGCCTTCGTCCTCGGTCTGGTCGGCCGAAAAGCCGATCGCCGCGGCAATGGCGCCGAGTTCCTTCACGCTCTGCATCGACCGGTCGATCACCTGTTGCGCGACGGGGCGGCGCTCCTTGTCGTAACTGTCGAGCAGGCCGGGGCCGGCGGTGCCGTCGAGCACGAGCTTGAGCTTCCAGGCAAGGTTATAGGCGTCCTGGATCGAGGTGTTCGACCCGAGCCCGTTGGTCGGCGGATGACGGTGCGCGGCGTCGCCGGCAATGAACACGCGGCCGGTGGACATGGCGTCGGCCACCTGCGCGTTCATCTGCCAGGCATTGGCCGACAGCAGCTCGACCGGCAGCGCCGGATCGCCCGCCAGATCGCGGATGCGCGCCACCAGCGCCGCTTCGGACAGGTCCGGCTCGCCCGCGGCCGGATCGTACAGGAAGGACAGCACCCACTCGTTCCAGGGGCGCACGTTCACGAAAATGCCCGAGCCCAGCCAGAAGCGGCTGCCCGGACGGTTGATGATGTAGAGAACGCCCGGCCGATGCGCGCAATAGGCGGACAGATCGGCCCGGAACCAGATGTTGACCGCGGCCGCCCATCCGGGCTGGCCGGAGAGTGTCAGGCCGGCCGCCTCCGCCACCCGGCTGCGCGCGCCATCGGCGCCGATCAGATAGCGCGCGCGAACGCGCTGTTCTTGGCCGGTCAGGCGGTCGCGCAGCAGGGCGGTCACGCCAGTCTCGTCCTGCTCTAGGTCGAGGAACTCGCGGCGCCATGCGATCGCGGCCCCGCGCGTAAGGGCGGCGCGGGCCATGATCGGTTCCATCAGATGCTGAGCGAGATTGGTCGACCGGCACGGGCTGGCGCCGCGATACTCGTCGTGGCGTGCGGCGATATAGGATGGCAGCCGCGCAAATTCCTGTCCGGCAAGGCTCGACGCCCAGACGAAGTTCTGCATCAGCGTGTCGGGCAAGCCCGCAGCCATCATGTCAGCCTCCAGGCCCAGTTCCCGCATCACCTCCATCGTGCGCTGGTTCTGATAATGGGCGCGCGGCGAGTTCGCGGTCCAGCCATAGCGCGTGACCGTAAGCGCCGGCACGTCGAGCCTTTGCAGCATCAGCGTCGCCGCAAGGCCCGCGGGGCCCGCGCCCACGATCAGGACGGGCACCTCAACATCCGCGACCGGTTCGCCATCCCCAATTGCCATGCGCACCATCTCCATCCTGCCGCCGCAGATGCGACGAATCATATGGATGATATTGTCATATGGAATATAATGTCAAATAAGTTTGCACATCGGCAGGCTCGGCGCGGGCGTGTCATTGGCAAGGATCGATCCTCTATCTTTTTATCCGTTCGGAAGGTTCCATCTTCCATGTTTTCGTATTTTCGAGCAGCATCGCGCGATGCTTAAATCCGCAACGCACGCCACTCCGCCCGATCTCAGCCGCAGCTCGGTGCCGCGTTATGTTCAGCTCGCGGGGCTTTTCCGTCGCCGAATCGAGACGGGCGAATGGGCCGTGGGCGGCCAAATACCGGTCATCGACGATCTGGTTTCCGAGTGCGGGGTCGCGCGCGCCACCATCAGGCAGGCGCTTGGCATGCTCGAGAGCGACGACCTGATCGAGCGGCATCGCGCCAAGGGGACATTCGTGAAGCGCGCCCCGCAGCAGCAACTATGGTGCGAAGTGCAGACCGATTGGTCCGGGCTGCTGATATCGCGCGATGGCGCGAAGATCGACATCCTTGCCCAGGAACCCAATGTTCTGCCGCCGGCGCCGGAGGATCCGATCGGCACCCTTGCCCCATCCTATCGCCACCTGAAGCGCCGACATACACGCGACGGAATCGTGTATCTGGTCGCCGACATCTATGTCGAATCGTCCGTGGCGGCGCTGATCCCCAAGACCGCCTACCGGACCCAGTCGGCGCTCCGGCTCATCGCAGATGCCCCCGATGTCGACATTACCGACGCCCGGCAATCACTGACGATCGGTACGGCCGACATCAAGCTCGCCGACGAACTCGGCATCGGCATCAACGATCCGGTGGCCTTTGTGCAGCGCTGCGCGGTCGATGCGAACGGCGTTATCATCCTGATCGCAAACGGAACCTATCGCGGCGACCTGGTCCGGATGGATATGCGCCTCAAATAATTCAAAAGGTCATCATTCCTTCCCTTGACCATGCTTGCGCATTCCAATAGCCTATATATCTAGTCTATAGGGACAAAGAGGCCGAATGGCCGCACAACCGGGAGGGGTAGCCTTGGGTATCTTCGAAAAACAGTGCGTCCGGAACCGTAGGGGAACCTCCGGTCGACCGGCGAGCCGACCGCATAGGGTTGGCGCGAGCGCGAAAATCAACGTTTGAGTCAGGATCAGAGGATGATGAAACTCCATTGGTCGCCCCGTTCTCCCTTCGTGCGCAAGGTGATGATCGTCGCCCATGAGCTGGGGATCGAGAACGACCTCGAGCTTGTCCGTTCGGTCGCCGCCATGGCGGAGATCAACCCCGCCCTCAGCCGCGACAATCCGCTCAACAAGCTTCCGACCCTGGTGCTCGGCGATGGATCGGCGATCTACGACTCCCCGGTTATCTGCGACTATTTCGATCACCGCGGTCAACTCCACCCCTCCGATCCCGTCGCGCGGATCGATGCCTTGCGCCGCCAGGCGCTTGGCGACGGCCTGCTCGACCTTCTCATTCTCTGGCGCAACGAGCGCGAGCGTCCCGTCGAGCGCCAGTCGGCTCCGCACCTCGCCGCCTGGGAAGGCAAGGTCGTCCAGACGCTCGATCGCCTCGAGGTGGAGGTCAGCGATTTTGCGGACGCTCCCTTCGATATCGGCCATGTTTCGATCGGTTGCGCCTTGGGCTATGCCGATTTCCGCTTCGCCGCGCTCGACTGGCGCCGGGGACGGCCGGCGCTGGCCCAATGGGCTGCGGGCTTTGAACGCCGTTCCTCGGCGATAGCCACAACCGCGACGGACGGCTGAATGGCGGGGCCTCTATCCCATATCCGCGTGCTCGATCTGAGCCGTGTCATGGCCGGTCCATGGTCAAGCCAGATTCTTGCCGACCTGGGCGCCGACGTCGTCAAGGTCGAACGGCCCGGCAGCGGCGACGACACCCGAGCCTGGGGACCGCCTTTCGCGGTCACGGGGGCCGGCGAAGGGCAGAGTTCGGGATATTTTCTCTCCGTCAATCGCGGCAAACGGTCGATCGCGCTCGATCTCGCCGACCCGGCGGACCGGGATATCGTGCTGGCGCTGGCCGATCGCGCCGATATCCTGCTGGAAAATTTCAAGGTCGGCGCGCTCGCCCGGATGGGGCTGGACGCGGCGGCGTTGCGGCGCCGCAATCCGCGCCTCATCCATGCCTCGATCACCGGCTTCGGCCAGGACGGCCCGCGCGCACCGCAGGCAGCCTATGATTTCATGATCCAGGCACTGGGCGGGCTGATGAGCCTGACCGGCGAGGCCGATGGTCAACCCGGCGGCGGGCCGCAAAAAGTCGGCGTGCCGATCGTCGATATCATGACCGGCATGTATGCGACCGTGGGCGTGCTTGCGGCGCTGGCGAACCGCGAGATCACCGGCGTCGGCGATCATATCGACGTTGCGATGCTCGATGTGCAGACCGCCTTTCTCGCCAACCAGGCGATGAACCATCTGCTGACCGGAGAGGTGCCGCGCCAGCAGGGCAACCGCCACCCCAATATCCAGCCGCAGGACGTCTATCCGTGCCGTGCCGGCCGGATGGCGCTGGCCGTCGGCAATGACCGGCAGTTCCGGCTGTTCTGCGCGGCGATGGACCAGGACGGCCTTGCCGACGACCCGCGCTTTACGACCAATGCCGGTCGCGTCCGCCATGTCGAGGCCCTGCGCGCGGCAATCATCGAGCTGTTCGCACAGCTGTCGACGACCGAGATCGGCGCGCGACTTGACGCGGTCGGGGTACCCTGCGCGCCGATCAACACCATAAAGGAAACGCTGGCGGACGTGCAGGTGCGGCACCGTGCCATGCTGCGCACGCTTCGGCATGGCGAAAGCCACGTCCCCTCGATCGTGAGCCCGCTGCGCTTTGCGGAAGCCCCGCTCAAGTTCGATCGCGGACCGCCGACGCTCGACCAGCATCGGGAAGCGATCCTGTCCGAGCTCGGATGGATTTCCGCCACCGCTGCGGATGAGCATTGATGGCGCGCATCCCCCTCCCCAGCCTGGACAGCATGACGCCCGAGCAGCGCGCGGTGTACGATCAGATCATTGCCGGGCCCCGTGGATCGGTCGTGGGTCCGCTCCGCGCCGCGCTCCACAATCCCGACCTTGCCCAGCATTGGCAGAAGTTCGGCGAAGTCCTGCGCTATTCGGACAAGATTCCCAAAAGGCTGCGCGAACTCGCGATCATCGCGACCGGCCGGCACTGGAACTCTCAGCTGGAATTCCACATCCATGCGGGCGTCGCACGCGAGGAAGGCCTGGGCGAAGACGTGATCGACGCCATACGCCTCGGCCGAGCGCCGACATTCGATCGCCACGACGACCATTGCGTCTATGAGTTCGCCCGCGGCCTGTTGTGCGATGGCCGGGTCCTGCCCCGGATATATGGCGACGCGATCGAGCGCTGGGGCGTTGTCGCCGTCGTCGAGCTGACCGCCCTTATCGGCTATTATTCGATGGTCGCCATGACGCTGAACGCGCATGAGATCGAACTCCCCGATGCCGAGGGAGACTTGCTGACCGCAGCCGATCATCTGACACTGCTCGCGCCCGGCCATCTGGAGGCGGAGGGGCGGAGGGACGGCGATGGCTGATTTCCTCCATGCCTGCGACACCCATACCCATGTCTTTCCGCCTGGCTTCCCGTTCGCCGGTGCGACCAGCTACGCCCCGCCGGCAGTCGGTATATCCGATCATCTGGCCATGCTCGACGCCTCGGGCCTGGCCTGCGGAATCATCGTCCAGCCCGGCGTATACGGCACCGATCCCGCTGCCCTGCTCGACACGATCGCCCGGTCGGAGGGTCGGTTGCGCGGCATTGCGGCACTGGAGGGTGATACCGACCACGAGACGATCCGCGCCCTCCATGCCGCAGGAATAGCCGGCCTGCGTTTCACCGAGGTCCGCGACCCGGTCAGGGGTGGGCGATACGGCGGTACGGTCGGTCTGGACGCGCTCGATAGATTGGCACCATCGATGCGATCGATCGGCCTGCACGCTCAATTATGGTCGCCGCTGGCCGACATCCTCGACAATGCCGATCGGCTGCGCGCCAGCGGTGTGCCGGTCGTACTGGACCATATGGCCATGGTCGATGCTTCGGCAGGGCCCGGGCACGCCGGATTTGGGCAATTGCTCGAGATACTGGACGAAGGCTGGCTATGGGTGAAGCTCAGCCTGTGCCGCGTGTCGGCCGCGCCCGACCATCGCGACATCCGGCCGTTCCATGACGCTCTGGTCGATCGTGCCCCGCACCGCATGCTGTGGGCATCCGATTGGCCGTTCGTCCGCATGGATCCCGCGCCCGACCCCCGCCTGCTTCTCGCCCGCTTCCGGGAATGGGTGTCCGATAGCGCCGTCAGGGATCTGATCCTCGCCCGCAATCCGGCGCGGCTCTACGATTTCAACGAGGAGATATCCGCATCATGACCGACCTGAGACTCGACCTTCAGGATCGCATCGCGACGGTCACCATCGATCGGGCACCGGTCAACGCGCTGACGGGCGAGAGCTATCAGGCCCTGGGCGACCTGTTCCGATCGCTCGGCCAGGATCAGAGCGTCCAGTGCGTGATCCTGACCGCGGCGGGCAACCGCGCCTTCTGCGCCGGCAAGGACCTGAAGGAGTTTCTTGCCGCCCGGATCGAGGACGACCCGGCCTATGCCGCGGTCGTCCATGCGACATTCAAGGCGATCTACGACTGTCCGGTCCCGGTGATCGCCGCCGTCAACGGCGTGGCGCTCGGTGCCGGATCGGTGATCGCATCGTGTTGCGACATCCGCATTTCCGCGCGCAACGCCAGCTACGGCTTGCCCGAAATCAACGCCGGACGCTGTGGCGGCGGCGCTCATCTGGGCAGGCTGATCCCGCAGGGAGCACTCCGGCGGATGTTCTTCACCGGGCAGCCGATCCCGGCGGCCGAGGCGTACCGCATCGGCCTGGTCGACGAACTGGTCGAGTTCGAGGAGCTGCAATCCAGCGCCCGGGCCCTTGCCCAGACGATCGCGGCCAAGGCACCGCTCGGCCTGCGGATCGGCAAACGGACGCTCAATGCGATCGAGGCGATGCCCTTGTTCGAAGGCTATGCGGTCGAACAGCGCGCCAGCACGGAATTGATGGCCACGCGCGACGCGCGCGAAGCGGCACTGGCGATCGTCGAAAAACGTCAGCCGATCTTCCAGGGTCAATGACATGACGGCCCGGCAAACGGCTCCGGACGGGATCGCGGCGGATCCGGACGCTCGGGAGAAAGTCTATCGGAAGATCGCCTGGCGGCTGATCCCGATGCTGATGCTGTGTTATCTGCTGGCCGCGCTGGATCGCTCCAACATCGCCTTTGCCAAGCTCGAATTCTCGCGCGACCTGAAGTTCGACGATGCGATCTTCGGGATTGGCGCCGGCGTGTTCGCGCTTGGCTATCTGCTGTTCGAAGTACCCAGCAACATGCTGCTCCAGCGTATCGGCATTCGCCGGACTCTGCTGAGGATCATGACGGCGTGGGGCCTTTGCTGCGCCGCATTGGCCTTCATGACGACTGACTGGCATTTCTACGCGCTGCGTTTCCTCCTCGGTGTGGCGGAGGCGGGATTCTTTCCCGGGGTCATCTTCTATCTGACGCGCTGGACACCGATGGCGCGGCGGGCGCGTCTGATCGCCTTGTTCATGTCCTCGATCGCCGTCTCCGGCGTGCTGGGCGGGCCGATATCCGGCGTCATCATGCACGGCATGGCGGGAGTCGCCGGCTTGTCGGGATGGCAATGGCTGTTCATCCTCGAGGGGCTGCCTTCGGTCGCCATCGGCATATTGGCGTTCGTCATCCTTCCCGAAGCGCCCACGGATGCAACATGGCTTACCGCCGATGAGAAGGCGGTCGTCCTGTCCGACCTTCAAGGAGAGGCCAGGCGCCAGCAATCCGCGAGCGGCTCCTGGCGCGCGGTCCTGCGCCTGCCCGCCTTTGCGGCGCTGGCGATCGCCTCCTTCACCCTGATGACGAGCGCCGGCGGCGCCTTGCTGTGGCTTCCCACCATCCTGCGCAATGCCGGTGTCGACACCGTTCTCGACATTGGTCTCTATTCATCGATCCCGTTCCTGTTCGCGACGGTCGCGCAATATCTGATCGCGCGCCATTCCGACCGGACTCAGGAACGACGCCTTCATGTCGCAATCCCCTTTGCCCTGGGCGGCCTTGGCTGGCTGCTCGCGGCCTGGCTGCGCGCGGAACCGGTTTTGGCGATAGCCGCCATGGCGCTGGCGATCGCTGGTACGTTCGGCGCCATGGGGCCATTCTGGACTCTGCCGGGCAAGGTCTTCCATGCCGGCCAGATCGCGGTGGGCATCGCGATCGTGACCACTATCGGCGGCATCGGCAATTTCGTCAGCCCGCCGATCGTCGGCTATATCTCGGTGACGACCGGATCGCTGGCCGCCGCCCAACTCTATTTCGCGGTGTTGATGCTTGCGAGCGCCGTGGCGGTGATGATCGCCTTGCGTCCATCCGATACGCGCGAAGGGGCGCCAGGCAGCTAACCTGGCGCCCTTTCTTCAACATTGGTTCCGGATTACTTGCCCGACGCCTTTGCCGCTTCCTCGATGATGCTGGCGACGGCCTTGGGCTGCGACACATAGACAGCGTGGCTGGCAGCGACTTCGTGGACGGTCGATCCGGCGCGGGCGGCCATCCGGCGCTGCACGGCGGGCGGGATCATCTTGTCGTCGGATGTGACGAGGTACCAGCTCTTCTTTGCGCGCCACGCCGGGGCAGTCACCAGGCCGCCCGCTGCGTTGATGCCGAAGGGAACCTGCGCGTCCGCCATGAAGCCGGCGAGATCGGGCTTCACATCGGCGGCGAAGGAAGCGGCGAACTTGGCCTTGTCGAGGAAGAGATAGCCCTCGACCGGCGGCAGGATCGGCGGCACCGGCTCACCGGCCGCGGGATTGGCCAGCAGCGAGATGATCGATTCGCCCTTGTCGGGCGCGAAAGCGGCGATGTAGACGACGCCGGCGACCTTCGGATCGGTGCCCGCTTCGGAAACGACCGCGCCGCCATAGCTGTGGCCGACCAGGATCACCTTGCCATCGGCGGCGGCGATCGCACGCTTCGTGACCGCGGCGTCCGCGACGAGCGAGTCGGTCGGGTTCTGGACCACCGTCACCTTGTAACCGTCCTTCTTGAGGATGTCGTAGACGCCTTCCCAACCCGAACCATCGACGAAGCCGCCATGGACGAGGACGATGGACTTGACGGGCTCTGCGCCCTTGTCCTGGGCGATGGCGGGAGCGGTGCCGAGCATTAGAGCGGCAGTGGCGGCGAGGAGCGTTTTGAACTTGGTCATGGCGGATTCCTTTCCTTTGTCACTGCGATAATTATTATCGCGATAAACATCAGATAAGATCGTCTTCACTCCTTGTCCAGAAGAAAATTATCGCGATATGCATTATTCCAATAATCCATTGATTCCGCAGCGAAACTGCCGTTGCCTATCCTGCCGCCCGGCACCTATGTTCGATGTTCAACCCGGTTTTTCGTTCCCTTCGTCATGATCGCGATGCTCGATTCGCCTGGCATGACTCCCGGTATATTCCCTCCGGGCCGTTCAGCCCCGGCTTGCGGCCGCATCGACCTTCAGCGCGGTGCCCAACAATGTGCAGACATCGGCATAGGCGTCGGCGACCCGAGGCATTCCTGGCGGCAACGACAGGAAGCCGTGCGGAAGCCCTGGATAGCGGCGGCAGGTCGTGGGGACGCCCGCATCGGCGAGGGCCTGAGCATAGGCCTCGCCGCCCTGGCACAGCGGATCCACCCCGGCGGTGATTATATGAGTCGCGGGCGACGCGGCGAGATTGGGGGCGAGGATGGGCGATGCGCGCCAATCGGCCAGGTCCCGGTCGTCGCGGATATATTGGGCACGGCACCAAAAAGCCTCATCCGGGGTAAGGCTCAGCGGATCGAGCGGCTGGTCAAGGCTCGCCTCGGCCAGCCGCAGATCGGTTGCGGGATAGGCAAGGCACTGGAAGGCGAAGCGGGGAAGCGGCTCGTCAGCCAGCGACAAAAGGGCGACCGTGGCGAGAGTCGCGCCGGCGCTTTCGCCGAAGATCGCGATGCGCGAGGAATCGCACCTCAGCGCCTCAGCCGATTGCAGCGCCCAGCGCGTGGCGCCGATACAATCCTCGACCGCGGCAGGGAAGGGGTGCTCGGGCGCGAGGCGATAGGTGATGGCGAGCACGGCGCACCCAGCGCCCGTTCCCAGCAGGCGGCACATCTGGTCGTGCGTATCGAGATCGCCCCCCACCCAGCCCCCGCCATGGATGAAGACGATCAGCGGCGGGCACGCCCCGTCCGGGCGATAGAGTCGGGACGCGAGCGGACCGGCCGCACCGGGCAGAACCAGATCCTCGCACGCCATCGCGGGAACATCTGGGCTTTTGAATGCCTGCGCCATGCCGTGCTGCAGGGCGCGCGCCCTGGCGGGCGTGAGGCGCGAAAGGTCATCCTCCCGCTTGCCGCCCATCCGGATAGCGGTCCTGATCTCCTCGTCCAGGAGGTGGCCGGTCGCGTCCACTTGGCGATCCTCCTTCCGCACGGCTAGAGAAGGGAAGCCGGGCCGTCCGTTCGATGGACAGGCCGTTATACCTATGTCCTCGAGAGCTTGATGAATGAAAACGAAATTGGCGACGGAAACAAGGTGACCGAGCCCGTCAGGCGCCTCACGATGGACGATCTCGCGACGCTCGCCGGCGTGTCGAAAATCACGATATCGCGCGCGCTCCAGAACAGCCCGCTGGTCCGCCAGTCGGTGCGCGAGCAGATTCAGGAGCTGGCCCGCGAGCACGGCTATCGCCTCAACACCGCGGCGCGCAACCTGCGCCTGCGCCGCAACCACAGCATCACGGCGGCGGTGGAGATGACGCCCACGGCGGATCGCACCATGTCCGATCCGATCATCCTGACGGCGCTGGGCGGTCTGCTGCAAGTAATGACCGAGGCGGGATATCGCGTGATCCTGACCACGCTGACGCAGCTGCTGCAATCGAGCCACGACGATTCCGACGGAATCATCCTACTCGGCCAGGGCAAGGCGGAGGCGGCGCGGCAGGTGAGCGAGCTGGGGCTTCCGCTGATCGTCTGGGGTACGCCGCGCGATTCCGATGGCGACTGGCTGACGATCGGCAGCGACAATCGGGCGGGAGGGCGCTTCATCGGCGAGCATCTGGCCTCGCTGGGACGGCGGCGCATCCTGTTCCTGGGGGATCCCGCCCATCCGGAGATCGGCGACCGGCTCGACGCGATCCGCGAGGCATCCGGGGCCGATATCGAGGTGCAAGTTTGCGATTTCGGGATCGGTGCCGGGGCTGACGCAATGCAGGCCGCGCTAGAGCGCGGCTGGCGCGGCGATGCGGTCGCTGCGGCGAGCGATGCGATCGCCCTGGGCGCCATGGCCGCGCTCCAGGAGGCCGGAATCGCTATACCCCAGGATGTCGCGGTAACCGGCTATGACGATATCCCCGCGTCAGCGACATCGGCCATGCCACTGACGACGGTGCGGCAGGACTGGCAGCGGGCCGGCGAGCTGGCCGGCTCTAAGCTACTGCAATGGCTCGACAATGGTCGACCCACGCCTGAGCTGTTGCCCGTCGACCTCGTCGTTCGCGCGTCAACGATCGGCGATTGAGCTCTTCCGGCGGCCGGCTTGGCGGCGGCGTCCGCCCTTCACGACATTGATATCGGAAACGCTATTGTTATCGATGTCATTCCTGACTAGGACAGGTCGAAATCGGGCTCGCGCCGATCATGTCGGACGCCGGGCGTATGAAAAGGCCGGGAGGGCATGATGGAAGGGTTCAGCAGGCGCATGATCGTGAAGCGCACCCAACGGGGCACCATGCGCTTCTTTTGGGCCTTGCTGCTGGCGCCGGTCCTGGCGGGGCCATCGGCTTGGGCGGAGGAGAACAAGCAGCCAATGTCTTCAGAAGTCGCGGTGCCGGCGTTCACGCTTCCCTATTCGTCCTATGCCTCGTCCGCCGCAAAGGAACAGTTCGTCAGCCAGCGCACGATCGCGCCGCCGCCGCCAAATGCCTCGGTCGAACAGATGCGCGCCTATTATGACGCAATCAACAGCGATCGCGTCCGGCGGCTGCGGGCGATCTTTCCGGTCGAGGTGCGGAGCGAAAACATCGGCGGTGTACGGGTGGATCGGGTGATCCCGCGCGGCGGCGTGACGGTGGGCAATCGCGGGCGCGTGCTCATCAACCTGCACGGCGGGGCTTTCATGTGGGGTGCGGGAAGCGGCGCGCTGGTGGAGGCGATCCCGATCGCCGCGGAGAGCGGCATGGAAGTTGTCGCCATCGACTACCGCCAAGGCCCCGAATGGCATTTCCCCGCGGCGTCGGAGGATGTGGCAAGTGTCTATCGCGCACTGCTGAAGAACCATGCGCCCAAGACGATCGGCATTTATGGCTGCTCCGCCGGCGGCCTGCTCACCGGCGAAGCGATAGCCTGGTTCCAGGCGAAGCAGCTACCGGCCCCCGGTGCGATCGGCACCTTCTGCGGATCGCTGGTCAATTTCCTCAGCGGGGATTCGCTTTACTTCGCGTCAGTCGCCAATGGCCAGTCCGTCGAGGCGGGGCTCGCCTCGCTTTCCTCGCTTCCCTATTTCATGGGCGCGCGAACCGACGATCCGCTGGTCTTTCCAGGACTCGACCAGGCCGGGCTCAAGGCCTTTCCGCCAACGTTGCTGATTACCGGCACACGGGATTTCGCGATGAGCTCGGTGCTCCACAGCAACGAGCTGCTCACTGCTGCGGGAGTCCGGACCGAGCTGCATGTCTGGGAAGGCATGGGCCACGCCTTCTTCTCCGATCCGGAACCCGAGGAATCGCGCCAAGCCTATCGGGTCATTGCCCGATTCTTCCAACACGAGTTGAGCGCAAATGCCGCCAACGGGCGGAAATCCGGGGACTAGGCATCCGGTCTGGCTTCGGCGCCCAACGCTGCCGCCGCGGCGGCACACGCCTTATTTGCCGAAATGATCCTTGAAGAAGCGCGCCATGATCCCGAAGGCTTCGTCGGATTCGGGCGCATCGATATAAGCCCAGAAGGCGTGCGGAAGGCCGTCGAACAGCACGAGCTTGTTCTCGACCCCGGCCTGTTCCAGCGCTCGGCAAAAATTCGCGGTGTCGCTCAGGAGGAAATCGCGCGAGCTGGTAAGGCACAGGGTGGGTGGAAAGCCCTTCAGGTCACCCAGCAGCGGCGACACCAGGGGGTCGGTGGGCTGCTGTCCGCCCTGAAGATAGAGGCGGGTCAGCGAGTCCTGGTCGAGTTTCTGGGCCAGGACCGTGTCGCCCAGGCGCGAAAGATCCGCGTCGCCCGAAAACATACCGAACATCGCGGGCATCGGCAGGCCCTCGGCACGCAGCCGGACGATCAGTTCGGATCCGAGGACCGCGCCGGCTGAGGTACCGTAAAGGCCGATATCGCTTGCCTTGTTGGTCTTCAGCAGCTCACGATAGACGGCGAGGCTATCGTCGACGGCCGCGGGGAAAGCATGTTCCGGCGACAGGCGATATCGGACCGCGATCACCGTAATGCCGGTCAACGCGGCGACCGGGATATTCTCGGTGAGCGATCCCGAATCGACCATGAAGCCGCCGCCATGTATGTTCAGGAGGATGTGCCTCGACGAAGCGCCCGTCCCCCTGGCGGTAATGCGCCGCACCGGGACGCCCGCCATGGTCGCGTCGGCGATGTCCACGGCATATTTCCGGCGCTGCGTTGCACCGAATGTCTGCTGATACTTGTCGATGAACGCGCGTTGTTCCGGAAGGCTGGCGTTCGGATTCGGGTTCGCGGCGGCACTGGTCGTGATCGCCGCCCGGGCCTTCTCGCTGAGCGTTGACGGCAGGGGTGAAGTTGCTGCGGCGGGCGACGACGGCACCGGTGGCGCGGGCGGTGGCGCGTTGGTCTGTGCGGCGGCCATGGTCGAAAAGGCGCAGGCGGCAAGAAGCGCCGTCGAACCGACGATACAGGCAGGAGTCCGTATCACGCCATGAAATCGATGAGCGATGTCCGTCATGCGTTTCCCTCTCCTGTCTGGGTATCTTGTCCGATCACATCCCGGTCAGAGTGCTAGCGAAAAATGACATCGATAACAAAGCAAAAAATGCCGGCGATGGAATAGCAAAGAGCGCGGACGAGGCGTTGGCGCGCGCCTTATCTGCGGTCGCTCGATTATGCATTGATATCGATATCATTTCTGGGTAGCCGTGGCTTGCCTACCGGGCGGCGTCCGCGCGGTATCGAGGAGAGGTCAATGAAAACCGGTCCGAAGATCGCCATCTCGATCCTGGCGACGGTGGCCGCGATGGTCGCCACCAGTGCCCCACGCGCGATGGCGACGCCCGCCTTGTCCGGCGAATCGACCGCCAGGAAGGAGATTCCCACTCTCCAGACCCAAACAACCGAGGAAGGGCAGAAGGTCGTCTACGACCTCTATACCTGGCAGCGGCGCGAGTTGGCCAAGCGCCTGCCGCTTGACGAGCCCTGGCCTTCCGAAGCGGCGATCGACGCCCAGTTCAAGCGCTTCGGCCTCACAACGCCTCCGATCCCCACAAAGCTGCCCCTGCCCGCGCGGATCATGCCCGACATCTATCTGGTCAACACCGAGCCCAACCTCGTCTATCTGATCGATGCCGGCGCGGATGGCCTGGTGATCGTCGACCCCGGGATGGAGAGCAATGTCGGCTCGATCCTCAAGAACGTCGAAGCGCTGGGATTCTCCACCGACAGGATAAAGTGGGTCATCAACACCCATGCGCATCTGGACCATGCGATGGCGGACGCGTCGTTTCAGAAGCTGGGTGCCAGAATCCTGATCGGGCGCGACGATGTCCCCGCAGTCGAGAAGGGCACGATGATCACCGGCAAGTTCCTCCTGCCGCCCGCCATGCGGGCCGCCTATCCGACGTTCCGCGTGGATTGGCCGGTTGACGACGGCGAGGTGCTCAAGCCGGCAACAAGATTTTCCATGCCATCCACACCTCCGGCCACACGCCCGGATCGACCTGCTACCTGCTGCAGATCGACGGGAAGAACATCCTGTTCGGGGGCGACACCATCCTGTTCGACTATCGGCTGGGCGCGCAATTTCCACCCTTTGCCGACAACGCCGCCTATCTCGCCTCGTTGAAGAAGCTGGCCACGTTCGGCTTCTATCCCGACACGATCCGCTGGGACGTACTGCTGCCGGGCCATGGCACGATAGTGCTCGACCGTGCCTTTGCCGATGTCCTGAAGGGATATCGGCAGGTCCAGCTCGACGTCACCGACAATGTGCCGGTCGAGGCGCTTCCCTTTGCGACCGAAGCCTATCGGAAACTCATGTTCGGTCGGCCATAGGATTTGCCGGCCGACAGGGAAGCGCCGGCTGGCACCGCCTGCTGAAACGAATCCTCCAATTTATCAAATGATTCCAATATTTTTTATACTCGAATGCGTGGAAATGGTATCGATTTCATTTTTTTATTGTTATCGATGTCATTCGTGATAAAAGGACTGCATGAGGACGCGCCGTTTGCTGCGCATCGGAAAAGTGGGGCGGCACGAATCGCCCCGCGAAGGGGAGGAACTGACATGCCGCATCGCGCCACCACTTTGCTGCTCACCGCGTCGCTGCTGGCGCTGGCTGCCATGCCGGCCGCAGCGC
Source organism: Sphingomonas sp. GW821-FHT10F11 (assembly GCF_058809095.1). Classification (NCBI taxonomy): domain Bacteria; kingdom Pseudomonadati; phylum Pseudomonadota; class Alphaproteobacteria; order Sphingomonadales; family Sphingomonadaceae; genus Sphingomonas; species Sphingomonas sp. GW821-FHT10F11. The sequence continues at coordinate 114,804 of NZ_JBXASH010000009.1, forward strand.
AGACCGCGTCTGGCGAGGCGCCCACTCCCGCGGCGCAGGGTGACGAACAGGACATCATCGTCACGGCGCGACGCGTCGCGGAAAGCCAGCAAGACGTGCCGATGTCGCTCACCGCCATCTCGAGCGACAAGCTGCGCGAGCAGAATGTCACGATGGTATCGGACCTGACTCGCCTGGTGCCGTCGCTGAACTTTACCGCCGACCTCGATCGCAACAATGTGACCTTCGCGATGCGCGGGCAGCGCGAGACCAGAGGGCCGGTCGGTACGGGCGGCGGCCCCGCCGTGGTTTCCTATTTTGCCGAAGCGCCGACGCGCGCCATCGGACCGGGGCAGTTCTTCGATCTGCAGAATGTTCAGGTGCTCAAGGGGCCGCAGGGAACGCTGTTCGGGCAAAACACGACCGGCGGCGCGATCCTGTTCGAACCGCAAAGGCCCACCAATCGGTTCGAAGGCTATATGATGGGCACGGCCGGTAGCTACGGTCGCCTTGACGTCGAGGGCGTCGTCAACATCCCGCTCGTCGATGACAGGCTGTTGCTCCGTGTCGGCGGCCAGTCGCTCAATCGCAACGGGATTACCCGCGATGTCGTCTCCGGCAAGGATTACGACGATCGCAATGCATGGTCGGCGCGCGCCAGCCTGCTCTTCCGGCCGTCCAGTTCGTTCGAGAATTATACGGTGGCCCAGTTGGTCGGATCCGAGGAGAATGGCACGGGCGTGATCCTGATCGCCGCCAATCCTGCCAGTCCCTTCGGGCCGCTGCTGACGTCGCTATTGGCGCAGCAACAGGCCAGAGGGGTCCGCGACGTTGCGCTCAGTGCCAAAAGCCGGGGAGCGACCCGTCAGCTTGGCGTCACCAATCGAACGACGGTGAGTTTTCCCGGCGATCTGACGCTGACCAATATTGTCAGCTACACCCATTATCAGACCGATAGCGGCCGCGACGACGACGGCACGATTTTGCCCATCCAGGATTCGAATGGCGCATCGAAGCCCGGGACCTGGAATACCGACATCAACTATCTCACCGAAGAGCTGCGCCTATCGGGAACGCTCGGCGGCGGCCTTTTGAAGTTCCAGGCCGGCGGCTATTATGATCATGTGTCACCCGGCGGCGTGATGACCTATTCGCAGAACCTTCAGACCGTGGCGACCAGTTCGCAAGTCGACGCAACGGCCCGATCCACCTCCAAGGCGCTGTTCGGGCAGATCGGGATCGATGTCGGCAAGGTCGTTCCGGCATTGGACGGACTCAATCTGACCGCCGGCTATCGCTATACCTGGAACGACTTCGCGTTCGGGATCGCGTTGCTGCAATATTCCGGAATCCTGCGCCCGCCGCCTGAACCGAAAGCGGGCGATGTGTGCCTGGTGCCTCCGGGCAACGTCTATCCGAACTGCAATGCTTCAGGATCGGGCAAGGACCGGGGTGCTTCGTTCGCGTTCGGCGCCGACTACAAGATCAATCGCGATGTCATGATTTTCGCCAATTACAAGCGCGGCTACAAACCAGGCGGTTTCAATGCGGCTCTGGCTGCCTTCGGCTTGCCGTCATCCAATCCATTTTACAGCTTCAAATCGGAAACAGTAGACACCGCCGAAATCGGCCTGAAGACAAGCTGGTCGCTCGAAGGGCTGCACGGCCGGTTCAACGTGACCGGCTACACCAGCAAATATCGGAACATTCACGCGACCGTGCCGGCGATCATCCCACCATTCACGGCAACCGCGATCCAGAATGCCGCCCGGGCCACGATCAACGGCGTGGAAGTCGATGCCAATATTAGCATCCGGCGGTGGCTCTCGATCGATGCCGGCTACAGCTATACCGACGCGAAATACGACGACTATCTCGTCGGCGGGGTCGATCTGTCGACCCTCCCCTTCGTCTACACCCCGAAAAACCAGTTCAACATCGGGGCGAACCTGACGCTGCCGACACCCGAGAAATTCGGCGGCCTTGTCCTGCGCGGCACCTATAGCTGGCAGGATCGCCTCTATGCCGGAGATACAGATCCAACTCAGCCCTTCTCCTTCATCAACGGCTATGGGCTGCTGGGCGCGCGGATCGACTGGCAGAACGTGCTCGATACCAAGAATGTCGATCTTTCGCTCTTCGCAACCAACCTGACCAACAAGACGTACCGGATCGCCGTCATCCAGCAATATAATGCCAGCGGTTACACCACGGCGATCTACGGTGAGCCGAGGATGTACGGCGTGTCGCTGCGGACAAGGTTCTAGGGCCCGATCTCAGCGCCGACAGCCGTGCGTTTGGAGTGATCGGCACACACTGCGTGTAGCGCAAATGGTGGCGCGGCGGGGCGTCCGATACGGGACTTCACTGCGACGCCCGTCTTAAGGTCTGGTATTTCAGGTATGTGCGGCGCTAGGTCGCATCATGGCAAGACCAGTTCTCCTGGACGCAACATGTCAAAGGGCGCTGATTCAGAACGGCCTTGCTCTCGTGCCGCTGCTCGATGCGACGGAAGTCGCGTCCCTGCTCGACGCCCTGCTGGACCTTCGTGAGCCGGCGTTTCCGCCGTCGACCATCGTCGATCAGCCGCTGACCTATCATTCGACGGCGCTCGACGCCGATGCCCATTACCGTGGACGGGCCTTCTCACTCGTCCGGGACGCCGTCGCGCCGCATATGGGCCGGCTGCTGGACGGCTTCGAGATCGCCACGGCCGGCGTGCTGATCAAAGAGCCCGGTACCGGCGAGCTGGGCCTTCATTCAGACTGGACCCTGACCGAGGATCCGGACGGCCTGGCGATCACCATCTGGTGTCCCCTGATCGACGTCGATGACGGCAACGGATGCCTGCATGTCGTGCCGGGCAGCCACAGGCTCGCCCGGCACATCAACGGCCCGGGGATCAAGGGCTATCAGGGGCGGTTCCAGCAAGAGCTCAAGGACCGCGCGGTTGCCGTCCCGATGCGCGCCGGCGAGGCGGTGATCTTCGACAGCTCGCTGCTGCACGGCTCCCCCGTCAACCGATCCGGGTATAATCGACCGGCGATCATGCTGACCTGCGTGCGGCGTGGATGCCGGCCGGTCTTCTATATCAATGATGCGAGTTCAAGCGGAGAGCGGTTCCAGATCTTCGACCTGGCCGATGGCGCTTTCCTGGAGCGTCCGGCCAATGATTATTTCACCGGGCTGGCGACGGACAAGCTGATCGGTCGCATCCCCAACACCAACGGTACCCTGTCCTCCGCCGGGTTCAGGCGCCGGCATGCCCTGGCCCGCCGATGGCGGCGCGTGTTCGGCGCCTATGAGCCACAATGGATATATGAGGTGCTGCCGGGATTCAGCTGAGGTCGGGCAGCAGGCCATGAGGTGTTTGGCTACCTCAGGCCCAGGCCGCCCGGCTAGGCGCGACGTTCGTCCGGCGTGTCGTTGTTCGATGCAAGCTGACGCTCGCGCGCCTGCGCCTGCATCGTCGGCACCCAGCGCGCCAGCGCCTCGAAGGCGATCGGGTTGTCGAATGCGATCCCGGCATGCTCATCGTCGGACCAGCGGACCGATCCAGCGATCGGCGGCAGGCCGTTGAGCATCAGGATAAGTTTTTGCCCGGTCTCCAGCGGCCCTCCCGGAGCAACCCGACCGCCCGACTGCGAAATGTTGCAGAGCGTAACGGCATGATAGCGCGCGCCGACACGGATTCGCGCCTTCACGTCGATGCCGACGCGCGGCGCGCGCGGCTGCTGCGACGAGGGCGAATAATCGTGGCTGTCGGCGAGCACCCTGGCGGCGTTGACCGGTTCGTCGAACTGGATGCCAGCGAGGCCGTCACGGCGCCACAGCACCCGGCCCGACACCGCCTGGCCGGATTTGAATTCAGCGCTCACCGGCTCACCGATGTTCAGTTCCGAATAGATATGGGCCATCAGGCCGCCGGCCGAGATATTGCGGACCAGGCACAATTCCTCGCTGCGCGGCGTCTGCAGCTTGGCGACACGAAGCACCGTCACATGGCGCAAATTCTGGCGCCGCTCGGGCGGCGGGGGCGGAGCGTTGGAAAAGGAGATCGTCGTCAATTCGCCGTCATCGAAATGATCAAGCATAGGGGCACCCTTCGTAGAGCGATGTTGTCGAGCATCGCTACCAGCGTGAAGGACGCCCATCGTCCCTCGCGCAGAACAGCGCCCCTCCCAACGCGGGATTATCCGCCACATCCCCTTCCGAAACCTTAACGACACCACCATTTTGGTGCCAGTTGTATGCAAGATATACAAAATGTTCTGACGCACGTTGTCACGTGATTCGCTTCCGCCGGCGCCCGCCCTGGCTTAAGGATTCCGCGGCGGGACCGTCCGCGCAGGAGTGGCCGAGTGAGCGACGAGATCGAGCGGATGATCGCGACCATCGGCGCCGCGCTCCGGCAAAGACCAGATTATCCGTACAATCTCGTCGGCCTCGCGGAGATGGTCGCCGCGCGCAAGGCGCCGCACCGCGCCGCCGATCTCGCGCGGGAGGCGATGGCGTTGGGACGCGACGACCCCGCGACTCTGATGCGCGGCCGGCGGCTGCTCGCGTCGCTGATCCCGGGCTATCACGTGCCGATGATGAACGATGCGCGGCGCAATGCCGCCTGGGACGCGGCGCTGCGGCGGGCGATCCGCCCCGGCATGACGGTGCTGGAGATCGGGACGGGCGCCGGCATGCTCGCGCTGATGGCGGCGCGGGCCGGCGCGGAGAAAGTCGTCACCTGCGAATACAACCCGGTCGCGGCCGGGATGGCGCGCGCGCTCGCCGCGCAGAATGGCCATGCCGACCGAATCCAGGTCGTCACCAAACGCTCCCAGGCACTCGCGATCGGCAAGGAGCTTGACCGCCCGGCAGACCTGCTGGTGTGCGACATCTTCGCCGACGGGCTGCTCGATTTCGATCCGCTTGGTGCCATCGCCGATGCGCGGCAACGGCTGCTCGCGCCCGGCGCGCCTGCCGTCCCGATGGCGGCGAGCCTGTGTGCGGCGCTGGTCGACTGGAGTGACTATGCGCGGGTCGGGCATATCGATGCGGCGTGCGGGTTCGACCTGAGCCCAATGGCGGATTTCGTGCCGACCAGCATCTTGCGGCCGATCGGCGCGGCTGGCGTGGACCTTGTTTCGGAAGTGGTCGAGCTGTTCCGGTTCGATTTTGCGCAGGAGCGCTTCCCGCCCTCGGACCGCCGCACCCTTGCTTGCCGCGCGACAGTCGCGGGCGAGGCCAATACGATCGCGCGATGGATCAGGCTGGAACTCGATGACGAGACGATGATCGAAGCGCGGCCAGAGCCAGGCGCGGTCTTCTTTTCCGGGCTTACCATGACGCCGCTCGTTACGCCGGTGTCGGTGACGTCGGGCGATACGATCATGATCGGCGCAGTGCATGATGGACGCGCCATCTCGACCTGGGTCGAGCGAGGTTAGGAGCCCGGCACGAATGCCGGGCCCCAGGTTCAACGATTGTCGAGCTGCGACCGCACCGCGGCGAGGCCAAGCCGGGTGACGCGATAGGGCCCACCGTCGAGGCTCGCGATCAGCCGCCGCCGCTTGAGCTTGCGGAATAACGGCACCGTGCAATCGGCCAGCACATAGCCGTCGCGGGTGAAGCAATCGACCGCGACGATGCGGCTCGTCTCCTCGTCGCGCCGGTGGACGATGCGTCCGCCTTGCGCCAGCGCGTGGAGCACGCGCTGTTCGTATTTCGAGATATTCATGGGAAATGTCGGTCCCTGCAAAGGGATAGCCCACACAACCGGCCCGCAGCCTCTCCCGAAGGAGGCCGCGATGGGCTGCGCACGACGCCTGGGCTCGGGACCTCGGGTCCCGATCAGGCGATCAGCGGGCGACAATTCCAGACATAACCACTCCGATTGGAGCGACGCTCATACCGGCCCGGGCGAAACCTCGTCAACCACCGGCGCCGCAGGACGCTGGCCGCTACGTTCCCACAAGCCGCGCAAGGCCCGGCCAAACAGCGCCGGCAAGCCCGGCCGCACCAGCAGCCAGTCGCGGATCGCCGGGCCCTTCGTCGCACCGATCACGCGCTTGTAGCCGCTGTCGCCCGCCCCCCAGTCGACCGTGTCGATCCCGTCCGCCATCGCGCGGACGAGGTTGCGATAATAGAGCAATTTGCCAGGCGAGTGCCTGGCGAAGGCGGGATCATAGCTGTTGGCGATGGCGTATTTGAGCGACCCCGCATTCACATCGAACGAGAAAGCAGCCGCCGCGCCGTCGACGGTGAGCAAGGCTGCCCACAGCATCTTCGCCAGCACCGGATCGCTCGCCGCGGCGCGCCAGAAGGCGCCGTGGCCGGTGATGGTGAATTTCGCGTCGCGCCCGTCGGTGCGCGCGGCGATCCAGCTCTTCTGTTCGATCGCGGCGAGCGCGTCGAACCCGCCGGCGGCCAGTTCGGCGCCTTGCAGGAACTGCCAGTCGAGCGCGCCGTGATCGCCGAGATGCTTTTCGTGGAAGCGGTTCTTGCGCAGGGTCGAATTGCGCGGCCAGCCGCCATCGGCATTGGCTGCGGCCATATCAAGGATGTAAGAGTCCGCGACGAAGCGATCGAGCGTCGCCCACCCCTTGGCCCGCGCCGCCGCGAGCAGCGGTTCGAGCGCGGGATCGCCGTCGCAGACCGGCCCGATCCTCAGTGCATTCACTTCTTGGCCGAGCCGGTCGAGCAATGCGTCGAACGCGCCCTCCCCCGCGTCAGCGCTCGCCGGAAAGCTGCGGAACGGCCAGTAACAGCCGGGCACCGCCGCCAGCCGCGCCGGCGCCGGGCCGAAGCGGATCATCGGCAGCGCGATCACCGGATCGCCGTCGCGCTCGACCAGGATGGTGCGCGCCGATCCGCCATAGGCGCTGAGCGCGGCAGCGAACCATTGATAGCGCAGGAAGCGGTGAGTTTCGGGCGCTGACTCGGCGACGAGATCGATCGCGCCCGACAGTCCGTCGAGCACGATCGCGCGCGTCGCCGGCGGCAGGCGCGTGAATTCGGCAAGCAGCATCGGCTTCGTCATGGCCGGGTTGTTACGATGCCATCCGTTACCATCCGGTTCGCGCTTGACCGCGACGCAACGCAGCCGCCACAGTCCGGCGCGTGGAATATTCGCCTGCCGTCACGACGATCGCCCAGACGATCCAGCTCTCGCTTTCGCCGGTGTTCATGCTGGCGGGCATCGGCGCCTTGCTCAACGTGCTGGCCGGACGCCTGTCGCGCGTGGTCGACCGGGCGCGTCAGGTCGAGGCGCTTCACCCGCGCTCGACCGGGCCCGAGCATGACCGCCATGTCTGGGAGCTGCGGCTGCTCGACAAGCGCATGTCGGTGATCAACGCGGCGCTGGTGATGGCGGTGTCGAGCGCGGTGATGACCTGCCTGGTCGTCGCCCTGCTGTTCGTGGCGGAACTGGCCCGGCTTCATATCGGGACCATCGTCGCGCTTTCCTTCATCCTGGCGATGATCCTGCTGATCGCCGCGCTCGCGTCCTTCCTGATCGAGGTGCGCATGTCGCTCACCGCCATCCATATCCGGCCCGAGCTGCTCGAAAAGGACCAGCGCTGACCGTCATCGCGGAGAAGCGGGTGCTTCAGGTCGTGGTGGCGATCGCTTGCCTGGTGCCAATGGTCACGGGCGGGCAGAGCATCCTGTACGGACCGGGTTTCCTCGGCCACGCGCCAGTGATTCCGACCGATCTCGACAGCCATTTCCGCTATGTCTCGGGGATATTCTTCGCGGTGGGCGTGGCGTTTGCCACCTGCGTGCCGGGGATCGAGGCCAAAGGGTCGCGGTTCCGGTTGCTCGGGGCGCTGGTAATCGCGGGTGGGCTGGCGCGGGTCGTGTCGCTGGTGGCGGTGGGGATGCCGTCAAAGGGGCATGTGTTCGGATTGGCGATGGAGCTTGGGGTCGTGCCGTTGTTGATGCTGTGGCAGGCGGGGTTCGCGCGGCGGTGGATTCCACCTTCTTAAGCCCCTCCCCTGAAGGGGAGGGGCTTTATTTGAAGGCACCCTCCAGCCCAGCCCCGACATCCGCCACCGGCAGATACTTCGGCGCAACCCGCGCATGGCTCGCCTGCTCATAGGCATAGCCCGCGTTCAGCACCGCCTGATCGCCGTACGCCGTCGCGATGAAGGACAGGCCGACCGGAAGGCCCTTGGCCAGCCCCATCGGCACGGTCAGATGCGGATAGCCCGCGATCGCCGGTAGCTCGCTCGCGCTCGGGCCGGTGAAATGGTCGCCCGAGACGCTGTCGCTCAGCCAGGGTAGGCCATAGGTCGGCTCGACCAGGATCGTCGCGTTCGCTTTCTTCAGCATCGCGTCGATCCCCTCCACCCCCGCAAGCCGCAGCGACTTGGCCCGCGCGCCGAGATATTCGGCATCGGCGAGGCCACGCGTCTTCGCCGCGTCGAGGAAGATCTCCTGCCCGAAGAATGGCATCTCGGCCGCCTTGTTCGCCTGGTTGAACGCGATCACCTGATCGAGCGTACGCGCCTTCACCGTACCGGGCGTCGTCGCGAGATAGGCGTCGAGATCAGCCTTCAATTCGACCTTGAGCACGTCGAACTCGGCATCGCCCATGCCGTCGAGCTTGGGCCGCTCGACATCGACCAGCACCGCGCCGGCCGCTTTCAGCACCGCGAGCGCCGCGTCATAGGGCGCCTTCATCGCCTCCGGCATCTCGGGCCGCAGCACCGCGATGCGCAGGCCCTTGAGCGCATCCGCCGACAACCCCTTGGTGAAGTCCGTGCGGTATTTCGCAGCGTCCCTGGTGGCCTTGTCGGCCGGATCGGCCGCGACCATCGCCGAGAACAGGATCGCCACGTCCTTGACCGACCGTCCCATCGGCCCGGGCGTATCCTGGCTGTGGCTGATCGGCACGACATGGGTGCGGCTGACCAGCCCGAGCGTCGGCTTCAGCCCGACCAGCCCGTTCATCGAGGAGGGGCAGACCACCGATCCGTCGGTCTCGGTGCCGAGCGCGATCGGCGCAAAGCTCGCCGCCACCGCCGCGCCCGATCCGCTCGACGATCCGCAAGATGAGCGGTCGAGCGCATAGGGATTGCGCACCAGCCCGCCGACCGCGCTCCAGCCGCTCATCGAATTGGTCGAGCGGATGTTCGCCCATTCCGACAAATTGGTCTTGCCGAGGATGACCGCGCCGGCCTTGCGCAGCTCCGCCACCACCGGCGCGTCGCGGCCGGTGAGATTGTCCTTGAGCGCGAGGCTGCCGGCGGTGGTCGGCAACTCCTTCGTCTCGATATTGTCCTTGATCAGGACGGGGATGCCGTCGAGCGGGCCGAGCGCCTTGCCCGCCTTGCGCCGCGCGTCGCTGGCTTTGGCCTGGGCCAGCGCGTCGGGGCTGACCGCGATCACCGAACGCAGGGTCGGCCCGCGGCGATCCATCGCGGCGATCCGCGCGAGATAGGCCTGGACGATCGCCTCGCTGGTCGTGCCGCCGGCCATCATCGCCTGGAGCTGGTCGATCGAGGCTTCTTCGACCTTCACCGTCCGGGCGGCTACAGGCACCGATAGGGTCGCGGCAAGCAGGAGCGTCGTCAGGATGCGCATGAAATCCCCCCTCATGCCGGACGTTCCGGCATCCACCGTGCCGCCAGCGCCGCACCGGCAAATCATGCGGAACGATGGACCCCGGAACAAGTCCGGGGTGACGAAATAATGGATTGTGAAGCGTCCCGGATATGAAAAGAGGCTGCCGGGTCCGCAGACCCGGCAACCTCCTGACATGGTCAGCGGCCGGATGTTCCAGCCCGGGAGACCATGCGAACCGCAGCTTCGATAGACGGCAGCGTTGTCTGGGGGAGAATACCCCCCGCCGTCATCCCGATAAAGCTAGCGGTGCGTCCCCCGAACGAACTGAACCGACCCCATTGCTGAACCATGAGACATCGGATCACCTCCTTTCGCTTGTTAAGACGTCGTACCCAGGACTGGATACGACTCCTGTTTGAATCATCCGAATCACATAAACAAGTCTTGTAATGTTCTGCGTTTTCGACGATTCTCGTCCGCCTGCGCCGCTTCCCGGGGAACGCGCCGCGCAGAGCCCCCTCCGTCAATGCCGCTTGAAATACTGGACCTCGCGCTCGTGCTTCTCGGCGGCGGCGCGGGTGTCGAAGGTGCCGAGGTTGCGGCGCTTGTGCGTGGCGGGATCGACCTTGCGCGAATAGAGGCGGTATTCGCCCGATGCGAGCTTGCGGATCATGGCATTCTCCTCAGCGCGAAAACGCGCGAGGCCGGGACTTTATCCCGTCAGCGCCGGCAATCCTCGATCACGCGCTCGATCTCGGCCCAGGCGGGCACGACCAGCGGGACGTAACCCGCCTGCTCCACCACGAAGCGGCCGCGGCTGAAGCCGATCGCGTCGAGCAGCGCATCACGCGGCTGCAGCGCGACCGCGACATAGGGCGGCGTGCCGCCGGTCGGCGCGGCGGAGAGGGTGCGCAGCGCGGTCGAGGTGCGGATCGTCAGGGCGACCGGACCGGCGGAGATGCCCTGGCGCGAGAGATAGACGGAGTTCGCCGCACGGTCGCAGCGCAGGGTCAACGCCGCATCCGCGCCAGGCACGCCGAACAGCGCGATCGAGCCGCGGCCGTCCTGGCGATAGACCCAGTCGCCCGGCGTCATCGGCCAGTCGCGCCAGTCCTTGCCGACCGGCGTAGCGATCGGCCTGGGGGCGGGCGGCGGCGGCGGGGTGTAGGTGGGGGTCGGAACCGGCCTCGGCGCCGGCCGGGGCGGCGGGGTCGGCCCGACGCAGCTTGCCAAGGCGATCAGCGCGGCCATGAGGGGGAAGGGAAGCAGACGCATTCGCCTCTCTATGCGCGATGCGGTCCTGCGGCTCAACCGCCCGTCTTGCATCGCCCCGCGAATTCGCCTCTGTTGCCGCCGGGCCGTGCAATGACGCGGATGGGGAGAGACGAGACCATGGCGATCGATGCCAAGCGACTGAAATCAATCGTCGGCGGATCGGCCGGCAATCTGGTCGAATGGTATGACTGGTACGCCTATTCCTCGCTGTCACTCTACTTCGCGGCAACCTTCTTCCCCAAGGGCGATCCGACCGCTCAGCTGATGGGCACGAGCGCGATCTTCGCGGTCGGCTTTGTCATGCGCCCGATCGGCGCCTATTGGATGGGTCGCTATGCCGATACGCATGGCCGCAAGGCGGGGTTGGCGCTGTCGGTCGGGCTGATGTGCCTCGGTTCGCTGATGATCGCGCTGGTGCCGGGTTATGCCGCGATCGGGGTGGCAGCGCCCGTCATCCTGGTACTGGCGCGCATGATCCAGGGGCTGTCGGTCGGCGGCGAATATGGCGCGAGCGCAACCTATCTTTCCGAGATGGCGACGCGCGACCGGCGCGGCTTCTGGTCGAGCTTCCAATATGTGACGCTGATCGGTGGCCAACTTACCGCGCTCGCCGTCACCTTGCTGCTGCAGACCCTGCTGACCAAGGCGGAGATGTCGGAATGGGGCTGGCGCCTGGCCTTTTTCTTCGGCGCGGTGCTGGCGCTGGCCGTCTATATCCTGCGGCGGCGCCTCGCCGAGACCGCCTCGTTCGAGAACCAGTCGGCCGACCGGCCCAAATCCGGCCTGATCGCGCTGTGGAAGGCGCATCCGCGCGAGTTCCTGCTGGTCGTGGTGATCAGCGCGGGCGGGAGCTGCACTTTCTATGCCTACACCACCTATCTCCAGAAATTCCTGGTCAACACGAGCGGGTTCGAGATCCAGACCGCGACCCAGGTGATGACTGCGGCTTTGGTCGTCTACATGCTCGCCCAGCCGGTGTTCGGCGTGCTTGCCGACCGGTTCGGGCGCAAGCCGATGCTGATGCTGTTCGGGGTGGGCGGCATGCTCGTCACCGTGCCGGTGTTCAGCGCGCTGGCGGTGGCGAGCGATCCCTTGGTCGCCTTCGCCATCATCCTGGTGCCGCTGATGCTGCTGTCGGCCTATACCTCGATCAGCGCACTGGTGAAGGCCGAGCTGTTCCCGGCGCATATCCGTGCGCTCGGCGTCGCCTTTCCCTATGCCATCGGCAATGCGGCGTTCGGCGGCACCGCGGAATATGTCGCGCTGTGGTTCAAGAATGCGCATATCGAAGCCGCCTTCTACTGGTACGTCACCGCGATCATCGCCTGCGCGACGATCGCTTTCCTGATGCTCCCGGAAACGAAGCGGACGAGTTTGATCCTCGAGGATTGACCCGATTGGAGGAATGACGATGTCCAAAGACCAGCCAATCCAACTGCTCGCCCATTCGATCCAGAGCGATACGATCAGGGTGAAGACCCGCGAGGGCGACAAGGTCGGGTCGGTCCACGACTTCCTGATCAACAAGAGGACGGGGCGGACGGCCTATGTCGTGCTGACGATCGGCGGCTTCCTGGGCATGGGCAAAGCCTATTATCCCCTGCCCTTCGGCCTGCTCGCCTATGATCCGGCGGCGGACATCTATCTCGTCACCATCGACCGCAAGGTGCTCGAAGGCGGGCCGAGCTGGGCCGCGAACCCGCCGCTGTTCGACCAGGCCTATGCCAATCGCGTGGCGAGCTATTACGGCACCGCGCTCGAAGACCTGTCGCTCGGCGGCGGTCAGGCCGGCGTCACCTCGTAGATTTCGCCATCGAGGTCGACGAGGTAGAGGTTTCCCGCGGCATCCTCGCCGAACGAGGCGAGTTGGTTGATCGTGCCGGTATCGGGCGCGAAATCCTCATTGCGGCGTTCGAAGCCGCTCGCCCCCAGGGTCGTGCCTTGAGTCAGCGTGTTCGCCGGCACGGTGAAGATGCCGCCGCGGATGTAATCAGCGAAGACATAGAAGCCGGTGAGCGACGCGACCGGGCCGCGATAGACATAGCCGCCGGTGATGGTGTTGCCCTGTTTCGGCCCGGTGCCATGGCCATATTCGAGCACCGGCTCGATCAGCCCGGCCGGCGCGGTGCCGTTGAAGGCATGCGCGCCCTCGCGGAAGCGCCAGCCATAATTGCCGCCCTTGTCCTGCGGACGGAGCAGGTCGACTTCCTCCCAGGCGCCCTGCCCGACATCGCCGATCAGCAGATTGTTGCCCCAGAAGGATGCGCGGAACGGGTTGCGCAGGCCATAGGCATAGACTTCGGGAGCGCCGCCCGCGCCGCTGGCGAAGGGGTTGTCGGCGGGGATGGTGTAGAAGGGCGCTGTGCCGCCGGGCGGATTGACCGCGATGCGCAGGATCTTGCCGAGCAGGACATTGGTGTTCTGCGCATTGTTCGGCACGTCGCCCGCGCCACCGCCATCGCCGACCGCGAGCCAGAGATAGCCGTCCGGCCCGAAGGCGAGCCAGCCGCCATTGTGGTTGCTGTTGGTCGGATGCGGGATGGTAAGGATCGTCGCGTCGAGCACCGTCGCGCCGCCGGTGCCGCGGCGATAGCGGCGAACCTCGATATTGCCCGCCGCGTTCGTCGCATAGGCATAGACGAAACCGGATGTCTGATAGTCCGGGGCCGCCACCACGCCGAGCAGGCCGCGCTCGCTGTCGGTCGAGATGTTGGTGGCGGTGATGAAGGGCGTTTTCGCGCCAGTCGCGGGATCGAGGATCAGTACGGCGCCGCCTTTCTCGACCACGAACACCTTGGTGTCGCCCGGGATCGGCGCGACATAGAGCGGCTGGTTGAACCCGGTGCCGACGCGTCGGACCTGGATGCCCTCCTTGCTGTTGGTCACGGTGATCGCAACGGAGCGCGTGGCGCTTGCCTGCCCGTCGGTGACGCCGACCTGTACGTCATAGACATTGTCCTGGCCGGCATCGGCCGGCGCCTCGAAATTGGGCGGCGACACGAACCGCACCAGCCCCGCCGCGGTGATCGAGAAGCGCGCCGCATCGGCCCCGCCAGCGATGCTGTAGGTCAGCGGATTGCCGTCCGGATCGGTCGCCGCAGCCTGATAGGCGTCCGTGACATTCTCGACGACGCTGGCGGTCGCGGCGGAGGTGAAGCTCGGGGCCTGATTGGCCGGCGTCGGGGTGGGCGTACCGCCGCCACCGCCACTATCGCCGCCGCTGCAGGCTGATGTGGCAAGCAACAGCGCGAGCGTCAGGCCGCAGGTCGATCGCCGCGATAGATGGGAATGCGCCGACATATGTCCTCCCGACGATGGCGCGAGAGATCGTCGCCCCTCGCTTTCAAACCGCCTGTAGCAGCAAACGCGCGATCTTCCGGTCCGTTGCCCCGACTCCCGCCAAATCGCCGCCGGAGTGGGTGGTTACGGAGGCGAAACAGTATAATGTTTTTTCTTCCCCTGTTATTTCCAACTTTGTTGGAGATATTTTCCATATCTCTCAATGCATTGAATGGCGTTTTCCCTGTTCCGGCATAACAGCGGAAAATGCACACGAAACAGCGCGGGCTTCCGCTGTTAATTCCGCTGTTAACGGGGCAATTTCGCAGTGGCAGGGACGGATGAGGCAAGACTGCCACGACCGTCATGAGAAAGAGCGGGCCGGAGTCTCGTCAGACTCCGGCCCGCTCTCATGATCTGACGATCGGGATCGTTGAATCGATCGACGGCGCGGTGAGCCTCGGCGGTCAGTCCGTGATCGGAGGGCGAGGCGCTTCGGCGCGCGGCGGCGCCCCCGCGGCACGCGGTGCGGGCAAACGGTAGCAGATGAACTCCCCGCCCTCGAAACCACCGCTGGCCACCACGATGTGCTGACGGCCGCCGAGCATATAGGTCATCGGCGAGCCAGTCTGCGCCTGATCGAGGAAGACCGTGCCGACTTCACGCCCCGTCATCTTGTCATAGGCGCGCAACCGCGCTGCCTTGCGTCCCTGCTCGTCGGTGAACTGGCCGCTGTCGCCGCAAATGACCAGCGTTTTGGTCACGAGCACGCCGAGGATGCCGGACTGGCCGGTCCGCGGGATGGTCACGCCCTTGAGGAGCGGGTTGTTCCTGATGAAGTCCGGCGTTTCGCCGTGGGCGACCTGCCAGAGCTTCGTACCGTGCGTCAGGTCGAGCGCCGTGATGCGGCCATAGGGCGGCTTCAGGATCGGCATGCCGCCGATGGTGAGCAGATCGGGCGTGATCGGGTCGTTCAGGCCGTCCTTCACGTTGGGCAAGACAGGCCCGCCGAGCCCGGAACGGCCACCCGGGTTCGGCGATCCGCCAAAGGCGCCGCCCATATTGTCGTTCGTGCCGCGCGACGTACTGCCCCCCGGGACAAGGCGCCCGTTGGGCAGTTGCTTGATCGCGTAATTCTGCAGCACGGTCTTCGAATAGAGATAGAAGATCCCGGTCTCCGGGTCGCAGCCGCCACCGGCCCAGTTCGCGCCGCCCTGATTCTCGGGCGTCATCAGCGTGCCCCACGGCCCTTCAGGCGTCGCGATCGTCGGCGGCCGGTAGAGCCCGCCAAGCCGGTAGTGGCTGAGGATTTCGAGCGCGCGTGCCTTCAACTCGGGCGTCCAGTCGATGACGTCGTCAGTCGTGACGCCCTGGTGATCGAAGGCAGGCGGCCGCGACGGGACGGGCTGAGTCGGCGCATAATATTCGCCGGGCACGTCGCCGGGCGCCACCTTCTCCTCGCGGATCGGCCAGACCGGCTTGCCCGTTGCGCGGTCGAGCACGAACAGGAAGGCCTGTTTGGTCGGCAGCGCGAGCGCCTTGATCATTTTCCTGCCCTGGCGGACATCCATCAGCACCGGCGCGCACGCAATGTCGCGATCCCACAGCCCGTGATGCTCGGTCTGGAAGTGCCAGCGGCGCTCACCCGTTTCGATATCGAGCGCGACCAGGGTTTCAGTGAACAGCGCATCGCCATGCCGGGTCATGCCCATCCAGTCGGCCTGGGGCAGTTCGACCCCGGCATAGACGAGACCGAGCTCCGGATCGGCGGACATCATCGCCCACACGCCGGTGTTCGTCGCCGTCTCGGCCTGTCCCGGCTTGATCCAGGTGTCGTAGCCGAACTCACCCTTTTTCGGCACGGTGTGGAAGATCCATTTCCGCTTGCCCGTGCGCACGTCGAAACCGCGCAGATAGCCAGGGCCAGTCGAGGAGGACGCCGTCCCGATGACGACCGTGTCCCGCACCACGAGCGGCGGGGCGTGAAGCCCGACGACCGGCGCCTTGGGATCGACCTCGTGATCCCAGTCGAGCCGCAGATTCACCTCGTTGCCCGTCCCGAACGCAGGATCGGGAAGACCGGTGGCGACGTCGATGGAGATCAGCTGATAGCTGCGGGTCACGTAAAGGATCCGCTCGACCTTTCCGTCAGTCCAATAGCCGACACCCCAGCCGGAGCCACCGCGGGCCCCGAGCCGGCCTTTCTCGTCGTGACGGTAGGTCCAGATGATCTGCCCGGTGGCGGCATCCATGCAGACCAGATAGCGTTCCGAACCGACGGTTCCGTAGAGACGGCCCTTCACCACGGTGGGGGTGGCGTTGAAATAGGAGTCCTTGCGGGCCCCGAAATTGTCGGTCTTGAACCGCCAGGCGACCTCCAGATTGTTGAAGTTCGAGGCGTCGATCTGGTCCAGGCCGGCATAGCGGGTGGAGGCCAGATCATTCCCGTATCCGATCCAGTCGGTGTCCGCGGCTGGCTTGGGCGGCTCGGCAGCCGTGCCGCCGGTCAGCGCGGCTTGCGCCTCGGCACGGGCCGCCCAGGGGGCGACGGCGAGTGCGGCGGCGGTGGACAGGAGAGCTTGGCGGCGGCTGATAGGAGTCGTCATAGTCACTTTCACAAGCGCGAATGAGAACGCCCAAGGTCCACCAGGAGCGCCAGACGACGCGAGCGCGCCGGCAGGTGCGACGATATGCATGAGTCGCGACCGCGCGCAATCGGATTGTATAGTATATGATTCCGAGCTCACCGGGAAAGGCTGGGCCAATGACCGAGCGCTGTCCCCGTTTCTGGCCCATAACATTGGATAACAGGGTTGGCGTCAGCGAGAAATTCGCAGGCGTGTTCCCGAGGAGGGATGTCGGCCGTTCTCTGCCGGGCAGCTTTTGGGTGATAAGTCCGGGAGGCCGCCATTAGTTCGGCCAGACAGTGGATACGACAGGCCCCACATTCGCAGGCTCGTCGCGACTTATGCGCCTCCTGGTGGCGGACGTTGGTTCAGATGCAACTCGGCGGCTGGAACTGGCCGAGAGGCGACTGTCGGCTTTCGGATGATTGTACGTGGGGAGCGGACGTTGGTTCAACTGCCCGGTAGTGTCGGAAGACCCAGTTGTGCACGTTCAGCTCTCGCTGGCCGTTGCACGAAACGGACGCCCGTTCATCTGAGTTGAACCGCAGGTCCCAAGCAACGCCTCGGTTCCGCTAAATGGGCAAGTGTGGTGGACAGGCGATGCTCACGGCCTGTTTCTGGCCGTCATTTGACGCGGAGTGCGAGCGATACGCCGGAACCAGCTATGGTCCGGCTACAGGCAAGTCGGCCCTCCGGGCACTGGTCAGCCGTTCTGATAGGCAGAGTCGAACAGCGGCTTGGCCTTTTCGAGGTCCGCCGTCGACTGGATGGTGATTTCGAGGTCGCCGGTGCCGAAGTGGCCGATCCCGCGAACATCGCGGGAGAAGCCAGGTTCCAGCACCACGGTGTCCGGGTTCACGCGCAAGAATACCAACAGTTTGCCGATCTGGTTGCGCAGCTCAACACAGCCAAAATTCTTGATGCGGCGAAACGCAATATAGAAATCCGTCGTCTTGACCTGCACGTCGTCGCCCGCAGCCTGCAGATGGTCGGCAACCGCATGATAGAGGTCGAGCAAGGCAGGCGGTGCTTCGGCGATCTGCTGGCTAACGGTCTTGTATTTCTTGCCCGGCCCGTTCGCGGGTGACGGCGACGCTGCGGCGGTCACCCCAGTCGTGGGTTTCGCCGTCGTCGCGGTCAACTGCTCCAACAGCAGCAGGTCGTCGCCGTAGCGGCGATAGCGCACCAGATCGATCGTGCGGTTCATCTGCTTGACCGCATGCTCATCCCATTTCTGGAAGTCGCCCGCGACACAGATCAGCCGCGATCCCGGCCAGTCGACCTTCTGCGCGACCTCCTTGCCAAGCCGCTCCATCACCAGCCATTCGAAATCCTTGCGATGCCCCATCAGCCAGTCGAGGTAGAACAGCCCCTGGTTGATCACGTTCTCGTTCGACGCGCGCTTATATTCGATCACCACCGGCGCATTGTTTTCGTCGATGCCGAGGGTATCCATCCGCCCGCCCTCGTTGGTGATGAATTCGGAGGCGAGGAAGCGCACGCCGAGCAGCGTCTCGAGGTTTGCCTCGAACAGCGTCTGGAGCGATTTTTCGAGCGCCATCGCGCCGCCGGAGATTTCCGCGACGCCCGCGGCAGCGGTGCGGAACAGCTTAAGGTCGCTCATCGGATCAACGCGGCAGTTGGTAGCGAATGGTGACATTCGCCCCCTTGCCCTTTGGCGGGGCCGAAAGGAGCTCGTCGCGCGCCGTCATCTCTTCGTACATCACATTGCAGCAGATGGGCATCCGGTGGTCAGGCCCGGGATAACCGCCGACCGCGCGATGCACATCGCCCGAGTTGATTTCGACAAACGAGGCGCCGCTTTCGATCGCGCGGCGGAACCGCGCCTTGATCTCGCCCCGGAAATCGTCGGCATGTGTCATGGCTTTCTCCGATTGCAGAATCATGCCGCGTATCGCCCGTCGCTCAGCCGCCGCGCCATGCCAAGGCTCGCGAGCGCGTCGAGCACCGGGCGGACGCTGGCGGCGCGCTTGCCCTTGAAGGTGCGGGCGATGTCCTGCGCGCCGAGCGGCCGGGCGGCGGCGGCGAGGATCGACTGCACCGCCCCGACCTGGTCGGGCAGGCTCGCGGGCCACGGGATGACATTGCTGACCGGCAGCACCGCCGCCTCGCCCAGATCGAGCGTGGCGGAGATGGGCGCGCGATAGCCCGGGTCCTGGAATTCGGGGCGCAGATAGCGGATCAGCCCGTGCGCTTCCTCGGCCGCGCGCTCCTTGTTGAGCGCGACGAGGCGGGTAAGGATCGTCTCGTCGTCGAGCGTGCCGGCGCGGTGTTCGTCGCCCCAGCCATAGGCATCGGCGACGCCGTCATCGATCGCGTCGTGATGCTGGCGGATCAGCGTGACGAGCCCGCGATCGTGGATGTCGCGCTCGGGCGCGGTGAGCGGCCGGCCCTGCCCCTCATTTGCGCGGAGCGCTTCCAGCACATTGTAGAGCTTGGTCAGCGTAAGGTCGGGATGCTCGGCGAGCACGCGCTTGCGCAGCGCGTCGAGCGCTTCGGCCTCGGCGCGGATATGCGCTTGGAGCGGTTCGGGCACGTCGGCTGGGAAGGGGAAGGGATCGAATGTCTTGCCAACTTGATATCGCGGCCGATCTTCAAGCGTTCCGCCCGCATGATGTTTCCACGTCGAATGGAAACGAGAACTAAGAACCGCCAACATGGCCGCATCATTGCTCGCAATCACGATGACGGAGCCATCGAATTGATGCTGCTCTGTTGACCAGAACACGAAGGTTGGGTGCTTGGATACCTCCGACGTAAGAATTACGCGCCGCATTCCTCTCACTGCCTTTCGCATAGCCGGACGCGGTTCAGCGAAGATCCACCAAAGGTCTCGATAGGCCTGACGCTTTACCGTTCGACGCACGGGAAGCACGACATTGGTGAGATGTTGATAAAGCGCTGGCTGGTTTGACGCCAATTCCGCCTCGGTCATCCCAAAAGCATCAATGACAAAGCGACCCTGCGGATGGCCGGTGATGTCCGAACCGGCGACGAGTTGGGGGATCAACCGCTCCTCCGCCCCGTTCGCTATCAACTTTGCACGTTCATCCCGGTCCAATCTGAAACCCTCACCCGCGAGCTTGACCCCCATGAAGCTCATGCTGGCGTTCGACGAAAGGGCGACCGCGTCGCTGGTATTCACGCCGATGGACAAGTCTTCGTTGATCCTGCCTCGCAGGGTCGATCCGGGGACAACCTGCCCATCGCTCGATATCCGACTGACCGTCCCGTCCTGTTCACCGATAGCGGCTACCGTCATCGATACACGAACTGCAGCGTCAGTATGCGAGTCCCTCCATGGGTGATCAGCAATGGCGAACGTGAGCGAAATTGGCTGTTTTCCGCTCATCGCCTTCCGAAGGACACTTTGCCCGATCGTCTGACGAAGCGTGTTGGTCGTAATCAACCCTGAGCGTTGCGCTCCGCCCGACGCGACGATAGCCGCTGCGCGGACCCACCAATAGTAGACGAAATCCATGTCTCCCGGCAGTTTTGGATATGTTTGCCGGACGGCGTCGAAATAGCCATCGCCTAGTTGTTCGCGAATGCGCTTCGAACCAATAAACGGCGGATTCCCGATAATGAAATCTGCCTTCGGCCACTTCGCTGCCCGCGGCTTGACGTAGCGATACACCTCCACCCGCACTGTCTCGTCCGGCACCGCCTTCCCCGTCACCGGATGCAGCTTCATCGTCTCGCCGTCCCAGCGGGTGACGGGCACGCCGCTCGCGTCGCGCTCCAGCACCTTGTCGTCATAATCGATCAACGCGTCGCGATTCTCGATCGTACGGATGTCGCGCAGGATCGGCTCGGGCGGCGCGCGGTCCTTGCCGTTGACGCGGAAATGCCATTGCAGATAGCCGATCCACAGCACGAGCTGCGCGATCGCCGCGGCACGCGGGTTGATCTCAATCCCCAGGAAATTCTCGGGCGTGATGGTGTGGCCGGTCAGCTCGGCGACATACTGGTCGTCGCCCAGGTCGACCAGCAGGTCGAGCACCTCCCCCTCCAGTTCCTTCATTCGCGCCATCGCGACGTACAGGAAATTGCCGGTGCCGCAGGCGGGATCGAGCACGCGCGTCGCGGCGAGCCGGCCGTGGAATGCCTCCACCGTGCGCCGCGCCTCGTCGGGTTTGTCCTGGTCGATCAGTTCGGCGGCGGCGACGCGTACCCCCGCCCAGTCGGCGCGTAGCGGCTCGATGATGGTCGGGCCGACCAACCGCTCGACATAGGCGCGCGGCGTGTAGTGCGCGCCGAGCTTGGCGCGCTCCTTCGCGTTCAGCGCGCGTTCCAGCAGCGTGCCGAAGATCGCGGGCTCGACCTCGGTCCATTCCTTCATCGACGCTTCGATCAGCACCTTCAGCTCGTCGAGTTCGAGCGGGATCGCGGCGGTGTCCTTGAACAGATAGCCGTTAAAGCGCTTGACCGGTATGCCAAGCCCGGCGGCGAAATCGCCCTTGTCCATCGCGCGCCACAGTGCGGAGAGCTGATGGTGGAGATGCTCGGGATGATCGAGCTGGCCGCGCAGCAAGGTCTTGAAGCTGTCGCGCGGCAGCAGCACGCCGGTATCCTCGGCGAACATCGTGAACAAAACGCGCATCAGGAAGCCGCTGACCGCATCCGCCGAATGGCCGCGCGCTTCCAGCCGGCGCGATACGGTGGCGAGCAGGTCGGCGATCTGGCGGGTGACGCGCGCCGCCTCGGTCGACGGATCGAGCGCCTTAGGATCGGTCCAGATCGCCGCCAGCCGCTTGCGCACGTCCGCGTCGCGCAAGTCGTCGAGCATGATCCGGTAGCGCGAGCGATCGGGGAACTGGGCATAGGCCTTTCCCGTGCCGCTGAAGTCGGCATAGACCTCAATGCAATAACCGATATCGGCGATCAGCAGGAACGGCGGCCAGCCATGATCGATCGGCAGCGCCTTGGCATAACGTTCGGCCTGTCCCTTGGCCTGCACCATCGCCTTTGCCCAGCCGGGCGTGCCGCGCCGCGCGGTGCCGCGCTTCATGCGTGCGGTGGCGGTCTGGCCGAAAAAGTCGAGATCGTCTTCGCCGCGCGTCGCCGCGGCACGGTCGGCATCGCTGCCCTGCTTGGCCTCAAGGATGAAGGCGCCGCGCTTATAGGCATCGAGCCGGCCAAAGCTGGACGTGCCGTCGCCATTGTCCTGGAAGACGCGGCGTTCGAACACATAGTCGTTGTGTGCGTCGTCGGTGCGGCTGCCATCAGGCGGCGCGACGCCGATCAGCGCGCATAGGCCATTGATGAAGCTTTGCGTATTGGCCAGCTCGGACCCGCCGGTATCGCGCCACTGCGCGATGAACGCTTCGATTGCGGTATCTTCCCCCATTGCCTCTTCTTGGGTCATGACGTCCCTTGGAGCAACTGTCGTAATCCACGTCATCTCATATGGCGGTTTGGCGAGCGGATTTAAGTTAGGGGCGCCCTTGGCAAGGATTGTCCAAGCGCAGCGCTAAAGCAGTCGGCTAGCCGCAGCAAAGTCTAGGCAACGATCGGGATCCCTCCAGATGAATAAGGCGTTCGTCGCTCTGACCGCTCCATGAACGAGCGGCCGAAATCGATTTACCGGTACCGCAAAGCGGCCAGACCGCTTTCCACCATTGGTGCCGAACGCCGCTACGTGAACGAATGTCCGCTTTTGGAATCAGCTTAGGGGCGGCTGGATGACCGCCTTTGGGGCGCGTAGCCGCCTATCCGCCGAGACTCCCTCGAATGGCAGCTCTTCTCGAAACCCGCCGCTAGTCGGCGCGAAGCCTCAACGCCGCCCGCCGCCCATCCGCATCTTCTGGCTCTTGCCGTAGCGCGTCTTGCGGGTGCCGGGCTTGCCTTCGTTGGCGCGACCCATCACCGGCGCGCGTCGCTCCTCGGCGGGGAGGCCGAGTTCTTCCGCTTCCAGCGAACGGATCTCGTCGCGCAGGCGGCCGGCCGTCTCGAACTCCAGATCGGCCGCGGCGGCGCGCATCTGCTTTTCGAGGTCCTCGATGTACGCGCGCAGGTTGTGGCCGACCATGTGCGGCCGATCCTCGTCGATCTCGATCGTGACCTGGTCGCGGCTCGCTACGTCCTTGATGATGTCGCCGATGTTGCGGCGGATTGTCTGGGGCGTGATGCCGTGCTCTTCATTATAGGCGAGCTGCTTTTCGCGGCGCCGCCCGGTCTCGTTCATCGCGCGCTCCATCGAGCCCGTGATGCGATCGGCATAGAGGATCACCCGGCCGTCGACGTTGCGCGCGGCGCGGCCGATGGTCTGGATCAGCGAGGTCTCCGAGCGCAAAAAGCCTTCCTTGTCGGCATCGAGGATCGCGACCAGCCCGCATTCCGGGATATCGAGCCCCTCGCGCAGCAGGTTGATGCCGACCAGCACGTCATAGACGCCGAGCCGCAGGTCACGGATCAGCTCGATGCGCTCCAGGGTTTCGACGTCGGAGTGCATGTAGCGGACCTTGATGCCCGCCTCATGCATGAACTCGGTCAGGTCTTCGGCCATGCGTTTGGTCAAGGTCGTGACCAGGGTGCGATAGCCCGCCTCCGCCGTCTTCTTCGCTTCGACGATCAGGTCCTGCACCTGCTCCTCGACCGGCTTGATCTCGATCGGCGGATCGATCAGCCCGGTGGGGCGGATGACCTGCTCGGCAAAGACGCCGCCGGTCTGCTCCATCTCCCACCCGCCCGGCGTGGCCGAGACATAAGTGGTCTGGGGGCGCATCGCCTCCCATTCGTTGAAGCGCAGCGGGCGGTTGTCGATCGCCGAGGGCAGGCGGAAGCCGTACTCGGCGAGCGTTAGTTTGCGGCGGTGATCGCCGCGCGACATGCCGTTGATCTGGCCGATGGTGACATGGCTTTCGTCGACGAACAGCAGGGCGTTGTCGGGCAGATATTCGAACAACGTGGGCGGCGGTTCGCCGGGCATGCGGCCGGTGAGGAAGCGGGAGTAGTTCTCGATGCCCGCGCAGCTGCCCGTCGCCGCGATCATCTCGAGATCGAAATTGGTGCGCTGCTCGAGCCGCTGCGCCTCGAGCAATTTCCCTTCCGGCACCAGCTCCTTCAGCCGCTCGGCCAGCTCGTGCTTGATCGCCTCCATCGCCTGTTTCAAGGTCGGGCCCGGCGTGACGTAATGGCTGTTCGCATAAACCCGGACATAATCGAGGCTCGCGACCTTCTTGCCGGTCAGCGGATCGAACTCGACGATCTCCTCGATATCGTCGCCGAAGAAGGACACGCGCCAGGCGGTGTCCTCATAATGCGACGGGAAGATCTCCAGGTTGGAGCCCTTCACCCGGAAATTGCCGCGCTGAAAGGCGGCGTCGTTGCGCTTGTATTGCAACGACACGAGCTTGCGCACGATCTCGCGCTGGTCGACCGTCTGGCCCTTCTTCAGGTCGAAGATCATCGCCGAGTAGGTCTCGACCGAGCCGATACCGTAGAGGCAGGAGACCGAAGCGACGATGATCACGTCGTCGCGTTCGAGCAGCGCGCGCGTCGCCGAATGCCGCATCCGGTCGATCGACTCGTTCACCGAGCTTTCCTTCTCGATGTACGTGTCGGACCGGGGGACATAGGCCTCTGGCTGGTAATAATCGTAGTAGCTGACGAAATATTCGACCGCATTCTCGGGGAAGAAGCTCTTGAACTCGCCATAGAGCTGCGCCGCGAGGATCTTGTTCGGGGCGAGCACCAGGGCCGGGCGCTGCACTGCCTCGATCACCTTGGCCATGGTGAAGGTCTTGCCCGATCCGGTCACCCCGAGCAGCACCTGGTCGCGCTCGCCCGCCTCGGTCTGTTCGACCAGCTCGGCGATCGCGGTCGGCTGGTCGCCCGACGGGGTATATTCGGAAACGAGCTTGAATTTCCTGCCGCCCTCCGCCTTGGGCGGCCGCGCGGGGCGGTGAGGGACGAAGCTGACGCCCGTCTCGGGCTCTGCAAGGCTGGTGCGAATCTGGATTGCCATAGTGACCGAATATGGGGAGGAAGGCGCCAACCCGCAACGAACGGGATCGGTCGCGTGTCACTTCCGCATCGGAGTATGAGCGATGAACAAGTTCCTTGCCGCCGCACCCCTTCTGCTCCTCTCGGCCGCCTCGGACAGCCTGCCGATCCAGCCGGGCAAATGGCAGACGGCCGTCACCATCCTCGACGTGCAGATGCAGGGTGGGCCTCCGGGCGTCGCCGCCGGGATGCGCGGCCAGCCGCCCCAGATCGCCACCGCCTGCGTCACGCCGCAACAGGCGGCCAACGGCCCGCGCGCCGTGCTCGAGGCCAGCAAGGGCAGGTGCCGCTATACCAGCTTCAATGCGAGCGGCGGGCGGCTGACCGGCGTGATGAACTGCGCCTTCGGCACCGGCGCCATGACGGTGACATCGAACGGGAGTTACACGGCCACCTCGCTCGACATCAACGGCACGACGGTGATGACGGGCAAGATGCGCATGACGACGAAGACCCATACGGTCGGCCGGCGCCTCGGGCCGTGCTGAACCGGTGCGAATGATCCGACAGAAGGAATAGTCGATGCGTATCCATATCCTGCTCGCCGGCGCGGCGGTGTCGCTCGCCGCGTGCAACCAGCCAGCGCCGACGGGGAACGCCGCAAGCACGACGACGACCACCGCCAACACCACGACGCCTGCCGCGCCGGCAGCACCTGCGACGGTGAAGGTGGCATCACGCGTCCCCGGCGAGTGGGAATATGTGACCAAGGTCGAGATGCTCGAAATGAACGGCACCTCTCCGGGCATTGCCGAGCGGATGAAGGCGGGGCCGCAGATCAACACGCGCCGCGAATGCATGAGCAAGGAAGAGGCCGAGGAGGATATCTCCAAGGCAGTGCAGAAGGATAAAGGCGGCTGCCGCTTCGAACGGATTCAGACCAACGCCGGCAGCATCGCGGGCACGGCGATCTGCAGCAATGGCGGCATGGAGGCCACCGGCAAGATGAACGGCACCGTCAAGCCGACCGCGATCGACATGGTCGTCGAGATGACGATGAAGCTGCCGAGCCCCGGCACCGCCCCGCCTTCCTCGATGAAGATGCGGATGACCATGGCGGGCAAGCGAGTCGGCGACTGCGCGGAATAGCGAAGGCAGGAGAGCGAGATGAGGGGTTACGTCAACAAGCCCCGCGCGTTCCGGGTCGGCAGGGCCTGAGCCCGGATCGTCAGTAGATCCGCCGGTACGCCACCCGCCACATCACCAGCCCGATCGCGGCCGACATGCCCGCCAGGATGATGCTGGTCGCGATCGCGCTGATCCAGCGGAACATCAAGGTGCGCGAATCGGTCGGCGGCATGGCGAACAGGCCGAAGCCATAGGTCTGGCCGCCGAGGAACAGCGCAAAGCCGGAAATGGCGCCGACCAAAGCGGCGGTGCCCGGACCGCGCCGGTTGGCGGCATGCGCGACGAGCCACAGGGGGCCAGCGACCGCCGCCACTGTCATCGCGGTGATCACCATACCGACGACGAATCCGACGGCGATCCCGAGCGGCGACGGCGGCCCGCCGATCGCGACCAGGATGCTCGCGAAAGTGCCGCCCATCAGGCCGCCCGCGCCAAGCGACAGCCCGGCGCGATCCAATGTCGTGTCATATCCGCGCAGCGCGACCCGCTCGGTCAATGTTTTTACTCCCCCGGTGCCGGCTGCATATCACCGCCGCGCGTCGCGCCCAAGCCCATCCGTTTCGGTTGTTCGCGATCGGGACAGTCGCGCCGGCGACGTTAGCGGAGCGCACGCACCGCCGCCGTATCGAGGCAGCGCTCCATGTCCGCGCGGGGGACCGCGGCCCGCGGGGTTGGCGGCCCATAGGGCGCGACCGGTATCGGCTGGCCGAGCGCCACCGTCCCGAACCCGCTCAGCCCGGCGCATTTCTCCGCCGCGGCCAGCAGCCGGGGCGGCGTGTCATAACCCTCATAGGAAAGCCGGAAGGTCCCCCAATGAATGCCGATTCCGGTGGGCGCGCCGAGCCGCCGATAGACCTCGACCGCCTCGATCGGCCCGATATGGCTGCCCGAGTCCATCTGCCCCGCCTCGAACCGGAACGCCCCGATCGGGATCAGCGCCAGCCGTACCGGCCCGAGTGCCCGCGCCTCGTCCGGCCAGCGCAGATCGCCCGCCCCGGTATCCCCAGCGAAGAAGACGTTGCCGCCCGGCAGCCGGATGACGAAGCTCGACCAGAGCGCGCGGTTGCGATCGGTGAACCAGCGGCTGTCCCAATGATGGTTGCGGGTCACGACCACCTCGACGCCCGGCTTCACCGCGACCCGCCCGCCCCAGTCGCGCGCGATCGACGGCACGCCGGCCTGGAGCATGACGCTGTCGTTGCCGAGCGCGGTGACGATGCGTGGATGATCGCGATTCCACAGGCGTTTCAGAGACGCCAGGTCGAGATGATCATAATGGTTGTGGCTGACCAGGATCAGATCGATCTTCGGCAGATCGTCAAAGGCGATGCCCGGTGCCGCGACCCGCTTCGGCCCGATGCCCAGCGGCCCGGATCGCTCGGCCCAGATCGGATCGGTCAGGATGTTGAGGCCCTGAGTCTGGATCAGCACCGTCGCATGGCCGATCCAGGTCACGGTCATCGCCTCGCCCTGGACTCGCGCCGGAATGGCCGAGCGGCGGACGGCGACATGCTCGGGCCAGGCTGGGCGGCCGTCGCTGCCGGTCAGATAACGCGCGAAGAACCCAGCCCGACTGCCGCCCGCCGGCACGCGGACCGTGTCCTCGTCCCCGTCCGGGTTGAAGAAGCGCTGGCCGTCGAAATGGCTGGTGACCGGGCCGCGATAATAGATGCGGTCGAGGAAATGCGGGACGATGGTGAAGGCGAGGCATATCGCGACGACGGCGAACAGCAGGGCGGTCAGCAACCAGCGCGCGGCGCGCCACAGTCCGTATCGAAAGGATGTCATCGCACCCGCCCGTTCCACAAGGAGTGTGGCGCCGCAAGCGCCTCTTGCCCTCTTGTGGGAATTGGCCCGAGCGGCGTACCATATATCTATTGCGACGACGCTTCGTTGTGTTTACACAACATATCAATGGATATTCATAATCGAATCGCCGTCTTTCGGGCTGAGCGCGGCACCTCACGCCGCGAGCTGGCCGATGCCGTCGGGGTCAATCCGCAGACGATCGGGTATCTGGAGCGCGGCGACTACAAGCCGAGCCTCGAACTCGCGATGAAGATCGCCGCCTATTTCGACGTGGCGGTCGAGCATCTCTTTTCCTTCCAGCCTTTCCAGTCGGTCGCGGTCGCCCTGCGCCGCGCCAACGCCGCGGAGTGACGCGCATGGGGTATCGTACCGAAAAGAGTTTCGCCGCACGGATGGACGACCTGGCCGAGCTGACCGGCATCCCGCGACTGACCAGCAAGCTGGCGCAGGACCAGCAGCACCGTCGCCACCTGCGCTGGCCGTCGATGACCGCGCTGGCCCTCGCCACGATCGGGTTCGGACTGACGATCGTTTTGCCCGATCGGATCTTCCTCGGCACGGCGCTGCTGTGGGTCGGCGAAGGCATCGCGTTGATCCTGACCTGGTTCGGGCCGGTCAAACCATGGGGCACCACGCGGGGCGTCGACGAGCGCGACCGCGCGCTGCGCCGCGATGCCTATTTCGCCGCGATGACCAGCGCGACCGGCGTCGCGGTCCTCGGGCTTATCGGGATGGCCGGGCTGGCGTTGCTGCAAGGCTGGAACCGGTGGATCCTGATCGTCGAGATGGGCATGCTCGCCTTCTACCTGATCTTGCTGTGCCTGATCGTGCCGACGCTCTATGTCAGCTGGACGACCCGGCCGATCGAGGACGAATAGACGCGGCTTTCCCGGGTTGGGCCGGCGCGCTATGAAGCGATCATGATCGGGGGGTGAGTGATGCGGGACAGAGCCATAGCCGGCGACACGCTCAATGGCTCCGCGGAACGCTGGCCGACGGTCGCTTATGTTTTCGCGGCTGTGAGCTTTTTCGGCATCGTCGCCTCGGTCCTGCTTCTGATCAGAGGCAGCGACAGCCTTGCAAGCCAGGTCGCTACGTTCGCCGTCATCATAGCGTTCCTGCAAAACGGCATGGCACGGTCTCATGGCCGGTCCGACGCAGCGGCCAAGGACCTGGCGGCGCCCGAAAACGAGCTGACATCGAGATTAGGCCAGAAGGCTGGCCTGGCGTTCCTCTTTATCTGCTACCTGATCGTCAAATGGACGGCGGGCGACACCATCGTGTTGCAACGGGACGAATTGACCACCGTGTTCTTCGCCACCGTCGCCATCATCCTGGCGGTTCCTCCCACGTGGCTGCTCTGGCGTACGCGGCCCTAGGACGTCCTGACCCGTACCAACAGCCACCCGCACAGCCCGGCCCCCACCGCCATCACCGCCGCCACGATCGCCGCGCCGTGGAAGGCGCCGAGCGAGACGCCGCGCCCATCGTCCGTCAGCACCAGCCCGATCAGCGCCACCGCGATCATGCCGCCGACTCGCGCGGTCGCGTTGTTGACGCCGGAGGCGGCGCCGGTGTGGCGGTGGTCGACCGCCGCCATCACCGTGGTGGTCAGCGGCGCGACGGCAATGGTCATGCCGATCCCGATCAGCAGCATGCCGGGCAGCACATGCCGCACATAATCGATCCCCTCGCCCGGCATCGCCGCGAACAGCGCGAAGCCGGCGCCCGTCACCATCGGCCCGATCGCCAGCAGCGGCCGGGCGCCGATCTTCGCCGCGAGCGCCCCGGCGCTGCGTGAGCCGAGCCCCATGATCAGCGACAGGGGCAGCATCGTCGTGCCCGCCGCCACCGCGCTCCAGCCGCGCGCGATCAGCAGATAGGGCAGCAGCAACAGCGACCCCGCCAGCGCGGCATAGAGCAGGAAGGTCAGCAGGGTCAGCCCGGTGAAGGTCCGCGTGCCGAACAAAGCGAGCGGCACCATCGCGCGGTCCCCCAGCCGCGCCTCGAGCATGACGAACGCCACCAGTGCGATCGTCCCGCCGCCGATCATCGCGGCGCCGGTGCCGCGGTCGTGCGCGGTCATCAGGGTCAGGCCCCAGACCAGCAGGCCGAGCCCGACCGTCGCCAGCGCCGCGCCATACCAGTCGGGCGGTGTCGCATCCTCGTCATGCCCGCCCGGGACATAGCGCCAGCCCATCACGAACGCCGCCGCCGCGATCGGCAGGATCAGCGCGAAGATCGATCGCCAGCCGACATGGTCGACCAGCCACCCGCCCAGCACCGGCCCGATCGCGGCGCCGATCGCACCGGCAGCCGCCCAGGTGCCGATCGCCTTGGCCCGCGCTTCGCCCTCGAAATCGGCGCCGAGGATCGCGAGGCTGGCCGGCACCAGCAGCGCCGCGCCGACGCCCTGCCCGATCCGCGCGGCGATCAGCCAGCCCAGGGTCGGCGCGGCCATGCAGCCGAGCGTGGTGACGGCAAAGGCCAGCAGCCCCCAGAGGAAGGTGCGTTTGCGCCCGACCCCGTCGGCCAGCGCCCCGCCGATCAGCACCAGCGCCGACAAGGGCAGCATGAAGCCGTTGACGATCCACTGAATGCCGCTGCTGTCGGCGCCCAGGCTCCGCGCCATCGCCGGTAGCGCGACATTGACCACCGACCCGTCGATCATCGCGACGCTCGACCCGAGCACGGTGGCGATCAGCGCGCCGGTGCTCCCCGTTTTCCGGTCCGCGCTCGCCATCGTCAGCTCCCGATTCTCATAGGGTCGTCACTTATTGCGCCCCGGACAGCGGTCGCGCCGCCAGCGTCGTCGCCAGGAACGCCAGGATCGCCGCCTCGTCCTGCTTCGCGGTCCAGGTGCCCAGCCGCCACAGCAGCGCTCCGAATGCCATCATCACGAGCGGGATCGCCACGAACGGCACGATGGCCCCAAGCGGCGCGCCCGATGCGATCGTCCCGCCGCCGGCGAGCGCCAGGAACAATGTCAGGAAGCCGAACCAGCAGCCCATGAAGACTCGTGCGCTGGCCGGGGTGCCGATCTTGCCCTTGATCCGGGTACCGCCGCCGGCCGGCTCCATCGTCGCGGTCAGGCTGGTCTGGAAGCTGTTCTGGATGTTCGGCCGGAAATAGAACAGCGTCATATCCTGTTCCGTGCCGTTGCCCGTCACACCCTTGACGGGCCTGGCGGTCCGATCGCCCAGCACCTCCTTCAGCTTGGTCGCGATCGCGGCCGGGCTGAGCGGAGACTGAAGGACGATGCGGGCCATGGGTCAGACGCCTTCCAGCAATTTCTCCCGCGCGATCTTCTCGCGCCAGACGAGCGGCGCCAACTGGTGGACATTCTGCCCTTCGCTGTCGACCGCGACCGTCACCGGGAAATCGCTGACCTCGAATTCATAGATCGCCTCCATCCCGAGATCCTCGAAGCCGACCACCTTCGATCCCTTGATCGCCCGCGCGACGAGATAGGCGGCGCCACCGACCGCCATCATGTAAGCGCTCTTGTGGTCACGGATCGCCTCGGTCGCCGCCGGGCCGCGCTCGGCCTTGCCGACCATGGCGAGCAGGCCCTGTTCGAGCATCATGCGGGTGAATTTGTCCATGCGCGTGGCGGTGGTGGGGCCGGCCGGGCCGACCACTTCCTCGCCGACCGGATCGACCGGGCCGACATAATAGATCACCCGGCCCTTGAACTCGACCGGGAGCGGCTCGCCCGCATCGAGCATGTCCTTGATCCGCTTGTGCGCAGCGTCGCGGCCGGTGAGCATCTTGCCGTTGAGCAGCAGCCGGTCGCCATGCTTCCAGCTCTGCACGACCTCGGGGGTCAGATTATCGAGATCGACCCGGATCGCCGCCTGATCCGGCTTCCAGTCGACATCGGGCCATTCGTCGAGCTTCGGCGCTTCGAGATAGGCCGGGCCCGAGCCGTCGAGCGTGAAATGCGCGTGGCGGGTCGCAGCGCAGTTCGGGATCATCGCCACCGGCTTGGAGGCGGCATGAGTCGGCCAGTCGAATATCTTCACGTCGAGGATGGTCGAAAGCCCGCCCAGCCCCTGCGCGCCGATGCCCAGCGCGTTGACCGCGTCGAAAATCTGGATGCGCAGAGTCTCGATATCGTTGCGCGGGCCGCGCTGCTTGAGCTGCGCCATGTCGATCGGCCCCATCAGGCTTTCCTTGGCGAGCAGCATGGCCTTTTCCGCGGTACCGCCGATGCCGATACCGAGCATGCCGGGCGGGCACCAGCCGGCGCCCATCTGGGGAATCATCTCGAGCACCCAGTCGAGGATCGAATCGCTCGGGTTCATCATCTTGAACTTCGATTTGTTCTCGGACCCGCCGCCCTTGGCCGCGACATCGACCGAAACCGTGCTGCCGGGTACCATCTCCACATGCAGCACGCTCGGCGTATTGTCCTTCGTGTTGCGGCGGGTGAAGGCGGGGTCGGCGAGGATCGAGGCGCGCAACTTGTTCTCTGGATGGAGATAGGCGCGGCGCACGCCCTCATCGATCACGTCCTGCAGGCTCTTCTCGCTCTCCAGCCGGCAATCCTGGCCCCATTTCACGAAGACGGTGACGATGCCGGTGTCCTGGCAGATCGGCCGGTGCCCCTCTGCGCACATGCGGCTGTTGGTCAGGATCTGGGCGATCGCATCCTTGGCCGCCGGGCTCCGCTCCGCCTCATACGCCACACCGAGCGCGCGGATATAATCCATCGGGTGATAGTAGCTGATGAACTGCAGCGCGTCGGCCACGCTCTCGATCAGATCGGCTTCGCGGATGATGGTGGTCATGTCGGTTCCGTGGCGTGAGATGAGTCGCGCGCTGCCTTATGCCCGGAGCCCCGTCGGGCCAAGGGGCGGCGGCGATTCCGCCCCCGGCTCGCAGCAGGAATTTGGCAAGATTCTTCCGTTAGAGCCAGAATGGATGTCCGCCTCGTTTCGCCCTTTTCGTGCCCTGACCTCGGCTGCTGGGGCGTTCCGCGACGATCTCGCCCCTGCCGCCGAGGCGTGCGACACCCATCTCGACACGCTACGCGCCCAGGTCGATCAGCTCGCCGCCACCTGGCTGTTCGCGCTGGTGGCGCTCATCGCCGCGCCGGCCATGCTCTGGTACGGCGCCTTCCAGCTCGACCGTCTCGACCTGTTGCGGGACATCGAGCTGCGCGGCGCGATCGGCGTCGGGCTCGGCGTCTTCGCGCTGGCGCTGCTCAAGATTCCCGCCCTGGCCCAGTCATCGCCGCATGCCCATATCCGCGCGATGACGCTGATCGGCGCCGCGATCGCCGTGCTGCTCTTCTCGCTGCTCGGCATCAGCGCGAAATTCCCGGCCGGCACCAGCCAGCTCGCCAGCTTCGTCGCGATCTTCGCGACGATCGTCATCCTGGTCGTCGTGCTCCATCCGGTGCGCGCCGCGACGATCGGCTTCGCCGCCGCTCTGGTCGCCACGATCACCATGCAGTCCGGTTTCGGCATGGCGAGCGGCGTCGCCTTCGCCTTCCTCGTCTGTCTGTCGATCGCCACCTATCGCCTCGCCCGCCTGGACCGGTCGGCCGCCGGCAATCGCGGCGCGGCCGAGGCGCAGGGCAAGATGGCCTCGCGGCTGGTACGGGAATATGAAGGCCATACCACCGGCTGGTTCTGGCAGACCGACCGCCATGGCCGCGTGACCTATTTGTCGGCAAAAGTGGCGCAGGAACTGGATTCCGAGAATGCGCCGGCGATTGGCGAGATGCTGACTGCCCTGTTCCGGATGGACAGCGCTTCGCCCGAGACGGAGCGCACGCTCGGTTTCCATCTGTCGTCGCGCACCGCCTTTTCCAACTATTCGGTCCGGCCGGCCAGCACGGGCAAGCTGGAGCGCTGGTGGTCGATCTCGGGCCGGCCGACCGTCGACGAGCTCGGCCGCTTCCAGGGTTTCATCGGCAGCGGCAGCGACCTGACCGAACGGCGCCGCGCCGATGCCGAGATCACCCGCCTCGCCTTGTTCGACGGGCTGACCGGCCTGGCCAACCGCCAACGCATGCGCCTGTCGCTCGACCAGATGCTCAACCAGCCGAGCGGCACCTATCGCGCGACTGCCCTGCTGCTGCTCGATCTCGACCGCTTCAAGGCGGTCAACGACACGATGGGGCATCAATCGGGCGACGCCTTGCTCAAGCAGGTGGGCCAGCGGCTCCAGCGCTCGGTCGGCGAGGCCGGCCTGGTCGGCCGCCTGGGCGGCGACGAGTTCCAGGTCGTGCTGCCGGGCGAAGCCAATCGCGAGCGGCTGGCCGAGCTGGCGCGATCGATCATCGCCTCGCTGTCCCAGCCCTATTTCATCGACGGTTCCTCGGTCACCATCGGCTGCTCGATCGGCGTTTCGATCGCGCCGGAGGACGGCCGCGACGCCGAGACGCTGATCCGCAATGCCGATCTCGCGCTCTACGCCGCCAAGGCCGATGGCCGCGGCATCCACCGCTTCTTCCGCGAGGAGCTGCTGGTCGGCGCGCAGAGCCGCAAACAGCTCGAGGACGATCTGCGCAACGCGCTGGCGCAGGATCAATTCTATGTCGCCTATCAGCCGGTGGTCAGCACCAAGACCGAACGGATCGTCGGATACGAGGCGCTGATCCGCTGGGATCACCCGACCCGCGGCGCCGTCTCGCCCGCCGAATTCGTGCCGGTCGCGGAGGATTGCGGACTGATCGAGTCGATCGGCGAATGGGTGCTGCGTACCGCCTGCACGGAAGCCGCGACCTGGCCCAAGGACATCCGGGTCGCGGTCAACGTCTCGCCGATCCAGTTCGCCAACCCCGCGCTGCCGGCCGTGGTCACCAGCGCGCTGGCGAAGTCGGGCATCGCCCCGGCGCGGCTCGAGCTCGAGATTACCGAAGGCGTGTTCCTCGACGAAACCGCCTCGTCGGAACAGATGTTCAAGATGCTGAAGGGCATCGGCGTGCGCCTGGCGCTCGACGATTTCGGCACCGGCTATTCATCGCTCGGATATCTGAAGAAGGCGCCGTTCGACAAGATCAAGATCGACCAGAGCTTCGTGCGGGGCGCCGCCATCGCCGGCAACCGCAACGCGGCGATCATCAAGGCGATCGTGACGCTGGCCGACACGCTGGGCATGGAGACGACCGCGGAAGGCGTCGAGGCGCAGGACGAGATCCAGCTCATCCGCGATCTCGGCTGCAGCCATATCCAGGGCTATGTCTATGGCAAGCCGGCGCGTGCCCCCGAGGTGTTGAAGCAGCTTGCCGCGGCCGGCGGCATGGCGACCGCCACGGGTTACCGCGTCAGCCGCGCGCCGCGCCATTCGATGATCCGCAACGCGCGGATCACCGCAGGCGACGTCCAGGGCGAGATCCGCATCCGCAACATGTCCTCGACCGGCGCGATGATCGACGGCATCGATGTCGACCAGGATGCGATCGGGCTGGAGATCATGATCGAACTGCTCGAGGAGCAGATGTTCCCCGCCAGGATCCGCTGGGCCGCGGACGGCAAGGCCGGGCTGGAATTCGCCCAGCATTTCAACATGGAGCGGCTGAATCCGCAGACTTCGTCTGCACAAACCCCGCAGCAGAAGCGCTCGGCCTGACGGCTATGCCTCAATCCCGATCGGTCGGCGCGCCGAGCGGGAACATGTGCCGGTACGGCCGCGCCTCATCCAGCGCCCGGGCATAGGAAGGCCGCGCCAGCAGCCGCGTCCGGTACGCCCAGACATTGGCATATTCCTGCGGGATCGGATGGGTCCAGTCGGCATAGAGCAGGGCGGGTGCCGCCGCGCAGTCGGCCATGCTGAAGGCGCCGCCTGCGGCCCATTCGCGGCTTTCCATCCAGCGATCAAGCACCGCATAGGCATTGTCCAGCATCGCCTTCGCTTCGGCAACGCCATAGGGATCGTGATTGCCGTCAGGGCGGATGAAGTCGAACACCACCCGGCTTTGACTGTTCATCACATAATTGTCGAAGAAACGGTCGAGCATCCGCACCTCGATCGCCGCATCGGGATCGTCGGGGATCAGCGTGACCGGCCCGGGATGATGGACGCCGAGATATTCGATGATCACACTGGCTTCCGGTACGATCCTCTCGCCATCTGTGAGCAAGGGGAAGCGCTTCATCGGCCATAGGGCGGCGAATTCGCTTGCCACGGGCTCGCTTCCGTCGAGCATCTTGTACTCGAAGGGGATATGGTTCTCGTACAGCGCGACCAGCGCCTTGTGGCAATAGGACGACAGCGGGTGGGCGTAGAGCTTCAGCGTCATGTCGGTCTCTCCTTATTGCCGTGTCAGCACGATATGCGTGGCCTTCTCGCCCGGCGCCTGCTCGCTCACATTATAGCCGAGCGCCGGCAGATCGAGCCCCGCGAACAGCGCCTCGCCCTTGCCCAGCACCACCGGCGAGATCGCCAGATGCGCCTCGTCGATCGCCCTCATGGTCAGATATTCCCGGATCGTCGCGGCGCCGCCGCCGATTCGGATATCGCGGTCGCCCGCCGCCTCGCGCGCCAGCCGCAACGCCTCCTCGGCCCCGCCGGTGACGAAATGGAAGACGGTGCCGCCCTTCATCTCGATCGGCGCGCGGGCATGGTGAGTCAGGACGAACACCGGGCAGTGATAAGGCGGCGTATCGCCCCACCAGCCCCGCCATTCCTCGTCCGGCCATTCGCCGCGGATGGGGCCGAACATGTTGCGGCCCATGATCCAGGCGCCCACTCCCGCCATCGAGCGGGCAGCATAGGATTCATCGACGCCCGACGATCCGCCCTCCTCGCCGATCATCGCCAGAAACGTCTTCGTCGCGACCAGCCACCGGTGGAGATCGTCGCCGCCCACCCCCGTTGGATGGGCCAGGTCCTGGTCGGGACCCGCCCCGAACCCGTCCACCGATATCGAATACGCATTGACGCGAACCCTGGTCATCGCCCTCTCCATACTGCTTGCGAATCAAAACCGGTTGCCTTTTATCAAACCAGTTCTACATTGCAACCAGTCATGACGATCCATATCGAAGACCCGCGATCGGGCTGTCCGATCAACCTCACTATCCAGGCGCTGGGCGATCGCTGGAGCCTGATTATCATCCGCGACATCATGTTCGGCAATCGCCGCCATTTCCGGGAATTGCTGGGCGCGTCGGAGGAGCGGATCGCCTCGAACATCCTGGCCGACCGGTTGAAGAAGCTGGTCGCGGCGGGCTTCCTCGCCATCACGGACGATCCCAGCCACAAGCAGAAGCATTTCTACAGCCTGACCGAGCCGGCCATCCAGCTCGTGCCGCTGATGGCGCAGCTCGGCGCCTGGGGCCGGCGGCATCTGCCGGTCACCCCCGATCTCGCGATCCGGGCGCAATTGCTCGAGGAAGGTGGACCGGAGATGTGGGTGGATTTCATGGACGAGCTGCGCACCGTGCATCTCGGCACGCCACCGACCGGCCGCCCCAGCGTCGCGATGCGGCTGCAGGCGGCCTATGAGGCGATCAAGGGGGCATAGGTTCTTTACCCTGCCCTCTACCCCGTCACCCCGGACTTGTTCCGGGGTCCACCGCGCCGCAAGTTCATCGGCCTTCAGGCTCGTGGAACGGTGGATGCCGGAACCAGTCCGGCATGACGGAGGAGGCGTGGGGTTATTGTCCGGCGCTGTTGCCGACAGGTGCCGGTGGAACCGGAGCGGACGGCGGCGGCAGGGGACCGTCAGCCTCGGGCGGGAGCGGCCCATCGCGATCGTCCCAACCGGGACCGTCCGGCCCGCCATGACGCCCACCATGTCCTCCACGCCCATGGCCCATCCGCCCGAGCGGCGTCACCTTGCCATCAGCGCCGACCAGGAAGGACGCGCGCAGCACGCCGCTGCGGTTCCAGCCCTGCACCGTCACCGAACTTCCGGCCGCAATCAGCCCGTCGGACCGCGGCCCGCCTTCCACCATGGTACGGCCGCTCGCATCGGCCAGGATGAAGTTCGATCCGTAAACCTCCCCCACCTTGCCGCGCACGGTGACCAGGCCCTCCCCGGCCTTGAGCGAGGCGATCGCGACCGGGTTGAGCGGGGCCACCTCGATCGAGGGCCCCGCCATCCGCGCGGCGGTCGCGCCAACCGCGCCGCCGGCGCCGAGCAGGGCGATGGCGGCAAGCGTGGTGCGAAGGGTCGGCCTGCGAGCCGGTTTCACGGCGATTTCTTCAGTCATTCGGTTTCACTCCATGGGTTCAGGATGAAGCCGTGATAGCGATGGAGCCCAACGCCCCGCTGAACCTCCCCGTTCAGTTTCGGTTTAAGGGCCGGGCCTAGCGCGGTGACGGAAAGGAGCCCGAATGCGCATCTTGCTGGTCGAGGACGATTCGGCGCTCGCCGACGGCATCGCCCGGGCACTGCGCGCGGAGAATTTCGCGGTCGACATCGCCGCCAATGGCGAGGACGGCGCGCATCTCGGCGATACCGGCATCTATGACGCCGCCGTGCTCGACCTCGGCCTGCCGGTGAAGCCGGGCATCGCGGTGCTGCAGGAATGGCGCGCCGCCGGGCGCGGCCTGCCCGTGCTGATCCTCACCGCGCGCGACGGCTGGTCCGACAAGGTCGAGGGGTTCCGCGCCGGAGCCGACGATTATCTGACCAAGCCGTTCCGGGTCGAGGAACTGGTGATGCGCCTGCGTGCGCTGATCCGCCGCGCCGCCGGCCATTCCGCCACATTGATCGCCTGCGGGCCGCTGAGCTTCGATGCGCAGACCGGCCAGTTCGAACTCGACCGCCTGCCCTTGAAGCTCACCGCGCTGGAATGGCGAATCCTCTCGGCGCTGATGCTGCGCAAGGAAACGGTGATCGACCGGCTCGACCTGCTCGAGCATGCCTATGAGAGCGATGCCGATCCCGATTCCAACTCGCTCGAGGTGATCGTCGGCCGGTTGCGGCGCAAGATCGGCCGCGACCTGATCGAGACGGTGCGCGGCCGGGGCTATCGCCTGACCGAGGCGTTGCCATGAGGCTGGTGCCGCGATCGCTGTTCGGCCGGCTCGCCGCCCTGGCCGCGCTGGCGACAGTCGCCGCGCTCGCCTTCGCCGCGCTGGCCATCGGCGCGGTGCTCGAACGCTTCGTCATCCAGGGCCTCGACCAGCGCCTCGACGCGCAGATCGCGGTACTGGCGGCGGCGGTGCGGCCGGATGGCGGCATCGACCGCAGCCGCATCGTCGTCCTGCCGGCCGATCGCCGGGGGCGCGGCGGCGGCTGGTGGATCGAACGGCAGGACGGCTTCGTGATCGGATCGCTGCCCAAGGTCGAGATCGCCGCGCTGACCGACCCCGCCGTCCGGCCGCCGCGCGAGCGCCCGCATCATCGCGCGGGCGATCGCGACCGGGACGGCGACAAGGACGCGGCCTCTTATCCGTTCGACGGCCGCATCGGCAGCCATCTGTATCACGGCCGCCGCCTGTCGGTGCCGACCGCGGCCGGCCCGGTGACGATCACCGCCGTCGCGCCCGCCGCGATCGTCGAGCGGCCGATCCGCGCCGCCATGACGCCGTTGCTCGGCTCGCTCGCCCTGCTCGGCCTGGCGCTCGGCGCGGCGACCCTGATCCAGCTCCGCATCGGCCTGTACCCGCTCCGCCGGCTGCGCGACTCGATCGGCGCGGTTCGCGCCGGCGCCGCGACCCGGGTTCCGGACGACCAGCCGAGCGAACTCCAACCGCTTGCCGACGAACTCAACGCCCTGCTCGCCGAGAATGCAGCCGCGCTCGCCAATGCCCGTGGCCACGTCGCCAACCTCGCGCACGGCCTGAAGACGCCGCTCGCCGCGCTCGCGCTGCGCCTGGACGAGCAGGGCCGCGACCCGGACGGCGCGCTGGCGGCCGAGGTCGCGCGGATCGACCGCTCGATCCGCCACCATCTCGGCCGCGCCCGCGCCGATGCGTCGGGCGGCGCGGCGCGGCGGCGCACCGCACTCGAACCGGCGGTCGACGGAGTCGCCGGGGCGCTCGCCCGGATCCATGCTGACCGCGCCATCGCCTTCACCCGCGCCGTGCCGCCGGGCCTCGCTCTGGCGGTCGACCCGCAGGACCTGGACGAGCTG
This sequence comes from Sphingomonas sp. GW821-FHT10F11, assembly GCF_058809095.1. Taxonomy (NCBI): domain Bacteria; kingdom Pseudomonadati; phylum Pseudomonadota; class Alphaproteobacteria; order Sphingomonadales; family Sphingomonadaceae; genus Sphingomonas; species Sphingomonas sp. GW821-FHT10F11. The sequence continues at coordinate 154,534 of NZ_JBXASH010000009.1, forward strand.
CTCGGCAACCTGCTCGACAATGCCTGGCGCTGGGCCGCCACCCGAATCATGCTGACGGCCGACACCGACCCCTCGGGCCGAGCCCGAATCGCCATCGAGGATGACGGCCCCGGCATCGCCGCCGGGGACCGCGCCGAGGCGCTGCGCCCGGGCCGCCGACTCGACGAAAGCGGCGACGGCCATGGCTTCGGCCTCTCCATCGTGCGCGAGCTGGCGGAACTCCATGGCGGCGCCCTGGCGCTGGAGGGGGCACCGGGCGGTGGGCTGCGCGCGATCGTCACCCTGCCGATGGCCGCACCCGGCCCATTGTGAAAATTTAGTCATGTTCCGCGTTCGTTCTCTTGCCTTTCGCAAACCCCGCAGAACTCCACGCGTCGCTGCGCTGCACCGTTTCGTCGATGCCATGAACCGACTCAAATTAGCGACGAACCGAGTCTCCTAACTGTCATTTACTGTCTTGCGTCCCCGCCGGAATGGGCACAATCTGTTGGGGTTGAGTTCGGGGGCGAACCCAAGAACTGGTAGAACGACAACCGCGACCCCATATTGCGGCATGCTTCCACCCTGCACCTTGTGGTGCGGGCACGGCATAATTCGTTCTGCTTGGGCGCCCTCGAAATGGTATCATGGGGGTTCGCCCCCGATTCGAACGGACCGGGAACGCCAAGGGCAAATGCCAAGGCAAACCAGTCGTGTATGTTTGATGGAAAAGCAGGGGCAGAGCGATGGATTTCAGAGATACCCAGGAGGCGAGCGTAAACATGGCCACCGACACGATCGAAGCCGCCACGAGCGCGCCCGTCGACACCTCCAGCAAGAATGGCGGCGCCAAGCGCAAGCTGGCGACCCGCGGCGATTCGAAGGAAGTGAAGCAGCAGCTCTATCCGGTCGAGGTCGATCATTCGCGCGACGCGCTGCTCACCGATTTCGGCAAGGACACGCTGAACGACCGCTATCTGCTCCCGGGCGAGCGCTACCAGGACCTGTTCGTCCGCGTCGCCTCGGCCTATGCCGACGATGCCGCGCATGCGCAGCGCATCTATGACTATATCTCGCGCCTGTGGTTCATGCCCGCGACGCCCGTGCTGTCGAACGGCGGCACCGGGCGCGGCCTTCCCATCTCCTGCTTCCTCAACTCGGTGCCCGACAGCCTGAACGGCATCGTCGACACCTGGAACGAGAATGTCTGGCTCGCCTCGCGCGGTGGCGGCATCGGCACCTATTGGGGCAATGTCCGCGGCATCGGCGAGCCGGTCGGCCTGAACGGCAAGACCAGCGGCATCATCCCGTTCGTGCGCGTGATGGATTCGCTCACGCTCGCGATCTCGCAAGGCTCGCTCCGCCGCGGTTCGGCTGCCTGCTATCTCGACATCTCGCACCCCGAGATCGAGGAATTCCTCGAGATCCGCAAACCCTCGGGCGACTTCAACCGCAAGGCGCTGAACCTGCACCATGGCGTGCTGATCCCCGACGCCTTCATGGAAGCCGTGCGCGAGGGCACCGAATGGAACCTGACCAGCCCGAAGGACGGGTCGGTCCGCGGCACGGTGGATGCGCGCGCGCTGTTCCAGAAGCTGGTCGAGACCCGTCTCGCAACGGGCGAGCCGTACATCATCTTCGCCGATCATGTGAACAAGGCGATGCCCAAGCATCACCGCGATCTCGGCCTCAAGGTCTCGACCTCGAACCTGTGTTCGGAAATCACGCTGCCGACCGGCAAGGACCATCTCGGCAACGATCGCACCGCGGTCTGCTGCCTCTCCTCGCTCAACTTCGAGACCTGGGATCAGTGGAAGGGCGAGAAGGGTTTCATCGAGGACGTGATGCGGTTCCTCGACAATGTCCTGCAGGATTTCATCGACCGCGCCGAGCCCGGCATGGAGCATGCCGCCTATTCGGCGATGCGCGAGCGTTCGGTCGGCCTCGGCGTGATGGGCTTCCACAGCTTCCTCCAGGCCCGCGGCCTCGCCTTCGAAGGCGCGATGGCCAAGAGCTGGAACCTGAAGATGTTCAAGCACATCAAGGGCCAGGTGGACGAGGCCTCGATGCAGCTCGCGATCGAGCGCGGCCCCTGCCCCGACGCGGCCGACATGGGCGTGATGGAACGGTTCAGCTGCAAGATGGCGATCGCGCCGACCGCGTCGATCAGCATCATCTGCGGCGGCACCAGCGCCTGCATCGAGCCGATCCCGGCGAACGTCTATACCCACAAGACGCTCAGCGGCTCCTGGTCGATCCGCAATCCGTATCTGGAAAAGCTGCTGATCGAGAAGTCGAAGAATTCGGATGCGGTGTGGAATTCGATCCTCGAGCAGGGCGGCAGCGTCCAGCATCTCGACTTCCTCACCCAGGAAGAGAAGGACTGCTTCAAGACCAGCTTCGAGATCGACCAGCGCTGGCTGATCGAGCTCGCCGCCGACCGTACGCCCTATATCGACCAGTCGGCCTCGCTGAACCTGTTCATCCCGGCGGACGTGGAGAAATGGGACCTGCTGATGCTTCACTTCCGCGCATGGGAGCTGGGCATCAAGTCGCTCTATTATCTCCGCTCGAAGAGCATCCAGCGCGCCGGCTTCGCCGGGGGCGTGGAGGCCGACAACACGATCGACCTGCGCGAGATTCAGGTCGAATCGAAGGACTATGACGAGTGTCTGGCTTGTCAGTGAGGTGCGACAACTAAGTCACCCTCACCCTTCCGGACCTGCGGTCCTCCCTCCCTCTCCCGCTGGGAGAGGGATTGCGGTGGCACACGCTTCACCCCTCTCCCAGCGGGAGAGGGAGGGGCCCATCGCGCAAGCGATGGGAGGGTGAGGGCGATGCGCAACTACCGCACCGTCCCCTCCGGCAGCGTCGATCGCGCCAGGGAATTACGCAAGAACGCCACGGATGCCGAAAAGCGCCTGCGCCGCGCGTTACGCGAAGCCTTCCCGACAGCGAAATTCCGCTATCAGGTCCCGTTCGGCCCGTATTTCGCTGATTTCCTGAGCTTCAGCCTGAAGCTGATCGTCGAGGTCGATGGCGGCCAGCACAGCGAGGCCGCGACTTATGACGCGGCACGGACGCGTTTCCTCGAAGGCGAGGGCTACACGGTCCCGCGTTTCTGGAACAACGACGTGCTGGCGAATACGGATGGGGTGATCACGGCGATCACCAACTCCCTCTCCCAGCGGGAGAGGGAAGGAGCCGCAAAGCGGCGGAAGGGTGAGGGCGACCAAACGCCACACCTCGCCCGATCGCCCTCACCCTCCCATGCTACGCATGGGCCCCTCCCTCTCCCGCCGGGAGAGGGAAAGGTGGCGCGATGATCCTACGCCTCTTCCTCGAACGTCACGGCGACATCGGCGTTGGCGCTGAGCCGCACCTGATCGCCCTCGACATCGGCGACCAGGCCGAGCGGGATGAAATGATGGTGTCCTTCATGGCGCCCCACGCCGCTGTCCGCCTTGGTCAGCTTGATTCGGCCGTCCTCGACATGGTCGACCGTGCCGACATGGACGCCGTCGGCGCCGATGACGTCCATATGTTCCTTGATTGCGCTTGCGTCGGCCATGTGCATTCCTCCTGGTTTACGGGTGCGGCCCCTCAACGCGCGCCCGGCCGATTCGATGCAAGCGAACGGAGGCCCGGCCCATGTTGGTGACCATCGCCTGTTTCTGCATATTCCTCGGCGTGCTGGTGACGATGATCTCCAGCCGCGAGGCGAAGAAGGATTCGCTCGGCCAGCGCATCCCGCCCGAACAGGCGAAGATCGTGGCGCTGGTGCTGTTCATCGTGGGCGTCGGCCTGTTCGCCTATTCGCTCTATCTGCGGACGTTCGGATGATGGCCCGCGCCCGCCTCGTCGCCCTCCTCGCACTTGCCGCGAGCCTGTCGGCCTGCGCGCGCCAGATCGCGTCGTCGGTGCAGCCCGCCGCGCCCGGCTTCCTGCTGGGCCTGTGGCACGGCTTCATCTTCCCCGTCGCCTGGATCCTGTCGCTCTTCATGCCCGACGTCGCGGTCTATGCCGTGCCCAACAATGGCGGCTGGTATGATTTCGGCTATTTCATCGGCATCGTCTTCCTCGGCGTCGGCTCGCACCGCGGATCGAAGACGGTCTATACGAGCCGGCAGCGCGGATGAACCGGGCGCCGCTCATCATGACCGCGGTCGCCGCCGCCGCCGGCATCGGCGGGCTGGTCGTGTTCACGCGGCCGGCGCGGAGCGAAGGCGCGGTCTATGGCCGCCGCATCGCCGGCACCATGCTGATCGCGCTGGCGCTGCTGCTGGGGCGCTTCGCCTGGGCGTTGGATTCGTGGGGGGCGGGATCGTGAGCACGCAAGTCCTTCTTGTCATCTCAATAGCATGCGGCGGCGGCTTGATCGCGCTGATGTGGATCGTCGGCAAGCTGCTGGGCACGGCGCACCGCCGCTGGCTGGAACGCCGCCTTCACCGCCGCTTGGCACGCGGCAATGACAGCTATTTCGAAGAGTTGCGCTCCATCGAAACCGCGCTTGCTCAACATGATCACGCACCGCACAAGCTCGGCGCACTGGACTATGCACTGGGCCTCATCCTTGCCGTCATCCTGGGCATACAGATCGTCGCCTGGACCGTACCGGAGGCCGAACGTCCCGGCTGGACCAATCATCTGAGCATGTCGATATTCATTTTGATCGGGGTCCAATGGGCAACCGGCAGCTCCAATTTTTCCGGGACCCCGACACGCAGTTCTCGGCTCCTGGGCGTCGCAATGATTGCACTGTTTTCCCTCTTCCTCATCCTGGACCTCTCCAAACTGGGAGGCGCACCGTGAGCCACTGGTCGACCGGCGACTGGTTCTCGGGCGCGCTCGATCTCGCGCTGCTCGGCTGCGGGGTCTATTATCTCGTCTTCGGCGCGAAGCTGCGCGAGCGCCGCACCCGCAGCAACGAGGCGGGGCTGGCCGACGGGTCGCTCGACGCCAGGACGGCAAAGCCGCCGCCCGATTATTTCCGCCTGGGGATCGTCCTCACCATCGCTGGTGCCGGACTCCTCTACCTCAATTTCTTCCGCTAAAAACCGCGTAACTGTAAGGATCCGCCCATGTCCCTCCTCGAAGCCCGCAAGCAGTACAAGCCGTTCGAATACCCCTGGGCGTTCGATTTCTGGAAGCGTCAGCAGCAGATCCACTGGATGCCGGAGGAAGTGCCGCTCGGCGAGGATTGCCGCGACTGGGCGCAGAAGCTCAGCGACCATGAGCGCAACCTGCTCACCCAGATCTTCCGCTTCTTCACCCAGGCGGATGTCGAGGTGCAGGATTGCTATCACGAGAAATATGGCCGCATCTTCAAGCCGACCGAGATCAAGATGATGCTCGCGGCCTTCTCCAACATGGAGACGGTGCACATCGCGGCGTACAGCCACCTGCTCGACACCATCGGCATGCCCGAGAGCGAATATGGCGCCTTCCTCGAATATAGCGAGATGAAGGACAAGCACGATTACCTGCAGGGCTTCGGCGTCGAGACCGACGAGGATATCGCCAAGACGCTGGCGATGTTCGGTGGCTTCACCGAGGGGCTTCAGCTCTTCGCCAGCTTCGCGATGCTGATGAACTTCCCGCGCTTCAACAAGATGAAGGGCATGGGCCAGATCGTGTCATGGAGCGTCCGCGACGAGAGCCTGCACTGCGAGGGCATCATCAAGCTGTTCCACGCCTTCGCCAAGGAGCGGGACTGCCTGACCAAGTCGGTCAAGTCGGACATCCGCGACATGTGCCAGACGACCGTCACGCTGGAGGACGCCTTCATCGACCTCGCCTTCGAGATGGGCCCGGTCAACGGCATGACGCCCAAGGAGATCAAGAAGTATATCCGCTACATCGCCGACTGGCGGCTGGGCCAGCTCGGCCTGAAGCCGATCTACATGATCGACGAGCACCCCCTGCCCTGGCTCGCCCCGCTGCTCAACGGCGTGGAGCACGCCAACTTCTTCGAACAGCGCGCGACGGAATATTCCAAGGCCGCGACGCGCGGGAACTGGAACGAGGTGTGGGACGGGTTCGACAAGCGGCAAAAGGCGAAGTCGGGCAAGGCTGCTAATGAGGATGCCGGGGATGGCACCGGTGGCGGGGATATGTTCTCGCAGGCTGGCGTGGCGGCGGAATGAGATTCCCCTGCCCCGCTTATGCAGCAGTCGCTGAGATACCGACACATTATTGAAATTGAATGTAACACCGTAGGTGCAGAACAGGTGATACACTCCAAAAGCGGTAAGCGAGGCGGCTCAAAACGAGAGCCGAGAAGGTCGGCGCGTTTGGCTCGAATCGCGTCTCGTCCAGGGGCATTCCGGCGAGAGAAAACAAGTCGCTTGACCCTCCTCGGGCAGACACATAAGGATCTCGTTTTGTTCTTACCTTCGCCCAACGAGGAGCGTCCAGTGCTGGATCCAAATGGACACGTGTCAGCTAGCGTCGACTTGCTGGGCGTCGCGAAAGATAAGAAATTTGGTACGATTCTCGCTGATCCGCCGTGGCAGTTTCAGAATCGGACTGGCAAGATTGCGCCGGAGCACAAGCGTCTCAACCGTTACGGGACCATGACGCTGGAAGATATCTGCGCGCTACCGGTGAATGAGATCGCCGCCGATCCTTCGCATCTCTACCTTTGGGTTCCAAACGCTTTATTGCCCGAAGGCCTTAAGGTGATGGACGCATGGGGCTATCGTTATATTTCTAATATCATTTGGCATAAGGTGCGGAAGGATGGGGGATCAGACGGACGCGGTGTCGGCTTCTACTTTCGCAACGTAACCGAACTCCTGCTGTTCGGCGTGCGCGGCAAGAATGCGCGGACGCTGGATCCGGGCCGTAGCCAAGTTAACATGATCCAAACTCGAAAGCGCGAACATAGTCGCAAACCCGATGAGCAGTACGAAATTATCGAAAAATGCAGCTGGGGTCCTCGCCTCGAAATGTTCGGCCGAGGCACTCGAAAGGATTGGACAGTCTGGGGAAACCAAGCTGAGACATATGAAATTGGCTGGAATACCTATGCCCACAACAGCGTTGAAGAAAGCATAAAGGCTGGACTGCGTTAAATAATGGAAGAGTGGCATCCCGGAAGTTTTACCAAAAACTTTAGCTGGGGCCCTGAAAGCCAGGGCCTAAAAGTTTTGCATGAAATGATTCGAACGGGGTTCGCGGACGACATACGCGACGTGCCTAGAGCGAAATTTCGCGAACGAGTGCGTAGCTCAGGCCGTCCAGACTATATTGCATTGAACTTCTTTCTTTATAATGAAGTTCGATCGGGGATAGATTTTGTCGTAATAGACGAATTAGTATTTCAAGCGCTCAATTTCCGGCATGGTCCGCATTTTGATCGTTTAGCGTTATTTGCATTCAACTTTAGCAAAGTGGGCCGATGGAGGGGCGCGACCGCTTATCAGGAGCGACCGGCACTCTGGGCTTTTCATTATGTAGCTGATCGGGTCGGGCCCGTTTTTGGATGGGACGCGGCACAGATATCTGCTGACGACATTGAGGCCTTTGTAGCAAATGATGACCGATATGTCGGACAGACGTCCAGAAAATTAGCGACTAACTTGAACTATTTATACAAAGTTGGCGGGCTGGGCTCTTATAAGTCTACAAAACCTGAACGATGGTGGTTGAGCGCGCTGTTTCTTGCCTTAGATCGGACCGTTCTTCCTAATCAGATAGGAACCGGAAAGTTAGCAGATGCCGCGTTAATGGGGCAGTTGATGCGGAGCGGTTTTGGCGTGCTTGGCGGAAAACGCGGCGTCGCTAAGGACATAGCAGCGGGATATTTCACGAGCCTTTATGGCGCATGTGGAGGCAGATCCCGGTTCTCCGAAGAGGCTGTGCAAGATCGTGAGAGATTGCTTATTCCGCATATGATCCCGAACGAACCGGTCGAGCCAGGCAATATAGGCATCTTTCATCCCACCAATCCAACCGCACGAAACGCGATCCCGAGAATATGCAAAGTTTTGGCAAAGTATGTGGCGGGATTTGAGCTATTCGACGTTGAAAATCTCGACGATTTTGACATGGAAAGCTATATTAGGTCACAAACAGAAGAGGCCCTACGCTCCCTTAAGGAGCTTGGAATTAAGCCAAATATGTCGAGTGACGATCTTACGAAGCTGACGAGGGGGGAATGACGACCTACGTAGATACTAATGTCTTAATCGACCTTTTGGAGCCAGAATCCGAACACCATGCGTGGAGTGTCGGAGCTATCGAACAAGCAAAAATGACTGGGCCGGTTCTCGTCTCCGACGCAGTGTATAGCGAATTCTCCATTGCGATGGAAACCGAGGCTCACGCAGATGAGACTCTCAATCAGCTAGCATTTGTCCGTTGCGGTTATTCAAATCAAGTTTTATTTCGGGCGGGCAGGGCATATTCTCACTATCGGAAGAATAAGGGAACTAAAGTAAACGTTCTTCCAGATTTCTTTATTGGCGCACTAGCTGATGTAGAACAGGCGCCCGTTCTCACGCGAGATCCGCAAAAGATACATGCGTATTTTCCAGCCGTAGAGCTTATAACGCCGTAGCCTTTTAAATCGGTAAAATTCCGGTGAAAGTTTAGCAATTAGCGAGCCTCCCAGACTACGCTAAATCCGCTGCTCACCTCCTCCTCGCGCCTCTTGCGTCCGCTTGATCCGCTCAGCCCGCGCGCCTACCCTCGCGACCGTGAAGGACGAACGCAAACGCCGCATCGCAGCGATCTTCGGCCTTGCCATGTGTGGCTCGCCTATCCGATCGCCTTCGGCACCGGCATATGGGCACGTCGCGACTATCGATGCGCCGGCCGGACCTTCACCGGCCAGTCCGACGAGTGCTTCAACGACTACCTGCCGCTGCTGGAATTCCTGCTCGCGGCGCTGATGCTGGTATTGACCGTCGAGTTCGCCAGCTTCGCCTTTTCGATCTTTGCCCCACCCGTAGCGGAGCGTCAGCACCGCCGGAGGCTTGCCAGAGCGCGACCTGCCGCGGAGCGTTACCCGCTCTACCAGATCCTTGCCGGCGCGGGGTACTTTGGGCGGCCCTTCACCTGTGGTCGATCCCCCTGTCGCCGCGCTATTGGTATCTGCTCGCCTATTGGCTGATCTGGATTGGCTAGTTCATTACAGGCGTCCTGCTGAGCCGCCCGGCAACAGGCCGCTGATCATCCATCCTGCGAACCGGTAAGGGAGACCTCAGCTAGCCGAAGTCACGCACGAAGGCGGCGATCTCGTCATCGCTCGCCCGCCATTCCTCTCCCCTCACTTCGGCCAGCGCGATCAGGCCCAGCAGAGACACCGGCTCCTCGGCCACGAAACGGTGCTGCCCCTTCTCCGCAACCATCATGTCCCCGCTTGTTGTCACGACGAATCCCTTCGACAGGATCGCGAGATAGGCGGGCGCCATTGTGTTCGCGGCCTGGCTGATCTGCATTTACTCGCTCCGAACGCGAATTGAGTTGGCCCGGCGTCGCGCGCCCCTCACCGCCCCAATCCCCCCAGCCACCGGATGATCTCGCTCTCCAGCCGGATGCGCCGGTCGGACCAGCTATGATCGGTCGCGACATGCAGGGTGGTCAGCCTCTTGCCCCCGGCCGCCTTCACCGCGGCGGCCAGCCGGTCGGCCTCTGGCGCCAGGCCGTCGTCGGAGGTCAGCACGAACAGGTTGGTCCCGGTCAGCCGCGGCCCGGCCTTCACGAAATCGAACGCGTCGCCATGGGCGATCGCCTCGTCGGCCATGATCGCGCCGTTCGTATCGGCCAGCGCCTCGAGGCCGTTGGCGGTGAAGAAGCCGGCTGCGGTGTCGCGCGGCATGCGGCCGAGGAAACCGATATTGCCGGGCGAGATCAGCGCGGCGCCGATCAGCGCCGGATCATGCGCCGCGGTCAGCGCCGTCACCCATCCGCCCAGGCTGTGCCCGACCATCGCGATGCGCTTCGGGTCGATGCCAAGGCTCGCGGCATTTGCGGGGGTGCGCAGCCAGGCAAGCACCGCATCGGCATCCGCCAGGTCATTGGCGAAGCGATAGCTGCCGGGACTGCCCCAGGAGCCGCGATAGTTGAAGGTGATCACCGTCCAGCCGGCCCGCCGCATCGCCTGGGCGAGATCGAGATTCTTCTCGTTGCCCGGCAGGCCGTGGCACAGCAGCACCACCGGATGCGGCCCCGCCCCCGCCGCGACATAGGCAAGCCCGTTGATCTCCACGCCGCCGCTCGGGATATGCAGCACCTCCATCCGCGCGGGGTGCGCGACATCGCGCACCGGATCCGTGAAGATCGCCGCCGGCACCTCCTGCGCCGCGGCTGCTTGCACCATCGGAGCGGTGGCCAGCGCGGCCATGGCGATGATCCAGTTTTTCATCGGATTTCCCCCTTCATGACATGATTGATCCCCTGACATTTTCACCTATATCATTGATAAATATAGTAAAATATCAGTTCGAGCGAGATTTCGAAAATGTCAGCAACCCTACTGACATTTCCAACAGCCACCCCGATTCAATAGTTGAGCCCGCTCACTGCACAAAACTCGAAAATGTCAGCGACCCTACTGACATTTTCAACAATCGCCTTCGATTCAACGCCCTTACCGGGACTGATATTGAGGCTCCCGGCGGAACCCACGTCCCGCCTGTTTCTCATCGTTGGACCCAAGCAGGAACCTTTAAATTCGTCGCCATCGATCTTGTGGCGGACATCGTTCGCATCGGGCATACAAGCAGGATGCGCTATGCACTCGGCTTATTGATCGTGGCTTCGACAAGCGGGTGTACCGCCAGATCGCAGCCGGAAATCGATCGCGTTGAAATAAGGATCAGAGGAGGCATGCCCGCGGTCGTCAGCGCAAACCGGCAAGGGCAAAGCCGGACCCAGATCTTCCCGCCTTGGCCGAATGGGCGAAGCGAAACATTTGCTCTGACGCCGCCGCAGTTTATCGACCTTATCGGACGCCTCGAACCATATCGCGCGGAGGCCGTCCCCCTGAATGACGCCAGTGCACGGATCATACTCGAGACACCGTGCCCCAAGGGCGTTGCCTACGTCACCGACGCCGGAGGCGTAAGTATCCGCTGGATAGGTCCGACGTCCGATCTGATCTATGACGCCGACTTTGGATGCGACCACAAGCGCAACGCGGCAAGGAACGATGCATTTCTGCGCGCTGTGAAGGCTTTGCCGATTCACCTGAACTGATACCACCGCTTCCCGCCCCTCCCAAGGCGGGGCGTTCATGCGATAGCCATTCCATGATCCGTACGGCCGCAGCGGGGGATCGACGCCGGAAAGGGAAGCATGACCCCCGCACGCCAAAGCCCCGCTCGCCCCACCAACCTGCTGAAGTTCGGCGCGGTCGCCAACGGCCCGGCATCGAGTACCGCCGCCACCTCCGCCGCGCTCAATGCGTTCGGCAAATGGGCCCGCGCTGAATCGGCGCAAGGGCGCGCGGTGCATGTCACGGTGCCGCCGGGCATCTATCATTTCGACCAGACCGTCGCGACCGACTGCTTCAAGGGCATCTCGACCCTGGTCTTCGACGCGCACGGCGCGACCTTCCTGCAGACCTCGCCCACCGGCTTTCCCTGGCCGGTCGGCTGCGACACGGTGCTCTATCGCAACATCGTCAATCCGCTGATCCGTGCGGCGAAGAAGGGCGATACCAGGGTGGTCGTGGCGACCCCGGCGGACCTGCGCCATTATACGCCCGGCGAGATGGTGATGATCGCCGGCGAGGATATCCAGTTCGGCGGCTATCCGCCCAATTTCTATCGTTTCGATTTCGTCCGCATCAGGGCGGTCGATCCGCGCTCCGGCGTGCTGACCTTCGATGCCCCGCTCAGCCATGAGTACCGCCCGGATTTCCCCTCCTATCCGGCGCAGAACAAATGGGACGGATCGCGCGTCTACAAGCTCGATCGCAACGGCTTCACCTGGGATATCGACCACAGCTTTCTCGGGCTCACCTGCCGCCACGCGGGCACGGCGCACAGCAACTACATTCTGGCGATGGGGCGCAAGGTCACCTTCCGCGACTGCGACACGCCCGGTTTCGCCGAAAGCGTCTGCGAGGAGTTCCTCGCCGAACGCTGCGTGGAGCGCGTCCACAGCGAGCCCGACAAGTTGGTGAAGCGGTCCGTCCGCCGCGGCGGGCGCCTGCTCGCCGGCATCGGCATGCAGAGCGCGAGCGTCGACCAGGTCAGCCTCGAGAATTGCCGGATCGCGCTGCTCGGCATCGGCGGAAAGAGCCTGCACGTCACCAATTGCGACATCGCCAGGATGGGCTTCTCCGGGGCGCTCGGCTTCAACGACGAGGCGATCTTCGAGAATTGCCGGATCGCCCAGGCGCAATATTGCTACCCCTTCATGCCGACCGGCAGCCGCTACAATCGCGTCGACGGCACCAATGTCACCTATGCGAACGGCGTCTTCACCGTCCGGAAGAACGACGTTTCAGGGCTTGAGCACGGCGGCGGGCTGGCGAACTGGAACATGCTGCCAGGCCAGCCGCTCTCCTTCTGCCGCGGGCGACCGGGCGACGCCACGCAGAACGGCTCGCACGTCGCCGGCGATCTCGGCGCGGGCGTGGTCCTCTCGGTCGTGGATCGCCCCGGGGCCATTCTGATCCGCACCACGCTGAAATCGGCCGGCGTGCCTCCCTGGTCGTCGGGCCAGGTCTTCGTGAAACGCCGCAACGCCCCGATCTTCCGCAACTGCACCGGCGCCGAACCGGTCCGGCTCGCTGCCGAGGCGGCCAGAGCCGGCAAGGACTTCGGCGCCTATTTCCGCTATCTCCTCACCGCGAAGACGATCGCGCAGGGCTCGGTGCTGGAGGGGCGGACGGGTCGGCTGATCCGGCTCTTTGCCAACGTCATCAAGCCGATGACCGGAACGCCCGGCGCCGTGCTCACCCTCGGGGAACTGGGCGCCTACCGCGCGAGCACCATGGCATCGCCCGCCCATTTCCAGATCGACATCGACCTGACCCTCCCGGGCAAGCGGGACTTCACCGTGAGCGCCCTGCGCGGCGGCATGGGCAGGGACCGGGTCGTGTATGACGGCCGTCCCCAGCCGCGCCTGCCCGCCGATCTGTGGTGCGACAACGGCATGCCCAATCTGTTCTGCACTGGCGCGCCCTTCACGAAGAACCCCGCCGCCGCACCGGTGATCGAGCTGATCTTCGAATTCGATGTGGGGATGCTCGCGCGGCGGACGGTGATCGGGCGGGGCTGATACCCCGCTCCGGTCACCCGACGGCCAGCAGCGGGATCGTCGACGGCGGATCCTGGAACAGCCATTCCTCGGCCTCCGCCATGGTGCCGAACATCCGGGTGCCGTCATAAGGGAGGATCCGCCGGGTCTGCGTGCCGGTCGGGGAATCACCGCGCCCTACCGCGATGCGGGCCGCCTTGATCGCCGAAAAGTCGAGACCCTGACCGAGAGGCCGATGCGGAGATAGGCGGGGTTATACCTAAGCGCCGTTACCCTCGTTCCCGGCGCAAACCGCGATTGTCGCCCGGCGTCGTTTGTTGCAGCCTCTCGGCGATGCCCGCCCCCGATCCCGCCAGCGTCCTCCTGGTCACCTTGCTGGATCCCGACGCCCCGCCCGGCGGACGGGAGCTATTGTGTCGGCTCAATGCCCAGGCGCTGATGGGCGTGTTCGACGAGTCCCTGACAGTGCACCGGCTGGCGAGACGATCCGGCCTGAGCCTGATCCAGGCCGTGCGCGGGCAGCCCGGGCTCGACCCACGGGAAACCGCGCGCGTCATCGCCCGGGTCGGCGAGGTTGCCGCGGGGCAGGTATTCGTTGACGGCTCGAGCCTCGGGCACCTGGTCGCGCCGATCAAACGCGCCTTTGCGCAGGTCCGGGTGGTGACCTTCTTCCACAATGTCGAGGCGCGCTTCTTCCTGGGCGCTGCCCGGGCGAAGCGGACCGCCCTTTCCCTCGCGCTTCTCGCCGCGAACTATGCCGCGGAGCGCAAGGCGGTGCGCCACAGCGATGCGATCATCTGTCTGTCGAGGCGCGACAGCGAGACGCTGCGGCGACTCTACGGGCGCGGCGCCGATTATCTGTCGCCCATGGCGCTGGACGATGCCCTTCCCTCGCGTCCGGCGATCGCGCCATGCCGGGAACGGTATCTGCTGTTCGTCGGCGGCGCCTTTTACGCAAACCGGCAGGGAATCGAGTGGTTCGCACGCGAGGTCGCGCCCCAATCGCCGCTGCCTACCGCGATCGTCGGACAAGGCATGGAGGCGCTGCGGCAGGAATTCGGCGAATCGCCCAACCTTCGGATCATCGGTGCCGTGGACGATCTCGCGCCCTGGTATCTCGGCGCGCAGTGCGTGGTCGCGCCGATCTTCGACGGATCGGGCATGAAGACCAAGGTCGCCGAGGCGCTGATGTTCGGCAAACGCATCATCGGCACGGCCGAGGCCTTTTCGGGCTATGATCCCGCTGTCGCCGCAGCCGGCTGGTTGGCCAGGGATGCGCCCGGCTTCCTGGCGGCGATCGGGCAAGCGGCGGAGGCCGACCTGCCGACGTTCGATCCGGCGATGCGCGCGCTGTACGACGCCTCCCACTCCCTCGCCGCCGCGACACGTCGCATGGCTGGGATCATGCTGCCGGCATCATCCCGTCGCACCGCCTCGGTCGCGGCGCGATCGCCGATCACCAAGCTTCCGGCATCGGGGGCCGTGCTTGCGCCTGTCTCGCCATCCGGAAGGCAATGAGCCGGCCGGCCGTCAGCGCCCATTCGGACAGATCGTCCGGCATCCAGGTTACCGCGCGCTTGTCCAGGCCCAGCACCGCCAGCACCCGGTCCAGCGTGGCCGAGTGGCCCATCGCCGCGGCTTCGCCGCCATCGATGGCGATCACGGTCCCGTAAAGGGGATGGCCGTTCGGGCCCTGGTCAAGTTCCCGGATCAGGATCGGCGTTTCCGCCGGCCCCAGGGCAAAACCGGTCACCCGGCCCAGCCCGTCCTCCTCCCATCGCTCGAGCTCGACGCCGAGGCGGCGGGCGAGTTCGGGCGCGCGACAGGTGATCGTCGCCAGGTCCCAGTCCAAGCCGCTGGGAAAGCGGAAGTCGCGAAGCTGCTCGATGCCGACGCTCATGTCCCGGCCCCTCTTTCCGGTGCTAGGCCGCGTCCTGCGCGCGTTCCCGCCGCTTGATCTTGCGGATCTCGGCCAATTGCCCCTGTACGATATCGAGCGCGTCCTGCTCCTCGGCGCTCAGCCCCTGCGGGTCGACCCGCCGGATCAGCACCTCGAGCGCATCGCCGATCCGGCCGAGCTGGCGGCCATAGCTGCCGACCTCGTCCAGGACGTCCTGCTCGATATCCGGCCGGGGCGTGGCGCCGAGATCGATGTTGATGAAGCCGAACTGAGCGCCCTGCTGGTAGAAACTCATCGGGTTGATCGCCTGCCACAGCTTGTCCGGCGCCAGGGAGAATTGGAACGACTTCATGCGGTGCCTCCATCGCAGGATCGGAGGACAGGATAACCCGGATTTGCCGCGGCGCAGCATGGCTTGCGACGAAAGTCCGACCGGCGTGCGATCACCAGAGAAGCCAGGCCGCCTTAAGGGGCAGCCCAGCACTTGCCTGGTCGCGCCATCTTCCCTTTTCGGACGCTTGACCCGAATCGCATCATGTGTATGATATACATAATACACCAAGAAGGCATGCCTCATGTTTCTCGCGTTCGCCCTTGCCGCAGCCACGCCCGCGCAGGCTGTCGTCGTGCCGGCTAGCGGTGCCGAACTGACCAGGGAGATTCGCGCGCGCGATGCGGAATTCTTCCGGCTGTTTTTCGAAGGCTGCGATTCCGCACGGCTCGCGACGATGCTCGCACCGGATTTCGAAATGTATCACGATCGCGACGGGCTGGTCGCGCACTCGGCGGCGCCTTTCCTGGCGCAATATGAAAAGGCCTGCGCTGCCCGTCGCGCACCGGACAGCTGGCGCTCCCGACGCGCGCTGGTCGAGAGCTCGCTTCATGTCGAGGCGATCCCCGGCCTGGGCGCGATCGAGGAGGGCGACCATGATTTCTACGAACGGAAGGGGGACGGGCCGGAGGACAGGGCAGGCACCGCCCATTTCGTCCAGCTCTGGGTGAAGGGCGCCGATGGCTGGCGGCTCTCGCGGGTCTTCAGCTATTCCCATCGCGCCGCCGATCCGGCCGGACAAAAAACGCCTTGAGCGGCAATGGCGCCGAGCGGCGCGATGCCGGCCACCAACCAGCACCATAGCGGCTTATTTTCCGTCAACCACCGCAACGCACCCCTCCTTAAACCGTCTCCGATCATGTAGATGAAGGCCGTCCAACCGGGGGAAGACTCATGCGCCGCGACGCTCGCCTCTTCCTGCTCCTGCTCGCTGCCGCGCTCGGCGGGTGCGCGTCCATGCGGGCGCAGCGGCCGACAGCGATCGTCGACCTGCCCCCGCCCTCCGACAAGCAATGGCAGCGCCTGATCGTCGGCGAGGATGCGGATCGACTGGCGACGTTCAGGGCGCTGTGGTCGACCGCGCTCGCTGCCGCGAAACCGCGCTTCGCCGGCGCAGTGGCGCGGGAGGGCGCGCTGCTCGACCCCGCCCGGGCGCTCGCCCATCCCGCACTCCCGCCGGGCTCCTATCGGTGCCGCGTGGTGAAGCTCGGCGGGGAAGGCCGGCGCGTGCCCGCCTATCGCACCTTCCCCGCGACCTTCTGCTATGTCGGTGGCGAGAGCGAGGGCCAGTCCTTCACCAAGCAGACCGGCAGCGAACGGCCTTCGGGCTGGCTCTATCCGGATGACGGCAACCGCTTCGTCTTTCTCGGCGGCTATGGTCTGGGCGAGGCCAAGGCACCGATTTACGGCGCCGTGCCCGCCCAGAGTGCGCTAGGCGTGATGGAGCGGATCGGCCCGTTCCGCTGGCGGCTGACGTTGGCGCCCGTCGACAAATCGGCGCTGCTCACCGTCTATGAGATCATCCCCGTGCCGGCCGAGTTCCAGCTCGCCGAGGGGAAATAGCCCCAATGCAAAGAGCGGGCGCGGCCATCGCCGCACCCGCCCTCTCCTTACGAGCCGAAACCGCTTAGAAGCCCTTTACGAGCCCCGCCATCGGCCGAACGCTGTGCGCCGAGCCGAAGGTGTTGACCTCGCCGCGCACGCGGATGCCGCTCTTGGTGCCGACCTCGACGCCGGCGCCATAGGTCATCGCGTGATAGTCGCGGCTATTGTCGCCGAACTTGTCGAAATTGACCCACTGATAGCCGACCTTGCCGTAGAACAGGCCGTTCTGGCCCGCCCGGACGCCGACCCGACCGGCCGCGCCATATTCCCAGTCGATATCGCCCGAGACGCCCTTGGCGGCATTGCCCTCGGCACCGACGAACAGCGGCCCGACGACGTTCAGATTGACGCCCGCGACGCCCTGGACAAGCGCCCCATTCAGCCGGTCGTTGCGGTTCGGCGACTGCGGGATGCCAGCGTTGCGCTCGTTATCGAACTGCTCCCAGCCGCCCGTCACGCCGACATAGGGCTCGATCCGGGAGGAGCGAGCGCCGTCCGGTGCGGTGTCTGCCTGCCCGTTGTCCTGCGCGAAGGCGGGGACGGCGACGAATGCGGCCGCCGCGGCGGTCACGATGAAAAGCTTACGCATGGTGTACACCTTTGTTGTTACTCCCCGGCTGCCGGACGCCTCGCGCATGCCGACATCGCCGAGGTCCGTCCCAACCCCTCAATCCGGGAGCCGTTGCACCGCGGGGCAAATAAGCCCGGCCCAGGCCGATAATGCGGCTTTCGGGCAACGGTTTCTGTCGCTCCGATGAACGAAACGTGGCATAATCAGCCATTTTCAGGCAGTTGCATGGCGAAGTTAAGCAGCGCGCGACTCAGCGACGACCGTGGCCGCAAGCGGTCTCCCCGATACAGATGAGCTGGTCATAGCCTGATCGCGGACCGATCGCGTGCGCTGCCAACGCCGCCGGGGTCAGCGCCCGGAGATCGAGCCCGCGCCACGAGACCAGGCGCCCGATATGGCCGAGCCACGCGTTCAGCCACCCCCGCGCGGGCGCACCGCTGACGCGCAGGCCGACCGGATGATAGTCGCTTGCCGTCGGCGTCGGCCCGAACTGCCGCGCCACCACGCGTACCCAGCGCGGCGTCTCCGGTCCCGGCGGCAAATGCGGCACGGGATCGGACGGCACCTCGTAGCGCAGGCAAGCGATCCGCGTCGCCGCATAGTGCCGCGCGAAGGCACCGTTGCCGGCCCGCGCCGCAGCGATCGTCGCCACGCTGAGGGGCATGTCGCCCCATTCGGGCAGCTGGCTCGCGCGCCACGCCGCAAGATTCGCCAGCGCTCCGCCCTTGCTGTGGCCGGTCAGGAACAGATGCCGCTGCGCCCGCCCGTCCATCAGATTACGGACCAGCAGGCCGCGCACCAGACTCAGCACGCCGGGCGATCCCTCGGCATCGGCCCATAGCCGCCGCATCGATTCCGCAAAGCCCAGATGCACGCCGCCGGGATAATCTTGTGTCTCGACACAGACGGCCAGGCCGTCATTCAGCCAGTCGAGCAGGGTCGCCCAACCATCATGGCCACCATCGAACGCGATCGGCAGCGATCCGCGGAATGCCACCACCACCCCGTCCGGAACGCGGCCGACCAGCGCCTGGTCGATCGACCGGTGACCGATGGCGCCGGCGCGGCGCACCACGACCGGCGGCTCGATCCAGCCGACACGACCGTGCGCCTCCCCGGAGTCGGGTTCATAGGCTTGCGACGATGCATAAAGCAGCCGGCGTTTCATGCAGTCCTGCACGGGCGATCCTCCTGATCGCCGTTCGACCATCCGGGCACCGCGCCCGCCATTCAGGCCAATCCCGCTAAGGGATTCTCCGCAAAGGATATGAATCCGGCCCCGGAATCGCCCCCGAGGGCCGGTTTCATGCTCGATATGTCAGCCTTTTATTTGCCGAGCTGGCCCCGGATCGCGCCCTTGGGGAAAGTCGCGTTGTGGACGTTGACATAATAGTCGCCCGGGCTCGCGGCGATTGCTGCGGAGACCTCGGCGGTCACCGGCTTGCAGCCTTCGGAACTGCCGCTGGTCGGCGGGTCGAACGGCACCACCACCGGGCCGGAGGCGCCCGCGGCACCCTTGTGGATATGTGCCATCGTCGCCGGCTCGATGCCGGATACGGTGAGCTTGTAGCAGACTTCGTTCTTGTTGGTATCGACCGTCACGGTTGCGGTGCCGGTGCCGTCGGCGTCGGTGTCCGCGTTGCCCGCGAGCGTCGCCTTGAGCGAGACGGGATCGGCGGCGAGTGCGGGCGTCGCCGCCATCGCCGCTGCGAGGGTGAGCAGGATCATTCGCATCGCGTTCTCCTAGATCGTCCATGCGCCCGGCCGGCGCGACACGCACCAGGCCGTCGCTATGACGGCGCGGTTGTGAGCCCGAGGCAATCGCCGGTCAATGTGGGAGGGCGCATGCACATATCGGCTCGTCTCATCCGCGCGGCGAGTTCGGGGCTTCCGGCGGGACAATGTCGACGCTGCTCAGCAGCCGATCGTAGCGCGAACGGTCGGCGTCGCTGATCCCATGGGCGATCACCATGCCAGAGGTCACGCCGAGCGCGACGATCAGGCCGATGCGCAGCCAGGGCCCGCGCGGGCGCGCCTCGGGGTCGGGCCCGCTGTTCCAGTCCCGCGCCCGCCGCTTGCGGACCTCCGCCCGGTGCCATTGATAATCGTGTGCCATCGCCCTCGCCCTTTGCGCACGAGCGGTTTTCTAGCGCGGCAATGGTAACCCGATTGCTAAGCCATGGCCTCGACTCGACGAAAAAAGCCGCCAAGTTCAATCCGTTCGTCGCATTCCGGAGCGATCAAGCCCGCGCGCCCTCGACGACGCCGCCCGAGTTGTGTCGGAGTGCCTTGAGGACGGTGTCGACGATGGCGTCTGCATCGAGGCCTGCTTGGGCATATTGCTTTTCGGGCTTGTCCTGGTCCTGGAAGATATCGGGCAGGCGCATGGTGCGGATCTTGAGCCCGGCAT
>NZ_JBXASH010000010.1:0-154745 GCF_058809095.1 Sphingomonas sp. GW821-FHT10F11
CTCACCGTCCTCAACGCCATCATCCGGGACCAAAAACCATGGGCCAGCGCTTGACTGCCAAGACAGTCGCTCACCAAGTTTCGCTAGGCAGCAAGCTGCCAAGCTACACTATCCTCTCCCACTGGAGAGGAAGAGGAAGAGAGAGATTACTCCACTTTCCTGAAGCGGATCGTCCGATCGAACCGGTCGAATACCAGATCGCCCTTGTCGATCGTCAGCGCGGTCTCGCGGAAATCGGCCTTGCCGATGTCGTTCGGCTCGAAGCGGAAGCTCAGCCCATAGCCTTTGGCCGGGTCGATCGGCACCATCTCGCCCGCCAGCTCGAACATCGGCAGGAACAGGCGCACGCTGACCGGCGGATCGGCGGTATCGAGCGGCAGCGACAGGCCCTGCTCGGTCAATTGCCCGCCTTTCGTCTCTCCTTTGGCGGAGGTGAAGACCGCATCGAAATATTGCAGCGATATACCCTTCGGCGCCTCCAGCGACAATTGCAGCGTGCCCGCAGGCGCTGGCTTCTGCCCGGTGAAGACGAAGCGCGGCGGCGTGACCGGATCGCTGGTCAGCAATACGCGGCTGTCCTTCACGACCCAGCTCCCCTGCCCCGCTTCGTCGAGCGCGCCATAAACCAGGCCATATTCGAACCGCCCATCGGCGGTCAGGCTGAGCTGGGCGCCCATCTCGGTCTGGTGGCCGTCATAGACACCGACCAGCCCCATGCGATCCTGGGCCGCGCGATCCTGGGCCGAGGCCGGCACCGCGATGGCCAACGCCAGTGTGACGAACATGATCCGCATGTGACATCTCCCCGCCCGATCATAGGCGCGAATTCGACCAGATTACATCGTCACCCCGGACTTGTTCCTATAGGCGCTAAACCAGGGACGAGCGTTTAGGGCGGATCGACACACACCATCCTTCCTCTCCAGTGGGAGAGGATACGGAGACTTGAGAGCGAAAGCGATCTAGTCGGAGTTGGTGAGGGGCTCCGGGAGCTATCGAGGGCTTCTGGAGCCCCTCACCAACTTCGCCTAATTCGCTGCGCTCATAAGGCTTCGTATCCTCTCCCACTGGAGAGGAAAATGGTCGCACTTGGGCGTTGGGCACGACGCGGTCATTTGACGCATTCGCATATATTTGCCTATAACGTTAAATATTGATCGAATCGTGAAGGACGACCGCCATGGACCATGCCTCGCTCGCCTCCGCCATCTTCTATCGCGATCCGCTGGCCGCGTTCGCCTGGCTCGAAAAGGCCTTTGGCTTCGAGCCCGCCATGCTCATCACTGATCCCGACAACAAGATGGTCCATGCCCAGATGACCTTCGGCAACGGCTATATCATGATCGGCAGCGAATGGGCCGACTACACCGCCAGCCCGGCGAGCATCGGCGGCAAGAACAGCCAGGGCCTCCATGTCCATCTCGACAGCGACATCGACGCGCATTGCGCCCGGGCGGCCGAGGCCGGCGCGGTGATCGCGCAGGAACCGACCGACCAATTCTATGGCGACCGCACCTATCGCGCGCGCGACCCCGAGGGACATGTCTGGACCTTCGCTCAGACCATGCGGCCCTTCTCGCCCGAGGAATCGGAAAAGGCGACCGGCCTCAAGATCGAGATGTTCTCCTGAGCGCCGCTGCCGCGATCGACCGCACGCTCGCCGCGCTCGCCGACCCGACCCGGCGGCGCGTGGTCGAGCTGCTGCGCGACCGGCCGCACCGCGCCGGCGAGCTGGCCGAGAGCGTCGGGCTGAGCCCGGCCGCGCTCAGCCGGCATCTGCGTACCTTGAAGGCCGGCGGCCTGATCGAGGAAGTGCATCCGGACTATGACGCCCGGGTGCGCATCTATGCGCTGAAGGCGGGATCGATGGCGGGCCTCAAATCCTGGGTCGACGAGACCGAGCAGCTCTGGGCCGAGCAGCTCGCAGCGCTCAAGGCGCATGTCGAGGAGCGGCGATGAGCTCGCGCGTCCTGGTCGCGCTGCGCATCGCGGCGTCGCCCGAGCGGGTGTTCGAGGCGTTCACGCGCGAGATCCATCTGTGGTGGCGACCCAACCAGATGTTCCGCTTCACCCGCGCCGGGCCGGGCACCCTGGCGATCGAGCCGATGGAGGGCGGGCGCTTCACCGAGACCCAGGCTGACGGCGCGGTGTTCGAGATCGGCCGGGTCACGACCTGGGAACCGGGCGCGCGGCTCGGCCTGACCTGGCGGCAGGCGAGTTTCACCGACGACCAATCGACCCAGGTCGAAGTGCGGTTCGAGGCGATCGGCGGGGAGACGCGCGTCACCGTCGAGCATCTCGGCTGGGACAGCGTGCCCGCACCGCATGTGGCGCGGCACGGCATGGTCGGCATGTTGTTCCTGCAGCGTCATGGGCAATGGTGGCAGGAGCTACTGGCGGGATTGAAGGCCGAGGTCGAACGCTGACCCTCCCGGCTTCGCTAGGCAGCAAGCTGCCAAGCTACACTATCCTCTCCCAAAGGAGAGGAATTGGTCGCCTTCACTCAGTCGTCGCGATGACGTTGTCGTCCGAGTTGCGGTCGATCCGGACGTTGTACGGGTCGGCGCCCGCAAAGGCCGGCTTTGTCGCCGTGACCAGCCTGATCGTCTGGGTGCCGGTCCTGAGCGGCAGGCGCTGGAGCAGCAGCACGTCCTTCTTTGCAAAGGCGCCGCGGCCGGGCATCGCGGCGAACAGGCCGAACTCTGCCGTCTCGGCCATCTTCGCTTCGGTCTCCTTGCCCTTGCCGTCGGCGTAGAGCTTGTGCGCCTCGACCGTCAGGGTGGTTTCGTAGCGGCCGTCGGGCAGCTTCTTCACCGCCGCGCCCCTGGTCTTGATGTCGTACAGGGTGATGCGTTCGAACAGGTCGGTGATCAGCGCCTGTTCCTCGGGGCTGGCGCCTTTGCGGAACTCGGCGATCAGATCGAGCGAGCGCGGATAGGGCGCGCCCTTGAAGCGGAAGCGGGTGAGATAGCGCTTCAGCGCAGCGTTCACCCTGACCTCGCCCAGTGCGTCCTTCAGCCGGTACATGACCAGCGATCCCTTGCGGTAATGGATATATTGCTGGTTCTCGACCCGGTAGAGCGGCAGTTCCTCGATCACTTCCCCGCCCCGCGCGCGGAGATAGCGGTCGAGCTCGAATTTCAGGAAGCGGCGGATCTGGTCGCGGCCGTAGAGCTTCTCCATCACCATCAGCGCCGAATATTGCGCCAAGGTCTCGGTCAGCATGGTCGAGCCCTGCATGTCCGCGCCGATCGCCTGATGCGCCCAGTACTGATGGGCAAGCTCGTGCGCGGTCACATAGGTGACATAGTCGATCTTCTCCGGATCGGAGAGGTCGGCGATAAAACCGATGCCTTCCGAATAGGGCATGGTGCCGGCGAAGGCCTGGGCGAACTGAGCGTAATCCGGGAACTCGATGATGCGGGCCTGGCGGAACTGATAGGGGCCGAAAGCGGGCTGATAATAATCGAGCCCGTGCGCGAAGGCGGCGAGCATGCGGTCGACATTGGCGCCGTGCCGCGCGTCATAATAGACGACCAGGTCGACGCCCTGGTGCATCCGGTGCTTCTCGACATAGCGCGCCGACTGGACCGAATAGAAGTTCTGGATCGGCGCATCGACGACGAAGCGCGCGGTGCGCCGGCCGTTGGCGGTGGTGTCGCTGACCTTGTAGCCGGGTGCGATCGGGGTCTGGCCGGCATCGGTGGTGACGGTGATGTCGGTCCTGATCCAGTCGGTGCGAAGCTGGTTGAAGCGGGTCGCCGCCATGTCCTCCAGCCTGGCCGGGCGGAGTTCGGGCGGGAGGCCGTATTTGCGGCGCTTGACCCGGTCCTGCAGCATGCCGTTCTGGTCGATGCCGATCGATGGCACGAATTCGAAATTGTTGACGAAGGTGCCGTTCTGCACGACCCGCGTGTCGTTGCCGCTGTTGCGGAAACCGCGCTGGGTGCGCTCGGTGCGGAAGGTCAGGCTGGTGGTGCCGCCGGGCGCGAGCGGGGCCGCCAGACGATAGATGCGGTACTGGAATTTCGGATAGTCGCGGACCAGCGTCGCGCCGGGGATGGCGATCGCGCCGATCCTGGTCGCCTGATCGCCCAGGCGGACATGCACGTCGCGGATCGGCCCGGGCGTGTTGTTGACCAGGGTGAGCGTGCCCTTGGCGGTGAGGCCCGGCTCCCGCGGGCGCAGATCGACCGCGACGCGGGCCGCGGTCACCGAAAGCTGGGGCAGCTTCCGATAGGGCAGCAGCGCCTTTTCGTACTCGGCCATGAAGGCTTCGTCGGCGACCGGCGTGGTGTAGCGGTTCCAGACATGAGTGTTGATGAAGATATACACCCCGCTGACGACGAACACCGCGAGCGCGGCCGCACCGACCAGCCCGGCCGGGCCGTTGAGCCGCCGGGGCAGTCGCTTGAGGCGGGGGCGCAGCCGGGTTTCCGTACCACGCCGCCACAGGGCATGGGCGAGCACCAGCAGGATCACCGCGAACGCCGTCCAGTAGAGCCGCAGCCACCAGGCGCCGATCCAGAACTTGCCCATGCCGTTCATGTCGGAGAGCGGCACGCCGGTGAGCTGGCCGTAATTGTACAGCGCGTCGCCGAAGCCGAGATTGCGCAGGGTGACGCGGATGATGATGAAATAGAACACCATCAGGCCCCAGCCGAGATATTTGTTGGGGCTGAGCGCCTGGATGAACACGGCGAGCACCGCGATGAGCGTGAAGCCGATCGTGTCGGGCAGGACGTACCAGAGCAGGTACTTGCCGATCTCGATATCGGTGTAGCCGTGGAGCAGCTGGGTCACGAGGCCGGCGAGGACACTGACCAGCAGGGTCGAGAACAATACCAGCACCACCGCCAGCGCCTTGGGCACGACATAGGCCCAGTCGGGAATCGCCGAGGCATCGATGATCTCGTGGATCTTGCGATCGCGTTCGCGCCAGACGAGTTCGCCGGCATAATAGATCGCGATGATCACCGGGATGATGCTGAACGAGCCCTCGAGCAGGCCGATCAGCACGCGCGTCACCGGCAGCACCGGCGTGCCGAACACCTCGCCGAGATCGATCATCGCCGCGGCCGCGTTGAACAGGCCGAGCGCCATCAGGACGAAGAAGGCCGGGCTCTTGAACACCTGGCCGAGTTCCAGCCCAGTGCGGGCGCGGAGTTGCGCCAGAGCGGTGGCACGGCCGAAGCTGGGTGTCGGGAGCGGGCCGATCGGCCCCGATCCGGCGGGTGCCTCGACCTGTTGCTGGAGCTTCAGCGCGCGCCTGCTCGCCTTTGACGGGCGCGCCCCGAAGCGGAAGGTGGCGGTTGCGAGGGCAAGCGCACCGAGCCCGATCGCGACGATGATCGCGCGGTTGAACAACAGCATGCCGTCCACCGGCGCGACGAGCGTGTTGCGGTCAGCTGCGGTCCAGTATTTGGTCACATAGGAATAGGCGCCGATGCCGAAGGGCTCGCCGTACGCGCCGGCCAGCTCATAGGCCGGGTTGCGATCCAGCACGACGCTGGCGACCGTCCACAGGATGAGGAAGCCGACCACGCCGAGATAGGTCGCCATCATCGAGCGGGTCATGGTGGCGAGCGTGAAGAACAGCGCCGAGGTCAGCAGCAGATTGGGCAACGCGAACCAGAGATAGGGCGCGGCATAATAGGACAGTATATTCGGCCCGAGCGTCTCGCTGTCGACCCACCACATCCACGAGCCGATCCAGACGCCGAGCGGCACCGCGAGAAAGCCGAGCGCGGCGGCGATATAGGCGCCGGTATAGCGGCCCATGAGATAGGAGATGCGGGTGATGCGCGTTGCGCGGACGATCGGCCCGAAACCGGTTTCGTCGTCGCGCACCACGACGTTCGCGACGAACGCCGTCGACACGAACATGTAGAAGACCGACATGATGATCACGACCTGCGCGATGGCGAAGGGCGCGTTCTTGTGGACGTTGCCGCCCGATCCGATCTGAATCTGGTCGACCGTCGTCGCCCCGAAGGCGAGCAGGAAGAACACCACCACCGCGACCCAGAGCACCGGGTTGCGCAGCTGATAGCGAAGCTCGAACCGGGCGACGCCCGCGAACATGCCCATGATCAGGCCGCGCGACGCGAGGTGTCGAGCGTCGAGAAATAGACGTCCTCGAGCCCGCCGGAGACGGGATGGAAACCCGCGCCGGGCGCCGCATCGGCCAGGACGTGGATGATCGTCTTGCCGGCGAACAGCCGGGTCGAGATGACGCGGTGGCGCTGGCGCTGATCCTCCAGCTCGCTGCGCTCGATCGTCTTTTCCCAGATGCGGCCGCGCGTCGCCTCGATCAGCTCCAGCGGCGCACCTTCGAGCAGGATGCGCCCTTCGGCCAGCACCGCCATAAGCGGGCAGAGATCGGCGACGTCCTCGACGATGTGAGTCGACAGGATGACGACGACGCTGTCGCCGATCTCGCCGAGCAGGTTGAGGAAGCGG
Source organism: Sphingomonas sp. GW821-FHT10F11 (assembly GCF_058809095.1). NCBI lineage: Bacteria > Pseudomonadati > Pseudomonadota > Alphaproteobacteria > Sphingomonadales > Sphingomonadaceae > Sphingomonas > Sphingomonas sp. GW821-FHT10F11. Next base: position 6,463 of record NZ_JBXASH010000010.1, read on the forward strand.
TTGCGCTCCTCGGGGTCGAGGCCGGCGGTCGGCTCGTCGACGATGATCAGCCTGGGTCCGCCGATCAGCGCCTGAGCGATGCCGAAACGCTGGCGCATGCCGCCCGAGAAACCGGCCAGCGCCTTTTTGCGCACGCCCCAGAGATTGACCTGGTTGAGCAGCCCCTCGACCGTCGCCTTGCGCTCGCCGCGGCCGGATATGCCCTTCAGCACCGCCATGTGATCGAGCATGTCGTACGCCGAGACGCGCGGATAGACGCCGAAATCCTGTGGCAGATAGCCGAGCACGCGGCGCAGCTTTTCCGGCTCCGCGATCACGTCGAGCCCGTCGAAGCCAATCGAGCCCGAGGTCGGGGTCTGCAGGGTCGCGACGGTGCGCATCAAGGTCGACTTGCCCGCGCCGTTCGGGCCGAGCAGCCCGAACATGCCGGGCGGGATGCTCAGGTCGACGCCGTCAAGCGCCACCGTGCCGTTGCCATAGACATGGGTGAGCTTCTCGATCTTCAGCATGATTCCCTCCGGTTGGCGGGAAGCTAGCAGGTGTGTTGCGCTTGTAAAGCAGCCCGAGGGTTGACGCGACCGGTGGCATGGGCAATACTTCGCTACATGGTGAAGTATCAGGCATCAGCGATCGACCGCACCTTCTCCGCGCTCGCCGACCCCACCCGGCGGCATGTCCTGCTGCGGCTGATGGACGAACCCGGGCTTTCGGTGAGCGAACTCGCCCGGCCGTTTTCGTTGAAGCTTCCCGGCATGATGAAGCATCTGGACGTCCTGTCCGATGCGGGATTGATCACACGGGCCAAAACCGGCCGCACCGTGTCGGTCAATCTTTCGGCGGGGCCGATGCAGGAGGCAATGGCATGGCTCCAGCGGTATGAACGCTTCTGGACGGTCAGCCTCGATCGACTTGTCGCCCTTGTGGAAGAGGATGGCGAGCGATGACCCTGCACCTTCCGAGCGTGACCATCATCCGCAGGATCAAGGCCCCGCCGGCCAAGGTTTACGCGGCGATCACCCAGCCCGACCTGATGCTGCAATGGTGGGGTCCCGATGCGGGGCCGACGCTCAGCGTCGAGGCGGACGTGCGGCCCGGTGGTCGATTCAGCATCGTGTTCCGCTTGCTGAACGGCGATGAGCACAATCCCACCGGGGTGTATCGGGAGGTGGTTCCCGGGAAGAAGATCGTCTTCACCTGGGAATGGCCCGGAATGCCGGAACGGGAATCGCTGGTCACCTTTCTGCTCGAGCCGATCGAGGGCGGCACCGAACTGACGCTGATCCACGAGCGCCTTCCCGACGAAGAAGCGCGCAAAAGCCATGAGCAGGGCTGGAACGGCCTCCTCGACAAGCTGCCGGTTTTCCTTGGAGATCCCGAATGACCGACTTGATCCTCACCACGTTCGATTGGGTTCCCGAAATGCCGCGGGGCTATGTGCGCGACCTGCGGATACGCTGGGCACTGGAAGAGGCCGGCTTGCCCTATCGCGTCGAGGGCGTGCCGTTCCGCGACCGGAATGCCGAACATTTCGCCCACCAACCCTTCGGCCAGGTGCCGTGGCTGACCGATGGCGACATCTCGATCTTCGAGAGCGGCGCGATCCTGCTTCATCTGGGCGAGCGCAGCGACGCGCTGATGCCCGCCGATCCGCGCGGCCGCAGCGACACCAAGGAATGGCTGTTCGCGGCGCTCAATTCAGTCGAGATGGCGAGCCTACCCTGGTCCCTGATGATCTTTTCCGGCGCCACTCGCGACACGCCGGAATGGAAGCTTTTTGACGGGTTCCTGCACCAACACCGGCTTGCGCACCTGGAGCCGGTGCTGGCCGAACGCGAATGGCTGGCCGGGCGCTTCTCCGTCGCCGATATCCTGATGTCGGATGTGCTGCGCCTGATCGACCGGTTCGACGGGCTGGCGGAATACCCTGCCTGCCGCGCCTATGTCGCGCGCGCCACAGCCCGCCCGGCCTTCGCAAAGGCACATGCCGACCAGATGGCGCATTTCGCCGCTGCGGACTGAGCGGCGGCGGCGGAAGTGCTGACGGTCGCGAACAGCGCCGCCGGTCACATCTACATCCGGGAAATTCGGGAACATTATTGGACCGCACCCCCTGGAGTGCAACTACCTGGATCATCGCTGGGACGAACACAGGACGCGGCGCCGATAGCGACCGGCACCGGCCTCATTGCCCCGCCGCGTCCGCTGGCACTCCCGATGCTTCCAGCACCGCCAGGAACTGCCGCGCCGCCACGCCCTGGGCATTGCGCGCGCTAAGGATCCACAGCGAGGAGATCGCCTTCTTGCCGCGTAGCGCGCGATAGGTGAGGCCCGCCGGCTGCAGCGCACACAAGGATTCGGCGAGCACCGCGACGCCGAGGCCCGCGACGACCAGCCCGAACATGGTGGAGATTTCCCGCACATCCTGCGCCACCAGCGGATCGACGCCTTCCGCATGGAGCATTTCGAGGAAATTCGTCGCGAAGCTGCCCTTCTGGTCGCGCGCATAGAAGATCATCGGCTCGCCGTGCAGATCCCGGAACGCCAGGCTCGTCTTGCGCGCGAGGCGATGGTCGGACCGCATCGCGATGAACAGCCGCTCCTCCAGCACGCGCGTCGCGACGATGCCCGGCGGTACCACCGGCGAGGTCGGGCTGCGCAGGAAGCTGATGTCGATATCGCCCGCCGCCAGCGCAGCGACCTGCGCGCCGGCCGACAGCTCGAGCAGTTCGATCCGCACCTCGGGATAAAGCTGGCGGAAGGCGAAGATCGCCCGGGCAATGGCGGGCACGAAGGGCGCAGACGGATTGAAGCCGATGGTGAGCTTGCCGAAATCGCCGCGCGCCGCCCGCTTCGCGACGTCGACCGCATGCTCGGCCTGGGCAAGCGTCGCGCGGGCCTGATCGAGGAAGACGCGGCCCGCCTCGGTCAGCGCGACCTTGCGGCTGCTGCGTTCGAACAGGCGCACGCCGAGCAGATCCTCCAGCGCGCGGATCTGCTGGCTGAGCGGCGGCTGCGACACGCCAAGCTGCTGCGCGGCCCGGCCGAAGTGCAGCGCATCGGCGACGGCGACGAAATAGCGCAGATGGCGAAGCTCCATGATCGATATGTCCCACGTCTCAATCCGGGGTCAAATCATATTGGACGCACGTGCAGCAAAGGCTCATTCGGCCGCCACGAGACTCAGTTGCTGCGCCTCCCCAGGCCCCGGAGATCCGCCATGATCGGACCCAGATGATCGGTATCGTCAAGGTCGCGCTGACGCGCCCGTTGACCTTCATCGTGATGGCGATCCTGATCGCCATCGCCGGCGTGCTGTCGGCCGCGCGCACGCCCGTGGACATCTTCCCCGAAATCCGCGTGCCGGTGATCGCCGCCGCCTGGAATTATGCCGGCTTGTCGCCGGACGACATGTCGGGGCGGATCATCACGCCGTACGAGCGCGTCCTCTCCACCACGGTCAACGATATCGACCATATCGAGAGCCAGTCGATGCCCGGCATCGGCATCGTGAAGATCTATTTCCAGCCCGGCGTCGATATCCGCACCGCCACCGCCCAGGTGACATCCATCTCGCAGACGGTGTTGCGGCAGCTGCCGCCCGGTACCACCCCACCGCTGATCCTGAACTACAATGCCTCGACCGTGCCGATCCTGCAGCTCGCCCTATCGGGCAAGGGCCTGTCCGAGGGGAACATGTTCGACCTGGCGCAGAACAGCATCCGACCCTCGCTGGTGACCGTGCCGGGCGCCGCCATCCCCTATCCCTCGGGCGGCCGGTCGCGCCAGATCCAGATCGATCTCGACCCCCAGGCGCTTCAGTCCAAGGGGTTGTCGGCGCAGGATGTGACCAATGCCATCGCCGCGCAGAACCAGATCAACCCGGCCGGCTTCGTCAAGATCGGCGGCTATCAATATAGCGTGCGGCTCAACAACGCGCCGGGATCGATCGAGGAACTGAACGCGCTGCCGGTCAAGGTGGTCGATGGCGGCACCATCACCATGCGCGACATCGCGCATGTCCGCGACGGCACCGCGCCGCAGACCAATGTCGTCCATGTCGATGGATCGCGATCCGTGCTGATGACGATCCTCAAGAACGGCGCGACCTCGACGCTCGCGATCGTGCAGGGGATCAAGGATGCGCTGCCGGGCATCCAGACGACCTTGCCGGATGCGCTGAAGGTGGTGCCGATCGGCGACCAGTCGCTGTTCGTGAAGGCCGCGATCAACGGCGTGGTCAAGGAAGGCGCGATCGCCGCCGCGCTGACCAGCCTGATGATCCTGCTGTTCCTGGGATCGTGGCGGTCGACCGTGATCATCGCCATCTCGATCCCGCTCGCCATCCTCGCCGCGCTGATCGCGCTCGCCGCGACGGGCCAGACGCTCAACATCATGACTCTGGGCGGCCTCAGCCTCGCGGTCGGCATCCTGGTCGACGACGCCACGGTGACGATCGAGAACATCAACTGGCATCTGGAACAGGGCAAGGGCGTCATCCCCTCGATCCTGGACGGCGCCGCGCAGATCGTGACGCCGGCCTTCGTCTCCTTGCTGTGCATCTGCATCGTGTTCGTGCCGATGTTCTTCCTGCCGGGGATCGCCGGATTCCTGTTCGTGCCGCTGGCGCTCGCCGTGGTGTTCGCAATGATCGCGTCGTTCATCCTGTCGCGCACGCTGGTGCCGACCATGGCGATGTTCCTGCTGAAGCCGCATGCGCCGGGCCATGACGGGGCCGGTACACCGGGATCGCGCAATCCGCTGGTCCGTTTCCAGCGCGGATTCGAGGCACGGTTCGAGCGGATCCGCGCCGGCTATGGCGTGCTGCTCGAACGCGCGCTCGGCTCCGGCCGGCGCTTCGTGATCGGCTTCCTCGGCGTCGTCGCCCTGTCCTTCCTGCTGGTGCCGTTCCTGGGGCAGAATTTTTTCCCCACGGTCGATGCCGGGCAGATCACCCTGCATGTCCGCGCACCGGTCGGGTCGCGGATCGAGCAGACATCGGCCGAGTTCGACCGAATCCAGCGGCGCATCCGCGAGATCATCCCGGCGGAGGAGCTGGTGTCGATCGTCGACAATATCGGCCTGCCGATCAGCGGCATCAACGTGATCTACAATAATTCGGGCACGATCGGCCCGCAGGACGGCGATATCCTGATCCAGCTGTCGAAGGATCACGCGCCGACCGAGAGCTATGTTCGCCGCTTGCGCGAGGCGCTGCCCCGCGGCTTTCCCGGCACGACCTTCTCCTTCCTGCCCGCCGATATCACCAGCCAGATCCTGAACTTCGGGGCTCCGGCGCCGATCGACGTGCAGATCGCGGGCGGACGGGACCAGACCGCCAACTATGCCTATGCGCGCAACATCCTGCGCAAGCTCCGGACGATCCCCGGCGTGGCCGACGCGCGCATCCAGCAAAGCGCGCGCTATCCCGAGATGCGCGTCGCGGTCGACCGCAGCCGGATCAGCCAGTTCGGCCTGACCGAGCGCGACGTGACCAACGGCCTGGCGGGGGCGCTCGCCGGATCGGGCCAGACTTCGCCGGTCTTTTATCTCAACCCGGAAAACGGCGTGTCCTATTCGGTGGTCGCGCAGACCCCGGAATATCAGGTCGGGTCGCTGAGCGACCTGCAGAACATCCCGATCACCGGCACCGGCCGCGCGGAATCGCAGGTGCTGGGCGGCATCTCCACCGTCTCGCGCGGGACCGCGGCGGCGGTCGTCTCCCACTATAATATCGCGCCCTCGATCGACATCTTCGCGACGCCGGGCGGGCGCGACCTCGGCGCGGTGGCGAGCGACATCAACCGCGTGCTGAAACGGATGAAGGACCAGGCGCCCAAGGGCGTGACCGTCACCCTGCGCGGCCAATACCAGACGATGAACACCGCCTTTTCCGGCCTGTTCTTCGGCCTGATCGGCGCGATCCTGCTGATCTATCTGCTGATCGTGGTGAACTTCCAGAGCTGGCTCGACCCGTTCGTGATCATCACCGCCTTGCCCGGCGCGATCGCCGGCATCATCTGGATGCTGTTCGTCACCGGCACCACCCTGTCGGTGCCGGCGCTGACCGGCGCGATCATGTGCATGGGCGTGGCGACGGCCAATTCGATCCTGGTCGTCAGCTTCGCGCGCGAGCGGCTGGCCGAGCATGGCGAGGCGGTGAAGGCAGCGCTCGAGGCCGGAATCACGCGGTTCCGGCCGGTGCTGATGACCGCGCTCGCCATGATCATCGGCATGGTGCCGATGGCGCTGGGGCTGGGCGAAGGCGGCGAGCAGAATGCGCCGCTTGGCCGCGCGGTGATCGGCGGGCTGATCGTCGCGACGGTCGCGACATTGATGTTCGTGCCGGTGATCTTCAGCATCGCGCACCGCCGCGACGCGGAAAAGACAAGCAAGCGCGCCGCCGCCGCGCTGGAGGAATCGCATGCCTGACGTCCGTAGCGACACCCTGGACGCGCGCCCCTCGGTCAATTTGCGGACCGTCGCCATCGTCGCGGTGGCGGTCGCGCTTCTGATCGTCGCGTTCGGCATCTTCAGCCGGATGCGCGCGGAAAGCAGGCTGGCGAGCTGGACCGACGCGCAGTCCGCCCCGGTCGTCACCATCATCCGCCCGACACCGGCGGAAAAGGCCGATGCGCTGACCCTGCCGGGCAGCGTGCAGGCCTATAACAGCGCCGCCATCTATGCCCGTACCACCGGTTACATCAGCCGCTGGTTCGTCGATATCGGCGACCCCGTCCGCGCCGGGCAGGTGCTTGCGGTGCTCGATGCGCCCGAGGTGGACCAGCAGGTCGCGGCCGCCCGTGCGGACCTCCAGACCGCCCAGGCCAATCGCGCGCTGGCTCAGTCGACCGCGGCTCGCTGGAACAATCTGCTGTCGAAGGATGCGGTGTCGAAACAGGAGACCGACGAGAAGATCGGCGATCTCGCCGCCAAGACCGCCATCGCCAATGCGGCGAACGCGAATGTGCGGCGGCTCGGCGCGTTGCAGGGCTTCACCCGGCTGGTCGCGCCCTTTTCGGGCGTGGTGACGAGCCGGTCGACCCAGATCGGCGCGCTCGTCACCGCGGGCACGGCCGCCTCGACCCCGCTGTTCACCGTCGCCGATATCGCGCGGATGCGTGTTTATGTGCGGGTGCCGCAGCCTTATTCGGGTGCGTTCCATCCAGGACTGCACGCGTCGCTGAACGTGCCGGAATATCCCGGGCGCGATTTCGATATCGAGATGGTGCGCAGCGCCGGCGCGGTCGATCCGCAATCGGGCACGGTGCTGATGGAATTCCAGGCAACGAACGGCGACCGCGCGCTGAAGCCGGGGGCCTATGCCCAGGTCAAGCTGCCGCTCGGCGCGGGCAGCCCGGGCGCGGGCGTCCGCCTGCCGCCGAGCGCGCTGATCATCGGGGCGAACGGGACTCAGGTCGCGGTGATGGGCCCCAACGGCAAGGCGTTGCTGAAGACCGTCACGATCGGTCGCGACAATGGCGACAATGTCGAGATCAGTGCCGGGCTGAGCGCCAACGACCGCGTGATCGACAATCCGCCGGACTCGCTGCAGTCGGGGGATGCGGTGCGGACGGCGAAGCCGGGGGCGACCCGTGCGGCGAGCTGAGGCCGTACTGACAGCGGCGATCGCGACGAGCCTCGCGAGCTGTTCGCTCGCCCCGCCCGAAACGCTCCCGCCCAGCCCCGCCGCGCCCGCGTACAAGGAGCTTGGCCCGTGGCAGCCCATCGCCGCGACGCCGCCCGAGGCGGGCAAATGGTGGACGCTGTTCGCCGACCCGATCCTCAACGACCTCGAAGCCCGCATCGAAGCGGCGAACCCCGATCTGGCCGCCGCGGTCGCGCGCTATGACCAGGCCCGCGCCGCGCTCCGCGAGACGGGCGCACAGGCGCTGCCCAGCGTCGATGTGGGCGCGGACGCCGATCGCTCGCGCATTTCCGCCGGCCGGCCCTTCGGCTCGGGCAAGGCGGCGACCGATAGCGATCTGCGCGTAGGGGCCTCGCTCGCCTATGAGATCGATCTCTTCGGCCGCGTGCGCAATTCGATCAAGGCAAGCGCCGCCGACGCCCGCGCCAGCGCGCAGGATCTGGCCGCCGTCCGGCTCGGCCTGCAGGCGGCGCTGGCCGACAATTATGTCCGGATGCGCGGGCTCGATGCGCGGATCACCCTGCTGAAGCAGACGGTCGAGGCATTCCAGCGCGCGTATGACCTGACCGACACGCGCCACACCGGCGGCATCGCCTCGGGCATCGATGTCAGCCGTGCCTCCTCGATCCTGTCGAGCGCGAAGGCCGAACTGTCCTCGGTCGCCGCCGATCGTGCTGCGCTGGAGCATGCCGTCGCGATCCTGGTCGGCGAATCCCCGTCCAGCTTTTCGCTGGCAGTCGCCGAGATGCCGCTTGCTCCGCCGGCGATTCCGGTCGGCGTGCCCTCCGACTTGCTCCAGCGCCGCCCCGACGTGGTCGCCGCGGCTGAGCGGATCGCCGCCGCCAATGCGCGCATCGGCGTGGCGCGGGCTGCGCAGTATCCGTCGCTCACATTGGGTGGATCGGGCGGATTCGAGGCGAATAATAGCAGCATCTTCAGCGCGCCCAACAGCTTCTGGGCGCTCGGGCCGCTTTCGGCCGCGCTGTCGCTCTTCGACGGCGGCGCCCGCCGCGCCCGGGTGAAGATCAGCCGCGCGCAATATGACGAAGCCGCTGCCGGCTACCGCTCGACGGTGCTGACCGCTTTCCGCGAAGTGGAGGACGACCTGGCCCGCACCCGTTATCTCGCGACCCAGGAAACCGACCAGCAGGCCGCGACGACCGCCGCCGAGCGCACGCGCGACCTGGCGCTGATCCGTTACCGCGACGGCGCGTCGGACTATCTGGAAGTGGTCACCGCCCAGACCGCGGCGCTCGACGCGCAGCGCTCGCTGCTGGACGTGCGCACCAACCGGCTGCAGATCGCGGTGGCGACGGTGCAGGCGGTCGGCGGGGTCTATTGAGCGGCGGGAACATCCCCGGCCTGTCCCGGCGTCTCCAGGAATTCGCGCCACAGCATCACCAGCACCGCCATGGTCGCGGGGCCGATGAACAGGCCGAGCAGGCCCAGGGTCTCGACGCCGCCGAGGATACCGATCAGCACCCATAAAAAGGGCAGTCGCGTCGCGCCGCCGATCAGCACAGGGCGGACGAAGTGATCGGCGATGCCGACAACGATCAACCCGACCACGATCACCACGACCGCACCGACCACTGAGCCAAGCCCGATCAGCAACGCGGCCGCGATCGCGAAGACCAGGGCCGCACCGAACGGGATCATCGCCGCCACCGCCGTCACCGACCCGAGCAGCAACGGATGCGGCACCCCGAGCACGATATAGACGATCGTCATCACCGCGCCTTCGCCGATGCCGACCAGGACGAGGCCGTCAATCGTACCGCGGATCGAGCGGAGCGCCTGCAGGCCGACCCGCTCGCCGGTCGGGCCGAACAGGCGGTCCCCCGCGCGGCGCATCTGCGCGATGATCGATTCGCGGTCACGCAGCAGGAAGAACAGGGTCAGCAAGGTGAAGGCGAAGACCACCAGCCGGTGCAGCACGTTGGTGCCGATCAGGCGCGTGTCGGCGACGGCGCGCAATTGATGGAATTGATGGACCGCGCCTTCCGGCGTGGCGAGGTTCGCCTGCCACCAGTTGGTCAGCATCTCGCGGCCAACCGGCACCTTGGCCACCCAGGCCGGCAGCGGCAGGCCGTTCGCCTGGGCCTGAGTCATCCAGACCGAGACGTCATGCGCCTCCCGCGCGGCCTGGGTGATGCCCGCGGCGACCGGCACGAGCACCACCAGCGCGACCAGCAAGGTGATGGCGGCGGCGATCCAGGTGCGGCCCGCCGGCCACCGCGCACGCAGCCGCATATGCATCGGATCGATCGCCACGGCGATCACCACCGCCCAGGCGAGCGACGGCAGGAAGGTCCAGGCGATCCACAACCCCAGCAGCGCAAGCAGGCCGGCCAGTGTCAGCCTGGCGATATGGGTTGCGCGGGGCGCGGACGTTCCGGGTTGGTCCATGGGCTGCGTTTAGCGCACTCCCACCCTTCCGTCTCGCGTGGCGAGGCGAAAGGATGGGAGCGACGCTCGCCGCGGTCAGGCGGGCCGTGGCCGGACCGTGCCGCGTCCGATGCAGAAGGTCTTCGGGATCGGCCAGTTCGGATCGTCGTTCAATCCGTTGGTCAGCCGCCGCCGCGTCGTCAGCGTCACCGTGTAGGAACAGGTCGGCCAGGCCGAAATGTCCTCATGGTGCGTGCCGGCGCCGCCGCGGGCAGTGGCAGGCGGCGGTGGCGGGCTGGTCAGCGAGACGCCCGGCGCCGCGGTCGACAGGCCGATGCTCCAGTCCCGGATCAGCTCGTGATCGACGCTATATTCGATATCGAGCGCCGAACTGAGCGGGGAGCAGGGCGTGCCGCCGCCGGTGTGGAACTGCAGCAGATCGAGCAGCGCGACCTGGCTCCAGTTGTTGATCCGCACCTTGCCGATCTGGTTGGTGTAATCGGGCGCCGCCCCGCCATTGACCAGCCCGATGGTGTTCGCGCGCGTCGCCTGGAAGATGATCGCGCAATCGACGCCGTTCTTCTGGTCGCCGACGGGCACCGCGGTTCCGGCCAGCACGCTGGCCGGTGCCGCCCCGTTGGGCAGGATCGCCGCCGCCGAATTGAACCCCATCAGATAGCCGCTGAACGCATCGTCAAGGGCACGCTGGTCGACCAGCACCCAGCCGTCCGCATCGGGCACGATGAAATGATCGGGTGGCGTGGGATCGGCGGTTGGTGTCGGCGGCGTCGGCGTTGGACCGGTGCCGCGCAGGCGTACGGTCTGCAGCGTGTTGGGATCGCCATTCCACAAGGTATAGCGCGTCCCCACCAGCACCTCGGCGGCGAAACCGGGGCCGATCGGAATCGGCTGCGCCGCGCCCGCCGGCTGGAACAGGAAGCGATATGCCATATCCTCGGCCGGATGGGCGGGATCCTTTTTCGGGCAGAAGCCGCGCAGGCTCATGGCGCCGAAGAAGCCGAAATCGGGGCCGCCATGGCCGCCGCGCGGGCCGACGGTGCGGCCGGTCGCCGGGCTGATATCGCCGGTGATGCTGAAATCGCCGATATGCGTGAACCACGGATGATAATCGATGTTGACGCACACCAGCTTGCAGAAGCGGCCACAGCGCCAGCCGCAGATCCAGTGGCATAGCTGAAGGGCGAAGCGTTCGAACTTGTACTGCTTGATCAGCGCGGTCCAGGCATCGACATTGCCGGTACCGACCGCCGCGCTGAAGCGCATCAGGTCGGTCGGGTTCTGCGCCAGCTTGACGATCGCGGCGGCGAATTCGCGCGCCTCCTTGATCTGCGCCGGCCCTTCGATCGCGGCGAACGGGAAGGGTCGCGCCAAGGTCAGGCAGACCAGGACGCAGCGCCAGGAACAGAAGAATTCGCACACGAAGTGACAGCGCAGCCCCAGTTGCGCGCCGGTGATCACCGCGCCGAGCTTGGCCGCGTCCCCGGCCGTCGATGCGATGACCGCGGCGCGAAACGCCTTTTCGTCCTTGACCAGCACACCGATGGCGCGCGCCGCCGCCTGGAGTTCGACCCAGAGCACGGGCCGCTCGATCTTGCCGACATGGCAGATCCAGCGGCACACCAGCCGATAGCGGATCACGCACAGCCAGTGGCAGAACAGATGCGCATAGGGCTCGATCTTGAGCAGTTTCAGGATGTCGGCAAAGCCTGCCCGGTCGCGCTTGGCCAGCACGTCGGCGACGCGCCGCACCAGCTTTTCATCCTCGCCGAGCCGGACGATCGCCTTGGCCAGGACGCGCGGATCGAGCGCGGTCGCAGGCTTTGGCGGGCCCGCCAGCTCCAGGCACAGGAAAACGCACTCCTTGGTGCGGATCCAGTGGCAGATCCTGTGGCAATGGATCTGCAACTGCGCGCGCTCGAGCACGGACTGGAACTTCTTCGCGTCCTCGGCGCGAAACGCGGCATATGCGGTATCGAAGGCGCCCCGCGCCTGTAGCAGATTGGCAATCGCATCGGACTGTCCGAGCAGATCGCCCAGCACTTCGATGTCTTGAATATGGTCGGCCATGATCTTCTCCTCAGGATGATGCCCCCCGAGTTGAGTCTGCGACCCTGCGGATAATTGTATCGATATCGAATCGATCAATCGGTCGATTCGGCCCTCGCGGCTGAATTACTGCCGCGCCTCGACCACTGTATTGGCTGGAAGCGACATTGCAGACCTGTTAACCAAAGGTAATTAGCCAGCGATACTTCGCCGTCTCCTCTTTCTACGAGGCTACGCATGGCGGAGAATTACTGCCATATCGGTTGCACTTTACGCGCAGAACGCAATCGGGCTTTCGGTACGCCGCGAACCACACTCTTCAGCAGCGACTCCGGGGAGCGCCAAAGGCGTGTTGCGGATTTGGCACGCCCTTTGGGAAGTTGCCCGGCACCCTTGATCGATCCCGGTGCCACGCGTATTGGCCGCGCGTCGATACCGACAATGTTCCTCGAACCGGAAAGGAGTGCTCCATGCGACCCGCAACTGCAAACAGCTCGATCACTCTCCTAGTCCGTAGTGTTCAGGAACAATTTGCATGGGCAAGCCCTGTAAAGGCGATCTCGATCGCCTGACCGATTCTTGCGGTCATTTGGCCGCGTTATTCTTCGTTTTTCGTTTCCATCTTCCACCACCGTTTCCACGGCTGGTTTCGTATGCCGACATCCTCGTTTCCGGGGAGGTTCGCCATGCGCGCTGACATGTTCAAGGTCATCGTCGAGCGCCCCCGCTGGGGATCGCGCTTCGCGGCACCGGTAAAGCTCAAAAAGGATCGTACCGACCAAAATCAAATCGGCCTCAAGCGGCACGTCTGGCAGCAGGCGCGCATCGTGAAATCCCTCAACGAGAATCTCGGCCCGCTGGTCCGCTTCCTCCACAGCCGGGTGGGGCGGCCATGGGACGCGGTGTTCAGCGAGATCTGCGCCGGGCTCGACACGGGCAGCACCGTGAAGATGCATGTCCGCCAGCATCTCGAGGACTTCGTCGCGGTGCGCATCTCCCGCGGCCGCCATGGCGAATGGCTGCTCGACGGGTTGCCGCTCGACATGGGCGGGCGCCGTTTCTACCCGCGCGATTTCTATGTCGATCCGGAGGACGGCATTCTGAAGGATGGCGCGACCTTCTGGCGGGAGCGTGGCCGGAAGATCGACTCGCGCAAGGCCATTCGTCGCGCGGTTCGCATGCCGGTGCGGTGCGACGAGCTGCGCTGGATCGACGGGCGTCGCCTCGTGCTGCGTCGGGAAAGGGGCTGGTTCCTCTACCGGCTCGATGGCCGGCCGCCCATCGGCGACTTCGAGCTTCGCGATCTTCTGCTGTCATCCGCCTGGCGCGACGGCACGGACTGGTCAGTCGTCGAGCAGCGCCAATTGTCGAAGCGCGAGATGAAGAAATGGGCGCCGCTGTGGAGGTACGGGGCATGAGTGCGCGCGTCGATATCATCGCCTCGCCCGAGAGCTGGATCGAGCAGGCAGCAATCGACCAGCTCCACCAGACGGCGGCGCTGGAGGGGATGGACCGCGTCGTCGGCCTGCCCGATCTCCATGCCGGGCGCGGCATCGCGGTCGGCGCGGCCTTCTGGTCGCGCACCCATGTGTTTCCGCATCTCGTCGGCAATGACATCGGCTGCGGCATGGGGCTCTGGGCGAGCGACACGCCGGTGCGCAAATTCCGGCTCGACGCTGCCGATCGCAAGCTGCGGGGGTTGGAAGCACCCTGGTCGGGCGACCATGGCCCACGGCTCGAGGAAGCGGGATTGCCGCCATCGCTGATGGGCGAAGCGCTGGGCAGCATCGGCGGCGGCAATCATTTCGCCGAAGTGCTTGCGGTCGATACGGTGCTCGACGAAGACAGCTTCGTCGCGCTCGGCATCGACCGCAATGCCGTGCAGCTCATGGTGCATAGCGGCTCGCGCGGGCTGGGCGATGCGATCCTGGTGCGGCACCTTGCGCATCGAAATGCCCAGTCGCTGGAGGCCGGATCGAGCGACTGTGCTGCCTATCTGACGGAGCATGACCAGGCGATGCGTTGGGCAGTGCTCAACCGGGAGGTGATCGCGGAACGCTTCTGCGAACGGCTCGGCATGCGGGCCACGCGGCTGCTCGACATCTGCCACAACAGCGTGACGCCCTGTGACGGCGGCTGGCTGCACCGCAAGGGCGCGGCACCGGCCGACAAGGGGCCGATCGTCGTGCCCGGGTCGCGCGGCGACCTGACCTGGCTGGTCCGGCCCAAGCCGGATGCCGGGGACCGCGCGCTAGAATCGCTGGCGCATGGCGCGGGCCGGAAATGGAGCCGGAGCGAAGCCCGCGCAAAGCTCGACCGGCGCTACAGCATCGCTGACCTCGAACGGACCAGGCTGGGCAGCCGGGTGACCTGCGAGGATCGCGCGCTGATCTATGAGGAGGCGCCGCAGGCGTACAAGGACATCACCCAGGTGATCGACGATCTCGACCGGGCCGGGCTGATCGACGTGATCGCCACGCTGCGCCCGCTCATCACCTACAAGACGAGGCGGTCATGAACGAGATCATCCTCCACCTCTCCGCCGGGCAGGGGCCCGAAGAATGCCAATGGGTCGTGGCGCAACTGGCGCACGCCTTTTGCCGCGAGGCGATGTCGATGGGGCTGACGGGCGAGCCGGTCGAGCCCGTCGACGGCCCAAGCGCCTCGATCCTGATCCGGATCAGCGGCGACGGCAGCGATGGTTTTGCCCAAGCCCGGACTGGCACGATCCGCTGGATCGGCACCAGCCCGTTCCGCCCGACGCACAAGCGCCGCAACTGGTTCGTCGGGGTGAAGCCAGTCCCGACGATCGAGGATATCCCCGACTTCCACGACGCGGACATCCGCTACCAGACGCTCCGCGCGTCAGGCCCGGGCGGGCAGCATGTCAACAAGACGGACAGCGCAGTGCGGGCGACGCATGGGCCGACCGGCCTGACCAGCTTTTCACAGGATCAGAGATCGCAATTCGCCAACCGCAAGATCGCCCGGCTGAAGCTCGCGATGCAGTTCGACGAGCAGCGCCGGCAGGGGGTCGCGGGCGGCAAGCGTGCGTTATGGACCCAGAATCAGGAGCTGGAACGCGGCAATGCGGTTCGGACCTATGAGGGGCCCGATTTCAAATGGAGGAGCGAGGACGGCAAGCGTTGACCCGCGCCGTCTTTCGCTATCTCCAGATCCCGACCGCCACGAGAGCGACAAGGGTGATGGCGCCGGTGATCGCCACCGCCTTCGCGGCCGTGCCGATCGGGTCGGGCATCATCGCCGGCAGGCGGCAGGCGCTGACCCGCAACAGATGCGACTTGCGCCGCTGGAACTCGTCTTCGGACAACAGGCCCTGATCGCGCCGTGCGAACAGATGCTGCAACTCCTCACCGATCGTTCGCCTCGACATGCTCCCCTCCACTTCTGGCGATGCGGCAAGCTACGCCCAAAAGCCCCGTCTGGATGCATGAATCCCGCCCTTCATGCTCGTTTTAGTACCGTTATGGTCCTGATTCCGCGAGCAGCGCATCCGCAGCATCATGCCCACAGAAAAAACCGATTCCGTAACGGAAATGCCGCCGTCTGGTCATGGCACGGTAACGTAAAGCCTTGAGGGCGGCGGCACGGAGATTACCGCCAAAGCGGCGGTAACTCCCGACTCGCCGAAGAGCGTTTAGGGGAACATCATGAACCAGATCCGCACCGCCGCCCGCCTGGGCGCCTCGATCGTTGCCATCTGCGTCGCCGCCGCCGCACAGGCCCAGACCACGCCCTCGATCGGCGAGAGCGCGGACATGTCGGGCGACATCGTCGTGACCGGCCAGCGCGGCAGCCTGCAGCGCGCGATCGAACTGAAGCGCGACGCGATCGGCGTGACCGATGTCGCCAGTGCCGACGAAATTGGCCGCCTGCCCGACCGCAACGTCTCCGAAGTGGTGGAGCATCTGCCCGGCGTCGGCGTCACCTACGACCAGGGCGAGGGCCGCTATGTCGCGATCCGCGGCGTGCCGTCCAACCTCAACAATTATACGCTGAACGGAATCGAGGTCGGCAATCCCGACGGCACGACCCGCTCGCTGCCGCTCGACATCATCTCCGGCCAGCTGCTCAACCGGGTCGAGGTGGCGAAGGTGAAGACGGCCGACATGGACGGCCAGGGCATCGGCGGCACGATAAACCTGGTCACGCAGACGGCGTTCGACTTCAAGGACAAGTTCACCATCGCCGGCAGCGCCAAGGCCGGATATCAGGAACTGAACCACAAGGTGCCGGTGCAGGCCGACCTGAGCATCGCCACCCGCTTCGGCGCCGACGAGCAGTTCGGCCTGGTGCTCGGCGCCAGCTTTTCGAACCGCGATTTCGTCAGCGAAGGCTTTTATCCGGATAACTGGAAGCCGGTCGCGGGCGCGGCGCGCGGCGGCATTCCGGACAATATCAAATATACCGAATATTCGCTCGACCGGCACCGCATCGGCGCGACCGGCGCGTTCGACTGGCGCCCGAACGACCACCAGACCTTCTATATCCGCGGCGTCTATTCGAAGTTCATCGAGGACGAGGTGCGCCCCCGTTACCGCCTGGATTTCACCACCACTCCCTACACGCTCAACGCCGACGGGCTGACCGGTTTCACCAACGGCACCGCAAGCTCGATGACGGGCGCACCCGGCACCGGGCCGGAGCGGCGCGAGGATCTGCGGCTCGACTACAAGGCGAAGTGGCTGGCGACGGGCATGGTCGGCGGCTCGACCGATCTCGGCGCGCTCAAGCTCGATTATGAAGGCGCGTACAGCCGCAACGAGACGCTCGACAAATTCCCGATCTGGCAGTTCCGCTGCAACACTGGCCGCGTGACCTTCGATTTCAGCGACAAGGTCTATTCGGCCAAGCCCGACACCGAATGCGTCGCGAACCAGATGCAGTTCCGCCAGTTCACCAAGCAGCATCAGCTCAACACCGAGAAGATCTGGCAGGGCCGGTTCGATGCGACCTACCAGCTCGACAACCTCGGCGACGGCAGCTTCGTGAAGGCCGGTGCGAAATACCGCGCGACCGACCGCGACTTCGATCAGGACAACCCGACCTGGACGCGCGCGTCGGCGACGGCGAACCGCTGGACGCTCGGCCAGTTCGGCCTCGGCGGGCCGGCGATCTGCGTCTATCCGAACAGCGCGGATACCGACCAATGTTATAGCAACAGCCCCACCTTCAACATCCCGGCGCTGCAGCAGTTCACCGACGCCAATCTGGGTACCGCGCTGATGCCGCTCGATGCGGCCGCTACCCTCGCGAACAACACGCTGTCCGACTTCCAGCTGACCGAGAAGGTCGCCGCGGTCTATGCGATGGCGAACCTGAACTTCGGCGACATCACCGTGACGCCGGGCATTCGCTACGAGCATACCGCGCTCGATATCACCGGGTTCCAGCTCCAGAACGGCACGACGATCACCCCGGCGGCGCGCAACAGCAGCTATGACGATTTCCTGCCCTCGCTGGTGGTGCGGATCAAGCCAAGCGGCAGAACGATCTTCCGCCTAGCCTATTCGACGAGCCTTGGGCGGCCCGAATACAGCAATCTCTCGCCCGGCGGATCGATCGACACGATCAACGCGCAGGTCTCGCTCGGCAACCCGGACCTGAAGCCGTATCGCGCACAGAATCTCGATGCGACGGCTGAATGGTATTTCGCGAAAGGCGGCCTGCTGAGCGTGGGCGTGTTCGCGAAGTTCATCCGCAACCCGATCTTCTCCAAGTCGACGGTACTGACCAACACGACCTACAACGGGGTCGCCTATCCGACCTTGACGATCACCCAGCCGTTCAACGCGAGCGACGGCGACATCGTCGGCATCGAGGCGCAGTATCAGCAGCAATTCACTTTCCTGCCGGGCCTGCTCTCGGGCCTCGGCATCCAGCTGACGGGCACCCTGACCAGCTCGACCCTGACCCTGCCGGACGGGCGCAGCTCGACCTTTCCGAACCAGTCCAAATATCTCTACGGCGCCGAAATCTTCTACCAGAAGGGCCCGGTCGAAGCATCGGTCGCCTATCACAATACCGGCAAGGCGCTGCTCGCGATCGGCAATGTCTGGTACAACGACCAGTATAATGACGATCTGCGCCGGCTCGATGCCAAGGTGAGCGTCGGCCTGTTCGAAGGCGTCCGCATCTTCGCCGAAGCGCAGAACCTGACCGACGAGCCGACCCGGCAATATCAGGCGGGCAATCCCGACTGGCTGATCCAGAACGAACGCTATGGCCGGACCTTCTACGCCGGCGTATCGGCCAAGTTCTGATGCGCGCCTTCCTCCTGCTCGCCGCCACGGCAATGATCGCGACCTCGGCCGGCGGCGCGCAGGAGGTGGCGGCCCCGACGCCGGCCGCCGTGCCCGAACTGAGCGCGGCACAACCGGTCGCGCGCTGGACCGCCGAGGAAGCCCGGCAGGGCGTCGCTGCCGACGCTCGCTTCTTCTATCCGATGACCAACAATCGCATCGGCAAATACGACAAGAAAACCGGCAAGCGCGTGGCCCAGTGGGAGGGTCCGCGGGCGCTGTATCCGCATATGAATTCCTGCGTCGTCGAAGGCACACAGCTCATCTGTGCCGCGTCAAACTATCCGGCCGTGCCGATGTCGAGCGCGGTCGAGATCTTCGACACGGCGACCCTGAAACATGTCCGCAGCATTGCCCTGCCTCCGCTGCCGGGCTCGCTCACCTGGATCGAACGACGCGGCAAGGACTGGTATGCCGGCCTCGCCAACTACCCCGCCGACCATGGCGGCGAGCCGGGGCGCGACCATCGCTGGACCCTGCTGGTCCGGCTCGACGCCGAATTCCGCCCGACCGCGTCATGGCATTTCCCGGACAGCGTGCTCGCGCGCTTCGCCCCGATGAGCTGTTCGGGCGGGTCGTGGGGCGATGACGGGCTGCTCTATGTCACCGGCCACGACCGGCCCGAGCTTTATGCGCTGCGCTTGCCCGAAGCGGGCACGGTGCTCGAGCATGTCGCGACCATCCCGTTGCCGACCGGCGGCCAGGCGATCGCCTGGGACCGTTCCGCGCCGCGTACCCTCTGGTCGCTCGACCGCCAGACGCGCAATGTCGTGGCGAGCCGGATACCCGTCGTTCGCTTGCCCTAGCGCGCCGGGGCCATGGACCGCATCGCACTCGTCATCGGGGCGGGATGGCCGTCGGAGCGGAACTGGAAGACGAAATAGGGCGGGATGCAGATGCCGCGCTGATCGCCCTTGCCGGCGTTGCGCGACAGCCAGGCCTGGTCGGGCTTTTGCTGCCCGAAATCCTTCGGATCGTAGATGCCCGAGACGATTTTCTGCCGGGCCGCGAAACTGGCGTCGCCATTGGCGGCGTCATAACCCATCGGCCTGAGGCAGATATAATCGTCGCGGCACGGGGTCGCGACGTCGCACGCCCGCATCCCGGCATAGGAGGTGCGCTGCGCGAAGCACTGGTTGAGCGTTTTCGTGCCTGCCTTCACTTCGTCCAGGCAGACGTTGAAGCCGCTCGACGCGGTCAGGCCGCAGGTCGATTCAGGCGGCAGACCGAGGCATTCCGACAGGCGCAGCATGCCGCTGGGGAAACCGCCGGTCAGCGAATCCCGCTTGATCCGGAACTGCTCCTGGGGCGGCAGGCTGGGGTCGGGCGTCGATACGCCTTTGTAGAATTCCTGGTGCGCGCCGAAATAGCTGTTGCCCGCCGGCGGATTGGCCGGGAGCATCGCCGCCGGGATCAGCGTGTCGCGATTGGCGCGATCGTTCCAGTTGCCGACGGGCGCCGGCGTGCTGCGCAAATAGCTGTCCTTGCGATAGCCGCTGCTCGTCACCGTGCCGATCTGCAGCGCGTCGCCGATCTCGCGCCGCCCTTCCGGCACGCACACGCCCATGCCCGGCGCGTTGCGGGATTCGAACAGGGCGGTACAGCTATAGCCCGTCTGGCAATCCCATTGCCGCTGGCTGCTCGATCGCTGCGCGGGCATCAGGCAATTGCCGCCCCAGCCGCCGATCAGCTGGGTGCCGGCAAGCTGCGGCTTGAACTTGTTGAGCGGCCGCGAGGCATAGCTTTGCGCGAGCTGGTAGCGGCTGAGCGCCTGGCCGGCGGCCAGCTCATCGAGGATCAGCTTGCGCCGCAACTGATCGCCATAGAAATGCGGCGAGCCCGGCAGATAGACGGCGTTGGAGACGGGCGTCCCCGCCCGGTCGGCGCCGGGGAAGTGGAAGCCGGCGATCGCCCGCGCCTGGTGACAGCCGCTGCAACTCAGCTCGTTCAGCCGCATGCGCACATCCTCGGGCGAGCGCATGAAGCTGAACTGGCGCTGCCGCGTCGACGCCCGCCGGAGCGCAGCGGCGATCAGGTTGTCCGTCACCAACTGCTCCTGCGGGGTCGTCGCATCCCAGTAGAGCGCGTTGCCGGATCGCGCCGCGCCGCCCGGCGATACCGATGTCGCGCGGCAGGCGAGGAATTCCTGCGGGATGTTGAGCGTGCCGTTGTCGACGTCCGACAGCACCACCGGTGACAGCAGGAAGGATAGGAAGCGGTTGCGCGACATCGGGCGGTTGGTACCCGGATCGCAGGAATTGGCGTCGCCGCGCGGATTGCCCATCAGACGCGCGCGATCGATCTGGTTGGTGAGGAAACTCGCGGTGAACATCTTGCGATCCGGGTTCCAGCGGAACACGCGGATGACATATTCGGCGGTGCTGCCCAGATCGGTCACGTCGGCGCCCGCGCTGATGCGATAGGCCTGGATGTTGAGTTCGACCCGTTCGATATCGCGCCCGGTGATCGGGGCGACGATGCCGGTCTTCGGATCGGTGAGGTCGGCTACGACCTGTTCCGGCGAGCGGCCGCGCGGGCGGCGCATCTCGGCGACCCAGCGCGCCGCCACTTCGCGGCAATTGGTGATGCCCGACCGGTCGTCGCGCGGGATGGCGGGCAGGACGACGTTCATCGTCACCGGCAGGCGCGAGGAGATCGCGCCCTGGCGCAGCGAATAGGAGAAACGATAGACCAGGCTGATCTCGCCGCAGCGGCGATGGTCCTCGTCGCCGGGCACGACATCGTGGATGAACTGGCGGTCGATCCGGTTGACGATACCGACCAGTTCCATGCGCGAGCCGCTATTGCTCAGGAAGCCGGGATTGATCTGTTGGCTCGGCTCGATCCCGCCGCTGTTTTGATAGCCGGTCAGGTCCTGTTCGATCGTCTGGCGGATATCCTGCGCCACATTGAGGTTGAACGGATTGGCGAAGGCGCCGACCGGCGCCTCGTGCCGCTCCGCCGTCGAGAGCGCCTGGATGAGGCAGCCGAACACCAGCGGCCCCGATTTCGCGCAGTCCCCGCCCGGGTCGGTCCGGTCGAGCAAGGTCACGACCGACGGGTCGGCGATATAGGGGCCGTCCGATATATCCGTTGCCGGCGGGGCCAGCGCGACGACCGGCGCTGGCGGTGGCGCCTCCTGGCTGGTGCCACGACCCGAATAAGCGGCGATCGCCAAGATCCCCGCGACGATAACGACAACCGAACCTGTCCCGCGGATCATCGGCTCCCCCCTTCCGATCGCGCACGAGCCCGTTTCCCCCACGGCCGCATACGCACCTGTCCCAACCGCGAGGATATGCCGCGATCGGCGCGCCGTCTCAGGAGATGAAGCCGCTTTGGCGGGAACCCGGAGCAAATTGCCAAGCGCCGCCAAACGCGCGACACTCAGTGAAAGGCCGATGGAAAAGCGGCCACGAAAAGGGGAGAGCGGGTTTGGTCCATATCCTGGGGGGATGGCAGAGCGACTTCGCGCGCATCTGGAGCCGCGAGGGGATCGATATCGCCGATGCCTTTGTCGAGACGGTGCGGCACGGACTCAACGCGACCGCGCTCGATGCCGACGAGGTGGAAACGGGCCATGTCGGCAACTTCACCGCTGAGCTGTTTGCGGGACAGGGTTTGCTCGGCGGGTTCTTCGGTATGGCCGATCCGGCATGGGATGGGCTGCCGACGGCACGACATGAGGCCGCCTGTGCTTCTGGCAGCGTCGCCCTGCTGGCGGCGACGGCGGAGATCGAGGCTGGGCGATACGACCTGGCTTGCGTTGTCGGGATCGAGCAGATGCGCAACGTCCCCGGGCGGACGGCTGCGCAGCATCTCGGGGCGGCGGCCTGGAACGGCCATGAATTCGGCGATGCGGAGTTCGTCTGGCCGCGCGCCTTTTCCGATCTCGCCGAGGAATATGACCGGCGGCACGGGCTGCAATATGAGCATCTGATGCGCATCGCCGAGATCAATTTCGGCAACGCGAAACGCAATCCCAATGCCCAGACGCGCGGGCATGTCTTCACGCCCGCGCATTTCACCGCTGACGACGAGGCCAATCCGGTTGTCGAGGGACGGACGCGCAAGATGGATTGCGGGCAGGTGACCGATGGCGCGGCGGTGGTGTTCCTCGCCTCGCCCAAGCGCGCCGCCGACTATGCGCGCAAGCGCGGCGTGCCGCTGGAGAGCCTGGCGCGGATCGGCGGCTGGGGACATCGCTCCGCGCCCATCCCTTATGCGGCGAAGGTGCGGGCGAGCGAGGACGAGCCCTATGTCTTCCCGCAGGTCCGCCGCGCAATCCTCGACGCGCGAGCGCGGGCCGGGGTGGATATCGCGGGCGTAGACGCGATCGAGACGCATGACTGCTTCACGGCGACCGAATATATGGCGATCGACCATCTCGGCCTGACCGGACCTGGCGAGTCCTGGCAGGCAATCGAGGACGGATCGATCGAGATCGGCGGGCGGATGCCGGTCAACCCGTCGGGCGGGCTGATCGGGCTCGGCCATCCGGTGGGGGCGACGGGGGTGAGAATGCTGCTCGACGCGGCGAAGCAGGTGACCGAAAGAGCGGGCGATTATCAGGTCGAAGGGGCACGTCGCGTGCAGACGCTCAATATCGGCGGATCGACCACCACGACCGTCAGCTTCATCGTCGAGCGCGCGGCGGCATGAACGCGCTCGTCCTGCTCGCCACCAACGCGGCGTTGCTGATCGCGCTGTTCGTCCTGCTGTGGCTGATTTGCCTGAAGACGCGCGACGTGACGCCGATCGACAGCGTCTGGGCGCTGGGCATGGTGTTCCTCGGCGCAGCGAGCTTCCTTCACACCGGCGGTGACCCGACACGCAAGGCCTTGCTGCTGGGGCTATGCGCGGTGTGGGGCGTGCGGCTTGGCCTGTATCTCCTCTGGCGCTGGCGCACCCACGGGCCTGACCGGCGCTATGGCAAGATGTTCGCCATGGTCGAGGAAGCCAAGGGCTGGGGTTTCGCCCGGGCGTCGCTGCTGCTGGTCTTCGCAACCCAGGCACCGTTGCTGTTCATCGTGTGCCTGCCGGTTCAGCTCGGCCAGATCGATCCCGGGCCGCCGGTCGGCGTGCTGGGCATGGTCGGCGCGGGCATCACCATCGTCGGCATCCTGTTTGAGAGCGTGGGCGACTGGCAGCTGGTGCAGTTCCGCCGCGATCCGGCCAATGCGGGCAAGGTGCTGGCGACAGGGCTGTGGCGCTATACGCGCCATCCCAATTATTTCGGCGATGCGCTGACCTGGTGGGGGCTGTACCTGATCGCCGCGGAGAGCTGGTCGGGGATTTGGGCGCTGCCTGGGCCGGCGTTGCTCACCTGGACGCTGATCCGATGGTCGGGCGTACCGACCATCGAGGGGCGGTTGAAGCGCAAGCGCGCGGGCTATCAGGACTATGTGCGGCGGACCTCGGGGTTCGTGCCGTGGTGGCCGAAGGCGTAACTTTTCCCTCTCCCAGCGGGAGAGGGAGGGAGGAGCGAAGCGACGGAAGGGTGAGGGTGATGAGGCTGACGAATCGTCGCCCTCACCCTTCCCATCGCTGAAGCGATGGGCCCCTTCCCTCTCCCGCTGGGAGAGGGAGCTTATCCTCGCAACACCGCCCGTTCCGCCCAATGTGCATGCGTCCCGCTGCAGATCTTGTGCGGCAGCGCGATGCGGCACACCGGCCCCTCCTTGAACTTCTTGCAGTCGATCAGCACGCATTCGGACGTACCGCGATTCTCGTCGATGATGAAGCTGACGAGATAGCCGTCATCCTCGTCGACTGCGTTCGTGCGCGGCGCGAAGGGCGCTTCGCTGGCGTAGCGGCCGTCCTCCAACATGACTTCCCAGGACTCGCCCGTGTCGAGGTCGTGCTTGACGAAACCGTTGAACAGGAACCAGCCTGGCTTCGAGGTGGTCGAATAGATGTAGCGATGCTTCCGACCGGCGACACGCTGGTTGATCATGCCGAATTCGAGGATGCGCTCGTCCAGCCGCTCCTCGCGGGTCGTGCCGTCGGCCAGGTTGAAACGCCAGCGGTGCAGTTTCGGGCGGAAGCTGTGCTCGTCGACATAGGCCATGAGGTGGCCATAGCCATCGGCATTTTCGAGCGGCGCGGGCGTCGGATCCTCCTGGAAATAACCGTCCATCACTACCTCGTCGCCTTCCTCATAGGCATTGAGGAAATGGAGGACATAGGTCGGCTCGGCCTCGAACCAGCGGATCTCGTCGGGGCCGCCATGGCGCGGGATCAGCGCGAAACGGGCCGGCACGCCCTCATGCAGGCGCGCGGCATGGATGTCGCGCTTGAGCAGCTCGGCATCCCAGAACACCGGCAGGTCGTTCACGATCGACCAGTTCTCGCTGAAGGTCATGTCGTGCGGCAGGCGCGGGCCGGGCAGCGGCACGGGGATATAATGCGTCAACTGCCCGGCACGATCGACCACGCCGTAATGCATGAAGGGCGCGTGCTTCGAATAATTGAAGAACATCAGCTCGCCGGTGCGGTCATCCACCTTGGGGTGCGCCGAGATGCCGTCGATCGGCACCCAGGGCGCCATGCCGTGCTGATCGAGCGTCTCGGGATCGAGCACATAGCCTTCGCCGCACTGGTAGAAGGTCGAGATCGCCTTGCCCGCATGGACGATGATGTCAGTGCTGCTGCTGTCCTTGAGCGATCCATGCGCGCCGAAGCCGGGGCGAAGCGACGTGCCGGCGCGATCCGCCAGCCCGCCCCAGAGCGACCCGCCGGCCTCCCGTTCGGCCTGGAAGCAGCGGGTGCGGACGAAGCGGTTGCGATAGGAAGCCGTGCCGTTCCGGAAATCGATCTGGTGGATCATCCCGTCGCCGTCGAACGGGTGATAGCGGCCGAGCGGCTGGTGAAGCTGGTTCTCGGTATTGCGCAGATAGACGCCGTCGATGTCGCTCGGGATCGCGCCCTCGATCACGTCGAGCTCGATCGCCGTCACTTCCTCATGCAGCGGCGTCCAGGCGCCGTTGAGATAGGGATGGTTGCTCGGGCGCAGCGAGCCCTTCACGGGGGCGCGGTCGACGATCTGCATGGCGGCTCCTCTCCACGACACCTGACCCAGCCAGTCTAGGCACGGAAACCGGGATCGGCCAGCGTCACCGCAGCGGGAGCGTCATGTCCTGTTGCCGCCCCGTGCCGTGCACCACCACCTTGTCGGCGAAGAAATCGAGCCGGGCATAGGAGGTCTCCTCCGTGTCGAGCATCGCCTTCAGGTTGACGTAATGGATGCCGGCGCGGGCGCCGTAATTGCCGTCATGGTTGTGGCCGTCGAGCCAGATCTTCGCTGAAGGATGGCGTTCGAGCAGTGCCATCACCGCCGGCGCATTCCAGAGATTGTGCTGGTTCTCGGGGTAGAGCGGGAAATGGTTGAACAGCATCGCCTTCAGGCCACGCTTGTCCGCCTCGGCCAGTTGCGCGTCGATCCAGTGGAGTTGGGTGTCGCCGATGCCGCCGTCCCATAACGGTTTGTCGGCATAGAGCGCGGCATGCGCCGCCATGCTGGCCTTCAGCTCGGCACTGCCCGCCGGCCAGGCATAGCTGCTGAGATCGTTGCCGTCGGTGACGATGAACATCCAGCCATGCTCGACAAAGCTGTGATAGCGCGCCTTCATACCAAGCTTGGCGGGAACCATCGGCTTGTGGGCGTCGTCGATCGAGAATTCGTGATTGCCCAGCACGAACTGCCAGGAATGGCGGAGCTTGCGTGCGACCGGCAGCAGCAGATCATAGCTTGCCCAATCGCGGTCGATGAAATCGCCGAGATGGACGACAAAGGCGAGTTGCTGGCGGTTGAGATCGACGATCGCTGCGGAAAGCTTGGCCGGAGTGGTGTGGTAGAGGCGCTGGCCGCTGTCCGGCTCCACCGCATATTGCGCATCGGCGATCGCGCCGATGCTGAACAGCGGCCGTTCCGCCTGTTGCGCAGGGGCCGAGCCGGCCAGGGCGAGCACCGCCATCGTCGCCATCAGCATCGCCCTGCGCATCGTCCGCTCCTGCCACCAAAGGCGGGGCCTTAGGGCCCGAGCGTTACAGTAAAGCGACGGGCCTGCGCTTCATCCGCACGACTGTCACTTACGGGTCATGGAGCGCGCCTAGAGGGGCGGGACTCGTGCGAATTCCAGGGACGGGAGCGACCAATGACCGGCATGCCGCGCCGCCCTACCCTGCCCGCCCCCGCTGGTCGTGCCGGATGAACGAGCTGTCGCCCATCGCCGCGCGCGGCCTTGCGCGGGACGAGATCGATCTGCGCCACGCGTTGCAGCGCTTCGTCGAAGGGCGGCTGCGCGACCGCAATGACGGCGAGGACATCGTCCAGGAAACCTATGTCCGGCTCTACAGCTATCGCCGCACCCGGCCGGTGGCGGATGTCGGCGCCTTCTGCTTCGCGGTGGCGCGCAACCTGGTGTTCGACCATCTGCGCCGCCGCCAGGCCCAGCCGCAGACCGCCGAGCTGGCCGAGGACATCGCGTGCCCGCAGCCCCGCGCCGAGGAGATTCTCGACTACCGGCAGCGGGTGGATATCCTGGTACGCGCGCTGAAGGTGATGCCGCCGCTGCGCCGCGAAGTGTTCCTGCGCCGGCGCCTCGACGGCATCCCGGCGGCGGTGATCGCGAACGACCTGCAGCTCAGCATCTCTTCGATCGAGAAACATTGCAGCCGCGCGCTGGCCGATCTGCGCGCGGCGCTCGAACGGCGCGGCCTGCCGGCGGGAGCCCGGGCATGAGCCGCCGCGCCGCCCTGCGCGATGCCGCCCGCTGGGCCCTGGCCGAGGACGAGGCATCGGCCACGCCGCCGCCGCTCGCCGGCGACGTCCGGGCGACGCTCGACGATCCGGCCCTGGCGGAAGCGCTCGAGCAGTCGGCCGGCTTTGGCCGGCTTTCCGATGGTGACATCCTGGCAATGCGAGCAGCGCGCCGTCGCGGCATCGCGACGCTCGGGACGGCCGTGCTGGTCGCGGTGGTGGGTATCGGCGGCTGGTCGAACGGGTGGTTCGCCACCGCACCGGCCCCGATCGTCGCGCATTACGAAACGGCGCGCGGGCAGCAGAGCGACGTAA
The DNA here is from genome assembly GCF_058809095.1 of Sphingomonas sp. GW821-FHT10F11. NCBI lineage: Bacteria > Pseudomonadati > Pseudomonadota > Alphaproteobacteria > Sphingomonadales > Sphingomonadaceae > Sphingomonas > Sphingomonas sp. GW821-FHT10F11. Next base: position 33,962 of record NZ_JBXASH010000010.1, read on the forward strand.
CGCTCGCCGACGGAACGGCGCTCCATCTCAATGGCGCGACCAGCCTCGACGTGAGGATCGACGATAAAAGGCGACAGGTCGCACTCAATCGGGGCGAGGCCTATTTCGACGTCGCGCACGAAAAGGAGCGGCCCTTCATCGTGCAGGCCGGCGCGTCGGCGACCCAGGTGCTGGGTACCGCCTTCGATGTCGACATGGCGCGGGGCGAGGTGAAGCTCGCCGTATATCGCGGGCGGGTGCGGTTCGGCGGTGTCGGGGCCGGCGCGCGCAGCGTCGAGGTGCCGGCGGGCTGGCGCTCGCGCTTCGAAAGCGGGGTGGCACATGCGCCGACACGCTTTGATGCGACGCAGCAGGGTTGGCGCGAGGACTGGCTCGACACCGACGATATGCGGCTGGCCGATCTGGTCGACGCGCTCAACCGGCGCGGCGGGCCGCTGATCCTGGAACCGCCGCCGACCTTGGGCAAGATCGCCCTGTCAGGCCGCTTCAAGCTTGATAAACCACGGCAATTGCTCGGTGCGATCGGGACGGCCTACGGGTTCGAGGTCGTCGACGAAGGCGACAAGCTACGGCTCGCGCCGGCGGCGGAGTGAGTCTCGTTTTCGTCACGCAGATGTCATTGCACTGCAACAAAATTCTTTTGTCCGGATCGGGTGTCCAGCCCCGTCCTCCGTCCGAGGCGAACAGGCGCCTGAGCGGAGGAACATCATGGATCGCACAAAGGGACTTTCATTGATCGCGCTGGCGGCGGCGCTCGCCGCGCCGGCGATGGCGCAGGCGAAGCCGGTCGAGGGCACGCTGGCACGGCAGATGCAGTTCGACATCGGCGCGTCGGACTTGCGCACCGCCATCTCGCACTTCTCGCGCGCGACGGGCGTGCAGGTGATCGTGGCGCCGGACGTCGTGGCGAAGCGCCGCACCGCCGGCGTGCGCGGCGCGCATAGCGTGCGCGAGGCGCTCGACCTGATGCTGCGCGGCACCAACCTGTCGGCATCGATCAGCGACGGCGTCGCGGTGCTGAAGCCCATGGCCGCACCAGCCGCCCAGCGCCGCCCCGCCCATGCCGTGCGCGAGATCGCGCAGGTCGAAACCGCCGGCGCCGCGCCCGAGCAGGAAGCCATCAGCGAGAGCGACATCGTCGTCTCGGGCTATCGCCAGAGCCTCAGCCGCGCGCAGGACCTGAAGCGCCGCGCCGTAGGATCGGAGGACGATATCCTGGCGCAGGATATCGCCGCCTTTCCCGACCTGAACCTGGCTGAATCGCTCCAGCGCGTCGCCGGCATCACCATCACGCGCGATTCGGGCGAAGGCCGCCAGATCGCACTGCGCGGCCTCGGCGCCGAATTCACCCGCACGCAGCTCAACGGCATGGAAGTGCTGGGCAACACCGCGTCGGGCATGGACAATCGCGGCGGCGTCAGCCGGTCGCGTTCGTTCGACTACAGCCTGTTCGCGTCGGAACTGTTCAACCGCGTGTCGGTGCAGAAATCCTATGCGGCAGAGCAGGACGAGGGCGGCATTGCCGGTACGGTCGGCCTGAATACCGCCAAGCCGTTCGATTATAGCGGTTCGAAGATCGTCGTGTCGGCCAAGGGCCAGACCAACACCAACACCAGCGGCATCACGCCGCGCGTGGTCGGCCTCGCGTCGGGACGCTGGGGCGATTTCGGCGCGCTCGTCTCGGTCGCGTACAGCCAGATCAAGAGCAACGAATATGGCTATCGCAACTGGGGCTGGGGCTATGTCAAATATGCGCCCGGCAATATCGGCCCCAATATCGACGCCGCGACGTCCCAGCTGCTGCAATCGGGCAATATCATCGCGCCCCAGGCTGAATCGCCTTCGACCTGGTACACCGACCGCAAGCGGCTGGGCGTCACCTCTTCGCTGCAATATCATCCCGGCGACCGGTTCAAGATCGACGTCGACTTCCTTTATGGCCGGCTGTGGGATTATCGCGACGATTACGCCATCGCCAGCGCCGGCACCAATGCGCTGACCGGCGCGACCGTCAATGGCGGCCAGATCATCCAGTCGGCGGTGGTCGACGGCAACACGCTGCGCGCGGCGAGCTATACCGGCATCGACCAGCGTTCCGAGCACCACATCGTCAAGAACCACACCGATTTCTACCAGGGCGTGGCCAATGCGAGCTGGAAGGTGACCGACCGGCTGACGATCAGCGCGCTGGCTGGTTATGAGGAATCCGATTTCAGCCAGCCGGTATTCGACAAGGTGTTCATGGAGGCCAAGAACATGGCCTTCAGCTTCGACACTCGGCCGACCATCCCGGTCAACACCTATGGCAAGGACCTGACTGACCCGAACAACTGGGCGCTGCAGCGCCTGGACGTGCAGGAAAACGGGATCACCAGCAAATATGCCAATGGCAAGCTGAGCGCCGCCTTCGCGGCGACCGACGCGCTGACCTTCAAGGCCGGCGGCGAATTCAAGCACTTCACCAACAGCGGCTATATCTATGTCAACAAGGTGTTCCACAACGTCCCGGCGGATGTGGCGATTCCGAACAATCTGAAGGAGGTGATCGGGCGGGATTCGCTGCTGCCCTATATCGTCGGCAATGTGGACGGGGTGTATGCCTATATCGGCGATCCGCGGAACCTGTCGGCGAGCAACCTGCAGGCCGGCAGCGACTATCTGGTCGACGAGAAAACCTGGAGCGGCTTCGCCCAGGTCGATCTCGACACCCAGGTCGGCGGCATGCGCCTGCGCGGCAATGCGGGCCTGCGCTATTATTCGACCGACCTGACCTCTTCGGGCCATCTCACCGCGCCGGTGAACGGGGTGAATACGCTGGTACCGGTGGAGATCAGCACCAACAGCCATGGCTGGCTGCCCGCCGCCAATTTCGCGCTCGACGTCGCCAAGGATGTGGTGGTGCGCCTGAGCGCGAGCCGCAACGTCAACCGCCCGGCGCTGGGCGACCTGGCGGCGGCCGGCACGCTCACTACCCGGCCGAACGGCGGGAGCGCCAGCTTCGGCAATCCCTTCCTGAAGCCGTACAAGGCGACATCGATCGAGGGTTCGATCGAATATTATATGGATCGCACAGGCTTCGCTTCGGTGGGCTTCTTCTACAAGCATATGGACAGCTTCATCACGACGAGCAGCACGACGATCCCGTACAGCGAGACGGGCCTGCCGCTGTCGCTGCTGATCCAGGATCAGACCGGCGCCACGCCCTATGACGTGAGCCGGCCCGTCAATGGCCCGGGCGCCGACATCAAGGGCATCGAGGTGGCGGTCCAGCACGACTTCACCTTCCTGCCGGCACCGTTCGACCATCTCGGCATGGTCGCCAACGGCACCTGGTTCGACGGGCACCAGAAGGCGATCTATACCTCGGGGGCCACCACCCGGATCGAGACCCTGCCGTTGCTCAACCTGTCCAAATGGGCGGCGAACGTGACGCTCTATTATGAGGACAAGGACTGGGGGGTGCGCGTGTCGGACGCCTATCGCAGCCAGTATCTGACCAACACCGGCAATTTCGCCAACACCGGCGACGGCATCAAGGGCACCAACAACATCGACTTCCAGGTGCATTACAACATCACGCCGAAGATCCGGCTGGTAGCCGAAGGCATCAACCTTACCAATGAGGCGATCCGCCAGTTCGCGGACGTCAATGCCGACCGTTCCGAGGTCTATACGACCAGCGGCCGGACCTTCACCTTCGGCGTGAGCGCCGAGTTCTGATGCGCCTGCCCCCGTGCGGCGTATCCGCGCGGGGGCAGCCATCCGGCGGCTTGGCAGAGCGCGGCGCGACGCTCTAGGCTGAATGCATGTTAAAACGATTCGCCCTTTTCGCCGCCCTGTATCTGGGCATCGGCTCCGCCTCCGCACAGACCGCGGCGCCAATAGCGGCACCCGCCACCGTTCGCGTGGTGCTGACCACCAGCGAAGGGCCGATCACGCTTGAACTGGAAAAGGACCGCGCGCCCAAGACCACCGCGAACTTCCTGCGCTATGTCGATACGAAGCGGTTCGACGGGACCACCTTCTACCGCGCGATGAAACTTCAGCCAGAATTTGGCCTGATCCAGGGAGGCCTGCGCAACGACCCGAAGAAGCTGTTCCCACCGGTGGCGCACGAGCCGACCACGCAGACCGGCCTTTCCAACAAGGACGGTGTGATCTCGATGGCGCGGGACAAGCCGGGCAGCGCGACCGCCGACTTCTTCATCTCGATCGGCGATCTCTCCTCGCTCGATGCCAAACCCGACCAACCCGGTGACAATGTCGGTTTTGCCGCGTTCGGCCATGTCGTCGAGGGTATGGATGTGGTGCGCCGCATCGGCGCGGCGCCCACATCCCCCACCGAGGGCGAAGGCGCGATGAAGGGGCAGATGCTCGCGCCGACGATCAAGATCATCACCGCCCGCCGCGTACCCTGACCTGGGGGATCGAATCGGGCCCGCGACTCATCGCCGGTTCAGCAACAATGTGGTATGGCTCTCGGCAACACTCAAACGAACGAGGGTCCTTATGCGTATCTCCTCATTGTTCCTTGGTGCCGCGCTGGTCGGCATGGCCGCAGCCGCACCCGCCGCACCGCGCGAGAACCGCCAGAACGTCAAGGCCGAGGCCCAACTCGCCAAGGCGCTTGACGGCCGGATCGCCGGCAAACCCGTGAGCTGCATCAGCCAGCACAACATCACCTCGTCGACGGTCTATGACGGCACCGCGATCGTCTACCGGATCGGCAGCACGCTGTACGTCAACCGCCCTCGTATTGGGCAGACCTCGCTCGACAGCGACGATATTCTGGTCAGCAAGACCTTCGGGTCGCAGCTGTGCAGCCTCGACACGATCAAGCTGGTCGACCGGGCATCGCGTTTCCAGACCGGCTTTGTCGGGCTGGGCGAGTTCGTACCCTATGCCAAGCCGAAGGCCGTAAAGGGCTGATCGTTCAGCGGCGGCACCGGCCCTCGAGGCAGTGCCGCCGCGCCAATCCGGGAGCCTGCCGCCGTGAGCGACTCGACCGATGACCTGATCATCGATACGCCGGATGGGCCGATGACCTTCGCCGCATGGAAGAAGAAGCACCCGGTCCAGATCCCGTCGCGGCGGACCAAGGGCAAGGACCTGCCGGTGAAGGTCAAGCGCTTCACCGACAAACCCTGAACCGGCGTCAGCGGTCGAGCATCGCCATCCCGGTCTTGCCGTAGCGCTCCCCCGCGACGACGCCGGGGCGTAGCGCTTCGTCAAGCCCCGCCAGTTCCTCGCCGCTGAGTGCGATCGCCGCCGCTGCGACATTCTCCTCCAGATAAGCGCGCCGCTTGGTGCCGGGGATCGGCACCAGATCCTCGCCCTGATGGAGCAGCCAGGCGAGCGCGATCTGGCCCGGCTTGACGCCCTTCGCCTCGGCCAGCGCGCGAACCGCATCGGCGGCGCGCATGTTCGCGGTGAAATTCTCACCCTGGAAACGCGGATCGCCGCGGCGGAAATCGCCTTCCGGATAATCCTCCGCGCGCATCGCGGTGCCGGTCAGGAAACCACGACCGAGCGGGCTGAACGGCACCAGGCCGATGCCGAGTTCGCGTAGCGCGGGCAGGATTTCCGCCTCGAGCCCGCGTTCCCACAAGGAATATTCGCTCTGCAAGGCGGTGACCGGCTGCACCGCATGCGCCCGGCGGATATTGGCCACGCCAGCCTCGGACAGACCGAAATAGCGCACCTTGCCCTCGCGGATCAGGTCGCCGACCGTGCCGGCGACATCCTCGATCGGCACGGCGGGGTCGATGCGGTGCTGATAGAGCAGATCGATATGATCGGTGCCGAGCCGTTCGAGCGATGCCTCGGCGACCTCGCGGATATGCTCGGGCCGGCTGTTCACGGCGCCGGTGCGATTCTCGTGCCGGAGATCGAAGCCGAACTTGGTCGCGATCACCACCTTGTCGCGCCTGCCCCGGAGCGCGCGGCCAAGCAGTTCCTCGTTCGTATAGGGGCCATAGACCTCCGCGGTATCGAACAGGGTCACGCCCAGATCGATCGCGCGGTGGATCGTGGCGATCGATTCGGCATCGTCGAAGCTGCCATAGGACTGGCTCATCCCCATGCAGCCGAGCCCGAGTGCCGAAACCTCGAGGCCTTGGGTTCCGAGGGCGCGTCGCTTCAGCATGATCGAATCTCCGGATTGGGAGGCGGAGATATGGGTGGCAGCATGCGCGAACGGAAGGCGACGCTTGAATCCTATATCATATTAGGCGATCAAGCTCCCCAACGAAGACGGGGAGAGAAGACATGTCGACCTTGATCAAAATGGCGGCGGCGCTGGCGTTGCTGGGCGCGGCCCCGGCCAATGCGGCGGATCGTACACCCGAGCAGGTCGTGAAGGATCATGTCGCCTCGATGAAGACCGCCAATGTCGATGCGGTAATGGCGGATTATGCCGACGATACCGTCGTGATCACTCCGCCCGGCCTGGTACCCGGCCAAACTCCTGCCAATGCCCCGGGCGTCTATTCGGGAAAGGCGAATGCGCGAAAAGTGTTCGTCGTGCTCACCGGCAAGGGCAGCATCGACGGCATCCGCGCGATGGAGACGGTGGTCGAGCCGCTGGGCGGCGACGTCGCCCTGCTGCGCTGGATGCAGTTCCGCGGCACGCCGCAACAGGTGTCGGGCGTCGATGTGTTCGTGGTCCGTGGCGACAGGATCGTGGTCCAGGATATCGTGCTGGATACCGCCAAGCCCTGATTGCCCACCAAGGCTTGACAGAAACGCCGCCACGTTGCCTTTTAGCCTCATGGGGATCGCGATCTCCCCATGAGGCGACAGGCTGAAGTATCGCGTCCCTTATTGTTTGAGGACGCATCATGCCCGCGATCAATGCCATTGCCGCCGACAAGCTCATCAAGCTGATCGGTACCCCTGGTTGCCCGACGATCATCGATATCCGCACCGATGCCGAATTCACCGCCGAGCCGCGCCTGATTCCCGGCGCGGTGCGTCGCGCCTTCGCCGGTGCCGCCGACTGGGCTCCAGCTCTTTCCGGGCGCGGGGTGATCGTCGCCGGTGAAAGCGACACCGTCAGCCACGGCGTCGCCGCTCTGTTGCGCCAGGCCGGTGCCGATGCCGATGCACTGGAGGATGGCGTGCCCGGTTGGGCGGCCGCCGGCTTTGCGATGGTCGACCAGGCGGCGGTGCCGCCGCGCGACGGCGCGGGCCGCACCCTCTGGGTCACCCGCGCGCGGCCCAAGGTCGACCGGATCGCCTGCCCCTGGCTGATCCGCCGCTTCGTCGATCCCGCCGCGCAATTCCTGTTCGTGCCTGCCCCCGAGGTCGCCGGCGTGGCCGTGCGCATGGGCGCGACGCCGTTCGATGTGGAGGGCGACGGCGTACGCTGGACACATCGCGGCGACCTTTGCACCTTCGACGTGATGGTCGACGGCTTTGGCCTGGGCGGGATCGAGGCGCTCGCCCGCCTCGCCACGATCGTGCGCGGCGCTGATACGGCGCGCCTCGACCTCATCCCCGAAGCCGCCGGCCTGCTGGCGATATCGCTCGGATTGTCGCGGATGTTTGCCGACGATCTGGCCCAGCTCGACGCGGGCATGCCGGTCTATGATGCGCTCTATCGCTGGTGCCGGGACGCGACCGGCGAGACGCATGACTGGACATCCCACAAGCCGGCGACGTCGCGGAGCCCGAAATGACCGCCGCCGCAACGGCGCGGACGGCGCCGGAGCTGGTCTCGATCGGCGAGGCCTTCCGGGTGTGGCTGCGCATCGCAGCCCTCTCCTTCGGCGGACCCGCCGGCCAGATCGCGATGATGCACCGCGTGCTGGTCGAGGAGAAACGCTGGATCGGCGAGCACCGGTTCCTCCATGCGCTCAACTATTGCATGGTCCTGCCCGGCCCGGAGGCGCAGCAGCTCGCCACCTATATCGGCTGGCTGATGCACCGCACAAAGGGTGGCATTATTGCCGGCGGGCTGTTCATCCTGCCGGGTGTGATATCGATCATGGCGCTGAGCTGGATCTACGCGATCTACGGCAAGCTCGGCATCGTCACGGCACTGTTCTTCGGCCTGAAGGCGGCGGTGCTCGCGATCGTGCTTCAGGCCGTGGTGCGAATCGCCTCGCGGGCGCTGAAGAACCGCGTCATGCTCGCCATCGCGGGCGTCGCGTTCCTGCTGATCTTCTTCGCGCGCGTCCCCTTCCCGCTGATCATCCTTGCGGCCGGCGCGGTCGGCTATGTCGGGGGCCGCGCGGGGCTCGGCGTGTTCCAGGTCGGTGGCGGGCACGGGGCGTCGAAGGGCGCGATCGTCGAGGACCGCGACACTCTGCTGGGCGAAGAATTGCCGGCCCATGCGCGCATGGGCAAAGGCCAGGCGTTGCGGATCGCCGCGGTCTGGCTGGCGCTCTGGCTGACCCCCGTCGCGATCCTGCTGCTGTGGCTTGGGCCTGACGATGTCTTCAGCCAGATCGCGACCTTCTTCTCGGCGATGGCGATGGTCACCTTCGGCGGCGCCTATGCCGTGCTCGCCTATGTCGCTCAGGAAGCGGTGCAATCCTATCACTGGCTTCAGCCGGGCGAGATGCTCGACGGGCTGGGCATGGCGGAGACAACGCCGGGGCCGCTGATCATGGTGCTTCAGTTCGTCGGCTTCATGGGCGCCTATCGCGATCCGGGCATGCTGCCGCCGCTGCTCGCCGGCACGCTGGGCGGGCTGCTCGCGACCTGGGTCACCTTCATTCCCTGCTTCCTGTGGATCTTCCTGGGCGCGCCGTTCATCGAGCGGTTGCGCGGCAATGCCGCGATCGCCGGTGCCCTGTCCGCCATCACGGCGGCGGTGGTCGGGGTAATCCTGAACCTCGCCATCTGGTTCGCGGTCCACACATTGTTCCGCGCAGTGCGGCCGTTCGAGGCCGGCCTGTTGCGCTTCGACCTGCCGGTACTGTCGAGCGTGGATCCATGGGCGTTGCTGCTGTCGGCCGCGGCAGTCGTCGCGGTGCTGCGCTTCAAGACCGGCACGATCCCGACGCTCGCAGCGACCTCGGCGGCAGGCATCGCGCTCTATCTGGCCGGGGTGACCGCATGAGGGGCGCCATGACGGCCGCCTGCCTCCTTTTCGCCGCCACGCCCGCCTTCGGCCAGGCCGGACAAGGCAGTCCGGGCGACGGCCTCGACCTGAGCGGCAGCCTTCGCTTCCGCTACGAAACGATCGACGGTCAGCCGCGCGCGGGGTTCAACAGCAGCGACGAGCTGATCAACCTGCGCACGATCCTGACCGCGCAATACCGTCACGGGCCGGTGCGGATCGCGGCCGAGCTGTACGACAGCCGGGCCTATCTTGCCGATCGCGGTACGCCCGTCACCACCGGCGAGGTGAATGCGGCCGAGCTGGTACAGGCCTATGTCGCGGTCGACACCCCGAATGCCTTTGGCGCCGGTACCGCTCTTGCGCTGCAGGGCGGGCGCTTCCTGCTCAACATCGGCTCGCGCCGGCTGGTCGCCGCCGACGATTATCGCAACACCACCAACGGATATACGGGCCTGCGCGCCGACATCGCAGCCCGGGGCGGGGTGCGCGGTACCTTCATCTATGTCCTGCCGCAGGTCCGCCTGCCCGACGACCTGACCTCCATCCTCGACAACCGGCCAAAGGTCGATCGGGAGAGCTTCGACCAGGTCCTGTGGGGCGGCACCGTCTCCCGCGCGAAGACGATCGGCCCAGCGCTGGCGGAATTGTCCTTCTACCATCTTGGCGAACGCGATGCGCCGGGGCGGCCCAGCCGCGATCGTTCACTGAACACGGTCGGCGCCCGCATCGTCCGCGATGCCAAGGCGGGTGCGTTCGATTATGAGGTCGAAGCGATCTACCAGCTCGGCCATATCCGGAGCAGCCTGGCGCCGACGGCGGCAATGCTCGATGTGAGCGCATCCTTCGTCCATGCCGAGATCGGCTACACCTTCGCTCATGGATGGAAGCCGCATGTCTCGATCGAGTTCGACCGGGCCAGCGGCGACGGGCCGGGACGGACCTATGGCCGGTTCGACACGCTGTTCGGCATGCGCCGCGCCGATCTCGCGCCGGCCGGCCTGTACAATGCGGTCGGCCGCGCCAACATCATGACACCCGGCATCCGCCTGGAGGCAGTGCCGAACAAGGCGATCGACTGGTTCGTGACCTACCGGCCGATGTGGCTGGCCGATCGCACCGATGGCTTCTCAACCACCGGGGTGCGCGACGTCACCGGGCGATCCGGCAATTTTGCCGGCCATCAGGTCGATGCGCGGCTGCGATACTGGATCGTCCAGGACCGGCTGCGCGCCGAACTGGATGGCGTGTGGCTGGCCAAGGGCCGCTTCCTGCGCGACGCGCCGAACGCACCACAGTCGGGCGATACCAAATATCTGTCGACCAACCTGACGGTGAGCTTCTGAATCACGACGCCTCGACGGCGAGCGCGATCCTGCTCGACCCGGCCAGCGGCCCGTCACATCATGGCGGGCCGTTCGGGTTGTTCGGATTCTGCCCCGGCGGATATTTGGGTGACGGCGTCGGGCTGGGACTCGGGACGGGCGTCGGAGTCGGGCTGGGCGTCGGCGTATAGGTCGGCGACGGCGTTGGGGTGGGCGTCGGGGCCGTCATGTTGTTCGGGCCAGCTCCCGGTGTGGGCGTGGGCGTCGGGCTTTGCAGCGTGTTTGTCGGCCCCGACTGGGTCTGCGGTTGCTGCCGCCGGGTCCGCTCGAAACCCCCTTGCGGGAGGGACGGGATATAGGTGCCCGGCCCCTGCGGCCCCGGCGTCGATCCGCCCGGATAGCCGCCGGGATAGCCGCCGGGATAGCCGGCAGGCCCACGTCCCGGCTCGAAGGGCGGGAGCGGGCGCTGGCGATCCTCCACCGGATAATAGGGCTGGCCGGCCATTTCGGGCGCGAGGCCGAAGCGCGGCGCCAGCGAGGGGAAGATCAGCGCCTGCACCTCGCGCAGCCCCTCGGGCGAGATGATGAAGGGACCGATCGGCGCGGCCCCCGGGCGCGGCACATAGACGGCGCGCATCGGCCGGTCGACCGTGACCGTCCGCCCGCCCGACATGACGTCGATGATGCCTGGCTGCACCCTGCCCTGCGCTCCACGCCCGGGTCCGCGCAGGATGATCAGCGAGGCGGTGGCAGGATCGCTGCGTACATTGGGGCCGACGCCCCGTTCTCCGGCGGCGATGCGCACCGCATCCTCGCCAACCACGCCGTCGACGATCGTGCCGCGTATGCCGATGGTGGCGACGGGCGTACGGATCGAGGAGCTGCCCTTCGCATCGGGCCGGCCCGACATGAAGCGGAACGCGCCCTTCACCACCGAAGCGCCGACCGAGCGGGCACCGCGGGCGGGATCATAGACGAAGCGATCGATCGTCAGCCGAGCGTTCGCGCCGACGGTGAAGGTGGATTTGTCGAGCAGCAGCACCTGAAGCTGGCTCCTGCCGCCGGTCTGCACCTCGTCGGCGAGCGCCACACGCTGCCGCACCACCGCGGTGCGCGCGACACTCGCGCCGGCCGGGCGGATCCTGACATTGTTGAGGACGGCGGCGTTGATGCCGATCACCTCCGGCGCGCCCGCGGCGAACGAACCGCCGGCAAGGGTGAGCGCGGTGGCGGCGAGGAGCAGGCGCGTGGTCGCGCTGCGGGGAACGAAGCGTTTCATGGCATCAACCTCCCGATCCGGGCCGCGGCATCGGGCCGCAGGCCGCCGTCATCTCCGCCCAGGCGGGGCCCGGCACTGGCCGGTCGAGCGCGGCCAGTTCCGCCCGGGCGCCGTCGCGATCATCGAGACGGCAGAGCAGGGTCGCGTGGAGCAGCAAGGCCGCGTCCGCATCGGCATGGGCCATCAGCACCCGCTCGAGCGTCGCGACCGCCGCCATCAGGTCGCCCTGACCGATCTGCCTGCGGGCGAGCGCTATGCCCGGTCCGGTCTGGACCGAATCCCGCGACAGCATGTCGAGTTCGGCGATGGGGTCAGTCTGCGCCGCACTTGGCGTAGCGGTGCCAAGAGCACACGCCATAGCGATGCAGATCGGTAGAATGCAGTTCCGGACGGCCATGGTCTCGCCCCGCAATCGCCACCCGCGATCGGGACGGCGTGTGGATCCTATCATTCTTTACCCGTACCGCGAAACGGCACGGGCTGACGGACGCGACCATGTTATGCGGACTATACGTCCCCAATGGCGATATGGATGCAAGCCCCTTTCGACGCCGTCGATTGACCGGCCGGGCAAGCTGTGGCAGGCGCCGCGCACCATGAACGCCCAGAGCCACACCAGCTATCGATATTACCGCGTCGACTGACGGGGCGTGATCGTGCGTCCCGGGAAGCGGGACGATCTGGATTGGCGAAGCATCGGCTTCAACTCCCTTCGGAAAACCGTGACCCGGCCGCGATCTCGCGCTGCCCGTCCAGTATGTTTTCCGGGAGGGTAAAGCCGGTAGTTCCGGCAGCGGGTCTGTAAAACCCGTCCTTCGGGGAGTGGAGCATAACCACACCCTCCCACCACCATCGACTACCGATAAAAGCGCACGAAATCGCCCTGCGTCGCGACGTCCAGCCGCTCGCGATAGTCGCGATGCTGCGCGGCGCCCGGTGCGATGCGGCCGATAACGGGGTCGGCCTCGCTATCGAGCTTGGCGAGCGCGATCGGGCAGGCGACCGGCACGAGCTGCGAGCCGGTACCGACCTGCAGCGTCGTCAGCACGCCGTACAGCGCGCCCTCGATCGTCGGTCGGCCGAGGATTGCCATCCGGTGCTGCCCGGCGACATTGGTGACGAGATAGATATGGCCCGACAGGTTCGGCATCGAGACATGCCCGGCCTGTTCGAACCGCGCATCCATGCGCTGCGATTCGGCAAAGCCGAGATGCCCCGCCTCGTCGATCCAGCGGATCGTGGTGACATAGGCAAAGATGTCGCCCGGGCTGCCGAAGCTGGGCCTGAGCGTCAGATACCGCCCCTCGATCCAGCGCACCGCGGCATGGGCATAGGCGCCCATCATCTCGGGCGCGAGATCATGAGACGGGGGTGTGGGGGGCGCCACGGGCCGGAGGGTGACGCCAAGCGCTTCTTCCAGCCGGATCGTGGTCGCGAGCGTGAAGGGGCGCCCGCCGGATAGCGCCTTTTCCAGGGTCGACAGGCTGATCTTCGCCATATCCGCCAGCGCCTGGCGCGAAATGCGGCGACGCGCGATCTGCTCGCGCACACGCCGGCCCACCTCGCGCGTCTCGCCTTCCAGAAGATCGCGATCCTGCATTCTCTCCCCTTTTTCGAAGCGCGATTATCCGCACGTTTCCGGGCGTTTCGTCAACTGCCCTGTGCCACGTCAACGCACCAAAACGCAGGGATTTTTCCCGAGTCGGGGCGGTCGATTCAAACTCCGTTCCGGCTGGCCTAATCCCGTTGCATGGCCATCAGCATCACCGTCTGCAACCTCGCCCTGGGCGAGCTTCGCGCACCGCCCATCGCCGATATCGACGAACCCACCACCGAGGCGGCCGAGTGCCGGCGCTATTATGCGCATTGCCTCAAGCTGCTGCTCGAACGCTTCGACTGGAGCTTCGCCATCAGGATCGCGACGCTCGCCGAACTCAGCGTCAATCCGCGGGCGAGCGAATGGGCGCATGCCTATGCCCTGCCGGCGAACATGGCGACGGCGCAGCGGCTCGTGCCGCCGGTTAGCGGCTGGCCGGGCGGGGCAGCGAACCTGCCCGCCGTGCCGGTGCTGGCCCAGCCCTTCATCGTCGAGGATGGTGTGCTGTTCAGCCAGATGGGCGGCGCGATCCTCGAATATACAACCCGGGAGGTGGCCGAGGCTGAGATGCCCGGCCTGTTCACCGATGCGCTTGCCTATGCGCTCGCCGCCCGGCTCGCCGTGCCGTTGCGCGACAGCCGCGAGACCAAGGGGCAGTTGCTGCAGCAGGCCGAGGTGGCCGCGCAACGCGCCATTGCCGACGACATCAACCGCCAGCCCAATCGCGATGCGCGAACGCCTGACGAGGTCGCCGCCGTGCGTGGCGCCGGCTGCACCATCGGAGTCCAGTGATGCCGCTGCGCACCGGACAGCCGAATTTCTCCAAGGGCGAACTCGCCGAGGACCTGATCTCCCGCGTCGATGTCGCCGCCTATGCGACCGGCCTCAGACGGGCGCGCAACGTCACGATCCTCAAATATGGCGGGGTGACCAAGCGGCCCGGAACGCGGTTTGTCGCGGAGGTCTATGACGATTCCGTGCCCGTCCGGCTGGTGCCGTTCCAGTTTTCGCTCGACCAGACCTACGCGCTCGAAATGGGTCAGGGCTATATGCGTCCGGCAGCGCTCGGGGGCATGGTGCTTGAAGAGAAGCTGACGATCGCGGGCATCACGCTCGGCGCCACGACCGTAGTCGAGGCGGCGTACCATGCCTATGAGATCGGGGATCAGGTCTATCTCGACGGCATCGAGGGCACGGTCGAACTCAATGGCCGGATCGGTCGTGTCACCGCGGTCGCTGATAGCAGCCATTTCACCGTCGATATCGATTCGACGGGCTTCACACCCTTCTCGGCCGACACTGGCGGTATCACGCGCGTGGCGGCACCGGCCCCTCCACCACCCCCTCCACCCGTGCCACCGCCACCACCGCCCCCTCCCCCTCCCGATGTTGGCGGTGGCGGCGGAGGGGGAGGCGGCGGCTTCTGCGTCGTGGACGATACCCCGATCCTGCTCACCGCCGGCGGCAAGGAGATAGAGGCGCGGTTCGCCGGCGTTGGGACGCGCATCTACACCCGGCACGAGGAGACGATGGCCTGGGGCTATTACGAAATCGTGCGCCACGAGATGGCGTATCGGCCGGTGTTCAAGGCGGAGGGCTATCCCCGCGCGACAGCGGAACACCGCTTCTGGATCGACGGCGCGTGGGTGCGCATGGATGCGATCGGCGAGCCCGATGGTGACGCCTGGGTGGCGCTGATCGAGGTGGCCGATGCCCATAGCTATGTCGCGGCCGGCGTGCTGTCCCACAACAAGATATCGGAGCCGAACCCGTGAGCGTCGCCCGTCTCTACCGTGTCGGTTCACCCTTCAACGGCGAAGAACTGCAGGAGGTCGACTTCGAACAGTCGGCGGACACGATGTATTTCGCGCACCTCAACCATGCGCCGACGAAGCTGGTGCGGGCCGGCCACACCGACTGGACCTTCTCGCCGATCGACTTCACGCCGACGCTCGCCGCGCCGACCGGCCTTGGTGTGACGCCGGTCACCGGCAACTCGGTCGTCAGCGGCGATTCCTATTTCCCGCAGGTCGCGACCTATGTGGTGACGGCGGTGGACGATATCTCCGGTCAGGAGAGTCGGCCGTCCACCGGGGACAGTGCGACCAACGACCTGACGCTTAAGCGCAACTACAACTCGCTTTCGTGGAGCGCTGTCACGGGCGCCAGCCGATACCGGGTGTACAAGGCCGACAACACCCAGGAATATGGCTATATCGGCACCACGACCTCGACGAGCTTCACGGACGACAATATCGGCCCCGACTACTCCGACGGGCCGCCTGTCGGGGAAAATCCTTTCGAGCATATCGATGCGGAGGTAACCGGGGCAATCGCCGCGACCGTGCTCGCCGTCTCGGCCGTGGCCAGTGGAGCACTCGCTGCAGGGCAGATCCTGCGCGGGGACAATGTCGCGCCGGGCACGGTGATTGTCGCGCAATTGACGGGCACGAGCGGGGGCACCGGCACCTATACGGTCAGTCCATCGCAAACCGCGGCCAGCGATTCGATTGCCGCCATCCGCGCGGGCGACAACCCCTCGACCGTCACCTTTTTCGAACAGCGCCTGCTCTGGGGCCGGTCCGGCAACCATCCCAACGCGATCTGGGGATCCCGCTCGGGCAGCTTCGAGAACATGGATATCTCGCGGCCGCTCAAGGCCAGCGACGCCTTTTCCTTCGCGCTCGTCTCCGGGCGGGTGAACGCGGTCAACCAGCTCGTTTCCACGACCAGCCTTCTCGCGCTGACATCCGATTCCATCTTCAAGGTCGAGGGTGGGCAGGCGGGGTACCTGACGGCCACGGACTTCGTCACCCGGCGCCAGAACGGGCGCGGCGCGGCGCGCCTGTCACCGCTGGTGATCGACAGCGTCGTCTTCTACCAGACCAGCGTCGGGAACAGCGTGCGGACGCTCGGCTATGAGTTCTCGACCGACAGTATCAATTCGAACGACGTCACGATCTTCTCGCCGCATCTGTTCCGGGGCTTCGACATCAAGGCCTGGGCCTATGCGCAGGAGCCGCGATCGGTGATCTGGGCGGTGCGGGGCGACGGCAAGCTGCTGTGCTTCACCTGGGAGCAGGAGCAGCAGGTCTGGGGCTGGACGCTGTGCGAAACCGACGGTGCCGTCGAGAGTGTGTGCGTGGTGTCGGAAGGGTCGGAGGACCGGCTCTACCTGACGGTTCGCCGCGGCGAAAAGCTGTTGATCGAGCGCATGGCCGCGACCCGTTGGAACGCGGTCGAGAATAGCTGCTTCCTCGACAGCGCCGTGACCTATCAGTTCGAGGAGCCGCAGACGGTGCTGCGCAATCTGGGGCATCTCGAGGGCATGACCGTGTCGGCGCTCGCGGATGGAGGCGTCATCACCGGCCTCGTCGTGACGGACGGCACGGTGGAACTCGACAATGCGGCCATGACGGTGACGATCGGCTTGCCCTACACGGCGACGATCGAGACGCTGCCGCTGGCCTGGCAGGGCCAGGCCGGCTGGACGATCGCCAAGCCGCAAACCCAGGCCAAGGCAGTCATAAGACTGATCGACAGTCGCGGGGTGAAGGCAGGCCCGACCGATGCAACGCTCGAGCCGTTGCGATCGCGCCTCAACGAACTTCCCGGCCAGCCGCCCGCGCTGATGACCGGCTTGTACGAGACCTATCTGCGCGCCGACATCAATGGCGGTGCGCGCATGGTGGTGCGATCCGACGATCCGCTGCCGATGACCGTGAGCGCGATCTATCTCGACCCCTCAGTCTCAGAATAAGCGGATCGCGCTGGTCGGCGCCACGCCAGTCCATGTGGGCCCGATCGCGTCGCGGATGCGCGGGGCGGATGTGGTCGAATGCGCGGCGATGGGGCATACGCCGAGACAGGCGCTCCGGGCGGGGCTGCTGTCCTCCTCCCTGTGCCTGACCGCGACGGTCGACGGGCGGCCGGAGGCGATGTTCGGCCTGGTCGTGACCAATGCCCTGTGCGGCGAGGGGTCGCCCTGGATGCTCGGCAGCGACGCGATCTACCGCCATCCGCGTACGATGCTGCGTTGGGCGCCGCGCATATTGTCCGCGATGTTCGATTCAACTCCGGTGCTGGAGAACCTAGTAGCGGAGGACAACCACCGCGCCATTCGCTTCCTGAAGCGGATCGGCTTCACCATCGGAAAGGAGGTGATCATGATCGCCGGCACCCGTTTCGTCCCCTTCCACCAGGAGCGCCGCTGATGTGCGAACCAACGACAGCCCTGCTGATCGCCTCGACCGCCATTTCTTCCATAGGCGCCGTGACCGCGGGGGTCGGCCAGGCGCAGCAATATCGCTATCAGGCGGAGATCGCCGACCAGAATGCGCGCCTTGCCAACGAACAGACGCGCGATTCGATCGAGAACACCAATCTCGAGGCGCGACAACGCTACCGCGCTCTGGCGCAGATGAAGGGCGCCCAGACGGCAGCGATGGCCGCGAACGGCGTCGACCTGAATTTCGGGTCGGCCGTCGATATCCAGAAGGACGCCGCGATGATCGGCGCGGAGGATATCGCCCAGATCTACAAGGGCGGCAATGATCGCACGCGCGGTTTCGACATCAATGTCTTCAACTACAGGTCCCAGGCAGCGGCGAACCGTGCGCAGGCGAGCGGTGCGCTGATGAACGGAATTTTCGGCGGGCTGTCGACGGCGTTGGGTGGCGCTTCGCAGGTTGCGGGGATGAAGAAACCACCCAAGCCGTGGCCTGACATCACTTACACCTAGCGAATCATCGTGCGGGATTCAGACCGTCTACATTTGGATGCCGGGCGCCTCAAATACCGACCAACCCGTCCGCTGCACCAACCGCTCCAGCGCCAGCGCCCCCAGTTGCGAGGTGCCGCGCGGATTGAGCCCGGGCGACCAGACCGCGATCGACGCCTTGCCCGGCGCGATCGCCAGGATGCCGCCGCCGACGCCGGACTTGCCGGGCAGGCCGACCCGGAAGGCGAACTCGCCCGAGCCGTCATAGTGGCCGCAGGTCATCATCAGCGCGTTGATGCGCCGCGCGCGCTGGGTCGACACGATCGAATGGCCGGTCGCCGGGTTGATCCCGCCAGCCATGAGGTAACCGCCGGCGCGGGCAAGCTGATGGCAGCTCATCGCCAGCGCGCATTGGTGGAAATAGACGCCCAGGGTCCGTTCGACCGGCTGCCGGACATTGCCGAAGGCGCGCATGTAATTGGCCAGCGCGATGTTGCGGAATCCGGTCTCCTGCTCCGCCCGGGCGATGCGTTCGTCGATGAAGATGCTGTCGTCGTCCGCCAGCGACCGCACGAAGCGCAGGATCTCGCCGATCGCCTCGATCGGTTCGTGCGCGCCCAGGATCATGTCGGCGACGACGATGGCGCCCGCATTGATGAACGGGTTGCGCGGGATGCCGGATTCGGTCTCGAGCTGGACGATCGAGTTGAACGCGCTGCCCGACGGCTCGCGCCCGACCCGGTCCCATAGCCGGTCGCCGATCGCGCCCAGCGCGAGGGTCAGGCTGAACACCTTCGAAATGCTCTGGATCGAGAAGGGCTCGTCGGCATCGCCTGCCTTGTGGCAGGTGCCGTCCGCCTCGACCACGGCGATGCCGAACCTGGCCGGATCGATCTCGGCTAGCCCCGGAATATAGTCGGCCACGGTGCCGCGGTCGGGCGCTTCGGCCATCTCGGCCGCGATATCGGCGACGATCGTTTCGAGGGAAGCCATGAGCGTTGTTAGCGAGCCCGGCTCGCATAATCACGCGGCTTCAGTCGAACTCCACCGTCAGCGATTCAGCGAACGCCCCGCTCTTCCGCAGCTTGCCCGCCGCGCCTTGCGCCCGGCGCAGATTCTGGCGCTTCAACAGCGGCTTCAGCATCAGATGCAGGGTCGCATTGTTGATGTGGATGCCGAAGCATTGGTGCAGGTCATAGCCGAAGTGGATATATTCGTGCGGCAGCCGGCGCGGGTTGAACCGCTCCGGATCGGGCACGCGGCGCCCGTCGCGCATCCCCGAGGCGAAGGCGGCGATCACCGTCGATCCGGCGGGGACGAGCTTCTGATGCTTCGTGCCGCTTGCGATCGTCCAGTCCTCAAGCACGATCCGCGGCAGGCCCGGCGCGAGCGGATCGAAGCGCATTGCCTCGCGCACATAGCCGGCGAGCAGCGCATCGTCGCCGCCCCGCGCCGCCGCCTGGGCGCCCCTGAGCGCGTCGGGCCGGCGCAGCAATTGCTCCATCGCCTGCGGCACGACCATCGGCGGCTGGGGCGGCCCGCCGACGATGAACCCCATCAGCGCGGTGCGGATCTGGGCGTCGCTGTATCCGGGCTCGCCCGCCTTTTGCAACTTGAGGCAGCGACCGAGCACGTCGTCGGCGCCAGGCTTGGCGCGGCGCTGCTCGATCTGGTTCTGGATATGCGCGCGAAGCGCCGGGGCGATCACCTCGACCTCAGCGACGAGCGGCGCGTCGCTGGCCACGAATTGATATTCGAACAGCCGCGTTCCCCAGACCCGCAGGTCGCCGCCGGGCGGCTCGGGCACGCCGAGATAGTCGGCAAGAAAATCGAAGGTCACGCGTCGCACCAGCGTATCGACCACCTCGATCCGGCCGCCGGCGCCCGCCACGATCGCCTCGGCCCGCGCCTCGACATCGGCCGCCAGGTGCGCAAGGTCTTCGCGGCGCACCACCTTGCGCATCGCGGCGGTGTCCGCCTGATATTGCGGCGTGTTCGCCATGCCGAGGAAAAAGGGCTCGCCGCCCATGATGACGTCGAGCTTGTCCTTGTAGGTCACGCCGAACGCCGGATCGGTGGCGAACACTTCGCGTACGTCGTCGTAACGCGTCGCGACATAGGTCTTGCCGAAATGCGGGATCGGTTTCAGCCAGCGGAGCAGCCTGAAGGCGAACGGCATGGCCGCCATCACCTTCGTCATGAGCCAGCGCTTGAGACCCGTGGGGCCCGGCCGCAGCACCTGAGTGGAGGACAGGATGCTCATAGCAGCGCCAGATATTGGAGGGCCGGAATGCTCGGCAGGAAGAAATAGTCGCCGCCCGCCATGCGGATGAAAGTCTCGACGTCGACGATCCGGCGCAGCGGCTTTTCGTGGATCGTCATCTTGCCCTTGGGCCCGACCAGCGGATCGGTCTCGTCGAACAGGGTCGCGAAATTCGGGTTGAGCAGCCAGGTCTGCTGCACGAACTCGAACTGGCGGGCGATATCGGTGTTGAGGCAGATGAAGAGCAGACCGCGATCGACTCCGTCCTCCTTGGGCGGCACGCTGATCGTCGAGCCATATTTGCGGCCGCGGCGCAGGATGCGGTGGTTGTTGGCTGCATCGAGCAGTGTCTGCTTCTGGTCAGGCGTCGGCGCGAGGCCATCCCGGGGATTGGACCGGCGGACATGCGATCCGGCCGGACAACCGACCCCGTGCAGGTCGCGGTCGTAAAAGCCGAAATCATTCTCCGGCATGTCATAGGCATCGGGTGGCAGATAGCCGGCGGGGCAGAGCAGGTCGCCCTTGGTATTGCGGCCGACCACGCGCTCGGCGAGCCAGGTGGTGGTGACATGCGCCGAACCGGCGGGATCGCGGGCGCGGATATGCGCGGCATTGTCGCGCATCGATTGCCAGAAGGCGACGACATCCTGCTTCAATTCGCGCACGACCATATAGCTGCCGTGAATCCCGAAATCGAGGAACCCTTCCGCCAAGGGGTGCGCCTCAAGGCCGGCAGCCTGGCCGTTGGCATCGTCGGGCACGACCGGGCCGGGTGCCTTTTCATGGTGACCGTTGGTGTAGCCGAACAGGATTTCGCCGAGTGGCACGCCGTTCCAATAGTCACGCACCGCGGGCGCGCCGGTGCTGAGCACGACCGCATCGTCATCGAACGGCACGGGTTGCGAGATGCCGTCGGCAAAACCGAAATGCTCGCGTGCGATGCCCTTTTCGTCGGGACGCAGATCGAGCGGCAAGCGGTGGACGACCTGCACGTCATGCGGCTTCAGTGCCGCCTCGACCTGCTCGGCCCAGGCCTCCGCGCTGTCCTCATCCTTGTCGTAGAGCAGCAGCAGGGCGTGGACGGTGATCGGCGTGACGATCTGCTCCTCGCGGTGCCCGGTCGAGGTCTTGGCGCTCGACTGGGTTTCCTCGACCGTCGTGAGGGCGGCGCGCTGCCGCGCGTTCGAGCTCCATTTCGGCCCGCCCTCGATCACCGTCCCGAGCCATTCGCCCTTGCGCCGATCGCCGAGGCGACGGAGCCGGTCTTCCTGGAACATGCCCTCGCGGAACGGGGCGGCAAAAGACTCCAGCGCCGATTTCGGCAGGTTCATCTTCTCCAGCCCGGCATAGGCGAAGGCGATCGCCGTCGCCCGCGCATCGCGCCCATCGGCATCGGTGACGGGCGCGAGTTCCTCCACCGTCTTGAGCCAGGCGCCGCCGCCCTTCCCCTTCCAGGCGAATTCGAGGAACAGCGCCCGCCCGGTCGGCAGCGAGGCGAAGCCGCTGACGACCAGACCCTGGGTCAGCGTGCAATGCGGTGCCTTGAGCTGCCAGCTCGGCGGCTTTTTCCCCGGCGTCCCGCTCACAGGTCGTTGATCCACGCGGACGCCTCCTTCGTGCTGAGCGACGGCTTGCGCAGGCCGTTGGCGATGCGGTTGTTGCGTTCGACCTGGTCGACGGTCAGGTCGCTATAGGCGCTGTACCAGAAGCGGCTGACCGCCATGGAATGGCGCGCCCAGGCCTTGAACTTGCGGCCATGGCTGGCGCCGTCCTGGATCAGGAAGCGGGTTGGTGGGAAACCGACGCCGCAGCCCCAGGCCAGGGTGAGGCCGACATGTGCCTTTTCGATGAAATCGTCGAGATAGCTTTCCCAGCTCTGGTCGAAATTGCTGAAGAACATCAGCCGGCTGCCATTGTTGACGAACGCCCAGTGCGCGAAATGCACGGTGCGCATGCTGCCGAGATAGCCGCGCACGCCGCTGTTGGGCATGGCGCGGAGTATCAGGCCGAGCCCGTGATGGCCGACGTGGACGATGAGGGTGCGCAACACGCCCGGCTTGATCAGTACGACCGAGCCCATATGGTTCTGCGGGATCCAGTCCTCGCGCTGGGCCATCTGGCGCACCGTCTCCTCGTCGATCGGCGGCGCATCCTGCGAGGCATCGCGCCGTTCGAGATAGCGCAGCCAGCACAGGATCAGCAGCACCGAGAAGGGCACGCTGAGCACGCCGAACAGGGTGATGCGCGGCGCATGCTCCTTTGCCAGCGCCAGCGGCAGGCCCGTCATCAGCGAGATGGCGATAGTGATCAGCGGAGCGAGCACGGCGTAAAGGGCACCGCCGACGAGGATCAGGATGAGGGTCTGCGGTTTCAACAGTGCGCTGATCAGGTTGAACTTGCCCGCCGTGTCGGTGCCCGGCAGCGGCTCGCGGATCATGTAGAGGCGGATGCCGCAATAGAGGATGCCGAAGGCGAGCAGCAGGTAGAAGCGGTTGTCCGGCATCATCGGCGCGAGGATCAGCCCTGGCAACGCCAACGCCAGGAAGACGAGCAGGGCGAAGACCGCCACCTTCAGATAATCGCCGCAGCGGGTGAGGAACGGCACACGGGCCGGCGCCCGTTCGGCGAGCCAGGGAAAGGCCGGCATGAGCGCGGCGCGGAGGTGGCGGTGGATCTCGGCCGGCGACACCGCTCCGCGATAGGGGCTGGGGCCGGCGCCGTTGGCGGTCGCGATCTCGGTCCGGGTCGCGCTGAACAGCGCGCCCTCGGCCAGGATGCGGTCGCGGGTCATGCCGCGATTGCCGTGATGATAGACGCTTGGTTCGAGCGAGCGCGCCTCGAAATAGGGGGCGATGGGCGCGCGGGAATCGGGCGCGGTCACGGCGTCATAGAGCGGCCCGTCCGGATCGAGCGGGCGCTTGCAGCAGCGCAGCATGCCGCGCAGATCGGCCCCGATCGCCGCCTCGAGCTGGCCCCAGAACACGCTCGGCCTGCCGTCGAAATTGGCCTCCAGCACGAACAGCGGATCATAATCCTCGCCGGGGAACACGCTCATCGACAGGAAATGCACCGAGGGCACGCCGGCCATGAACCCGGCATAGTCGCCGGCGCTGCCCGCGCCGCCGGTCGAGCCGCTGTCGTGCAGCCGGTCGATCAGGGCGGAGAGCTTGTCATGACTCTCCGGCTTGACCTCCAGCGCCACGGACAAAGTCGTTTGTCGCATCCGGCCGCTCCCCATCTTCGCGCCACCGTCCTCGCATGGACGACATAAGCCTTCAAGGAGCCGTCCCCGCCCGAACGTTTCGCTCCCGATTCGGCAACTTACTATGTCACAGCTTTCAAGGACGCACAGACAAACGCCATAATAGGTCGCATTCTGGATCTATCTCCGGCCGGTGCCGGTCGATTCAAGATAGTCGCGCGCCGTCCTAAGCCCTCCTTCAAACCAAGGAGGAGCCCATGGCCGCCATTTCCCCCGACGCGCGATCGGCACACTGAGATGCCGACGGTCCCCACAGAGCAGAACCGGGTCGGCATTGCCGGCCTGACCGATGCGAGGCTCCAGCCGGGCGATTTTTCCGGCACGGGCCTGCAGGCGCTTGGCGCCGGGATGCGAACGCTTGGCGCCGCGAGCGCGGAAAGCGCCGAGACCATGGCCAGGGCGCGAAAAATAGCGGCCGACGCTCCCCGGCAGCCGGTCGCGCAGGGCGCCGCGGCGCAGGCGATCGACGCGACCAGCCACGAGGCACTGCACGCGTCGATGCTGCCCGCGTCCCCGGAGGAAATCCGCGACGACGCCATCTGCAAGATCGGCTGGAATCAATTCTCCGACGTGTGCCGCGGCGTCTGGAAGGAGCTGGAGGGACAGAAGGGCTTCGGCGCCGTCCTGAAGGTCGAACCGGCGATCGAGGCGCTCAATGCCGAGTACAAGCGCGGCCTGGGCATGCTGCCGGCCGAACTGCATCCGGTCTATGAAGGGTCGGTCGGTGTGCGCCTGCCGATGGAAGTCGCGGGGCTGCAGGCTTTTGGCGCTGCGCAGAGCGCGGTCGAGCAGAACCGCCAGAGCCTGCTCGCCCAGCAGAATGCCGCGGACGACGCGGTGCGCCATGTCGATGATCCCGACATGTTCGACCGGCATGTCGAGACCGGCGCGGGGTCGATCGCGACCCAGGGCGCGTTGCGAGGCGACGACCCGGCAACCATCGACGGCGCCATCAGGACCTATCGATCGGGCATCAATCGCCGGGTCCTGGAGGAGATGACCGAAAAGGACCCGATGGCCACAGCCATCCGGTACGGGACGGTGCGGGAAAGCATGACGCCGGACGACCAGTTTGCGGTTGAGAAGGGACTGTTCGAGCCCCTGGCCCGCACGCAGGCGGCGAGCGATGTCGATCGCTTTCTGCCGCCACGGGAGCCGGGACAGCCCCTTGCTCCCCTCAGCCCCGAGGCTCGCGCCGCCGCTCAGCAGGCGATCGAAGCGGAGCCGTGGAACGAAGCGCGCAAGCGTTACGCGCTGGACGACCTGGCGGAGCGCAGCGCGATGCAGGAGCGTTCGCGCAAACAGGCGGAGGACGCAGCCCGGGACAACGGGTTCGCCACTGCCGAGCAGTTCGGGTCAGGCTTCACGTCGATCACGCAGATCCCCGCGGCCGTGCGCCGCGATCTCGACGAGGAAGCCGATCAGGCGCTGAGGAGCCTGGCGCAGGCCAATCTCGATCCGACCTCGATCTCGGCGGGCGGCGAGGCCGCGCTGATAATGAATATTATGGCGTCGGAGAACCCGGCCACGTTCGCGAAGGAGGACCTGCGACTGATACGAGGCAAGGTGACGCCAGAGGAATATAGCAAGCTGGCGCGGATTCAGCAGGGCTTTGGCGAGGAAAGTCCCGCCGTCGCTGCGTTCTCGCTGGGCCGATTCTCCAAGCTGCTGAGCGGGCCATCAACCAGCGAAACGGGCTTTACGCCGCTTGTTCGGGAAGCCTCCTTCGTACCAGATCAGAAGACCGCGTTGCCATCTAGTGGGCAACCCGCCCGCGAGTCCGAAACGCTGCTTCCGTCCGAAATGGACATTGGGAGCATCAATGCGAATCTCACACCGGACAGCCGCAAGCGGCCGGAGCCCGCACCCGGAGCAGAAGGGATAAGCATAAATCTTCTCAGCGACGCCAAGGACAGACCAGCAATCGCCGCCCTAAAGAAAATGGGCAGCCCGGCGGATACCGTCGTAATATTTTCGCACGGATCGCCGAGCGGGCAAATCGCTGACGCTTCACGCGGCGAAGGGCAACCTGCCCTGAGCGCGCAAAACATACTGGCTCGGCTTGGCAAAAGTTACAAGAAGGGGACAACCATTATCCTCTCCAGTTGCTTCGCCGCAAACGGTGATGTGGCTCGGAAATTGTCGAGGCTGACTGGGGGGATCGTCTACGCTGCAAGGGCGTTTGTCACGGTGCCGAATGAAACGCACAAGAAATACGACCTTACGGTCTATTCATTAGGGTATGGAGTAGGTGATAAGTCCGGATACGCCAAATTCTATAATGGCAAAGAGATCCCGTCAAAGCTTCTTGGTCTAACCTACAATCCCGTATCATCGGAATGGGAATGGAAATTTTCTAGAACTGCCACCAAAACTGATGTTCGGGTTCAGTTTCAAAAAAAGAGCGCCCTCACGCTATTGCGAGAAGGCTGGGGATTCTAGGGTTGCCTTCTCCTTTATTTGCTGCAGTGTGACGCGGCATGATGCCAGAAGCAAGGTTTCTATTACGATAAAGAGCAATGGAGAACTAGCCTGACTCATGACGAATCCACCGAAGGGTCCGGACTGCTGGACACTCACCAACAACGCGACGCCGCAACGAGATCCTCCGGTCATTGAACGAGACGAAAAGGCCGCTCACTCGCTCGCAAGCCTTCGACACAAGCAACGGCTCATCTTGACATATCCGGAACGAACAGCGAACATCGCTCAAACCGACTCCTCGTGAATTGAAGCCTCATTCCACATTGAGTGCGCAAGGGAGGGTAGCGTTGATAAAAGGGTCTATCGCACGAATCTTGCTGGCCTCCATCAGCTTTGCATTGGCGTGCGGCATCATCATCGGTGGCTGGCTCTATTCAGATAGGAAGACCACCATCGAAGAATGCTTACGGGCCGCGGAGGGTTGGACAATCCAGGGCGACACCGGAGGGGGATTTGGGGGCTGTGAAACACTCGCCAGGGAGGGGGCGCTGAAACACGACGCCAGGGCTTACCGGTACATGGCCTTGCACAGCGAAATCTCAGGCGATTTTGCAGCGGCCAGGCGCCATTGGGAAACCGCCATCAGGCTCGGGGATAACGAGGCGAATCTTGCGCTGATCAGTCTCATCTCCAGCGTTCCCGGCCAACCGAATTGCAAACGGATCAGCGACGCTTTGGACTCGTACAAGGCCAATACCGACAATGAGCGGATCAGAAAATATGAAATGTCCGACTTCATCATGAGTGGTGACTGCCCGTTTTCCGAAGAAGCCCGGCGCAAGGCGCTGGGCCCCAATTGGAGTCGGAGCGTGCCCAAATGAGATTTTTGGCTGCCGTACAGAGGCCGGCTAGACCGAGTCCGATCGAACAAAACAGGTAACGGTGACTCGTGCATTTACCCTTCACCACACGAGGAAGTGGTTTCGCGTTGATTCGAAGACGCCCTCACCCCCTGGAGTTAAAATCCCGCCGCCGCCCAAGAATAGGAAGTTCTGATGACCAGCAGGTTTCTTGCCCGCATATTGTTTGGAGCGGCATCGGCCGTCATCATGGCATTGGTTATTTCCGTCTCTTTTCAACGACAGCCTCGCCCAATTTCCGCAAATTCGTGCGTTTCAGGTCTTGAATCCCCGAAAACGAGTGAAGAAATCGCCGCAGAATGTGTCGCGATCGCGGAGAATCTCATACGCAACGGAGCAACGGAAAAAGATGCCCATGTGATACACATGGGTGGATTATACAGCGCAAACGATTTGGATGATGCAGATAGGGCAGCGGCTCTTTTCATAAAAGCAAATGAATTGGGATTCCCGGAATCTCAAAACGAACTCTTGGTCCTGTTCGAGAATAACGGCGGCAAATACTGCGCCGACATGAACTCGATTATCCAAAAACTGAATGACGAAACCGACGTACAGAAAATGTACAAGAAAATATGGACAGACTCTTGGGAAAAACAAAGGTGCAGCCCGTTACGGCCAAGAACTAGCTAGCTACGAGAGATCGATCCTGCTGAGCTTTCCGGCGCCGTTGCGCTGTCAGGTTTTCGCGCGACCTCCTGCGGGATGACGAAATAGGGAATCGGAAGTACCGCAGCCGTTGATCTTCCGCGCCGGCCGATCGATTCAAACCTTTCCCGCCACCGCGTATCCCACCTCCATCACAGGAGGTGCCGCGTGGCCGCAATCAGTCCGAACGTTTCGAGCGAACCCCAGCTGGGCACCGGCTCGAAAACCGATTTCACCTTCAATTTCTCGATCGTCGCCGCGACGGACATCGGCGTCTATGTCGACGGGGTCCGCAAGGCCCACCCCGCCGACTATAGTGTCACCTTCGGCGACGTCTCCGGCACGGTGACCTTCACCTCGGCGCCGGCCAATGCGGCGGTGATCCTGCTCGTCTCCGAGCCGGATTACCTCCAGGCGAGCGAGTTCGCCGATCAGGGCGCCTACAACCTCTCGACGGTCAACACGATCAATCGCCGCGCGGCGATCCGCGAGCTGGTGAACCATGATCTCGGCACGCGCGCGCTGAAAGTGCCGCGCGGCGAGGACGCGGAGGGGCCGGAGATTCCGCTGTCGGACGTCCCCTCGATCGTTGCGGTGGGCGACAGCCTGATTGCGGGAGGCGACATTCCGAGCGTGGCGGGGGCGCTGACGAATATCGGGCTGGTCGCGGGGTCGATCGCCCACGTCAACACGGTCGCCGGCATTCATGCGGCGGTCTCGACGGTCTCGGGTGTCGCGGCAGCGGTATCGACCGTGTCCGGCATCTCGGCGAACGTGACGACTGTTGCCGGCATCGCGGCCAATGTCAGCACGCTCGCGCCGATCGCGGCGAGTATCGCGACTGTGGCGGGGATCAGCGGCAATGTGACGACAGTGGCGGGCGTTTCGGCCGGCGTCTCGACCGTGGCGGGCATTGCGGCGAACGTGACCTCGGTTGCGGGCATCACCGCCAACGTGACCACTGTCGCAGGCATTGCCGCGAATGTGACCTCGGTCGCGGGGAATGCAGCCAACATCAACACGGTCGCGAGTGCCATCGCGAATGTCGGAACGGTCGCGACGAACATCGCGTCGGTCAACACCTGCGCGACGAATATCGCGGCAATCATTGCCGCGCCTGCGACCGCTGCCAGCATCGCGGCGGCTCTGCCCGTCAAAAACAATGTACTCTCTGACTTTCTGCAGCTTGACCGCCTGAGCAACGCCACGCGCAATGCGAACGGAACGGTGACCTTCACCACCTTCGGGGTTTGGCTGGCGAATACCCTTCCTCGCGAGTGGGCGGCGGCGCGCGATTCTGGCCTCGGGATTCAATTCTGGGTTGAGTACGTATCCGGCACCGCCCTCTCCTCAGTCTACCTTCGCCAATACAACGCGGCTTCGCAGGGAGGCGGTCAGATAGGTTCCAATACTCAGCTCGTCAGCGCGAGCGGCGATTACATGAAGTCGATCGTCCTAGACCCAACCTGCATGAGCATCGACATTGTCGCCAACAGCCCGGGGACGACGACCGTGCGAGATGCCGGCGGCGGGGTCGTGTCGGCTGTGCGCCCAGTGGTTGACCCGAACTTCCTCGCATCGCAGGGCCGCGCAGCAGCGCTCCAGAATCGCTCGCTGCCGATCCCGTTTCAGTACAACGCGCTGAGCGGCGTGATCGGCTCGCCTACGCTTGTGAATGGCGTCCTGACGATCCCGGCCGGGGCGTCGGGCGCATTGACCTTATTTTTCACTGGGGATCGCCTTGGGAATGGGGCAGCCTGCACGCTGGGCTACGCGGCAAATTACCCGCCGGGCAATTTTGCTCAAACCGCCACCCTAATATACGGCGCAAGCGGCGCCAGTGGGCCGCTTGCGGGGCACGCGCAGGTCTACCCGCTTCATGTCGGAAATGGCGTGTACCGCTGGTCCGATACGGTCGATCAGCCCGCCGGCGCTGCGAACACCTGCTATGGTTTCCGCCTGACCTTCAACAACACGGGCACGAATACGCTCATCCTGTCGGACTTCACCGCCTGGGCGGGTGCAAATCTGCCGGCGCTTACTGAGGTTCCAGCGGCTGTGGAATCGCGCCTCTCTGCTGTCACGATGGCTGAGAGCGATGCTGGCTCTTTAATTCGCCGCTTCACTATCCTTGCTGACAGTGTTTTCCACCAAACCGACTTGACCGGCCCGACTCCTACGACCACGGCAAAGCGCTTTCTCGGCGACTTCGGGCGGATCGGCGACCGCGCGCGCGTCCGCAATCTGGCCATCCCTGGCTCTGGTCTGCGCGCGATGCTGTCCCATGCAGGGTTGCCCGCGACGATTGTTACGCTTCCGAGCGATACGATGCCTGCCAGCGGCTCGGTCACGGTATCCTCTTGGAGCGGCGACCCCATCACCGCATTTTACGGCGCCAATCCTGAGTTTTCCCGCATCTTCTACCTGCGCGGGGTCAAGGTGCTGGTTAGCGCCACCTCGTTCCACGCAAACCTCTGGCCGAACACGGGCGCGCTGGTCCTCACGCGCGTTGATGCCGGCGATGCAGTCCCTGTTCCTCCAGGGTCGAAACTGATCAGCGAACAGGCCTTCATGATGCGCGACGATTTCGTGGCGCTTGAAGGGTCAATCAATCCGTCAAACCCGGGGATGACGGTGTTGCAGGGCGCTGCTGCGTTCTTCGCCGCGCGCGATGCTCAGGCGACGGCGAGGGGCGAGAATCCAGCTAC
The DNA here is from genome assembly GCF_058809095.1 of Sphingomonas sp. GW821-FHT10F11. Classification (NCBI taxonomy): domain Bacteria; kingdom Pseudomonadati; phylum Pseudomonadota; class Alphaproteobacteria; order Sphingomonadales; family Sphingomonadaceae; genus Sphingomonas; species Sphingomonas sp. GW821-FHT10F11. The sequence continues at coordinate 64,175 of NZ_JBXASH010000010.1, forward strand.
GGTCATCAAGAGCCTATTCATGCCGGCGCTGATGTCGGTTCCTGGCGTCACGCCCGTGACCCAGAACACCGGCCATACCAATACGCCGGCGCTGGTCGCTTCCTATGGCGCGGATCGGATTCTCGACCTGAACGCGCCCGGCATCCCCGGCGGCAACTATCTCAGCACGGACGAGGCGGCCTTTATGGCGGCGATCGGCTGGTCGGCGAGCGGGTCGGACAACGCATATATGGCGCTCGGCTGGCGGCCTCCCAGTATGGCACCGGACACTTATCACCCGGACGATTTCTGCGACCAGCTTTTGGGTCGACGCTTTGCGCTCTGCAATGCCGTTCAAAACTACATGGAAAACGTGGGCTGACCGCCACCCTGGAGAAGACTCATGCCGAATCCAACGTTCCTCGATTTCGTCAACGCCGCGCAGGCGTATCTTGCTGACCTGTCAGTCGCACAACTCGCGGATGCCTTCGGCGAGGGCCTGTCTGCACCGCCCGTTTTCGACGCGGATGATCCGACCGCGAGCGCCTACGCCTATGCGACATGGTATTCGACAATCGACAGGGACGCGATCGAAGCAGGGTCGCTCAATTCCGCGAACGGTCTCACGCCGCCCGTTCCGCCGGCTCTCGCCTGATGCTTAAAGCGGTGCAGCCAACGCACAGTCGGAGCATTCTCGCTCGTCAACCGGCGTGTGCTCGCCACATACATGGCAGCGACCGCCACGCGGATGGTCGCGGCGCAATGCGGCCTGCTCGCGCACGATCGCTCGCCATGCGCGCAGGAAGCGTCTCGGCCCATGGAATATCGCAGCCAACATCCCGCCACGATACCCCCATGCCCGCCCTAGGTCCAGCCACATGACCGAGCAACTCGACACCACCGGGATGATGCTCGGCGAGATGAAAGGCCAGCTCCGCGAGCTCATCCACAACCTCAACACCATGTCGGCCAAGATCGACAGCCTCACCGAACGGGTGGCCGGCGCCGCCGGCCTGCCCGCCAAGGTCAAGGAACTAGAGGACCGGATCATGATGCTGGAGGCGGACAAGAACAAGCGGGACGGCGCGATCGGATTGGGCAGCTGGCTCATCCGATCGCCGGTGATCGCATGGCTGGCAGCGGGTGGTGTGGCGCTCTGGGCATTGTTGAAAGGCAGGTTGTGATGAACGGGATCGATTCCGGCACCGAGGCCGCGAAGGCCGCGCCGCCCAGCGCGATCAACATGCCCGACCACTGGATCCGCGAACGGGCCTGGTACCAGATTTTCGTCCGGCTGGCGCGGCCGACGCTTGACTGGATCACCAATGCGACCGTCGCCTGGACGATGATCCTTCAGCCGCTGGCGTTCGGCCGGTTCGACGTCACGGCGGCGGGCATGTCGCTGGCCTGGGCGGGCACGGTCTACGGCTTCAAATATGCCGAGAAGATCAAGGGGGTCGCGTGATGCCCGCACTCCCCTCCGCCACCTGGGTGAGGATCGCGCTGGCCGCGATCCTGATAGCCTCGCTCGCTGTCCTGGTCGCGCTGCGATCGTGCAACGGCGCGCGCACGGCCGGCGCCGAAGCGCGTCTCGCGACCGGCCAGCAGGGCGCCGCGATCGAAAGCGGCCGGGACGCCGTCCAGACCCTGGGCAATACTCAATCGGCTGAGGAAGCCATTCACACGACCGTGAAGGAGGGAACCGATGCGATCAACCAGGCGCCTGGCGGCAACAGCAACGATGCTGCCGATCGCGCTGCTTGCCGGCTGCGCTCATACCGTCATTCAGGCAAGTGCGTCGCCCTGCTCGGCCCTGTTGCCGACTAGCTGGCTCACCGGCGTCGCCCCGACAGCGATGCCCGAAAGTGCCAAGCTGCCCGATGGGCATGACGATGCGCGGCCATGGCAATCGGGCTTTGTCGAGCAGACGGGCCGGCTGGAAACCGCGAATGATCGCTATGGCGCGGCCATTGGTATCGTCAGCCGCTGCGAGGCTCGGGACGCCGCGGCGGTAAAAAAGACGCGACCGCGCGTGCTGGGGATTTTCTGAGTGGTCGTATGAGGCCCAGACCGGTTAAGAGCCCCCATCCACCCAGGGGGTAAGCACGTTGAGAGATTCGTTCCAGCGCCTGATGTCGTGGCACGCCGGCACCCGGGCTCCCCTTAGCGACACGCTGTACCGCTTCAGCCGGCGCTACATCATGGCGTGGAGCAATATCGAGAATGATCTCGGCGCCAATGGCGAGGGATGGGTCCTGCGGACGATCCTCGCCCGCCGGACGGAAGCGCCCGTGATCTTCGACGTCGGCGCGAATATCGGCGACTGGAGCGCCATGGTCGTGCCGTACCTCCCTCAGGCGCGCCTCCTTGCCTTCGAACCCGTTCCCCCGGTGCGGGAGAAGCTGAAAAAGTCGCTCGAGGGGACTTCGGCGGAAGTGCTGGGCTACGCCTTGTCGAACGAGGCAGGCAGCGTGACCATCAACTATACGCCCGACAACCCCCACCTCTCCTCGCTGGTGAGCATGGAAGGCGATTCCGCGATCGCGGTCAGCTCGGTCGAGGTCGAGCGCCGCACCGGGGACGATCTTTGCCGCGACCTCGGCATCGATCGCATTCGCTTCCTGAAGGTGGATACCGAAGGGCACGACCTGGGGGTGCTGCAGGGCTTCGCGCGCATGATCGCGGAAGGACGGATCGACGTCATCCAGTTCGAATATAATTACATGTCGATCTATTCGCGGACCTTCCTGAAGGATTTCTACGACATGCTCGCACCGGGAATGACGATCGGTCGGCTGCTTCCCGACAGGGTCGAGTTCGCGGAATACGATTTCGCGGCGGACAATTTCATCCAGTCGAACTGGATCGCCGTTCGCGCCGACCTGACCGAAGACCGCGCGGCCCTGAGCCGGTGACAATTGCATCCCCAAGGAGCAGCGATTAGGCATGCCCAACATGAACGCACCCAGCGACTTCGTCTTCGCCGCCCCCCCACCGGCGGGCCTTTTCGGCAAGCTGGCGCGCTATCGCCAGCGTTACGGCACGGTCCACGCGCTGGCGCGGTTCGCCGCGACGAAAGTGCCGGGGATCTGGCCGGTGATCGGCCCCGCCGTCACCCGCGGATATCGGGAGCGCTGGAAGCGGAAAGAGGGCGTAAAGCTGCTCAACCTGGGTGGTGGCGGCAACATCATCGAAGGCGCGCTCACGGCCGACCTCGATCCCCGCGCCGATACCTATATGAATCTCGCAAGGACGCTTCCCTTCGCCGATGCGTCGATCGACCTCATCTTCACCGAGGAATTCATCGAACATATCAGCAAGGCGGATGCCGTGATCATGCTGCGGGAGTGCCACCGCGTGTTGAAACCCGGCGGCGCCCTGCGCATCGCGACGCCCGATCTCGATTGGCTTGGCGCGAGCGTGAGCGCTGGAATCATCCCCTGCGATCTCGTGAATTCGACCTTCTACGAACACGGACATCGGTATATTTATTCCCGCGCCGAGATGCTGAGCGCATTGGCATTGGCGGGCTTCAGCGACGCAAGGCACTCGACCTACAAGGACCCGGCATCGGAGCTGGGGTTCCTCGACAGCCATGCCGACCGGTTCAACCATGATCCGCTGCTGTCGCAATATGTGGAAGCCAGACGGTCCGAATAGCCCGGCCGGCCTCCGAGGCGAGGCGAGGCGACGGAATCGCTCGGTCGCCGCCAGGCGATGCACGGCCGAAACATGGGCGGCTACCCGGCGGATCCGCGCTGGACGCAGACTCTATCTCCACCTAAACAGCCCTCGAGCAGGGTGGATTCGCATATGAAATTTAGCCAGATCAAAACGGCATTATCGCGCCCCGACATCAGCGTCGAATATGGCCAATGGCGATTGAGCAAGCTGTTCAATCGGGGCGGCGCGCGGTTCAAGCTTCCCAATGGCGCGCTGGTTTCCAACTTCTCCAGCTTTTCCGAATATCATTCGATGCTGAACTGCCTGTCGGCGGCGGAGCATCGGTTCTTCGCGGAAATTCCGCCCGGGGATTCGACGATCGTCGATGTGGGCGCGAATGTCGGCGTCGTGTCGCTCCTGCTGGCCAAGCAGTTCCCCGACCGCCGCATCCACGCCTTCGAACCGGCCCCGACGACGTTCAGCACGCTCGAAAAGAACGTGGCGCTGAATGGTCTGCAGAACGTGACCTGTCATCAGGTCGCCCTGTCCGATGTCGTCGGCGAGATTGGTTTCGATGCCGATCCGGTCCGCCGCGGCAATGCGCGGATCGCCGGCGAGCCGACCGCCAATCTCAAGATGGTGCCGACCACTACGCTGGACGCCTTTATCGCATCGAACGGCATTGGTTCGATCGGCCTGCTCAAGATCGATGTGGAAGGGTTCGAGGCGGCCGTCCTGCGCGGTGCGGCGAAGGCGCTGCAGGATCGGGTGCCGGCGCTGATCTTCATGGAGGTCGTCCCCGAAGCCACGCGCTCCGCCGGATTCGAACCGGCCCTTCCCATCCGGCTCATCGCCGATGCCGGATATGACTGGTTCCGCCTCGAGGATAATGGCGCCTTGAGCCCGGTATCCGAAGCGGATCTGGATGGCCTGGAGTACGAGAACTGGGTCGCTCGGCCCGCCTAGCCCGGTCCCTTCTCCCTAAAGCAACCCCAGCTCCCGCATGCTCGCATGCCCGCTGGTCGACATGATCAGATGGTCGTGCACCGCGATCCCCAGCGGTTGGCCCGCGCGGGCGATGCGCCGGGTCAGGTCCACGTCTGCGCGGCTCGGCGCCGGGTCGCCGCTGGGGTGGTTATGCACCAGCAGGATCGATACCGCGTGAAGCTCCACCGCGCGGCGGATCACCTCGCGCACATGGATCGTCGCCTCATCGATCGTACCGCGGGAGATCACCTCGTCCAGGATCAGCCGGCCCCGTCCGTCGAGATGCAGCACCCGCGCGATCTCGACCGCGCTGAAGGCATGGGTCAGGCGCAGATAGTCGAGCAGGGCAGGCCAGTTGTCGAATACGGGCCCACGCGAAAAGCGGAGGGTCGCGATGTGGGTCAGGGCGGTGTCGAGGCCGGTGATCAGGGCGTCGAGATCGGGTCGATTCTCCAACACGCGCAAGCGGGCGTGCCCGCTTGCCGCGAGGACGCCGGGCAGCGAGCCGAATTCCTCGACCAGCCGCGCCGACAGGCCGGCGGCGCCCGCGCCCGCTACGGGCTGAAGGAATCCCTCCAGGACCTGTCGGCACCGTAGAGCTGAAGACGCTTGCGGTGCCGCCACGCGCCAAGCGCCACAAGCAGCAACATCGGATACGCTTCGAACGAGACCAGGAACTGATACCCCCTGGGCAGCGTGCTCGCGTCGATCGCCCGGACCAGGTGCCCGATGACGGCGAGCAGCTGCAAGCCGGTAAGCCATAACGGCCAGAACCGCGTGGAGACGAGCGCCAGCACGAACAGGCCGACCAGCAGCAGCAGATCGATCACGAACACCCAGACCTGCACCTTGAGAAAGGAGCCGGCAAAGGGCTGTGCCTGCGTTGCGAAGCTGGCGACCGAGGCCGCCAGCATCATGGCGGCCGCGGCGCGTTCCGGCGCACCGCCCCGTGCCAGCGCGTAGACGCAGCACAGGATCAGAATCATCTCGTAGAGGATGATGCGCACCATGGCCGGAGCGGAGCATTCAACCGGGCCTCTCGTCAACCGCGATCAGGCGGCCGTGCCGATCGGCACCACCACGGACGCACCGGTCGGCGCATCCTCACAGGGAATCTGATCGCCGAACCAGGCCTTGAAGCCATCGAGCCCTACATCGTGCTGCACCGTGCGGAGCGCGCCGTGCACCAGCGCGATGTGCGACCAGGCCTGGACGAGCGCGACATTGGCGTCGGCATTGTGGCGCAGCGCATCGCTGGCGATCGACAATGGCAACCGCGCTTCCTCGCGGGCCGCGAGCATGGCCAGGGTCAGTTCGGCATTGCTCCGCAACGAAGCATCGAGATTGCGCTCGGCCGGGATCAGGATCTGCGCGACCTTGCGCGCCGCGGAAAGACGATCGTTGAGCATAAATTCCCCCGAAGCGCCGGCGCGGCGCGCGGGCGCTCAACAAAATGATGTCAGAAAGCGCGGTTCAGGACGGTGGCGATGAACTTGCCGGCCCCGTTGACCACGCCGAACCCCAGAAACAAGATGGCCATCACGGACGTCGCAATCGCGAACGGCCAGGCCAGGCGTTGCATCGTGCTCAGGTCATTGCGCTGCCCTTCCCGTGTTGCGATGGGCCAGCGCGCTTCCGGTCCGATCGGCGCCAGTCGCTCGCCCGATCGGGGCCAACTGTCGCGAACCGAAGCTGAAGCATGAACCGGCCCCTCCTCGTCCGGGAACGGGATTGCACCGGAATCGGCTGAATCGGGGAGATCGGACGGACCATAGTATGGTTCGACCGAACCCTCCCAGCCCTCCCGCGCGGCGACCATCAGCACGGCCGCGCGGGTGGAGGCGACGCCGAGCTTCTCGCGCGCGCCGCGCAAATGACCCTCCACCGCGCGCTGGGAAATGCCGAGCTCGAACGCGATCTCCTTGTCCATCTTCCGATCCCATTTGCCGCGAAGACATTGCAGCTGGCGGGCGGTCAGGCCGTCGAGTCGATTCGGTCCCATTTGGAGCAATCTACTTTATGGTAAGCGCTTGGAAAGCATTCGCATGCCCGAAACCTATCCTCCTCGGCGGCGATGCCAGAAATCCAGCCTGCCGTAACGTCACAATCGACTCGTCGCCGGCGGATCGCCATGTCCGATCGAATCCTATAGGATCATGCGACAAAGTCGTCGTGCCACTGGAAAAAGCCGATCGACCGCGCTTTTCCCCACAAGTCAGAAAGGTATTTCATGGACGTCGGTTTCATCGGATTGGGCCTGATGGGCAGCGAGATCGCGGCCAACCTGGTCGAGGCGGGTCACAATGTCACCGTGTGGAACCGCAGCGCCGACAAGGCCGCGTCGCTGGTAGCGGCAGGCGCGAAACCGGCCGCGACGCCGGCCGAGGCGGCGCGCAACCCGGTGGTGATGAGCATGCTCGCCGATGACCGGGCGCTCGAGGCGGTGGTGTTCGGCGAGGGCGGCATCCTCTCCTCCGGCACGCCGACCATCCATGTCTCGATGAGCACGATCAGCGTCGCCATCGCCGACCGGCTGGCCGAGGCGCATGCCAGGGCCGGCCAGACCTATGTCTCGGCCCCCGTCTTCGGCCGCCCCCTCGCCGCCGCCGCACGGAAACTGTTCGTCGTTGCCGCCGGCCCGGCCGATGCGGTCGCCACCTGCCAGCCTTTGTTCGACGCGGTCGGCCAACGCAGCTTCAACCTGGGCGAGACGCCGCACAAGGCGAACATCGTCAAGCTCTGCGGCAATTTCCTGATCATGACGGTGATCGAATCGCTGTCCGAGGCGATGACGCTCGCCGGCCGCTACGGCGTCGACAAGGGAGCGCTGCTCGACACGCTGACCGGCACCATCTTCGGCGCGCTGGTCTATGAGGTGTACGGCAAGGTCCTGGTCGAAGAGAGCTACGAACCCGCCGGCTTCACCCTGCCGCTCGGCTTCAAGGACATGAACCTGGTCGCCGAGGCCGCCGTCGCCGCGGGCGTGCCGATGCCGATCCTGTCGCTTGGCCGCGACCGGCTGATCGCGACGATGGCGCGCGAGCGGCCGGAACTCGACTGGGCATCGATGGCGAAGACGGTCGAGGCAAATGCCGGGCTGTGAGCCCGAATTTGCGGCAGCCGCTCCATCAAAGATGAAGCAACCGCAAGTGGTTCTACCGGGGCGGATATTCAGCTTTAGGTAACCGGCGCCCGGCATGGTGCATACAAGAAGAGGGCGCGCTATTGCCGAGCGAAGAAGATCCAGACGATGCGTGCGCGGTCGCCGAACGACGGCGCCTCGAATGCCTGCGGCGTTACGGCCTGGATGGCACGCCGGGCGAGCCGGATCTCGATCGTATCGTGCGCCTTGGCGCAGAACTGTTCGGCGTGCCGATCTGCGCGATCAGCCTGGTCGGTCGGAACCAGGTGTGGCTGAGGGCCAGGTTCGGGGTCGAGATCGACGCGCTCAAGCGCGAAGGCTCTTTCTGCGCCGAGGTCATTCGCGGCACCGACCCGATGATCGTCCCCGATGCGCCGGCCGATCCGCGCTTCGCCGCCACCGACCTGGTCACCGGCGCCGGTATCCGCTTCTATGCCGGCGCACCGCTCATCACGCGCGACGGGGTCGCGCTCGGCAGCTTCAGCCTGCTTGACGTTGCGCCGAAGCATGATTTCTCCGCCGCCCAGCATTCCCTGTTGCTGCAGATCGCCGCCATCGTGGTCGATCTGTTCGAACGGCGCCATGCCAGCCGGACGGCGGATGCCCTGGTTTCCTTCGCCGATGTCGCCCATCAGGCGCTGGTCGCGACCGATGGCGAAGGCCGCATCACCTATTGGAATCACGGCGCGAGGACGATGTTCGGCCATGAGGCCAGCGAGGTCGAAGGCGCGTTCGTCGAGCTGATCGTGCCTGAACGCTTCCGCGCCGCGCACCGCGAAGGGCTGAGGCGGATCGCCGGCGGGGCGGCATCGCGGATGACCGGGCGCCCGCTCGAGGTCCTCGCCATGCGCCGTGACGGATCGGAATTTCCCGCCGAGCTGTCGCTGTCGGTGTGGAACGGGCCGCTCGGCCCCGGCTTCGGCGCGCAGCTCCAGGACATTTCGGAGCGCCGGGCGCGGGAAGAGCGGCTTCACCACCTCGCCAATCACGACGATCTGACCGGCCTGCTCAATCGCAACAGCTTCAAGGCGCGGATCGAGGCGCAGATCGACAGCACCGGCACGGCGACGGTGATGGTGTTCGACCTGGACGGCTTCAAGGACGTCAATGACGGGCTCGGCCATGCGACGGGCGACACCTTGCTTCAGGCGCTGGCGCTCAGGCTCGCCGCGTCGCTCGGGCCGGACGACGTGCTTGCCCGGCTGGGCGGCGACGAATTCGCCATCCTGCTGCCGAGCGAGCGCGATCCGCTCGAGATCGCCGCGCGCGCCGACGCCCTGCTCGACCTGATCGGCCGGCCCTTCCCGGTCTGCGGGCATCAGCTCCATCTGTCGGGCAGCATCGGGGTCGCGCTGGCGCCGTTCCACGCTCAGGATGCCGATGAGCTGGTGGTGCGCGCCGACCTCGCCCTGTTCCGCGCCAAGAGCGAAGGCGGCCGGCGCTACCGGCTGTTCGACACCGGCATGGAGAACCAGCTCGCCGCCACGCGCGCCTTCAAGGACGAGCTGCGCTACGCCTTTACCGACCGACAGCTCGAACTGCATTTCCAGCCCCAGGTCAGCCTGGCCAGCGGCAGGCTGATCGGCGCCGAAGCGTTGCTGCGCTGGCGCCACCCGATCCGCGGCCTGCTCTATCCGATGGCCTTTCTCCCCGTGCTCGAAACCCATGCCCTGGCGTTCGAGGCGGGTTGCTGGGTGCTCGACGAGGCCTGCCGTGCGCTCGCCGGCTGGCGCCGCGCCGGGCTCGCGCCCATCAGGATGGGGGTGAATTTGTTCGCCGCGCAGCTCCGCGCGGGAACGCTGGTCGAGGTGATCGAGGCAACGCTCGCGCGGCATCGGCTGTCGTTCGCGGATCTCGAACTCGAGATCACCGAGACCATCGCACTGCGCCACGACGACGACGATCTTCAACCGCTGCGCGAGCTGCATGCGCGCGGGGTCGGCATCGCGTTCGACGATTTCGGCACCGGCTTCGCCTCGCTCAGCACGCTGAAGGACTTCCCGCTGTCGCGCCTCAAGCTCGACCGCAGCTTCGTCGAGGATCTCGGCGAGGACCCGCACAGCGAGGCGATCGTGAAGGGCGTGGTCGCGATCGGCCACAGCCTTGGCCTGGATGTCATCGCTGAGGGCATTGAGACGCCCGAACAGGAGGCGATGCTGCGCGCCTGGGCCTGCGACGCCGGCCAGGGCTATCATTATGGCAAGGCGGTTGCGGCGGCCGAGTTCGTCGAAACTTTCGGCACCGCCTTTTCGGTCGCCATCGCCGCGCCCCGCGCCAATATCGGCTGAGGTCTCGCGCCACCGTGCGGCATCGCTCAGGCAGTCAGCCGGCGATGTTCGATGCGGGCGATATCGCCTCGCTCCACGCGCACTCCCCGCTTTGCGCGGGAGGATTAGGCTAGCACTGGACGTTTACGGAAAGCGCGCTATATACCGATCGGTATGGAACAGGATCTCGCCCCGGCACCGATCAAAGGACGGCCCCGGGAATTCTGCGTGGAAAACGCGCTCGCCTCCGCGCTCCGGGTGTTCTGGAGCCGTGGGTATGAAGGCGCGTCCATGGCCGAGCTGACCGCCGAGATGGGCATCACCAAGCCGAGTCTCTACGCCGCGTTCGGTAACAAGGAGGCGCTGTTCAACAAGGCGCTCGACCTTTATGAGCGCGAGAAGCTGGCCTATATGCGCAGCGCGCTCGACGCGCCGACTGCGCGCGGGGTGGCCGAGAAGCTGTTGCGCGGCGCGCTCGAAATCCAGATGAGCACGTGCGATCCCAAAGGCTGCCTTGGCGTGATCAGCATGAGTGCCTGCGGCGTCGAGGCCGAATCGATCAAGGCCGAAGTGGTCAAGCGCCGTGCCTCGTCCGAGGCGGCAATGATCGCGCGCTTCGAGCGGGCCCGGGCCGAGGGCGACCTGCCCGAGACGATCGAACCGGTCGCATTGGTGCGGTATCTCACCGCCCTGCTTCAGGGGCTGTCGGTCCAGGCCGGATCGGGCGCGACCTGCCAGGAACTGAGCCAGCTGGTCGAAACCAGCCTGTCGGTCTGGCCCACTCGCTGATTGAAATAATTGTACCCACCGGTATGAAAGCCGCTTGACGCGGCGCAGCAAAACGTTATATACCGATTGGTATTGAATGCGGGTCCTTCCTGGGTTCCGCCATGGCGAAGGGAAACGCCCATGACCAAGTCGGACTGCTGAACAACCTGCGAGCGGCCTGGGGCCAATCGCGCATCATCATTTTCGAAGATCGACAAGCGGACAGCCCAAGGCTGTCCGGTGTCGGCCCTTCACGCCCCGAGCGCATCCGCCCGCGAGACATGCCGTCTTCGCGATCGGGGTCCCGTGGCAATCATTCAAAGGGAATCGCCATGGCCTATCTCGACATCGACAATATGTTCGCCGCCCCCGTCCGCAGCCGCGCCATGGAGGTGTCGGTCGCGCCGGACGGCGAGACCGCTCGCTTCTCGGCGCTCGAATGGAGCGTGATCGCGGTCTCGCGCCGCGACACCTTGTCCAGCCTGGAGGAGCCCGGCCGGGTGTCCCGCGCGCTGGGCGGTCTGTTCGGCATCGGCACCCGCTCGCGGCTGGCCGACAGCCGGCTCGAAGCGCTGCGGCGGCTCGCCGTCCATGCCTGGCGCCGTGGCTATGCCATTGCCCAGGCCGAGATCGACCGGTTCCTCGACGCCGGCTTCACCCTTTCCCAGGCCGAGACCCTGGTGGCGAGCGTCACCGGCGATCGTGTCGGGCTCGTCCAGATCTACGCCAATCCGAGGATCGCCGCATGAACATGATCACCCCCATCGAAACCACGACCGCGCGTCCGCTGGTCGACGGCTTCAACCGCATGTCGCGAACGCGGCGTGCGGCCATCGTCCTCATCCCCCTGGCGCTCGTCGCCGCGGCCGGCACCAAGCTGGCCGGTGAGTCCCCGGCCGTTGCCGCCGCCCCTCCCCCCCCGGCGGTAACGGTCGCGGCACCCCTGGTGCGCGACGTCAGCGAATGGGACGATTATGTCGGCCGGTTCGCGCCCAGCCGCACGGTCGAGATTCGTCCGCGCGTCGCGGGCGAAGTGACCGGCATCCACTTCCGCGACGGCGAGATCGTGCGCAAGGGCCAGCTGCTCTTCACCATCGATCCACGCCCGTTCAACGCGGCGCTGGCCGAGGCCCGTGCCAATGCGGCGAGCGCCCGCAGCGCGCTGGCGCTGGCCCAGGCCGATCTCGGCCGCGCCCAGCGGCTGATCGCCGATGAAGCGGTGTCGGCGGGCGAGGTCGACTCGCTCAGGGCCCGCGTCCAGGCGGCACAGGCCGCCGTCGCTGCCGCCGATGCCAGGCTCCGCGCCCGGGCGCTCGACGTCGAGTTCACCCAGGTGCGCGCCCCGATCGCCGGCCGCATCTCCGATCGCAAGGTCGATGCCGGCAACCAGGTCGCGGGTGGCGAAGGCACCAACGGCACGGTGCTGACCACGATCAACGCGCTCGACCCGATCTATTTCACCTTTGACGGATCGGAGGCGTTGTACCTGAAGACCCAGCGCGCGCGTCAGCCCGGCGCCGAGCCCGCCGCGGTCGAGATCCAGCTGCAGGACGAGACCGAGCATCGCTGGAAGGGTCGCCTTGACTTCACCGACAATGGCCTGGACCAGCGCAGCGGCACGATCCGCGGGCGCGCGGTACTGTCCAACCCGGGCTATTTCCTGACGCCCGGCATGTTCGGCAATATGCGCCTGGCGAGCGGCGGCAAGGCCCAGGCCCTGCTGGTGCCCGACACGGCGATCCAGACCGACCAGGCGCGCAAGATCGTGCTGACGGTCGACGCGCAGAACCAGGTTTCGGCCAAGCCGGTCGAGCTGGGTCCCGTGGTCGACGGCCTGCGCATCGTGCGGTCGGGCCTCAGCCCCAAGGACCGGGTGATCATCGCCGGCAACCAGATGGCGATGCCCGGCGCGAAGGTCGCGCCCAAGGCGGGCCGGATCGGTGCCACCGCGGCGGCCACGGCCGGACCGGCGGTGTCGCTGCCGGTCGCCGGCGAGGCGACGATCGCGAACTAGGGACAAGACAGAAGCGCGTCACCCTCACCCTTCCCACTCGGCTTCGCCGAGCGGGCCCCTTCCCTCTCCCGGCGGGAGAGGGAGGGAGGCGCGAAGCGCCGGAAGGGTGAGGGTGACGCGACGGGATTTGTCGAGACCCGAACAACCGACCCTTTTTCCAAAGGACGAAATCCATGCGCCTCTCGCGCTTCTTCATCACGCGGCCGATCTTCGCCGCGGTGATCGCGGTCGTCATCACCCTTGTCGGGGCGATCGCTTACTGGACCCTGCCGGTGTCGCAATATCCCGACATCGTGCCGCCGACCGTGACGGTCAGCGCCGTCTATCCGGGTGCGTCGGCCGAGACGGTCGCGGAGACCGTCGCCGCGCCGATCGAACAGGAGATCAACGGCGTCGACAACATGCTGTACCAGTCGTCGCAATCGACCGGTGACGGCAAGGTCGTCATCACCGTCACCTTCAAGCAGGGCACCGATCTCGATGCCGCGCAGGTGCTGGTGCAGAACCGCGTCGCCATCGCGGTGCCGCGCCTGCCCGAGGAAGTGCAGCGCCTCGGCGTGGTGACGCGCAAGACCTCGCCCGACTTCCTGATGGTCGTGAACCTGATCTCACCCGACAACAGTCTCGATCGCGGCTATATCTCCAATTATGCGCTCACCCAGGTGCGCGACCGCCTCAGCCGCATCGACGGCGTGGGCGATGTGCAGTTGTTCGGATCGCGCGACTATTCGATGCGCGTCTGGATCGATCCCGGCCGTGCCGCCGCGCTCGACCTGACCGCCGGCGAGATCGTCGCGGCGCTCCGCGCGCAGAACGTGCAGGTCGCCGCCGGCACGCTCGGCCAGCCGCCTTATGCGAGCGGCAATGCCTTTCAGCTCAACGTCGAGACTCAAGGCCGCCTGACCGACCCCAAGCAGTTCGCCGATGTGGTGATCCGTACCGACCCCGACGGCCGCCAGGTCAAGGTGTCGGACGTCGCCCGGGTCGAGCTGGGCGCGCAGGATTACGGCACCAACACCTATCTCAGCGGCCAGCCGACGGTGATCGTCGCGGCGTTCCAGCGCCCCGGCTCCAACGCGCTCGCCGCGGCGCAGGGCGTATCGCGCGAAATGAAGGCGATGTCCGCCCATTTCCCCAAGGGTCTCGAATATCGCGTCATCTACAACCCGACCGAGTTCATCGCCCAGTCGATCGACGCGGTGAAGCACACGCTCGCCGAGGCGATCCTGCTGGTCGTGCTCGTCATCCTCGTGTTCCTCCAGAAATGGCGGGCGGCGATCATCCCGGTGATCGCGATCCCCGTATCGCTGATCGGTACCTTCGCGGTGCTGGCGGCGTTCGGCTACTCGCTCAACAACCTGTCGCTGTTCGGGCTGGTGCTGGCGATCGGCGTGGTCGTCGACGACGCGATCGTCGTGGTCGAGAATGTCGAGCGCAACCTCGAGCGCGGGCTATCCCCGCTGGAGGCGGCGCGCACCTCGATGGACGAAGTGTCGGGCGCGCTGGTCGCGATCGTGCTGGTGCTCTGCGCGGTGTTCGTGCCGACGGTGTTCCTGACCGGCCTGTCGGGCGCCTTCTACCGCCAGTTCGCGGTGACCATCTCGACCGCGACGATCATCTCGCTCGTCCTGTCGCTGACCCTGTCGCCCGCGCTCGCCGCCCTGCTGCTCCGCCACAAGGAGACGACCGGGAGCGAGAACCGCTTCCAGCGGATTCTCAACCGCGCCGGCGACGCGTTCAACCGCGGCTTCGAACGGATGAGCCTCGGCTATGCCGCGCTGACGCGCCGGCTGGTCCAGGCGCCGAAGAAGATGATGTTCGCTTATGCGGGCCTCATCGCGCTGACCGGCGGGGTGTTCTGGATCACGCCGACCGGCTTCGTGCCGGCGCAGGACCAGGGCTATTTCCTGACCGTGATCCAGCTGCCCCCGGGCTCCTCGATCGAGCGGACCGACGCCGTGATGCGCAAGGTCGCGGCGAAGATCCTGCCGCTGAAGGGCATCGAGGGTTCGGTGATGCTGGCCGGCTTCGACGGCCCGTCACAGACGCTCGCGCCCAATTCGGCAGCCGCTTACTTCCCGCTCAAGAGCTTCCAGGAGCGCGAGAAGCTGGGCGTCACCTTCCAGGGGATCATGGACGAGGCGCGCAAGGCGACCGCTGACGTGAACGAAGCGCGGTTGCTGATCGTACCGCCGCCGCTGATCCAGGGTATCGGATCGGCCGGCGGATACCGCATGATGGTGCAGGATACCGAGGGACGCGGCTATGCCGATCTCGGCAAGAACTCCTATGACCTGATCGGCAAGGCCAACCAGACCAGCGGGCTTGCGCAGATCTACACCTTCTTCGACACCGCCACGCCGCGCATCTTCACCGATGTCGACCGGACCAAGGCGAACATGCTCGGCGTGCCGCCGGAGCGGGTGTTCGAAGCGCTGCAGGTCTATCTCGGATCGGCGTTCGTGAACGACTTCAACCTGCTGGGGCGCACCTACCGCGTCACCGCCCAGGCCGATGCGCCGTTCCGCAACACGACCGCCGACATCGCCAACCTCAAGACCCGCTCCAACTCGGGCCAGATGGTGCCGATCGGATCGGTCGCGACCTTCCAGGACAAGACCGGGCCGTACCGCGTCGTCCGCTACAACCTCTTCCCCGCGGTCGAGGTGGACGGCGACACGGCACCGGGTTTCTCCTCGGGCCAGTCGCTGGTGACGATGGAGAAGCTCGCCGACTCCACCCTGCCCGCCGGTTACGCGCATGAGTGGACGGGCATCGCGTACCAGCAAAAGGCGGCAGGCAGCACGGCCGGCATCGTCTTCCTGATGGCGGTGGTGTTCGTCTTCCTGGTGCTGGCGGCGCAATATGAGAGCGTCACCCTGCCGCTGGCGATCGTGCTGATCGTGCCGATGTGTCTGCTCGCGGCCATGACCGGCGTGAACCTGCGGGGGATGGACAACAACGTCCTGACCCAGATCGGCCTGGTCGTGCTGATCGCGCTGGCCGCGAAGAACGCGATCCTCGTGGTCGAGTTCGCCAAGCAGGCCGAGGAGCAGGATGGCCTGTCGCCGGTCGAGGCGGCAGTGCGGGCGGCTCAGACCCGTCTCCGTCCGATCCTGATGACCAGCTTCGCCTTCATCCTCGGCACGGTGCCGCTGGTGCTGGCGAGCGGGGCAGGCGCCGAGCTTCGCCAGGCGCTGGGCACCGCGGTGTTCTTCGGGATGATCGGGGTCACGGCCTTCGGCCTGCTCTTCACGCCGACCTTCTACGTCGTCTGCCGGGCGCTCGCGATGCGGTTCTCCCGCCGTCGCGAGCAGCACGCCCTGCCGGCGACTCTTCAGCCCGCCGAATAAGGAGCGGCCGTCATGAAACAGCTATTGCTTGCATCGATCTCAGCGCTGGCCCTCTCTGCCTGCGCGACCGGCCCCGACTTCGTCGCGCCGGTGGCTCCGCCCAAGGCGGCGGGGCAGTTCATCGGCAGCGCCAGCCCCAGCGTCTCGACCGCCCCGGCGGACGACCGCTGGTGGCAGCTCTACCGCGACCCGATTCTCGACCAGCTCGTCGCCGACGCGCTGGCCGCCAACACCGATATCCGCGTGGCGGTGGCGCGGCTCGACAAGACGCGCGCCTCGCTGCGCGGCGTCCGCTCGGACCGGCTGCCCCAGGCGACGATCGGCGCGACCGGCGGCTATGGCCGCACCCCCGACAGCCAGCGCCTGCCCGGCACGGCGTCCGAGGGCGAGTCCTATGATGTCGGGCTGAGCGTCTCTTACGAAGTGGATCTTGCCGGCCGCGTCCGCCGCAACATCGAGGCGGCGCGCGGCGACGTCCGCGCGGCGGATGCCGATGCGGATGCAGTGCGGGTCGCGGTGGTCGCCGCGACCACCCGCGCCTATGTCGATGCGGCCTCCTCGGCCGAGCGGCTGGGCGTGGCCAAGCGCATCGTCGACCTGCTCGACAAGTCGGCGAGCCTGACCGGCAAGCGCGTCGAGGCCGGGCGCGCGGCCAAGCTCGACCAGGTGCGCATCACCACCTTGCGTGACCAACGCGCGGCGCTCGTCCCGGCGATCGAGGCCGAGCGTCAGGCGGCCCTGTTCCGGCTGGCGACCCTGACCGGCCGCACGCCGCAGGACCTGCCCGAGATCGCCGCGGCCCGGACCGACACGCCGCATCTCGATCAGCCGATCCCGGTTGGCGACGGCCAGGCCCTGCTCGCCCGGCGGCCGGACGTGCGCGCGGCCGAACAAAGGCTGGCGGCGGCGACGGCACGGATCGGCGTGGCGACGGCCGAACTCTATCCGCGCATCTCGCTGGGCGGATCGATCGGGTCGAGCAGCACGAGCATCAGCGATCTGTTCACCGGCGGCGCGCTGCGCTTCCTGGTCGGGCCGCTGATTAGCTGGTCATTCCCCAACCAGGAAGCGGCCCGCGCGCGCATCGCCGGGGCCGAGGCCGATAGCCGCGAGGCGCTCGCGTCGTTCGACGGCACGGTGCTGCAGGCGCTGGAGGAGACCGAAACAGCTCTCGCCACCTATCAGGGTGAACTGCAGCGCCGTGCCTCGTTGCAGGCGGCACGCGATGGAGCCGAGGCGGCGGCCCGCATCACCCGCGCCCGGCAGCGCGAGGGGCAGATCGACTTCCTCGAAGTGCTGGATGCGGAGCGGACCTTCGCCGATGCGGATGCCGATCTGGCGGAATCGGACGCGCGGATCGCCAGTGCGCAGATCGACCTGTTCCGGTCGCTCGGCGGCGGGTGGCAGCGCCCGGTGATCGCGGCGCGCTAGGGGGGAGGAGGAACTCCCACCAACCGTTCGCCCTGAGCTTGTCGAAGGGCTGTTCTTCCCCTCAGGCTCGCCCCATGAGCTTCTGGGCCTATATGCTCCACTGCCGGGCCGGCCGGTTGTACGTTGGCCATACCGACAATCTCGAAGTCAGGATCGGTCAACATCAAAGCGGGCTGATCCCTGATTACACGCGAGACTATGGTCCGGTTACGCTTGCATGGTCGCAGGAGTTTCCGAGCCGAATCGAGGCTCAGGAAGCGGAGCGTCGGATCAAGGGTTGGGGGCGTGCGAAGAAGCTGGCGCTGATCCGCGGGGATTGGGATCTCATCTCACGCCTGGCGAAAGGGAAGAACAGTCCTTCGACAAGCTCAGGACGAACGGAGGAAAGGGGCGAGGTCAAACCCCGATGTTGCTCCCGCTTGCATGGCGAGACGCCAACCCCTAGCGCGCAGGGGCTTCACCCTATTCGAGCGAGCCGATGCGCCCGATTCTTTCCCTCTTCGCTCTCGCGGCGCTGGCGACCGCCGCCCCGGCCGTGCCGCAGCAGCCTGCCAGCCGGCCCGCGCCGGGCATGGTGCGCGTGCGGATCGTCACCGCGCTCGGCCCGATCGTGATCGCACTCGACGCGCGGCGCGCCCCCAGGACCACCGCCAACTTCCTCGCCTATGTCGACGACAAGAGGCTGGACAATACCAGCTTCTACCGCTCGGCGCGGAGCAAGGCGGACCCCAGCTATGGCTTCGTCCAGGGCGGGATCGGCACCGATGCGCGGCGCATGCTGCCATCGCCGGTGCCGCTCGAGCCGACCAACCGGACGGGCATCCGCCATCTCGATACGGTGATCTCCATGGCGCATGGCCGCGACGAGAATGGGGCGACGGGCAATTTCGCGATCATGCTCGGCGCGCATCCGAGCATGGACGCGAAGCCGGGCTACACGGGCTATGCCGCGTTCGGCCGCGTCGTCGAGGGCATGGACGTGGTGCGCCGCATCCTCGCCCAGCCGATCGGCGGCGGATCCGGCCCCATGAAGGGGCAGATGATCCTCAAGCCGGTGCCGCTGATCCGGGCGGAGCGGATCGA
Source organism: Sphingomonas sp. GW821-FHT10F11 (assembly GCF_058809095.1). NCBI lineage: Bacteria > Pseudomonadati > Pseudomonadota > Alphaproteobacteria > Sphingomonadales > Sphingomonadaceae > Sphingomonas > Sphingomonas sp. GW821-FHT10F11. The sequence continues at coordinate 82,862 of NZ_JBXASH010000010.1, forward strand.
CGGGACTCCCAAACCGACCGGCGTGGTGCAGCCCTGGCTGATCGGGGTGAAATAGACGGCGCGCGACGCCCATTTCTCCCCGTTCGGAACCGTCGCGCTCATCGACGGATCGTCGAAACATCCATACAGGAGGCATTCCCCGCCGCGCTTCGTTGACCATGCACCCCGCAAGGTGCAGCCTCGTGCCGACGCTGACGGGGGAAAGCGCAATGGACATCGACTCGCGCGACGGCCTGGACCTCGGGACCAAGGGAGGCACGCTCGTCGTCGTGGCTCATGGCCTGCGGGGATCGCCGCTGAAGATGGCGGCGGTGACCGCGACGGTGCGCGCCGCCTGGCCCGATGCGACGATATTCTGCCCCCGGCTGCCTTATGCCTTTCCCCTCACCGCCGCGCGGCCCGAACTGATCGCGGCAAAGCTGGTCGACAAGATCGACGGCCTGATGCAGCGTCAGGACCCTGCGCGGATCGTGCTGGTCGGCCATTCGATGGGATCGCTGATCGCCCGCAAAGCCACGATCATCGCGCATGGCGAGACGGCCGATGCGCCGTTCGAACCTGGGCTCGAGGATCATGTCGAAGCCAGGCCCTGGGCCGGCCGGATCGACCGGCTGGTGATGCTCGCCGGCATGGCGCGGGGCTGGTCGCTGACGGCGGCGGCCAATCCGGTGATCGCGGCATGGTGGGCCTTCCTGATCCTGATCGGCGATATCTTCCTCAACGGCCGCTGGACCCTGCTGCGCATTCGCCAGGGCGCGCCCTTCATCGTCCAGACCCGCCTGCAATGGCTCGCCCTGACGCGGCGGCGGCGGGAGGCGCCGATCCAGGTGGTCCAGCTCCTCGGATCGCAGGACGATACCGTCGCGCCCGACGATACGATCGATTTCGCGGTGGACCTGACCAGCGACAGTTTCGTGCTGATCGAATTGCCGCATACCAACCATCCCAATGCGATCGCGATGGACGACGAGGGCAATCGCGACCGCAAATGGCGTTTCACGGCGGCGCTGCGCGAAAGCCCGGCGGCGTTGCGCGCGTTGCGCGACACGCGCGGCGACCCGGTCGCCATTCCCAACAGCTTCGCGGTGAACGGCGCCGCGCCGGACGGCGACCCCGAGGTTACCGATGTGGTCTTCGTCATCCACGGCATCCGCGACCGGGGCTTCTGGACCCGCAAGATCGCGCGCAAGATCATGGAGCGGGCGGCGGACGCAACGGCGACGGGCACGCCGCGCAAGGTCCGCGCGATGACGCTGAGTTATGGCTATCTCGCCATGGTGCCGTTCGTCCTCCCCTGGGTTCGCCGCGCCAAGGTGCGCTGGATGATGGACAGCTATGCCGAATGGCGGGCGCTCTATCCCAATGCCGATTTCTCCTATGTCGGCCATTCCAACGGCACCTATCTCGCCGCACGCGCGCTGGAGGATTACCCCGCCGCGCGCTTCCGCCGGATCGTGTTCGCCGGCAGCGTGGTGCGCCGCCAATATGACTGGCGGCGCGCCATCACCGGCAAGTGGCGGCAGGTGGACGCAGTGCTGAACTATGTCGCGAGCAAGGACTGGGTCGTCGCGATCTTCCCCAACGGCCTGTCGCGCATCAAGGCGCTCGACCTGGGCAGTGCCGGGCATCACGGCTTCGACCAGCTTGCCCAGCGCGATGCCCCGCCGGTCAGCGGGGCGCGGATCAGCTGCGTGACGATCGGCACGGCGCAGTCGCACCAGATCGATTATGTCGCCGGCGGGCACGGCGCCGGCATCCGCGAAAGCCAGTGGGACGATATCGCCCGTTTCGTCGTCGACGGCCTGCCGCCACAAGGCCTCGATCTCGATTATGTTCCGCGCCAGGCCGGCTGGGCGGTCGCGCTGGGCTGGCTGCCGCCGCTGTCGCTGGGCCTGATCCTGGGGCTGGTGATCGGCCTCGGCACCACCCTGTTCCTGGTCGCGGCGGCCTTTGCCGGGCTGCTGGGCTGGATCGGCTTCGGGCTGTACCTGGTGCTGCTCTATGTGGTGATCACCCGGCTGTAGCGGATCGATCGCCCGGGCGGCACCTGACCACCATGCAGGCAAGGGAAGATCGGCGCTGCGGTCCGCAAAATACCATGACTTTCAGCGGCATATGCGTGTAGCCGCTTGTCGCCCCGCGCGGAACGGCATAGCCTGTGCGGCAACGGGGGAGAGAGAGATGGCACGGCGCTGGTTCATCGGACTCCTGCTTTGCCTCGCACCCGTGGCGGTTGCCGCACAGACGGCGCGGACCAGGACCGCACCCCAGCAGAACCCAGCGCTGCTTTCCCATGAGAACGGCATCCGCGACGCGAAACATGCTCGCGCATTGGGCCTTCGCCGGTTCGACGTGAAGGTCGAGATGCGCGGCGCGGTGGTGGAAACCACCATCACCGCCGAGTTCCTGAATCCGGGCGACGAGGAGCTGGAAGGCGATTTCAGGCTGGAACTGCCAGCGGGCGCGATCGTCACCGGCTATGCCCTGGATATCAACGGCAAGCTGATCGACGGCGTGCTGGTCGACCGGCCCAAGGCCATGGTCGCCTATGAAGCGCGGGTGCGGCGCGGCGTCGACCCCGGGTTGGCCGAGGTGGCCGACGGCGCCTTCCATACCCGGGTCTTCCCGATCCCGGCCGGCAAGGGGCGCACGATCCGGCTGCGCTTCGCCGCGCCGGCGGCGGACGGTTTCAGCCTGCCGCTGCGCATCGCGGCACCGAGCGACGGCTGGTCGATCGCGGTGCGGGCGAACGGCATGAGCGCGGCGCCGGCGATTGCCTGGCCGACCGGGACGGCCATGGCGCTGCAGCGCGACGGGGACAGCTGGGTCGCCCTGGCCAAGGGCCCGGGCGCGTTGACTGGCCGGCTCTCCGTCGCCCGGCCGGCACTGCCGGAGGTGTTGATGAGCACGAACGTGCTGGGCGAGCGCTATCTCCAGCTTTCCGGCAGGATGCCCGGCGTTACCGCCCTGCCTCGCGCCAATCGCGTGCGGGTTTATTGGGACCGGTCGCGATCGCGGCTGAAGGGCGACCACCAGGCCGCGTTCGCGCTGCTGCGCGCGACCCTGGCCCGGCTCAAGCCGCGATCGATCGAGCTGGTGACCTTCAACAGCAGCGGTGCGACGCGCGCGGTGCTGGGCAATGCCGAGGCAGTGATCGCACGGCTGCGGACGGTGCGGTATCGCGGCGCCACCAGCTTCGCGCCAATCGCGCGCGATGCAGCGCCGGCCGACCGGTGCCTGTTGTTCTCCGACGGCAGGCCGTCGGTCGACCTCGCCACGACCGTCGCGCTGCGATGCAGGCTCGATGCGGTGGCGGCACCCACAGCTGACATGGCCTGGTTGCGCCATCTCGCCGCCGATCATGGCGGACGCGCCTTTGCGCCGGGCAAGAACCCCGCCACGGTAGCGGGCGCCATCGCGTCGGGCGCGCCGGCGGTTGCCGCGGTGCTCGACGACCGGGGCAAGCGGCTGCCCTTCGTGCCGATCGGGGACGGCAAGGGCGGCTGGAAGCTGATCGCCCGGGCACCGGCGATCGGGGGCGTCCGTATCAGGATCGGCAGGGCGGAGATCCGCCGCGTGCTGCCGGGATCGGATGCAGCCTTCGACGGCGAGGGCGCGTTGCTCGCGGCTGACTCGCTGGCCTTGCTGGGCGGTACCGCGGCGCGCGCCGACTATGTCGCGCTCAGCCGCCGTTACGGCATCGCCAGCCCGAGCCTGTCCTTCGTCGTGCTGGAAACCCCGGACGATTATATCGAAGCCGATATCGCGCCGCCGGACAATTATCCGGAAGAGTTGCGCAAGGACTATCTGGAGCAGCGCAAGGACAAGGACGAGGAGAAGGCGGAAGCCATTACGGACCAGCTCGACGAAGTGGTCGACCGGTGGGAAGAGCAGGTCGCGTGGTGGAAGGACCCCAAGGCGGAAGCGTCGGAAGGTGGCGCCGCGGCCCCACCGCCTCCCCCGCCGCCGCCACCTCCGCCTCCGCCTCCGCCTCCGCCATCGGCAGGATATGTTTCCGAGCCCTCACCGTCCCAGCCGATAACGGTAAGCGGCAATCGGGCGGAAGTGGTAGCGACCGAAAGCAGCGACAGCATCGTCGTGACCAGCAGCATGATCCGGCCCAAGATCTCGATCGATGCGTGGCAGCCGGGGCGCTCCTATCTCCGCGCCTATGACCGGGCGCCCCGGGCGTTCGACACCCGTTTCCCGATCGAGGAAGCCAAGGGCGGGGACGTGCCCGCTTTCTACCTCGACACCGCCGAATGGCTCCGCCGCCACGGGCGCAGGGGCGAGGCGGCCGAAATGGTGCTGTCGGCGCTCGACCTGCCGATCGCCAATGAGGTCACGCTCGGCATCGTCGCCGACCGGCTCGAACGTTATGGCGCGATCGATCGCGCGGTCGAGCTGCGCGAACGGCAGGCAGTGCTCGATCCGGCCCGGCCGCAGCCGAAAAGGCTGTTGGCGCTGGCGCTCGCCCGCCGCGCCGCGCTGAAACCCGCCGGTGCCCGCGCCGACCTGGAACGGGCAATCGCCTTGCTCTCCGAGGTGGCGCTGACGCCGTGGGAGGATGACTGGGACGGCATCGACATGATCGCGCTGATGGAAGCCAATGCATTGATCCCGAAGCTGCGCGCGCTGGGCGGCGAAGTGAAGCTGGACAAGAGGCTGATCGCGCTACTCGATGTCGATCTGCGCGTGGTGATCGACTGGACGACGGCGTCGACCGATCTCGACCTGTGGGTCGACGAGCCCAGCGGGGAGCGCGCGATCTACGACAACCCGCTCACCAAGATCGGCGGCCATTTATCGAACGACATGACCCAGGGCTATGGTCCGGAGGAATATCTGCTGCGGCAGGCGCCGGCCGGCACCTATCAGGTCCAGGCCAATGTCTTCGCGTCGGACGCGATCGACCCCAATGGCCAGTCACTGATCACCGCGCATCTGATCCGCGATTTCGGGCGACCGACGCAGCGCGAGGAAAGCGTCGATATCGAGCTGAAGCGCGACGAGGAAGGTGCGAAGCGGATCGGGCGGATCATGGTGTCGCCGCGAAAGAAGCGATAGCTGCGCAAGCCAGGGCTTCCGTTGCCTCAGCGCCGGAGCATCTCGACCGTCAGATGCTGCAGTTCGTGGACAGGCGCCAGCCGGTCCCGCACCATATCGGCGTCCAGCGTGGAGCTGACGACGCTGACGATGCCGGCATGACCCTGCGGCCCGATGCGCCAGACATGAAGATCGGCGATCCGCGCATCGCCGGAGCCCTCGACCAGATCCCGCACCTCTCCGGCGATATGAGGATCGGTAGCGTCGAGCAGGACCGAGGCGGTGTCCCGCATCAGCGTCCATGACCAACGGGCGATGACCGCCGCTCCGACGATTCCCATCACCGGATCCATCCAGGTCAATCCGAGGAAGCGACCCGCAAGCAGCGCCGCGATGGCTAGCACCGAGGTCAGCGCGTCCGCCAGCACGTGGAAATAGGCGGACCGGAGATTATTGTCGTGGCCGTGATGATGCCCGTCATGATCGTGATGATGGTCGTGCCCGTGCCCGTGATGGCCGGTCGACAGCAGCAAGGCGCTGGCGATGTTCACGGCAAGGCCGACGACCGCGATGATCGTGGCTTCGCCGAATGCGACGGTGATCGGGCTGAACAGGCGCGATATGGATTCGACGCCGATGCCGAGCGCGACCAGCCCAAGCACCAGCGCCGACGCGAAGCCCGCCAGGTCGCCCACCTTGCCGGTACCGAAGCTGAAGGCAGGATCGGTCGCCCGCCGCCTGGCATAGGCATAGGCCAGCGCCGCGACGCCGAGCGCGCCCGCATGGGTCGCCATATGGAAACCGTCGGCGGTCAGCGCCATCGATCCGGTCAGGTACCCGGCGGCGATCTCGACCACCATCATCGCCGCGGTCAGCAGGACGACCCACAGGGTGCGCCGCGCATTGTCGTCGTGACTCGCCCCCAGATAGACGTGGCGATGCGTGAGATCCGCGATATCGGGCAGGCTCGCCATGGTCGCTCCTATCCGGGGTAGCGGCGCATGGCCGCGACCAGTTCCGCTGCCCCCCGCGCCCGATCGTCGTCGCTCAGCCCCGGGGCGGCGACATGAGACTCGACATGGGCTTCGAGGATCTGGTCCATCAGGCCATTCATGGCACCGCGCGCGGCGGCCGCGAGATGCAGCGTGGTGGCGCAGTCCTCCCCCTTGGCAAGCGCCCGCTCGAGGGCAGCGATTTGCCCGGCAATCCGGCGTACACGCTTGATCAGCGCCTGATCGTCACTCAAATGAGCCATACCCATACCCCCTATCCCTATTGAGGGCGTCGCGCAAGCGATGCCGCAATCGTCGCCGGACGGGAGCGCGACCGGCCCGGGTCGATCAGGCCGTGTTGCGCTGGAGCCAGGCCCGGAAGGCGGCAAGGCCCTCCGCCATGCCGGCACGGCCGAAGCCGATGCGGAAACGGTCGGTCGGCGTCGGGCACAGATCCGAGCGGTAGATGCCGGACGGCAGCAACAGCACGCCGGCTTCCTCGACCAGCTTCGCGGCAAAAGCGTCGACGCTGCCCTTCCCGAGCCAGCGCGGATAGCCGACGCAGCCGCCATCGGGCCGGCGCCATTCGAACAGGGTCGGGAATTCGGCGAAGAAACCCTCGAGCAGATCGAGATTGTCGCTGACCAGCGCGTTGTTGCGGGCGAGGATCGCCTCGCGGTTACGCAAGCCGATGATCGCGAGCTGCTCGCTCGGCGCCGAATTGCAGATCGAGAGATAATGCTTCATCCGCTCCATGCGGACGAGCAGGTCGCGGTCGGCACAGGCGATCCAGCCGATGCGCAAGCCAGGCAGGCCATAGGCCTTGGACATCACATTGAGCGACAGGCCGCGCTCGTACAGGTCGGCGACCTGCGGCACCTGCTTGTCGGGATCGGGGCCGAGCAGGCGGTACACCTCGTCGCTGAACAGCCACAGGCCGTGCTGGCGGCAGAGATCGACCAGGCCATCGAGCACCGCGCGATCGATGATCCGGCCGGTCGGGTTGTGCGGGAAGTTGATCGAGACGAGCTTCGTATTGGGCCTGATCGCGGCGGCGACGCGGTCGAGATCGAGACTCCAATTGTCGTCCGGATCGAGCGGCACGCCGGTGACGGCGCAGATCGACAGCGGCACCGTCTCCGCCGCCTGGTAATTGGGGGTGACGACAATGGCATGGTCGCCGGCCTCGAGCAGGACATGGTTGGCGATGTAGATGCCTTCCTCGGCCCCGGCGAAGCAGAGGATGTCGGCGGCCTCGCGGACGTCATAGGTGTGCGCGATCTCCGCGCGCAGCGCCGGCGCGCCATAGGTCTCGGTATAACCGAGCCACAGGCGGTCGAACGCCTCCCGGTCGGCAGGCTCGGCCATGGCGAGCAGCTCGCCGAGCGTCATGCTCTGCGCGTCGGATGCCGTCAGATGATAGCGCGCGGCGAATTCCCAGCGGGAGAAATAGGTCTCGAGCCGGAAATCCTGGAGGGCTGGCATAAGGGGGCCTTCGTTGCGGGGGACGGTCGAGTCGCGATAGACGCCTGCCGCGCGGATTTCACCCGGGATCAGCTCACGCCATGCTTTCGGCGTGCTGCGTGCCATAAAATAAACGGCACGATACGTGCCGATTTGTTGCAAATCCTTACTCTCCGTTAAGGACTTTCCCCTAGGTTGATGGCATGAGGGGAACGCAAAGCGGCGGGCATGCGCGGAGAGGGGCCGCGCGATGAAGGTTGAATGGATCCGGCAGGCGCCGCAGATCGGAATGCTGGGGGGCACCCGATCGGAAAACCTGCTGGATCGCGCCACGGCGCTGGCCGGGATCGGCGCGTGGTGCTGCGACCTTTCGGACGATTCGCTGAGCTGGACATCCGGCATCTACGACCTGTTCGGCCTGCCGCGCAGTGCCCGCATCGACCGGCGCGAGATCGCCTCCATGTATGCCGAGGACTCCCGCGCCGCGATGGAGCGGCTGCGCGCCGATGCGATCGCGCGGCGCCGGCCCTTCACCATGGACGCCAGGATCGTGCGCGCCGACGGGGCCGAGCGCTGGATGCGGCTGACCGCCGACATTGTCTGTGACGGGCAGCGGCCGGTCCAGCTCTATGGGCTGAAACAGGACATCACCGAGGAGCGGGCGCGGCAGGAGACGATGCGGCGCATGGCCGAGCAGGATCCGCTGACCGGCCTGGCCAACCGCCAGATCTTCCAGAGCCGCTTCCTCGATTGCGCCGCGCCGATGAAGCCGCTGGGCGCCCTCATCCTGTTCGACATCGACGGATTCAAGCTGGTCAACGACCGGTACGGCCATGCGGCAGGCGATGCCTGCCTGCAATCGATCGCCGACCGGCTGTGCGGCGGCTTCAGCGACGCGCTGATGGTGGCGCGGATCGGCGGCGACGAGTTCGCCGTCCTGACCGCGCCCGGATCGCCCGACACAAGACTTGAACAGCGGGTCGAGCGCAAGCTGGCGCGCCTGTCGACACCGATCCATTGGCAGGGCGAGCTGCTGCAGGTCAGCGCCTCCGCCGGGATCGCCGAGGCACGCGATCCTTATACGTTCGACGCCGAGGCGATGTTCGCTGCGGCCGACGCGGCGCTGTATGCGGCCAAGCATGCGGGGCGGAACCGCGTGCGCCGTGCCCTGCCCGAGGTGCCGCACGCCTTCATGTGACGCGGTATCTGCGCCGGCCGATTGCCGGGTGGGAACGGCACGGCTAGTTTTCAGCGCGGTATGCGCGGGGCGGCCCACGCCGACCGCGACACGGAGCCTCGGTGAAAAACATCCTCTTCGTCTGTAGCCAGAACCGGTTGCGAAGCCCGACGGCCGAACAGGTCTTCTCGACGCGCGAGGATATCGAGGTCGCCTCCGCCGGCACCAACAACGATGCCGACAATGTCCTCACCAACGAACTGGTGATGTGGGCGGATGTGATCTTCGTGATGGAGAAGATGCACCGGAACAAGGTGCAGAAGCGGTTCCGCGCCGCGCTTCAGGGGACGCGTATCGTCTGTCTGGACATACCCGACGACTATGAGTTCATGGATCCCGGCCTTATCCGGCTGCTCGAGGTGAAGATGGCGCGGTATCTGCCGCACCGACCGATCACGACGGACTAACCTCGATTCAATTGCTCAAGCCAGGCTCCGTTTCGAAACGAACGGGGGGTATGAAATCGCGTCTAGTCGGCACCCTTGGGAAAGGCCGGCAGTTTCGCGACGTCGCCGGATTCGTGCTGGATGATGACGGTCGCCTTTTCCGCGGTCGCCAGGTCATCGAAACGACGCATGCTCGCTGCCGTTTTGGCCAGGTCGGCATTGCCCTTCGAGACCAGCTTGTCGCGATATTGCGCGCTCGAATGATAGAGGTCGCCGCTGAGCATGACCGCGCCGAAATGCGGCAGGCGGACCAGCAGCGCATGATGGCCGAGGGTATGGCCGGGCGTCGCGATCATCATCACGGAGCCGTCGCCGAAGATATCCTTGTCGCCGGGGACTGCCTCCATCGGGGCGCCGCCCTTGATCCAGGGAGCGAGGCGGGCTGGCTCGAGGCGGCTGTCGGGCTGGGGTGCGGTGAGCGCTTCCCAATCCTCCTTGCCGATCAGCAGCCGCGCTTTCGGGAAGCTTGCCGCCTGGCCGAGATGATCCCAGTGCAGATGGCTGATCGCGACCACATCGATCTGGTCGGGCGTGATGCCGAGCCGGGCGAGCTGCGACACCAGGCTGGTGGGGACGGTGGTCGAGCGGGTCTCGGGCGAGAGCGGCTTGCCGACCCATTCGCCGGGGAAGCCCGCGTCCCAGATCATCAGCATGTCGTCATGGCGGATCAAATAGCAACTGTTGACCAGCGACTTGGGGCCGAAATCGCCGCAGTCGATGCGCCAGAGTTCGACCCTGGGTTTGGCCGGGGCGGCGGCGGTGGTGAAGGCCAGCGCAGCGGCGAGCAATATCGTACGGATCATCGCGACCATCCTTTGCACGGCGGATTTACGGTGACGCGCGCCCGACACGCCATCCCTCCGCCGGGGGAGTGTTCCGGCTCAGCGGTTCGCTGGGGCGATCAGGTCGACCTTCACTGCATGAGTCTTGATCGGCATGAGCAGGATGAAACCGGCGCAGACCGCGCCGAGCAAGCCCATTGCGCGCTCTCCACGACGGAAATCACGTACTGCCTGACAGATGCAATAAACCGCCACCCCCAGCAGTGCGAATCCCCAGATTCCCGCCAAGAACATGCCCTGTCTCCCCCGTCCCGGCGCTCAGCGCGACGGGATTGCCAGTTCGAACGGCGTGACCGGCAGACCGCTCGTGTCGGTGAGGGTACAGGTCGGGCTGTCGCCCCAGCAATAGCGGATGCGGGTCACGTCCGCAGTATCGGTTTTCACCACCACCGTCGTGCCGTCGATCCGGGCGTCGGCGTAGCGGCACGATCCGGCCGCCGGGCCGCATAGCTCGAAGGCGTTGGGCTGGCCGCTCCAGGCCGCAAGCGTGCCGGTGATCTGGCCGAACGGGATGACCACGCCATCAGCCGAGCGGCGCGCGGCGCCGGGCACCGCGCCGGCCGGCGGGGTCGCGTCACCATAAACGGCGTGGCGCGCGGCGATGGCGAGGCGGCGGCCGATATCCTGCTTGTTCGAGGGGTGGAGATTGGTCGCATCGCCGATATCGACCGTGACGATCGAGGCGGCCTTGGCATCCGCCATCGCCGCGCGGCGCTGCGCCTCGCGGACTTCGGACCAGACCGATTCCACGGGCGCGGTCGGGCGCGGGCCGTAATTGGGGATCTGCACGATGAGGAAAGGCAGGTCGGCACCGAAACGGTCGCGCCAGTCGCCCATCATCGCGGCCAGGGTCGCCTGGTACTGGCTGCTGAAATAGATGTCGGATTCGCCCTGGTACCAGATCGCGGCCTTGAAGCCGTAGCCGCCGATCGGGGCGATCATGCCGTTATAGAGCTGGGTGACGCCGTGCGTGGGGCCCCAGGGAAGCTGCGGCGCGATGAGGCCGTTCGGCACTTCCGCATAGCGCCATGGGTTGGACAGCGGCACCGCGCTGCCATCCCTCAGGCGGATCGCGCGCGTCCCGGCCGGGCCGCTCATCCCGCAATTGCGCCAGCTGCAGAAGATATTGGTGACGATGGTGTTGGAGCCCGCATGGAGCACGCCGGCGGGAATCTCGTGCAGCGCCTGTTTAGACCAGCTGGTGCCGCCGACGCCCTTGCCGTTGATCCAGCTCTGGTCCTCCTCATTGACCGAGCCGAGATCGAGCGTTGCGGATTGCGCTGCCTGTGCTGCGGTGAGGTCGACGCTGGTGCGCAGCCACATCTGGCCGACGAAACCATCGGGAGAATTGCCGGTCCATAGCGCCCAGGGGCCTAGCGCGGCGGGGGCGGTCTTCCAGTCGGCGACGGGATAGGCGGGTTCCCAGGGATTGCCCTTTGCGGCCGCGGCGCCGTTCGCTTTCCACCAGCGTTCCCAGCTTGCGTCCCAGCGGCGCTGCGCGGCCTGCGGGTTGGTGCGGTAGAGCGCGAGCATGTCGAGATCCGCATTATACTGGCCGAGCTTGCGCAGGTTCGCTTCGCTCACCCAGTCGCGCACCCGGCTGCCGCCCCAGGCGGAGACGACGAGGCCGACCGGGGCGTTGGTGGTCTTTTTGATCTCGCGCGCGAAATAATAGCAGCTCGCCGAGAAATTGCCGACGGTGTCGGGCGAGCCAACGGTCCAGGAGACCGGGGTGGCGAAACTGGCCAGCGGGGTGAGGCTGTCCTTCGTCGCGATGCCGAGCTGGCGGATCTGGCCATCGGTCGCGGCGCGCATCTCGAAGGTCGCATTGCCCGCGGCGCGCACCGCGAGCTGCATGTTGGACTGGCCGGTGCAGAGGAAGACGTCGCCGAGCAGCACGTCCTGCACTGACTGGGTCGTGGTGCCGCTGCGGGCCTCAAGCGTGTAGGGGCCGCCGGAGGGAAGGGCCGCGAGGGTGGCGCGCCATTGGCCGGTCTTGTCGGCCTTTGCGGTGGCGGTTTCGGTGCCGAGTTTTACCGTGACGGTCGTGTTGGGGGCGGCCTGGCCATAAACGGGGATCGGCCTGTCGCGCTGGAGGACGGCGTGGTCCTGGAACATGACGTGGAGGAGGGGCGCGTCGGCGGCCATGGCGGGTGTGGCGAGGCCGAGGCCGGCCAGGATCAATGCGCTGAACGGGCCCTTCATTGTCGCTCTCCCCCGTCCACTACTGTGTGGATCGTATAGGATATAGGAGCAGTGTTTTGGGGGGTTGTCCAGTGAGTCGGCGCCCTAATTCCTCCCCGGAACGGGGAGGGGGACCGCCGGAGGCGGTGGAGGGGCTTGGAGCGCGGCCACGTTGCCAACTATGCCAGCCTCGCAATTCGAGTCGGCATGAGGTGGGCGTGAGCTTACTCGCTCCAAGCCCCTCCACCATTCGCTGAAGAAGCGAATGGTCCCCCTCCCCCGGTTCCCGGGGGAGGAACTAGGGTGCGTATCACCTTACTTGCAGATCGCTTCCAGCTCCGGCCCATAGTTGTGGCGCTCGGGCACCGGCAGGCCTTTCGCCTGGAGCTGGGATTCCGGGCGGTCCGGAGCATCCGGTTCGCGCGGGTCCATATAGCCCTTGTACCAGGGGTCGCGCTGCGCCTGTTCGAGCGTGACGAACTTGAAGCCGCGGCTTTTGTAGAGGTCGATCAGCTGCGGCAGCATCTCCGCATCGAGCCCGCCGACATGCATCAGCAGGACATAGGGAATGTCGCGGCCGAGGAGCGATGTGAACACGCCGCGGCCATAGGTGATGCTTTCATCGGCGGCATCGAGATAGGTCTTCTTCAGCCAGGCGATCGCCTTGTCGTCCTTCCTGGCGACGCAGCGGGCATAGGGTGCGTTCCACATATAATCGCCAAAGCTCATCGTGACGCCGGCGATGCGATAGCCGCGATCGGCGAGCAGTTTCCGCACCGTCGCCTTCTTCTCCGGCGTGTCGCCTTCCGAGAGATTGGGATAGCGGAACCAGTGCCAGTTCTGGCCCTTCATCCGATCGGCGACGATACCTTCGCCCTTGATCATGTCCTGCTCGAACTCGGCCGCCGTATGAGTCGCGAGGTTCATGTGCGACCAGGCATGGTTGCCGAGCGGCAGGCCGGCGGCGCGCCAATGGTCGAGCATCGCGGTCGATGCCGGCTCCTCCTCGGTCCGCACGCCGTTGACGAAGCCATAGACCGGCGGGAGCTTTGCCGCCTTCCACGCGGCGATGATCCTGTCGCCGATATCGACGCGGGTCGTGCCCTCGGGCAGCGCGCTGTGCGAGGGAAGATCGTCCCAGGTGAAGGCGATCTCCTGCGCGCTCGCGGTTCCGCCGGCCGCGATCGTCAGGGTCGCGGCGATCATCATGCTGCGCAGCATTGTCATTCTCCGGATCAGCGGAACAGGTCGAGGTCGATGGAGTCGCCCATCGCGCGGTAGCCGGCATCGCCGGGATGAAGCGCGTCGCCGCTGTCATAGGCCTTGGCCATGCGCAGCGGATCGGCCGGGTCGGCGACGGCCTTTTCGAAATCGATCACGCCGTCGAAATTGCCGGGCGTGCGGATCCAGGCATTGACCGCGATGCGCACGGCGTCACCCTCGGGGCTGTAATAGCCCGCGCCCTTGTAGGGGATGACGGTCGCGCCGATCACCGTCACGCCGCGATCATGTGCCCGGTCGATCATCTGGCGGTAAGCGCCGGTGATGTCGGCGACGGTCGGCAGGGGCGTTCTGGCGCGGGTGGCGCTGCCGATATCGTTGATGCCTTCCAGGATCACGACATAGCGCACGCCGGGCACCGCCAGCACGTCGCGGTCGAAGCGGGCGAGCGCGGCCGGGCCGCTGCCGGTGGCGAGCAGGCGGTTGCCCGAAATGCCGGCATTGGCGACCGCGAAGCCGGTCTTGCCTGCCTTGATCAGGCGTTCCGCCAATATGTCGGGCCAGCGGTTGTTGGTGTCGCGGGTCGATTGCGCGCCGTCAGTGATCGAATCGCCGATGGTGACGATCGTGGACGTGGCGGGACCGCCCGAGACGTCGATGCCGGTGAGCGCGAGACGCATCATATTGGTGGGGCCGCCGGGCGGGAAGCTGGTGGCGGCGGTCTGGTCGCCGGGGGCGATCTGCGTGGTCGCGACGCCCAGGGCATGAACGCTGAGGGAGATCGTGTCGCCGGGCACGTAAATGCTGACCACGACATTGGCGAGCGGTCCGGTCTTGAGCGCAACCGGGTCGCTGACCACGGGCGCGCCCGCCGGGATGATCGGCGATGCATCGCCATCAAAGGTGACGATCCGGTCGGTGCCGGCAACGACGTCGCCGTTCGGGCCGGCCAGCCCGACACGGACGGCGCCGATCGGCCGCGGCTCAGTCCCGGTCTCGTTGGAAAGACGCAGCCTCAGGGTCGAGCCGCCGGCGGAGAGGTGCGCGACCATGCGGTAAGTGACGTCCGAGGTGGGGACGGTCGAGCCTTGTTGCTGCGGCGGCGTAGGCTGGCCCGGCGGCGGAGCGGGCCGCGGGCCGGGGCGCTCCATCGGCACTGCCTGCCAGCTTCTGGTCCAGACCGGTTCCGAAGGACGCGCCTGCGCACCCGCCGCGAGTGGCTGGAGCATCAGCGCCATGGCGGCGAAAGTCAGATATGGACGCAAGCTTCTCACCATCTTCTCCTATTATCGTGCCGCCGCCTTGCAGCGGTCGGGTTGCCCCTGATGCGAGGGCAGATAGCGCTACCATAGCGCGCCGTTCCGCCTTCTCAACGATGTTGCTGCGCGAGAAGCGTTCAATCGGCTTCACCAGGAAAGCGTCGGGAAGAGGACAGGTTCGATCAGCAAACGTCGCTTGCATCGCGCTGCCGATATGGCGAGGTACTGTACCGCCGACGCGCGGGAGGGGAGAGTAAGATGGCCGATTCCGAACGTCTGGCGCGCATCGCGGCGGACCCCAGATATCTGGCGCTGACCCGCCAGCGCGGCCGGTTCACCTGGACGCTGACCTGCGTCATGCTGGTCGCCTATTTCGGCTTCATCCTGCTCATCGCCTTCGACAAGAGCGCGCTCGCCGCGCCGATCGGATCGGGCGTGACCTCGATCGGCATTCCGGTCGGGCTCGGCGTGATCCTGCTCGCGATCGGGTTGACCGGCCTCTATGTGCGCCGCGCCAATCGCGATTACGACGCCCTCGTCCAGAGCCTGGTCGAGAGCACAGGCGAATGAGCCGCATCGCCCGGGCAGTCGCCCCCATCATCGCTATCGCTTCTGCGGTCCTGATGATCGCCACCCCTGCCCTGGCCATCAACGCCAGGGCGCCCAAGCCGCAGCCGACCAACTGGACCGCGATCGTGATGTTCGCGGCGTTCGCGATCCTCACGCTCGGCATCACCCGCTGGGCGGCGCGGCGGACACGGACCGCTTCCGATTTCTATACGGCGGGCGGCGGCATCACCGGATTCCAGAACGGGCTCGCCATTGCCGGCGATTACATGTCGGCGGCGAGCTTCCTCGGCATCTCGGCCCAGATCTTCGCCGATGGCTATGATGGCCTCATCTATTCGATCGGCTTCCTGGTCGGCTGGCCGATCATCCTGTTCCTGATGGCGGAGCGGCTGCGCAATCTCGGCCGCTATACCTTTGCCGATGTCGCCTCGTTCCGTTTCGCGCAGACGCCGGTCAGGACCTTCGCGGCGCTGAGCACTTTGGTCGTCGTGCTGTTCTACCTGATCGCGCAGATGGTCGGCGCCGGGCAGCTGATCAAATTGCTGTTCGGGCTGGACTATGCCTATGCCGTGATCATCGTCGGCGTGCTGATGATGCTCTATGTCCTGTTCGGCGGGATGACCGCGACGACCTGGGTGCAGATCATCAAGGCAGTGCTGCTGCTCGGCTGTGCGAGCTTCATGGCGTTCATGGTGATGGCGAAGTTCGGCTTCTCCCCCGAGGCGCTGTTCGCCCGCGCGGTGGAGGTGAAGACCGGCCTTGCCTCGATGAGCGCCACAACGGCGGCGGAAATCGCGGCGGCGCCGGAGCGCGGGCGATCGATCATGGGGCCGGGCAATTTCATCAAGGACCCGGTGTCGGCCATCTCGTTCGGCATGGCGCTGATGTTCGGCACCGCCGGCCTGCCGCACATATTGATGCGCTTCTTCACCGTGCCCAACGCCAAGGCGGCGCGCAGTTCCGTGCTGTGGGCGACGGGATGGATCGGCTATTTCTACCTGCTGACCTTCATCATCGGCTTCGGCGCGATCGTGCTGGTGGCGACCGATGCGAGCTATATCGATCGAGGCGGGGTGCTGCGCGGCGGCGCGAATATGGCGGCGATCCATCTGGCGCAGGCGATCGGGGGGAATATCTTCCTCGGCTTCGTCTCGGCGGTGGCGTTCGCGACGATCCTGGCAGTGGTGGCGGGGCTGACCCTGTCGGGTGCCTCGGCGGTGAGCCACGACCTTTATGCGACGGTGTTCCGCAAGGGTGCGGCCGATTCAGCCGCGGAGCTGCGCGTGTCGCGGCGCACGGTGCTGGTGCTGGCGGTGGTCGCGATCCTGCTCGGTATCCTGTTCGAGAAGCAGAATGTCGCGTTCATGGTCAGCCTGGCCTTTGCGCTGGCCGCGTCGGGCAATTTCCCGGTGCTGCTGCTGTCGCTGCTGTGGAGGGGCTGCACGACGCGGGGCGTGGTGGTGGGCGGATCGGTCGGGCTGCTGACGGCCCTGGTGCTGACGATCCTGTCGCCGGCGATCTGGGTCGCGATCCTGCATCACGACAAGGCGATCTTCCCTTATTCGTCGCCGGCGATCTTCACGGTGCCGCTG
The DNA here is from genome assembly GCF_058809095.1 of Sphingomonas sp. GW821-FHT10F11. NCBI lineage: Bacteria > Pseudomonadati > Pseudomonadota > Alphaproteobacteria > Sphingomonadales > Sphingomonadaceae > Sphingomonas > Sphingomonas sp. GW821-FHT10F11. The sequence continues at coordinate 99,715 of NZ_JBXASH010000010.1, forward strand.
GCGTTCTTCACGATCTGGCTGGTGTCGGTGCTCGACACATCGGCGCGCGGGGCGGTCGACCGGGGGCTGTATCTCGAGCAGCGGGTGCGGTCGGAAACGGGGATCGGGGCCGAGGGGGCGTCCAGCCACTAGGCTTTCCCCTTCGTCATGCCGGAACAGGTCCGGGGTGACGGGTTGGCTCAGGCGGCGCTCAATTCCATCGACCCCGACCGGCACCCCCACAATGCATAGAACAGCACATAGAGTTCGCAGGCGGCGGTCAGCAGGAAGGACAGTTGCAGGCCGTACGCATCGGCCAGCCAGCCCTGCACGATCACCAGCGCGCCCCCAGCGATCGCCATGATCAGCAGGCCTGACCCCTCCTCGGTGAGCGGGCCGAGGCCGCGGATGCCGAGGGTGAAGATCGTCGGGAACATGATCGAGTGGAACAGCCCGACCGAGATCAACGCCCACATCGCGACCGGGCCGGTGGTGAAGGTCGCGATCAGCATCACGACCAGCGCGCCCACGCTGAACGCCGCCAGCACGGTTTCGGCCGGGATGCGCTGCATCAGATAGCTGCCAAGGAAGCGGCCGACCATCATCCCGCCCCATAACAGGAACAGATAATGCGACGCTTGTTCGTGGGTGAGATTGCCGATCTCCGGCGCCGAGACGAAGTTGATGAAGAGGTTGCCGACACCGATCTCGGCGATCAGGTAGATGAAGATCGCGGGCACACCGAAGACCAGGTTGCGATGCCCCCAGAGCGGGTGCCGCCAAATATGCCACCAGGGGTGCAGCCTCTCGCGCGCGACGCCACGGGTCGAGGCGTTCATGTCGGGTAGGCGGAAGCGGGCGATCACCACCGCGAGCACAACGAGTACGGCAGCGACGATCAGATAAGGAAGCTGCACCGATTGCGCGTCGGCAAGCTTTTCCGCCGGGGTCAGCACCGCGCCCGCCGCCGCCGTACCCGAGGTGCTGCGGCCGAGGATGAGATAGCCGCCGAACAAGGGCGCAAGCGTCGTGCCCATGGAATTGAACGCCTGCACCAGGTTCAGCCGCGACGATGACGTCTCCGGCGATCCGATCACTGCGACATAGGGGTTGGCGGCGACCTGCAACAGCGTGATGCCCGCGGCGATGATGAACAAGGCCGCCAGCACGACCCAATAAGAGGGTATCATCGAGGCCGGCACCATCATTACCGCGCCGAACGCCATGATGATCAGGCCGGCGACGATCGAGCGCTTGTAGCCGATCCGCTCGATCAGCATCGCCGAAGGGATCGAGGCGAAAAAATAGGCGATGAACCATACGAACTCGATCAAGGTTGTCTGGGTATAATTGAGGTCGAACACGCTGCGCAGATGCGGCAGCAGCGTGCCGTTGATGACGGTGATGAAGCCCCACATGAAGAACAGGGTGGCGAGAAGGCCGAGCGTCGCGCGGTAGCCGGGGCCTGCACCCGTCCCCGCGAGCGGTGCCGTCGTATCGAGTATCGGTGCGGCCATTCTCACGTCCCCTGCTGCGTCGCTTGTTTTTTGTCTGAGTATATGTAAGCAAAATCCTGGTCAACGCCGCCGGTTCGAGCGGCCGCGGTGGAGGGCGATTTTCATGCACAGGGCTTTGATCATGCTGGCGACGATCGGCGCCGCTACGGCGACGCCGGAGGCTCATGCCGCATCGGCGGCGCGCGAAACCGTAGGCGAGGTCGCCGGCGCCAAGGTCGAGGCGATCACCCTGTCCAATGCCAAGGGCGTGAGGGCGCGCATCCTGAGCTATGGCGCGACCCTGCAATCGCTGATCGCGCCCGACCGCGACGGCAAGCCGGCCGACGTGGTGCTCGGCTATGACGACCTCGCCGGCTATGTCGACAAGCCCAATTATTTCGGCGTGACGGTGGGCCGCTATGCCAATCGCATCGCCAGGGGCCAGTTCGCGATCGACGGCAAAAGCTATCAGCTGCCGATCAACAACGCCCCCAATTCGCTGCACGGCGGGACCAAGGGGTTCGACAAGGTCGTATGGCGCGTCGTCTCGGTCGAGAATGGACCCGTGGCCCGCGTGACCTTCGGCTATGTCAGCCTGGACGGCGACCAGGGCTATCCCGGCAAGCTCGATGTGACCGTGACCTATGGGCTCGACGAGAACGGGTCGCTCTCGATCGAGTATAAGGCGGCCACCGACAAGCCGACCATCGTCAACATGACCAACCATGCGATCTTCGATCTGGGCGGCGAAGGATCGCCGCTCGGCGCGCTCGGCCACAGGCTGACCATGCCGGCCAAAGCCTATACGCCGGTCGATGCGACCCTGATCCCGACCGGCGAGCTGCGCCCGGTCCAGGGCAGCGTGTTCGATTTCCGCAAGCCCCGGATGCTCGCCGAGGGCGTGCGCGACGGGCGGGACGCGCAGATCGTCGCGGGCCGCGGCTATGACCATAATTTCGCGATCGATGCCGGGCTCACCGCTGAGCCCAAGCTCGCCGCACGGCTCGAGGACCCGGTGTCGGGCCGCGTGCTCGAAGTGCTCAGCACCGAACCCGGGCTGCAACTTTATACCGGCAATTTCCTCGACGGCACGCTGATCGGCAAGCACGGCCATGTCTATCGCATGGGCGACGGCATCGCGCTCGAGCCGCAGAAATTCCCCGATACGCCCAACCAGCCGGCCTTCGGCTCGGCACGGGTCGATCCGGGCAAGCCTTATCGCCACCTGATGATCTACCGCGTCTCGGTGGCGCCACGCTGATGACCACACCACCCTCAGGGCTGCGTTCGCGCGCCTGGTTCGACAATCCCGCGAACATCGACATGACCGCGCTCTATATCGAGCGGTACATGAATTTCGGCCTGTCGCAGGAGGAGCTTCAATCGGGCAAGCCGATCATCGGCATCGCCCAGACCGGGTCCGACCTGAGCCCGTGCAACCGTCACCATCTCGTGCTGGCCGAGCGGCTGCGCGAGGGCATTCGCGAGGCGGGCGGCATCGCGATCGAATTCCCGGTCCATCCGATCCAGGAGACGGGCAAGCGCCCGACCGCCGGGCTCGACCGCAACCTCGCCTATCTCGCTTTGGTCGAAGTGCTGTACGGCTATCCGCTCGACGGCGTGGTGCTGACGATCGGCTGCGACAAGACCACGCCGGCCTGCCTGATGGCGGCGGCGACGGTGAACATCCCCGCCATCGCGCTGTCGGTCGGGCCGATGCTCAACGGCTGGCACAAGGGCGAGCGCACCGGATCGGGCACGATCGTATGGAAAGCGCGCGAGTTGCTGGCGGCGGGCGAGATCGACCATGCGGGGTTCGTGAAGCTCGTCGCCTCGTCTGCGCCGTCGACCGGCTATTGCAACACCATGGGCACGGCGACGACGATGAACTCGCTGGCCGAAGCGCTCGGCATGCAGCTGCCCGGATCGGCCGCTATCCCCGCGCCGTACCGCGACCGGCAGGAAGTGGCGTGGCGCACCGGCAAGCGCATCGTCGAGATGGTCGCCGAGGACCTGAAGCCGAGCGACATCCTGACGCGCGACGCCTTTACCAATGCGATCGTGGTCAATTCGGCGATCGGCGGATCGACCAATGCGCCGATCCATCTCGCCGCGATCGCGCGGCATATCGGCGTCGATCTGCCGCTCGAGGACTGGCAGACGCACGGCCATCATGTGCCGCTGATGGTCAACCTCCAGCCCGCCGGCGAATATCTCGGCGAGGATTTCTACCATGCCGGCGGCGTGCCCGCGGTGGTGGCGGAGCTGATGAAGCAGGGGCTGATCCACGAGGACGCGATCACCGCCAACGGCAGGACCATCGGCGACAATTGCCGCGACGCGACGATCGAGGATGCGGATGTGATCCGCCCCTTCGCGACGCCGCTGATGGCGGATGCGGGCTTCGTCGTGCTGAAGGGCAATCTGTTCGATGCGGCGATCATGAAGACCAGCGTGATCTCGAAGGAGTTTCGCGACCGCTATCTTTCCGACCCGGCCGATCCCGACGCGTTCGAAGGCCTCGCGGTCGTGTTCGACGGGCCGGAGGATTATCATGCGCGGATCGACGATCCGGCGACCGGCATCACGGCGGAGACCCTGTTGTTCATGCGCGGTGCGGGGCCGATCGGCTATCCCGGCGCGGCGGAAGTCGTGAACATGCGGCCGCCAGCCTATCTGATCCGCGAGGGCGTGCACGCCATGCCGTGCATCGGCGACGGGCGGCAATCGGGCACGTCGGGATCGCCCTCGATCCTCAATGCCTCGCCCGAAGCGGCGGCCAATGGCGGCCTCGCGCTGATCCGGACCGGCGACCGGGTGCGGATCGATCTGCGGGCGGGCACGGCGAATGTGCTGATCGGCGACGAAGAACTGGCCGAGCGCCGCCGCGTGCTGATGGATGCGGGCGGTTATGCCTATCCCGCTTCCCAGACGCCGTGGCAGGATATCCAGCGCGCGATCGTCGGACAGCTCGATAGCGGCGCAATCCTGGAAGGGGCGGAGCACTATCAGCGGATCGCGCAGACGCGCGGGCTGCCGCGGGATAATCACTGAGCGCCTACCTAGTCATGCCGGACTTGTTCCAGCATCCATGCTTCAGCAAGCGCCGCAGCCGTTGCGTTTGCGGGCCGATGGACCCCGGAACAAGTCCGGGGTGACGGAGTGGTTGGGGCTACACCTCCTCCCCCCACCAAAAAAAGGCCGGCGCAAAGGCCGGCCCAGAGGGGGAGGGGGAGGAAAGAGGTCAGAACTTGGTGCGGACGCCGAACAGGATCTGGCGGCCCGGATAATAGACGCTGTAGGTCGCGTTATCGTAGCCGAAGGTCGTGCGGATCGGCGCGTTGGTGATGTTCAGCACGTCGAGCGTCAGGCGGAACGCCTTGTTGGCGAACGGCAGCTCATAGCCGGCAGAGAGATCGAGCTGGCCGCGTGCATCGTTGATGAGGCCGACCGGCAGATTGTTCTGCGGCCCGTTCGCCGCGACCGTCTGGTCGTTCCACACATAGTTGAGGCTCAGCGACACGCCGTGCCCTTCGTAGAATCCCTGGAGGTTGTAGCTCCACGGCGCCACGCCCGGCGCGAAAAGGCCGCTCGACGAACTCTGCTTGATATAGGTCGCGTTGGCCGAGAAGCCGAGGCCCTTCACCGCGAAGTCGAGCGGCTGGACCCAGGTGCCCTCGATGCCGTCGAGGATCAGGTTCTGCAGATTGACCGGGCGGTTGACCGTCACCTGTGCGGCGTTCGGGCCGCCGCGCAGATCGATCGCCTGCTGCTGCGTAGTGTTCAGGTCGCTATAGGCGATGCCGAGCGAGGTGAACGGAACGGTCGACTGCTGGACCACGGTGAAGCCGTCGACATTCTTGTGGAACGCCGCCAGGCCGACATAACCGATGCCGCCGGTATAATATTCGCCGCCGATATCGATATTGTTCGAGGTATAGGGCTTCAGGTCCGGATTGCCCGCGGTCGCGATCTGCGCCGAGGGGTCGGAGAAGGTCAGGCCCGGCAGCAACTGGCTCGCATCGGCGCGGGTCATGCTGCGCGAGGCCGCAACGCGCAGCTTTAGCCGGCTGGTCAGATCATAGCTCAGGTTGAACGAGGGCAGGAACTCGTCATAGCTGGTCTTCAGCGAGACATCGACCAGGCCGGACGCCGTCTGGGTCGGGCCGACCACCGTCTGGTTGGTGTGAATGTAGCGGATGCCGGCATTGATGCGCAGATCCTTGCCTGCGACCGTCGCGACGGCATTGGTCTCGGCATAGGCACCGAAGGTCTTCTCATCGATGTCGCCGGTCGCGCCGCCGGTCACCGCGCCGCTGCTCTCGGGCGCGCTGTCGCGGAAAGCGGCATAGTTGGTCGCCTTCTCCAACGCCGCGAGATTGGGGATGATCATGCTGGTGTAGCCGACATTCCCGCCCGCGAGATGGCCGAAATTGTCGACGGTCCAGCGCGACAGATATTGCGCCACCGCCGAGTTCGGCACCGATCCGGTCAGGCCGTCACAGGTCGCGCCGCACACCGAGGTCTGGAAGGCGATGCTGTTGTCGTAGGCGCGGATCGAACGCGAGGCCTCGTCATAGGCCAGGCCGAACTTGAAGTTGGTCGTCTTGTCGCCGATCGTCGTGTCGAGATGCGCGCCCTTGGTCGTCGTCTCGCGGCGCACATTCTGCACGTTCACGCGGTACCATTGCCAGCCGAGATTGGGGTCGCCCAGGTCGCGGTTGGTCGTGATGATCGGCTGCGCGGCGCCGGTGCTGTTGTCATAGGTGACCTCCAGGCCGGACTCGCGCGGCGTCTGGAAATCGAACTGGGGCTGTTCGCGGAAGAAGGTCGAATGGCCGTAGTTGAGCTGGGCGTCGATCTTCACATTGTCGGACGGCTGCCACGAGACGTTCGGGTTCACGTTCCAGAATTCGGTGGTCTGGTGGAACACGTCGTTCTCCAGGAAGAAGCTGGAGTTGGCGAAGGTGCCCTTGGTCACGACATTATTCTGGTCGACGGTCAGGTCGATCGGCACCATGCCGCCGGTCGAGGTCGGCGAGGTGCCGGGCCCGGAATTGCGGACATACCAGTTCATGTTGAGCCGGTAATAATCGCGGACCGACTTGGCGTAGATGGCGTCGACGGCGAAGCTGAGCGTGTCGCTCGGCCGCCATTCGACCGAGGCCAGCGCCGAGATGCGCGAGCGCGTGCCGTCGGTGAAGCTGTTGCGGCCGAGCCGCGGGATGATCGCCTTGGACAGCTGATCGAGCGAGAGGCCCGAGGTCGCGGCGAGATCGAGCGGGGCGCCCGGGGTCAGGCCGTGGCCGACATTGTTCGGCGTGACCGAGGCATAGGAGAAGCCGTTGCCGCCCGCATTGCAGCTCGCGGTCGGGCAGGCGAGATTCGCGTCGGTCCAGCCGATCGATTCGAAGCCGTCGATCCGCGTCTTGGTCTTCACCCCCGACACGCCGATCAGCACGCCGAAATTGTCCCAGGTCTTGCTCGCGACGATCGCACCACGCGGGCTGATCCGCTGGTTGCTGTCGGTGTACTGGCCCTGCGCGATCAGGGTGACGTGCTGGCCGGGATTGTCGAACGGGCGCGCGTTGCGCAGGTTGACGGTGCCGGCGATGCCGCCCTCCAAGGTCGAGGCGACCGGGCTCTTCGCCACGTCGAGGCGGGTGAACAGCTCCGACGGGAAGAAGTCGAGATCGACCTCGCGATTGGCGCTGCCGCCGTTGGTGCCGCCGTCCGACGCGATCGCGATCTGGGTGTTGTTGAGCAGCACCTTGGAGAAGCTGGGGCCGAGGCCGCGGATCGAGACCTGCAGACCTTCGCCGTTGATGTCGCGGTTCAGCTTGACGCCGGGGATGCGGTTCAGCGTCTCGGCCAGGTTAGTCGCTGGCAGCTTGCCGATATCCTCGGCGAAGATCGAATCGCCGAATCCGACCGAATTCTTCTTGGCGTTGGTCGCGCTGCGCAGCGAAGCGCGGATGCCGGTGACGACGATGTCGTCGCCCGTTGCCTCGTCGGGGTTTGCAGGGACAGCTTCTTGCGCCGCGCCAGCGTCCGGCACAACATTTGTACTCTGAGTATTTGATACCGGAGCGGCCGTTTCCTGTGCCGAGGCAGTTCCTCCGATCGTCAGGGCACCGATACCGGTGGCGGCCAGCAGGGCGGCCCGCAGGGACTGATTACGCAGGAACATAAAGGGTTACCTCTCCGAAGGCGCCCGCTCGTCGACGGATCGCCTGATTGCACAATGCGCTGGTAGCGCTACCAATGCGGGCCGCTAATTGTCTGGGTAAAAACTGTCAAGCGGCGATATTCGATTGGGCGCGGAACCGGAACGGCTCGGCTCTTTCGGCCATGCGCAGCGCTGGCGGCCTCCCTTTGGAGGCCGCCACGGGCGCCGGCGAGCCGGTAGCGTTACCTCGTGGCTACGCTCTTCAGCACGATCGCAGTGCCCTTGAGCGCCCCGGATTGGGCATGCAGGGTAATCGCCCCCGGCTTGCCGGCCCGGGCCCGCACCACAACCAGCGCGAGGCCGTTGAACGCCTTGCGCGTCGGCGACTGAAAGGAGTCGAAGTTGGTCGGATCGCCATTGTCGGTCGCGACGATCTCGCCCGGGCCCTCGATCGTGAAGGTGACGGCGTTATCGGCGCGCGGCGCGGTCAGGCCATCCTTGTCGGTGATGCGCACGGTCACGAACGAAAGATCGCGACCGTCGGCGCTGATCTGCGCGCGGTCGGGCGTCGCCTCGAGCGCGGCAGGAACGCCGGCGGTTTTCACGACTTCCGTCGCCCAGGGCTTGCCGCCCTTCCAGGTAACGACCTTCAGCTCGCCGGGCTCATAGGTGACGTAATCCCAACGGAAGCGATATTCGTAGGGCGCCCGCGTCTTCTTGCCCTGCGACGTGCCGTTGACGAACAATTCCGCCTCGTCGGCCGAGCTGAACACATGGACAGGAGTGACCTGCCCCTCGCGGCCGGGCCAGGTCCAGTGCGGCAGGACATGCGCGAACTTCAGGTCAGGACGCCAGCGCGCCTGGTAGAGCCAGAAGCGATCCTTCTTGAACCCGGCCAGATCGATGATGCCGGAATAGGAGCTGCGCGCGGCATAATAGGGCGTCGGCTCGCCGAGATAGTCGAAGCCGGTCCAGACGAATTCGCCGGCGACGAACGGGTTCTGGTCGTTCGAGGCGAAGACCCGGTCGGGCGAGGAGCCGAAATCGGCGGCGTGCAGTTCATAGGCGCTGACCTGCATCTTGTCCGGGTCACCACCCGAGCCCGGCCGCACCGGGCCGCTGATCGCGCCCGCCACGGGGAAGAGATATTCGCCGCGGCTGCTGAGCGCCGAGGCGCTTTCGGTGCTTATGATCACCTTGTCGGGATATTTGGCGTGGAAGGCAGCGAACTGGCCGGGATAGGCGCGCACGCCGGTGCCCTGATAGTTGAGGCCGATCACATCGACCGTGCCGGGCAGCGCCATGTCGGGCTTGGCATAGTTCATCGCGGTCGTGGTCGGACGCGTCGGATCCTCCTCGCGGACGATCCGCACCAGCCCGCGCGATATCGCGGCCCCCTCCTCCGCGGTATATTGCTCGCCGACTTCGTTGCCGACGCTCCACAGCACCACAGACGGATTGTTGCGGTCGCGGCGCAGCATGGAACGCAGATCGGCCTCGTGCCAGTCGGGGAAGACCAGGTGGAAATCGAGCGGGGTCTTCTTGCGTTCCCACACGTCGAACACTTCGTCGATCACCAGCAGGCCCATGCGATCGGTCAGCTCGAGCAGTTCGGGCGCGGGCGGATTGTGGCTCATGCGGATCGCGTTGACGCCCATCTCCTGCAGCATCTCGAGCTGACGCTCCGCTGCACGGACGTTGAACGCAGCGCCGAGCGCGCCGAGATCGTGATGGTTGTTGACACCCTTCAGGTCGATCCGCTCGCCATTCACGAACACGCCCTTGTTCGCATCGAAGGTGACGGTGCGGATGCCGAACGGGGTTTCGTAGCGATCGACCGGCTTGCCGCCCAGCATGACGGTGGTGACCGCGACATAGCGATTGGGTTGCTGAGACGGCGGCGGGCCCCAGAGATGCGGATTGGCGAGCATGGTCGAACCGGCGACTTTGGCACTGCCGCCCGCCGCCACGCGCGCGCTGGTCGGCGTGATGCGGGCGACGATGGCCCCGGTCCTGTGGCCGGCCGCGTCGAGCGCATAGATATCGGTCCGGACGCTGGCATTCGCCTCGACACGGGAATCATTGTCGACCGTCACGTCGAGCGCGATCCTGGCCGAGTCCTTCGAGACGTCGGCCGTGGTCACCCGCGTACCCCATTGGCCGACATGGACCGGGTTGGCCTTGGTCAGCCAGACATTCCGGTAGAGCCCGCCGCCGGGATACCAGCGCGCGGATTCGGGCGGATTGTCGAGGCGGATGACCAGCTCGTTCCTGCCGCCGAACGCGAGATAGGGCGTCAGGTCGAGCCGCCAGCTATTATAACCATAGGGCCAGCCGCCGACGAGCTTGCCGTTCAGCCAGACCGCCGAATAGGACATGGCCCCCTCGACATCGAGGAACACCGACTTGCCCCTGTCGCGCGCGGGAATGTCGAGCGCCTTACGGTACCAGCCGATGCCCCAGCTCTCCAGCCGGCCCATGCCGCCATAGGGGCCGGTCTTCAGGAAAGGCCGCTCGATCGCCCAGTCGTGCGGCAGGGTCACTTTCTGCCAGGCGCTGTCGTCGAAACCGGCCTGGACGAAGGAGACGTCGCCGCCGGGATTGCCGGCGGGCCGGACATGGCGCTTTGCCGGATCGCTGATGAAGGCGTTGGCGCTGGGCAGGATCCAGGGCTTGAGCACCGGCTGGTTGACCGCAGTCAGGACCTTCGCCTCATCGGGCTTTGCGTCGGCTGCCTTGCCGTCCTCGCTCTTCACGATCTCCGGGCGCACGTCATAGGACAGGCCGGTCGCGCCGACGGGATCGCCCATATGGAAGCGCCAGCCGCTGTTGATCGACACGCGTTCGCGCGGCGCGGCCTGTGCCTCGGCGCCCGGCACAGCGAACGTTGCCGTGAGCATCAGCGCCGACAGCCGCACCAGGGTTTGAGCCAGATTTGCCACGGACATCTTCTCCACGCGCGGCGACCTTCGCGGTCGCGTCGTTCCCGAAACGACGCGACGCTATGGCGCGAGCGGTATGTGGGTCAAGAAATTTGTAGGAGTTATTCGCCCCGGGGCTATCTCTAGCCCGCGCCCGGCTCCATCGACAATTCCGTATCCTCCAGCGCGTGGCGGATCAGTTCGGTCATCGCGGCGCGCGCGGCTTCCGGGTTGGCGTCGGCGATCGCATCGTACAGCGCCTGATGCTCGGGCAGCGGATCGCGCGGCAGCTTGCGGTTGCGCTGCTTGAAGATGGTGGTCCAGCCGACCGCAGCCGCGATGGTGCTCGACAGCGTGGTCAGCGGCTCGTTGCGCGTCGCCTGCAGGATCAGGTGATGGAAATGCTGGTCGGCCGCGCGGCCTTCCGGCGTGGCGAGACTGTAGCGCGCCATTTCCTCGAGCGCATGGCCCATCTGGGCGAGTTCGCGGCCCGTGCGGCGTTCCGCGGCGACAGCGGCGGCGGCTGGCTCGACGATCATGCGCAGCTCGAACAGGCTGCGGATGAACACCTCGCTCGGCTCGCCCTCGAACATCCAGGCGAGCACATCGGGATCGAGCAGGTTCCAGCGGCTGCGCGGACTGACGCTGGTGCCCGCCTTGGGCCGGCTTTCGACCAGGCCCTTGGCCATCAGCATGCGCACCGCCTCGCGATAGACGCTGCGTGATACCTGGAGCTGCTCGGCGAATTCGATCTCGCCCGGCAACACGTCGCCCGGCTTGTACACGCCCGTGACGATCTCGACGCCCAGATCATGCGCGATCATGCCGTGAATACGGCGTCCTTTTGGTTGATTCCCCGGCGTCACCTGTCCCCCATCCGCCTTCTCCCTGTTCGGCCCTCCGTCGTCGCGGACGGGCTCGTCCGTCGATACCCCTAGAGCATTCGTATCCGAACATCACGCGCCGGCTCGATCGCGATCGGATTGCGTGCCGGCAGGCGGAAGGGCGGCGCCTCGATCTCGAAGATGTCGCCCGGTTCGGTACGGATCCCTTCCGAGAAGGACAGGGTCGCGGTGCCGAAGAAATGGACGTGCACGTCGCCGGGACGGCGGAACAGGTCGTATTTGAAGTGGTGATGCTCGAGATTGGCGATGCTGTGCGACATGTTCGCCTCGCCCGTCACGAACGGGCGTTCCCAAAGTGTCTCGCCGTTCCGCACGATCCGGCTGGTGCCGCGGATGTCCTGGGGCAGGTCGCCGAGCAGCAGTTCCGGCCCGAGTGCCGCGACGCGCAGCTTCGAATGGGCGAGCCAGAGATAATTGCCGCGCTCGGTCACATGATCGGAGAATTCATTGCCGATCGCAAAGCCGAGCCTGACCGGATTGCCCTCGCCATCGATCAGATAGATGCCGGCGATCTCCGGCTCCTCCCCCGCATCGAGCGCGAAGGCGGGCGAGCGCAGCGGGGCGCCGGGCGCGACGAGCTGTTCGCCATTGCCCTTGTAGAACCATTCGGGCTGGGCGCCGGTCTCGCCCGCGCCGGGCTTGCCGCCTTCCACGCCCATCAGGAACATACGCATCGAATCGGTCTGCTGCGCTGCCTCGGTCATCGAGCGGTGCATCTTGTCGCGCCCCTCGGCCGAGCCGAGATGCGTGAGGCCGGTGCCGGTGAGCAGCAGATGCGCCGGATCCTGGTGATCGATCGGCGACAGCAGCGTGACCGATGTGAGATCGACCATGCCGGCATAGCCGGCCAGCGCCGCCTGATCGGCCAGGCTGTTGCCCGCTGCCAGTGCAGCCTCGGCGAGTGCGCGGATGCTTTCCACCCCGGCCAGTCGTTGCGGTGGTTCGGCACCGTGCAGCACGGCCACGCCGCGCATGCCTCCGGCCTGGATGAACTGCACCAGCGACGTTCGCATTGCCCTCTCCTGATTACCACTTGCGCAATCATATACTCAGACAATAAGCTAAAGCCAGCCGTCATGGAACGGCGGATGAGAGGATCGGGGCGATGACGGCAATCATGGGGTTGAAAAGGGTCGCATTGGCGGCGGCGCTGACGCTCGCGTCGGGAACGGCCTGGGCGCAGGCACGCGAGGCCAGCATCACCGTGCATGCCGACAAGCCCGGGCCGAAGGTACAGCGCGAGATCTTCGGCCAGTTCGCCGAGCATCTCGGCACGGGGATCTATGGCGGGCTGTGGGTCGGCAAGGATTCGCGCATTCCCAACACCGACGGTTTCCGCAACGACGTGATCGCGGCGCTGCGTGCGATCCATGTGCCGCTGATCCGCTGGCCGGGCGGCTGTTTCGCCGACGAATATCATTGGCGCGAGGGCGTGGGCACCAAGCGGCCGGTGAAGGTCAATACCCATTGGGGCGGCGTGACCGAGCCCAATGCCGTCGGCACGCACGAGTTCATGAACTTCACGGAGGCCGTCGGCGCGGAGGCCTATGTCTCCGGCAATGTCGGCAGCGGCACCGAGCAGGAGATGGCCGACTGGGTCGAATATATGACCTCGCCGACCAGCTCGACACTGGCGAACGAGCGCCGCGCCAATGGCCGCAAGGAACCATGGAAGCTGCCCTATTTCGGGTTGGGCAACGAGCTGTGGGGTTGTGGCGGCAATATGCGCCCCGAATATGCGGCGGACGAGACGCGGCGCTACGCGACCTTCGTCAAGGCGCCGGCCAACACGAAGATCATGAAGATCGCCAGCGGCGCGAGCGACGAGAATTACAACTGGACCGAAGTGATGATGCGCGACGCCGGCGATCGGATCGACGGCCTTGGCGTGCATTATTACACCGTGCCGGACAGCTGGAAGCAGAAGGGACCGGCGACCGGATTCGACGAGACGAGCTGGGCGCGAACCCTGTCCAGGACGCTGAAGATGGACGAGTACGTGACCAAGCACAGCGCGATCATGGACAAATACGATCCGGCGAAGCGGGTCTGGCTCGCAGTCGACGAATGGGGCACCTGGTACGATCCGACGCCGGGCAGCAATCCGGGTTTCCTGCAGCAGCAGAACAGCTTGCGCGACGCGCTGGTCGCGGCGATCAACCTCAACATCTTCACCCGCCACGCCGATCGCGTGAAAATGGCCAACATCGCCCAGATGATCAACGTGCTGCAGGCGATGATCCTGACCGACGGCGACAAGATGGTCGTGACGCCGACCTATCAGATATTCGGCATGTACGTGCCGTGGCAGGACTCGACTCAATTGCCGGTCGAGATGACCAGCCCCTGGTACAGCAGGGACCAGTGGACGATGCAGGCGCTGAGCACCTCTGCAGTACGCGGTGCTGACGGCGTGGTGCACGTGTCGCTGGCCAATCTCGATCCGGTGAATGCGCTGACCGTGACGTTGAATGTCGACGGCAGCACGGCATCGACGTTGACGGGCAGCGTGCTGACCGCCGACAGGATCGACGCGCATAACCGCATCGGCGAACCGCTCGCAGTTGCCCCGCACGACATCGCGCCGGTAGCGGTGACGGGCGGCAAGGCGGTGCTGACCCTGCCGGCCAAATCGGTGACTGTCGTGGCGCTGAAGTAAGGAAGACGGATGCTGCCGATCGCCATTATCGGACTCGGCAAGATCGCCCGGGACCAGCATGTCCCGGCGATCCGCGCCGATGGCCGGTTCACGCTTGTCGGTGCGGTCGATCCCCATGCGGCACCGAGCGAGGTGCGGATCTCTCCCGACCTGACCACCTTGCTCGCCACGGGCGCCCCAGCGGCGGTGGCGATCTGCACCCCGCCCTTCGCCCGGGTCGTCGCAGCGCAGGCGGCGATCGCGGCGGGGCTGCATGTGCTGCTGGAGAAGCCGCCGGGGCTGACGGTGGCTGAGGTGACTGAACTCGAGACGCTGGCGCGAGCCGCCGGCGTCACGCTGTTCACTGCCTGGCATTCGCAGGAGGCAGCCGGGATCGATGCCGCGCACGCCTGGCTGGCGGGCCGGACGGTCGAGGCAGTGCGGGTGATCTGGAAGGAAGATATTCGCGTCTGGCATCCCGGGCAGGAATGGATCCTGGAAGCGGGCGGCTTCGGCGTGTTCGATCCCGGGATCAACGCGCTGTCGATCCTGACCGACTTGCTGCCCGCACCGCTGACGGTGGAGTCGGCAAAGCTGGAAGTGCCGGCGGGGCGGTCGCAGCCGATCGCGGGGACGCTTGCGCTGCGCAGCGGCACGGTGCCGGTCTCGGTCGCGCTCGATTTCCTGCATGAGGGCGTGCAAAGCTGGGACATCGAGATCGATACGCCCGACGGCATGCTGAAGCTGGCGATGGGTGGGGCAGAGCTGACGATCGCGGGTGAGGCAATCCCGGTGGGGGCGAATGTTGAGTATCCGCGGCTCTATGCGCGGTTCGCCGAACTGGTCGAGCGCGGGGAGAGCGATGTGGATCTGGCGCCGTTGCGGCTGGTGGCCGAGGCGCTGGAGATCGGGGTGCGGCAGGAGGTTGAGGCGTTTGGGTTCGAATAGCCCGCGCCCTTGTGCTCCCGCGAAGGCGGGAGCCCAGTCTGTGTTCCCGCCTTCGCGGGAACACAAGAAAATCCGGGGTGACGGGAATATCATTGGCCCACCCGTTCCGCGATCACCCCTGCGAAGGGGCCGAAATTCCAACCATCCACGTCGCCGACCTGTTCGATCACTCGCCACGAGCCCGCATCTTCGGGCACCGATAGCCGCGCGTCAGACGAAAAGTTGAACACGCACAACAACCGTTGCCCGTCCGCTTCCCGTTCGAATGCCAGCAGCGACTCCGACGCTTCGATGAACCGGATCGCCCCGGTCCGCAGCGCTTCGTTCGCCTTGCGCATCGCCAGCAGCCGGCGGGTCAGCGCCAGCATCGACGCCCCCTCCCTCTCCTGCCGATCGACCGCCAGCGCGGGATGATCGGGACCGAAGGGCAGCCACGGCTCAGCCGTCGAGAAGCCAAGCCCCGCCTCCCCGGCCGCCCAGGGCATCGGCGTGCGTGCGCCGTCACGACCCAAGGTCAGCGGCCAGTTGGCGATCGCTTCGGGGTCGCGCAGGCGGTCGAACGGGATGTCGACCTGGGTCAGGCCAAGTTCTTCGCCCTGATAGAGGAAGATATTGCCGCGCAGCGCCGTGAGCAGCAGCATCTTCATCCGCGCGAACGCGACCTCATGCCCCGGCGGCGCCCAGCGCGACACGGCGCGCGGTGCGTCGTGATTCTCGAACGCCCAGCTCGGCCAGCCCATGCCAGGCGTGTCGGGCCAGCGTTCCAGCACGTCGCGGACCAGCGCCGGCGTCAGCGCCTTCGCATAGAGGAAGTTGAAGCCGTACGCCGTGTTCAACCGGTAGTCGCCCTGCGTGAAGCGTTGCATCTCCGGCTCGACATCGGGCCCGCCGACCTCCGCCACGGTGAAGCGATCCGGATAGCTATCGGTCAGCGCGCGGACGCGTTCCAGGAACAGCGGGATGTCGGGATGCGACTGACTGTGGACGTGGAACTGGAAGTCGAACGGGCGGGTGCGGCGGTTGTTGCTGGGCGGGCGCGCGGGATTGTCGCGCAGCGCGGGGTCGAACATCGCGCAGCTGATCGCGTCGAGCCGAAAGCCGTCCACGCCGCGATCGAGCCAGAAGCGCGCGACGTCGAGCAGCGCATCCTGCACCGCGGGCAGATGCACGTTGAGCTGCGGCTGGCTGCTCAGGAAATTGTGCATGTAATATTGGCCGCGCCGCGCATCCCAGGTCCAGCCGGGACCGCCGAACACCGATTGCCAGTTGTTGGGGGGCGTGCCGTCCACTTTGGCATCGGCCCAGACATACCAGTCGTGGCGCGCATTGGTGCGGTCCGACCGGCTTTCGGCGAACCAGGCGTGCTCGTCGGAGGTGTGGGCATAGACCTGGTCGACGATCACCTTGAGCCCGAGGGCATGGGCGCGGGCGATCAGCGCATCGACATCCTCCAGCGTGCCGAACAGCGGATCGACGCCGCGATAGTCCGAGACGTCGTAGCCGAAATCCTTCATCGGCGAGGGGTAGAAGGGTGACAGCCACACCGCCTCGACGCCCAATGACGCGACGTGATCGAGATGCGCAGTGACGCCGGCAAGATCGCCGACGCCGTCGCCGTTCGAGTCGGCGAAGCTGCGCGGATAGATCTGGTAGATCGCCGCGCCGCGCCACCATTCGCGCGTCTCTTCCGATCTCGTCACAGCCCCTCCCCTACGGTTTCCGCCCTTTTGCGCGCCGCTTCGGGACGAAAGCAACGGCGCTGCGCAAACGGGGATTGCCGGGACGCCAAGTCACTGACATCCTGACCGGCAGAAAATAAAAAAATATACAGGCAGGGGTGGATAGAGTGACCGGACGGCCGCGCCAGTCCTTGGCCGGACTGTGGAACATTTCGTTCGGATTCTTCGGGATCCAGGTCGCCTTCGGCCTGCAGAACGCGAATGTCAGCCGCATCTTTCAGTCGCTCGGCAGCGATGTCGACAGCCTTGCGCTGTTCTGGATCGCCGGGCCGGTGACGGGCCTGATCGTCCAGCCGCTGGTCGGGCATTTCAGCGACCGCACCTGGGGGCGGTTCGGGCGGCGGCGGCCCTATTTCCTGATCGGGGCGCTGCTCGCCGCGCTGGCGCTGATCGGCATGCCGCACGCGCCGGTGCTGCTTGCCGCGGTGATGCTGCTCTGGCTGCTCGATGCCTCGATCAACGTGTCGATGGAGCCGTTCCGCGCGTTCGTCGGCGACATGGTCGGCCCGGCACAGCGCACCATGGGCTATGCCTTCCAGACCGCCTTTATCGGTGCGGGCGCCGTGCTCGGCTCGCTCGCGCCCTTCGCGATCACCGCCCTGGGGGCGAGCAACGTCGCGCCGCCCGGCGTGATCCCCGATGCAGTGCGCTATGCCTTTTATCTCGGCGCGGCGGCGATCTTCTTCGCGGTGCTGTGGACCGTGCTCGCCACGCGCGAATATCCGCCCGAGGCGTTGCGTGCCTTTGCCGGTGAGGATGCCCCATCGACGCCCGACGACGGGAAGGCGGGCAATGCCGTCGTGCAGATCCTGCGCGATATCGTGCACATGCCCGACGCAATGAAACGGCTGGCGGTCGTCCAGCTCTTCTCCTGGTCGGCGCTGTTCATCATGTGGGTCTACACCACGCCGGTCGTCACCCGGTACGTCTTCGGATCGACCGACACCGCGTCCAAAGCCTATAATGACGGTGCCGACTGGGTCGGCATATTGTTCTCCGTCTATAATGGCGTGGCGGTGCCGGCGGCGTTCGTGCTGCCCCTGCTGGTGCGGCGGATCGGCTGCGCCCGGACTCACATGATCTGCCTGTTGATCGGCGCCGCGGGTTTTGCCGCGATGCTGGGCATTCGCGACGCGCAGATGCTGATCCTGCCGATGATCGCGATCGGCGTGGCCTGGGCGTCGATCCTGACCATGCCCTATGCGATGCTGGCGAACGCGCTGCCGACCGGCAAGCTCGGCGTCTATATGGGCATCTTCAACTTCTTCATCGTGTTGCCGCAGCTGTTCATCGCGGTCGTGATGGGGCCGGTGATCCACCGTTTCTTCCCGACCGAGCCGATCTGGACGATCGCCATCGCGGCGGTGCTGACGGGGTGCGCCGCGCTGGCGATGCTGCGCCTGAGCGACCGCCCGCAAGAAGCCACCGGAATCCGCGCTGACCCCAATTTGGCGCTTTGACAATCCTATAGGATCGGCGATACGCTCCTCGATAGCGCTACCATCAGCGCGGCCCCGATGACGCCCGAGACGCGGTGCACCGGCCAGGAGAGGAACGTCGCGATGCGCATCACGCGTAGGGATATGGTCGTCGCGCTGAGTGCCGCAGCGATCACCTGTTCGGCCGGCGTGCTGGCCCAGACCCACACCAAAAAGATCATCGGCCCGTCGGTGTGGGACTGGAACGCGATGAAGGTCACGCCGACCGATGTCGGCGACGTGCGCAGCCTGGGCAACGGGCCGACCGCGACGCTCGACGATCTTGAGATGCACGTCACCACTCTGAAGCCCGGCCAGACGTCGCATGCGCCGCACAGGCATCCGAACGAGGAACTGGTGATCATCCGCGAGGGCACGGTCGAGACTCTGTCCGACGGCGTGTGGAAGCGGCTCGGGCCGGGATCGGTGATCTTCAACGCGTCCAATTCGCTGCACGGATTGCGTAATGTCGGCACCACCGACACGACCTATCATGTGATCAACTGGACCACCCCGGCGACGCCCAGGAACTGAGCGCCGGCGCCAAGGAGAGATGCGATGAACCCGATCGACCGCCGTTCGATGCTGACCGGCGCCGGCTTTGCGGGGCTTGCCGCCGCGCTGCCGGGCGACGTGATGGCCCAGGCGCTGAGCGGCAATGCCATCCCCGAAACGGTCAATACCGGCGCGCCGACCGACCCGCGACCGAAGCACCACATCAAGTTCGCGGTGATCGGGCTCGACCATAATCACATCTATTCGATGACCGCGGCGGTGATCCGCGGCGGGGGCGAGCTGGTCTGGGTTTACGCGACCGACGCGAAACAGCTCGCCGCTTTCCAGAAGCTCTTTCCGACCGCCAAGCTGGCGCGAAGCGAGGCGGAGATATTGGAGGACAGGTCGATCCAGCTGATCGCGGGCGCGCCGATCCCCGATCTGCGCGCGCCGCTCGGCATCCGCGCGATGAAGGCGGGCAAGGATTTCCTGGGCGACAAGCCGGCGATCACCAGCCTGAAGCAGCTCGCCGATGTCCGCGCCGCGATCAAGGCGACCGGGCGCAAGTTCGCGATCATGTATTCCGAGCGGCTCGAGGTGCCGGCCGCGATCAAGGCGGGCGAGCTGATCGAGCAGGGCGTTATCGGCCGCGTCGTCCAGACGATCAACATCGCGCCGCACCTGGTGAACCCGGCGAGCCGGCCCGACTGGTTCTGGGACAAGGCGCGATACGGCGGCATCCTGACCGATATCGGCAGCCATCAGGCCGAGCAGTTCCTGTTCTTCACCAGGAGCAATCGCGCCCAGGTCGTCGCCGCGCAGACCGGCAACATCAACCACCCCGACAAGCCGTTGTTCGAGGATTTCGGCGACATGACGATGAGCGGCAATGGCGGCACCGGATACCTCAGGGTCGACTGGTTCACGCCCAGGGGGCTCGGCACCTGGGGCGACGGGCGGCTCTTCGTGCTGGGGACCGAGGGCTATATCGAGCTGCGCAAATATGCCGATCCCGCGGGGAAGCCCGGCGGCAACCATCTGTTCGTCGTCGACGGCAAGAGCGCGCGCTATCTGGATTGCAGCAAGGTCTATCTGCCGTTCGGCCCGCAATTCGTGACCGATGTGGTCGAGCGCACATCGATCGCGCAGGACCAGGAGCAGGCGCTGCTCGCGGCCGAACTTGTGCTCAAGGCCCAGAAGAACGCCACCCGGCCGATCTCGGCCTGACGGAGACATGTCATGACCAATGGTTTCTCGCGGCGCGACCTGATCAGGACCGGGGCGATCGCCGCCGTCGGTTTTCCATCGATCGTGCCGGCCAGCGTGTTCGGGCAGAATGCGCCGAGCAAGCGCATCAATATCGGCGCGATCGGGGTGGGGCGCATCTCGCGCTCGCATGACATGGCCGAGATCTTCAAGGTCGACGACGCGCATATCGTCGCGGTGTGCGACCTCGACACGCGGCGCGTGCAGCAGGGCATCGAGCTGGTCGACAAGACCTATGGCGAGAAGACGGGCAAGCCCTATTCGGGCACGCGCGGCTATGCCGACTATCACGAGCTGCTGGCCAATAAGGATGTGGACGCCGTCCTCATCTCGACGCCCGACCATCACCATGCGCCGAACTCGATCCATGCGGTGCGGGCCGGCAAGCATGTCTATTGCCAGAAGCCGGCGTCGCTGACGATCGCCGAGGGGCGCCAGATGGCGGACGCGGTGGCGAAGACCGACCGCGTGCTGCAGATCGGATCGCAGCAGCGATCGCAGGACCCGTGGCCGCAATTCCACCGCGCGTGCGAGCTGGTGCGCAACGGGCGGATCGGCAAACTGACTCATGTCGAGATCGGCCTGCCGGGCGATCCTTCCGGCCCCGAGGCGGCGGCGATGCCGATCCCGGCCAACCTCAATTACGACGCATGGCTCGGGACGACGCCCGAGGTCTATTATACCGAGATCCGCGTGCACCCGCAGGACGGCGGTTTCAGCCGGCCGGGCTGGCTGCGCTGCGAGCAGTTCGGCGCGGGCATGATCACCGGCTGGGGCGCGCACCATGTCGACATCGCGCATTGGGGCATGGACACCGAGCATGGCGGACCCGTGGAGATCTGGGGCAAGGCCGAGTTCCCCAAGAGCGGGCTGTGGAACGTGCACGGGCCGTTCGAGACCTATGGCCTTTATGCCAATGGCGTGGAGATGAAGATTTCCGGCGCCCTGCCCAATGGGGTGAAGTTCATCGGCACCGAGGGGTCGATCTTCGTGACGCGGACCGGCGGCGGGGTGACGGCGAGCGATCCGGCGACCGCCGCGGCGGGGGCGAGCGGGCTGCTGGCGAGCAACCCGAAGATCCTCGACAGCGTGATCGGGCCGGACGAGATCCACCTGCCGAAAAGCCCGGAGCAGCACCGCAACTGGCTCGATTCGATCAGGACCGGCGCCCCCAATATCTCGCCGGCCGAACTGGGGCACCGGGCGTGCTCGACCTGCCTGCTGCACTGGACCGCGATGCGGACCGGGCGGCGGCTGAGATGGGATCCCAAGGCGGAGCGCTTCATCGGCGACGACGCGGCCAATGCGATGCTGAGCCGGCCGCAGCGCAAGGGTTATGCGATCTGAGCGGGCGGTAGTAATCAGGCCGCGCGGTGGAACGGCGGCGCAGTAATCGCCTCGAACAGATGTTGGAGAAGGTACGGGGCTGGGCGATTCCGCCGAATATTCGCCGAATTTCGAGAGGCACTTGCAAGCGGGGCGAAATCGAGCGGTTCTTGAGGGCCGAACGGCGAATATTGAAAGGCGCTGCTGGACCGGTGCCTGATTAAATAGATCCAGCGACCCAAGCGTGCGCGTGAATTGCCACGATATTAGCGTTTTATTTCCGGAATTTCGCGAGGGGTATCGGTTTTTCATGACGCTTTTCTTCGGGCCGGAATCGAATAGTGTCGATACCCCGCCGTGAGGCAGGACGAGCCGGGGTGGCCGAAGAGTTCAGCACGGAAGGGCGCCGGTTTGAATCGGCGAGATCCGAACGCCTTGTCAGCGCGATCACCGCCTTCTCATTGCTGCCCCCTGCCCGGCACCGGCGCGACCAACCTGCCCATGAACAGGATCGCCCCGGACCGCGTGTCGCGGATGAGGAACAGGAACGGCCGGTCGGCGCGGAAGATGATCGGCGGCGGCGGGGGCGGCGCGTGGCGCATGCCGGTGACCATGATGTCCATGACGACGGCGGTCGCCGCCGCAGCTTCAGCGCCGTTCTCGTCGACATCGAGGAAGGTCTGATGGATCACATGCTTGATCTGCAGGCCATGGTCCTCGACATCGGGGCTGTTCGGATCGAACGACTTCATCGCGCCGAAATCGGCCTGATCCCCGAACGCGGCCGGCATGCCCATGCGCGCGAGCGCAGGGACAAGATCCGATCGCCATTCGAGGCGGAAGCGCGGCATCGTCAGGATGGTATCGGCCGCACGGGCACGACGGAGATCCGTTGTCCACGCATCGAGGCGTTCGGCGTCCAGCGTCCTTTCGAGCTTCGGCAGCGCGCCCGGCGATTTCGGCAGGAGCAGGATCATCTCCAGCTCCTCGCCTTGCCAGGGCAGGGCAATCGCCTGGACGCCGGCGCGCTCGATCGTCCGGAAGGCGCGGCGCTGAGTCATCAGGCGCGCGGTGGTGCGGGTGCCGTCAAGCAGCGTGAAAGGCTTGTCCTGCGTCGCCGCGGCGTCGAACGGCGCAGTCCAGGGCGCCTTCATGTAGATGGTGTTCACCAGCACGGCGCGGGTGGATTCGGTCACATCGTCCTGGTGCAGCAGGTCGCGGATGCGGTTGGCGGTCTTGTCCTCGACCCAGGCATTGATGCGGCGGCGCGCGGCCTCCCGGTCGGCGGCGAAATCGATGCGATTGAGCGCCGCGCCATAGGCGGCGGTCGTATCGGCCAGATAGTCCTCGCCGAACATCGTGCCCTGCTGCACCCACAGGGCATTGGCGATATTGAGGACCCGGTCGCCCGCCTTGAGCTGAAGCGCGCGCAGGACCTCGCCATTGGCGGGCGTATAGTCGACCGGGCCGGCCGGATAATGCAGTGTGGCCCGGATCTCGTCGGCCGTGGTGCCGCGCGCGCCGCGATAGGCGATGCCGATCGCGGTCGAGACGCTGGCCGGCGACAGGAACAGGTTGGCGGCGGGATCGATATTCGCCTTGTAGAGATCGAGCGAGAAGCCGTTGATCCCCCGCACGGCCGCCATGGCCTCTGCGCCGAGCGGTGCCGGGGTGGCGGATGGCGGCATCGGCGGCGGCTCATCCTGCGCGACGGCCGTGCCAGCGGTCGCCGCAAGCGCGATGGCCAGCAATGCCGTGGTGATCCTGACCATGATTCCCCTCCGTGCGGCGATGCTAGGGATATCCATGGGAATTGTTTGCGAAAATGAAAGTTAACGGTCGGAGGCGGTTGCGGCAGATCGGCCGGGTGGACTGGGTATATGAACGCCGATCACGTCGTCCCGGAAGCGGGATCGAGGCGGGATCAGCGAGATCCGCCTCGATGGCAAATAATATAGCGTCCCCATATTATTGTGGACTGGATATTCGAGCTGGACGGCGACCATATCGGCTGTCCGCATCCCATAGCGCTCAGCGATCGCACCGAGGGTTTTGTCCAGCACTTCCGCCGGGCGCCGATCTCCGATCGGCGGAAGCCGCCGCTCGGCGGGCCAGTTCGCGGCGGCCCGATCCGGTACGATGCGGATGCCGTTGCGCGTCTCGATCGCACCGGCCGCGCCGGCGAACGTCACCGGGCGCGACCGATAGGTTCGCGACCAGGCATCAGCGACAAGGGCTAGCGATACTTCATCCATGCCGGGCCGAAGCTCCAGGCCGAGGTCCTCATGGTTCCAGAAGGCGATCGAATTGCCCATCACCGTGAGCGCGAAGGGGCGGCTGACGCGGAACGCATCGCTGTCATGACGCGCGTCCCAATGGGGCAGGCCCAGATCCCGGGCAACCGCCTCCGCCTTGTCGCGGCCGGCGATGGCCTCGATCAGGGTTAGCGACATCGGCATCGACGCGGTGATCCCCGTTGTCGTCGCAACACCCCGATCGACCACAAAGCGCCGGTCCGCCACATAGCGCATGGTGGGGACCATCGCGCGTATTTCCTGTTGAAAATACCAGTGGGTGGTCCCGCGCCTGCCGTCCAGCAACCCGGCGGCCGCGACGACCTTTGCGCCGGCGCAAACGCCGATGATGATGGCGCCCTTTCCTGCCTGGCGCCTGATCCACCGCAGGGCAACCGGATCGTCGTCGCGGCTCATCGCCGGCACGATGACATAGTCGGCGCCATCGGGATGCCGCGCATCGAAGGTCGCGACCGTCGACTGCGGCTCCACCTTGAGCGCGGGGTAGAGCGTCACCGGCCCGGGCGCGGTTGCCAGCGCCACCACATCCGCAACATCGGCGCGCCGGAAAATGCCGTAGGGCATGAGATAGTCGGTGGTCTCGGTGGCGTCGTTGATTCCGACGATCGCGATGAGCGGGCGCCGGCGTTTCGGCGGTCTGAGGGCGGCGATCGTCGCATCCGCCTCCTGGCGGGCGATCGGCGGCGGCGCGGCCTCTGCGGGCGGCGCCGGCGGCAGCGACACCATCAATGCACCAAAGCCCGCCAGGAGAGCGGCGATCAGGCCCAGTGCGCTCCACAGGATGATCCGCATCGCCACGCGCCAGATCCTTCAGCCCGTCGCGCCGCTGTCGGCCATTGCGGCAGCCGCGCCCTCGGCATTCATCCACACCGCCTCGAACACATGGCCGTCCGGATCCTCGAAGGCGCGGTTGTACAGCCAGCCCAGATCCATCGGCGCCCGGATATCGGCGGTGCCGCCGGCCCCTGGGGCCGCCCCGGCGATGGCGTCCACCTCCGCGCGGCTGTCGCAGGTCAGGGCGATCAACATCTCGCTCGTCTCCCGCGTGTCGGCGATCGACTTCGGCGTGAAGGTGGCGAAATAAGGATTCGCCAGCAGTTGAAAGGTGATGGTCTCAGACCAGACCATGCTCGATGCCTTCTCGTCGCTATACTGCTCGTTCTTCTCGCATCCGATGGCCGCATAGAAACGGGTCGCGGCGGCGAGATCCTTCACCGGCAGGTTGACGAAGATCATTCTTGGCATTTGCGAGTCTCCTTTGGATTGACCCGGAAAATAGAATGGCCGACCCTTGGCTGAAATGTCATAAATCATGCAGAATCTGCCATGAGCCGAACGATCGCCATCATCCTCCATCCCGGATTCCAGTTGCTCGATGCGGCGGGACCCGTAACCGCCTTCGAGATTGCGGAACGGTTCCGCCCCGGAAGCTATGCCCTGATGCTGCTCGCGCCGGGCGGGGGCGATGTGGAAAGTTCGTCGGGACTCAGCATGCCGGCTGCGCCGCTGCGCGACGACGCCGTCGACACCGCGATCGTGTCGGGTGGCGAGATCGTCCGTTCGCCCGCCGCGTTTGCGGAGATCGTCGCCTGGCTGAAGCGCACCAGGACGCGCAGGATCGCCAGCGTCTGCTCAGGGGCCTTTTTTCTGGCCGAGGCGGGATTGCTCGACGGCCGGTCCGCCACCACGCATTGGGACAGTACGGACCGCCTGGCCCGTGCCTATCCGAAGGTCAGGCTGGATGCGGAGCGGATCTTCGTCAGGGATGGCGATGTCTGGACCTCGGCCGGCATTTCCGCCGGCATCGATCTGGCGCTGGCCCTTATCGAGGACGATCTCGGCCCCGAGATCGCCCGGCGGACGGCGCAGCAACTGGTCGTTCACCAGCGGCGGCCGGGCGGGCAGCTGCAATTCTCGGCGTTTGTCGAACTGGGCGGGCGGACCGGACGCTTCGTCGCGTTGATGGAGTGGACGCGCGCCCATCTCGCCGAGCCATTGACCGTCGAGCGTCTCGCCGACCGCGCCGCCATGAGCCCGCGGCACTTCGCCCGGGCCTTTGCGGTGGAGACTGGCGTCACGCCGGCAAAGGCGGTGGAACGCCTGCGTCTGGAGACGGCACGGACCGCGATCGAGACCAGCCACGCGCCGCTCGACCATATCGCCGAGCGCGCCGGCTTTGGCGATGCCGGCCGGATGCGCCGCGCATTTCTCCGCGGCTTCGGCCAGACGCCGCAGGCGCTGCGGCGTGCCGCCCGACGATAGCGGCGCGCGCCCGTCGCCCGCACGGCCTTCCAAATCTGGACCCCAAACTCGGGGACGCTATACCGATTCCCGTTTCGGCCGCCCGCGTTTCAGCGGCTTGAGCGCACGGCCGCTTGCCGCCTCAAGCGCGTCGACAAAGGCGTCGTCGCCAAGGGGGCCGCCGGTGCGGATGCGGGCTTCGATCGCGGCCTCTTCCTCCCGGGAAACATCCCCGGCCTCAAGGCCGTGGCGCAGCATGGCGCGCCAGTTGCGATGCAGGCCGGCGGTGCCCTTGAGATCGGTCAGGCCATCCGGCTTGCCGGTGACATGGGCGGCGGCGCTCGACCATGTCCAGTCCTCGGCGCGGGCGGCGAGCCCGGCCTTTACCGGGTTGAGTTCGATATAGCGGATCGCCGTCAGCAGATGGGCGTCGTCCATCGGGTAGCTGGCGAAGCGGCCCTGCCAGAGATAGCCGGTCCAGCCATGCGCGAGGTTGATGCCGCGCGAATATCGGCGATGCGCGTCCGCCAGGGCGGCGCGCAGGCCGTCGGGGTCCGGCGGAACCAGGATCAGGTGGACATGGTTTGGCATCAGGCACCAGGCCAGGCACCGGACGCCGTGCTCGGCGCAGGCGGCGGCGACCAGATCGCGATAGGTCGCATAGTCGGCCTCGCTGAAGAAGACCGGCAAAGAGCGGTTGCCGCGCTGCGTGACGTGGTGCGCGACGTCGGGAACTACGATGCGGGCCAGGCGTGCCATGGCGGAACTCTAGCGCGATCGGCGGTGATGGTAAATAGTATAGTGTCCCCGATATAGTATCGCTATAAATAGCGACATAACGCCAGGACGGGTTGTGATAGAAATGCGATCGAGCGAGCCGTTGAAGGGCGGCTTGGAGGGGGCGCTCGCCCTTGGGGGAAACGGATGGGCCGATGACAGCGACCAACGGCCCAGCCCTTTTGCGGGTTGCCCTTGTCGAGGACGATCTCTCGTTCCAGGACAGTTTTGCCGCCGCCGTCGGTGCGGCCGGCGACATGATCCTCGCCGGCACCGCGCACAATGTCGCCCAGGCCGCCACATTGCTGAAGGGCGCGCCGCTCGATATCCTGGTCGTCGATCTGGGCCTGCCCGACGGATCGGGGATCGATGTGATCCGCGCGGCGCATATCGCCTGGCCGACATGCGGGATCATGGTCAGCACCACCTTTGCCGACGACCGGCACGTCATCCCGTCGATCGAGGCGGGTGCGACGGGCTATCTGCTCAAGGACAGCTCGGCACGGACGATGGCCGAGGAGATACGCTGCCTCCATTCGGGCGGCAGCCCGATCAGCCCGCGTATCGCGCGCCAGATCCTGCTGCGTTTCCGGCCGCACGAGCCGCAGCCCGAGGCACTCGCGCCGCTCGCCGTCCCCCTGTCGCCGCGCGAGCGCGAGGCGCTCCAGCTCATCACCAAGGGCTTCAGCTATGACGAAATCGCCGAACTCATGTCGGTCTCCCGCAATACGGTCATGACCTTCGTGCGGCGAATCTATCAGAAGCTCGAGGTGAGATCGAAGGCCGAAGCGATTTTCGAAGCTCGCAGCCATGGAATTCTCTAGGGATTTCCACCGCTACGCGCTTGTCGTGCTGGCGGTGGTCGTCGGCCTGCTCCTTGTCTTCTCGGCCAGCCGGCCAGGCGGCATCCACCTCACCGAAGCGAATATCCTCGTCCAGAATAGCGACGGCTATGCGCGGCCGCCCCGCACGGTCGATCCACGCGCGATTGCGGGACTCTGGCAGCGCGTCCAGCTGCCCTATGCGCCGCACCCCAGGATCCTGCCCGGGCAAGCCGCCGACGCAGCGATCACGCCGACCCAGACCACCTGGTATCATGTCCGCCTGCCCGCCGACGCCCGGCCTCAAGCCGAGGCCTATCTCTACATCCCGCGCTGGAAGACCGATGGCGAGATCGCGATCTATGTCGACGGCGCGCTCCACTACCAGTCGCACGCGAACCTGCAATGGAACGGCTCGAACCAGCCGCTCTGGATCGCGTTCGACGACACAGCAGGGGGCACGCCGCCGCACGATATCCTGGTGCGGCTGCGCCATGTCCGCGGCATCGGCGGTGCGCTGTCGAGCCTCTGGGTCGGCAGCTACGCCGAAACCGGCCCCGCCTATATGGTGCGCAACTTCTTTCAGACCCAGTTGCCCTATATCGGCAGCTGGATCCTGCTCGGCAGCGGGTTCTTCGCGCTCTTCGTCTGGTTCGGGCGGCGGCGGGAGACGCTCTACCTGCTCTTCTTCACCGCGACCGTCGCCACCTTCGTACGGACCATGCACCAATATATGGGGCTGGACCGGCTGCCGATTTCCGACGCCTGGTTCGGCTGGCTGACCGTCAATTCGATCATGTGGATCATCGCGAACCTCCATCTGTTCCTGATCAGGGTCCACCTTCACCGCGAGCCGTTGCTGACCTGGACGGTGGCCGCGATCACGGCCTTTTTCGCGATGGCGACATTGCCGCTGCCGCTGCTGGGAAGGTCGGCGGACGCGACCCTCATCGCCCCGCTGATGTATCCGGTGATGTTCGTGATCGGCAATGTGGTGTGCCTGCACGGGCTGTACTGGAGCTGGCGCGCCCGATCGCTCGAGGGGTGCGCGCTCGCCGCCTGGGGCGTGCTCGCCGCGCTGCTCGGCGGGTATGACTGGCTGCTCCAGAACAATTTCGTCAATATCGAGAACCTGTTCCTGTCCGTCTATGCGCAGATCGCGACCACCATCGCGTTTTGCCACATCATCCTCGGCCGCTACACCAGAGCGGTAAGCGAGGTGGAGCGCGCCAATATCGTCCTCGCCGAGCGGCTCGCCGAGCGCGAGGCCGAACTGCTCGCGAGCCACCAGAGACGGCGCGAGATCGAACGACGCGAGCTCATCCATCAGGAACGCCAGCGCCTGATGCAGGACATGCATGACGGGCTGGGCTCGTCGTTGATCACCGCGCTCAGGGTGGTTGAACATGGCGAGATCGACGACGCCGCCATCGCCGACCTGCTGAAGAGCTGTATCGACGACGTCAAGCTCACCATCGATTCGATGGAGCCGGTGGAAACCGACCTGTTGCTGCTGCTCGGTACGCTGCGCTTCCGCCTCCAGCCCCGGCTCGAGACGACCAATATCCACTTGCGCTGGGAGGTCACCGAGGCGCCGCCGCTCACCTGGCTCGACCAACGCCATGCCCTTCACATCCTGCGTATCCTGCAGGAAGCCTTCACCAACGTCGTCAAGCATGCGGGCGCGAGCGAGATAAGGGTCGCAACGCGGGTTGCGGACGGCGAGGTGGTGATCGACGTCGCGGATAACGGCAGGGGCTTCGACCCTGCGGTGATGAGCCATGGTCGCGGCCTGCACAATCAGGCGCACCGTGCCGCGGCGATCGGCGGACACGTGGACGTCCGGTCCAGCGCCGCGGGCACGCGGTTCACCCTCTTCCTGCCGATCCGCCAGCCATCCGCGGTTTGCGATCCTGCGGACATCGACATGCCGGCCAGCGATCAACCATCAACGATCGATCGCTCGTCCGGTGAGTCGGTCCAATAGGCGCGGCGCCCGATTCCAACCCTTTTCCGTAACGTCATTTCGCTTCCGTCGCTATTTGTAGCGACATACGCCCCAGGTCGCTTGCGGTACGAGACGCGCTCAACATTTCCGATGGGGAGAGCGTGTCATGACGATGATTATGGTTGCACCGATCGATGCGCCGGACGGCGTCCTTTTCGGCCACGGCGTCAATCAGCTGACCGGCGAACGTCTGGCCGTCAGCTGCGTGCAGAATCTTCCGGCGCCGACGATCTCGGTGCCGTCGGACAGCGGCGATCATATGACCACGTTGGTCGTGCAGGACAGCTCGAGCTTTTCGCAGCTGATGAGCACGGTCGCCAATCTGAGCGCATCGGGCGTCAGCTGGTCGGCATCGGCATCGGTGTCCTATCTGCGCGAGCAGGCGAACAGCGACACGTCGGTCACCCTGACCTGGACCCGCATCGCGCGTACGCAGGACCGCATCGCCGACTGGGCGAAGGCGACGATCGCACCCGCCGCGCTGGACACGCTCAGGAACCACGGCGTCGACGCCTTCCTGGCCGAATACGGCACGCATTGCATCGTCGGTATCGCCTATGGCGGTTCCTTTTCGGGCTATTCGCGGATCGAGACTCGATCGGTCAGCGACAAGGAACAGCTCAAGGCATCGATCAGCGGATCGGTCTCCGGGTTCGGGGTGAACGGATCGGTCTCGGCCAGTTTCGAGCAGCAGCTGCAGAGCAGCAACATCCATTACACCTCCTCGCAGGACACCAATGTGGTCGGCTCCACACCGATCTCGTTCAGCGGTCTCGACATTGCGGGGATGCAGAACGCGGTCAGAGCCTTTACGCCGAGCGCCAACGGCCCCTTGCCTGGCATCAACGGCGCGCCGGTCGGGCTGATCTGCGTGAGCTGGAACGAATTCGCCGATATCGCCAATGCGCTGGGCGGCGATGTCGGCACGATCAGCCTCACCACCGTAGAACATGCGCTGGTCGGGCTCTCCGCCGACTATTCCGCGCTCTCCTATGTCGCCGGCACCGCCGCCAGCCTGCAGAATTCGCCGGCGATCATCCCGGCCTATGGCCCGACGCTGGTCGGGATCGGACGCCAGGCCGATGAAGCACGCGACACGATCGCCGGGCTGACGCTGCAGGGTGTCCGCGACTTCGCCCGCAACGGCCACGGAGACTATGTCGTCGCCTCGGCCCTCAAGCCGCAAATCGACCGGATCGGCAACGGCTATGGGGAGATCCAGGTCAGCTATGCGCTCGACTGGGCGTTCAACAAAGCGAGCCGCACCTTCACCAAGCTGCAACAGCCGGGCGGCGGCGAACAGAATCTGGGCGGGTTCGTTCACGCTCGGGCCGAAGGCAACGACGACGGCGATCAGATCCTGAGCCTGCTCTATACCTTCGACCGCGATGCCAACGGCATCCCCTTTATCGGGGCGCGGATGCATTATCAGGATCCCTATGCCCCTAACCAGCAGCAGGATCTGGCCAATGGGCAGCTGTTGCTGAACCAGACGTCCACCCTCTCCTACACGGCCGCGTGGCACGACTATCCAGATAACCACATCACCATCACCCTGGTTCCGCCGACGGGCTGAACCGGGGCGGTGACGTCGGCAGCTCAGGCCGCCGCTCGGGATGCCGGGCGGTGGCCTGTTTTCGTTCGAAGGTCAGGCGGACATGAGCTTCCACCGACAGGGCATCCGGCCCCAATCCGCCTCCCCCTCGTCGCCCGCACAGGCCGGTCGGGCGCACCGGTCCGCTGCGGACCCTTGACGCTCTCCGCCGACGCGCCCACGCCCCCGCCTTCAGCACCTATGCGCAAATCCAGATGAGCCGGTGTATCCGCGGCCATCTTTCGAGTGATTGATTTTAAATGCGATTTCCTAGCCTGTTCAGCCGATCGTCCAATGACATGGCGATCGATCTCGGGACCGCCAATACCGTCGTCTATCTGCGCGACCGGGGCATCGTGCTCAACGAGCCATCGGTCGTCGCCATCGAGACGCTGAACGGCGTCCAGCGCGTGCGCGCGGTGGGGGCCGAGGCGAAGCTGATGATGGGCAAGACGCCCGACACGCTCCGTACGATCCGGCCGATGCGCGACGGGGTGATCGCCGACATCGACGTGGCCGAGCAGATGATCAAGCATTTCATCGACAAGGTGCATGGCGGGAAGAGCCGGCTGCCGCGCCACCCCGAGGTGGCGATCTGCATCCCCTCGGGCGCGACCCCGGTCGAGCGCCGCGCGATCCGCCAGGCGGCGGAGAATGCCGGCGCGCGGAAGGTGCACCTGATCGAGGAGCCGATGGCCGCGGCGATCGGCGCCGGCCTGCCCGTCACCGAGCCGATCGGGGCGATGGTGGTCGATATCGGCGGCGGCACGACCGAGGTGGCGGTGCTGTCGCTGCGCGGACTCGCCTACAGCACCTCGGCGCGGGTCGGCGGCGACCGGATGGACGATGCGATCGCCTCCTATATCCGGCGCAAGCACAATCTGATGATCGGCGAATCCACCGCCGAGCGGGTGAAGATCGAGATCGGCATGGCGAGCGAGGACGCTGCGTCGGACGGCCTGATCATGCGCGTGAAGGGGCGCGACCTGGTCGCCGGCGTGCCCAAGGAAGTCGAGGTCACCCAGGCGGAGATCGCCGGATCGCTCGCCGACCTGGTCGGCCAGGTGGTCGAGACGGTGCTCGGCGCGCTGGAGCGGACCGAGCCGGAGCTGGCCGCCGATCTCTACGACCAGGGCATCGTGATGACCGGGGGCGGATCGCTGCTGTCGGGGATCGACGAGGCGCTGGCCAAGGCCACCGGCCTGCCGGTGATCGTTGCCGACAATGCGCTGATCTGCGTGGCGATGGGCGCCGGGCGGGCGCTGGAGGATCCGGTTTACAGTGGGGTGATGACGACGGCTTGAGGGGTGGACGCGAACGCGCCCTAGCCGACGATTAGAGCAAGGCTTGGTTGGCTGGAATCACCTCTCCTCGCTCGGCCCCGGACTTGATCCGGGGTTGTCGAAGCCCCGGTCTTCTCTTCCACGGAAGAAAGAACAGCCCTTCGACAAGCTCAGGGCGAACGGGTTGGTGGATCGACCCAACTCAAAATACGCTAGCTGGCGAACGCGATCCGTAGCGGCTCGGCGCCCTCGACCCTCGCCTCGAGGCGGTCACCACGGGAGATCGGGCCGACGCCGGCGGGGGTGCCGGTGAAGATCAGGTCGCCGGGCTTGAGTTCGACATAGGTCGAGAGCTCGGCGATGATCTCGTGCGTGCTCCAGATCATCTGGTCGAGATCGCCCGACTGGCGCACAGCGCCGTTGATCGCGAGCGTGATGGGGCCGCTGATCGGCGGAGCGCCCGGAGTCAGCGGGCCGATCGGTGCCGAGCGGTCGAAGCCCTTGGCCATGTCCCAGGGGCGGCCGGCCTTTTTCGCCTCGGCCTGAAGGTCGCGCCGGGTGAGATCGAGCCCGACCGCGTAACCAAAGATCAGCCCGGCTGCATCCGTCACCCGGATGTCGGTGCCGCCGCCGGACAGCGCCACGACCAGCTCGACTTCGTGATGGAGATCGGCGGTGCGGCTGGGGAAAGGCAACGGGCTGCCGCCATCGACCACGGCGTCGGCTGGTTTGGTGAAGAAAAAGGGTTTCTGCCGGTCGGGATCGGAACCCATTTCGCGTGCATGATCCGCATAATTCTGGCCGACGCAGAAGATGCGCCGGACCGGGAAACGATCGGCGGTGCCGGTAATGGCCAGCGTGGCGGGCGTGACGTCAAACGGCATGGCGCAGTCGACTTTCATGAAGGGCAATTGGCATGAATGGCGAGTCGACCGCGCGATACACGCCGCCGCGTCCGAGGTCAGGCAGGAACCCGGTGAAGCCCGCACAATTTGTTGCCGTCGGGATCGCGCAGATAGGCGAGGTAGAGCTTGCCGAAGCCGCCCTCACGGATGCCGGGCGGATTTTCGATCGGGGTGCCGCCATGCGCGACGCCGGCCTGGTGCCAGGCGTCGGCCTGTTCCGGGCTGCTCATCGCGAAGCCGATGGTGCCGCCATTGGCGTGACAGGCATCGGCGCCGTCGATCGGCCGGGTCACCATGAAGATGCCGCCCTTGTGCAGATAGATCAGGCGGCCATGATCGTCCTCGATGGCGGGCTTGCCGTCGATCGCGCCGAAGATCGCGTCGTAGAAGATTTTCGATCGGGCGATATCGTTGCTGCCGACCATCATGTGACTGAACATCGTGTCTCTCCCCTTTTCCCGGAACCTCGCCCGGGCGAGAGGGCGCGTCAAGGCACCGTGGCCGGCCCGGTGACGGCCGGCCCGCCGCGGAGTTCGGCGCGGGCCTGGCCGATGATCTGGGCGCCGCCCCACAGGCCGAGCCCCGCCATGATGCCCGCGACGATCAGGTCGGGCCAGGCGGTGCCGGTGCCGAACACGCCGAGCGCCGCAACCATCACGGCGAGATTGCCGATCGCGTCGTTGCGCGAGCAGATCCACACCGAGCGCATGTTCGCGTCGCCGGTGCGGTAACGGAACAGCAGCGCCGCGACCACGGCATTGGCGATGAGGGCGATGAAGCCGACCACGCCCATCACCTCGGCCCTGGGCGTGGTGCCCTGCACCGCGGCCCAGAAGGTGGCGGCGAGCACGGCCAGGCCGAAGGCGAAGATCGTGCCGCCCTTGAGCAATGCCGCGCGGGCGCGCCAGGCGAGTGCCATGCCGGCAACGCCGAGGCTGATCGCGTAATTGGCGGCATCGCCCAGGAAATCGAGCGCGTCGGCCTGCAGCGCGCGGGACCCGCCGGCGACGCCCGCGCCCATCTCTCCGGCGAACATCGCGACATTGACCGCAAGCGCGATCCACAGGATGCGGCGCCAGCGCGGGTCGTTGGTCGGCTTGGTCTCGCTCGCGCAGCTGGTGCAGGCCATCGGCATTCCCTCGACAGGTTCGGAGTCGGACAGGCATATGCACCCTGTAGCAACTACAGGGTCAAGCCATGGCGGCGGCATTCACGATCGGGCATCTGGCGAAGGCCACCGGCACCAAGGTGGAAACGGTGCGCTATTATGAGCGGATCGGGCTGCTCGCGGCGCCGGGCCGGACCGAGGGCAATTACCGCGCGTACGGGACCGAGGCGCTGTCTCGGCTGAGCTTCATCCGCCGGGCGCGCGACCTGGGCTTTTCGATCGACCAGGTGCGCGACCTGCTCGACCTGGCCAGCCAGGCGCAGCGCGATTGCGGATCGGTCGATGCGATGGCGACCGAGCATCTCGCCGAGATCGACCGCAAGCTGGCCGACCTGACCGCGCTGCGGCGGGAGCTCGGAGCGCTGATCTCGTCCTGCCGGGGCGGGGCCATTTCCGACTGCCGAATCCTCGAGGCGCTGGCGCCGCACGCGGCCTAGGTGCCCGCCAGCGCCTGTTCGATCCAGGCGACGATCTGCCGGGTCGGCATCACGCCCGAGGTTCGGGCGATCTCGCGTCCCTTGCGGATCAGGATCATGCTGGGGATGCCCTGGATGGCGTAGCGCGCGGCGATGGCGGGCTCGGCCTCGGTATCGAGCTTGGCGAGCCGCACCTTCGGTTCGAGCAGCGCAGCCGCCGCTTCGAAGGCAGGGCTCATCATGCGGCAGGGGCCGCACCAGGCAGCCCAGAAATCGATGACGACAGGCAGGTCGCCCTGCCGCACATGCCGGTCGAAGGTCGTGGCGGTGAGGTCGACCGGCTTGCCGGTGAAGAGCGGCCGGTGGCATGTACCGCAGGACGGGTGCTGGTCGAGCCGGCCGCGGGGCACGCGGTTGAGCGAGCCGTCATGCGGGCAGGCGACCAGCAAGGTTTCGGCACTGTCCGGCATCCACATCTCCTCGGCCATGCCAACCCTGTCGGGCGCGGGCGGTTCCCGCGCAGCCGCCCGCCAACGTCACCATGTCGAAACCGTTACGGAAGGGTATCAAAAGGCGGCGGCGGTCGCCAGTGACGTCATGGGCCGGCGGGGGTGCGATGGCGCGTTGCGTTCCCCTTGCCCGACGATAGCGGGCGATCGACGCGGCCAGCGGCGATCGGGCATTGACGCCCGCGACTCTCCATAATAATGCGACGCACTCGCAATAAGGAGTCGTCATGTACCGCTATCTCGACCGCGCGATCCGCCGGCTCGACGAGCCCGAGCAGTTCCTGCTCACCGCGATGCGGACATGGGTCGCTGCGGCGCGCGCCGGGCGGTGCTGCTGCCATGCGCTCCATGCCGGCTTTGCGCGGCGCGGCGTCGCCGAGGCGCTGCCCGATTTCAACATGATGATGGCGACGCTCGACCAGGACGGGTTCGGCCAGATCCGCTTCGGCGCCGCCGGGGCGGCCAGGGTGACCGACGACGAGGCGCGGATGCTTGCTCTGTTCGAGGTCGCGCGGGAAGGGCCGATCGCGCGGCTCAAGCGGGTGGCGGCCGGACTGGTCGCCGAAGATGCGGTGGCGCGGCTGGCCCAGTCGGCCGATTTCGTCGCGACCGCCATGGCCAGCGGCACGACCACGGGCACGGGGGCCGAGCGCTCATGAACATGCCCATGCGCGCGCCCCGCACCATTGCCGACCATGCCGCCTTCCAGACCGTGCCGGTGCGCTGGGTGCGGCACTGGAACGAGCATCTGTTCAGCTTCGCGGTCGAGCGGCCGGCGAGCTTTCGTTTCCGATCGGGCGAGTTCGTGATGATCGGGCTGCCCGGCGAGGGCGATACGGCGGGCCGCCCGCTGATGCGCGCCTATTCGATCGCCAGCCCGGCCTGGTCCGACGAGCTGGAATTCCTGTCGATCAAGGTGCCCGACGGCCCGCTCACCTCGCGGCTGCAGACGATCCGGCCGGACGACCAATTGTATCTGGGGAAGAAACCCACCGGCACGCTGGTGCTCGACGCCTTGCTCGGCGGGAAAAGGCTGTTCCTGCTGTCGACCGGCACCGGCCTCGCGCCGTTCCTGAGCGTAGCGCGCGACCCGGATGTCTATGACCGGTTCGGGCAGGTGGTGATCGTCCATTCGGTGCGGCGCGTGAGCGACCTGGCCTATCATGACGAGCTGACCGCGCAGCTCGCCGGCGACCCTCTGGTAAGCGACCAGGCACTGCTGCAATTCCATTATGTGCCGACCGTGACGCGCGAGCCGTTCCGCACCTGCGGGCGGATCGATGCACTGGTGGCGAACGGGCAGCTGTTCGGGCCGCCCCTTGCGGGTGCGAAGGCGTTCGATCCGGAGCATGACCGGGTGATGCTGTGCGGCAGTACGGCAATGATCCGCGATACGGCGGCGATGCTGGAGGCGTGCGGGTTCGGGGAAGGGTCCAATGCGACGCCGGGGCATTATGTGATCGAGCGGGCTTTTGTGGGGTGAGGTGACGCTGCCCCCATCCGTCATGCCGGACTTGTTCCGGCATCCACTGTTCCGCTGACTCTCCGGATTTTGAGTTTGCGGAACGGTGGACCCCGGAATGAGTCCGGAGTGACGAGTGGAGGGGCGCCGCTTTGCCAACTCACCCTTAGATAGGGGGTGCGGTTGATTGTCCGGTGCGCCATCCCGATCTGCACGGCGCGGCGGCACGTTGCGCCGGATACGATGGCGGAGACAGGAAGATGGCGGGACCCAGGCTGTTCGAACCCAGCTCGATCGGCGCGCTGACTCTGTCCAACCGGATCGTGATCGCGCCGATGTGCCAATATTCGGCCGTCGACGGATGCATGACCGACTGGCACCAGATCCATCTCGGCAACCTCGCTTTGTCGGGCGCCGCGCTGTTGACGATCGAAGCGACCGCGGTGCTGCCCGAGGGCCGCATCTCCTACGCCGATGTCGGGCTATACGACGACGCGACCGAGGCGGCAATCGCGCGGACGATCGAGAGCGTGCGGCGCTGGTCAGACATGCCGATCGCGATCCAGCTCGCACATGCCGGCCGCAAGGCATCGACCGATCTGCCATGGAAAGGCGGCGCGCAGATCGCACCAGACCATGGGCATGGCTGGCAGACGGTGGCGCCCTCGCCGATCAGCTTTCACCATAAGGACAATGCGCCGCTCGCGCTCGACAAGGTCGGGCTGGACCGGGTGCGCGATGCTTTCGCCGCCTCGGCACGGCGGGCGGCGCGGCTTGGGCTGGATGCGGTGCAGTTGCACGGCGCGCATGGCTATCTGCTCCACCAGTTCCTCTCCCCGCTGTCGAACCGGCGTGAGGACGATTATGGCGGCAGCCTGGAAAACCGGATGCGCTTCCCGCTCGAAATATTCGATGCGGCTCGAGCAGCCTTCCCCGCCGACAAGCCGGTCACGATGCGGCTGTCCGGCACCGACTGGGTCGATGGCGGCTGGGACGTCGAGCAGAGCATTGCCTTCGCCCAGGCGCTCGAGGCGCGCGGCTGCAGCGCCGTGCATGTGTCGAGCGGCGGGCTCGACCCACGGCAGGATATCCCGGTCGGCCCGAGCTATCAGGTGCCGCTGGCCCGCGCGATCAAGCAGGCGACCGGCCTGCCGGTGGTCGCGGTGGGCATGATCACCGAGTATGAGCAGGCCGAGGCGATCATCGGCACCGGCGATGCCGACTTCGTCGCGCTGGCCCGCGGCATCCTCTACGATCCACGCTGGCCGTGGCACGCCGCGGCCCATCTCGGCGGGCGGGTGAGAGCGCCGAACCAGTATCTCCGATCCCAGCCACGCCAGCATCGCGACCTGTTCGAGGGGTAGGTCTTACATCACGACCATCGCCGCCGCGGCGGCGGCCATCACTCCCGTCGCGGCCCAGCCGAAGAAGCGCAGGCGCAGCGACGCGGTATAAGCGCCCATGGTCGATGTACGCGAGACGACGATCATCATCACCGCCATGATCGGCACGGCGACCACACCGTTGATCACCGCGCTCCAGAACAGCGCCTTGATCGGGTCGATCGGCGACCAGTCGATGCCGATGCCGAGCAGGGTCGAGACCGCGATCACGGCATAGAAGCCCTTTGCCTCGAGCGGCTTGCTTTCGAGGCCGGTCTTCCAGCCCCGCGCCTCGCCGATGGCATAGGCGGTCGAGCCGGCCAGCACCGGAATCGCGAGCATGCCGGTGCCGATGATGCCCAGGCTGAACAGCAGGAAGGCGAATTGCCCCGCGACCGGCTTCAGCGCGCTCGCCGCGTCGGCGGCGGTGGCGATATCGGTCTTGCCCGAGGCGTGGAGAGTCGCGGCGGTGCCGATCATGATCGCCAGCGCGACGATGTTCGACACCGCCATGCCGCTGAACGTGTCGAAATTGATCCGGCGGAATTCGCGCTGCGCCTCTTCCGGCGCCTGGTTGAGCGGGTGTTTGGCGTCGTCGCGGTCGACCTCCTCGACCTCCTGCGAGCTTTGCCAGAAGAAGAGATAGGGGCTGATCGTGGTGCCGAAGATCGCGACCACGGTGGTGATCGCGCTGACGCCGGCGATGCTCGGCCAGACCAGGCCCCAGCCGACCGCCGCCCAGTCGACCCGCACCATGAAGACCAGGGCGACATAGGCGAGCAACACCAGGGTCAGCCATTTCAGGATCGAGGCGTAGCGGTGATAGGGCACGAAGACCTGGAGCAGCAGCGACACGACCGCGAAGACCGCGGTGAAGATATGATCGCCCGCGCCGACGACGAGCTGGGCGGCCTCGCCCATCGCGGCGAGATCGGCGCCGATGTTGATCGTATTGGCGACGAACAGCAGCAGCACCAGCCCGGTCACGGCCCAGCGCGGCAGGACCTTCTTCATGTTGCGGGCGAGGCCCGCATCGGTGACCCGGCCGATCCGGGCGCTGATGAGCTGCACCGCGGTCATCAGCGGATAGGTGAGCACCAGGGTCCAGAGCAGGCCGAAGCCGAATTGCGCGCCGGCCTGGGAATAGGTCGCGATGCCGCTGGGATCATCGTCGGCCGCCCCGGTGATCAGGCCGGGGCCGAGTTGCCTGATCAGGCCGGGTTCGTTGCCTTCAGGCTTCATGCACGGTCCTTGGTGAAGCGGTGGCCGGTATCGGGGTGATCGTGGATAACGGCGTGGGCGCGGGATCGTTCATCGTCACGTGCACTCCTGGCAAAGGGGGGCGTCACACGATCGGACCCACCACCACATCATCGAGCGCCAGCCAGTCGGCCATGCGGCGCAGCTCGGCGGTCAGGCGCTCCATCGTCTCCGGCGGCGCGCCGGGCTCGAGCGTGACGCGGTGGGCCAGCAGGCGCGAGGTCTGGCGATCGGCCTTGAGATCGACGCGTGCCACGAGGCGGCCGTCGAGCAGAAAGGGCAGGACATAATAGCCGTGGATGCGCTTCTCGGCCGGCGTGTAGATTTCGATGCGATAGCGGAAGCCGAACAGGCGCTCGGTCCGGTCGCGTTCCCATACCAGAGGATCGAACGGCGCGAGCAGGGCCGCCGCCTCCACCCGGCGCGGGCGCTTCGCGTCGCGGTGGAACCAGGCCTTGTGCGCCCAGCCCTTGACCGCGACCGGGATCAGCACGCCCGCCTCGGCCAGTTCGGCGACGGCCCGGCTCGCGTCTTCCGGTTTCTGGCGGAAATAGTCGCGCAGATCGGTGGTGGTGGCGATGCCGTGCGCGCGAGCGGCGAATTCGATCAGGGCGCGGTGCGCCTCGGCCTCGGGCGGAGTCGGCAGCGCGAGGATGCGCGGCGGGATGACGCGTTCGGTGAGGTCGTAGACTCGCTCGAAGCTGCGCCGCCGGGTCGCGGTGGTGATGTGGCCCGCCCAGAACAGCCATTCGAGCGCGTGTTTGGTCGCGCCCCAGGCCCACCAGCCGGTGCTGCTCTTGCCCTCCTCGAAATCCGACGCGGCGAGCGGCCCTTCGGCGCGGATGCGCGCGAGGATCGCCTCGGCCTCGGGCCGGCGCTCTCCGGCAAAGGCGCGCATGCTCTTCCAGCCCGCCGCGCCCGATTCCGCCCGGGCCATGCGCCAGCGCAGCAAGGGGTGAAGCGAGAGCGGCAGCAGCGACGCCTCATGCGCCCAATATTCGAACAGCCGCCGTTCCGACTTGCGGCCCCAGGCGGCGGTGTCGAGCAGGGCCCGGTCGTAATTTCCGAGGCGCGAGAAGGCGGGAAGATAATGCGCGCGGACCAGCACGTTGACGCTGTCGATCTGGTGAAGTGCCAGCCGGTCGAGCGTGCGGCGCAGGCTGCCCTGATCGGCGCGCGCGGGATGCGCGGGGCCGAAGCCCTGCGCGGCGAGCGCGATCCGCCGCGCCTGTGCCAGCGAAATGGTCTCGGTCAGGATTGTTCAGCCCGGTAGGCGGCGCGGGCATAGGCGTGCGCCGCCTCGCGTTCGCGCGCCGTCTTGAAGGCGGTCTCCGGATCGGGCGCGTCGCCGAGCGAATGCAGCAGAGCCCAGAGCGCGAAGCGGCGGCCGGGCTCGCGCTCGGTCCAGAAGGCGGTGCCGAGCCTTTCCAGCCCAAGCTCGATCGCACCGTCGTCGAGCGTCTCGATCTCGGTCGTGCCGAAATAATGATGGAGCAGCGCGTCGAGATCCAAAACCCGTTCCCCTGTGTACCGCCTTGCGGCGGCGGGCAGATGTGTACCGCCTTGCGGCGGCGGGCAGATGTGTACCGCCTTGCGGCGGCTGGCAGACCATGCCCTGCCCCGCGCCCGCCGCCAAGCACCCTTCTTGCCGCCAATTTCCAAGCTATTCCAACGGGTCGCGCGGCGATGTCATCGCCGTGCAACTTCCGTTCGATTACAACCATTTCCGTTGCATAAAACCTGCCGATCCCGCCCTGGCTCAATTGCCTTTGGAGGGGGCGGGTCTATCCTCCGCCGCATCGCGAATGCCTGGTCCCAGGTCTGTGAATCGCGACCGCGTACAGACGTAACCACTCTCAAAAAATGGAGAAGGACATGGGGTATTCCTCCGACCGCGCGCAGCTGAACGACGAGCTCGTCCAGAAGGCAATGAAGGACGACGCGTTCCGCCAGCAACTGGTCAGCGATCCCAAGGGCACGATCGAGCGCGAATATGGCGTGACGCTGTCGCCGAACACCAACATTCACATCCATGACGAAACGGCGCGCGACCTGCACATCGTGCTGCCGGCGGCACCCAGCGCCAA
Organism: Sphingomonas sp. GW821-FHT10F11; assembly: GCF_058809095.1. Lineage (NCBI taxonomy): Bacteria > Pseudomonadati > Pseudomonadota > Alphaproteobacteria > Sphingomonadales > Sphingomonadaceae > Sphingomonas > Sphingomonas sp. GW821-FHT10F11. Next base: position 141,303 of record NZ_JBXASH010000010.1, read on the forward strand.
CACCGAACTGCAGTCGGAAGAGGCCGATGCCGCCGATTGCAGCGGCTGGAGCTCGGTCGCGAGCTGCACGCTCGAATGCACCCAGTGCGGCAATAACGGCACCACCTGCGCGCCCGGGCCGACGGAAGAAGGAGGCTGATCGGCGCGGCTTGATGGCCCTTGCCGATACAGTGGAGCCCAGGGCTGGGGCGCCGGACATGGTACCGACGACCGACGACATGGCGCGCATCGCGATGCGCGCCATGACCGTCCATGAACGCGCGCGCCTGAAGCTGACGGGAGCGCCGGGCACGATCGCGGCGCGGCGCGAGACGCAGTGGCGCGAGACCGCGGCCAAGGGCGATGCGGCGGCGTTCCGGCGACGGCTGGTCGAGGACGGGTTCGACCCGAACCGACTGGCGGCATTGCTGGGCGATGCGCCGGATGTACCGGGCGCTCCCCTGCCCGGCTGGACCGATTTCATCCGCGACGCGCTGGCCGCGGCGGCCGGGTGGGGCGACGAACAGATCTTCGCGGCGCAGCCGGAAGAGGCGGGCAACCCGCCCTTCTACGCGCTGGTGCGGCCCTTTGCCGAACATGGTTTTGCATGCTTGCGCGCGGCGCGGCCCGAGCTGGCGGAGGAGGCGCGCTGGGCCAGCCTGTCGTCAGCGCGGGCGACCTTGATCCACCAGCTCGCGCATCACGCCGCGCTGGCGTTCAACCTTGAATTCACGCTTTATCGATCGCGCCGGGAATCGGGCCTGTCGGCGGCGCTGCGCCGGGCGCGCGGCCAGATCTCGACCGATTTGTACCGCGCCTTCGTCCGCGAGTTTTTCGACGGGCGCTGGCCCGCCTTCCTTACCGAATATGCCGTGCTGGCGCGGCAGATCGCGGCGATGGCGACGGGCTGGATCGAGTCGGCCGTCGAGCTGTTCGCGCGGTTGGAGCAGGACCGGTTCGAGCTCGAGCAGCAGTTCAACGGCGGCGTGGCGCTGGGCGATCCGGTCGCCCTTTCTTTCGGCCTGTCCGATCGGCACAATGGCGGGCGCGGCACGGTGATCCTGTGCTGGGCGTCGGGACGGCGGATCGTCTACAAGCCGAAACCGCTCGATACCGACTTGCTGATGGGGGAGCTGATCGGGTGGATCAACGCCGGCGCCGGGCTGTTGCCGATGGCGAGCGCAGCCTCGATCAACCGCGGCACTCATGGCTGGCAGGAGTTCGTCGGGAACGAGCCCTGCACCGATGCCGAAGCGGCCGGGCGCTTCTATGTCCGCGCGGGCTATCTGCTGGCGCTGACCTATGCCCTGGAAGGTTATGACTGCCATCACGAGAATCTCGTGGCGCGCGGCGAGCAGCCGTACCTGATCGACACCGAGACGATCTTCAATCCGTACAAGGAAATGGATGCAGGCAGCGGCAATGCCGCGTTGCTCGCCAGCGAGACCGTCTATTATTCGGTGATGCGCACCGGCATGCTGCCCAACTGGAACATCCGCGCCGATGGGGCCAAGCGCGACACCAGCGGGTTCGGCGGCGCCTCGGTCGCGGGCAATGACGATCAGTCGGTGAACGCCTGGGTGGGCATCGGCACCGACGACATCAGGCTCGAGCCGCGGAAAGTGCCAGTGGCGGCGATGACCAACCAGCCCCTGGTCGCGGGCGAGACGGTGCAGGCTGACGGGCATGTCGACGCCATCATTGCCGGGTTCCGCGCCATGTACCGCTTCCTGGTCGAGCGGCGTGTCGAGCTGTCGGCGCTGATCGCGCGGCACAAGGACATCCAGGTCCGCTTCGTGCGCAAGGCGACCAATGTCTATGCGCAGCATCTGTGGAAGCTGACCGACCCGAAATATCTGCGCAGCGGCCTCGACTGGAGCATCGAGACCGACCAGATGGCGCGCATGTATCTGGGCGCAAGCGGCGACGGGCCGACGCCCTGGGGCATGCTGCGCGCCGAGCATGAGGCGATGATCGACCTCGACATCCCCTATTTCCGCGTGCCGGCCGACGGGCTCGACATCGTCGACGGGGCGGGCGCGGTGCGGGCGCCGGGCTATTTCTCCAGCGGGTGCCTGGAGCGGTTGGGCCACAAGCTCGACCGGCTCGATGCCGACGATCTGGCGCTGCAGGAACGCTATATCGCCTGCGCCTTCCATGCGCGGGCTGCGCGCAGCTATCATGACGATCCCGACGCGGTCGCTGCTCTGACCCGGTTCGACAAGCAGGCGACCGGGCATCTCGCGCCGATCTCCGCCGAGGCGTGCCGCGCGGTGGCGGACGAGGTAGCACAGGAGCTGGCGCGCGAAGCGATCCGCGCCGGGGACGGCAGCGCGGCGTGGATCGCGCTCGAATATCTGAAGGAAGCCGACACCTTCCAGTTCAAGCCGATCTCCTACAATCTCTATAGCGGGTCGATGGGGCTGGCCTTCTTCCTCGCCGGCGCGGCGAAGATAGGGGACGACGCGGCGCTGGCCGATCTGGCGGCGGCGGCGATCCGGCCAGTGCTGGGCGCGATCGAGACCGACCTGGACGGGCTGCTGCGCTACGGCACGGTGGGCGGGGGCAACGGGCTTGGCTCGGTGGTCTATGGGCTCGCCTCGATCGCCGATTTCCTGCCCGGCCATAAGATTGCCGTCGAGGCGATCGAGGCAGCGATCGCCTGTACCGACCGGATCGATGCCGCCCTGCTGGCGCGCGACCGCAAGTTCGATGTGATCTTCGGCAGCGCGGGACTGCTGCTCGGGCTGGCCAAGCTGCACCGGGTGAGCGGCGATGCTAGCGTTGTGACGGCGATCGCGCTGACCGCCGATCATCTGCTCGCCAGCCGCAATAGTGATGGGCTGGTGCCGACCTATGAGGGCATTGTGGTTACCGGTGCGTCGCACGGCACGGCGGGCGTCGCGCTGGCGCTGATGCGGGCTTATGACGCGACCGGCGACGCGCGATACCGCGACGCGGCAATGGCACATGTCGCGTTCGAGGAAGCTCTGTTCGATGCGGAACGCGGCAATTATCCCGATTATCGCAGCACGCCCGAGGCGCCCGCCTTCCAGACCGCCTGGTGCCACGGCGCGCCGGGCATCGGCCTGTACCGGCTGGCGATGCACCGCATCACCCGCGACCCCGATCTGCTCGACCAGGCCAAGCGCGCGTTGCGGACGGCGGGCGACTTCACCCTCGACCATGTCGACCATGGCTGTTGCGGCAATATGGGGCGGATCGACATGCAGCTCGACCTTGCGCTGGCGATGGACGACGCGGCGGCGATCGAGGGGCTGCGGCGCGACGCCGCCTATGTCGTCGAGCGCTATCGCCGCGACGGGAGCTTCCGGCTGGTGCTGAACGTGCCGGGCAAGATCTTCGCGCCCGGGCTGTTCACCGGCGCGGTGGGGATCGCGTACAGCCTGCTCCGCCTTGCCGAGCCCGAGGCGCTGCCCTGTTTCCTGAGCTATGACTAGAGATTGGAGCCTGGCCGGGCTGCTCGGGACGGTCGGGCGCGACGATTTCCTGACGAAGCATTGGCAGGTCGAGCCGCTGTATGTCGCGCGCGGCGATCCTGGGTATTTCAGCGAGCTGGTCGGACGGGAGCAGGTCGATCACCTGATCGCGAGCCAGTGCGGGCGCGCCGACTTTCCGATCTCGGTGATCGGCGGACATCTGGAGGACAAGGAGGCACCGGAGCCTGGGCCGGCGGCGCGATCGTCATGGACGCCCGAAGCAGTCTACAAGAGGATCGGCAAGGGCGCGACGATCCGCATCGGCAACACCAAACATTATATCCCGGCGATCCGCCGCCTCGCCGCCTGTCTGGAGCAGGAGCTGAGCAGCGACATCGCGATCAACCTGTACATGACGCCGCCTTCGGCACGGGCGTTCGGCGCGCATTACGACAATCACGACGTGTTCGTCCTTCAGGTCGAGGGTGAGAAGCTCTGGACGATCCGCTCGCCCGCCGCCGAGCTGCCGCTTGAGGTGATGTTCCGCGGCCGGGAGGAATGGCTGAAGCGGCCTTTGCCCTATGAGACGAGCCTGAAGACCTTGCCGCCCGAGCATGGCTCCCGCACGATCCGGCTGGTCGCGGGCGACATGCTCTATGTGCCGCGCGGGCATGTGCATGAGGTGATGACCGGCGACAGCGCCTCGCTTCACCTGACCGTCGCGGCGCCGGTGGTCACCTGGTACGAGGTCGCGGTGCATGCGCTGCTCGCGGCGGCACGACGGAGCCCGGCGCTGAGGACGGCGCTGCCCCCGGGTTTCGCCACCGACTCCGCCTTGCGCGCCGAGGCGGCTAAGCGCGCGCCGGAGATGGTCGCGGCGCTGGCGGCGCATCTCCATCCGGACGACCTCGCCCGCTCGCTCGACACGCTGGCCGACCAGTTCGTCCATTCGCGCGAGGGGGACTGGCAGGGCGCGGGTGCGGACATGCTGCGGTTGGGCACGATCGGCGTCGACACCATACTTAAGGTCAGGCCGGGACTGGGCTGCAACGCCCATGCCGGCGGCGCCGATCTGATGCTGTTGTTCGCCGGACGATCGCTGAAACTGCCGATCCGCGCCGAATCGATGGTCCGCCATGTCCTGGCGATGCGGGCGTTCCGCGTCGGCGACCTGCCCACGCACCTCGGCGACGGGAGCCGGATCGTGCTGGCGACGCTGCTGGTCGAGAACGGGCTGCTGACCTTTGTCGATCCGGGCTGAGCCGGGGTGGATGATTTCGCCGAGCATCTGGCGCCGTTGCTGGACAGCGTGCCGCTGGAACTGGTGGGGGAGGAGGCGCGCGCGCGGATGCTGGCGACCGGCGCGCTGCTGCCCGCCGGCTTCGTGCGCCAGACCTTCGGGTTCGAATGCCCGCTGCATGAGGCGGCGGCACAGGCGGATATCCTGCTTTCGGCAGTGCGCGCGCGCGACGGGGCAGCGACCCTGGCGGCGGCGCACCGCTTGCAGCCTGAATGGGCATCGGTCTGGACGCTCGGGCATCTGGTCGACGCCGCGCGGATCGACGATGCCTGGCTCGAGTTCGATCTGTTCGGGCCCAAGCCGGCGGTGCCGAACCTGTTCTGCCGGCCGCTCTACCCGGCCGGCGATCTCGCGGCATTGCGCGACGGCGTGACCGAGGCTGGCGCCGCGCTGACGGATGCGCCGATGCCCGGAGAGCTGATCGAGGCGGTGGTCGGCATCGGGGCTGCGCTGCCGCCACAGGCGGTGATCTTCCAGCTCGGCGCGATGCGGGCGCGACCGTTCGAAGGCCTCAGGGTCTGCATCAACCAGATCGCGCTGGACGGGATCCTGACTCTGCTCGAACGGATCGGCTATCCCGATGTCGCGGCGGTGCGGGCGCTGCTGGTCAGGTATCAGCCGGCAGTCGGCGACGTCACCTTGTGCATCGACCTGACGCCCGGGCTGCGGCCGAAGATCGGGCTCGAGGCCTATTTCGCGCCGTCACGAACCGGGCGGTCGCCGGGCGAACTGCTCGACCGATTCCTGGTGCGCGCGATCGAGGATGGCCCCTGCCGGGCGGGCAAGGCCGAGGCGCTACGCATCTGGCAGGCGGCGGGCGATATCGTGGCCGGCGGCGACCGGTTCCAGCGCAGCGTACACCATATCAAGCTCGTCCATGAACCGGGTCTGCCCTATCGGGCCAAGGCCTATCTCGCGGTGCGTCACGCACTTTCGCGCTGAGTCGGCAGGTCGAGCAGGCCGGGGGCGAGCCGGGCCGACGGATCGAGCTGGTTCTTCCATTCGCGGAAGCGGGCGAAGCACTCAGGCCCGAAATGAGCGACGATGTCGAAGCCGGGATAGAGAAGCTCGGTCTGGGCATAGCGCCGGAAATCCGGATGGGCGCGCAGCCACAGGGTGAACTCCGCGTCGAGCGCGCGGACCGCCATGTGATCGAATCCGCCTTCCGGCGCCTCGCCCCAGATGCCGACAGCGACCAGATCCTGCTGCGCGGGATGGATCAGCGGCGGGGTGAAGCGGCCAAAGGGCAGCGAATAGGCATAGGCCGGCCGCGCCTGCCACAAATGGCCATGCCGTTCCCCGATCGCCGCCAGCTCGCGCCGGGCCTGGCCCCAGACCGGGCGCGGCACGAAGGCGGAGAACCAGATCGTCTTCTCCCAGCTATGACGGCTGGCCGGCACGCGCCCGCGCTTGCCGAGCGGGAAGGCGGCGTCTCCCCCGGCGCGCGGCCGGACGGCCAAGGTCGCCGAGACGATGATGCAGAGCTGGCCCATCGACCCGAACAGCCAGGCGAAGAGCGGATCGGCCCGCGCCACCGTGCGCACCGCGCCGTCGAGCGTGACGATGTCGATGCTCTCGACGCTTTCCCAGAAGCCGCCGTGACGCCAGCTTTCCGCACCGAAGCCGCCCGCCGAGACATAGCCCCCCACGGTCGACGCGGGCGCGTTGCCGTCATTGAGGACGAGCAGTTCGTAACCGAGCGGTTCGAGCAGGCGCTGCACGTCCCACATCGTCGCGCCGGCGCCGACGGTGATCGTGCCCGGACGGGTGAAGACATAGGAATCGAGGCCCCGGGTCTCGATCAGCACCTCGCCCGAGCGCGGGATCGAGGACCCGTTCATCGAATGGCCGGCCCCGCGGATTCGCACCGCCATGCCGCGCGCCTTCACCTCGGACAGGCCGGCCCACAAGGTCCCGACATCCTGGGGCACGAAGCGCCAGTAGATGCCGTTGCTTTGATGAAATCCGCCATAATCGGTCATCGGCCGCGAGGTCGGTTCAAACATCGGCATGGCGCGGAAAATGTCATACTCTGCCGAACCGCCCAAGCGCAGGTGGCCCCAATGTCGTTTCAATTCGTCGTGTTGCGCTTGCTTTCGATCAGTATGAATTCCGGGAACGGCTTGATCGACGAAGCGTCTTCCCGGGGCAATGTCCCCGCCCAGCACCCCCCTTCACCCCTGGCGGCACCATGCCCAGGACGAATTGCAGACGATGATGCATGCCATGGTCGACGATCCGGGCTTCCCCTGTGTCGGCGCCAAGGCGGCGCTGGCGCGCGGCACCTTGCAGGTGCTGGCGTGCAACCGGATCGACAGCGCGTGGGACGATCTGCGCATCCATGACGGGCTGATCGCCTTCGCCGCCGCCTATCGCGAGGCCCCCGCCCTGTTCCGCAGCTTCGCCGTGGTGTTTGAGGGGCCGGAAGACCTTTCCGAGGGCCTGTTCGAGGTTGCCTTGTGGGAACGCGTGCAGTCGTTGTCCGACAAGGATGTGTGGCGCGGCCAGGACTATGACCCGGCGGTGAGCCCCGACCCGGAGAATCCGCATTTCTCGCTGAGCTTCGGCGGCGAGGCCTTCTTCATCGTCGGGCTGCATCCCCGGGCCAGCCGCCCGGCGCGACGCTTCGCGCGACCGGCGATGATCTTCAACCTGCACGACCAGTTCGAGACGCTGCGCACCCTGGGCACCTATGAAGGGATGCGCGAGAAGATCCTGGTACGCGACGAGGCGCTGGCCGGATCGCGCAACCCCATGCTGGCGCGCCATGGCGACGCGAGCGAAGCGCGGCAATATAGCGGTCGTGCGGTGGGCGCGGACTGGGCGTGCCCGTTCCGCTATGGGGGCGACGCATGAGCGGCACGATCGAGATTCCGGAACGCAGCGGCACCGCCTTCCACCTCCGCAAGGGCGAGACCCTGGTGGTGATCGACCCGCGCGGCGAGCAGGTGGCTGACCTGCTGGCGTTCAGCGCGACGGATGTGGATGAGGTGATCTCGTCCGGCCGGACGCTGGATTATGCCTCGCGCATCTATCTCACGACGGGCGACAAGCTTTATTCGAACCGGTCCAACGTCCTGCTTGAGATTGTCGAGGACGTGGTGGGCCGGCATGACTTCCTGCTGACACCCTGTTCGGCCGATACCTTTCGGTTGCTCTATGACGATCTCGCGCCGCATCGCGGCTGTTTCGGCAATCTCGCAGAGGCGCTGGCGCCCTATGGCATCGTACCGGATCGCATTCCGACCGCGTTCAACTGCTTCATGAACGTGCCGGTTGACGGCGAGACGGGCGCGTTGAAGGTCCTGCCACCGATCAGCAAGGCCGGGGACCATATCGCCTTCCGGGCGGCGGCGGACCTGATCATCGGCCTCACCGCCTGCTCCGCGCCGGACTCCAATGGCGGCAGCTTCAAGCCGATCCATTACCGGATCGAGCCGGCCGCCTGACGGTCTGGTCGCGGGTTACGAAGGCGATCAGTCGCGCTGACATGCTTTGCATGGGTTTGAATCGGCGCTATCGACTACAGACGTAATCGATAGCGCCGGAGATTCACGTGAAGACCCTGCTCGCCCTTGCCGCCTTGTCGCTCACCAGTCCGGCCTATGCCCGGGACTCCGCCGGGACGACCGAGCATTGGCTGGTCGTCATCGACATGTGGGGCACCCCGGCCTATTCCACCATGACTCTGATCCGCGAGGAAGGCAGGCTCTCCGGCGAGCTGGACGGGGATCCGGTCAGGGGCGACGCGAAGGGCAAGGGGCTCCGCTTCGTCGCGACCGACGCGAAGGGCACCGAATATCGCTATGCCGGTATGCGCGACGGCGCGGCGATGTCGGGCGAAGCCGACTTCGCCGATTCCAACACGCCCGGCGCGCGGGCGCGGCATCGCTTCACCGCGCGGCGCCTGCCCAAGCGGCCGGACGGCCCGCCCCGGACCTACGACCTCAAGCCGACCGATTATTCCAACCTGTTCAGCGCCGATCGGGCACCGGTGCTGACGATCTGGCCCGGCGACACGGTGCGCACCAGCACGGTGGATTCGGGCGGGGTCGATGCGGCGGGCGTCACGCGTGCCCTGTTCGGCAACCCGCAGACCGGGCCTTTCTATGTGGACGGCGCGGTGGCGGGCGATACGCTGGCCATCCTTATCAAGCGCCTGACGCCCAATCGCGACTATGCCGACAGCCTGGACAGCATCGTCGGGCGGGCGCTCGGCACGAGCCTGGTCGCCAAGGCGGGCGATCTCGGCAAGCCGGTGCGCTGGAAGCTCGACCGGGCGACGGGCCGGGCCACTCCGGAGGGGACGGGGGCACTCAAGGACCTGTCGGTGCCGATGCGGCCGATGCTCGGCGGGCTTGCCGTGGCGCCGGGCTTCGGATCGGCGCCGATGTCGACCGGGGATACCGGCCGTACCGGCGGCAATATGGACTTCAACGAAGTGGTCGCGGGCAATATCATCTATCTGCCCGTCCAGCAGCCCGGCGCCCTGCTCTATCTCGGCGACGCGCATGCGCTGCAGGGCGACGGCGAGACGTCGCAATATGCGCTGGAGACGTCGATGGACGTCGAGTTCAGCGTCGAGTTGATCAAGGGCCGCTCGATCGGAGCGCCCCGTGTCGAATCCCCCACGCAGATCATGGTGCTGGGCCAGGCCGGGTCGCTCGACGAGGCGACGAAGGCGGCGAGCACCGGGCTGATCCAATGGCTACAGCAGGATTACGGCCTGACCCTGTCGGAAAGTGCCCAGTTGATGGGCAGCGCCGTGCGCCTCACCATCGCCAATCTGGCGGGGCGCAGCGTCGGAGTCTCCGCGCGGATCGACAAGGCTCTGCTGCCGGCGAAGCGCGTGCTATAGGGGAGGCGCACGGCACAGGAGCGCGGGATGGACGACGAGGTCCCCGAAACGAGCAAGCTCACCCGATCGAAGCAGCGCTGGGCGAGCGAGGGCAAGTTCCTGACCGGCCACAATGCGCGACCCGACACCGAGCGCCTGCCGCCGGGCCAGCATCTGGTGCGCGACTGGCCGGTGCTCGACCTGGGCCAGCAGCCCGACGTGCCGACCGAGCGCTGGATGCTGACGGTCGGCGGCTTGGTCGACCATCCGGTCGCACTCGACTGGAAGGCGTTCATGGCGCTGCCGCAAACGGGCATCCGCACCGACATCCACTGCGTCACCACCTGGTCGCGTTATGACAATGACTGGCAGGGCGTGCTGACCCGCGACCTGCTCGACCTGGTCCAGCCGGGCGACGACGCGCGCTTCGTGCTGCTGCACGGCTATGACGGCTATAGCACCAACCTGCCGCTGGCCGATTTTGCCGCGTCCGACGCGATCCTGGCGCATGGCTGGCAGGGCAAACCGCTCGCCCGCGAGCATGGCGGGCCGGCGCGGCTGGTCGTGCCGCATCTCTATTTCTGGAAGAGCGCGAAGTGGATCAAGGGGATCGACTTCCTGGCCGCGGACAAGGCGGGGTTCTGGGAGGTCAACGGCTACCATAGGCGCGGCGATCCCTGGACCGAGGAGCGTTATAGCTGACCTGCCGGATCGCCGACCCGCTTATTGCGCTGGATAGCGCGGAGAGAGCGCGTCGATGATCGCCGCGACCTTGAGCACGCGCCAGCTATAGTCGGTGTAGCGGGCAGGCACGGCGCCGATCGTGACGAAGACGACATTGATCGAGGCTTCGTTGCCGCTCGGCGTGCCATCCTCAGCCGGGGCTCCCTGAAATGTCATCACCCGTTGCGACGTGCGGCGCGACAACAGCAATATTCCGTCCTTGCCTTCGCGCCGGGCCAGGGTCGCAGCGCTGAGCAGCGCCAGTTCCTCCACCGTCGCCTTGCTCGCCACGGCGTGCGCGAAGCGGACCGTGCGTACGTCCGGGTCATCGAGCCGCCGTTGGGAAAAGCCGTTGTCGCTGAGGAAATAGCCGTCCCCTGCGCGCTTGACCTTCGGCTGCATCGCCGCGGTCTCGGGGCGGGGCAGCGCCTCCCTCATATCGGCGAGCGACAACTTCAGACCCGATCGGCGGGTCGCGTCGAAGCGCTGACGGATTTCCGCGACGAGCCGATCCCGTTCGGCGGCATCGGCCGCCACCGGGGCCGGGAGGTGCGCGAGCAAGTCCACCGAGATCAACAGAGGCGACGGCCTGGTCTCTCGTTCGGACAGGGTCTTGAAGCCGGCGCCGAGGTCCTCCGGCGTCCTGGCCGCGATCCCTTCGCGGAAGGATGCTGCCCATTCCCATTGCGCCAATGAGGTAGCTGCGTCGTTGGCCGCCGCGACCCGCCATCCATAATCGGTCGCGACCGCGCGCGAAATCTTGCGGCCCGGTTCCGGCTCAGGCGGGCGGGCCCTTGCCGCCTCGATATCCTGCCGCGCAGCCGCGAGCACAGCCTTGGCGGCCGGAATCCGGCCGGTAGCGACCAGCGCATAGGCGTAACCGCCGGCCAGCACTGCCCGATCCCGGATCATGTCATATTTTTGCTGGTCGGCACCCACGATGACCCAGTTGCCGCGGGTGGCAGGAAGATCGAAATCGATCTGTCCGCCGACCTGGGCAGCGAGATCGAACCTGCCGCTTGCCATCGCCGTCCAGAAATAGGGCGATAGCAATTCCGGATTGACCGGCGCCGCGGCTTTCATCTGCGCCAGTTGCGCGTCGAGACCGGGATCGATCTGCATCCGCAGACTGAAGGCGGCCTGCAGCGTCGACGGCGAATAGGGGCGCGCCGCGGAAACCGCGTCGGCCTCTGCGAATGCATCCAGCTTCCGGGCGAGAGTGGACAGAGCGAAGGCCCGCACCATGCGATTGCCCAACGCCACACTGTCGCTGAAATAGCGATTGCTCATGCCCGCGCCGACCGCGTCCGACGCCGTCAGCGATTCGAGCGCGCCGGCAGCGTCGGTGCCGGCGATCTGATGCAAGGCCTTTGCCTGGAGCAGATGGGCGCGACGGAGCGCGAAGGCAGGTAGTAGCGCCGGATCGGCCAGCGCCGCGTCGCAGGCGGCGATGCCCTTGCCCGGGAAGATGGTGGCGCTGCCCTTGCGAATATCGGTGCTGGCGGCCGTCAGACCGAACAGGCGGTCCGCGGTCGTCATGCCGTCCGCCTTCGTGGTCGGCGCGCCATAGCCGTCACAGACTGGAAAATCCGCCGGCGCCGCCCTTGCGGGTTGAACGAAGAGGGGCGCTGCCAGCGCCAGAATCTTCCAGTATTTTCGCATATTACCCCCTGCCCCGCGGCAGGATTTAGGCGGCTCGCGCGCACCTGTCGAGCGTGCGGCTGGTCCCTTGGCCGAAATCATGCTGAGTAAGCCGCGCCGTGACCCGCAAGATCATCCATGTCGATATGGACGCTTTCTACGCGTCGGTGGAGCAGCGCGACGACCCCAGCCTGCGCGGCCGGCCAGTGGCGGTGGGCAGCCCGAGCGGGCGTGGCGTCGTCGCGGCGGCGAGTTACGAGGCGCGGCGATTCGGGGTGCGATCCGCGATGCCGTCGGTCACGGCGCTCAGGCGGTGTACCGAACTCGTGTTCGTGCCGCCGCGCTTCGACGTGTACCGCGCCGTCTCGCAGCAGATCCGGGCGATCTTCCTCGACTATACGCCGTTGGTGGAGCCGCTGTCGCTTGACGAGGCCTATCTCGACGTGACCGAGAATCTGCGCGGGCTCCCTTCCGCGACGGAGACGGCGGCGGAGATAAGGGCGCGGATCTTCGAGACGACGGGGCTGACGGCGTCAGCGGGCGTTTCCTACAACAAGTTCCTCGCCAAGCTCGCCTCGGACCAGAACAAGCCCAATGGGCAATGCGTGATCACGCCGGGCGCGGGCGCGGCGTTCGTCGAGAAGCTCGAGGTCGGGCGATTCCACGGTGTCGGCCCGAAGACCGCGGAGAAGATGAACCGGCTGGGCATCTTCACCGGCGCCGATCTGCGCGCGCAGGAAATGGCGTTCCTGCAGGCGCATTTCGGCAAGGCAGGCACCTGGTACCACGCGATCGCGCGGGGCGAGGACGACCGGATCGTCAATCCCGACCGGCCCCGCAAATCCTCGGGCTCGGAGACGACCTATACCGAGGACCGCGAGACGCCCGAACAGGTCGAAGAGGGCGTGCGGGCGATGGCCGATGACGTATGGGCCTGGTGCGAGAAATCGGGCGGGCGCGGGCGGACGGTGACGGTGAAATGCCGCTATGCTGATTTCCAGACGGTGACGCGCAGCCGAACGCGGAACGCGCCGGTGAACGACCGCGAGACGCTGCACGAGACGGCGGTCGCGCTGGTGCGGACATTGTATCCGCTGCGGGCGGGAATCCGGCTGATCGGGGTGACCCTGTCGACCTTCGACGGGGGTGAAGACGAAGCCCAGCTCGATTTGCTGGGATCGTGAGAACGGACATTGAGAAAGAGCGCCGGCGATTGTGACCGTCGGAATGTTGGTTCTAGTCACGTATGTTGATGTTTTGAATCGAGCGTCGCGCGCGGCAAAATGTCATGCGGTTCGCTGACATTTTGAGCGTTGGTTTGGAGACGCAAAAAAGCCCGCGAAGCGGGGGCTTTGCGGGCTATGGTTGTTGTAAATGTCAGTAGGGTCGCTGACATTTTGTGGTGAGTTGGGGGTACAAAAAAGCCCGCGAGGCTAGGGGCCTGCGGGTTTGACGTTGGTTGCGGGGACAGGATTTGAACCTGTGACCTTCAGGTTATGAGCCTGACGAGCTACCGGGCTGCT
>NZ_JBXASH010000011.1:0-123870 GCF_058809095.1 Sphingomonas sp. GW821-FHT10F11
TTCCTCCTGACAGCTGAAGCTTCGCAACCTCAGTCTGCTCGGACAGAACCGGATGAACAACCTATCGAAAGATCACAGCTAGCAGGACGCGATGCGCGGTATCGCCCCTTCCTATCCGATCGGAGACGAAACCCGGCGAATCCTGGGACTCGCCTGGCCGGTGATGCTGACCAGCCTCAACTGGACGATCCTGCACGTCACCGATGTGGTGGTGGTCGGGCTGGTCGGTACCGAGGAGGTCGCTGCCCTGGGCGCGAGCCGCTCGCTGACCTTCGTCGCGATCGTCGCCGGTCTCGCTGCCCTGTCGGGGGTACTGGTCCATGCCTCGCGCGCCGATGGCGCTGGCGATTTGGAGCGCACAGGGGCGGTGCTGCGCGAAGGCTTGTTGCTCGCCCTGCTGCTGGGCAGCGCGGCGGGGCTTGTGCTGCTGCTCTTCGCGGCGCCGATGCTCGCCGGCATGGGCGTGGCGGAGGGACTCGTCCCCCGATCGGCGCGCGTCGTGCAGGTGATGGCGCTCTGCTTCCCGTTCCAGCTGATCATCGTGGCGGCCAGCTTCTTCCTGGAAGGAGTCAGCCGCCCGCGCCGGGTGACGACGGTCAATCTCGCGATCCTCCCGATCAACGCGGTGCTGGCCTGGGCGCTGTCGGGCGGTCATCTCGGGTTGCCCGCGCTTGGTGCTGTCGGGGCAGCGGCGGCGACAGCGATCGCCTCGGCGATCGGCGCCTTCGGGATGATCGGTGCTGCCTGGACATTGCCGCGGGCGAAGCTGCGCGGGGTGCATGACCTGTCGCTCGCGGCATGGCGAAGCGTTCCGGCCGGCGCGGCGCGGCTGGCGGCGTTCGGCGTGGTGCCGGCGATCGCTTCGGGGCTCGAGCTGGCCGGCTTTTCGATCCTGATCGCGCTGTCCACCCGGCTCGGCGACGCGGCGGCGCATGCCTTCCAGATCGTCTTCTCGATCCACAATGTCACCTTTTCCGTGGCGCTCGGGCTGGGATCGGCAGCGGGCGTGCGCGTCGGCAATGCGGTGGGAGAAGGCGTGCCGCGCCAGGCCCTTCCGCGCACGGTGATCGCAGCGTCGATCGCGGCGCTGCTCACCGGGCTGCTCGCCCTGCTGTTGGTGATAGGAAGCGCGGCTATCGTCGCGCTGTTCCCGGCGACCGAGGAGGTGCATTTGCTCGCGCTGGCGATGGTGCCTTTATGGGCGCCCTTCATCCTGTTCGACGGGGTTCAGGTGGTGTTCGTCTATGCACTCCGTTCGCTCGGCGATCAGGTCGTGGCCGGAGGCAACAGCATCATCGCCTTCTTCCTGGTGACGGGCGGGGCTGGCTGGGGGCTGATCCATCTCGGCTGGGGGCTCACCGGGCTGGTCTATGCCTCGGGCATCGGCATGGTCGCGGCCACGCTGCTGCACGGCAGCCGCTTCGCGCTGGTCAGTTGGCGGATTCGCCGGAAAAGCTCAGCACCAGCTGCTTCGAATTGACCGGCACGTCGAGCTTCGCGCTGTTGAACTCGACCGTACCGTGCGGGGCCAGCGACATCGTCTCGGGCCTGATCGTCCAGCTATAGACCAGCCGGTTCTGCGCATCCTTCAGCTCTACACGGATGTCGGGGACGGGCTGGCGCTGGTCGGTCGGGTTCACCACCCTGCCGCTGATCGCGAACATCTCGCTGCCATTGGCCAGGTCGCGCCGGTCGATCGGGTTGTTGACGATCTTGAGCGGCGTCGGCGGGGTGCCGATCGGCAGGCCGAACTGCTTGGCGAGGCCGGGCGCGCCCGAATAGAGGATGGCGGCAGCGCCCACCAGCATGGCGAAGCCGGCCGCAAAGGCCGCCATGGTCCAGCGCTTTGCCGGGTTGCGGCGCGGTCGGAAGGGCGGCTGATGCGCGAAGGCGTCGTAATCCGGCGCCGTGCCGGGTGGTGCGATCTCGACATCGGGCGGTGGAGGGGGCGCCGGGGTCGGGGCGGGGCGTGGCGATGCCGTACCGCCGGCTTCTGCCCGGGCGACCAGATCGAGCACCTGGCCAGGCTGGAACCAGCTATGCTTGCAGCTCGCGCACCGCACGGTCCGTCCTTCGGACCCGATCGCCGAATCGGGTACGAGGTAACGAGTCCGGCATTGGGTGCATTCGAGGATCATCTTGGCCGCTTCCGGCGCCGCGGACCGCGCCGCGCCTGTCCCGAATCTAAGCACGCACCAGCGGCCCGTGGCAAGCCTTTCGGGTCGGCGCCCTCACGCCCGCGCTTGTGGCGCGCGCCCCGAACGTGCGATGGCGGTGGCGGGGCATCAGTAATGAAGCGAGCGTTGCGCCGGTAATGGCGAATATCGTCCAGTTCGAGAATGTGGGGCTGCGCTACGGCACGGACCAGGAGACGTTGTCCGACGTCAGCTTCACGCTGTCGACCGGCTCCTTCTATTTTCTCACCGGAGCGAGCGGCGCGGGCAAGACGTCGCTGCTGAAGCTGCTCTATCTCTCGCAGCGCCCGACCCGCGGGATGATCCGGCTGTTCGGCGAGGATGCGGTGACCCTGCCGCGCAAGCGCTTGCCCGGTTTCCGGCGACGGATCGGCGTGGTGTTCCAGGACTTCCGGCTCGTCCCGCACCTTTCAGCCTATGACAATATCGCGCTGCCCCTGCGCGTTTCCGGCGTTCCCGAAAGCGATGTCGAGGCGCCGGTGCGCGAGATGCTCGCCTGGGTGGGCCTGTCCGACCGGGTCCAGGCCAGGCCGCAGACACTGTCGGGCGGCGAGCAGCAGCGCGTGGCGATCGCCCGGGCCGTGATCGGCCGACCCGAAATCCTCGTCGCCGACGAGCCGACCGGCAATGTCGATCCCGATATGGCCGAACGATTGCTCCATTTGTTCGATTCGCTCAACCGGCTGGGCACCACGGTCGTCGTCGCGACTCATGATTTCCACCTGCTCGGGCGCATCCCCAATGCGCACATGATGCGGCTCGACAAGGGGCGCCTGCTCGATCCAACGGGATCGCTACGCTTCCCACCGCCACCGGCCGAGTCCGAATGAGCGTCCGGCTGATCGCCTCCGCCGCGGATCGCCGCCTGCTCGACGAGAGCCGGGGCACGCGCGCGATGATGTGGATCATGGCGATCATGCTGTTCCTGACGGTACTGGCGGCCGCGCTGGGACTCGGCACGCTGAGTGCCGCGACCTTGCTCGACCGGCAGCTGGCGGGGCGACTGACGGTCCAGATCGTCGAGCCGGCCGATCGCGCCCGCGAAGACCAGACGGCAAAGGCGCTGGCTGCGTTGCGCGGCCTGCCCGAGGTGTCGCGCGCCGTCGAGGTGAACCGTGCCGAGCTCGCCAAGCTGCTCGGCCCCTGGCTCGGGCCGGACGGCGCCGATCCCGATCTGCCGGTGCCGGCGATGATCGACGTCGACCTGGGCATCGCCAACGACGCCGCCGTCGCCCGGGTGACGAGCACCGTGCAGGCGGTCGCGCCGGCGGCCCGGGTCGACCGGCACGAAAGTTGGATGTCGCCGGTCAGCAATTTCATGAACATGGTCACCTGGCTCGCCGCCGGGCTGGTCGCGCTGATGGCGGCCGCCACCGGGGCCGTCGTCATCCTGGCCGCGCGCGCCGGGCTCGAGACTCACCGCGACACGATCGAGGTGCTGCACATGCTCGGCTCGACCGACATCCAGGTCGCGCGGTTGTTCCAGCGGCGGATTGCGCTCGATACCTTGTTCGGCGGGGCGCTGGGCACGCTGGTCGCGGCTGGGATGGTGGTCCTGGTCGGGTTGCAGCTCGCGACCCTGGGGTCGGACTTGCTCGGCGGATTGCAACTGTCGACGCGCGACTGGATTCTGCTCTCCATGCTTCCGCTCGCCTTCGCCCTGTTAGCGACCTATGCGGCGCGGCTTGCGGTGCTCGGTGCACTGAGGCGGATTCTGTGATCATGCGCACCCTTGGCGTGCTGGCGCTGCTCTGGGCCGCGGGCTTTGGGCTGTTCCTGCTCGCCATGCCCAAGCCGCTGGAGAATGCGACAACCGACGCGATCGTGGTGCCGACCGGTGGCGCGGGGCGGATCGACCGCGGTATCGTGCTGCTCAAGGCGCGTGCCGCGAAGCGCATGCTCGTGACCGGCGTCGCGCCCGAGGTGCGGCCGGTCGAGCTGGCGCACGAATATCGCGAGGCGCCGTCGCTGTTCGCCTGCTGTATCGATCTCGGCCGCGAGGCGGTCGACACCCGCTCCAATGCCGAGGAGACGGCCGACTGGGTGAAGCGGCATCATTATAAATCGGTGCGTCTGGTCACCTCGGACTGGCACCTCGCCCGGGCGCGGCTCGAGCTGACCAACGCGCTCGACGGCGATGTCGCGGTGCTGGGCGATGGCGTGCCGAGCAAACCGCGCTTCGGCCTGCTGGTCGCCGAATATAACAAGCTGCTGCTGCGCCGCGTGGCGCTCTGGCTGGGGATCGGCGCATGATCTGGTTCCGGACGATCCTGTTCATGATCGTCTTTTACGGCATTTCGGTCCCGATCGTGCTGCTCACGCCGGTCACGGCGCTGTTCGGCCGCAAGGCGCTGATCGTTCACACCCATTTGTGGACGAAGTTCCACGGCTGGGCGACCGAGTATATCCTGGGCATCCATCGTCGGGTGGAGGGCAATCTGTTCGCCCCCGGCCCGGTGATCTACGCCGCCAAGCACCAGGCGATGTACGAGACGCTGGAACTCGGCCGGCTGCTGCGCACCCCGGCGATCGTGATGAAGCAGGAACTTGCCTCGATTCCGGTCTGGGGCTGGGCGGCACGACGCTATGGCGTCATCGTCGTCGATCGCGAGGCCTCGGCCGGTGCGCTGCGGCGGATGGTACGCGAGGGCCAGGCCGAGCTGGCGCTGGGGCGCTCGATCCTGATCTTTCCGGAAGGTACGCGAGTGCCGCCGGGCGAGCAGCCGCCGCTGCGTGCGGGTTTTGCCGGCCTTTACCAGATGCTCAAGATCCCGGTGATCCCGGTCGCGATCGACAGCGGCAAGGTGTGGCCGAAGCGCGGCCCCAAGCTGCCCGGCGTGGTGACCTTCCGCTTTGGTGAGCCGATCCCGCCCGGCCTGCCCCGCGCCGAGGCCGAGCGCCGGGTACACGAAGCGATCAATGCCCTCGATATCTAGGGCTATTCGTGCGTCCGGCCGAAATCGGGGGCCGGATCGTCCTGGCCCTGCTCGATGATGCCGCGCCGGATCGCCCTTGTCTTGGTGAACAGGTCGAACAATTCGTCGCCCTTGCCCCAGCGGATCGCGCGCTGCAGCGCCGACAGGTCCTCGGAGAAGCGCTGCAGCATGTCGAGCACCGCCTCGCGATTGGCGAGGAACACGTCGCGCCACATGGTCGGGTCGGACGCGGCGATGCGCGTGAAGTCGCGGAAACCGCCGGCCGAATATTTGATCACCTCGCTGCGCGTCACCTCCTCCATGTCGGAGGCGGTGCCGACGATGGTGTAGGCGATCAGGTGCGGCAGATGGCTGGTGATGGCGAGCACACGGTCGTGATGGCCGGGCTCCATCGTCTCCACCTCGGCGCCCAGCCGGCGCCAGAATTCGCTGACGCGCTCGATCGCGACCGGATCGGCGCCCTCTGGCGGCGTCACGATGCACCAGCGCTTGTGGAACAGCGTGGCGAAACCCGCCTCCGGGCCGCTGCGCTCGGTGCCTGCGACGGGATGCGCCGGGATGACCGTTGCGCCAGGCAGCGCTTCGGCCAGCGCGCGTACGACATCCTCCTTGCATGACCCGACATCGCTGACGACCGCATCGGCTGGCAGGTCGGCGGCGATCTCCGCCCCCACCGAACCCATCGCACCCACCGGCACGCACAGGATGATCAGATCGGCATCGATCACCGATGCGCCGGCCGTGTCGGTCACGTCGTCGAACAGCTGGAGCCGGTCGGCGATCGCGCGGACCTCGCCATCGGCGTCATAGCCGGTCAGCCGCACCGTGGGCATCTGGGCGCGGACGGCATGCGCGATCGAGGAGCCGATCAGGCCGATGCCGATGATGGTTATACGAGCGAAGGGAAGCATGGCCGCCCGCATGGCTCATGGCTTTCACTAAGGCAAGCTGGCGCTCTGCCGTACTCCTGCTAGGAAATGCGAAAGCAGGGGAAAGCTGGATGCGGGGCAGTTCGACTTTCTGGGGAGCGCTGGAAGCGGCGCGCCGGATGAATCTGGCGGCAGCGGGGGAGAAGCCGCCGGTCGAAGGATCGCCGGGGCTGAGCCGCCGCGCCTTGCTCAAGGCGATCGGTGCGGCCGGTCTCGTCGCCGCCGTGCCGCGTCCGCTGCGCGCCGCGCCGATCCATGGCCCGGTCGCGATCATCGGCGGCGGCATCGCCGGGCTGACCGCTTTGTGGCGCCTCACCCAGGCCGGGATCGACGCGCGCATCTATGAGGCGCGGCCGCGTCTCGGCGGGCGCATGTTCACGCACCGGCCGGCGGACGGCGCGCCGATGGAGATCGGCGGCCAGCTGGTCAATTCCGACCATGACGACATGCACAAGCTGGCCAAGGCGTTCGATATCGGCCTGATCGATCGCAAGGGCGAGGCGCATCGCACCCTGGTGCTTGCCAATGGCGCGGTGCTGTCGACTGCCGCGCTTGCCGAGGCGCTCCGCCCGATCGCCGCGCAGATCGCGCTGGATTCGGATCGTCTCGACAAGGCTTATGAACGGACCGCGCGGGAACTCGATCGCCTCTCGATCAGCGGTTACCTCGACAAGCATGCCGACAAGCTGCCCCAGCCCTGGGTACGCCAGTTGATGGAGGCGACCAGCCGCACCGAATATGGCGTGGAGCCTGGCCAGGCCTCGGCAATCGAGCTGGTGTTCAACCTGCCGACGGTCGATGGCGAGCGAGTCGATGTGCTCAGCCACAGCGACGAGCGCTATCTGATCGACGGCGGCAGCGGCGCGCTGATCGCGGCGATGCAGGCAAGGCTCGGCAACCGTGTCGAAACCGGCAAAAGGCTGTTGCGGATCGACACGCATGGCGCCGGCGCGCGCCTGACCTTTCTCGACGGCACGTCAGTCACTGCCGGTGCGGTGATCGTCGCGGTACCCGCGCCGCTGATGCGCCAGATCGACTTCCGCGTGCCGCTGCCGCCCTTGTGGCGCCGCTTCATCGCCGAGGTGGACCTGGGGTATAACGAGAAGGTTCAGGCCGTCATGACGTCACGCCCCTGGGAGGGGCCGATGGGGCGCGGTGGCGAGCTGTGGCAGACCGACGCTTTGGCCGGTGCCGCGCTGGGCTGGGACGGCGGCATTCGACCGGCGACCGATGCCGGCAGCGTCTGGACCTGGTTCCTTGGCGGCGACGAGGTAACCGCTGCTGATGCCATGGACCCGAACCAGCTCGCGCGCCGCTTCGCGACCATGGCGGAGGGCGGCGTGCCGGGCTTCGGCGCGGCGATGAGCGGCGTGGTGCGGCGCACCGGCTGGCATCGCGATCCGCTGACGCTCGGCGCCTATGTCAATTTCCGGCCCGGCCAGCTCACCCGTTTCGGCGAGCTGATCTGGGTCGAGGGCGAAAGCGGGCCGAAGCACCGCGCCCTTGCGGGGCGGCTCCAGTTCGCCGGTGAGCATCTGTCGGATGCCTATCCGGGCTATATGAATGGCGGCGCGCAGACCGGGCGGATGGCGGCCGAGGCGATCATGGCCGCGCATCTCGCTTGAACGCCAACGCTTGAACGGGGGCGCATCGCGGCCTAACGCCGCGTCAATGTCGGACGATGCGCGCTTTGGGCTGGATCGCCATGTCACCCTGCCCGGGCCGCTACGGCTCGATGGTGGCGCGCTGCTGTCGCCGGTCGATATCGCCTACGAAACCTATGGCACACTCGCGCCGGACGGCGGCAACGCGATCCTGATCTGCCACGCGCTGACCGGTGACCAGAATGTCGCGAGCAACCACCCGATCACCGGCAAGCCCGGCTGGTGGACCCGGCTGGTCGGCTCCGGCAAGCCGGTCGATCCCGATCGTCATTTCATCATCTCCAGCAACGTTCTCGGCGGCTGCACCGGCTCCTCGGGCCCGGCGACGGTCAATCCGGCGACCGGCAAGCCCTGGGGCATGGGCTTTCCGGTCATCACCATCCGCGACATGGTTCGGGCGCAGGCGATGCTGCTCGATCATCTCGGCGTCGATCGGCTCGCGGCGGTGATCGGCGGCTCGATGGGCGGCATGCAGGCGCTGAGCTGGTCGGCGACCTTCCCGGATCGGGTCAGGGCGGCGATCGTCATCGCGTCGGCCGCGCGGCACACGGCGCAGAACATCGCCTTTCACGAGGTCGGCCGCCAGGCGGTGATGGCCGACCCGAACTGGCGCGGCGGCGACTATTACGAAACGGGCGACCCTCCCGCGGCCGGCCTCGCGGTCGCGCGCATGGCGGCGCACATCACCTATCTGTCGGAAGCGGGGCTGACCGAGAAGTTCGGCCGCCGCCTGCAGACGCGCAGCGCCAAAAGCTTCGGCTTCGACGCCGATTTCCAGGTGGAAAGCTATCTGCGCCACCAGGGGATCAGCTTCGTCGACCGGTTCGATGCCAATTCCTATCTCTACATCACCCGGGCGACCGACTATTTCGACCTTGCCGAGGAACATGGCGGGCAGCTCGCGAACGCTTTCCGTGCGAGCAAGGCGCGCTTCTGCCTGATCAGCTTCGATACCGACTGGCTCTATCCTACCTCGGAATCGCGCGCGATCGTCCATGCGCTCAACGCGGCGGGCGCCCCGGTCAGTTTCGTCGAGCTGAACAGCCCGTTCGGCCACGACGCCTTCCTGCTCGATTCGCCCGGCATGAACCGGGTGATCGACGGTTTTCTGAGGGCGGGCGCATGATCGGCTTCCGGCTGACGACCGATCGCGCCGAGATGCAGGTCGAGGCGATCCACGCCTATCTCGTCCGGAGCTATTGGGCGGCCGGCATCCCGCGCGACCTGGTGGATCGGGCGATCAACGGCTCGTACTGCGTCGGCGCGTTCGACGGCGATGCGCAGATCGGTTTCGCGCGCGTGGTGAGTGACGGCGCGACCTTCGCCTATCTCGCCGATGTCTATGTGCTCGAGGCGCATCGAGGCCAGGGCATCGCCCGCGCGATGGTGGCGGAATTGCAGGCGCTGCCCGAGCTTCAGGGGCTACGGCGCTGGATCCTCGGCACGCGCGATGCGCACGGCGTCTACGAAGCGCTTGGCTGGGAGCGGGTGACCGATACGACGCTGTTCATGCAGCGCTACTTTCCCGACGTGTACGGGGCTGCGACATGAGCCTCCGCCCCGACCTTGCCGTCATCGCCGACAATGTCGCGCCGGGCAGCCGTATCCTCGATGTCGGATGCGGCGACGGCGCGCTGATGGCGGTGCTGCGCGACGCGAAAGGTGTCGACGCGCGCGGGCTGGAGCTGGATGCGGGCAATGTCGCCGCGGCGGTCTCGCGCGGATTATCGGTAATCCAGGGCGACGCGGATTCGGATCTGGCTGACTATCCCGAGGCCAGCTTCGACTATGCGATCCTCAGCCAGACGCTGCAGACGACGCGGCGGCCGGATGTGGTGCTCGATCATCTGCTCCGGATCGGCCGGCGCGCTTTTGTCTCCTTCCCCAATTTCGCGCATTGGCGCGGACGAACCTCGCTGATGTGGGGCGGACGGATGCCGGTGACCCGGCTGCTGCCCGAGCAATGGTACGACACGCCCAACATCCACCACGTCACGATCGACGATTTCCGGGGCTTTGTGAAAGAGCGCGGCATCACGGTGGAGGGGGCGTGGTTCCTGTCCGGCGACAAGCGCACGACCTCGGCGGCGGCCAATTTCTTCGCCGAGCATGCGGTGTTCCTGCTCAGGAATTGATGTCGATCAGGAACTCTTCGGTCCCTTCGCGTGTTTGCGGCAGGAAGTTTCCGAGGACTCCATGCCGACTACCGCCCTTATTGTCGAAGACGAGATTTTCGTGGCGCTCGATCTCGAGCGGATCCTGACCGACGCCGGCTATCATGTGAAGGCGATTGCGGCGGATCGTCTCGGCGCGATCGAGGCCGCCGATGATTGTCATTTCGCCCTGATCGACGTGAATCTCCGCGACGGACCCACGGGCCCGGACCTCGCCGCGACGCTCGCGCGCGATTACGGCGTGAAAGTGATCTTCGTCACCGCCAATCCAGCGCAGATCGGCACCGCCAAGGGCGCACTCGGCTACATCCGCAAGCCCTTCTCCGAAGCGGCGATCCTGGCGGCAGCGGCAATGGCCAGTGCCGGCACGCCGCACGGCGACGCGGCCAATGATGACCTCGTATTGCTCGATCGCGAGATCAGCGGCGGCTGAACGCGCGTTCGGGCACCTCGATCGTCACCACCAGTCCTTCCGGCATCCAGTCGCGGGTAATCTTGCCGCCGAGTTGCCGCACCGCGCTCATTTCCATCAGCTGCGATCCGAAACCCTTCATCGCTTCCGGTGACGTCACCGGCGGCCCGCCGGTTTCAGTCCAGCGCAGTGTGATGCCGGCATCCATGGCGGCGATATCGAGCGTGATCCGTCCGGCATCGTTGACCAGGGCGCCATATTTGGTCGCGTTGGTGGCAAGCTCATGGAACAGCAGGGCGAGCGGGGTCGCCGAACGGTCGTCGATCTCGACATCGGTGCCGTTGATGGCAATCCGTTCCAGATCGGCCGACTGATAGGGGCGGAAAAGCTCGCCCAGCAGGCCGTGCAGGCTGTTCTGCGACACCGCCGGGCGCGAATTCGCGCTGTGCGGCCGGACGAAATCATGCGCCCGGCCAAGCGCGGTGATCCGCTCGCGCAGGTCCTCGGCGATGCCGGCCAGCTCGGGCTTGGTGCGGGCGGCGAATCCGACCAGCCCGGCGATCACAGCGAAGATATTCTTGATGCGGTGGCTCAGCTCCTGCGCGATCACCTCGCGTTCCTCGCTCGCTTCCTTCTGCTCATGCACGTCGGTGCAGGTGCCGAACCAGCGGACGATCGCGCCCGATTCGTCGCGCAACGGCAGCGCGCGGCCCAGGGTCCAGCGATACGCGCCATCCGCACGGCGCAGGCGATATTCGATCTGATAGGGATCACCCGTCGCGAGCGAGTGACGCCAGGTCTCCCAGGCGCGCGGCTGATCTTCGGGGTGGAACATGCCATTCCATTCCTCGCCGTCGGTCGAGCCTTCGGGCACGCCGGTAAACTCGTACCAGCGCGCATTGTAATAATCGTGATAGCCGTCGGGCAGGGTCGACCACACCATCTGCGGCATGGCATCGGCGAGCACACGGAAACGGTTGTGGCTTTCGTTGAGCGCACGGTGGGTGGCGTTCTCGGTCTCGCGCCATGCGGCCGCATCGCGGCTGTCGCGCAGCCGGGCCATCACCGCTTCGGCCAGGGTCATGAGCCCCATATGCTGCAATGACGTCAATCCGTCGCGCGGCACGGTGTCGATCACGCAGAGCGAACCGAGCGGCACGCCGTCGTCCGAAACGAGCGGAGCGCCGGCATAGAATCGGATATAAGGATCGCCGGTGACCAGCGCATTGTCGGCAAAGCGCTGGTCCCGGGTCGCGTCGGGCACGACCATGATTTCGGTCCCGCGCATCGCGAAGGCGCAGAAGCTGGTCTCGCGCGGCGTCTCGGTCGCCTCCAGCCCGGTGCGGGCGAGGAAGGTCTGGCGGCGTTCCTCGACCAGGCTGACCAGCGCGATCGGCGCGTCGCACAAGGCCGCGACAAAGTCGGTGATCTGGCTCAGCCCGTCATGGTCGCGCAGCGATTCGAAATCATGCGCGGCCAAAGCCTCGGCACGCGCCGCCTCGTCGATCAGCCAGCCCGAAGGAGCGGCCGAACCGGCCGGAGAAACGTCGTTCATGAGGGGTGAACGCGCGAGACGGTCAGAAGGGCACGTCGTCGTCGAGATCGTCCGCAAAGCTGCTGCTGCCGCGATTCGCCGGAGCGCCGCCGCCACGGCTTCCGCCGCCGCCGCCGAAGCCACCCGACGATCCGCCGCCGAAATCGTCATTGCCGCCGAAATCGTCGCGCTGGCCGCCGCCAAAGCCGCCACCGCCGCCGCCGCCACCGGGCGCGCCATCGAGCATGGTCAGCACGGAATTGAAGCCCTGCAGCACGATCTCGGTCGAATATTTGTCCTGGCCCTGGGCGTCCTGCCACTTACGGGTCTGCAGCGCGCCTTCGATATAGACCTTGCTGCCCTTGCGCAGATAGCGCTCCGCGACGTTCGCCAGACCTTCGTTGAAGATCGCGACCGAATGCCATTCGGTCTTTTCCTTGCGCTCGCCGGTGTTCTTGTCCTTCCAGCTGTCCGAAGTGGCGATACGCAGGTTCACCACCTTGCCGCCATTCTGGAAGGAGCGGCTTTCGGGGTCGCGCCCCAGATTGCCGACGAGAATGACCTTGTTGACGCTGCCCGCCATATGTTTCTTCCTACAAACCGAGTCCGATAGCGGCCCAATAGGTCGCCCCTGCAGCGATGTAGGCGAGCGCGAACAAATAGCCAACCATGAAGGCCGGCCACTTCCACCCATTCGTTTCCCGTCGGGTAACGGCGATGGTCGAAATACATTGCGGCGCGAAGACGAACCACATCAGGAAAGCGAGTGCTGTCGGCAGGCTCCAGCGGCCGCGCAGGCGATCCGCCAGCTTGGTCTCGCCCGCCACCTCCTCGGGATTGTCGATCGAATAGACCGTCGCGATCGCCCCGACCGCTGCCTCGCGCGCGGCCATCGCCGGCAGCAGGGCGAGCGCGATGTCATGATTGAATCCGATCGGCTTCACGACGACCTCGATGCCCGAAGCGATTCGTCCGGCGATCGAATATTCGCTCTGCTTCTGCCCCGCCGGCGCGGCCGGATAGCTCGCCAGCGCCCAGAGCAGCACGACCGTCAGCGCGATGGTGGTGCCCGCGCGCTTCAGGAAGATGACGGCACGGCTCCACAGCCCGATCAGCACATCGCCAAGCCGCGGCCATTGATATTTCGGCATCTCCATCATGAAGCCCGACGAGGCGCCCTTGGTCACCGTCCGCCGCAGCACCAGCGCCGCGACGAACGCCCCGACGATGCCGAGCACATACAGGCCGAACATCACCAGCCCCTGCAGCCCGACCAGCGGCAGCACCCTCGTGTTGGGGATCAGCGCGCCGATCACCAGCGTATAGACCGGGAGCCGCGCCGAGCAGGTCATCAGCGGCGCGATCAATATCGTGGTCAGCCGGTCCTTCTCATCGTCGATCGTGCGCGTCGCCATGATGCCGGGCACGGCGCAGGCGAAGCTCGACAGCAGCGGAATGAAGGCGCGGCCCGACAGGCCGACATGCGCCATCAGCCGGTCCATCAGGAAGGCGGCGCGGACCATATAGCCCGATGCTTCGAGCACCAGGATGAAGGTGAACAGGATCAGGATCTGCGGCAGGAACACCACGACGGCGCCGACGCCCGCGATCAGCCCGTCGACGATGAGCGAGCGCAGGAATCCGGCCGGGAGTTCGCTGCCCGCCAGGGTGGAGAGCCAGGCCATGCCCGATTCGATCCAGCCGATCGGCGCCTCGGACCAGGCGAATACCGACTGGAACATGACGAACAACAGGCCGAGCAGCAGGATCGGCCCCACGACCGGATGCAGCGCGATCGCATCGAGCGCATGGCCCCAGCGCCGCGTCGGCGTCTCGGAAATGGTCGACGCCACCGCGATCGTGCGGGCGCGGCGCTGCAGCGTGACGATGTCCTCCTGCACGCTGCCGTCGCTGGCACGCAGCTGCTTGGCGGCGCCATGGACCAGGATATCGCCCAGCCGCGCCTTGAGGTCCTCCAGCCCGCGCCGGCGGACCGCGACGGTCGGCACGACTGGCACGCCAAGCTCGCGCGACAGCCGTTCTGGATCGAGGATCAGTCCGTCGCGCTCGGCCAGGTCGAACATGTTGAGCGCGACCACCACGGGCAGCCCCAGCGCGATGAGCTGCAGCGTGAAGCGCAGATGATTGTCGAGATTGGCGGCATCGACCACCACGACCAGCGCGTCGGGCAGGCGCTCACCCTCCTGGGTGCCGGTCACCACGTCGCGCGTGACTCGTTCGTCCGGGCTCGATGGTTCGAGGCTATAGGCTCCGGGCAGATCGACCAGCTCGACCGGGCGGCCATCGGGCAGCGCGAGACGCCCCGAATGCCGCTCCACCGTCACGCCGGGGTAATTGCCGACCTTCTGACGCGCGCCGGTCAACGCGTTGAACAGCGCGCTCTTGCCGGCGTTGGGATTGCCGACCAGCGCCACCAGCGGCGCGGCGTTCACTTGGTGCCCAATCTAGCCGGCGATGGGGGAAACATGGATCGCACCCGCCACGGCGCGGCGGAGCGCGACGGTCATGCGGCCGATGCGGCAGGCGATCGGGCCCTTGCCCAAAGTTGCGCGGTGCAACACTTCGACTCCGACGCCCTCGTCGAAGCCAAGCTCGCGCAGGCGTCGCGCTTCCGGCACACTCAACTCGGTCCAGGCGATTCCGGCGACCGTCGCGCGCTGGCGATGGGGTAGCGATTCGAGGCTGAGAGGCGTTTGCACCAGTTCGCAATAAGGCCGTTGCGATTGATTATCAATAACCGTCGCGCGAATTAGCGCATGCCGACGTCACACCACCGGATAGCGTAGCCGTCCGATGAAGCGCGACAGGCTCGGCATATGCTCGGTGCGCGCCAGGAAGCCCGATTTGGCCTTTTCGAATCGCATGATCCCCTCGATCCGCCGGGCGAGAAAGGCGCGGGTATCGGCCCAATTCTCGCTCTCGTCGTCAAGAAACACGGTGATCGTCGCGGCATAGACGCCCGCGAGGATCGTGCGCTTGGTGTAATGATTATAGTCGGTCGCGGTATCGCCCGCCGCCCGCCACATCAGGTCGGCCGCGCGCCAGCCGAGTGTCGCGCCCCGCACCATATTCTGCGGCATCGCGAGGACCGCCAGCGCGCGGCGCAGCGCCTCGCGATTCGGCGCGGCCTCGGCAAGGCGTGCCTCGACCAGCGCGGTGATCTTCGCGCGGATCTTCATCGTGGCGAGCCGCTCGGGCGGCAGGGCGATCGCCATCGCCGCATCGATCGCGCCGAACCAGGCGTCGATCATGTCGGCCGCGCCACCGGGAAAGGCGACCTTTGCGATATCGCGGTCGACCCCAGCCGACGCCGCGGCGGCATCGCGTGCCGCGTCGTTCCAGCCGTCGAACGCGGCATTGGCCGCGATCAGCGGCGCCAGCGCCGCGCGCACCTCGTCGAGCGTCGGGTCCTCGGGCAGGGCGGCCATCATGCGTCTCCTCGCCCCCTATCTAGACCCGGCCTCGGCCGGTGCAAGCGGCACGGGCCTGTCGCGTACCAGCACCAGCGCGACCGCGACGAGCACAGCCCCCATCAAATCGGGGAGGCCGAGCCGCTCGTTATAGACAATCAGCCCGACCGAGGCGGCAACCACCGGCTGCACCAGCAGCGCGATCCCGACGACCAGCGGCGAGAGCTTGCCGAGCGCGTAGATCAGCAGGCCCTGCCCGATCACCTGGCTGACCAACGCCAGCGCGATCAGCGGCGCCCAATCATGCGGCCAGATGCGTTCGCCCATCAGGATCGCGAGCAGCAGCAGCGGCAGAATGCTGGCGCCGGTGGCCAGACCGAGCGCCGGCAGCGAATCCATCCGCTCGCGGATGCGCAGCATGAAGATGAAATAGAAAGTGTAGAGCAAGCCCGCGAGCAGGCAGAGCAGGTCGCCGACCAGGTTCTTCGGATCGAGCTGATAGGACCGGCCCATCAGCAGCGCCGCACCGATCGTCGCCAGGGCCAGCGCGATCCCCTGCATCCGCGTCGGCAGCGCCCGCGCGGCCAGAAAGCCATAGACCGGGAAGAACAGGGTCGCCGAATTGCCGAACAGGGTCGCATTGGCCAGAGTCGTCTGCAGGATGCCGATATGCCAGGCGCCGAGATCGGCGGCGAAGCAGAGTCCCGCCAGGCCGAACAATATCCACATACCCCGGCCGAGCCGCCTCGGCCGCCAGCCCCCGACCATCGCCGCGGCGAGCAGGATCGGCGTCGCCAGCGCGATTCGCCAGAAGGCGGATGCGACCGGCCCGGTATCCGCCATCCGCACGAACCAGGAGCCGAAAGCGAGCATGACGTTCGCCGCGATCAGCGCGATAAAGGCGATTCGCGGAGAGCCGAGGCTTTGCGACAGGACAGTTTTTCTTGGAGAGGCGGGCTGGTGCATGCGGCCCCTTAGCGTTCTATGTCTGACGCGTCAGGTAGCAAAAGGAAACTCAGTTTCATGCCCAGCCTCTTCGATCCCGTTCAGCTCGGCGCGATCCATGCGCCCAACCGCGTGCTGATGGCGCCGCTCACCCGTGGCCGTTCGACCCGCGAGCATGTGCCGCAGCCGCTGATGGGCGATTATTATGCGCAGCGCGCCGGCGCCGGGCTGATCATCACCGAAGCGACCGGCATCTCGCGCCAGGGCCTTGGCTGGCCCTTCGCCCCAGGCCTGTGGACCGACGAGCAGACCGAAGCGTGGAAGCCGGTCGTCGCCCAGGTGCACGCCGCCGGCGGGCGGATCGTCGCGCAGCTCTGGCATATGGGCCGGATCGTCCATTCCAGCCTCGGCGGCGCGCAACCGGTCTCCTCCTCGGCGACGACCGCGCCGGGCCAGGCGCATACCTATGCCGGCAAGCAGGATTATGAGGAAGCGCGACCGCTCCGGCTCGACGAATTCCCCGGCCTGCTCGACGATTATGCGCGCGCGACGCGCAATGCGATCGCGGCGGGCTTCGACGGCGTGCAGATCCACGCGGCGAACGGCTATCTGATCGACCAGTTCCTGCGCGACAATTCCAACTTCCGCGACGACCATTATGGCGGCCACCCCGAGAATCGCGTGCGCCTGCTGCGCGAGGTGACCGAGCGTGTCGCCAGCATCGCCGGCGCCGATCGTACCGGGGTGCGCCTCTCGCCCAACGGCAATTCCCAGGGCGCGAAGGACAGCAATCCCGAGGCAGTGTTCGTACCGGCCGCGAAGATGCTGTCGGAGATCGGCATCGCCTTCCTCGAATTGCGCGAGCCCGGCCCCGACGGCACGTTCGGCCGGTCGGACCAGCCCAAGCTGTCGCCCGAAATCCGCCAGGTCTTCCCGGGCCCGCTGGTGCTCAATTCGGATTATCGCGCCGACGATGCGCAGGCGGCGCTCGATTCGGGTGTGGCGGACGCGATCACCTTCGGCCGTACCTTCCTCGCCAATCCCGACCTGCCGGTCCGCCTGCAAAAGGGGGCGCCGCTCAACCCGGACAATATGGCGACCTGGTACAGCCAGGGGGCGGAGGGATATACCGATTATCCGGCGCTCGAGGACCTCGCGGCCGAATAAGCCTCACCCCAGCGGCACGAACCGCACCGGCAGCCCATCCTTCGGCCGGGGGATGGGCCAGGCCTGCCACTCGGCACCGGCCGCTTCGTCGAGCTCGATCCGGTAGCGGCTGAGCAGGTGGGCCATCAGGATGCGGATCTGCATCGTCGCGAAATGCAGGCCGATGCACATATGCGCGCCGCCGCCGAACGGCACCCAGGCATATTTGTGCCGGCCCTTGCTGACCTCGGGCGAGAACCGCATTGGATCGAAGGTTTGTGGATCGGGCCAATGCTCGGCCATCTTGTGCGTGAAGGCCGGGCTGATGCCGACCATCGTCCCGGCCGGGATATGATAGCCCCCGAAATCGAACGCTCGCACCGCCCGCCGGGGGATCGAGGGCACCGGCGGTACCAGCCGCAGCGCTTCCTTGAACGCATAGTCGGTCAGCACAAGCCGATCGAGCTGGCCATAAGGCAGTCCTTCCGCGTCATTCAGTCCCAGCCCGGCGATCTCCTCGCGCAACCGGTCCTGCCATTCGGGGTGGCGGCCGAGCAGCATGACCAGGCTGGTCGCTGACGAGGTGATCGTGTCGTGCGCCGCCATCATCAGGAAGTTCATGTGATCGGCGATCGCGTCGTCGGACAGCCGCTGGCCGGCGTCGTCGGTCGCGCGGCAGAATTGCGAAAAGAAATCATGGCCCTCATCGGCACTGGCCCGCCGCTTGGGGATCTCGCGCCGGAACAGGTCGATCAGATAAGCGCGCGCCTTCACGCCCTTGTTCATCATCGAGCCCGGCAGCGGCACGCGGATCGGCGCGACCGATGCCTGGACCTCGTCGACGAACGCCTGATTGATCCGGTCGGCTTCGGGGCCGAGCGGCATGCCGAGAAAGCTGTCGGCGGCGAGATCGAGCGTCAGCGTCTTGATCGCATCGTAGAAGCGCATCGGCCGATCCGCCCAGCCGCTGACGGTGCGCGCAATACCGGCATTCAGCGCCTCGGCATAATGGCGCATCGGCTCGGGCTTGAACGCGACCGACATCACCTTGCGGTCGGCCCGGTGCTTCTCGAAATCCATCAGCATCAGCCCGCGCGGGAACAGCAGGTTGAGCATCGGGCCCCAGCCCTGTTCCGACGAAAAGACCTTGTCGCGGTCGAACAGCACCAGCTCGTTCGCCTCGGCGCCCATCAGCGTAACGGAGGGGCCGCCAAAGGCATGGTTGCGATAGACGGTACCGTAGCGCGCGACCATGTGATGGCCGAATCCCACGGGATCGCGCAGCAGCTTCAGCGTGTTACCGATGAAAGGCAGGCCGTTCTCGCCCGGGATCGCGGCGATCGCCTGCGGCTTCTGCCGCGGCAGCCAGTGCGGATTCGCCTTGAACGTGTGCGCCAGCGCCATCGGGGAGTCTCCTTACTTACATCAGTATAAGTAAGGGCGAAGGCGGGTCAATCGGGCGGGTCAATCGATCGGCAGCTTCTGCAGCCGGTCGACCCAGCGCGTGCCGATCGACGCTATATTCTTGCCGACCACCACCAGCAGAAGGAAGGCGACGAACAACGCTTCGAACCCGATGACGAAGGCGAGCACGAAGAAGAAACCCACGACCATCAAAAAGGCCAGCACCGCGCCGCCCAGCCGCTCGACGCCCGACCGGCCCAGGCTGAATTCGCGCTTGGCCCTGGTGTCGAACCACGAGGCACTGGTGAAGATCGGGCGGCCTTCGGCATCCTCGGCGCCGGCACAGGCCGCCAGCGCGAGCCGGCGGAGCAGGGTGCCGCCGTCCTCACCCGCACGCACGATCCGGTTGGCCGTGTTGCCCGCCTTGGCGGGCAGCAGGTTGCGCCCCGAGGAGGACGGGAGAATCGGAGAAGAAGGCGGCGTCTTGTCGCGCGCCCAATTGTCGGTGACGATCAGCCGCCGGTTCCGCTCCACGATGCTGTAGCGCGGGGGCGGTACCTGGGTCATCGGCGGATCAGCCGAACCGGTCTTTCAGCGCCAGCATCGCCAGCGCCGCCTTGGCCGCTTCGCCGCCCTTGTCCTTCTCGGTGCGGCGCGCCCGCGCCAGCGCCTGGGCCTCGTTCTCGACGGTCAATATGCCGTTGCCGATCGCCACGCCGTCCATCGACAGCGCCATCAGCCCGCGCGCGCTTTCGCCCGCGACGATCTCGAAATGATAGGTCTCGCCGCGGATCACCACGCCCAAAGCGACGAAGGCGTCATAGCCGCCGCTCTCGGCCGCCAGTGCGACGGCGCCGGGAATCTCCAGCGCACCCGGGACGGTGATCGTCTCATGCGCATGCCCCGCTTCCTCGATCGCGGCGCGCGCGCCCTCGAGCAGCAGGTCGTTGAGATGGTCGTAGAAGCGGGCTTCCACGATCAGGACTTTCGCCATCATTCGCCTCCGGTGCCGGGAATCGGCCGCTCGCCGACGATCGACAGGCCGTAGCCGTCGAGCCCGACCAGGGTGTGGTGGGTGTTGGTCAGCAGCACCATGTCCTGCACGCCCAGCTCGGCGAGGATCTGCGCGCCGACGCCGTAGTCGCGCAGCTCGGCGGCTTCGGGCGTGCCGATCGTCTTGCCCTCGGCGCGCAGCTTGATCACCCGGGTGATCGAATCCTTCATCGGCCGGTTGATCACGACGATCACGCCGGCGCCTTCCTCGGCGATCGTCTCCATCGACCGGGCGAGCAGGCCGGAGCGTTCGGATTCCTCGCCGAAGGCGTCGGCGAACATCGACAGGCTGTGCATGCGCACCAGGGTGGGCTTTTCAGGGTCGATCCTGCCCTTGACCAGTGCGATCTGCTCGTCGCCGGTCGCCTTGTTGAAGAAGGTCATCGCCTTCCAGTCGCCGCCCCATTTGCTGTGGAACACCATCTCGGCGCGCTTCTCGACGAGATGATCGTGGCGGCGGCGATAGGCGATCAGGTCGCGGATCGTGCCGATCTTGAGATTGTGGAGCTGGGCGAAGGCGACCAGGTCGTCGAGGCGCGACATGGTCCCGTCCTCGTTCATGATCTCGCAGATCACGCCCGAGGGGTTGAGCCCCGCGAGGCGCGAGACGTCGACCGCTGCCTCGGTATGGCCCGCGCGCACCAGCACGCCGCCGTCGCGCGCGACCAGCGGGAAGACATGGCCCGGTGTCACGATCTCTTCGCGGCTTTTCGACGAATCGATCGCCACCGCGACGGTGCGCGCGCGGTCGGCGGCGGAGATGCCGGTGGTCACGCCGTCGCGCGCTTCGATCGAAACGGTGAAGGCGGTCTCGTGCCGCGTGCCGTTGTGGCGGCTCATCAGGTCGAGCCCAAGCTCGTCGACGCGCTTCTTGCTCAACGCGAGGCAGATCAGCCCACGGCCGTGCTTCGCCATGAAGTTGATCTTCTCGGGCGTCGCCATCTGGGCGGGGATGACCAGATCGCCCTCATTCTCGCGATCCTCGTCATCGACCAGGATGAACATCCGGCCGTTACGGGCTTCGTCGATGATCTCTTCGGGGCTGGAGAGGAAGCCGTGGCGCAGCCGCGCCAGATCAGGCTTTTGCACGATAATGCTCCATGCGTTGCAGGTAGCGGGCGAGCACGTCGATCTCGATATTGATCGGATCGCCGGCCGCGAGGCTGCCGAAAGTGGTGACGGCCGCGGTATGCGGGATGATGTTGACGCCGAAGGTGACGCCGGCGGGCGAATCTTCCACTTCGTTGACGGTCAGCGAGACGCCGTCGAGCGTGACCGATCCCTTGGGCGCGACGAACGGGGCGATCTCGGGCCCGGCCTTGATCCGCACGCGGTGCGATCCGCCTTCCTCGGTCACGGCGACGACTTCGCCGATGCCGTCGACATGGCCGGTGACGATATGGCCGCCCAGTTCCTCGCCCAGCCGCAGCGCGCGTTCCAGGTTGAGCTTACGATCCTCGGTCCACTGGCCCTGCGCGGTGCGCGAGATGGTCTCGCCCGACACATCGACCGCAAACCAGTTCGGGCCCTTGTCGATGACGGTCAGGCACACGCCCGAACAGGAAATCGAGGCGCCAAGGTCGATCGTTGCGGTGTCGTAGCGCGTGCCGATCACGACGCGCGTGTCGGCCAGCGCCTCGACGCGCTCGATGGTGCCGATGTCGGTGACGATTCCAGTGAACATCAAACCTGTCCTTTGGCGCGCTCGTAGACCTCGACTCGGTCGCTGCCAAGTCGCCGTGCGTCGTGCAGAATCCAGCGGCCATGGGCGTCGGCAAGATCAACCAGCCCGATATCGGGCAAGGTGCGGCCGGCCCCGATCAGGATCGGCGCGCGATACAGCAGGAGCCGGTCGACCAGGTCAGCGGCAAGAAAGGCCGCCGCCGTCGCCACGCCGCCTTCGACGAGCAAATGGTCGATATCCAGGCCGAAGATGCCGGCGGGACCGCGCAGGCCTTCCCAGCCCTCGGGCGCGCTCTCATGCGACAGGACGAAGCGCCGCGGGCGCCGCCCCTCGAGCCCGGCCAGCCGGATATCGAGCGCCGGCGTATCCGTCTCCAGGGTCGCACGCCCGACCAGGATCGCCTCGTGCCGCGCCCGCTCGACATGGGCATGCGCCCGCGCCTCGGCGCCGGTGATCCATTTGCTGGTGCCGTCGCCCATCGCCACCGCGCCGTCGAGCGACATGGCCAGCTTCAGGGTCACCTGCGGCCGCCCCAGTGCCTGGCGGGTGAGGAACCCAGCCATCGCGCGTCGCGCATCGCCGTCGCGGACATCCGTCGCGATCTCTATCCCGGCACCGCGCAGCCGCTTGATGCCGTCGCCATCGGTCCGGGGATCGGGATCGCCCAGCGCGATGATGACGCGGGCGACGCCCGCCGCGATCAGCAGGTCGGAACAGGCCGGGCCGCGCGGCGATTCATGCGCACAGGGTTCGAGCGTGACGTAGCAAGTTGCGCCGCGCGACTTTTCGCCGGCTTCCGCCAGCGCCATCGCTTCGGCATGCGGGCGCCCGCCGGGCTGGGTCCAGCCACGGCCGACCACGCGGTCGTCCCGCACGATCACGCAGCCGACATTGGGGTTGGGTACGGTCAGCCCCTTGCCGCGCTCGCTCAGCGCGAGCGCCGCCCCCATCCAGCGCGCGTCGGCACTCGTCAGAGTCCGTACTTCTTCAGCTTGTCGTCGAGCCGCTTATAGGCGGCCTGGGTCTCGGCCTGCTGCTTCCTGACCTCTTCCGCTTCGGCCTTTTCCTTGGGGCCGTCGATCTTCTGCTGCGCGATGATCTCGGCATCGGTGCGGTTGGCCGGCCATTGCTCGGCATAGACGATGTCGGGCCGATAGACCTTCTCGACCGTCGAATTGTTGGCGATCGCGAACATGATCGTCCAGGTCACGATGATCGAAAGCACCAGGAAGACTACCTCATAGGTCTTGCGGGTCGCCAGATAGCGCCGCAGGTCGCGATAGGCGCGAAAAGGGGAGATGGTGCGCAGGAAACTCATGCTCGCAAGATAGGCGCATGGGCGGCGGGATGCCAGCCCCAGAGCCCCTGATCGCGCGTCTCCCGATCGCGCCGGAGTCCAAGGAATGCCCGGCGCGATCGGAAGGGGGTTATTCGTCATTCATGACGAAGCTGACGGCCATGGTACGCCAGGCCTCGATCGGCACGCCGTCGCGCGTGCCGGGGGCCAGGCGCCATTTCTCCAGCGCACGGCGGCGGGTCGCCTCGAAGAAGGAGTCGCTAGCTGCGCTGACCTTCTCGACCTGCTTCACCCGGCCATCGGTGCCGACCAGCACCCGGACGACCACCCGCCCCTCGCGGCCGAGGCGCCGTTCGTCGGACGGGTATTCCGGCTGATAGTTGAAGCGCGGGTTGATCCCGGGGCCGACGATCACCGGCGGCTTGGCCGGGACTGTGAGAATCTCGCCGACCGTGCCGCTGGTCGTGCCTTCGGTGAGATCGGATTTCAGCGGAGGGGTATCGACCGTGAAAACCGGCTGGGTGTCGATCTTCACGACCGTATCCGTGGGCGTGATGCGGGTGAGCGGATCGGCCTTCACTACCTCCGGCGTTTTCGGCGGCGGTGGCGGATCGAGTGGCGGCGGTGGCTCTTCGGTGATCGGGTAGAGCGTGATCGATGTGGGAATCTTCTTCACGAAGTCGGGCGCCGAGAAGATCATCCCGGTCATGATCCCGCCGACCAGCAGCGCCGACAGGCCAAGGCTGGTGGGGTCCAGTTTCTTCTGTTTTGCGTAACGGTCTGCGTACATCGCCTGCCTCCATCTCCTTGGTGGGCGGTCGAGTCTGTCGCTCGATCTCAATGGCGATGATACAACATTACCATTGAGATACAAGATATCATTTGGCGCGGACGGCCAACACTATTTCGCCTTCCCCGGCGAAGGCCGGGGCCCAGTCGGGGGACGATCATGGCGAGGTGCTGCGCGCCGTTACAACAACCTTTCCGACGGACCCCGGCCTTCGCCGGGGATGCAGAAAAGAAAGGGAGAAGCAGAAGGGAAAGAAAGCCACTAAACGCGGCGTTGGGAACTCAGCCCGTCAGCCGCTCCACCGCGCGCTCGCGCCCGATCAGCGGCAGCAGCGCCTTCATGTCCGGCCCATGATCCAGCCCGGTCAACGCCCGCCGCAACGGCAGGAACAGGGCCTTGCCGCTCCGCCCGCTCGACTGTTTCAACGCTCCGGTCAGCGCGTGCCAGGGGTCGGCGGACCAGTCGATCGTCCCCGCAACCCGCGCCGCCTCGCCCAGGAAATCGGCATCCGCCGGATCGGCCACCGACTCGACCGGCCCCTCGATCACCCGCCACCAGTCGGCCGCCTCGGCGACTACGGTCAGGTTGGGTTGCACCGCCTCCCATTCCACCCGACCCATGCCGCCGGGCAGTCGCCCCGCGACCGAGTCGAAATCGAGCTGGTGCACGATCCGCGTATTGACCGCGCTCAACTCGGCCTCGTCGAACCGCGCCGGCGCGCGGCCGAACCGCCCGAAATCGAAGGTCTCGATCAGCCGGCCCGTGTCCACCAGCGGCTCGACCGGATCGCTCGTCCCGATCCGTGCGAGCAGCGCGCGAACGGCCTCGGGTTCGATCCCGGCCTCGCGGAACTGGTCGACCCCGACCGATCCGAGGCGCTTGGAGAGTTTGCCCTCGCTCCCGACCAGCAGCGCCTCATGCGCAAAGGCGGGCGGTGTGCTGCCAAGTGCCGCGAACATCTGCAGCTGCAGCGCGGTGTTGGACACATGGTCCTCGCCGCGCACGACATGAGTCACCCCCATCTCGGCATCGTCGATCGCCGACGGCAGCATATAGAGCCACGACCCGTCGGCGCGGCGGATCACCGGGTCGCTCATCGTCGTCGGGTCGAATCGTTGGTGCCCGCGGATCAGGTCGTCCCACTCGATCGCTGCGCCGTGATCCAGCTTGAACCGCCAGTGCGGCGCGATCCCCTGCGCTTCGAGTGCAGCACGCTCGTCATCGCCCAGGGCCAGCGCGGCGCGGTCATAGACCGGCGGCAACCCGCGTCCGGCCGCGATCTTGCGCTTCAGGTCGAGTTCCTGCGCCGTCTCGTACGCGGGATAGACATGCCCGGCATCGCGCAATGCCGCGAACCGTGCCTCATAGAGCGCAAAGCGTGCCGACTGCCGCTCCTCGCCCGCCGGGTTGAGCCCAAGCCAGGCGAGATCGGCACGGATCGAGTCGACATAATGCTCTTGGCTGCGTTCGGCATCGGTATCGTCGATGCGCAGCATGAAGCGCCCGCCGCGCTTCTGCGCCCATAGCCAGTTGTGGAGTGCGGTGCGGATATTGCCGACATGCAGCCGGCCGGTCGGGCTCGGCGCGAAACGGGTAAGGACGGTCATGGCAGCGGCTGTAGACGCGCCGCCGGGCGGCAACAACCGGGACGCTTGGCCTCGATCATGGTAATATGGCGTCACAGGGGAGGGCATCATGCATCAGATCAACATCATCGCCGCGATCGTCGCCGGTATCATCGGCTATTTTCCAGGCGCTCTCTGGTATTCCAAAATCCTGTTCCTGCGCCGCTGGGCGCAGGAGATGGGCATCGATATCGACAATCCCCCCGGTGGCAGGAAAGCCCATGGTCCGAAGATCGCGATCGGTGTCGTCACGTCGATCGTGGCGGCGATCGTCTTTGCGCTGATCGCCGGACCCGCACCGGGCCTCTGCCATACCCTGCTGCTCGGCCTCGCCTGTGGCGGATTGATCGGCGCGGCCTTCGCGATCCAATATGTCTTCGAGGATCGCAGCCTCGCCTTCTGGGCGATCAACGCCGGCTATCATGTCGTGCAATTTGCCATCTTCGGGCTGGTCATCGGCCTGTGGTCTTGAGCGCCAGGGGGCGAATCGGGTCGCGACGGGCCTTTCCCCCTCGCGAAGTGCTGGCTAAGAGCGCCCGTCAACGGCCACGTCGGCCGGTGGGGATACGCGCATGAAATTGATGACGGGCAACTCGAACCTGCCGCTGGCACGCGCGATCTCGGATTATCTCGAAATCCCGCTCACCAATGCGAGCGTCCGCCGCTTCGCCGACGAGGAAGTGTTCGTCGAGATCCAGGAGAATGTCCGCGGCGAGGACGTGTTCGTGCTCCAGTCGACCGGCTATCCCGCCAACGACAACCTCATGGAGCTGCTGATCTGCATTGACGCGCTCCGCCGCGCCTCGGCCAAGCGCATCACTGCCGTCATCCCCTATTTCGGCTATGCCCGTCAGGATCGCAAACCCGGGCCGCGCACCCCGATCTCGGCCAAGCTCGTGGCCAACCTGATCACCGTCGCCGGCGCCGACCGCGTGCTCTCGGTCGATCTCCATGCCGGGCAGATCCAGGGTTTCTTCGATATCCCGACCGACAATCTCTACGGCGCGCCGGTGATGTCGGCCGATATCCTGACTCGTTTCGGCGACCGCAACCTGATGGTCGTCTCACCCGACGTCGGCGGCGTGGTTCGCGCCCGCGCGCTGGCCAAGCGGCTCGACAACGCGCCCCTCGCCATCGTCGACAAGCGTCGTGAGCGCGCGGGTGAATCCGAGGTGATGAACATCATCGGTGAGGTCGAGGGCCGCTTCTGCATCCTGATCGACGATATCGTTGATTCGGCGGGTACGCTCTGCAACGCTGCCGCTGCGCTCAAGGAGGCGGGTGCCGAGGGCGTGGTCGCCTATGTCACCCACGGCGTGCTGTCGGGCGGCGCCGTCGCGCGGGTCGAGGGTTCGGCGCTCGAGGAACTGGTGATCACTGATTCAATCGGCAGCCACGATGTGGTGGAAAATGCAAAGCGCATCCGCCACCTCACCATCGCGCCGCTGCTGGCCGAGGCGATCAAGCGGATCGCTGACGAAACCTCGGTCTCGTCGCTCTTTGACTAGGTGAAGACGAGGCCGCCGGTCGGGCGATTGCGGGCGGAATCCGCCTCGAAATAAAACACCAAGTAATACCGATAGGGGGCGCGAAATTCCGCACCTATTCGATACGATGAACGCCAGTCGTCCCGGTCCGACTGTCGAGAACCGGCTGGCCGATCACCATGATATCATGCTGTACCGGTGTTGGATCGGTCGACAGCCCGCAAGATCAGCGCCGATTCAGCTCCCTCGCAAGTGGGTCGCATAATTCGACGGATATTTGCCAGACTCACAGGGTAATGCCGCAATCGACGCATGCGTTACTACCGCATCGCATCGCGGTTATTTCAGGCCAGGGCATCCCAGACGAGTTTTACACCGACCAGCACCATCAGCAGATAGATCGCGGTGTAGAAGCGCGCCGGCGATACCCGGCGCACCAACCAAACGCCCGCCAGGGTCGAGGCGATCGCTACCGGCAGCAAGGTCACCGCAGCCAGCAGATTCTCGCGGCTGAACTGGCCGAGCGCCCAATAGGCCGGCACTTTCAGCCAGTTGGTGACCGCGAAGAAGATCGCGGTGGTGCCGACCAGCACGTCGCGCTCCAGCTTTTTGGGCAGCACCCAGATCTGGAAAGGGGGCTGGCCGGCATGGGCGATCTGGCTGGTGAAGCCCGAGGCGATACCGCACAAGGTCCCGACCCAGCCCGGCGACTGGGCCGGCGCGGCGATCACCCCGCGCCGGTCCAGCCACAGGCGATACAGCCCGAACAGGATCGAGATCGCGCCGACCACGCCGAGCACCGCGCTCTCCGACACCCGTGCCGCGAAGAACCAGCCGAGCGCGATGCCGATCAGCGATCCCGGCAGCATCCAGCCCAGCACATGCCCGTCCCATTGCTTGCGGAACGCCCAGACGCCGACCACATCCTGCACGATCAGGATCGGCAACAGGATCGCAGCCGCGCGCACCGGCGAGATCGCCAGTGCCATGATCGGCAACGACAGTGCGCCCATGCCGACGAACCCGCCCTTGGACAGGCCGATCAGCGTCACCGCGGGCACCGCGAACGCGTAGAAATACCAGTCGGGAATGGCTCAGCTCCGCTCGGCGATGCGGGCGAGGTATCCGGTGATCCGGAGCAGCACGATCAGGATCGCGGCGGCGAACCCGGCGAGCGCAAGCACGGCATAGGTCAGCGCCTCGAGCAGTTGCGCGCCGGCATCCTGCGCCGAAGTGCCGGGCACGGCGACTCGCTGGATCGGCTGGCCGGCGGGCGTTGGGGTTCCGGGCCTGGCGTCACTTGATCCCAGCGCTTCCCGCATGGCGTCGGGTGGCGGCGCGCGCGGATCGGGCGCGCTTTCCATCGGCGGCATCCCGTTGCGCAAGGTGCCGTTGCCGCGCGACGCTGATTCAAGCGAGGCAAGGATCGCAAAGGTGGCAAGCCCGCTCAGGACCAGCAACAGCGTGCGGCCGATCCAGTCGAACATCTCTAGCGCTCCGCTACTTCGCCGGCCGGCGCGCGAACGCCGGCATGGTCGCGGCGCTTGAGCTCGGCCTTCAACGCTTCGGGCTTCGGCGCCCAGAGGAAGCCGAAGCTGACCGTGCCCGCCTTGGTCTCGACGATATGGTGCAGCCGGTGCGCCTGGATGATCCGCTTCATATAGGCCGATTTCGGCAGATAGCGGTGGTTCAGCCGCTTGTGCACGATGACGTCATGGAAGCCGAAATAGATCGCGCCATAGGCCGCGATCCCGGCACCGATCCAGGCGAAGCCCGGCCACCAGCCGAGCTGGACCCCGCCGAGCAGCAGCACGATCGACGGCACCGCGAAGATCACCGCGTAGAGATCGTTCAGCTCCCAGTTGCCGGTACGCGGTCGATGATGGCTCTTATGCAGGAACCAGCCCGGCCCGTGCATGATCCAGCGGTGCGCGACATAGGCAAAGACCTCCATCCCCAATATGGTGGCGAGGAACAGGATCAGGCCGATTGTCCAATGCATCCTGTGCGATATAGCCGCGCCGAACCGGAGTTGCACGACAGGATGGATGGAATACGGGTTTTGCCGATCGGCGCTTTGATGCTGCCGCTGCTGATGCTGGCGGGATGCTCGACGCCCGAGACGATGACGCGCGACGGGCTGGTCAATGCCGGCGTCTCCAAGCCGGTCGCCGCCTGCATGGCCTCACGCATGGTCGATCGCCTGTCGATCCTGCAGCTCCGCCGCCTCGCGGGACTCGGCAAGGCGGAGCGCTCGCGCGATCTCGACCAGTTCCTGTACCGCGTGCGCTCGCTCCGCGATCCGGAGATCGTGGGCGTGACGGCGAGCTCCGCAGCGCTCTGCGCGACGGGGCTTGTGCGCTAGCCCTCCACCGTGGGGGTGGATTCGCCGTCCACCCTGTGCTTAAGGCACCGCATCCCCCGATCTTCGAAAGGCATGTGAGCCCCATGAACATCCACGAATACCAGGCCAAGGAGCTTCTCGCGAAATTCGGCGTGCCCGTTCCGGCAGGCTTTGCGGCGCTCAGCGTGGATGAAGCAGTGGCCGCGGCGGCCAAGCTGCCCGGGCCGCTGTACGTGGTGAAGGCGCAGATCCATGCCGGCGGCCGTGGCAAGGGCAAGTTCAAGGAACTCGGCCCCGACGCCAAGGGTGGCGTCCGCCTCGCCCGGACCGCCGATGAAGTCCGTGCGGCGGCGACCGACATGCTCGGCAACACGCTCGTGACGATCCAGACTGGCGAGCATGGCAAGCAGGTCAACCGCCTCTACGTCACCGACGGCGTCGACATCGCCAAGGAATTCTACCTCGCGCTGCTCGTCGACCGGGTCACCGGCCGAGTCGCCATGGTCGTCTCGACCGAGGGCGGCATGGACATCGAGACCGTCGCGCACGACACGCCGGAAAAGATCCAGACCTTAGATATCGATCCGGCGACCGGCTTCATGCCGCATCACGGCCGCGCCGTGGCGAACGCGCTTGGCCTGAAGGGCGATCTCGCCAAGCAGGCAGCGAATGTCGCGTCGAAGCTGTACGACGCGTTCCTCGGTACCGATGCCTCGCAGATCGAGATCAACCCGCTCGCCGTCACCGACGATGGCAAGCTGCTCGTGCTCGACGCCAAGGTCGGCTTCGACACCAACGCCCTGTTCCGCCACAAGGACCTGCTCGCGCTGCGCGACGAGACCGAGGAGGATCCGTCCGAGCTCGAAGCGTCGAAGTACGACCTCGCGTACATCAAGCTCGACGGCGATATCGGCTGCATGGTCAACGGCGCCGGCCTCGCCATGGCGACGATGGACATCATCAAGCTCAACGGCATGTTCCCGGCCAACTTCCTCGATGTCGGCGGCGGCGCCAACAAGGAGAAGGTGACGGCGGCGTTCAAGATCATCCTCGCCGATCCCGCCGTGAAGGGCATCTTGGTCAACATCTTCGGCGGCATCATGAAGTGCGACATCATCGCCGAGGGCATCGTCGCCGCGGCGAAGGAAGTGAACTTGTCGGTGCCGCTGGTCGTTCGGCTCGAAGGCACCAATGTCGAGGAGGGCAAGAAGATCCTCTCGACGTCCGGTCTCGCGAT
The DNA here is from genome assembly GCF_058809095.1 of Sphingomonas sp. GW821-FHT10F11. Lineage (NCBI taxonomy): Bacteria > Pseudomonadati > Pseudomonadota > Alphaproteobacteria > Sphingomonadales > Sphingomonadaceae > Sphingomonas > Sphingomonas sp. GW821-FHT10F11. Next base: position 30,288 of record NZ_JBXASH010000011.1, read on the forward strand.
CGTCCCCGCCAATGATCTGGGCGATGCAGCCCGCAAGATCGTGGCAGAGGTGAAAGCGGCCGCCTGAACTCTTTTCCCTCCCCGGGAAGCGTTCGGTCACAGGAGTGGATTGCAATGAAGGTGCTGGTCCCGGTCAAGCGCGTGCTTGACTATAACGTAAAGCCCCGGGTGAAGGCCGACGGGACGGGGGTCGACCTCGCCAACGTCAAGATGAGCATGAACCCGTTCGATGAGATCGCGGTCGAAGAGGCGATTCGTCTGAAAGACAAGGGCGTGACGGAGATCGTCGTCGTCTCGATCGGCGAGCAAAAGGCCCAGGAAACACTGCGCACCGCGCTCGCCATGGGTGCCGACCGCGCGATCCTGGTCGTGTCGGAGGACAAGGTCGAGCCGCTCGGCGTGGCCAAGCTGCTGGCGAAGATCGTCGAGGAGGAAAAGCCCGATCTGGTCATCCTCGGCAAGCAGGCGATCGACGACGACAACAATCAGACCGGCCAGATGCTCGCCGGCCTGCTCGGCGTCGGCCAGGCGACCTTCGCCTCGAAGGTCGATCTGACCGGCGATTCGGTCACCGTCACGCGCGAAGTCGATGGCGGCTCGGAGACCGAGACGCTCAAGCTCCCCGCGGTCATCACCACCGACCTGCGTCTCAACGAGCCGCGCTATGCGTCGCTGCCCAACATCATGAAGGCCAAGTCCAAGCCGCTCGCGCAGAAGACGCCGGCCGATTACGGCGTCGACGTGTCGCCCCGCCTGACCACGCTCAAGGTCGTCGAGCCCGCCAAGCGCACCGCCGGCGTCAAGGTCGCCGATGTCGATGAACTGGTGGCCAAATTGAAGGCGATGGGAGTCGCGAAATGAAGACGCTCGTCTGGGTCGAACATGACGGCAAGGCCGTCAAGGACGCAACGCTCGCCGTGGTCACCGCCGCGTCGAAGCTCGGCGACGTGCATCTGCTCGTCGCGGGCCAGGGCGTCGACGGCGTCGCGGCCGAGGCCGCGAAGATCGCCGGCGTGGGCAAGGTCCATGTCGCCGACGACGCAGCGTTCGCGCACGCGCTGGCCGAGAATGTCGCGCCGCTCGTCGTCGAGCTGATGGGGCATCACGACGCCGTGCTGTTCCCCGCCACCTCGAACGGCAAGAACATCGCCCCACGCGTCGCAGCCCTGCTCGACGTGATGCAGATCAGCGACATCCTGTCGGTCGAAAGCGCGGATACCTTCACCCGCCCGATCTATGCCGGCAATGCCATCGCGACCGTCCAGACCAGGGACGCCAAGCTGGTCATCACCGTGCGCGGCACGGCGTTCGAAAAGGCGGCGACCGAGGGCGGTTCGGGCACGATCGAAGCGGTTGCGTCGACCGGCGACAAGGGTCTGTCGACCTTTGCCGGATCAGAGATCGCCAAGTCCGAGCGTCCCGAGCTGACCAGCGCGAAGATCATCGTGTCGGGCGGCCGCGCGCTGCAGAACAGCGAGAACTTCCACTCGATCATCGAGCCGCTCGCCGACAAGCTCGGTGCCGGCGTCGGTGCTTCGCGCGCTGCGGTGGACGCGGGGTATGTGCCCAACGACTATCAGGTCGGCCAGACCGGCAAGATCGTCGCCCCCGAGGTCTATATCGCGATCGGTATCTCCGGCGCGATCCAGCATCTCGCGGGCATGAAGGACTCCAAGACGATCATCGCGATCAACAAGGACGAGGACGCCCCGATCTTCCAGGTCGCGGACATCGGCCTGGTCGGCGATCTGTTCAAGATCGTGCCTGAGCTCACCGAAAAGCTCTGACGCTATCGATGGACACGGACCGCCTGTTCGTCCTCACAGGCGGTCCGGGTTCGGGCAAGACGACCCTGATCGAGGCGCTCGCCGCGGCGGGTGTCGCGACCAGCCCGGAGGTCGGCCGCGCGGTGATCCGCGAGCAACTGGCCAGCGGCGGCGACGCCCTGCCCTGGGCCGACCAACAGGCCTTTGCCGATCTGATGGTGGTGCGGGACATTGCTGCCCGCGAGGCAGCGCTGGCGAGCGGCGCGATCACCGTACTCGATCGCGGCGTGCCGGATGTCGCGGGTTTCCTGCGGGTGTCGGGGCTCCCGGTCCCTCCGCATATCGATGAGGCGGCGCGGACCTGCCGCTACAACGCCCGCGTGTTCATCGCCCCCTTCTGGCCCGAGATCTTCACCGGTGACGCCGAGCGCAAGCAGTCGCCTGAGGTGGCTGAAGCGACCTTCGCGGTGATGGTCGAGACCTATCGCGGCTATGGCTACGACTTGGTCGAACTGCCGCTTGTGAGCGTCGCCGAACGCGCGGCGTTCGTGATCGAGCGGATCGGTTTCGCCTAAACCGGCTTCCGGAACTTGTAGATGAACTGGTCCGTCTTCCCGCGCACCGCCTTGTCGAACACCGCAAGGCTGTGATCGTCCGCCGGATTGGCGAGCAGCTTGCTCTCGCCGACGAATTCGAACCCGGCCGCTATCACCTGCTGCTTCACGATCGCCGGGTCGATGCGGTGGAGCGTATCGGTGTCGCGCATGCCCGAGCTGGCCGCCGCCACATGGTCGACGATCAGCAATATCCCGCCCGGTTTCAACGCCGCGAACGCACCCTTGTTGAACACCGCCGGGTCGAGCGAGCCCATGAACTTGTCGGGATAATCGTGATAATTTTGCGAGGTGAAGACCAGATCGGCCTTTTTCGGCGCGCTGATCTCGGTCGCCGGCTTGATCGAACCGCTGACGTTTGAGAACTCGGGCGAGGCGGCGAGCTTGCCGTAAGCGAGCACATCGCCGCGTGCCTCCATCGCGTAGGGCTTGGGCCAGATGCCGTAGACATGGCCTTCGGGCCCGACCGCGCGGGCGAACAGCCGAGTCCAATATCCGCCGCCGGGGATCAGGTCGATCACCACCCCGCCTTTGGACAGGCCCGAAAAGGCGAGAATCTCCGGCCCATGCCGGCGTGCATCCTGTCCGACGTCCTGAGCGCGGGCCGGATCGGCCGCCGCGGCGGCGGCGTCGACGGGTTTGGCGGGGCCGGCCTGCCCGCAGCTTCCAAGCACGCTTGCCGCCAGCAACAACGCGATCGTCGATCGAGCGATCATCCGGTCCTCCCCTTTTCCGTCCGCGCCGGGGATCAGCCCGGTTTGCGGAACTTGTAGATGAACTGGTCGGTGTGGCCGCGAATCTTCTCGTCGAAGATCGGCAGGCTATGGTCGTCGGCCGGGTTGTTCAGCGCCTTGCTCTCGCCGACATACTCGAATCCGGCGCTGGTCACCTGGGCCTTCACGACGGCGCCGTCGATGCGGTGAAGCGTGTTGGTGGTGGTTAGGCCGGTGCCCGGCGCGCTGGCATGGTCGACCACGATATAGGTGCCGCCCGGCTTCAACAGGGCGAACACGCCCTTGTTGACTGCGGCGAGCGCCGCTTCGCCGCCCTTGTTGGCGACGTCGTGGTAATTCTCGACCGTCCAGAAGATGTCGACCGGCTTCTCACTGGTCGGGATGTCGCCCGGCCCGATCACCGGCGTGACATTGGCCAGGTTGCGGCCTTTCAGGTCATCCACTGTCGCGGCGGCGCGGGCGGCGGAGACGGCGGGCCACATCGGATAGACATGGCCCCTGGCGCCGACGATGCCGGTGAAGATGCGCGTCCAGTACCCCTTGCCGGGCAGGTAATCGATCACCGTGTCGCCCGGGCCGACGCCTGAGAAGATCAGCGTCTCGGCCGCCTTGCGCCGTGCGTCATCGACCGCCTGGTCGGCGCGCGCCGGATCGGCAAGGGCGGCGGTGACGGCTGCTCCGGTTTCAGCGGCAGGATGCTCCTTCGCGACCGCCGCCGTTGCCATCAGCGCCACGATCGCGACGCCCGTTAGTGCAACCCTCATGCCCGTCTCCTCGATTGGGTCTTCTACACGTCCAGGTTCACCACGCTCAGCGCATTGTCTTGAATGAACTCGCGGCGGGGCTCAACGACATCGCCCATCAGCCGGGTGAAGATCTCGTCGGCCACATCGGCCTGCTCGATCTCGACCCGGAGCATCGACCGGTTCTGCGGATCGAGCGTGGTTTCCCACAGCTGCTCGGCGTTCATCTCGCCCAGGCCCTTGTAGCGCGAGATCGCCAGGCCCTTGCGGCCGGCGAGCAGGATCGCATCGAGCAGCTGGCTCGGCCGGGCGACCATCGTCTCGCCCTTGCCGAGCGCGACGGGCGCGTCATCCTCCTCCTCGGCCGCATCGGCTTCGGCCTGCGCAGCGGCGGCTGCCTTGGTCGAAACCAGCTTGGCGGTCTGAACGAAGGCATCGCCCTGCTCGGCCGCCAGCGCATGGAGCTTGCGCGCCTCGGCCGAACCGAGGAACGCCGCCTCGATGATGTGGTGATCGGTGACGCCGCGCCAGATGCGCTTGAACTGGATGCTGCCTTCCTCGGTGACCGAGGCCGACCAGCGGGCGTCCGCATCCGCCGCGTCGAGCCCGCGCACCACCGTGTCGAGCAACACGCCGCGCGCCTGGTTGGACAGGGTCGGATCGAGCACGCCGCTCATCGCCAACGCCTCGACCATGGTCGGGTCGTAGCGGCGCGGGACATAGCGCATCAGCGTGCGCATGCGACGCGCATGATCGACCAGGCTGCGCAGGTCGGCGCCGGAGCGAGCGCCGCCGGCGCCCTCGAGCACCGAGGTCGCAACGCCGTTCTCGACAAGATATTCGTCGAGCGCGTTATCGTCCTTCAGATAGACTTCGGATCGGCCGCGCGTCGCCTTGTAGAGCGGCGGCTGGGCGATGAAGAGGTGCCCGTTGGTGATGATCTCGGGCATCTGACGGTAGAAGAAGGTCAGCAACAGGGTGCGGATATGCGCGCCGTCCACGTCTGCGTCGGTCATGATGACGATCTTGTGGTAGCGCAATTTCTCGACGTTGAAATCGTCGCGGCCGATGCCGGTGCCCATCGCCTGGATCAAGGTGCCGATCTCGCGGCTGGACAGCATCCGGTCGAACCGCGCGCGCTCGACGTTGAGAATCTTGCCGCGCAACGGCAGGATCGCCTGGAAATGCCGGTCGCGGCCCTGCTTCGCCGATCCGCCTGCGGAGTCACCCTCGACCAGGAACAGTTCGGACTTGGCCGGATCGCGCTCCTGGCAGTCGGCGAGCTTGCCGGGCAGGGAGGCGATATCCATCACGCCCTTGCGCCGGGTCAGCTCCCGCGCCTTCTTGGCGGCTTCGCGCGCGGCGGCGGCGTCGATCACCTTGGCGACGATCGCGCGGCCATGCGCCGGATTCTCCTCGAGCCACTCCGCCAGCTTGTCGGCCATCAGGCTTTCGAGCGGCTGGCGCACCTCGGACGAGACGAGCTTGTCCTTGGTCTGCGAGCTGAACTTGGGATCGGGCAGCTTGACCGACACGATCGCGGTGAGCCCCTCGCGCATGTCGTCGCCGGTCAGTGTGACCTTCTCCTTCTTCAGGAGGCCCGACTTGTCGGCATAATTGTTGAGCGTGCGGGTCAGCGCGGCGCGAAACGCCGCCAGATGCGTGCCGCCGTCACGCTGCGGGATGTTGTTGGTGAAGCAGAGGACGTTCTCGTAATAGCTGTCGTTCCACTCCAGCGCGACGTCGATCGTCACATCGTCGCGGGTGCCGGCGATCGCGACGGGATCGGGCATCAGCGCGACCTTGTTGCGGTCGAGATATTTCACGAACGCGGCGATGCCGCCCTCATAATAAAGCTCGACCGTCCTGGTTTCCTCGTGCCGCGCGTCGCTCAGGAACAGGCGCACGCCCGAGTTGAGGAAGGCGAGCTCGCGGTAGCGATGCTCGAGCTTGTCGAAATCGAATTCGGTGATCTTGAAGGTGGCGGGCGACGGGAAAAAGGTCACGCGCGTGCCCTTCTTGCCCTCGGCCGGGCCGACGATCTTCAGCGGCGCGACCGCGTCGCCGAAGGCGAAGCGCATGTAATGTTCTTCATTGTCGCGCCAGATGGTCAGGTCGAGCCATTCGCTGAGCGCGTTGACCACGGAGACGCCCACGCCGTGCAGGCCGCCGGATACCTTGTAGGCATTGTCATCCGACGTGTTCTCGAACTTCCCGCCGGCATGGAGCTGGGTCATGATGACCTCGGCCGCCGACACGCCTTCCTCGGAGTGGATGCCGGTCGGAATGCCGCGGCCATTGTCGGTCACCGAGACCGATCCGTCGGGGTTCAGGGTGATGTCGATCCGGTCGCAATGACCGGCCAAAGCCTCGTCGATCGCATTGTCGGAAACCTCGAACACCATGTGGTGGAGGCCCGACCCATCGTCGGTATCGCCGATATACATGCCGGGACGTTTGCGGACCGCGTCGAGGCCCTTCAGCACCTTGATTGAATCGGCGCCGTAATCGTTCGTGTTGGGATCTTCTGCCATGCCAAGCATATAGGGATTGAGGCACGGAAACGGAAGCAAAATGCCGTGTTGGGACGGCCGCCCGCACGCAGCGGACGACCGTCCCGAAACACCCGGATTTCAGGCGCTTAGTCGGCGCGCGCGAAGCGGTCCGCACGCTGGCCGAGCAGGGTCACTTCGACCCGGCGATTCTGGCGCATGCCGGCCGGCGTCGCATTGGTCGCAACCGGATCCGCCTCACCATGCCCGACCACCGCGAAACGCGCCCGCGTCACGCCAAGCTCGTCAAAGGCAGTGCGCACGCTGGCCGCGCGCCGCTCCGACAGATCCTGGTTGTGCGCATCGGTACCACGGCTGTCGGTATAGCCGTCGATCGCGACGCGTACGCCCGGCTCGGCGCGCAGATAGGAAGCGAGCGGCCGCAGCTTCTCGATCGCGCCGGGCCGCAGCCCGGCGCTGTCGGTCCTGAACAGCACATCCTCCTGCAGCCGCAGGGTCGCGCCGCGCGAGGTCTGGCGGAAGCCGTAGCCGCGCATCGCGCCGCGATCCCATCCGCCGCGTTCCTCGACCACGACCGTCCGGTCACGCGCATTCCAGTCGAACCGGTCGCGGCGCTGGCCGGCGATCTGGGCGAAGGCGCGGTTGGCGGCATTCGCCTCGCGCGGGTTGACCCGGCCGTCATGGTTGAAATCGAAATTGCGCATCACGAAGGCGCGGCCGCGATTGGTCGCGCGCAATTCGCGGTAGAGGATCGGCACGCCGGCGCCGACCAGGCCGTATTCGCGGTCGCCCGGGCGTCCGCCGCCCCAGTCCCAGCGGTCCTGGGCAAGGGCCGGGCTGGCGCCGGCGGTCAGCGCGGTCGCGGCTATCGCGATGGCTATCATCGGGTTCTTCACTGTTCTTCTCCCATGGCCCCCGCCATGGAATGGCTAATGCCTTCCGGCGCTTGAACGCGATGTGAGCCGGTTCGACAGGCGAGGTTCAGCGTGCGCCGTGCCCGATCGTCAGGCGGAAGGCGTCCGGACCGACCTCGTCGAACAGGGCGGATTCGGTGCCGGTCATCCACACCTGGCCCTTGCCGGCGAGCCGTTCGAACAGCGCGGCACGACGGACCGGGTCGAGATGCGCGGCGACCTCGTCGAGCAGCAGGATCGGGGCCTGGCCGGTGCGCTCCGCGACCAGATCGGCATGGGCGAGCACCACGCCGAGCAGCAGTGCCTTTTGCTCGCCGGTCGAGCACAGGGCGGCTGCCTGGCCCTTGCCGAGATGCGTCACGGCAAGGTCGGTGCGATGCGGCCCGACAAGCGTTCGGCCGGCGGCGGTGTCGCGACGGCGGCCCTGGGCGAGATCGATTGAGAGCGTGTCGCCCGCACCCGTCCAGCCTTCCAGCGCGAGGCCGGCACGGGCGAAGGGCCCCTCCGGCTGGTCCGCCAGCCTCTCGGCTAGCGCTGCCACTGCGTCGCGCCGAGCCGAGTCGATCGCAGCGCCATGCTCCGCCATCTGCGTTTCGAGTGCGTTCAGCCATTCCGGGTCGGCTGGGCGCCCGCCTTCGTTCGCCTCGGCCAACAGCCGGTTGCGCGCGCGCATCGCCGCTTCGTAGCGGTTGGAATGGACCGCATGACCCGGGTTCAGCGCAAGGGTGAGCCGGTCGAGGAAGCGCCGCCGTTCGCTCGCGGGTTCGACGAACAACCGGTCCATCGCCGGGGTCAGCCAGAGGATGGTCAGCCATTCGGCCAGCGCCGTCGCGGCGACTGGTGCGCCCTGGATTCGGACGATGCGGCGTTCGGGTGCGGAGGGCTGGGTGCCGGTGGCGATATCGACGTCGCCGACGAGATTGGCCGCCACCCCGAATCCGCCGCTGCCACCCTGTCGCGCCATCTCGCCCAGCGGCGCACGCCTGAGCCCGCGCCCCGGCGCGAGCAGCGACACCGCCTCCAGGATATTGGTCTTGCCCGCGCCATTCTCGCCGGTCAGCACGACGAAACCCGGTCCGGGCTCGATCGCGGCATCGGCATGATTGCGGAAATCGGTGAGGACCAGGCGCGACAGCATTGCCAGCGCCTTAGCCCAGTTCGTGCCCGGCTAGCGAGTGCTCCGGGTCAGGCGGCGAGCTGCTCCGCCGCGGCCTTCTCCTTGGGCGCGCTGAGATAGGAAGCGAGTTCCGCCCCCAGCTCGCGTTGCGCATGCAGATAGGCGGTCGGGGTCGGGATGCCGAGCCGGGCGCGCGCCGCGTCGAGCGGCTCGTGCATCAATGCCAGATAATCCTCGCCCGAGATCCACTTCGCCTTGCGACCGTTGCGATAGCCCTCGATCACGGCCCTGGCGAACAGCGTGTTGCCGGTGACGCGCAGGCTTTTCAGCGCGGCGGCCCCGCCGATGAACGCCCAGCCGAGCCCGCCGACCTGGGCATAGCTGAACGCGACCAGGGCCGCCTCGCCCATGCTTTCGTCGGCCTTGTAGCCGGTCAGCACGTGCCAGATGTCGTGCGTGTCGCGGGTCCGCCGCCCGAACCAGGCATAGGGATGGAGCATGTCCTCCTCGCGGTTGATCTTGCTGATATCCGCAAGGCCATCGGCGGAATAGCCGGTCGTCTCGAGAAAAGTGCGATAGGCGGCACCGACCGTGCCCGGCGCGAACGACGCGACAAAGGCCTTGTCGACGAAACGCTCGGCCAGCTCGACCCGCTCATAGGCCATCCGCCCGCCCTCTTCGGTGGCGATGAATCGGCCGTAATTCTTCGCCGTGCTGCCGACATTGAGCGCACGCATGATGCGGAACACCTGAGTCGTGTCGTCGCCATTGGCGAGCAGCTTGCGGATCGCGTCGAACGCGGTCCGCCAGTCGCGACGTCCGGTAGTACCGGGGAAGGGAGGAAGCTTTGCCATCGACTCGATCCTTACTGACAAGAGTGTCAATAACTCGATAATCGATCAGGGTCAAGCCGGATGCGGCGCGCCGATCGTTCGGGTGAGGAAGGACAGCAGAATCGCGCGATAGGCCGGCGTCGCCACGCCGGAGACTGCGGCATGGTCGAGCCCGGTGGCCCACCATAGCTGTTTCGGGCCCGGCGCCGCGTCGAACAGCGCGCGCGTTTCGGCCGGCGGGGTATAGCGATCGGCGGTTCCGCCGACGACAAGCACTGGTCCGCGATAGGCCGGGAGCGCCGTAATCGGTGACAGGCCGTCGGGTCCGACCCCAAAACGCGGAAGTGCCTGGAAACTCAGCATCGGCTCCAGCACGATACCGGCCCAATGCCCCGCGACCGCGCCAATCCGGTTGCGGATCGCGCGGCGGATATCGGGATAGACCGCCTGCAGGACCATGGCATCGGCCGGGACCGGACCGACTGACCCGATCAGCGCGGCAGCCCCGCCAAGCGAGATGCCGATGACGGCGATTTTGCCGCCCTGCTGCCGATGCTTCAGCCAGGCAAAGGCTGCGTGCGCATCAGTCGATTCGGCATAGCCGAAGCTGTGCGAACGCATGGTCGATTGGCCGTGACCGCGGAAGTCGATCGCCAGGACGGCAAAACCCTGTGCCGCGAGCCATGCCGCAGTCGGTTCCATCGCCGCGCGCGAAGCACCATTGCCGTGCAGCAGCAATATCGCTGGACCATTCGGACGTGCGCCGGGCCGGTAGGTGGCGGCGAGAACCACGCCATCGCTCGTGTGAAGCTGGACGTCGCGTGCCGGCGCGATGGCGGGCGGGACAGGCGACGGCGTGGGTCGCACCATCAGCGAGCCGAGCGCCCAGCTGACGGCAAGTCCGGCAATGATCAGAACGGCCAGCAGGATCGGCCAGCGCCTCAGGCGCCGCGTGCCGATCCTCCTCGCGGTCACACCCGCATCGGCATCAATACGTACAGCGCGGACGACTTGTCGTTCTCGCGGATCAGGGTCGGCGCGGCGGCATCGGCGAGGTGGACCTCGATCGTGTCGCCATCGAGCTGGCCGAGAATGTCGAGCAGATAGCGGCTGTTGAAGCCGATCTCGAACGGCATCGCGGCATAATCGCCCGGCACTTCTTCGGCGGCGGTGCCGTTTTCGGGGCTCGTCACCGAGAGTGTAATCTTGTCGCGGTCGAGCGCCATCTTAACGGCACGCGTCTTCTCGGTCGCGATGGTCGAGACTCGGTCCACGCCTTCCTCGAAGCTGCGCGGATCGATCTTCAGGATCTTGTCGTTGCCGGTCGGGATCACGCGGCTGTAATCCGGGAAAGTACCGTCGATCAGCTTCGACGTCAGCAGCGCCTGGCCCAGATCGAAGCGGATCTTGGTCGGCGACAGCGACACGCCGACCGATCCGTCGATCTCGTCGAGCAGCTTGCGCAACTCCGCCACGCATTTCCGCGGGATGATCACGTCGGGCATGCCCTCGGCGCCGTCGGGGCGCGGCATGGTCACGCGGGCGAGGCGGTGGCCATCGGTCGCGGCCGCCTTCAGCACGGGTTGGGGATCGTCCGAGACGTGCCAGAAGATGCCGTTGAGATAATAACGCGTCTCTTCGGTCGAGATGGCGAAGCGGGTCTTGTCGATGATCTGCTTCAAGGTTTCGGCGGGCAGCTCGAACGAGACGGGCAGCTCGCCTTCGGCGATCACCGGGAAATCGTCGCGCGGCAGGGTGCCGAGCTGGAACTTGGCGCGGCCGGCCATGATCGTCATCTTGCCATCGGCGGCGGCGAGGCTGACCTGGCTGCCCTCGGGCAGCTTCCGCGCGATGTCGAACAGGGTGTGGGCTGAAACGGTGGTCGCCCCGGGCTGGTCGACCGCGGCGGAGACGGTCTCGTTGATCTGCAAATCCAGATCGGTCGCCATCAGCTTCAGCCCGCCGTCCGACGTCGCTTCGATCAGCACGTTGGACAGGATCGGGATCGTGTTCCGGCGCTCGACCACCGACTGGACGTGGCTGAGGCCCTTCAACAATGTCGCGCGTTCGATCGTCGCCTTCATCTCATTCCCCCGGGCCGCCGCCCATTTCTTTCCCTCCGAGCATGCGCACCGGGGGCAATTCGCCGTCTCCTTTCCTTAACGATAAAAGGGGCCGGGGCAAGCGCCCCGACCCCTTGTTTTACGCCTGTAAACAGACGGATTGTGTCAGAAACGATAGCCGACGCCGGCCAGCACCTGATTGCGGTTGGCATCGATGTCGTAATCGTCGGCCTTGCCATAATGCGAGTAGCGATATTCCGCCTTCACATAGGCTCGCGGCGTGACGTTGTATTCCACACCGGCGCCGAGGCGATAACCGTCAAGGTTGGTGTGATCCTCGATCCGCGCCGTGCCGACGGTGTAGTCGGTGTTGACCCGTGCGTTGGTGTAGCCGGCCTTGCCGTAGATCAGCGCGCGGGGCGACGCGACGAAGCCGATGCGGCCGCCGACATAGAGATCGCGACCGGCGCTGACGCGGATGCGGTCGCCGGCGGTCAGGACGTCACTGGCACGGACCTTGGTGGTCGATCCGGTGATCTCACCGTCGACGCCGAGCACGACGCCGCCGACCTGCGCATCATAGCCGAGCGCGCCGCCATAGACGAAGCCGTCCTTGCCGGTCGAATTGTCATCGCCGCTGCTGAGATTGTCGTAGCCGCCAAGCGCTTCGACACGCACGCCGGTGAAGGGGGCCTTTTCCGAATCCTGGGCGAAGGCGGGGGCTGCCAGGCCAAGGCCGAGAGCGGCGGTGGCGGCGGTGAGAACAAGCTTACGCATAACGATGACTCCATTGGACATCCCGGCGGTGTTGAGCCGGGAAGGGGGAAATAGGCGTGCGCGGCAGAGGTTGCATGAACCTCAGATAAACAAGGAAATCCGTTGCTTTTGCGCCACACGGGGTTGAAATGCGGCCCATGGATTCCAAGGCAGCGGGCGGCCCGAGACGACGGGGCAGGGACTTTATCGCGCGGCACGGCGAGACCGTGTTCAACATCGCCGGAAGATTGCAGGGCGACCATCTCCATACGCCGCTGACCCGCGCCGGATTCGCCCAGGCCGACGAAATGGGCCGGGCGTTGCGCGTTGAACTCGGCGCGAAACCGGCGCTCACCCTGTGGGCGTCATCGACTGGCCGGGCGTTGCAGACCCTTGCGGTGATCTGCGAGCATCTCGAGCTCGACTGGCACCAGGCGAAGACCGATGCGCGCCTCATCGAGATCGGCATGGGAAGCTGGGGCGGACGCTATTACACCGATGTCGTGGCGGAAGTCGGACCGGTCTTCGATCCGGTCCACCAGATGCTGGCGCCGGCGCCCGACGGCGAAGTCTATCATCAGATCGTCGAGCGCGTCTCCGGCTGGCTGGCCGATACGGACGGCGATCCGGGCGACCGACTGGTGATCATGCACGGCATCTCGAGCCGGGTGATGCGCGGGGTGATGACCGGCGCGCCGGATATTCCCGGGCTTGGCGCCCCTGCCGCGCCGGGCCTGACGCAAGGCTCGGTCGTGATGATCGAAGCCGGCATTGAGACAATCGTCCACACCGGTACCGGCTATTCTCCGGCATGAAACGGGCGCTGTTCCTGCTCCTGGTGACGGCCGCACCGGCCGCGGCGCGCGATTCGCTCGGCATCTTCGACAATTGGGGCGCCTTCAGCGACGCGTCGCCCCGGCGCTGCTTCGCCATCGCCGAGCCGGTCAGGCCGAGCCGCGCGGCTGGCTGGCGGCCTTTCGCCAGCATCGCGACCTGGCCGGGCCAGGCGGCGCGCAACCAGCTCCATATCCGTCTCAGCCGCGAACGCGATCCGCGCGCCCGGGTGACCCTGTCGGTCGGGGAGCGCCGCTTCGAACTGGTCGCCGGCAATGCCGATGCCTGGGCGCCTGACGCGCGCACCGACGCGGCGGTCGTCGCGGCGATCAGGTCGGGCCGGAGCATGAGCGTCGAGACGCTTGGCAAGGGTGGCCAGCCCTTTGCCGATGTCTATCCGCTGCGCGGCGCGGCGACCGCGATCGATGCCGCGACCCTTGGCTGCGCACGGAAATAGGGGCGACTTTCTCTTCCTCTCCTTTGGGAGAGGATACGGAGACTTGAGAGCGAAGCGATCTAGTCGGAGTTGGAGAGGGGCTCCGGGAGCTATCGATAGCTCCCGGAGCCCCTCTCCAACTGCAGCTAGGCAGCAAGCTGCCAAGCTTTCGTATCCTCTCCCACTGGAGAGGATGAGCTGCCTGGCGCGCCTCACGCGAGATAGTCGATCATCCCTTCGGCGAGGTGGTCGAAGGTCGCCCTGATCCGCGCCACCCCGCGCATGTCCTCGTGCATCACCACCCAGGTCTCGAGATCCAGGTCGAACGCGCCCGGCATCACACGGACAAGCGCCGGATCGCGCGCGGCGAGCGGGACCTGGCAGATGCCGATGCCGATACCGGCGCGAATCGCGGCGAGCTGGGCGAGATCGCTGTCGCTGCGGAAGATGAAATCCTCATGGCCGATCGCGTAACGCGCCTGAAGGGTACGCAGCACCGCATTGTCGTGCTCGACCCCGATGATGCCGATCGCCCGGAGCTCGTCCAATGTCCGCGGCGTCCCATGGACCGCGAGATAATCGGCCCGCGCATGCAGCCCCAGCGGCACCGCGCCGATGCGTCGGGCGACCAAGGCGTTCTGGGTCGGGCGGACCATGCGGATCGCGATATCGGCCTCGCGCCGCAGCATGTCCTCGTTGCGGTTGCTGGGGGAGAGTTCGAGCACCAGCCCGGGATGCACGCGGCGCAGCGACGCGAGGATCGGCGGCAGCACTTCGACCGCGATCACTTCGCTCGCCGAGATGCGCACCGTGCCGGCAATCTCCCGCGCGCCCGCCGATCCGGCGCGGACAAAGGCATCGGCCGCCATTGCCATCGCCTCGGCATGGTCGCGCAGCGCATGCGCCGCCTCGGTCGGCGACAACCCGCCGGCAGAACGCGTGAACAGTGGCACGCCGAGCGTCGCCTCCAGCTCCTCGATCCGCCGCCGCACTGTCGGTTGCGCGACCGACAGCGCTCGCGCCGCCGCGGAAAGGCTGCCCTCGCGAAGCACGGCGAGAAAGGCGCGCTGGCGTTCCCAGTCGATACTCATCAAAAATGTATAGGCCGGCTATACATCCCTGACAATTTTCAATGAGGCCTGGCCGCCGCATATCGCCGCCATCAACAAAGGAGGCGATGATGGCGAACGGAAAGACGGCCCTGGTACTCGGCGCGACGGGTGGCGTCGGCGGCGAGACGGCACGGGCGCTGATCGCGCATGGCTGGACGGTGCGGGGCCTGACCCGCGCGCCCCGCACGAGCCATGACGGTATCGAGTGGATCATCGGCGATGCGCTCGATCGCGATGCGGTGCTGCAGGCGGCTAAGGGCGCCTCGGCGATCGTCCATGCGGTGAACCCGCCGGGTTATCGCGACTGGGAAAGGCTGGTGATGCCGATGCTCCACAACAGCATCGCGGCGGCCGAAAGCGTGGGCGCGCGGCTGGCGCTGCCGGGCACGATCTATAATTACGATCCGCGCTCGGTGCCTGTCGCGGTCGAGGATACGCCCCAGCGACCCAACACGAAAAAAGGCGCATGGCGAGTCGAGATGGAGCGCGCGGTCGAGGCGGCGTGCGGCCGCGGCATGCGAGCGGTGATCCTGCGCGCCGGCGATTTCTTCGGGCCTCGGCCGGGCAATAGCTGGCTGTCACAGGGCCTGATCACGCCCGGCAAGCCGGTCAAGCGGGTGATGTATCCGGGCGCGCGGGGCGTCGGCCATGCTTGGGCCTTTCTGCCCGATGTCGCTGAGACCTTCGCGCGCCTGCTCGATCGTGATGGGGATCTGCCGGCCTTTGCCCGATATCATTTTCGCGGCGTCTGGGACGGCGACGGCACCGTCATCGTCGAGGCGATCCGCGCCGCCATGGGCAATCCGGGCATCAAGCAGGGTGGCTTCCCCTGGGCGCTGCTGCCGTTGATCGCGCCCTTCAACGCCACGATGCGCGAGATGATCGAGATGCACCCCTTCTGGCAGAATCCGTTGGCGCTGGACAATCGCGCATTGGTCGAGATGCTGGGCGAGGAGCCGCATACGCCGCTGATCGAAGCGATGGCGGCGACCCTTCACGCGCTGGGGTGCGGGGGTGGAGTAGAAAAAGGCGGGGAAATCGCCTATGTGCACCGCCATGCTTGATATCCCGACGCACTCCATGCCCATTCCCGGGCACATCGACCCCGTGCCCGTCCCCCGCGCGCCCACCCTGCGCGAGGACGGCAAGGTCGATCTGATCGGCCTGCCGCGCGAGGCGATCCGTGCCGCGCTGGAAGAGGCGGGCATGGAGCCGAAACAGGCCAAGCTGCGCGCCAAGCAGCTGTGGCACTGGATGTACAATCGCGGCGTGATCGAGTTCACCGCGATGACCGACATCTCCAAGACCCAGCATCCCTGGTTCGCCGAGCGCTTCGTGATCGGCCGGCCGGAGGTGGTCGAGGCGCAGGTCTCGACCGACGGCACGCGCAAATGGCTGCTGCGCTCGCCCGACGGGCAGGATTACGAGATGGTGTTCATCCCCGACGCCGATCGGGGAACCTTGTGCGTGTCGAGCCAGGTCGGCTGCACGCTCAACTGCCGCTTCTGCCACACCGGCACGATGCGGCTGGTGCGCAACCTGACGGCGGGCGAGATCGTCGGCCAGGTGATGCTCGCGCGCGACGGTCTCGGCGAATGGCCGAGCCAGCCCGAGGGGCGCATGCTCACCAACATCGTGATGATGGGCATGGGCGAGCCGCTCTATAATTTCGACGCGGTGCGCGATGCGCTGAAGCTGGTGATGGACGGCGATGGGCTTGCTTTGTCGAAGCGCCGCATCACCCTCTCGACCTCGGGCGTGGTGCCGATGATGGCGCGCGCGGGCGCGGAGATCGGCGTGAACCTCGCGGTCTCGCTCCACGCCGTGACCAAGGAGGTCCGCGACGAGATCGTGCCGATCAACCGGAAATACGGCATCGAGGAGCTGCTCCAGGCCTGTGCCGATTATCCCGGCGCCAACAATGCCCGGCGCATCACGTTCGAATATGTGATGCTCCGCGACAAGAACGACAGCGACGCCGACGCGCATGAGCTGGTCCGGCTGATCCGCCATTACCGCCTGCCCGCCAAGGTGAACCTCATTCCGTTCAACCCCTGGCCAGGCGCGCCGTATGAATGCTCGACGCCGGAGCGGATCCGCAGCTTCTCGAGCATCATCTTCGAAGCGGGCATCTCGGCCCCGGTGCGCACCCCGCGCGGCCGCGACATCGACGCCGCCTGCGGCCAGCTGAAGACCGCGTCCGAGAAGAAGAGCCGCGCCGAGCTGGATCGTCAGGCGGAGGAAAAGCTGGCGGCGCTTGGCTGATCTGTCCGGGTTGGGGTTCGCGGTCGGTGCCGGGCTGCTGGCCGGCGCGATGAATGCGCTTGCCGGGGGCGGCACCTTCGCGACGATGCCGACCTTGATCGCGCTTGGCCTGCCCTCGCCCGTCGCCAACGCGACGAGCAACGTCGCGCTCCAGCCCGGGCTCGGCGCCAGCGCCTGGGCTTACCGGAAGGACCTCGCGCCGCTCGCCGGCTTCGGCATGCCGGTGCTCGCGGTGATCACCTTCGCCGGTGGCCTTGCGGGCAGCCTGTTGCTCGTCGCAACGCCGGCGCGGCTGTTCGATGTGGTCGTGCCCTGGTTGCTGCTGCTCGCCACGATCGTGCTCGCTTTCGGCCAGCGCGCCGCGGTGGCGCTGCACCGACGCGTCACGATCGGCCCGAAGACGCTGATCGTCGCGCAGGTGCTGCTCGGCATCTATGGCGGCTATTTCGGGGGCGGCGTCGGGCTGATGATGACCGCGGCGTTCGGCCTGCTCGCGCATCAGGAGCCGCACAGGATGGCCGGCGCACGCACCCTGATGGTCGCGACCGCCAATGCGGCGGCGGCGCTGATCTTCATCATCGCCGGCATGGTGCGTTGGATCTACTGCATCCCGATGCTGATCGGCGCGATCGTCGGCGGCTATCTGGGCGCGCGGCTGGGGCAGATCCTGCCGCCGCTCGCGATCAGGATCTGGACCCTGCTGATCACCGCGGTGACCACCGCCGTCTTCTTCTGGCGCGCCTATGCCTGAGCGGCGGGCGCTGCGGCGAAGAACATCAGATGGACCAGCCGGCCATTCTCCGGCCGGTCGCCGAAGGGCGCGCCCGCATTGTGGAACATCCAGGGGCTGAGCAGGATCAGCCGGTTGAAGCGCATCGGCACCGTCATGGTCTTTTCCCAGCGCGACGGCTTCAGCGTGTCCTGGTTGACCACTTCCTCGATCAGCCGGTTGATGTCGGTATAGCCGGCGGCGAACAGGCCTGCCTCGGTCTGCGGTACGCGCTCCAGCCCGGTCGGGCGGTGGCTGAAGAAATCGGTGCCGCCGCGGCAATGCTCGGGCAGCGAGAGATAGAGGATGCCCGAATAGAAGCACGGGTCGATATGGACGCCGCTCGCGCCCTTGTCGCCCTTCAGGGTCAGGCGGCAATGCTGGTGCGTCGTCCCCGCCGCCGGCTGCAACCGCACGCCGGCGCGGGTCGACACCGCATCGTCGAGACCGGCGATCGGTAGCGGCCGGGTGGAGAGAAGGCCCGGGTAATTGCCCTTCTTGAAGGCCGGATCGTAATCGAGCGCTAGCGCCTGGGCGCGGAAGGCCAGCGGATCGCGCAGGAAATCATCGATGACGATCAGCGACGGCAGCATCGCCCCGGCATGGCAGATTTGCTGCCGCCGGGGAACCGTCCTCCCCGCCTCGATTCACTTCCTCCCGCATCCCTGCTGAAATCCCCGCCGGCGCGCGATCGAGGCGTTCCGTCGGGAGTCGCAGCGCGATGAATATATTTTCGGCCTCAAGTAAAGTACGAAGAAAAAACCATAGGGGTCGCGGAAACGGCGAAGATAAATGACAATAAGATCGCAATATGTTGGCGCGACGTTGGCGACGATTCACCAGTATCGGTGCGGAGGTCAACTTGCCGCCGACAATAATGGCGGCGCACGCGTCAAATATGGGTCGATTCCGGGCCGCAGGGAAGTGGGTCGCATAAATCAGCCAATATTTGCCGGAAATCCGCGGGCGGCTGCGGATTCCAACACGAGGTGTTCGCCGTTACTGGTTCCGGTGCTGGCGGCGGCCCGCCGCGACTTGCCCACCCGATTGGTGAAACCTGCGACGGTCCGGGCCGGCAGCGCTATCCGGCGCGCGATTGCGGTTCTACAATGCGCCCCGGGAGGATATGCAGCCGCCATGGACGACGCACCCCTATCCCCCGAGGCCAAGGCCGCAGAGCCGGTGCGGGTGATCTACCGGTACAATCTCGCGACGCGGCTGTGGCACTGGGTCAACGCGGTCACGATCTTCATCCTGCTCGGCAGCGGGCTGATGATCTTCAACGCACACCCGCATCTCTATTGGGGGAATTACGGCGCCAATTACGATCACGCCTGGCTCACTTTGCCGCAATGGCCTGGCTGGTTGACCATCCCGGCAAGCTACAATCTCGCGATCGCCCGGCGCTGGCATTTGCTGTTCGCGCTGGTGTTCGGCTTCGGCCTGCTCCTGTTCATGGTGGCGAGCCTGATCAACCGGCATTTCCAACGCGACCTGCGTGTCCGCATGGCCGACCTCAAACCGCGGAACCTGGGCCACGATCTGCGCGAGCATATCGCGTTGCGCTTCCACGACCCGGAGAATCCGCGCGCGTTCAACATCTTCCAGAAGCTGTCCTATGTACTGGTGATCTTCGTGCTGATCCCGCTGATGATCCTGACCGGGCTGACCATGTCGCCCGGCATGAACGCCGCCTTGCCCTGGCTGCTCGACCTGTTCGGCGGACGGCAATCGGCGCGCTCGATCCATTTCATCGTCGCAGGCGCGCTGACCGGTTTCATCATCGTCCATCTCGCGCTCGTGATCATCGCGGGAGCATGGAACGAGGTGCGATCGATGATCACCGGCCGCTGGACCGTGCCGGAGGATGAGGCATGAGCCGGATCATCACCCGCCGCGCCTTGATCACCAGCGCGGCGATCGGCGGCGCCGGTCTGCTCGCCGGGTGCGATCAGGTCGCGAACGACCCGAGCTTCCGCAAGATCCTGTTCTCCGGCGAGAAGATGAACCTTGGGCTGCAGCGCGCGCTGATGAACCGCGACGCCCTCGCCCCGGAATTCCGCCCCGACCAGATGTCGCCGCGCTTCCGCACCAACGGCACGCGCAATCCCAACACGCCTGACTACACCGCGATGCTGGCGGAGCGATTCGCCCATTGGCGGCTCCACGTGGGCGGGCTGGTCACGCGGCCGCTCAGCCTGTCGCTGGCGCAGATCCGGGCGATCCCGGCGCGAACCCAGATCACCCGGCACGATTGCGTCGAGGGGTGGAGCGCGATCGGCAAATGGCATGGGCCGATGCTCGGCACGATCCTCAAGGCGGCGGGGCTCCGGTCCGACGCGCGCTATATCGTGTTCACCTGCGCCGACCTGTTCAGGGGGAAGAATTATTACGAATCGATCGACGTGATCGATGCCTTCCACCCCCAGACCATTCTTGCCTGGGCGATGAACGATGCGGTGCTCGATGTCGGGCACGGCGCGCCGCTCCGCCTCAGGGTCGAGCGCCAGCTCGGCTACAAGCACGCGAAATATGTCATGCGCATCGACGCGGTCGCCTCGCTCGCCGGAATCGGCAAGGGAAAAGGAGGCTATTGGGAGGACAATGTAGATTACGATTGGTATGCGGGCATCTGATTGTTAGTGGCCCCTTATATGGCTCTGATCGATCGATTCCTCGCCGCCCGCGTGAAGCGCGGACAGCTTACCGTCCATCACGCCAACGGCACCGTCCGGGTGTTCGGCAAGCCCGATCCAGATCCGGATTTCCCGGACGTGACGATTCGCTTCACCGACAATGGCGCGGCGAACTTCATCGTCCGCAATCCCAGCCTCGGCGCGGGCGAGGCCTATATGCAGGGCCGGCTGGCGGTCGATGGCGAGGACATCATGGGACTCGTCCAGCTGATGACCGCCAACGACCTGTGGGAAGACGGCCTTGGCGGGCTCCATCCCAGCCGCGCCCGCCGTGCGGTAGCGGCCGTCACGCATCGCATCAACCGCGTCAACATGGCGCGCCGGTCGAAGAAGAATGTCGCGCACCATTATGATCTGAGCGATCGGCTCTACGACCTCTTTCTCGACGCCGACCGCCAGTATAGCTGCGCCTATTTCACGAATCCGACGAACAGCCTGGAGCAGGCTCAGGCCGACAAGAAAGCGCATATCGCCGCCAAGTTGGCGCTGAAGCCGGGCATGACCGTGCTCGACATCGGCTGCGGCTGGGGCGGCATGGCGCTCTATCTCCACGAGAAGACGGGGGCCGAAGTGCTCGGCGTCACCCTGTCGGAAGAGCAGCTCAAGGTCGCCCGCCGCCGCGCCGAGGAGGCCGGCGTTGCCGACAAGGTGAAGTTCGAGCTGATCGATTACCGCCATGTCACGGGCAAGTTCGACCGGATCGTCTCGGTCGGCATGTTCGAACATGTCGGCCCGGCGCATTACCGCACCTTCTTCAAGCAGTGCCGCAGCCTGCTGACCGATGACGGCGTGATGCTGCTCCATACCATTGGCCGTGCCGGCGCGCCGGGCGTAACCGACGACTGGACCGCGAAATATATCTTCCCGGGCGGCTACAACCCGGCCCTGTCGGAGATCGCCCGGGCGCAGGAGGGGCTCCGCTTCTTCCTCACCGACGTCGAGGTACTGCGGCTGCATTATTCCTACACGCTCGATCACTGGTACGAGCGCACCGTCGCCGCGCGCGACGCGATCGTCGCGCTGTATGACGAGCCCTTCTACCGCATGTGGCAATTCTACCTGGCCGGCGCGTCCTGCGCGTTCCGCTATGGCGGCATGGTCAATTACCAGCTGCAATATGCCAAGAACCGCCACGCCCTGCCGATCACGCGCGATTACATGATCGAGGCCGAGCGGGCGATGCGGACGCCTCAGGCCTGAGCGGATTCGTACGCCCAGGATCGGGCGATCAGATCCTCCAGCACGGCCATGTCCACATCGGCGAGCTTCCTGATGTAGAGGCAGCTCTTGCCGGTCGAATGCTTGCCGAGCTTCGCCAGCAGCGCATCGCGGCCTGGCATGCTGACGGAGAGGTAGAGTACGAGTTGTGGCTTGCGCGGCGAGAAGGCGATCTGAGGCATGTCGCCTTCGTGACCGCTCTCGTAGCGATAATGCAGCGCGCCGAAACCGATGATCGACGGACCCCACATTACCGGCGGCTCGCCGGTGATGCGCGTCATCATGTCGAGCAGGACACGCCCGTCGGCGCGGCGCTGTTCGGGGTCGACCTTCGCCAGAAAGGCGTCGACGCTCACATCGGTCGGCTTGGTCTTGTTCTCCGGCATAGCGGCATCCCATCCGAGTCGTCGGGGCAAGAGGCTAGCGCCGCGGCCAGCCCCTGCCTATCCGGACGCGCATGACCACGCCGCTGACCCGTCGCGCGATCTTCGCCCAGGCCTGGCCGATCATGCTCGGCCAGACGACCGTGCCGCTGGTCGGGCTGGTCGATACCGCCGTGATCGGGAGGACCGGCGACGCCGCCGCGCTCGCGGGGGTCGCGCTCGGCACGGTCGTGATCAACATGATCTTCTGGACCTTCGGCTTTCTGCGCATGGGCATGA
Organism: Sphingomonas sp. GW821-FHT10F11; assembly: GCF_058809095.1. NCBI lineage: Bacteria > Pseudomonadati > Pseudomonadota > Alphaproteobacteria > Sphingomonadales > Sphingomonadaceae > Sphingomonas > Sphingomonas sp. GW821-FHT10F11. The sequence goes on from NZ_JBXASH010000011.1 coordinate 52,333, forward strand.
CCGGGATGACCGCGCAGGCCGAAGGGGCGGGCGACGCGCCCGAGGTCGAGGCGATGCTGCTGCGTGGCGTCGTGGCGGGGTTCGTACTGGGCGCGGCGCTGTTCGCGCTCCAGATCGTGCTGATCCCGCTGGCGCTCGAGACGATGGCAGGTGGCGGCGCGCTCGACGCGGCGGCACAGGGCTATGTCAGCGCGCGCTTCTTCGGGGCGCCGGCCAGCCTCGCGGTGTTCGCGATCAACGGCTGGCTGCTCGGCCTGGGCCGGACGCGGTCGGCACTGGCGCTTCAGATCGTGATGAACCTGGTCAACATCGCGCTCGACCTGTTGTTCGTCTGGCATTTCCATCTGGGCGCGCGCGGCGTCGGGCTTGGCACCGCCTGTGCCGAATGGATCTCGCTTGCCGTCGGGCTGGTGATTGCGGGGGGCGGCGTGGACTGGCGCCGCATGCTCTCGCCCGCCTTGTTCGGCGGCGGGGCGCTCAAACGGCTGTTCGCGGTCAATGCCGACATCATGGTCCGCACCATCGCGCTCCTCTTGCTGTTCCTCTGGTTCACCAATGCCGGCGCGCGGCTCGGCGAGACGGCGCTCGCCGCGAATTACGTGCTGCTGCAGTTCGTCAGCGTTTCCGCCTTCGTGCTCGATGGCTTCGCCTTCACCGCCGAATCGCGGGTCGGCCAGGCGATCGGCGCCCGGTCGCGCCCGGCGATGGTGCGGGCGATCCGGCTGACCGGCGAATTCTCGCTGCTGGCGGGAATCGGTTTCGCCCTGATCTTCTTCGCGGCGGGCCCGGCGTTGATCGCCTTTTTCGCGACCAATCCGGACGTGCGCGCGCAGGCGATGGCCTTGCTGCCCTTTGCCGCGATCATCCCTGCAATCGGAGTGCCCGCCTGGCTGCTCGACGGCATCTTCATCGGCGCGACCAGGGGCAAGGCGCTCCGCAACGCTGCGATTCTGGCGACTGCGCTGTACATTGCGACCGACCTGCTGTTCCGGCCCTTCGGCGAGAGCGGCATCTGGTGGGCCTTCATGGCGAGCTATCTCTACCGCGCCGTGACGCTCGGGGCGCATCTGCCCGGGTTGCTGAGGACCATCGAGGTTGCGGAACCGGCCAACGGACCCTAGAGCGCGGGCCGATTTCCCAGCATCCTCGGAGCCGCTTTCATGACCGACAAGATCAACCGCGTCGTCCTCGCCTATTCGGGCGGGCTGGACACCAGCGTGATCCTGAAATGGCTCCAGCAGACCTATCAGTGTGAGGTGGTGACCTTCACCGCCGATCTCGGTCAGGGCGAGGAGCTCGAGCCGGCGCGCCGCAAGGCCGAAGCGGCCGGCGTGAAGCCGGAACACATCTTCATCGACGATCTGCGCGAGGAGTTCGTCGGCAATTATGTCTTCCCGATGATGCGCGCCAATGCGCTGTACGAGGGACTGTATCTGCTCGGCACCTCGATCGCCCGGCCGCTGATCGCCAAGCGCCAGATCGAGATCGCCAAGCTGGTCAATGCCGACGCGGTCAGCCATGGCGCGACCGGCAAGGGCAACGACCAGGTCCGCTTCGAGCTCGGCTATTATGCGCTCGCGCCCGACATCAAGGTGATCGCGCCGTGGCGCGAATGGGACCTGACCAGCCGCACCCGCCTGATCGAATTCGCCGAACAGCATCAGATCCAGGTGTCGAAGGACAAGCGCGGAGAGGCACCCTTCTCGACCGACGCGAACATTCTGCACACCTCGTCCGAGGGCAAGGTGCTCGAGGATCCGTGGGAGGAAGTGCCCGACTATGTCTATTCGCGCACCGTCAATCCGGAGGACGCGCCCGACAGCCCTGAATTCATCACGATCGATTTCGAGCGCGGCGACGGCGTCGCGGTCAATGGCGAGGCGATGAGCCCGGCGACCCTGCTCGCCAAGCTCAACGATCTCGGCCGCAAGCACGGCATCGGCCGGCTTGACCTGGTCGAGAACCGTTTCGTCGGCATGAAGTCGCGTGGCATGTACGAGACGCCGGGCGGCACCATCTATTATCTCGCGCATCGCGGCATCGAGCAGCTCACGCTCGATCGCGGCGCGGCGCATCTCAAGGACGAGCTGGCGCCGCGTTACGCCGAGCTGATCTATAACGGCTTCTGGTTCTCGCCCGAGCGCGAGATGCTCCAGGCCGCGATCGACCATAGTCAGGAAAAGGTGGCGGGCACCGTCCGGCTGAAGCTCTACAAGGGCGGGGTCTATGTGGTCGGCCGCAAGTCGCCCAATTCGCTCTATTCGGAGAAGGTCGTAACCTTCGAGGACGATCAGGGCGCCTATGATCAGCGCGACGCAGCAGGCTTCATCAAGCTCAACGCGCTGCGCCTGCGTCTGCTCGGGCGTCGCGACCGGGATTAACCCAGATCGGGTAACGTCCATTGCGGACCTATCGCTGCCCCTAACCCCGCCTTAACCTGACTTCGCTAGCCCCTTGGCATGGGGACAGGCACCGAACGACGGCTGGTCTATGGCGACGCGCTCGTGGCGATCCTGCTCGCCTGCCTGCTCGCTGCCGCATGGGCGTTCCGCGACTGGCACCAGCTCTCGGCGCTGCGCCTGCCCGATACCGACGATGTCATGCGCCTGCAGCAGATCCGCGACTGGCTGGCGGGGCAGCGCTTCAACGATCTGGCGCAGCACCGGCTGGGCGAGGCGCCCGGCCTGGCGATGCACTGGTCGCGCCTGCCCGATCTGGTGCCGGGCGCGATCATCGCCCTGCTGACGCCGTGGCTCGGCGCACACCAGGCGGAGACCGTCGCGGTAGTCACCTGGCCGACCGCCCTGTTCGCAGCTGCCCTGTTCCTCGTCGCGCGCATCGCGCGGGCGATCGGCGGCCCGGGCGTCGCGCGCACCGCCATCGTGGTCGCTGCGATCGCCTATCCGGCGACGACGATCTTTCTGCCCGGACGGATCGACCATCACGGCCTGCAGATCGTGCTGCTGCTGCTGGTCGTCCGTACCCTGATCAGCCCGCCCACCTTGGGACATGGCCTCACCGCGGGGCTCGCCGCTGCGGCCAGCCTGGTGATCGGCATGGAGACGGCGCCCCTGCTTGCCGCGGCCGGCCTCGCCATGGCCGGCGAATGGCTGTTCGCCAGGCACGCCGCCGACGACCGGATGATGGGGTTCGGCATCGCGCTCGGCGCCGGGTTGCTCGGTGCGTCGATCGTCTTCAAGACCAGTCAATGGGGTTATCCCGGTTGCGACGGCTTCACCGCCACGGCATGGCGCGGCGCGGTCATCGCCGCCTTTGCGCCGATGCTGATGGCGCTGGCCGCGCGCGACTTCACCAGACCGGCGATGCGGGCGATGCTCGCGCTGCTGGTTGCCGGGGTGATCGGCGCCGGCGTGATCGCGGTCGCCCCGCAATGCCTGCAGCCCTATGCCATGGTCGATCCGATGCTCGCCCGGTTATGGCTGGGCAAGGTCGGCGAGGCGCAACCGCTGTTCACCGCGCCTATCGGCGTGGCGATCGGCTATGCCGGGGTGATGCTGGCCGGCATCACGGCGACCGCCTGGCGGCTCCATGTGACCCGCGATGCGCGCTGGATCGCGCTGCTGATCGTCCAGCTCGCGGCGTTCGGCCTGACCTGTTTCCAGTTGCGCGGCGCCTATGCCGGGGCAATGCTGGCCGCGCCCGCGCTGGCCGCGGTGATCGCCGCGGCGCGGAGCCGCGGCACTGCCTGGCTGGCCGGCGCATGGCTCGCCTCAGCCGGCATGCTCTATCCGCTCGCAGCCGATGCGTTGACCCCGCGCCAGACGGTGCGGAGCAGCAAGCCGCCGGCGGGAAGCTGCACCTCGCCCGAGGCGCTGGCGACGATCGCCAAATTGCCGTCAGGCAGGCTGCTCGCACCGCTCGATCTCGGCGCCTATGCGCTGGCGGCGACCCGCCTCGACGTGGTGGGGGCGCCCTATCATCGCAACAATGCGGGCAATCTCGCCGTCTATAGTTTCTTCCTGCGTACGCCCGAGGATGCGGCGACGATCGCCCGTGGGTGGCACGTCAACTATGTCGCGCTTTGCCCCGACAGCTTCACTGAATTGGGCGATGACGCGGCCGGCGGACTCCAACTGGTCAACCAGCTTCGTGCCGGCCGGCATCCGGCCTGGCTCCGCCCCATCGCGGTCGCCCCTGCGGGGCTTGCGCTATACCGCGTCGAACCCGGCTTGTTTACGCAGCCCGCAACGCGGTAAGGCCCACCCATGCTGGGGGATATCGACAGGCTGCACTGGTGGCAGACACGCTGGTTCGTTGCGCTGGCGGCGTTCGTCGCGATCATCCCGCTGCTCAAGCCCGAAATTCCGCCTTTGGTCGACCTGCCCGGCCATCTCGGGCGCTACCGGGTCCAGCTTGACATGCATCAGGTGCCCTGGCTGGGCGAATGGTATAATTTCAGCTGGCAGCTGATCGGCAATCTCGGGATCGATATATTGATCATCCCGCTGGCCAAGCTGGTCGGGCTCGAGATGGCGGTGAAGCTGATCGTCATCACCATCCCGGCGCTGACGGTGACAGGGTTCCTGTGGATCGCCCGCGAGGTGCATGGCCGCATCCCCGCGACTGCCCTGTTCGCACTGCCGATCGCCTACAGCTATCCCTTCCATTTCGGCTTCGTGAACTTCGCGCTGGCGATGGCGCTCGCGCTCAACATGTTCGCTTTGTGGCTGCGGCTTGCGCGGCTCGGTAGATTCAGGCTGCGCGCCGCCATCTTCATCCCGCTCTCCTGCGCGCTGTGGGTCTGCCACACCTTTGGCTGGGGCGTGCTCGGCGTGCTCGCCTTCTCGGCGGAGATGGTGCGCCAGCACGACAAGGGCCATCGCTGGCTCAATGCCTGGGTCCGGGCGGGTCTGGGCTGCCTGCCGCTCGCGCTGCCGATGGTGCTGATGGTGATGTGGCGCAGCGGCCATCATGTCGGCGGCGAGACCGGCGACTGGTTCAACTGGCGCGCCAAGATCATGTGGCTGACCATGGTCCTGAAGGACCGCTGGCAGCTGTTCGACATCGCCTCGGGCGCGATCCTCTATCTGATCCTGTTCAAGGGTTTCCGCGATCCGACGATCGAATATTCGCGCAATCTCGGCCTGTCGGCCCTGTTCCTGCTGGCGGTGTTCATCCTGCTGCCCCGGATCGTGTTCGGATCCGCCTATGCCGATATGCGGCTCGCGCCGTTCATGATCGGCATCGCGGTGATCGCGCTACGCCCGCGCCGGGGCGTGCCGATCCGCCATGCCGCGACCCTCGCGCTGCTCGGCCTCAGCTTCTTCCTCGTCCGGATGGGCGCGACGACGGTGAGCTTCTGGCTGTTCGACCGGACCTATGAGCGCGAATTGAAGGCGCTCGACCATATCCCCGTCGGCGCCAAGATGGTCAGCTTCGTTGGTACCGAATGCCGGCCGTCCTGGTTCATGACCCGGCTCGAGCATCTGCCCGCGATCGCGCTCGTGCGGAAGCTCGCCTATACCAACGATCAATGGTCGATGGCGGGTGCGCAGTTGCTGACCACGCGCTATGCGCCGGCGCGCAATTTCGCGCATGACGCGTCGCAGATCGTGACCGAGAAATATTGCCGGGGCGAATGGTGGCGGACGATCTCGCTGTCGCTGGCGCGCTTCCCACGCGATGCGTTCGACTATGTCTGGCTTATCCAGCCACCGCCCTACGATCCGAAATACAATGCGGGGCTGGTCGAGGTCTGGCGCGACGGGACGAGCGTGCTGTTCCGCGTCGACCACAAGGTGACGCCGCCGCCAGTGCCGTTGTTCCCGGAGGAGATACGGGCGCTGGAAATCCGCGCGCGGCGGCAAGCCCTTGAACGGCTCAGGGCCCTCGGCGGAACGGCGTCGCCTCTCCCAGCCACGCCCGGTCCGACGCCACTGCCTGCCGCTCCTGCTCCAGGAAATGCCCGACCGCCTTCCTGAAGCCGGGATCGGGGAGGTAATGGGCCGACCAGGTCGGCTCGGGCACATAGCCGCGCGCCAGCTTGTGCTCGCCCTGCGCGCCGGCCTCGACCGTCTTCAACCCGAGCGCGATCGCGGCGTCGATCGCCTGATAATAGCAGAGCTCGAAATGGAGGAAGGGCACCTCCTCGGTGCAGCCCCAATAGCGGCCATAGAGCGTGTCGGCGCCGATCAGATTGAGCGCGCCGGCGATCGGGCGGCCGTTCCGCTCGGCGAGGATTAGCAGCACCTTGTCGGCCATGCGCTCGCCGAGCAATGAGAAGAAGGCGCGCGTGAGATAGGGCCTGCCCCATTTGCGCGATCCGGTGTCCTGGTAGAAAACCCAGAAGGCGTCCCAGTCGGCTTCGGTGATGGCGCCGCCGGTCATATGGCGGATGGTCAGGCCCTCGACGGCGTGGCTGCGTTCCTTGCGGATCGCCTTGCGCTTGCGGCTGGCCAACTCGCCCAGGAAATCGTCGAACCCGGCAAAACCCTGATTGTGCCAGTGGAACTGGGTGCCGGCGCGGATCAGCCAGCCGGCCGCCTCGAAAGACGCTAGCTGCTCGGGCGCGATGAAGGTGACATGGGCGGAGGAGAGATTGTGCCGGTCCGTGATCGTCTCGATCGAGGCGATCAGAGCGGGTGCCAGGCCGTCGTCGCGCAGCAGCAGGCGCGGGCCCGGCGCCGGGGTGAAGGGCACGGCCACCTGAAGCTTCGGGTAATAGCGCCCGCCCGCCCGTTCCCAGGCATCGGCCCAGCCATGATCGAAGACATATTCGCCCTGACTATGGCTCTTGCCATAGGCCGGGGCGATCGCGGCCGGCCTGCCGTCCGCGCCGTCGATCACGATCGGGATCGGTTGCCAGCCGGTCCCGGCGACGGCGCTTTCCGATTCCTCGAGGATCGAGAGGAAATCATGAGTCACGAAGGGGTTGGTCGTGCCGGAGCACGCATTCCAGTCCTCGGCCCGGATCGAGGAGACGCCGTCGGCGATTCGGGCGGTAACGGCGGACTTGCTCACCTGACCTAACTAGGCGTGACCACTCCGCTTTCCAACCGCGGTGCGATCATTCCGCAGACGAGCAGCAGCAGGAACGGGGTGACGAATTCGCGGTGGCGCTCGCTGAATTCGAACCACACGCCGAACAGCATCAATTGGACCAGGCAGGCGGCGATCAGCAGCAACAGGGTGCCGGTGCCGGGCATGCGGCGCAGCCGGGCCGCCACCGCGCTGCTGCCGAGCAGGGCGACATGAGCGAGGTGCGAGAAGGGCACCAGCGCCGCCGCGATCGTCGCGGGCAGCGGTGGCTGCATCGCGACGAGCCGGCTGATGCCGAATGCGCCGACACCGCATGCACGGAGGAACTTGGTGATCGTCAGCCGGACGAAAGCGCCCGGATTCGCCCTGATCCACTCCACCGCGATCGCGCCGATGCGCTTGCTGTAGACGATTTCGGGCAGGCCGCGCAGATGCTCGGGTGGGGGCAGCCAGTTGCCGGTCGCGTCGGGATTGTTGCCGATCCACAGGCTGGCCCCGCCCGCGCTGGTCAGGGGCATGAACACGCCAAAGATCAGCCAGTTGCGGATCCACCAGGGCAGCATCACCAGTAGCGCGACGCATGCGGCGCGCAGGCCGGCGAGCAGGATCGGGAGGAAGCCCGCCTGGCCGATCAGGCACAGCCCGAACAAGGCAGCGAGCGGTGCCTGGCCCGGCTGGGTCAACGCGAGCAGGGCTGCCGGCACGCCGATCTTGACCGCGTCGCGCCAGTGGCGGTGGTCGCGGTTCAGCCAGGCGAGCGCCAGCGCCAGGATCAGAAAGGCGCACAGCCCCTCCTTCTGCGCGAGCGGGGCCGAAAACAGCACCGAGGGCCAGACGAGGTAGAGCCAGGCGGCGCCGCGCCCGGCGCCCGGGCTGCCGAGCCGCCGGCCGAGCTGGACGATCAGCGATGCCGCGCCGAGATCGATCGCGGTGCCGAGGAACAGCACCGACGCCGTGGAAAAACCGGCGATCGAGCCCCATCCCGCGAGCAGGAAGGAATAGAAGGGCGGGAACAGGGCGCGCCAATAACCGCCGAAATACTGGTCGTAGATGCCATATTCGTCGCGGATCAACAGACCCTTGGCGAGCAGCAGATAGGCATTGGGGTCGCCGCCCGATCCGCGATGGACGGAGAGCAGGGCGAAGGCGAGGCGCAGCGCGATCGCCGCCACGGCGAGGACCGCGAGCCATCGGCGTGTCGGCCGCTCGCGCAGCAATGGCAGGCCCAGGCCGGCGATGGCGACCCACAGCAGCAGGACGCCGATGCCGGCGAGGGAAAAGCCCCAGCGCCCGATCACGCCGGGCGCCGAGAACAGGCCGTAGAGACACAGGACCGCGAGGATCGCCTGGATCGCCAGCCGCACCGGCTTGGGCGCGGCGGCAGTCATTCGCCGAACGCGGTGGCGCGGTAGAGCAGGGTTATGGCGACCCGGCGGTTGCGCGGATCGGTTGCATTGTCCTGGATCATCGGCTCGCGGTCGGCGACGCCCTCGATCCGGTTGAAGCGCGCTTCCGGAATGCCGCCATTCGCCAGCCGCCGCCGCGTCGCCTCGGCGCGGCCGCTGGAGAGCATCCAGTTGTTCATCGCCAGCGGATCGCCGTAACCCAGGCTGTCGGTATGGCCGCGGATCATGATCGGGTTGGTCATGTCCTTGATCGATTCGGCGATCAGCCCGATCAGCTTCGACGCTTCGGGGTCGAGCATGGTCGTGCCCAGGCCGAACATCGAATAATCGGCGTCGTCGATCAGGTCGACGCGCAGGCCGTTCTGGGTGCGCACGAAGCGGACATGCGATGCCAGCTTGGACAGTTTCGCGCTTTTCGACATCGCGAAGGAGACCTGTCGGCGCATCTTCTCGAAATTCTGCCGGTCCTCGGCGGCGAGCACTGCCTTGTTCTTCAAGGTGCCCTTCTGGCCGGTACCGACCTGGTCGCCGCCAAGCGATTCGACCGGGATGGTCATCGAGCGCGTGCCGGTCTGCGACGCCTTGTGCGGATAATTGTCTTTGTCGGTGATCGACGAGCCGCCGAACATGCCGTTCGAACCGGCGCTGTTCTGCTTCATCTGCACCAGGGTCGGCGCGAAATAATCGGCCAGCGCCTTGCGCTGCTTCTCATTGGTCGCGCCGAGCAGCCACATCAGCAGGAAGAAGGCCATCATCGCCGTCACGAAATCGGCATAGGCGACCTTCCAGGCGCCGCCGTGATGCCCGCCATGCCCTTCGACATAGATCTTCCTGTAGATGATTTTCGGCGGCTGGTTGCTGCCGTGCGGCGCACGCGCTGCCATGGCTTAACGGCCCCTCAGGCCATCAAAGACTTCGGCGAAGCCGGGCTGGTTCGAATGCGCGATGCCGGAACGGGCCGCCTCGATCACCAGCGGCTGCGGATGGCCGTGGAGCGAGGCGATGATGATCTGCTTCACCACATGATAGATGGCGGCGTCGGCGTCGATCACCTGTTTCAGCCGGCTGGCGAGCGGGCTGACGATGCCATAGGCGAGCAGCACGCCCATGAAGGTGCCGACCAGTGCCGAGCCGATCATCGCACCAAGGATCGCGGGCGGCTTGTCGATCGAGCCCATGGTCTTCACCACGCCGAGCACGGCGGCGACGATACCGAGCGCGGGCAGGGCATCGGCGAGGCTCGACAGTGTGGTGTGCGGCCCTTCCACCTCGTGGTGGTGAGTCTTGATCATGTTGTCCATGACGTCCTCGACCGCATGCACATCGAGCGTGCCCGACGAGACGACGACGAGGCGCAGTGTGTCGGCGATCAGGTTGATCAGCGTGTGATCGGCGAGCAGGCGCGGATATTCGGCGAACAGTGCGGAGGATTTCGGGTCTTCGACATGCGGCTCGAGCGCGATCGGTCCCTCGGTGCGGAGCATTTTCATCAGCTTCGACACGAGGAAGATCGTGTCGAGATAATCCTGCTTCTTGTATTTCGGGCCCTTGAAGATCTTGGCGAAGCTGCCGCCCAGCGCCTTCAGCTCCTTGCCCGAATTGCCGATGATCAGCGCCCCGGCGGCGGCACCGCCGATGATGAGCATCTCGTGCGGAATCGCTTCCATCACCGGGCCGAGCGCACCGCCGGTGATCGCGAAGCCGCCAAAGATCATGACGAGCAGGACGACGAGGCCGATCACCGGAAACATTGACTTCGCATTCCCCCTTTGTTGCGTGCTGCCGTCCCTGGAAACGGCAGCGATCATTCCCGGTTAACCGGATTTCGTAGCTAACCGGTTACCAACCGGCCCCGGGTCACTGCAGATAATCGAACAGCGACAGCTGGCTGAGCTTGGTGAAGCTCGCCTGGGTCGCCGACAGGATCGTCATGGTCTTTTGCAGCTCGGTGATCGCCGCCGTGACGTCGGTATCCTCGAGCGCCGAGCGATCGATTTCGCGATTGGCTGCCGTATCGGTCAACTGGTCGGAGACAAGTTCGAGCCGGGCGGCGCGCGCGCCGACCGAGCCGCGTACGGTGCCGACCTGAGTCAGCGCCGCATTGATGCCGTCGGTCGCTTCGGCGACGGCGCTGGTGACGTCGCCACCGGCGTCGATCGCGGCGGCGAGCTTGGAGACGATGGCAAAGGCGTCGGTTGTGCCGTTCGCGGTCTGCACGCCGCCGAACACGCGCTGGGCGGTGTCGGTCGCGACGATCGACTGGTCGTCGCCGATCGGGATTGCCGCCGGCGTGCCGGTGCCGGTGAAGCCGACCGAACCGTCGGCACCGACCGTGACGGCGGTGTCGCCGGTCGCCGCACCGAACAGGGGCTGGCCGCGGGCGTCCTTGGTGTTGGCCAGCTTGACCAGATCGTCGAGCACGCCCTTGAGCTGGGTCGAGATGGTCGCGCGGGCGGAATCGGTCAATGTGCCGTTGCCGGCCTGAAGCGCCAGCTCGGCTGCCTGCTGCAAGCTGTTCTCGACCGAGGTCAGCGTCGAATCGGTTTGCTGGAGCAGCGACTGGGCGAGCGAGACGCTTGTCTTGGTCGCGGTATCGTCGGCCTTGCCCTGCTTGAGCGTGGCGAGCCGCTGATAGGCGACGACATCGTCCGACGGCGCCTGGAGGCGGACCTCGGACGAGACCTGGATCTGCAGCTTGTCGGCCTTCTGGCTGAGCTTCTGCATAAGGGTTGCCGAGCGGTCGTAAAGCTGGGCGGTGCTGATCTGCATGGGGCTGCTCAACGAATATCGAGGATTGACTGGAGCGTTTCGCGCGCGACCTGGATCACGCGGCTCGACGCCTGATAGGCTTGCTGGAAGCGCATCAGATCGACGGCTTCGCTGTCCAGGTTGACGCCCGACACCGCGTCGCGCGCGGCGACCGCGCCGTCGCGGATCGCGCTCTGCGCTTCGGCTACCTGCTGGCGCGAGGAGAGAGCGGCGGCGTTGTCGGCGATGAGGCTGGTGGTCTTCGCCTCGAACCCGCCCGAGCTGCGCAGTGCAGTGAGCGCCTGGAGATTGCTGTTGTCCCGCGGGCCGCCGCCAACCGCAGCCGCGGCAACGCCGCGCGGATCGGTGAGCGCGAGCTGGATATCGGTTGGTGAATCGCCTGCTTCAAACATCGGCGCGCCGGGATTGCCATCGAGGTCGCGGCCCTGCGCCTGCACCGCGTTGACGCCGTCGACGAAGCTGGTCGCGATGCTGTTGAGTTGCTCGCGGGCGGTGGCGATGCGCTGGGCGCCGTCGACGATGCCGGCAAGCGCGCCGCCCGATGGAGCGAGCGTGGCGATTTCGCCGGCGCGGTGGACGGCGAAGGAGACATTGCCCGCGTCGTTGCGGACATAGGTGACGGTGCCGGCGTCGCTGCCGGAGACGAGCGTCGGGCCGGTCGCGCCGCCGAGGCGGACGGCGGCGCGGCCGGCGACGTCGATCGAGACCGACACGTCGGTGATCGCGCTCATCTGTTCGAGCAGCTGGTCGCGCTGGTCGAGCAACTGCGCGGCGCTGGTGGTGCCGGGCGTGACTCGGCCGAGGCCGTCATTGACCTTGGCGAGCGCGGTCGCGAGGCCGCTGAGCGTGGTCACGGCGTTCTCGGCCGTCCCGTCGAGATCGGCGGCGACCTGGTCGAGCGCCTTGCCGGTCGCGGCGAAGGCGTTGGCCGCCGAAGTGCCGGCTTCGAGGAAGACCGAGCGCGGCGCGCTGGCGGTCGGATCGGCGGCCATGGCCTGGGCCGAGGTGAAGAAGCTGGTCAGCCGGTCGCCGAGCTTGTTGCCGATCAGCGCGGTCTGGATGCGGTCGAGCCAGGCGACGCCCGTCTCGCTGCGGGCGAGATCGGCGCTGGAGGCGCGGACATCGGCGGCGCGGAAGGCATCGGCCGAGCGGACCACGCCGTCGACGACGACGCCCATGCCCGATGCGACCCGGCTGGTCGAACTGATTCCGGCGCCGGCATTGACCTCCTTGAGGGAGGCGCTGCGGCGCGCATAGCCGGCGGTGCCGGCATTGGCGATGTTTTCGGAGACGGTGGTCAGCGCGCTCTGATAGGCGCGGACCCCGCTGGCGCCGGTCGCGAGAAGGTCGCTCACGGCTTCTTATCCGAAGACGGGACCATGGTTTCGGGCTGGAGGTTGGCCTGGGATTTGGCGAGGAAATCGGTCATGGCCTTGCCGATGCCCAAGGGGGCGTGGTCGGCCATGGACTGGGCGACCTGTTGGTCCTGCATGTCGCGAAATGTGTCCAAGCCCTTGGAAGAAAAGAGTTCTTCCGCGAGATGGGCCTGGCGCATCGATTTGAGCATCATGCCGGCGAAGACCGCCTCGAACTGCTTGCCCGCCTTTTCGAGGTTGGCGCGCGAGGCGAGACGGCTGGTGTCGACGCTTATGCCCGAGGTCGGGGCGGCGGGGAGGGCGGGAATGTCGGTCACAGGACGATCAACTCCGCCTTCAACGCGCCGGCTTCCTTCAGCGCTTCGAGGATCGCGACCAGATCGGCCGGCGAGGCGCCGATCGCGTTCACGGCCTTGACCACGTCGGCGAGCTTGGGGCCGGGCTCGAGCAGGAACATCGGGCGATGCTCCTCCTCGACCGCGACGCCGCTCTTCTGCTCGACGGCGGTCTGGCCCTGGCTGAACGGCTGGGGCTGGCTGACATGCTGCTGCTCGTCGATGCGCACGGTGAGCTTGCCGTGGCTGACCGCGGCGGGGCCGACGCGGACCGCCGAATTGATCACGACGGTACCGGTGCGGGCGTTGACGATCACCTTGGCCGAAGGCTCGGCCGAGACGACTTCGAGATTCTCGATCTCGCTCATCAGGGTCGCGCGGACATCGCCACCGACCGGCGCGCGCACCGAGACCGAGACGGCGTCGATCGCCTGGGCTGAGCCGGCGCCGAGCCGCGTGTTGATCGCGGCGGCAACGTTCTGCGCCGTGGTGAAATCGGCGCGGGTGAGGTTGTAGGTCAGCACCGGCGACGTCTCGAAGCCGGTCTGGACTGCGCGCTCGACCGTGGCGCCCTCGGGGATGCGGCCGGCCGAGGGGATGTTGACGACGATCTGCGACCCGTCCTTGCCCTCGGCGCCAAGCCCGCCGACGGCGAGGTTGCCCTGCGCCATGGCGTAGATCTGGCCGTCGGCACCCAACAGGGGCGTCAGGATCAGCGCGCCGCCGCGGAGCGACTTGGCCTTGCCCATCGAGGCGACGGTGATGTCGAGCTTCTGGCCCGGCTTGGCGAAGGCGGGCAGATCGGCGGTGATCATCACCACCGCTGCGTTCTTCATGCCCGGATTGGCGCTGGGCGGCAGCTGCAGGCCGAAGCGCGAGGCGACCGCCTTCATCGACTGGATAGTATATTCGAGATTGTCGTCGCCCGTGCCGGGCAGGCCGACCACGACGCCGTAGCCCGTCAGCTGGTTCGAGCGGATGCCCTGAAAGCCGCCAAGGTCCTTGACCCGGTCGGCGCAGGCCGGGCCTGCGATCAGCAGGCCGGCGAGCATGGCAGCGACGAAACGGAGCATGGCGGGCGCTTTCATCAGAAGGGGCTCACGACGGAGAAGAAGCGGCCGAGCCAGCCCTGGCGGCTGGCGCGGGCGACGTCGCCCTTGCCGGTATAGGCGATCTGCGCATCCGCCACGCGGGTGGAAGGCACACGGTTGTTGGCGTCGATATCGGCGGCGCGGATCAGCCCGCGGATCTGGACGAACTCGTCGCCGCGGTTGAGCGTCACGCGCTTCTGCCCCTGCACCAGCATGGTGCCGTTGGGATAGACCGCGGAGACGGTCACGCTGACTTCGCCCGACAGGGTGTTGGACTGGTCGGTCGCGCCGCTGCCGGTGAAGTTGCGCGTGTTGCTCATGCTGGCATCGGTCTGCTTGAACAGCGAGAGCGGGCCGGTCGATGGCGGCGTCAGGCTCAGGCCGCCGCCGCTGTCGAGCTTGGAGCTCGCGGATTTGGAGGCGACGGTGCGCTCGACCAGCAGGATCGTCAGCGGATCGCCGACCCGGCGCGCGCGCGACCCCTCGTGCAGCGCGGCATAGCCGTCACTGGCCTGGAAGATCGACCCGTTGGCGGGCGCCGCGACGATCGGCTGCGGCAGCACGGCCGAGAAATCGACCGGCGGCTTCTTCTTGCCCAACAGGCGCGCATCGGCCTGCATCGGCACGAGCGCGACGGTGAAGGACGCGACGATGAAGGGCAGGGCGATCAGGGTGGCTGACGGTTTCATGAAATTAACCATCAGATATTTTGGTTAACATATTTCAGCATGTCGTCGGTCGCCGAGATCATTTTTGAATTTACCTCGTACGCACGCTGCGTTTCGATCATGTCGACGAGTTCCTCGACGACGTTGACGTTCGACGCTTCGAGCATGCCCTGGCGGATATTGCCGCGTCCCTCGATGCCGGCCACGCCGAGATTCGCGGCGCCCGAGGCCGAGGTCTCGACCAGATAATTGTCGCCCTTGCCGAGCAGGCCGGCCGAATTGGCGAAGCTGGCGATCTGGATCTGGCCGAGCTCGCTCGATTCGTTCTGGCCGGGCACGGTCGCCGAGACGGTGCCGTCAGTGCCGACGGTGATCGCGGTCGCGCCTTCGGGCACGGTGATGCCGGGCATCACCTGATAGCCTTCGGAAGTGACCAGCAGCCCTTCCGGCGAGCGGGTGAAATTGCCCGCGCGCGTATAGCCCAAAGTGCCCCCCGGCATCTGGACCTGGAAATAGCCGTCGCCGTCGAGCGCGAGATCGAGCGCGTTGCCGGTGGTCTGCATCGCGCCCTGGGTGTCGATCCGGGCAGTGCCCTGGATGCGAACGCCAGTGCCGAGGTTCAGGCCGACCGCATATTTGGTCTCGGACGTGCTCGGCGCGCCGGGCGCGGTCACCGTCTGATAGGCAAGCGTCTCGAACGCCGCCCGGTCACGCTTGTACCCCGTGGTGTTCACGTTCGCGAGGTTGTTCGAGATCACCCGCATGCGCATGTCCTGGGCGTCGAGCCCGGTCCGCGCGATGTGCATTGCTGCGCTGGTCATATCCTCGGTTCCTTAAGAGGGCATCCGCATCAGCGATGCGGCGCTTTCGTCCATGTCCTTGGCCGACTTCATCAGATTGGCCTGGACCTCGTAGCTGCGCTGGTTCTCGATCATGTCGACCAGCGCCTGAGTCATGTTGACGTTCGATCCCTCGAGCGCGCCCGACTGCACCGTCGCTTCCATGTCTTCGGGCAGCACGCCGCCGCCGCGGACATGGAGGAGATTGTCGAGGCCCTTGACCGTGTCCGTGCCCTTGGTGCTGACCAGCTTGAGCTTGTCGAGGACCTGTGGGTTGCTGGCGTCGCCCCCCATGGGGACGATCGAGATGGAGCCGTCGGCCGAGATCTTGACCGATTCGGCGGGCGGCACGGTGATGGGACCCCCCGATCCCATCACCGGGAAACCGTCGCCGGTTTCCAGCACGCCCGTCGGGGCGATCTGGAGATCGCCCCTGCGGGTATAGGCTTCAGTCCCGTCGGGTGCCTGGACGGTCAGCCAGGCGTCGCCGGTGACGGCGACGTCGAGCGGCCGGCCGGTCGACATGATCGCGCCGGCGCGGCGATCGGCATCGACCACCTCTTCCGACGCCGGCGAGCGCGTGTCGAACTCCGAGCCCGACACGTTGAGCCGGCTGAACACCACCCGGTCGGCCCGGAAGCCGATCGTCGAAGCATTCGCCATGTTGTTCGCGATCGCGGCCTGCGACGCCATATGCGCCTTGAGCCCGGTTGCCGCGGTATAGACCAGCTTGTCCATTCAGGTTTTCCCGTCCGCCCCTGAGATCAGCTGCGGATGTTGAAGATGGTTTCGGAGATCTGGCCGGCGGTATCGAGCGCCTTGGCGTTCGCCTGGAAGTTCCGCTGTGCCGCGATCAGGGCGACCAGTTCCTCGGTGATGTCGACGTTCGATCCCTCGACGGTGCCCGACATCAGCGAGCCGAAGCCATTGTCGTTGGCGCTGCCGAGCGTCGCTTCGCCCGAGATGCCACTGGCCGACCAATAGCTGTTGCCCATCTGGCGAAGGCCCGACGGATTGGCGAAGTTGGCGAGTGCCACCTTGCCCAGCGGCTTGGTGTCGCCGTTCGAGAAATTGGCGCTGACCACGCCCGATTCGTCGACGGTCACGCCGGCGAGCTGGCCGACCGACTTGCCGTCCTGGCTGCGCGCCTGGACCGAGAAGGCGCTCGGTGCCTGGGTCGTGCCGGTCAGGTCGAAGGTGAGGCTCTGGGCCGAGGTGCCCGACGACGAGGTGAAGGCATCATAGCTGATCGGCGTGGTCGGCGCGGTCATCGTGCCTGCGGCGTCGAAGGTCACGGTCACCGGGTTGGTCGATCCGCCGACGCTCAATTGCTGGTTGCCGACATAGGAATAGACCGACCAGCTGTTCGCGCCGCCGGCGCTCGCGGCGTCGTTGCGGACATAATAGTTGGTCAGGGTCATCGCATTGCCGCTGGCGTCGTAGATCGTCGTCGCGGTCGAATTGTTGTACGATGCGGCATTGGTGCGATCGAACGCGGTGCCCGGCGCGGTCGCGTTGGCGGACAGGTTGACATCGAGCGCGACCTTGGACGTGGCGGTCGGCGTCCCGCTGGTCTCGGGGAGCGTCAGGTTGATCAGGCCGTCCTGGCCGGTCGCGGTGACATTGCCCTCGGCGTCGACCGGATAGACCTGCAGCGCGCTGCCCTGGGCATCGACCACATAATGGCTGGCCGGATCGACCGAGAAGCTGCCGTTGCGGGTATAGGCGGTCGAGGCATTGATGCCGTTGGTCTTGACCGTGAAGAAGCCGTCGCCCGAAATGGCGATGTCGAGCGAGGAGCCGGTCGCCTTCAGATTGCCCTCGGTGAACAGCTGGCGGTTGCCCTTCACGACCGTACCGGAGCCGACCACCTTGGTGGGATCGGAGGTGACGCTCGACGCGATCACGTCGGCGAAATCGGTGCGGCTCTTCTTGAAGCCGTTGGTCGCGACGTTGGCGAGGTTGTGCGAGATGGTCGACATCTCGGTCTGGGCCGCCTGCAGGCCGCTGAGTGACGTGTAGAAGGACATGCTGAGCTACTCCTGGGTGGTCTGGGGTCAGCCGATCTGGCGAACGGCGGAAATGGGAACCTGGCCGAGGCCGGGAAGCGTGAGGATCGGCGAGCCCGAGGCGGGCATCGAGACCGCGGCGACCGGCGACCAGACAAGCCCGCGGCTGGCGACGGTGGCGCCGCCGTTTGCGGCCGAGACGGTGACCTTGAACGGACCGGGGCCAGCGTCAGCGCCGCCATCGGTCTTGCCGTCCCAGTCGTAGTTGATCGTGCCCTTGGGCTGGGGCCCGAGATGCTGGGTGGTCAGCACCTGGCCATTGGCATCCTCGATCGTGACGTTGACGTCGGTCGCATCGCCATCGATCTCGACGGCGCCGGCGATCCCGCCCGAGGTGCGGCCATAGGCGACATTGCCTTCGGTCAGCACGGTGCGGCCGACATAAGCGAGCGCGTCGCTGGCGCTGGTCCCGGACAGCTTGTCCGAGATCGCCTTCAAGGTCGTGTTCATGTCGGTGATGCCGGCGAGCGACGAGAATTGCGCCATCTGGGCGACCATCTGGGTGTTGTCGACCGGCGAGAACGGGTCCTGGTTCTTCAGCTGCGCGGTCATCAGCTTGAGGAAGTCCGCCTGGCCGAGCGAGGTCGAGCCCGACGAGGCGACCGGCGCGCTGTTGGTCGTGCGGTTGATGCCCAGATTGTTGAGCGTGGTGTCGAAGGCGGAGCTCATGATCAGCGTCCCAGCTTGAGGGTATCGAGGATCAGCGACTTCGCGGTCTGCATCACCTCCACATTGTTCTGATAGCTGCGGGCGGTCTCCATCATGTCGACCAGCTCGCGGGTCTCGTCGACCGCGCTGACGAAGACGTTGCCGTCCTTGTCGGCCATCGGGTGCGACGGGTCGTAGAGCTTGGTCGGGTCGCCGCCGGCGGTCACGATCTTCTCGACATTGACGGTCGCGAGGCCCGTCATCTTGTCATATTCAGTGCGGAACACCGGCTTGATCGTGCGGTAGGCGGTGTCGGCGCTGCCCGTGATCGCCCCGGCATTGGCCAGGTTCGACGCGGTCGTGTTCATCCGGATGAGCTGCGCCGACATGGCGCGCCCGGCGACCTGGAAGATGTTGAGGCCGTTGTCAGCCATGTTATTCGCCCTTCAGCGCGCGGGTGATCTGGCCGATCCGCCCGTTCAGGAATGACAGGGTCGTCTGGTACTGGACGGCGTTCTCGGCAAAGGCGGTCTGCTCGGTCGACAGCTCGACCGTGTTGCCGTCGAGCGACGCCTGGCTCGGCACGCGGTATCGCACCGAGTTCTCGATGCTGCTGCTGCCGCCGGTGCTGTCCGACTGTTCCATCGCGGAGAGCGCGGTGCGGAAGTCGATGTCCTTGGCCTTGAAGCCGGGGGTCGACGCATTGGCGATGTTCGATGCGAGCAGGCCCATCCGCTGCGAACGCACCTGTAGCGCCGCACCGTGGACTCCGAAAAGCATGTCGCTGGCCATGGGCCTTCTCCTGCGCAAGATTGCGCGAGGGAACTCAGCAAAGGCCGTGCCAAATGCGCTTTGCCGGGTCAGGCGCGGTTTCCTGCGCCCCTTGCGGCAGGGGAAACGGCAAGGCCTTGCCGGTGCGGCGGCAATCTTGCCGGTCGCCCTGCCGCCTTGCCGGGTCGGGAGCGCGGCGATGCGGGGCGATGTGGGGGGGCGATCGCCGCCGGCCGGCACTTGGCCCACCCCTTGCAACGTACGGGGGCGATGACGACAGCACCCGATATCGCCCAGATGATGGGCCCGTTCCTCGACCCGCTTGCGATCTCGATCGTCGGCGGCGGCACCCTGCTTGCGGTCGTGCTGCGCACGCCGATGCGCGATCTGTCGCGGGCGCTAGCGGCGCTGGGCACGATCGGCCGGCGGCGCTTCGATGCCGGGCCGCTGCTCGACCAGGTCGCCGCGCTGGGCCGGATCGCCCGGCGGCACGGCGTGATGGCGCTCGATCGCTCGGTGATCGCCGATGCCGATGTTGCCGCCGCGATCGCCGCGATCGTCGATGGCCGGCCGGCCGCCGACGTCGAGGCGCTGGTCCAGCATCATCGCCGCGCGCGGATCGACCGCCATGTCGCCGCCGCCGATGTCTGGTCCGGCATGGCCGAGGTCGCGCCCGCGATGGGCATGGTCGGCACCCTGATCGGCCTGGTCGGCATGTTCGTGAAGATGGACGATCCCGCCGCGATCGGGGGATCGATGGCGATCGCGCTGCTCGCGACGCTCTATGGCGCGTTGCTCGCCAATCTCGTTGCCGCACCGGTGGCCGCGCGCTTGCGTCGCCACGCCCGCGAGGAAGCGGTCGAGCGGCTGCGGCTCGAAGCGCCACTGGTTGCGCTCGCTGCCCGCGAGCAGCCGCGGTCCGCCGCGCCCTCGTTGGGCATTCCGGTGCCGATGGCCGACGTGGCATGACCGACGAGTTTCCCGAAACAATGCCCGCGCGGCCGATCTGGCTGATGACGCTCGCGGATCTGGCGTTGCTGCTGGTCGGCTTTTTCGTGCTGATCCAGGCAGGCCAGCATCTCGACCGCAAAGCGCTGGCCCAGGGCATCCGCGAGGGTTTCGGCGTGTCCAGCAGCCCGGCCGCGACGCCCGATCCCATTCCCGTCGCCGCGGCGGCGATGATGAATTTCGCCCCCGGTTCGGCAGCGCTGCCGTCGACGCCCGCAGGCCTGATCGCCTGGGCGCGCGAGGCGGTGCGCGATCCGCGCGTCACCTTGAAGATCAGCGGCAGCGTCGATGGCTCGGCCGGCGACGTCGATGCCCTGACCGGCAGCGGCGCGGTCCTCGCCGCCGACCGTGCCCGCGCCGTCGCCGCCACGCTGGCCGAGGCGCATGTCGTGCCCGCCGGCCGCATGACCATCGTCAACGCGCCCGAAATTCCGGGGCGCACCCACCGCACCGTCGTGATCACCATCGGCTTTGCCGGGGAGCGGCAATGATCTGCCGCCCGGCAACCCGGATTTGCCGTTCCAGGGAGAATAGAATGTCTCGCTTGTCCGTTACCCGCCTGTTTGTGCCGCTGGTGCTGCTGGCCAGCCCGGCCGTCGCTGCCGGGCCCTTTCAGGATACCGCCTCGATCGACCGGGCGGTTGCCGCCTTCACCGGCAAGGGCATCGGCGACCTCGGCGGCGCCCGCAGCGTCGTCGACGCGCGGCTGAAGCTTGCCGCCTGCCCGATGGTCTCGATGTCGTGGCGCACCGCCGGCCAGGACGCCGTCGTGGTGACCTGTACCGGCCCGGAATGGCGGATCTTCGTGCCCGTTCGTGCCATGGCGACCCCGGCTGTCGCGCCTCGGGCCGCGGCGCCCGTCACGATCGCGCCGGTCAAGCTGGCGGCAGTGATCAAACGCGGCGATCCGGTGATGATCGCGGCCGGCTCGCCCGGCTTCTCGATCACCCGCGACGGGGTCGCGATGGCCGATGCGGCGCCCGGCGCGCGCTTCCTGGTGAAGGTCGACGGCGCCAAGGCGCCGGTCCAGGCTGTGGCGATCGAATCCGGTCGCGCGACGCTGCCGGGATGGACGGAATAATTCCTTAAGGTGTCGGCGAAACGGTCGTTACTCCTCCTGTCAGCGTAACCTCAAAGGTGCAGGCGTGGTGGATTCGATCAGCTCAAAGCCAGTTGCCGGACGCGATCTCCAGGTCGCCCCGGTCGCGCGCACCGCACAGGCCGCCCCCGCGGCCAAGGCGACGGGCCGCGAAGGCGTTGTTGCGGAGCAGCTGAAGCTCTCGGCCATGGCGTTCGGCTTTACCGAGCAGGCGCCGGTCGATCATGAGCGGGTGTCCCGCATTCGCGCCGCGATCCGCAACGGCACCTTCCCGATCTATCCTGCGAAGATCGCCGACCGGCTGATCGCGCTCAAGCTCGAATGGAATCCGCATGACGGCAAATAACGCCAAACGCGACGCGCTGATCGGGGTGATCGAATCGCTCCACGCCGAGATCGCCGCGCTGAAGGCGAACGATGTCGCGGCGCTGGAGCGGGCGACCCAGGCCAAGCTTGCCGGGATCGAAACCATCGCGGCGCTGGGCACAGGCCCGACCGGCCCCGACCTGCGCGACCTGGCCGAAGAGGCCAGCCGCCTCAACGAGGCCTGCCGCATCTATGTGAACCTGATGGCGGCAAATGTTCGCCGCCGCCTGCAAAGTCTGACCGGCGATGCCGGCATGGGCTATAGCCGCGGCATGGGGTTGAAGGCCTACGCTTGAAGCTATCCCTCCTCTCCAATGGGAGAGGATACGGAGACTTGAGAGCGCAGCGATCTAGTCGGAGTTGGTGAGGGGCTCCGGGAGCTATCGATAGCTCCCGGAGCCCCTCACCAAGCTACGCTAGACAGCAAGCTGTCAAGCTTCGCTATCCTCTCCCACTGGAGAGGAAGAAGCCGGTCCGTCCTCACCCTCCCCAACTGGCACGCTCCTTGCTGCTGTGACCCTGAATAAGGGCAACGCAGCCAGGGAATGATGACCTTCAATCCGATTGCCACTCTTACGGGTACCAAAGCGACCGGCTCGGTGCAGTCGGCGATCGCGCTGGCGAGCCAGAAGACCGGTATCGATTTCCATTACCTGATGGGTCAGGCGCAGCTCGAAAGCGGCATGCGCGCCGATGCACGCGCCGGCACCTCGAGCGCCTCGGGCCTGTACCAGTTCATCGAGCAGAGCTGGCTTCGCGTGATGAAGCAGCACGGGACCGAACATGGTCTCGGCTGGGCCGCCGACAGCATCTCGACCACCAGCTCGGGCCGCATGGCGGTGAGCGACCCCAATATGCGCCGCGCGATCCTGGCGCTGCGCAACGACCCGCAGACCGCGTCGATCATGGCGGCCGAGCATGCTTCGGACAACAAGGACGCGATCGAAAGCGCGCTCGGTCGCGATGCCACCGGCACCGACCTTTATATGGCGCATTTCCTCGGCCTGGGCGGCGCCCGGTCGTTCCTCGGCGCGATGCAGGACAATCCGAACCGCACCGGCGCGACGATGTTCCCCGCCGCCGCGCGTGCCAATCGCAACGTCTTCTACGCCTCGAACGGCCAGCCGCGCACCCTGTCGCAAATCTATGAGCGCTTTGCCGCCAAGCTCGAAAACGGCGCGGCAGGCGGTTCGGTTCGGGCCGGCGCCGTCCAGCTCGCCTCGACCACGCTCGGCGACTCCGGTGCGACCGTCATCCCCGGCAATGGCGAGAACAGCACCAGCGAGGCCGCCGTCTGGGCGCAGGCCACGCTCGACCAGATCAATGGAGGATCAGCCCGCGTGCAGACAGCCAGCCTGATGCGGCCGACGCCCGATACGGCGCGGCTGGCGTATATGATGCTCGCGACCCTGGGGGCCTGAGACCATGGCCGTTGCTCTCAAGCGTGGCGGCGTCGGGCCGCTGGTCCGCTCCTCCGCCCTGCCGGTCGCGATCCTGTTGCTGGTCGTGCTGATGGTCGTGCCGATCCCGTCGGCGCTGCTCGATCTGTTCTTCATCATGAACATCACGATCAGCCTCGCCGTGCTGATGGTCTCGCTCAACGCGCAGAAGCCGCTCGACTTCTCCGCCTTCCCGACCGTCTTGCTGTTCGCCACCCTGTTCCGCCTCAGCCTGAACGTCGCGTCCACGCGCGTCGTGCTGGTGCACGGCCATGAGGGCGAAAGCGCCGCCGGCCATGTCATCGAGGCGTTCGGCACCTTCCTGATCGGCGGCGATTATGTCGTCGGCCTGTTCGTCTTCGCCATCCTGGTCATCATCAACATGATCGTGGTGACCAAGGGCGCGGGCCGCGTGTCCGAAGTGTCGGCGCGGTTCACCCTGGACGCCCTGCCCGGCAAGCAGATGGCGATCGACGCCGATCTCAATGCCGGCCTGATCACGCCCGAAGAAGCCAAGGCGCGCCGCATCGAAGTGGCGACCGAAGCCGATTTCTACGGATCGATGGACGGTTCGTCCAAGTTCGTGAAGGGCGACGCGGTCGCCGGCCTGCTGATCCTTGCCGCCAACATCATCGGCGGCCTGATCCTGGGTCCGGTCAGCCATGGCATGACGATCGGCGATGCCGCGCACAATTATGTGCTGCTTGCGGTCGGCGACGCGCTGGTCGCGCAGATCCCGTCGCTGATGCTGTCGATCGCGGCCGCCGCCATCGTCACCCGCGTCACCTCGAGCATGGACCTTGCCGGCCAGATCGGCAGCCAGTTCGGCTCGGCCCGCACCTGGACGCCGGTCGCGATCATCCTCGCCTTGCTCGGCGTGATGCCCGGCATGCCGCATCTGGTGATCCTGCCTGCCGCCGCCGCCGCCGGATTCGCTGCCTGGAAGCTGCGCCAGATCGCCAATCGCCCGGCCCCGGTCGAGGCCGTCACGGTCGAGCCGGTCGACCAGTCGAAGATCGGCTGGGACGAAGTCACTGACGGCATGCAGGTCAATCTCGATATCGGCTACGGCCTGGTGCCTTTGGTCGACGAGCGCCGCGGCAGCCCGCTGATGGCGCGGATCACCGGGGTGCGGCGCCAGCTGTCGAAGGAACTCGGCTTCGTCGTGCCACAGGTGCGGGTGCGCGACGACATCAACCTTGCGCCCTTCACCTATCGCATCGTCGTCGGCGGCGTCACCGTCGGCGAGGACAGTGTCTCGCCCGACGAGATGCTCGCGCTCGATACCGGCCAGGCGTACGGCCATCTCCAGGGCAAGAAGGCCAAGGATCCGACCTTCGGGCTCGACGCCGTCTGGATCTCGGCCGGCGATGCCGATGCCGCGACCGGCGCCGGCTATCTGGTGGTCGATCCGGGTACCGTCGTCGCGACTCATCTCAATCATCAGCTCGGCGTCCATGCCAGCGAGCTGCTCGGTCCCGACGAAGTGCAGAGCCTGCTCGACGGGCTGAAGGATCGCGCGGCCAACCTCGTCGCCTCGCTCTCGCCCAGCCCGCTGCCGCTGACCACGCTCACCCAGGTGCTGCGCGGGCTGCTCGCGGAGAATGTGCCGCTGAAGGAATTCCGCCGCATTGCCGCCGCCATCGCGGTAGCGGCGCAGCGCACGCTCGACGCCGACGAGATCATCGAGCTGATCCGCCCCGAGCTTGGCGGGCTGATCATCCAGAAACTGTGCGGCGTGCGCGAGCCGCTGCGCGTGATGACCCTGGAGGGCCAGCTCGAAGGGCTGCTCGGCCAGGCCGTCCGTTCCGATCCGTCGCGCCGCCACACGATCGAACCCGATCTCGGCCGTCGCATCGTCGATGCGCTTCAGCGTGCCGCCCAGCCTTTGGTCGATGAGGCCAAGCCCTTCGCGCTCGTCGTCCAGCCGGCGATCCGCGTCGCCATTCGCAAACTCGTCCGAACCATCTTGCCGGATACCCCAGTCATGAGCTTCTTCGAAGTACCCGAGGACAAATCCGTCGAGGTCGTCGCCGTGATCGGCGCGCCCGGGGCGCTGCCGGCATGAGCGCGCAGCCGCACCCCGCCGCGTTCGTCGATGCGACGCCCCTGGTCTATGGCCGGACCGCCGCGCCCGACCTGGCATTGCTCGCCAAGAAGCATATGCCGCTGGTCCGCCGGCTCGCCTGGCACATCCATGGCGGCATGAGCAGCGCGATCGAGGTCGAGGACCTGATCCAGATCGGGCTGGTTGCCCTGGTCGAGGCCGCCTCGACTTTCGAGGATCGCGCGCTGGTGAGCTTCGAGCAATATCTCGTCACCCGGGTGCGCGGATCGATGATCGATGCGCTGCGCCGCCAGGCGACCTTGACGCGCGGCGCGATGCGCCGGCGCCGGGCCTATAACAATGCGATCGCGGCGCTCACCACCGAACTGGGCCATGCGCCGACCGAAGCCGCCATCGCCGGGAAGCTGTGCGTCACCGTGGAGAAGCTTCGCATGGAATATGCGACGGCGGAGCCAGTGCGCTTCGAGGCGATCGACGAGGTCTATGCCGACGACAAGCCCTGGTTCGCCAGCGACGAGCCCGACGCGTTCGAGCAGCTCGCCGAGGCTGACCTGCGCGAGGCGCTGATCGGGGCGATCTCCGCGCTGCCCGAACGCGAGGCGCAGGTGATCCAGCTCTATTATGTCGAGGAGCTCAATCTCGAGGAGATCGGGCTGGTGCTGGGCGTCGGCTCGGCGCGCGTTTGCCAGATCAAGAAATCGGCGCATGACCGGCTGAAAAAGGCGCTCATGCGGCGGGGCTGAACACTGCCCGGCTGTCGTCGGGCGCTTCGTCGCGCTCGCTCATGCTATAATCCCGCACCACCGCCGCGATACGCAGGCGATAGTCCTCGAACACCGAGTCGCGGCCAAGCTTCTGGGTTGCGCGGTGCGCCGGCCGGTTGCGCCACGCCGCGACCGCCGTCTCGTCGCGGAAGAAGGAGAGCGAGAGCAATTTGCCCGGCTCGGCCAGGCTTTCGAATCGTTCGATCGAGACGAAGCCGTCGATTGCCTCCAGTTCGGGCCGCAATGCCGCGGCGAGGTCGAGATAGCGTGCCTTCTGGCCATCGGCGGGGCGGACCTCGAAGATCACCGCGATCATTGCGCATCGACCCGGCGCAGGAACAGCCGGTCCTCGCGGCGGATGAAGCGTTCGGCGTGCGCGAACGCGTAATTCTCCTGTCCCAGCGGATCGGCCTTCAGCCTGGCGCGATACGCTTCGTACGCGGCCAGATCGGCGATCGAATAGACGCCGTACGCGGTGGTCGCCGATCCTTCATGCGGGGCGAAATAGCCGATCAGCTCGGCGCCGCAGCGCGGGATCGCCTCGCCCCAGGTCCGCGCATAGTGCTCGAACGCCGGGACGTTGAACGGATCGATCTCGTAGCGGATGAAGCAGGTGATCATGGTCGGGCTCCGTGGTTGCCTGGCCTTCCTAGCGCTTGATCTGTCGTCGATGGTTCGGTTATGACCGAACCATGAAGGACGGGCCCAGTATCGCTGCCATTGCCGCGCTGATCGGCGACCCCGCGCGCGCCAATATGCTGACCGCCTTGATGGACGGGCGTGCGCTGACCGTCAGTGAGCTTGCCGAGGCAGCGGGTGTCGGTTTGCCGACCGCGAGCGGGCATCTGGCGAAGCTCGATGCCGCCGGCCTGCTCGTCGCGCGCAAGCAGGGGCGGCATCGCTATTTCCAGCTGTCCGGGGCCGATGTCGGCGAGGCGCTCGAAAGCCTGATGAGTCTCGCAGCACGCACCGGCGCGATGCGGGTGCGGACCGGGCCGAACGACGCGGCGCTGCGCGAAGCGCGGATCTGTTACGATCATCTGGCTGGCGAGCGCGCGGTGGCGTTGATGCAGGCGTTCGCGCGGCGCGGCGTGATAACGGGTGAGGATATGCCGGCGGTGACGCCGGCCGGTATCGGCTTTCTTGCCGGGATCGGCATCGATGTGGCGCAGCTCGGCAGCTCGCGGCGGCCCTTGTGCCGCGCCTGTCTCGACTGGAGCGAGCGGCGGAGCCATCTCGGCGGTTCGCTGGGCGCGGCGATCCTCGATCATGTCATCGCCGCCGGCTGGGCCAGCCGGGGCGAGGGGCGGGCGATCCGCTTCAGCCCGGCCGGCGCGGCGGCGTTCGATTCGGCGCTCGTGCACGGCTGACTCAAAAACCCCGGCAGTCTTGCGACCGCCGGGGCTCCTGGTTGCTCCGCCCTTGCAGGTAGAGCCCGGTCGGCCCCGACACCCTCATTGGGGGGCGGTGCCAGGGCCGTTCTCGGTATTAGCGGAGCAGCGAGAGCACGCCCTGCTGCGTCTGGTTCGCCTGAGCGAGCAGCGCGGTCGATGCCTGGCTCAGGATCTGGGCCTTGGCGAGGTTGGTCGTTTCGGTCGAGAAGTCGACGTCTTCGATCCGGCTGCGGGCGTCCGTCAGGTTGGCGACGTTGCTGGTCAGGCTGTTGACCACCGACTCGAGGCGGCTCTGGCCTGCACCGATCGACGAACGGGTCGTGTTGACGGCGAGCAGGGCAGTGTCGAGCGTGTCGAGCGCGTCGGTGGCGCCGTCAGCGTCGGAGATGTCGATATCGCCGACATCGTCCAGGTCGAGCGCGGTGATGGTCAGCGTGACCTGGTCGTCCGAAGCCGAACCGGTCTGGATGTTGACCGCGACATCGCTGGCGCCGAACAGGGTCACGCCGTTGAAGTTGCTCTTCGACGTGATGTCCGACAGCTGCGAGGCCAGCTCGGTGACTTCGACCTGCAGGTTGGTACGGTCGTCGTCGGAATAGGTACCCGAAGCCGACTGGACCGACAGTTCGCGGATGCGCTGCAGGATGTTGGTGACTTCACCCAGGGCGCCGTCGGCGGTCTGGGCGAGCGAGATGCCGTCATTGGCGTTGCGAATCGCCTGGCTCTGGCCCTTGATCTGCGAGGTAAGCGAGGAAGCGATGGCGGAGCCCGCCGCGTCGTCCTTCGCGCTGTTGATGCGCTTGCCGGTCGACAGGCGCTCGATGCTGGTCTGCAGCGCCTTCGACGCCGCGTTCGACGCGTTGGTCGCGCGCAGCGCGGCAACGTTGGTTCCGATAACAGTCATTTGTCCGATCTCCACTCTGATCCGACGATCCCCGCCGCCCCCAAAGCGGAGGGCCGAGCCGTCACAGGAGGTAACGACCGCTTGCCGGGGCGATTAAGTGAATTTGCAAACCGCCACGGGAAACCACGCTTTTCCGCACGGTGTCCGGCGGCGCATTCCTGCCGCCCGGAAATAATTTGCCGCCACGGCAACATGCTTAACTCGGCGTTTACCATCAGTGCCGCATCTGCCTTCCATCGAAGGGGGAATTCAATGCGTGCCATCGTTCCATCCGCCGCGGTCTCGCGGCAGAAATACACGCTCGTGTCGTCGCTCCGCGCCCAGGGGTTCGCGGTTCGCTCGTTCGAGGATGGCCGGCCGCAGCCGGGCGACATCTATCTCGTCGCCGATGGCGAGACGCCGCCCGCGCCTGCCCGTACCGTGGTGATCGGCGCTGAGGGGCGCCATATCGTCCCGGCCCGCGACGGCAGCCCGGCGCGCATCGCCTTCGGCCCCGAGGACGCGCAGGTCGGCAACGGTTTCGTCCGTGCGCTGGTCGCCGAGCCCGAGGCTCCGACCGCCGCCGATCCCGAGAGCCTGGCGCTCTACGCCCTGGCCGAGCGCGTGGCCGCCGCCGACATCACCGTGCTGATCAACGGCCCGACGGGCACCGGCAAGGAAGTCCTCGCGCGCTCGATCCATCTGAACTCCGCGCGCCGCGACGGCCCGTTCATCGCGATCAACTGCGCCGCATTGCCCGAGACGATGCTCGAGGCTTTGCTGTTCGGCCACCAGAAGGGCGCCTTCACCGGCGCGTCGTCGGGCGGCGAAGGATTCTTCCGCGCGGCGCATGGCGGCACCCTGCTGCTCGACGAGATTGCCGAGATGCCGATCCAGCTCCAGTCGAAGCTGCTGCGCGTGCTGCAGGAGCGCGAGGTCGTGCCGATCGGCGCCTCGACCCCCGTTTCGGTCGATGTCCGCATCATCGCCTGCGCCAACCGCGACCTGCAGGCCGAAGTCGCCGCCGGCCGGTTCCGCGCCGATCTCTACTACCGCCTGTCTGTGTTCCCGCTGACCACCAAGCCGCTCGCCGAGCGCCGCCAGGATATTCCGGCGCTCGCCGCGACCCTGATCCTGCGCCATGCCGGCAACCGCACCACGGTTCCCTGGCCCGATGCCTCGGCGATCGAGGCGCTGATGGGTCATGACTGGCCGGGCAATGTCCGCGAGCTCGAAAATGTGATCCAGCGCGCGCTGCTGTTCGCGGCGGGCGACACGATCCATGCCGAGCATATCGTGTTCGACCGACCGTCGGTGCCGATGCCGGTATTCGCCACCGCCAACGACCAGCCCGCGACGTTGGGCAACATCGTCCAGATGAGCGAGTTCGCCGCGATCCGCGAGACGCTTGCTGCCTGCGGTGGCAGCCGGATCGAAACCGCGCGGCGCCTCGGTATCTCGGAGCGCACCTTGCGCTATCGCCTCGCCAAGGCGCGCGAACAGGGTGACGACATCACCCGGGCGGTGTCGGCATGAGCGGCGTGGGGGGAATCGGCGGCGCGATGAGCGTCGACCGGGTGATGCAGCTTCGCGCGCAGATCCTGGAACGCAACGAAGCGCTGTCGCGCGCCAATGCCACGGGCGGCACGTCCGCTCCGGCGTCGACTCAGCCGACCAGCTTCACCGCGACGATGGAAGAGGCGCTGAAGAGCGTCAACGAAGGCCAGAACAAGGCCGGCGCGCTTTCCGCCGCCTATGAGCGCGGCGAGAATATCGACATCGCCAAGGTGATGCTCGCCCGCCAGCAGGCCTCGGTCGGCTTCGAGGCGACGCTGCAAGTCCGCAACAAACTCCTGTCCGCCTATAAGGACATCATGAGCATGCCGGTCTAACCCATGAGCAACGCCCTCACCTCATCGCCCGCGTCCGCCTTGCCGGAACGCTTCGCCAACCCGCTACGGCAGATCCAGGATGTGCTCGCGCAGCCAGCGGTGCGCCGCAGCCTGCCGATGGTGCTGATGGTCGGCCTGATCGCCGCCGCCGCGCTCGCCTGGGTCATGCTGTCCACGCCGACTCAGAAGACCCTGTTCTCCGGGCTCAGCGATGTCGATAAGGGCTCGGTCACACAGGCGCTCGAACAGGCCAAGATCACCGCGCGCATCGATGAGGGCACCGGTGCCCTGACCGTCAACGAGGACGATTATTCCCGCGCGCGCATCCTGCTTGCCGGGCAGGGCCTGCCCAAGGGCGCCCCCGGCGGCTACCAGATCCTCGACAATCTGCCGATGGGCGTCAGCCGCGCGGTCGAGGGCGAACGCCTTCGCCAGGCGCGCGAGACCGAACTCGCCCGCTCGATCCAGGAGATCGATGCGGTGGCCGAGGCACGTGTCCATCTCGCCACGCCCGAGGCATCGGTGTTCGTCCGCGACAATGCGGCGCCCTCGGCGTCGGTGATCGTCAAGCTCCAGGCCGGCCGCTCGCTCGGCGATGCGCAGGTCAGCTCGATCATCAATCTCGTCGCTTCGTCGGTGCCGGGCATGAAGCCCGAATCGGTGACGATCGTCGACCAGATGGGGGGGCTGCTCACCAAGGGATCGGCCCAGAGCGCGCTCGGCATCGCCAGCGACGAACGGATCGCCTTCCAGCGCCGCATCGAGGAAAAGAACCGCGCCCAGGTCGTGCAGCTGCTGACCCCGCTGATCGGCGCAGGCAACTTCACCGTCGAGGTGCAGGCCGATGTCGATCTCGACGAGACCCAGGCCACGCGCGAAAGCTATGACAAGCAGGGCGCGCTGCGCGCCGAACAGGGCAATTGGGTCGGCAACCAGAAGGACGGCGCCGGCGCTCAGCCCGGCGGCATCCCCGGTGCGCTGTCCAATACGCCGCCGCCGGCCTCGACACTGACGGCGCCGCAGCCTGCCCCGACGCCGACTCCCGGTGCGACGCCTGGTGCTCCCGGCGCCCCGTCCGCGGCAGGCGCCGTGGTCGGCGCCGTGGCCGACGCGATGAAGCAGAGCGACCAATATAGCCGCGCCTATGATCTCGGTAAGGAAGTCTCGGTCACCCGGGCCGCTCCCGGCGCGATCAAGCGGCTGTCGGTCGCGGTGCTGCTGCGCGACCCGGAAACCGGCAAGCCGCGCAGCCAGCTCGAGATCCAGCAGATCACGCAGTTGGTCCAGACCGCGGTCGGCTTCAACCAGGGCCGCAACGACCAGGTCACGGTGATCAGCCGCAAGTTCGCCGGTGCTACCGCGCTCGACGACAAGCAGCCCTGGTATGAGGCCGGCTGGCTGCCGGTGGTGGCGCGCAACGTCACCGCGATCGTCATCGCCCTGCTCGTGCTGTTCCTCGGCGTCCGCCCGCTTGCCAAGGCAGTGCTGAAGAAGCGCGACGACGCGGGGCCACGCCTGGCGCTCGGTCGCGACTATGGCAGTGCCGCAGGCGATGCCGGCTTCGACAGCGGCCCGGTCAGCATCGATGCGCTCGAAAGCGCCCGCAATTACGACGACCGGATCGGCATGGTCCGGGGCTTCACCCGGGACAATCCCGCGCGTGCCGCTCTCGCGGTGCGTGACATGATCAAGGCGGACGCAAAGCAATGACCGCGCCCTTCCGGACCTATACCGGCGTCGAACGCGCCGCCGTACTGATGATGCTGGTCGGCGAGGAGGAGGCCGCCGCGATCCTGCAGAAGCTCGATCCGGAGGAAGTCCGCCAGCTCGGCAAGGCGATGTTCGCCGTCGCCGATGTCAGCGAGACCGAGGTCGAGTTCGTGCTTGACGATTTTGTCGGCAAGGCGCGCGATCGCACCGGCATCTCCTTCGATCCGCGACCGCAGATCGAAACCATGATGACCCGCGCCCTCGGCCAGGAAAAGGCGGACAGCGTGCTGTCGCGTATCATCCCGGCCGAGGACGCCTGCCAGATCGACCTGCTCGACTGGCTCGACGCGACCGAGATCGCGGGGCTGATCGAGAAGGAACATCCTCAGATTGCCGCCGTGCTGATCGCCAATCTCGATCCCGTGGTCGCGGCGCAGGTACTCGAATTGCTGCCCGATGCGGCGCAACCCGATATCCTTCATCGCCTCGCCCGGCTCGGGCCGATCACGCCCGAGGCCGTCGAGACGCTGAAGACGGTCCTCGCCGGCCGGGTCGGCTCGACTCAGCAGCCGGCGGGCGTCACGCTCGGCGGCACCAAGGATGCGGCCAAGATCCTGTCGAGTGGCCGCAAGGCGACCGAACTCAGGGTCATGCCCAAGCTGTTCAAGATCGACCGCGAAGTCGCCAAGGCGATCGAGGAGGCGATGTTCGTCTTCGACAATCTGCTCGAGCTCGACGACAAGAATCTCGGCACGCTCATCCGCAACATCGACGGCGACATCCTCACGCGCGCGCTCAAGGGCGTGGACGAAGCGATGCGCGCGCGCTTCCTGGGCTGCATGTCCAGCCGCGCGGCGGACGGCATCCGCGACGAGATGGAAGCACGCGGGCCGATGAAACTGTCCGAAGTGCTCGAGGCGCAGAAGGTGATCATCCAGATCGCGCGCAACCTCGCCAAGGACGGCACGATCCAGATGGGCGGCGGCGAGGACGATTATGTCTGATTTCACCGCCGGTTTCGTCGCGCGCCACGAAGCGGTGGCGCAGGCGCTGCATCAGGCCTTCGAGGTGCCGCCCGAGGGTTTCGCGGCGTCGGATCTCAAGACCTGGGCAGCGCATCGCGCCAGCCCGAGGTCCTTCTCGCCGCAGGCCGACGGGCCGAAGCACTTCCACCCGGCCGATCCGGGGACCAACCCGACCGAGGGCTGGGATCCGTTCGCCGCGGCGGACGCCGCACCGGAACCCGTCTTCGTCGATCCGGTCGCGACCGCGCATGCGGCGGGTTTTGCCGAGGGCATGGCCGCCGCGATCGCCGAGATCGGCGAGACCGGCGAGCGGGACCGTGCCTTGCTCGCGGAACTCGGCACCGCCTTGCGCAACGACGGCCGGCTCGACCGCGACGCGATGGCGCGCCAGTTGCGCCAGACCGTGATGTTCCTTGTGACCCGGCTGATCGGTGAAGTCGGCATCGCGCCCGATATCCTTGCCCGCCGGATCGATTCGGCGGCCGAGATGCTCGCCGACAGCGCCGAATCCGCCTTGCTGCGCGTCCATCCGGACGATGTCGCCTTGCTCGACGGCAAGCTGCCCAAAACGGTGTTCGCGGTCGGCGACGTCCATGTCGCGCGCGGCAGTTTCGTGCTCGAATCCGCCTCGACCATCGTCGAGGACGGTCCCGAATTGTGGCTCGAGCAGCTTGCCCAGGCGATCGACCGCGTCGCCGTGCCGACTGCGTGAGGGATCCGATGCTGAACCGTTTCACGACCGACTATCTCGAATCGCTTGGCATTCCCGATTTCACCCCGAGCCCGAAAATCTCCGGCCGCCTGGCGTCGTTCGACGGGCTGCTGATGGAGGCCGTCGGCCTGACCCTGCCGGTCGGCACGGTCTGTCAGGTCGGCACGCGCGGCGCGGGTGTCGAGGCCGAAGTGATCGGTTTCCGCAATGGCCGCACGCTCCTGATGAATCTCGGCGGCCCCGCGCCGCTGCTGCCGCAAATGCCGGTCCGACCGCTTGGCCCTCCAGGCGAGGCGGAAGTGGGCGCTGCACTGCTCGGCCGCGTCGTCGACGGCGCCGGCAAGCCGATCGACGGGCTCGGCCCGATCCGCGGCGCCGATCACTGGCCGCTGTCGGGCAAGCTGCAGAGCCCGCTCGACCGCGGCCGCGTGCTCCAGCCGCTCGATGTCGGCGTGCGGGCGATCAACGGATTGCTCACCGTCGGCCAGGGCCAGCGCATCGGCATCATGGCCGGCTCGGGCGTCGGCAAGTCAGTGCTGCTCGGCATGATCGTGCGCGCGGCCGAAGCCGATGTCATCGTGATCGGCCTGATCGGCGAGCGCAGCCGCGAAGTCGCCGACTTCCTGGAGACCAAGGTCGCGGGCGAGGCGCGCCAGCGCGCCGTCGTCGTCGCTGTGCCTGCCAATCATTCGCCGGTGCTGCGTATCCGCGGCGCATTGCGCACGCACGCCATTGCCGAGGCGTTCCGCGCCCAGGGCAAGAAGGTGCTGCTGATCATGGACAGCCTGACGCGCGTTGCGCATGCCGGGCGCGAGATCGGCCTGGCGCTGGGCGAACCCGCCAGCGCGCGCGGCTATCCGCCCTCGGCCATCGCCATGCTGCCGAACCTGATCGAACGCGCCGGCACCGATGTCGCTTCGGGCGGGTCGATCACCGCGATCTACACCGTGCTCGCTGATGGCGACGACGGGAACGACCCGGTCGTCGACAGTGCCCGCTCGATTCTCGACGGCCATATCGTGCTGTCGCGCGCGCTCGCCGAACACGGCGTCTATCCTGCGATCGACATCGGTCCCTCGGTCAGCCGCGTGATGACCGACATCGTCGGCAAGCCGCATCAAAAGGCCGCGCGCGTGCTGCGCCGGCATCTCGCGACCTATGAGGAGAATCGCGACCTGGTGCTGATGGGCGCCTATCGCGCCGGCGCCGATCCAGCGATCGATGCCGCCATCGCCTGCCATCCGGCGGTGATGGAATATATCAAGCAGGATCCGGACGACATCGTGTCGCTGGCCGACGCGGTGATGGAGCTGACCGGCGTGTTCGGCGATGCCTAAACCGGCCAAGCTCGACCGCCTGCTCCGCGTTCGTACGCTGCAACTCGGCCTCGTCCGCGCCGAAGAAGTGCGGGCGCAGGAGCGTTTCGCCAGCGAATCGACGCTCAAGGGGCGCATCGCACAGCTTGCCGAGGCCGTCGCGCCCCGCTCGGATGCGACCCAGGGGTTTTCGCTTATCGCCGCTGCGCATTTCCGCGACCGGCTCCAGCAATCCGCCGAAGCGGCCGAAGGGCGGCTCCGCGCCGCCGAGCGCGTGGTCGAGCGCGCCGCCGAGGCGACGCGCGAGGCCAGGCGCGACCAGAACGCGATCGAGAAGCTGATCGCCCGCGCCGATGCCGATGCCGCGCTCAAGGCGATCCGCGCGCTAGAGGCCGCGCCGCCCACCCGAAAGATTCGGCACGATCCTTGCTGATAGCTTGAACGGCGGATTGTGCCGAACGGGATGGATGGATGATCGAGCTTTCGACCCAGATACCACAGACGACCATACCGGTTTCCGGTCCAGCCGCGCCGGGGGGCGCGGCTGGCGGATTCGTGCAGCTTCTCGCGGCCTTTCTGGACGCGGGGGCTGCCGCCGCGCCCGACGCGCCGGCCGATGCCGGATTGCCGGGCGACCGGCAGAGCCTTGCCGGTGACGGCAAGACCGTGCCCGCCACGCTTGCCGATGACGGCAAGCCGATCGATCCGGCGCTGATCTGGCTGCCGATCGCGCTGCCGATCCCCGCACCCGTCGCGCCGCCGATCATGTTGCCGCCCGCGGGGGCGCCCCCGGCGGCTGCCATAGCCGATCCGGCGACGCTCGCCATCACCGGCGCCTTCGTGATGGGCGATGGCGCTGCCGATCCGAAGACCGACGGTCCGGTGAAGGAAATGTCGATTCCGGGCGGCGATCTTGCCGCGAAGAAGGATGCCACCGCAGCGGACCCGCTGTCGAAGACGGTCGGCGCTGCGCCGACGCCCGCTGTTTCCACGGCGCAGCCCGCCGGCCAGACCTTCGCCGCCGCGATCGCGGCTGTCCTTGCCAATCACGACCGCCCCGCCCGCGACGACGATCGCGGCGATTCGCGCGGTACCGCTGCCTTGACCGCAACCGCTCAGGCCGAAGCCGCCGCCCGGCCGATCGTCCAGGCCATTGCCGATGCGAAGCATCCGGCGCTCGACCTGCGCGACGATCGCGGGCTGCACGGCATGATCGACCGGATCGAGATGCTCCGCGACGAGGCCAATGCCAACGACACCCGCATCCGCCTCGTCCCCGATGCGCTGGGCGGCGTCGACGTCTCGCTGCGCAAGGACGGCGATACGCTTCATGTCCATTTCACTGCCGACACCCAGGCCACGCGGACCTTGCTGAACGACGCGCAGCCGCGTCTCGCCGAGCTGGCCGACGCGCGCGGCGTGAAGCTGGGCCAGACCAGCGTCGATGCCGGTACCGGCGGCAGCGCGAATCACACCCATCACCAGCCGCGCACGGCAGCCCGGCGCGCACCCGCGCCGGCTTCCGCCGCGGACGATTTTTCCACCGATCAACGACTCGCCTGAACTGAAGGAGCGCAACGATGAGTGACACCGACGACACCCAGGCCCCCAAGAAAAAGAAGAAGGGCAAGGGAAAACTCCTGATCATGACCCTGGGCCTGCTCGTGCTCGGCGGCGGCGCCGGCGGCGGCTATTTCGCCTGGAGCACCGGCATGCTGGGCGGCGGCGCGCATGCCGCCGAAGCCAATGGCCCCAAGCTGGTCCCGAAGAGCGAGCAGAAGCGCGTCAGTGCGTCCGGCGAGGGCGGCGGGCACGGCGAAGAGGGCGGCAGCACAGGCTCCAAGCCGCCGAGCGGCACGGGCGGCGAGAAATACGCGTCCAACTATTATGCGATGGAGAAGGAGTTCACCTCCAACCTCCAGGACAGCGTCCATTTCATTCAGGTCGGGCTGGCGATCTCCACGCCGTATGACGATTCGGTGATCGAGAACATCAAGACCAACGAGATCGCGGTCCGCTCCGCGATTCTGATGACGCTCGGCGACACGACCGAGGAGCAGGTGTTCACCAGCGACGGCAAGAAGCTGCTGGAACGCCGCCTCGCCAAATCGATCAACGACACGCTGAAGGAAAAGGAAGGATTCGGCGGGGTTGGTAACGTCTACTTTACCAATTTTGTTGTTCAGTGACCGGGCATGGTTAACGGCTCTTCACCACAATCGAGCGAACGGCGGGAACGACCCCGGCAGTCGGCGGAACACGCCACGCTGGGCGTCGCCAACCTCAACCCGTTCGGCGATCTGCACACGCTGCAGCATCTCTCGGCGCGTCTCGCGCGGGGCATGCGCAGCGTGTTCGAGCCGTTGCTGCGCAAGGAAATCCGTACCTTTGCCGAGCCGCTGGTCGTCCAGCGCTTCGCCGATTACCGCGCCGAGCGCCCGGACGGCCTGACCGCCTGGCTGCCGATGGCAATGACGCCGCCGACCGGCAATGCGATGATCGTGCTCGACGGCCGTTTCGTGATGGAGCTGCTCGACCTGTTCTTCGGAGGTACCGGAGCCGTTCCGCACGACATGCCGGCTGAATTCACGCCGGCGGCAGAGGCGATGATCGGACGGCTGGGCATGATGCTCACAGCCCCGCTCAAGGCCGCCTGGGAGCCGCTCGCCCGGATCGAGTTCAAGCCCGGCCATGTCGAATCGAACCCGGCCATGCTGTCCGGCCTCGACGGCGACGACGCCATGGTCATCACCCGGTTCGGCATCGCCGCCGGCACCGCCAAGCCGGTGTTCGTCGACATCGTCTATCCCGTCGCGGCGCTGAAGCCGCACGCCCCATCGCTGACCGGCAAGGTCCATGCGAAGACCGCCGAGCCCGATCCGGCCTGGCGCAACAGCCTGACCCGCGCCGTCATGGGCGTCCGCTTCCCGATCCGTTCGGTGCTGGCCGAACCGATGGTCCCGCTGAGCGTGCTCATGGACCTGAAACCCGGCGACGTCATTCCCATCACCCTCGGCGCCGATGTGCCCGTGATGGTCGGCGGCGACCGGCTCGGCGCCGGTACCGTCGGCACCTCGAACGGCCATGCCGCCATTCGTCTCAATTCGATCTCGCGCGAAAAACTAGAGGAACTCCAATGAACGACATGACCGGCGGATTCCCCGTCGACGGGGCGCTCGCGGCCAATTTCCGGCTGCTGCAGGATGTCGATGTCAAGCTGACCGTGGAGATCGGATCGACCTCGCTCACCTTGCGCGAGCTTCTGGCGCTGGGCGAATCGAGCGTGATCGAGCTCGATCGCCAGGCGAACGAGCTGCTCGACGTGCTCGTCAACGGCACCCTGATCGGCCGCGGTGAAGTGGTGATGGTCGGCGACCGGTTCGGCGTGCGCATGACCGAGCTGGTCACGCCAGAGAAGCGGGTCTGATCCGCGATGATGTGGTCCTATGTCCTCAAGCTGGTCGTGC
This sequence comes from Sphingomonas sp. GW821-FHT10F11, assembly GCF_058809095.1. Lineage (NCBI taxonomy): Bacteria > Pseudomonadati > Pseudomonadota > Alphaproteobacteria > Sphingomonadales > Sphingomonadaceae > Sphingomonas > Sphingomonas sp. GW821-FHT10F11. The sequence goes on from NZ_JBXASH010000011.1 coordinate 90,447, forward strand.
TGCTGCCGCTCGTCTGCGGCCTGATGATCGGCTGCCTCTATCTCTGGCGCCGGCTTGAATCGCGCCTGCCGGGCCAGCCGGCCAACCGCATGATGGCGGTCAAGGAAACCATGATGATCTCGCCCGGCCTGCGCCTCGCGGTGGTCGAGTTCGAGGGGCGCAAGCTGCTCGTCTCGGTCAGCCGCAGCGGCGTGACCTTGATCGACAAGGGCGACAAATGACCGTGACCGTTACGCGCAAGGGCACCGGTCCGGCGCTGATCAAAACCGCGACGCCCCGCAAGGGTTTCTCCTGGGGCAAGCTCGCGCTGCTGCTGCTCGGCATCGTTGTGGCTGTAATGGTCGCGCATCCCGCCTTCGCTCAGGCTGCCGCGCCCGCGGTACCGCCGCCCGCGGCGCCGGGTGCCGGCGACGCAGTCGATCGTGCGCTGGGCGATCTCGGCGGCGGCAACGCGCCGCTGGCGCTGTCGCTTCAGGTCCTCATCATCATGGGCCTGCTGACGATCCTGCCGGGCATCCTGCTGATGATGACCAGCTTCACGCGGATCATCATTGTGCTCGCGATCCTGCGCCAGGCGCTGGGGTTGCAGCAGACTCCGCCCAACCAGGTGCTGATCGGCCTGTCGCTGTTCCTGTCCTTTTTCGTGATGGCGCCGGTGGTCAACCAGATCAACACGGTCGCGATCCAGCCCTATGCCGAGAGCAGGATCGGCGCGACCGACATGATCAAGAACGCGTCGGTCCCGCTGCACGCCTTCATGACCAAGCAGACCCGGGTGAAGGACATCACCATGTTCGCCGGGATCGCCAAGTCTGGCCCCTATGCCAAGGCATCCGACGTGCCCTTCTCGGTCCTGCTCCCGGCCTTTGTGACGAGCGAGCTCAAGACCGCCTTCCAGATCGGCTTCCTCGTCTTCCTGCCCTTCATCGTCATCGACCTGGTCGTCGCGACCGTGCTGATGTCGCTTGGCATGATGATGATGTCGCCGACGATGATCTCGATGCCGTTCAAGCTGCTGTTGTTCGTCCTGGTGGACGGCTGGGCGCTGACGATGGGCAGCCTTGCCAACAGTTTCGTGAGTTAGCGACGATGGACGCAGATTATTTTCTTACCGTCGCCAACCAGACCATGTGGGTGCTGGCGCTCGCCGCCGCGCCGATCCTGATCCCGGCGCTGTTCGCGGGGCTGATCACCGGCATGATCCAGGCCGCCACCTCCATCAACGAGCAGACCCTGTCGTTCGTGCCCAAGCTGATCGTCGTCGCTTTCTCGATCATGATCTTCGGCGGGCTGATCCTCGGCCTGCTGAGCGACTTCACGATCGGCATCTTCGAGCGGATCCCGGATCTGGTCCGGTGACATCGAACGGTGCGATGCGCCTTTCCCTCTCCCGGCGGAAGGGTGAGGGTGAGTTGTTTCTCTCATCACCCTCATCCGGCGCTGCGCGCCACCTTCTCCCGATGGGAGAAGGATAAGAAGATGCTAGGCTTCGGCCTCTCGATCGAGCCGCAGCTCTGGGCACTCATCTTCGTGATGGTGCGCGTCGGCGCGGCCTTCATCGCCGCGCCGGTGTTCAGCGCGGTATCGATTCCCGTCACGGTGCGCGTCACCTTGTCGGGGGCGATCGGGGTGCTCGTTCTCGCCACGCACAAGGTCGTTCCGCCCGTCGAGATCTTCGCCTTCGCGACCTTCCTCGCCATTGCCGCGGAAGCTTTGGTCGGCTTCGCGCTCGGCTTCATCCTGCAGATCGCCTTTGCCGCGCCGATGATCGCGAGCGAAATCATCGGCACCTCGATGGGCATCGGTTTCGCGTCCTCGATCGATCCGCAAAACGGCCGTTCGACCCCGGCGCTCGGCCAGTTCTTCTCGATGATGCTGACCTTGCTGTTCCTGTCGATGAACGGCCATCTCGTGCTCGTCGAGATGATCGTGAAAAGCTATGACGCGCTGCCGGTCGGTGCGGCCTGGCTGACCGCCGCGCAGCTCAAGGACATCGCCTTTTTCGGCGGCTACACCTTCCTCGCAGGCCTGCTGCTCGCGCTGCCGGTCGGCTTCCTGCTGCTGTGCCTCAATCTGATCGTCGGCATGCTGTCGCGCTCGGCCCCGGCGCTCAACCTCTTCGCGATCGGCCTGCCGACCAGCCTGGCGGTCGGCGTCGTCGCGCTCGCTTTGGCCTTCCCGGCGATGGGTGATTACATGATGGTCATCGTCACTCAGGGCCTCGCCGCCACCCAGAGCCTGGTGCTCGGCTGATGGCAGAGGAATTCGGCGAAAAGACAGAAGCCCCAACACCCAAGCGGAAGAAAGACGCCGCTGAACAGGGTGACGTCCTCCGCTCCAAGGAATTCGCCACCGCTTTGGTGATCCTGGCGGGCTGCGGCTGGCTGGCGCTGGCCGGGCCCTCGCTGATCGCGGCGTGCAAGGCCGTGATGGAAGCGAGCTTCCAGTTCGGCCGCGCCGATATCGAGGATTTCTCGCCCTTTCGGCCCCTGCTCGATTCAGGCTGGAAGCTGGCACCGTCGATCATCTCGCTGTTCGCGATCACGATCGCCGCCGCAGTGCTCAGCCAGGCCGGTCTCGGCTCGCTCAGCTTCAACGGCACGCTGCTCGCGCCCAAGGCGTCGCGCATCAATCCCGCGTCGGGGCTGAAGCGCATCCTGGGGCCGCAAGGCTGGATGGAGCTGGGCAAGTCGCTGCTCAAGGTCGTGCTGCTTGGCTCGATCGGCTATTATATGCTGCTCAAGGCATCGAAGACCTCGATCGGCCTCGTCTCCGCCGACATCAACGGCGCGATCGGTGCCCTTGGCGGTACGCTGCTGACGATCCTGTTCGTCATGGCCGGCGGGCTGGTGATCATCGCCGGCATCGACCTGCCGATCCAGATCATCCGGCTGCTCGGCAAGCTGCGCATGACCAAACAGGCAATCCGCGACGAGAACAAGGAAAGCGAAGGTTCGCCCGAGGCCAAGGGCGCGATCCGCCAGCGCCAGCGCGAGGTGATGAAGCGCGGCATGCGCCAGGCCGTGGCGGAGGCGCATGTCGTGCTGACCAACCCGACCCATTTCGCGGTTGCCTTGCGCTATGATCGCGGGGCGGACCAGGTACCCGTCGTGGTCGCCAAGGGCCGCGGCGTGATGGCGCTCGCCATCCGCGATCTGGCGGGCGAATCGGCGGTGCCGATCCTCGAATATCCGGCGATCGCCCGCGCGCTTTATTACACCAGCCGCGAGGGGCAGGAGATCCGCGACGACCTGTATCAGGCGATCGCGACGATCCTCGCCTTCGTGTTCGGCCTCAACGCCGAGGCGGGCGGCACCCCGCCGCCGGTGCCGGTGCCGGAAAGCGCGCGCTTCGACGAAAACGGGGTGAAGCAGGCCTAAAGAATCGCGCCTTCCGGCCGTTCCTCCTGGTGAAGCTTCAAGGGTTGAATCATGACGAGCACGTCCATCTCGAGCACGCTCGGCGCCGGGTCCGGTGTGGATTTCCAGGCGCTCGCCAGCCAGCTGGTCGATGCGCAATTCGCGTCCAAGCTCAAGAACCTCACCGACACCAATACGAAGCTTACCGCGCAGATCACCGGCGTCGGCCAGATCAAGAGCGGCATCACCGCCTTTTCGAGCAGCCTGACCACGCTGGTGAAGGGCGGCTCGCTCGCGACCCAGCCGACCAGCTCCAACACGGCATTGGTCAAGACGAGCGCGCTGCCCGGCGCGAAGCTCGCCGGCTTCTCCGCCTCGGTCGAGGTGCGCCAGCTCGCCGCCGCCCAATCGGCCGCGACCGGGGCACTTGCCAGCAAGACGGCCCCGATCGGCACCGGCATGCTCACCCTGACGCTCGGTACCGCGACCGTCGCCGACGGGGCGATGACGGCGTTCACCGCCGGCAGCGGCAACCCGATCAACATCGCGATCACCGCGACCAATAACAGCCTGACCGGCATCGCCGCCGCGATCAACGCGCGGAACGCGGGCGTGACCGCCTCGATCGTCAGCGATGCGGACGGATCGCGGCTGGTGCTCAAGGGCAGCACCGGTGCCGCCCAGGCCTTCACGCTCACCGCCGCCGAGAATCCCGGCTTCGAGGGCTTGTCCGCCCTCAATGTCGGCGTCGGCGCGACCGGCACGACCATCGGCAGCGTGGCCAAGGACGCGATCGTCGCGGTCGACGGCGTTGCGGTGAAGCGCTCGACCAATTCGATCAAGGACCTGATCGACGGCGTCCAGCTCGATCTGGTCGGTGCGTCGGTCGGCACGACGGTCACGCTCGGCAACAGCTCGCCGAGCGCCAACATCACGCAGTCGGTCACCGATTTCGTCGATACCTATAATCAGCTCCTGACGGTCATCAAACAGGAGACCGATTCGAAGACCGGCACGCTCGCCGCCGACCCGGCGGCCAAGGCGCTCACCCGGCAACTCGCCCAGCTCACCATCACCCGGCTGGTGCCCGGCAGCGCCACCGATGGGCCGACCACACTCGCCGATATCGGCATCTCGACCAATCGCGACGGCACCCTGTCGGTCAACGCCACCAAGCTGTCCGCGGCGCTGGCAAAGAACCCGGCCGGCGTGGAAGCGCTGTTCGCCGACGGCACCGGCGCGAGCGGCAACGGTCTGGCCGGTGCGCTCGCCGCGATCTCGGACAATGCGGTCAGCACCAAATATGGGCTGGGCGCGAGCGCCGACCGTTATTCCAAGGCGCAGGATACAATCGCCGAAAGTCAGGAAAAGATCACCGAGCAGGAGGACAAGCTCCGCACCCGGCTGACGGCGCAGTTCGCCGCGACCGACGCGCGCGTCGCCGCCTACAAGGCCACCCAGGATTATATGAAGCAGCAGGTCGACGCCTGGAACGCGTCGAAGGGATGAGCAAATACGCCAGCGCGCTGCGCGATCCCGACGCCACCTATCGCCAGATCGATCTCGTTGGCCGCACCGCCGAGGCGGACGGTCCGGCGCTGGTCCAGCTCCTCTATGAGGAGGCGGTCCATGCGCTTCGCGCGGCCGCCTGGGCCGCGGAGAATCACCAGCCCAGGATCAAGAGCGACAAGGTGACGCGTGCGACCGCGATCCTGTTCGCGCTCGAGGCCAATCTCGATCACGATGCCGGCGGTGACGTCGCCCAGACCCTCGCGCGCCTCTATGCCGGCGCGCGCCGGATGATCATCGACGCGAGCATCGGCCATGATCCGGCACCGTTCCGCGACGTCGCCTCGATGCTCGAGGAGATCGGCCAGGCCTGGCGCAGCGCCCGATCCGCGTGATCGTGGTTGCCGATCGATTAACCAAATCGTGACCGGCGCGGGATAGGGTCTTTCCACCAATAAAGTGGAACCTCGCCAGATGGATCTTTTCGGCAAGCTCGAATCGGTGGCGCAACGGCGCGGGCCGGTACGGACCATCCTCGCGGTCGACGACAGCCGGACCAACCTCAGCGTGCTCGGCCGCAGGCTCGGGCATCTCGGCTACCTCACCGTGCTCAGCGACAATGGCGCCGAAGCGCTCGACCTGATCGCCGCGCGGGGCTTCGACCTCGTCCTGCTCGACATGGTCATGCCGCGCATGTCCGGCGTCCATGTCCTCACCGAGATCCGCGGCAGCCGCGACACCGCCGACCTGCCCGTCATCATGCTGACCGGACGGAGCGATCCTTCCGCCGCGGTCGAGGCGCTGGCGGCGGGGGCGGACGATCATGTCGCCAAGCCCTTCGCCTTCGAAGTGCTCGCCGCGCGGATCGAACGCGTGCTCGCCCGCGCCCGGCGCATCGCCGAGCTGAAGCGCTCCAACGCCACGCTCGATGCCCGCATCGCCGCGCGCGCGATGGAGCTGGGCGAGACGAAGAACGCGCTCGCCGCCACCCGCGCCGATCGCCAGCGGCTGATCGCGTCGATCCAGGCGCTTAACGACGAGGTCGAGCGCTTGTCCGCTCGATAGTCACACAAATAACTGTATTATAACGATAAAATATGAGTCTGCGAGTCGGGGGATATGGGACGCACCGGTGTCCCATATCTCGGATCAGCCACGTCCGAACCAGTGCCTGCGCACGAAATAGATGATGATCCCGACCGAGACGATGGTGCATCCCGCCGTGATCGCATCGAAGGCCCAGGGCTCCTCGGCATAGGGCAGCCCTTTGACGTTCATCCCGTACAGGCCGGTGATGAAGGTCAGCGGCAGGAAGATCATCGCGGCGATCGAGATGATCAGCGACCGGCTGTCGATCTGCTCCGCGCGAAGATCGGTCAGCGCTTCGTGCATCAGCGCCGCCCGCTCGCGAATGCTTTCCAGCTCTTCCGCCATGCGCGCGGCGCGGTCGGCGGCGGCGTTGAGGTGCAGCCGGTCGTCGTCCTGAAGCCAGTCGCAGGGCAGCGCCGCCAGCTTCTCCAGCGCCGCGCGCTGCGGCGCGAGGAAACGGCGATAGCCGATCGCGGCGACGCGCACCTTGGTGACGTGGCGGCGCAGCTCGAACACCTTGTCGGCGTCGAGATCGGCCTCGCAATCGTCCAGCGTGTCGCCCAGATCGGCGACTTCGGGATCGAGGTTGCGGGTGATCGCGGTGGCGAACTCGGCGATCAGGTCGCCCGGGTCGCGGATATGCCCGCCCTCGATCGTCTCCACCACATCGTCCACCGCGACCAGCGCACGCCGCGTGACCGAGATCACCCGCCCCCGCGTCGCCCAGATGCGGACGGAGGCGAGCGGCTCGGACGAGGGTGTCTCCTCGCTCGATCGGCCGCGCAAATTGAGAAAGGCGCCGTCGCCCAAGGCGTCGCAGCGCGGCCGCGTCTCGGTCGCGGTCAGTGCCTCGACGATATAGTCGGGCGCCTCGGCTTCCTCGACCAGCCACGCCTGGGCATGCTCGTTGTTGGTGGTGAGATGGACCCAGACCAGGTCGGCATCGCTTTGCAGCGCCTGCTTGATCTCGATCCGTTCGGCCTTTCCGTTGCAGACCCGATAGGCGAAACCGCTCATGCCAGCTCCATATAGATTGCGAGTCCCGGACCCGGCTCAACCGGCGATGCTGTGCAAAGGGTCCGTGTCGCGTCAGCCCGCGCGCGATCCAGAATCGCGATCGGCACATCGGCGCGATGATAGATGCGGTCGGCCAGGCCGAGCAGCCGCGCCTCGGCGATGGTGAGATCGTCGGGGTCGGTCGAGCGCAGGCGGATCGTCACCAGCCGGCCGCCGGCGGCCGCGTCGGCCAGCCATTCCGGCACCATGTCTGCAGTGGCGATCAGTGGATCCAGTGCGCCGCCCGGGGCGAGCGCCATGCCGAGCGCGCGCCTGCGGTCGTCGATCGCCGGCAGCTTCTGCCGAAGCGCCGCCCGCGCGCGGTGGAGCGCGGTCGCCAGGCCGCCGAGGCTTGTCGGCAGGATCGTCTCGATCCGCTGACGCAATGCGGCGGCCAGCCCGGCCGAGGCCCCGCCGGTACCGATCGCGATCAGCACCGGGTCGCGGTCGATGATCGCCGGCAGGGTGAAATCGCACCAGTCGGGCCGGTCGACCGCGTTGACCAGCACGCCGCGCGCCTTCAGTCGCGCGACCGCTTCCGCGGCAAGCGTGTCGTCGGCGATCGCCACGATCGCCAGCGCCGCATCGGTCTCTTCGTCGCTGGCCACCGCGCCGGCGCGTTCGAGCAGGCGGCGTTTGGCATCGGCCGCCTCGCCCTCGCCCAGCAGGATCACCGGCCGGCCCGCCAGCCGCACGAACAGCGGCAGGCTGTGCAGGGTCACGCGGTCAGCCACTCCGGCAACCGCTCGGCGGCGATGATCGTCTCGGGCTCGATCCGGTCCGCCACCACCGCGAACCTGTCGCCATCGACCATCACCTCGGGCACCAGCGCACGGCTGTTATAGGTGCTGGCCATGGTCGCGCCGTACGCGCCCGCGGTGCGGAAGATCGCGAGGTCGCCGGATTTCACCGCATCGATATCACGCGCCATGGCGAAGGTGTCGCCGCTCTCGCAAACAGGGCCCGCGATATTGGCGATCATCCGCTCGCCGGTCGGGCGCACCGCCGCGAAGTCGTGCCAGGCGTCATACAGAGCGGGGCGGGCGAGGTCGTTCATTGCCGCATCGACGATTACATAGGGGTTGGTCACGCCGGGCTTCACCCAGATCACCCGGGTCAGCAGGATACCGGCATTGCCCGCGATCACGCGGCCGGGCTCGAACATCAGCATGACGTTCCAGCCCCTGGTCACCCGGGCGACCATCGCGCCATAGTCGGCCGGGCTCGGCGGGTTGTCGCCTGCCTTGTACGGCACGCCCAGGCCGCCGCCGAGATCGACCCGCTCGATCGGATGGCCGGCCGCGCGGAGCTGCGCGACCAGCTCGCCGACCCGGGTATAGGCCGCCTCGAGCGGCGCAAGATCGAACAGCTGGCTGCCGATATGGATGGCGATGCCGCGCATCGCGAGGCCGGGCAGGGCGGCGAGCCGGCCGAAGATCGCCGGCGCCTGGTCGATCGGCACGCCGAACTTGTTCTCGCTCTTGCCGGTCGAGATCTTGGCATGGGTGCCGGCATCGACATCGGGATTGACCCGGAGCGTCGCATTGGCGCGGATGCCCATCCCGGCGGCGAGCCCGGACAGCGCCTCGCCCTCCTCCTCGAGTTCGAGGTTGAACTGGCCGAGGCCGGCATCGAGTGCGCGCAGCAATTCGACCCGGGTCTTGCCGACCCCGGAGAACACGACATCCTCGGCTTTCATGCCCGAGGCGAGCGCGCGGGCGAGTTCGCCGCCCGACACGACGTCGGCGCCATAGCCCTCATCCGCCAGTACCTTGAGTACCGCGAGATTGGGGTTGGCCTTGATCGCATAGGCGAAATGGGCGCGCTCGACGCCGGCGAGTCCCTCGCGGAACACGCGCGCATGGCGAGTCAGCGTGGCGCGGGAATAGACATAGACCGGCGTACCGACCGCATCGGCGATGCGTTCCAGCGGAACGCCTTCGGCGTGCATCGCGCCGTCAACAAGACTGAAATGGTCCATCTGCTCAATTCGGTGGGAGGTCGTAATCGTCGCTGCGGCGTTCCTCGGAACTGCGGAGAAGCTCGTCGCTGCGGGCGGGGCGTGCCTGGTCGCTCGGTTTGAGCAGTTCCTGGGCGGTCGGCGGTTTCTCGGCACCATAGGGCGCGATCGGCAGGGCTTCGCCCTTCTGCGGTTTCAGATCCTGCCGCGCGCCGCAACCCGACAGGGTCATCGCGGCCAGGGCCGCCCCCAGGAACATGGCGCGTTTCATGATCCGCTTTCCTTCCTCGCTGCCGCGATCGCGGCCCGTACCCGCGCCGGCGCGGTGCCGCCGAAACTGGTCCGGCTGGCGACCGACGCGTCGACGCTGAGCACGTCATAGACGCGTTGATCGATCCGCGCATCGATTGCCTGCAGGTCGGCCAAAGGAATCGCATCGAGCGCGATGCCCATCTCTTCCGCCAGCTTCACCGCGCGGCCGGTGATGTGATGGGCCTCGCGGAACGGCACGCCCGTTTCGCGCACCAGCCAGTCGGCCAGGTCGGTCGCGGTCGAGAAACCGGCCTCGGCCAGCCCGCGCATCCGCTCGGTGCGGAAGGTCGCGCTCTCCACCATGCCGGTCATCGCGGCGATCGACAGGCCGAGCAGGTCGTGCGCCTCGAACACCGGCGGCTTGTCGTCCTGCATATCCTTCGAATAGGCGAGCGGCAGGCCCTTCATCGTGATCATCAGCGCGGTCAGGCAGCCGATGATCCGCCCCGAATGACCACGGACCAGCTCGGCCGCGTCGGGGTTGCGCTTCTGCGGCATGATCGACGATCCGGTCGACCATTGGTCCGACAGCGAGACGAAGCCGAAGGGCTGCGAGGCCCAGAGGATGAACTCCTCGGCAAGCCGCGACAGATGCAGCGCGCACTGCGCCGCTGCGGTCAGATATTCGATCGCGAAGTCGCGGTCGGAGACGCCGTCGAGCGAATTGCGCATCGGGCCGTCGAAGCCGAGCGCCGCCGCCGTCATCTCCCGGTCGATCGGAAAGCCCGTGCCGGCAAGCGCAGCCGACCCGAGTGGCGACCGGTTCATCCGCGCCCGCGCATCGGCGAAACGGCCCCGGTCGCGGGCGATCATCTCATGATAGGCCATCAGATGATGGCCGAGCGTCACCGGCTGCGCGCTCTGCAAATGGGTGAAGCCGGGCATCACGCTCGCGGCATGGTCGTCCGCGCGGGTCAGCAGGGCCTGCTGGAAATGCGCAAGGCCGGCATCCACCGCGTCGATTGCGTCGCGCACCCACAGCCGGAAATCGGTCGCAACCTGGTCGTTGCGCGATCGGGCGGTGTGCAGCCGGCCGGCGGCGGGGCCGATCGCCTCGGCCAGCCGCGCTTCGGTCTGCATATGGATGTCTTCGAGGACCAGATCCTCGGTGACTCCGTTAGTCTCATAATTGGCAGCGACCAGGTCGAGCCCGGCGACGATCGCGGCGACATCCTCGGCCGCGACGATGCCCTGCGCGCCGAGCATCGCGGCATGGGCTTTCGATCCGGCGACGTCCTGCTTCCACAGGCGCTTGTCGAACGGGATCGAGGCATTTATCTCGCGCATCACCGCTGCCGGCCCCTCGGCGAAGCGGCCGCCCCACATGGCATTGGATAGGTCCGACATGTCCTTCCGCTCGACGATCGTCTCTCTCCTGGCCACGGCGCTGCTGATCGGCGGCTGCGATAGGCAAGTCTCCGCGCCGGAGCAAGCAAAGCCCTCGCCCGCCGCGCCGGCACCTTCCGTGGCCCCGGCCGGCCCGAAGGAAGGCGAGAAGGTCGTGGTCGATACGATCGGCACGCTCGACCGCAGCCACAAGGGCGAGACTGCGCCTGTCGTCGCGTTCCAGGATCCGGCGGGCAAGCCGGTGACGATGGCCGCCTTTGCCGGCAAGCCGGTGCTGCTCAATCTCTGGGCGACCTGGTGCGCGCCTTGTGTCGCCGAGATGCCGACACTCGATACCCTGGCGAAGGACATGAAGGTGGTTGCCGTCAGCCAGGATTTGGGCGGGGCGGAAAAGGTCGCGCCCTTTTTCGCCAAGACGGGCCTCAAGCAGCTCCAGCCCTATCTCGATCCCAAAGTGGGGCTCAGCGTCGCGCTGAATGCGGAATTGCCGACCAGCATCCTCTATGATTCGACCGGCCATGAGGTGTGGCGGATGACCGGCGGCATGGACTGGACGACCGGAAGCGCGCGGGAACTGCTCGCCGAAGCGCACTGACCGGAAAGGGCGGCCGCCCGCTCATCGATCACGAAAACCACGGGTGACGTCGTTGCCCGCGCGCGCCTGCGCGTGTGGAGAGAACGCCCTGCGACAGCGTAGTTGACCCTTCCGCCAAATAGGGCCGAACCCGTGCTATTTTTGCACCAGCCCCGGAATCACTGACTCGGGCCGGGCCACGCATCCCATCGACTCGCTTGACGACCGTCCGAACCACCCGTAGGAATGCCGCAATTCCCGATCCTATATCATATCAAATCACAAATAAGATCGGATCGGGAGTTGAGAGGATAACCAGTCTGAAAGGGGGAACGGGGATGCGATTCTCGTCCAAAATCAAAGTAAGCGGTTCCGTGATTGCGTTGACGGCGGCGATGGTCTTCGCGCCGGGTATCGCCTTTGCGCAGAGCACGCCGTCGACCACTCAAACCGCGCCGGCTCCGGCCGAAGACGCCACGCTGCCGCAGGAAACCCTGTCGGATGGCTCCGCCGCCGATATGGGCAAGGACATCGTCGTCACCGGCACCAGCATCAAGGGTGTCGCGCCGATCGGGTCGAACCTCGTGTCCGTCGGTCAGGCGACGATCGAGAAGACGGCGCCGATCAACGTCTCGCAGCTCGTCAACACCGTTCCCGCGATCACGACGTCGGGCTCGGTTGCCCAGGGCGAGAACGCCTATTCCTATTATTCGCCGCAGATCCACAGCCTCGCCGGCTCGTCATCGAACACCACCCTGGTGATCATGGACGGCCTGCGCCTGCCGGGTGGTGGTACGCAGTTCGCCCAGACCGATCCCAACATCATCCCGATCGGCGCCGTCGAGCGCGTCGAGGTCCTCGCCGACGGCGCGTCCTCGGTCTATGGTTCGGACGCCGTCGCGGGCGTGGTCAACTTCATCACCCGCCGGACCTATGACGGCCTCGAGGTGAATGGCCGCTACGGCTTTGCCGACGCCTATCACAATTTCGACATCAACGGCATCTGGGGCACGAAATGGGATAGCGGCGGCGTCTATATCGCGGGCTCGTACAGCAAGGGCAGCACGCTCTTCAACAAGGACCGGCCGTTCGCGAGCCTGGGCGATTTCCGTCCGGTTGGCGGCACCAACACCAACAGCTTCGCCTGCAGCCCGGCGACGATCCAGGTGACGAGTGTCAATGGCCTGCCGGCGGCGCCGTCGGGTGTTTTCCTGTCGCCCAGCGCGACGAGCACGGTGGCCAACCAGTCGGTCAATGCGCCCTGCAACAACTCGGTCTATGGCGTGCTGCTGTCGGGCCAGTGGCGCGCGAACACCATGATGAAGGTGTATAACGAGTTCGGCGACAAGTTCCGTATCACTGCGATGCTGAACTACAATATCCAGAAGACGAATTCGCCGAACAGCCCGGGCACGCTCACCAACGCCACGGTCTTTGGTGCAAATCGCGGCTTCTGCGCAGCCCGCGACGCACTGCAAAACTGCACTTCCTACCCTCAGGTGAACCCGTTCTTCGTCGCTCCGGCCGGTGCGCCGAACGCGAACCAGGAAACGATCAGCTGGCTCGCGCTGCGCGACGACGGCAACTACGGCTATAGCGAATCCGAGTCGGACTCGATCTACGCCACCTTCGTCGCCGAATATGATCTGAGCGATAGCTGGACCGTGAAGTTCAGCGACGCGTTCGGCCGGAACCGTTCCGCGCTGAACACGATCGACGGCTTCTGCACCTCGTGCGCCCTGCTCGCGCTGAACGGGACTGCCCAGACCACCGGCAGCACCACGACGAGCGACGTCGCCGGCCAGAACGTGATCGCGCTGAACCTGCCGCTCACCACAGCCAATGCGCTCGACGTCTGGAATACGGGTTCGGCCAACCGCACTTCGCAGGCGGTTCTCCGGTCGCTCTACGGGTCGGACTCGCAGAACACGAACTTCAACACGTTCAACCAGATGAAGCTCGATTTCCAGGGCGGCGTGTTCAACCTGCCGGGCGGCGAAGTGAAGATCGCGTTTGGCGGCGAGCATTACTGGGCTGACGAAACCCAGAAGATCAATGGTTCGAACGGTACGGGCCCATCGGTGACGGGTGCGACCTTCCGCCAGTATATGTACGCCCGCACGGTCAACTCGGCCTATGCGGAAATCGTCATCCCGGTGATCTCACCCGACATGGAAATTCCTTTCTTCCGCAAGGTCGATCTGGATATCTCGGGGCGCTACGACAGCTATAGCGACGTCGGGGACACCACGAACCCGAAGTTCGCGGCGAACTGGGAAGTGTTCGAGGGCGTCAAGCTCCGCGGTAACTATGCGACCGCTTTCGTGGCGCCGCCGCTCGCGGTGATCGGCGACCCGAGCCAGGGCTATCTCTATGCCTCGGGCAGCGTCGGGCAGCAGAACGGCGCGATTGTCGTCCCCGTCGCCAATTACTTGAATGTCAGGGACGTTCCCAACGCCGTCATCACCGGGACCACGACGCCGTGCTCCACCGTGAGTGCGACGAATCCGGGATCCACCACCTGCTCGATCGGCGCCAGCAACAATTTCGGCCTGCGTCGTCAGCTTGGCGGCGGTTTCTCGAACATGGTGCCGCAGAAGGGTACGAGCTACTCGTTCGGTCTCGATCTGGCGCCGCGCTTCATCCCCGGTTTCACGGCGGCAGTGACCTGGTTCCACAACCAGTTCATCGGTGGCGTGAGTTCGCCGAGCCCGACGGCGATCGTGAATTCGGCCGGTCTGCGCAACCTGCTCCAGATCTATCCGAACGGCGCGACACAAGCGCAGATCGACGCATTCGCGAATCTCGCAAATGGGGCGACGATCTCCGGCGCGGTTCCAGGCACGGTGTATTTCACCCTCGACCAGAGCTCGCGCAATGCGCTCAACCTGACGGTGGAAGGCATCGACTTCCAGGCGTCCTATCGCACCGCGATCGGTGATTTCGGTAACTTTACCGTCGGCATGAGCGGTACCTATTTCACGAAGTTCCGCCAGAACTTCGGTGGGGGTACCGAATTCAGCATCCTGAACACTTCGGGCTACAACACGACCTTCCCGTCGGTTCAGTACAAGCATCGTGCCCAGCTGGGTTGGGAACTGGGCGGCATCTCGGCCGACCTGTTCTGGAACCATACGGGTTCGTACCGGAACTGGATCAGCACCTCGGTGATCCCGATCACGACGAACTCGGTCGGCAACCCCACTGGCGGCGGCGACAAGGTCAAGGCCGACAACACCTTCGACCTGCACCTCCAGTACACGGTCAAGAGCGACGGCATGTTCAACGGCTGGCAGGCCTATGTCGATGTGAAGAACCTCTTCGACACCGACCCGCCTTTCTACAACGGCAACACCGCCGGCATCATCGGCGGCGCCTGGGGCTACAACGGCTTCGTGTCGAACCCGCTCGGGCGCCAGATCGCGGTGGGCCTGCGGACGAAGTTCTGATCCTCCTCTCCCGCCCGTCCCTTCGGGGGCGGGCGGGCCTTTTCTCTACCAAGCGGAACAAGACGGTCATGACGATCAGCAAGCGGGAACGGATGCGCGAGGGGATACTCCCCGGCGCCGGCCTCGCGGCCGTACGACCTCCCGCTCGACAGGGTTCCATCCCTTCGAATTTCTCGCCTGCGCATGCCCTGACGGGGCCGAGGCCCGGCGGCGGTTGTTACACTACGGCCTTTTCCAAATTGCCCGATCGCGGTCTGTCGCAGGCTTCGGCCCGATGACGGCGGCGGGGACAAGAAAACGGGCGGCCAACGTCCGGAACAATGAAGGAGCGGGTCGTATGCGTGCTTGTGGCTGGATGAGTGTTGCCGCGTTGATGGCGGGGGCGCTGACCGCGGTGCCGGCCATGGCGAAGACCGTGGCGCTGTCGCACTTCACGCTGATCGATGGCACCGGCCGCGCACCGCTCAAGAATTCGGCGATGATCATCACCGACGGCAAGATCAGCTGGGTCGGCCCCGCGGCGAAGCTCAAGGTGCCGGCCGGCGTCCAGGTCAGGGACCTGACCGGCAAGTTCGTCATGCCCGGCATCATCGATAGCCATGTCCATCTCGGGCTGGTCGATGGCATCGCCCAGGACCTGAAATACTACACCCGCGAAAGCGTCGAACGGCAGCTCAGGCTCTACGCGGCATACGGCGTCACCTCGGTCCAGGTGCTCGGCACCGACAAGGACGAGATCCACGATATCGTCCGCGATATCCGCGCCGATCCGGCGGGCCGTGCGCGCGTCTGGACCGCAGGGCGCGGCGTCGTGTTCAAGGGCAGCTATGGCGGCGTGGTCGGGCTCCCGGCGCAGGTCGCGACGCCGGCCGAGGCCATCGCGATGGTCGATCGCGAAGCGGCCAAGGGCGCCGATTTCATCAAGCTGTGGGTCGATGACGAATTCGGCTCGATCGCCGAGCGCATGCCGCCCGCGATCAGCAGCGCGGTGATCGCCGAGGCGCACAAGGACGGCAAGAAGGCCGTCGCCCATGTCTTCTATTACGACAATGCCAAGGAACTGACCCGCGAGGGCGTCAACGGCTTTGCCCATTCGGTGCGCGACCGCGCGGTCGATGCGCCGCTGCTGTCGGCGATGAAAGCCAAGGGCGTGTGGCAGATCGCGGCGACACTCAGCCGCGAGGCGAGCTTCACCTACGACCTGCTGCCGTTCGTCGACGATCCCTTTTTCTCGCGCGGCGTGACGCCGCAAGTGATCGCCGACCTGAAGAAGCCCGAGCGGCGCACCCGCCTGTCCTCGTCGCCGACCTTCCCGAAATATCCGGCGGTCCTGAAATACGCGATGGAGAATTTCGGACGCGAGGCGAAGGCCGGCATCCCGTACGGCATGGGCACCGACAGCGGTCCCTCGGCGCGTTTCCCCGGCTATTTCGCGCATTGGGAACTCGAGTTGATGGTCAAGTCGGGCATCACGCCGCTCCAGGCACTGACCGCCGCGACCGGCAGCAACGCGAAGTTCATGGGCGCGACCAATGTCGGCACGATCGCACCGGCCAAGGCGGCCGACCTGCTCGTGCTCGACAAGGATCCGACCGCCGACATCCGCAACACGCGCGCGATCGACAGCGTCTATCTTGCCGGTGAGCAGGTGCCGACGATCTGGCAGACCTGCACCGGGCGCGCCGCCGATGCCTGCACGGGCGGCCCTAAGTGAGCGATAGCGCCCCAGGCGTGCGAGCCGCGCGGCCCACGCTCGTCCGGCACAAGGTGCTGTGGCTGACGGTGCTCGCTTATCTGATCACCTATATGGACCGCGTCGTCATCTCGACCGCGGCGCCGTCGATCCAGAAGGAATATGGCTTCCACGACGTGACGATGGGCTGGATCTTCGGCGCCTTCTCCATCTCCTACGCGCTGTTCCAGATTCCCGGCGGCTGGCTCGGCGACAAGTTCGGGCCGCGCCGCGCGCTGACCGGCGTGGTGCTCTGGTGGTCGACCTTCACCGCCGCGACCGCGCTGACCTGGTCGGCCGGATCGATGATCGTCACCCGTTTCCTGTTCGGCATGGGTGAGGCGGGCGCTTTCCCGATCGCCACCCGCTCGCTCTCGCGCTGGATGCTCCCGGCCGAGCGCGGCTGGGCGCAGGGCCTGACTCATGCCGGCGCGCGGCTCGGCGGGGCAGTGACACCGGTGTTCGTCGCGCTGCTGATCGTCGATTTCGGCTGGCGCATGCCGTTCATCGCCTTTGCGGCGGTCGGCGTCGCCTGGGCGATCTTCTGGTTCTGGTTCTACCGCGACAGCCCGCGCGAGCACGCCTCGGTGAACGAGGCGGAGCGCGTGATGATCGAGGAAGCGCTCGGCGAAGGCCGCGCCAAGGCCAGCGTGCCATGGGCAAAACTGCTGGCCCGGCCCCAGCTCTGGCTGCTGTCGGCGATGTATTTCTGCTACGCCTATTGCATCAACATCTTCCTGACGTGGTTCCCCAAATATCTCCACGACGCGCGGGGGTACGACATCGCGCTGATGGGCCTGTTCGCCAGCCTGCCGCTGATGGCCGGCGTGGTCGGCGATCTCGCCGGGGGTTGGTTCTCGGACCATCTGGTGAAGCGCGGGCGCGGTCTGTTGTTCGCGCGGCGCTGGGTGTCGGTGGTCGGTTTCGCGATCGCCGCGATCATGATCCCGCTCGCGACCGCATCGGACAGCCACATCGTCAGCATCGCCTGTTTCTGCCTCGCGCTGTTCGGCCTCGAACTGACGGTCGGCGTGTCCTGGGCGGTGACTCTCGATATCGGCGGCGCGTTCGCCGGATCGGTCTCGGCGGTGATGAACACCATCGGCAATCTCGGTGCCTTCGTCGCGGCGACGCTGACCGGCTATATCGTCTCGGCGAGCGGCTGGGGCGCTGCGTTCGGCGTGCTGGCCGGCCTGTGCGTGGCCGCCGCGCTGCTGATGTTCACGATCGACGCGTCGCGTCCGCTCATCCCAGAACCTGCGCATGAATGAGCGGAGCGGGGCATGCGGGGGCGCGTCGAGGGTGATGAAAACGAGTCCGGGGCAGGGATTCCTGTCCTCAGGAGGGTCGAAATGAAGTATCTTGTAGCGCTGACAACGTTTGTCATGATGGGAGGCGCGGCGGCCGCGATTTCGGCCGCGCCGCCGGGGAACGCCGTGAACGGTGCCGTGATCTTCAAGAAGTGCGCTTCGTGCCACAGCATGGATCCGTCGGGGAAGAACGGCCTCGGCCCCAATCTGCGCGGCGTGGCCGGGCGCAAGGCAGCGATGGTCGCCGGCTTTGCTTATTCGCCGGCGATGAAGGCGTCGGGTCTGGTCTGGAACGACCGGAATCTCGCCCGCTTCCTCGCCAGCCCCCGCCAGGCGGTCCCGGGCACCAGGATGATCTTCATCGGCCTGCCCAAGCCGCAGGATCAGGCGGATGTGATCGCCTACCTCAAGCAGAACAGCGCGAAGAAATAGTCCAGATGCGTATCCCCTCACTCTCTCGTTCGGCAGGCACTCAATGAATATTTTCGGCGCCATGCGTCTTCCCCGCTCGGTCCTGTTCGGCGTCGGTCAGCGCCGTGCCATCGGCAAGGTGACCGCCTCGCTCGGCAAGCGCGCGCTGATCTGCACCGATGCGCGCCTGGCCAGTGATCCGGCATTCAGGACGATGCTCGCCGATCTCGAAGAGGCAGGCGTCGAGACTCATGTCTATGACCAGACCCAGCCCGACCTGCCGGTCGAATCCATCCTCGAATGTGTCGAGCAGGTCCGCGGCTTCACCGCCGATGTCGTGCTCGGCATCGGCGGCGGCAGCTGCATGGATTTGTCGAAGGTCGTCGCGGTGCTGCTCGCGCATGGCGGCAGGATCAGCGACTATTATGGCGAGTTCAAAGTGCCGGGCCCGGTCCTGCCGCTGATCGCCGTGCCGACCACCTCGGGCACCGGCTCCGAGGTCACGCCCGTCGCCGTGGTGTCCGACAATGCGCTGGGTGCCAAGGTCGGCATCGCCAGCCCCTATCTGATCCCGATGGCGGCAATCTGCGATCCGGAGCTGACCGTCACCTGCCCCAAGGGCCTCACCGCCTGTTCCGGTTCCGACGCGATGACTCATGCGGTCGAGGCGTTTACCGCGCTCGCCCGACCGATCGACGCGATGCTGACCCAGGACCATGTTTTCGTCGGCAAGAATGCGCTGTCGGACCATTTTGCCAAACTGGCGGTGAAGTGCGTGTGGGACAGCCTCAAGACCGCCTATGACGATGGCAGCGATATGGCCGCGCGCGAGCAGCTGATGCTCGGCGCGCTCGCTGCCGGCTGCGCGTTCGGCGTGGCGGGCACGGCGGCGGCGCATGCGCTGCAATATCCCGTCGGCAATCTGACTCACACGGCGCATGGCGACGGCGTCGCGGCGCTGCTGCCCTATGTCATGCAGTTCAACCGTCCGGCCGCGGTTCCCGCGTTCGCCGAACTCGCTCGTGTCGTCGGTCTGGGATCGCCCGACGACAGCGAGGACATATTGTCCCAGCTCTTCATCGACGGCATCGCCGACCTGTTCGCGTCGGTCGATATTCCCACCTCGCTCAAGCAGCTCGGCCTGGCCGAAGACATGCAGGACTATGTCGCGGAGAACGGCCTGAAGGCGCAGCGTCTGATCAAGAACAATCCCCGTCCCCTCGATCTCGACGCGATGCGCAGCATCACCGGCGCCGCTTATGTCGGCGACCGCTCGCTGTTGCTCGATCGCGTGAATCAGAACCTCCAAAAGGCAGTATGATGGAATCCCTGAATAGTTACGCCGCCCCCGCCGCCGGCGAGCATGAAGCGCCGTTCGATGTCCCGACCGATCTGCTGATCGGCAACGCCTGGGTCGAGGGCTCCGCCCGCGGCCGCATCGAGATCGTCAATCCCTCGACCGGTGGCGTGCTGACCGCGATCGCCGACGGCACCGTCGAGGACGGGATCGCCTGTGTCGACGCGGCCGAGGCCGCCGCCGCCGCCTGGGCCGCCACCGCACCGCGTGCGCGCGCGACGATCCTGATGGCGTGCTGGGAAAAGATGATGGCGAACGCCGAGTGGCTCGCCCAGCTGATCAGCCTGGAGAATGGCAAGTCGCTGCCCGACGCGCGCGGCGAGGTCGGTTATGCCGCCGAATTCTTCCGCTGGTATGCCGAGGAAGCGGTGCGCATCAACGGCGAGCTGTCGGTGTCGCCCGCAGGCAACAACCGTATCCTGGTCCAGTATCAGCCGATCGGCATCTCGCTCCTGATCACGCCGTGGAACTTCCCGGCGGCGATGGCGACGCGCAAGATCGCGCCGGCGCTGGCGGCGGGCTGCACCGTCATCCTGAAGCCGGCGGCGGAGACCCCGCTGACCGCGCTTGCCGTCGCGCAGATCATGGTCGAAGCGGGCGTGCCCGCCGGCGTGGTCAATGTCATCAACACCAGCGATGCGCCGGGCGTGTGCCGGGCGATGCTGCACGATCCGCGCGTGCGCAAACTCAGCTTCACCGGGTCGACCGAAGTCGGACGGATTCTGCTGCGCGAATGCGCCGATCAGGTGCTCAGCGCCTCGATGGAGCTGGGCGGCAACGCGCCGTTCCTGGTGCTCGACGATGCCGATCTCGATGCGGCGATCGAGGGCGCGATGGTCGCCAAGATGCGCAACGCCGGCGAGGCCTGTACCGCAGCCAACCGCTTCTATGTCCAGCGCGGCATCTATGAGGCGTTCACGCAGAAGCTGGTCGAGCGCATGGGCGCGCTCAAGGTCGGCCCCGGCTATGAGGCCGCGACCGAATGCGGCGCGATGATCAACCGGGAAGCGATCGACAAGATCGAGATGCTGGTCGAGGATGCCAAGGCCAAGGGCGCGCGCGTCCTGCTCGGCGGCAAGACTCCGCATGGCGACGGCTTCTTCTACCCGCCGACGGTCATCGCCGACATCCATCCGGAGTCGGAGATCCTGACGACCGAGGTGTTCGGCCCGGTCGCGCCGATCACCGTGTTCGACGATGTCGAAGACGCCATCCGCCTCGCCAACGCCACCGAGTTCGGCCTGGCCGCCTATGTCTTCACCGGCGACCTGAAAAAGGGGCTCGCCATTTCGGAGCGGATCGAGGCCGGCATGGTCGCGCTCAATCGCGGCCTGGTGTCGGATGCCGCGGCGCCGTTCGGTGGCGTGAAGCAGAGCGGCCTGGGTCGCGAAGGTTCGCACCACGGCCTGCACGAATATACCGAAGCGAAATATATCGCCGTCAGCTGGTAACGGCTTTCATTGGATCGCAGGATGGCCGCTCCCGAAAGGGGGCGGCCGTTTAGTTTTGTGGGTGATCACTCCAAGCGTCATGCCGGACTTGTTCCGGCATCCGCCGTTCCGCAGACTCTCGGCTTTTGGATTTTCGGCACCGTAGACCCCGGAACAAGTCCGGGGTGACGGCGGAAGCAGAGTGCGGTTGGCCTTACGCCGCTCAGTCGCCGGTCCAGATCGGGGTCTTCTTGGTCTTGGCGAGGAAGTCGTGCACCCCGCGGCGGAAGTCGTTGCTGCCATAGACGTCGGCAATGAGCTGCTGGATGTCGGGCAGTCCGTCGAAGGTCAGTCGCCGGATTGTTTCCTTGGTCGTCTTGGTGGTGAGCGGAGCGTTCTCCGCCGCGCGCGCCACCAGTGCCTCGACCACGGCATCAAGCTCCTCGGGCTCGGCGATCTTGTGGAGGAAGCCGCTGTCGAGCAGCTCCTGCGCGGTGATCATCTCGCCGAGCAGTACCATGCGCCTGGCGATCTGCACGCCCACCGCGCCGCCGACCCGAGCGGTGCTGCTGGCCGACAGGCAATTGCCGATGGTGCGGCCGATCGGCGAGCCGAACTTCGCGTTCGGCGTCGCGATGCGGAAATCGCAGGCGGACGAGATGTTGATCCCGCCGCCGACCGCCCATCCCTCGACCACCGCGATGGTGATCGCCGGGATCCTGTCGATCGACCCCATGAAGACGTCGATCTCGTTCTCGTAATCGAGCCCGTCCTGCCCGCTCGAGAAATCGGCGAAGCTTGAAATGTCGGTGCCCGAGATGAACGCCTTGCCGCCGGTTCCGCGGAAGACGACGACTCGAACGGCGGGGTCATTGGCCAGCTGCACGCAGATGTCGTGCAGGTCGACCCACATCCGGTGAGTCAGGGCATTGTGCGCCGGCACATTGTCGAACCGGACTCGGGCGATCGCGCCGTCGCGTTCGAGGATGGTCTGGCCGGTCATTCGGCTGCCTCCGCGCTGGGTTCCGGCAGCAGGCCGCGCTCGCGCAGCTCGCGGCGGATCTCGTCGCCATGTTCGTTGATCAGCGGCGGGGGCAGGCGGACTTCCTGCGGCGTGCCGATCATCTTGACCGGGAAACCGAGCGACTTGAAACTTCCCTCGATCGGATGCGGCACGTCCATCACCATGTTGCGCGCGATCGCCTGTTCGCTCGCCATCGCCTGTTCGTAGTCGAGGATCGGGGCGGCGGGCACGCCGGCACCGAGCAGCGCATCGATCCATTCCTGGCTGGTGCGCGTCAGGAAGGTCGGGGCGAGTTCGGCGATCAGCTCGACCCGGTTGGCGACACGCGCCGCATTGGTCGAATAGTCGGGCACGTCCTGCAATTCCTCGCGGCCGAGGATCTTGAGGAAGGTCAGCCACAGCCCCTGATTGGCGGCACCAATGACGAACCAGCCATCCTTGGCCAGCACCGCCTGATAGGGGCCCGACATGCGGTTGGCGGAGCCGATCGGGGTCGGCGACTTGCCGGTGCCCCAGAGTTCGGTCGTCTCCCAGATCGACAGGCCCATTGCCGCTTCGAGCAGCGAGGCGTCGATATATTGCCCGACGCCCGATGTCGCGCGGCCGATCACCGCGCTCAGGATGGCATAGACCGAGAAGAGGCCCGCACCGAGATCGGCGACGGCGATCGAGTTCTTGGCCGGCTCCATGCCGGGAAAGCCATTCGAGCTGAGCACGCCCGACATCGCCTGCGCGATCAGGTCGAATCCGGGGCGCTGCGCCCAGGGGCCGGTCTGGCCGAAGCCCGAGATGCTGGCATAGATCAGCCGCGGGTTGATCGCGCTGAGCGTATCATAGCCCATGCCCAATCGGGCGGCGACGCCCGGCCGGGCATTCTCGACCACCACGTCAGCGGTCCTGACCAGGGCGTAAAGCACCTCTCTATCGGCATCGTTCTTGAGGTCGAGCGTGATGCTCCGCTTGTTGCGGTTGAGCGCGAGGAAGCCGGGGCTGTCCTCGCCCTTCAGGCGGAAACCCATCGAATGCCGCGTCGAATCGCCCGTTTTCGGCGGCTCGATCTTGATCACGTCGGCGCCCATGTCGCCCAGCAGCATGCAGCAGAACGGGCCTGCCATGACCTGGGTGATATCGAGCACCCGGATGCCGGAAAGCGGCAGCGTCGTCATTCAATGTCTTCCTTCATACGCGCCGCCCGCCGACGGCAATACAGTGAGGTGTTGCCCGTCGGCGAAATCAGGCGGCAACCGCGAGATGGGGCGGGGCCGGCCGCTCGGCAACGATCAGCCGGTCAGGCCGAACGAAACACCAGGCGACCGCTCCGACGACCGCCAGGATGGCGGCCGTGCCGAACGCTGCGATCCAGCCATATTCAGCGGCGATCCACGGCGTCAGCGACGCGGTGATCGCGCCGCCGATCTGGCATCCCATGTTCATGAAGCCCGATACGACGCCTGTATGCGGCCCGGCGATGTCGGCGGTGACCGACCAGAAAGAGCTTTGCGACAGATAGAGCGCGCCCGCGCCGCCCGCCAGGATCACCACGGCCAGCCCGGTGCCGGTCACCTGCGATCCCGCGGCGAGGAATCCGGCGGTCAGGATGAAAGCGACGACCGCAAGGCCGCACCGGCCCCAGAACAGGCCGTATTTCCTGGCGATGCGGTCATTGGCGACGCCGCCGGTCAGGCAGCAGATGGTCATCGCGATGAACGGCATCATGGAATAGAGCGCGCTCGCCTTCAGATCGACGTGACGCGCCTCGGCCAGATAGATGAAGAACCAGCTGAAGAAGAGCCAGGCGACATAGCCGAAGCAGAAATAGCTGACGAAGAGGCCCCAGACGTTGCGGTCGGTCAGGATCGCGCCCCAGGGCGTGGGCGGCGCGACACCGGTCAGGGGGACGGGGAGGCCAGCCCGGATATGAGCGAGTTCCGATTCCGAGACGCGGGGATGCTCCTCCGGCCGGTCGCGGGCGAGGATGTACCAGATGGCGCCCACGACGATGCCGATCAGCGCGCAGGCATAGAAGGACAGACGCCACCCGCCGAACACGATGATCGCGGTGATCAGCGGCGGGGTCAGCCCCGCGCCGGCACCGACCCCGGCGAAGATCCAGCCATTGGCCTTGCCGCGCTCCTGGATCGGGATCCAGCGCGACAGGAACTGGTTGCCCGCCGGATAGATCACCGCTTCACCCGCGCCGAGCAGGAAGCGCACGACGATCAGCTGAAGCACCGTGCTCCCGAAGGACGGGGAGACCAGGGCGGTCGCGGCGGAGAGGATGCCCCACCAGATGACACCATAGGTGAGGACCTTACGCGGCCCGATCCTGACGGCGAGCCAGCCCGCCGGGACCTGGAACGCGGCATAGCCGATCAGGAAGGCGCTGAAGACCCAGCCCAGGTGAATCTGGTCGATCCCATACTCCTGACGCATCTGCACGCCCGCGACCGAAATGTTGGTCCGGTCGAGGAACGCGACCGCGCTCAGCAAAAAAAGCAGGAAAATCAATAAGACCCGCACGCGCGAGCGCCTCGCTTCCGTCATCATGGTTTATCCCCTCGCCAGTCCTCGTCCTGTCGCCGATCGGCTCAGGATCATATTGTATATGATATTGCACCCTGCTAGCATCCGTCGAAACAAAGAACAACGTCCCAGCCGGACCCGCGAGGGACCGGCCGTGATGCCGAGGGGAGATCTGGGTTGAGGAAGCACTATCTGGCGTGCGCGCTCGTCGCGCCGATGCTCCATGCTGCGGCTGGTCATGCGCAGTCCGCTGTTCCGGCCCCATCCGCCAGGACCCTGGCGCAGCGCATCGGCCACACCGATCCGGGCAAATTCCGTCACAGCGAGGGCGTTCATGCCGGCGCCGGATCCATGGAGTTCGGAGCGATCTTCGGCGCCGACGCGCTCAGCACCAATCTGATCTTCGTCCATCGCGGGGTGATCGCGCCGAAAAGCGGCATCGGCGAACACTTCCACAACAATTGCGAAGAGATGTTCGTCATCCTCGACGGCGAGGCGCAGTTCACGATCAACGGCCATACCTCGCTCATCAAGGGCCCGGCCGCGGTACCCGACCGGATGGGTCAGGCGCACGGCATCTACAACTCCACTGACAAGCCTGTGCAGTGGGTCAATATCAATGTTGGGCTGACCAAAACCTACGATGCGTTCAACCTGAACGATCCGCGCACCGATGTGACGCTCGATCCGATCCCGCAGTTTATTTCGGCGCGTTTCGATCCGGCCCAGCTGCGCCCGGTCGCCGGCATGGATGGCGGCACCGCCAGCGTGCAATATCGCCGTGCGTTCGAGCCGAGCGTCTTCTCGACGCCCTGGTCCTATGTCGATCATCTGCGCATTCCCGCGGGCGCCTCGGTCGGCGCGCGGACCATGGTGGAGATGAGCGAAGTCTATCTGGTTCTCTCGGGCGACGGCGAGGTGACCATCGGGTCCGAGACCGCGCCCATTCATACCGGGGACGTCGTCCCGGTCGACCTTGGGCAATCCCGGTCGATCCGATCGACAGGAGCGGCACCCCTAGACATGATGGTGATCGGTGTAGCGAAGGACCTCGCGTCCAAGGCGTCGTACATGGCTGCACAGGCCGCTCGTCCGAGGGCCGCCCGTTGAGGATCGCTCTGCTGCTCGCGGGGGCCGCGACGATCGCCGCCTCCGCCCATGCCGCCCCCGCGGGCAAGGATTGGCCAAGCTACGGCAATGATCAGGGGGCGTCGCGCTATTCGCCGCTTACCCAGATCACGCCGCAGAATGTCGACAAGCTCCAGGTCGCCTGGACCTATAACATGAAGCCGTCCAATTTCGTCGTGCCCGCCTTCCCGGTGAACCCCGAGGCACCGGTCAACATGCTGCCCCCGCAACGGCCGCGCTTCTCCTCGTCGCAGGCGACGCCGATCGTGATGAACGGCGTGATGTATTTCCCCTCGCCCTACGGCAGGGTCGTCGCGCTCGATGCCGACACCGGCAAGGAGATCTGGGCATATCAGATGCCCGAACGCGACCAGGCTTCGACTCGCGGCGTGCAATATTGGCCGGGTTCCGGGAAGGCGAAGCCCCAGATCGTGTTCGGCACGCGTTCGGGCCGGCTGATCGCGCTCGATGCCGCGACCGGCGTGCCGGTGCCCGGCTTCGGCGAGGATGGCGTGGTCAATCTGAAGACGCCGGAGATCATGAACGGCAACCCGAACGGCCAATACGGCATGACCGGGCCGCCGGCCATTTATGGCGACCTGATCATCACCGGCTCGCGGGTTCAGGAAACGCCGTCACTCGGCGCGCGCGGCGATGTGCGCGCTTGGGATGCGCGCAGTGGCAAGCTGGTCTGGACCTTCAACACCGTGCCTGGCCCGGGCGAGCCGGGCCATGAGACCTGGGCAGGCGATGGCTGGAAGAACCGGTCGGGCAATAACGTCTGGACCCAGATCGTCGTCGATGAGAAGCGCGGCATCGCCTATCTGCCGATCGCGGCGCCCAGTTTCGATCGCTGGGGCGGGGACCGCAAGGGCGACAATCTCTACGGCAACTCGATCGTCGCGGTCGATGCGAACAACGGCAAATATCTCTGGCACTTCCAGGTCGTGCATCACGACATCTGGGACGTCGACCTGCCCGCCGCGACCCTGATTGACGTCAGGAAGAACGGCCGCACCATCCCGGCGATCGCCGTGATGAGCAAGATGGCAATCATGTTCATCCTCGATCGGGTCACCGGCAAGCCGATCTACGACGTCAAGGAAGTGCCGGTCCCGACCGACACCGATATCCCGGGCGAGTTCCCGTCGCCGACCCAGCCGATGCCCTCGGCGCCGCCGCCGCTTACCCGCCTGTCGTTCGACATGTCGGACATGGCGGCGATGACGCCGGACGTGAAGCGGCGCTGCCAGAAAGTGGCCGACGATTACAAGATCGTCTCGAGCAAGATGTTCCAGCCGCTCCGCGCGGATTCGGCGGTCGCCTTCTTTCCGGGCAGCCTTGGCGGCATCGATTATGGCGGGGGCGCCTTCGATCCGAAACAGGGCCTCTACCTCACCAACGTCAATTCGCTGGCCAGCCCGCAGCAGCTTGCCAAACAGGCTGACGGCTCCTGGGGCCTGGCCCGCGGATACGTCTATTTCTGGGATCGCGAGACCCGCATTCCGTGCGGCCCGCCGCCCTGGGGCGAGATGGTCGCGGTCAACGTCAACAGCGGCAAGATCGCGTGGCGCGTGCCGCTCGGCACCACCGACACGCTGCCCGAGGGTATGCGCGACACCGGGCGGCTGAGTTCGGGCGCCCCGATCGTCACCGCGACGGGCCTCGCCTTTTTCGGCGGCACCGATGAGAACAGGATGCGCGCCTTCGACACGCGGACCGGCAAGGTGTTGTGGACCGCGACCCTGCCCGCGGCGATCTATGGCTCGGCGATCAGCTATGCCGGCAAGAATGGCCGCCAATATGTCGCGGCGGTCGATACCGGCGGGTTCAACGGGTCGCCGGTGTCGAGCGACGCGGTGCTGGCGTTTGCCCTACCGAAAAAGTGACGATGTAACTGGAGTATCGCGTCGAAATGTTTGCACGGAAGATTGCGTTGAATGTGATGGGCCTGGCCTTTGCGGTCGTGGCGGCTCGTGGGCTTGAGGCGCAGAGCGCACCACCGGCTCCGGCGCCTGCCAGCACCGCGCCGGTACCGCCGCCCGGTCCCGCGCTCGTCGTGATCAACGAACGCTGCAGCACCTGCCATTCGACCGCGAGCGTGTTCAACCAGCGGCGCAGCGCCGATGACTGGGCAGCGACGGTGCAGTTGATGGTCGATCGCGGCGCCGACCTGACGCCCGACGATATGACCATGGTGATCGACTATCTCGCGGCGAATTTCGGGCCCGAACCGGCCAAGCCCGCGGCGAACTAGGGCCCGGGTTTCCGGCCGAACGAGAACAACCCTGGAGGGGATAGAGCGATGAAGTCAGTACTGAAATACGCGCTGGTCATGGGTGCCGTGACGGCGGCGGTCGGTGCCTCGATCGCCCAAACGCCGGCCGCGCCTGTGTCCGAGGTCGTCCGCCTCGATCCCGCGCTCGACGTGCTGATCGCGCCCGACGCGCAGATCGAGAAGATCGCGACCGGCTTCAAGTTCGTCGAGGGCCCTATGTGGCGCGAAGGGCGACTGTGGTTCTCCGACGTCGGCGGCGAGGAGATTCGCGCGGTCACGCCCGACGGCAAGGTCGAACTGCTCGTCGATCATGCCGGCGGCTATCCCAATCCCAAGCCGGGCAAGACGCTCGGGCCGAACGCGATGGTGACCGACAAGGACGGCACGATCCTCTATGCCCAGCAGGGCGGCCGCAACCTGTCGCGGCTCGACGCGAAGCTTGCAATCAAGCCGTTCCTCAGCACCTATCAAGGCAAGAGGATCAACAGCCCGAACGACCTGGTCTTCGCCAGGGACGGCGCGCTCTGGTTCACCGATCCGCCCTTCGGCCCGATGAACATGGAGCCGTCGCCACCGCTCGAACAGCCCTTCGCCGCGGTCTATCGCTATGCCGGGGGCAGACTGACGCCGATGGTCACCGACCTGAAGCTGCCCAACGGCCTCGCTTTCTCGAACGACGGCAAGACCTTCTATGTCAACAGCTATGGGCCGGAGATGTTCACCCGGGCTTATGACGTGGGCAAGAACGGCGCATTGTCCAACCCGCGCGTGCTGTTCGCTTATGATCGCAGCATGGGCCGCGGCGGTCCGGATGGCCTCAAGACCGATGTCACGGGCAATGTCTGGAGCACCGGCCCGGGCGGCATCCGCATCATTTCGCCGCAGGGCAAACTGCTCGGCCAGATCAAGCTGCCCGAAGTCGCCGCCAACCTCGCCTGGGGCGGCATGGACGGCAAGGACCTCTATTTCACCGGCTCGACCAGCATCTATCGTCTGCGGACCAGGATCGCCGGCACGCCGCCGCTCTACAAGCGCTGATCGGCTCGACACATCTGGTGGCCCTGCCGGCAAATCACGGACATCGCGATATATCCTATAGGATAGGTGTTTCCTGTGGTAGCCGGCATTCAGGGCAGCGCAAGAGTGCCCGACATAGGGAGTGATTGAATGTCGAATCTGTCCAGACGCACGCTTTTGCTGAGCACCGGTGCCACGCTGCTGCTGGCGAAGACGGGGGCGTTCGCCCAGGGCAAGGCGGCCGGCTGGACCCCGCCGGCCATTCCGCCGCACGATCCCAAGGTCGATACCGAATGGCGCCATTATGCCGCCGACCAGGCGAACACGCGCTACGCCCCGCTCGACCAGATCAACGCGTCGAACTTCAACAATCTCGAGGTCGCCTGGCGCTTCAAGACCGACGCGCTCGGCACGCGGAAGGAATATCAGTTCGAGGCGACGCCCTTGCTGGTCAGGGGCCGGCTGTTCCTGACCGCCGGCGCGCGCCGCGATTGCATCGCGCTCGACGCAGCCACTGGCGAGATGCTGTGGATGTACCGTATCGACGAGGGCAAGCGCGCGCAGAACGCGCCGCGCCAGCTCTCGGGCCATGGCTGCTCCTATTGGACCGACGGCAATATCGAGCGCGTCCTGTTCGTGACGGTCGGCTATCAGCTCGTCTGCCTCGACGCCGCGACCGGCCACCCCGACACCGCGTTCGGGGTGAACGGCATTGTCGATCTGAAGAAGGATTTCGATCAGGAGATCGACCCGATCACCGCCGATGTCGGCCTCCATGCGACGCCTTTGGTGGTGAAGGACATGGTCGTGGTCGGCGCAGCGCACACGTCGGGCGACGTGCCGACGACGCGCTTCAACGTGAAGGGCTATGTCCGTGCGTTCGACATACGCACCGGCAAGCGCAAATGGATTTTCCATACGATCCCCAAAAAGGGTCAATATGGCTATGACAGCTGGATCGGCGGCGATGCAGATCAGGCCGGCAATACCGGCGTCTGGGCCCAGATGTCGGCCGATGAGGAACTGGGTCTCGTCTATCTGCCGGTCGAGCTGCCCACCGGCGACGAGATGGGCATGTATCGCCGCGGTAATGCGCTCTACGGCGAATCGCTGGTCGCGGTCGATGTGAACACCGGCGAGCGGCGCTGGCATTATCAGATGGTGCATCACGGCCTGTGGGACCGCGATCTGCCCTGCGCGCCGATCCTGTGCGACATCCCGGTCGCGGGCAGGATGGTCAAGGCGCTGGCCCAGCCGACCAAACAGGCCTGGCTCTATGTGCTCAACCGCGAAACGGGCAAGCCGATCTGGCCGATCGTCGAGCGCAAGGTCCAGGCGGGCGACGTGCCCGGCGAATGGTATTCGCCGACCCAGCCCTTCGTCACCAGGCCGCCCGCTTATGATCGCCAGGGCACGGGTCCTGAAAACCTGATCAACTTCACGCCCGAGCTGCACGCCGAGGCGCTCGAGCTGGTCAAGAACTACGTCACCGGCCCCCTGTTCACCCCGCCAACGCTCAGCAGGGAAGGCGGGCCGTTCGGCACGCTCGTCGCGCCGGGGCTGCAGGGCGGCACCAACTGGCCGGGCGGCTGCTACGATCCCGAGACGTGCAAACTCTATGTCTATTCGAAGACCACGATCGGCCTGATCGGCATCGTGCCGAGCAACGACAAGAATGTGTCGGACTTCGCCTATGTCCATGGCATCACCGGCATTCCGCCCCAGCCGCAATTCTCGATGGGTGCGGCGATGCCCGAGGGCGGCCGTCCGCAGCGTCCGCCGGCCGCGCCGCCCAAGCCTGGCGTACCGCGGCCCGGCCCGCTCACCGTGCAGGGCCTGCCGCTGATCGCACCGCCCTATGGCCGCATCACTGCGCTCGACCTGACCAAAGGCGATATCGCCTGGCAGATCGCGCATGGCGAGACGCCCGACAATATCCGCAACCATCCCGCGCTCAAGGGCCTGAAGATCCCGCGCACCGGGCGTGAGGGCAATCTCGGGCCGCTCTGTACCAGGTCGCTGGTGATTTGCGGCGAATCGGGCTTTTTCACCAACGAGCAGGGCATCCGCGGTGCCATGCTGCGCGCTTATGACAAGGCGACAGGCGAGGAGAAGGGCGCGGTCTATATCCCCGCCCCGCAAAGCGGCTCGCCCATGACCTATATGCTTGGGGGCAAGCAATATCTCGTCGTTGCGATCGGCGGCGGCAACTACAGCGGCGAACTCGTCGCTTTCAAACTGCCCAAGGAGGCGTGAACGATGAAGGTCGGGTGGACGATCAATGGCGAGGCTGGCCAGCTTCATGGCCTTCCTGGTGGCCGTGCGGCGCTTGTTGTCGCGGCCGCCATGCTGACGACGGCGATTGCGTCGGTCGCCACCCATGCCCAGGCCCCGGCCGGATCGGTCTGGGCCGGCGCTTATACCGCCGAGCAGGCAACCCGCGGCAAGGCGGCCTATGCCGACAATTGCGCCGCCTGCCACGGTCCGACCCTGACGGGCGGCGATTCGGCCCCGCCGCTTGCCGGAAGCAACTTCCTCAACAACTGGAACAACACCAGCACGGCGGATCTGTTCTCGCGCATCCACGATACGATGCCGGCGCAGGATCCGGGCAGCCTCGGCGGCAAGACGGTTTCGGATATCGAGGCCTTCATCCTCCAGACCAACGGCTTCCCGGCGGGCACGGCGGCGCTCGCGTCCGATCCGCAACTGATGGGCGACACCAAGATCCTGGGCACCAAGCCGGGCCAATAGTCCCGGTTTCCGCGAAGGGCGCGCCGGGTGCGGCGTGCCCTTGCGGCGGCGATAGGTCCATTGTCATCCTATCGCCCTGCGATCGTCCTTTCCCGCAGTGATCCGATATCCTATAGGTGTTGCATAGACGCCACGGCGCCGCTGCATGTCGAGACCTAGATGGACAATTCCGACTCCCCCATTGCCTTCCCGCCCGCAGGCTATCGTTCGCCGCGGCCCGCCCCGGTGCCGACTCTGGTCGCCTGGGCGCATGAGCATCTCCTGTCGATGCTGGTCTCGATGGAGATCGCACCGGGCACGCGGATCGGCATCGATGCCGTCGCGCGCAAGCTCGGCATCTCGCAGACCCCGATCCGCGAGGCGCTGAGCCGGCTCGAGGCCGAGAAGCTCGTCATCAAGGTCCCCAATGTCGGCTATCACGCCAGCGCGCAGATGACGCCGTCCGAGGTCAGCGACCTTTATGCGCTGCGCCAGCTGATCGAGCCCTATGCCGCCGCCCGCGCCGCCGAATCGATGAACGACGAGATGCTGCGCCAGCTCTCGGCGATGGAAGAGGAAATGGACCGGATCCAGGCGGAAACCGGCGTCGCTTACGCCCGCTTCGCCGAGGCGGATGCGATGCTGCACAGCCTGGTCGCCACCGGCAGCGGCAACCATCTGATCGCGGAGACGATCGAGCGCCTGCACATGCACCTCCACATCTTCCGCTTCCTGTTCAACACCAATGCCCCGCAGGAAGCCGCGCAGGAACATGCCGAGATCATCCACGCGCTGCTCGCGCGCGATCCGGCGGCGGCCGAGGCGGCGATGCGCGTCCATCTGGAGCGCTCGCGCATCCGCATGGAGGAGGCATCGGTCCGTATCGCGGCTCGCGTCCCGGCCGAGCCGCGTACCGCCGGCGGCCCTCGCCGCGAATTATGATGGGCCTGGCGGCTGCTGATGCCGGCAGCCATCGCCGATTATCCCGATAGTGTCGGTGCAGGGCTTCGCGCTGCAGCGGGCCAGGCACGGGCTCTCTGCGGATGCGATCGATTCGCAACAACCGCCTTATTAATTAAAAAACATGTCATGTTGGCCCAGGACGGGGCAAGCATTGATGTCGATCAAGTGAATCACCGATTCAGCCCTTGCAGAAAGGACTCGATAAAACCTAGCCTCGGCGCCAACGAATTGGGGGGTTCGTCGGCATCATGCAACAGCTTCTCGGCTATATTACTATCGTCGTCGTCGCAGCGACGCCCATCGTGGCGATCGCTTTCCTGCGCTACAGAAGCGGTCGGGAACGGCGCGAGCGTCGCAGGACGCGCGCCGACCTGACCGGAATCGTCCGTTCCGATCGCAGCAAATGACCCACTTGGGCTAGGCCAAAGCGATGGTGGATCCGGTATTATGCAGCGAGAGTATGAGCGGGTATCGCTGGCCAATCACCCCGGATTCCCCGCTTTTGCTGGTCATCTGCCGCAATCCCGGCCTTCGGACATCAACGTCTTACCGTCTTCGGTTAGCTCTCGTCCGCCAGCCTCGGTTAGCAATGGCTGGCTACAAGGTTCGCTTGAGATGACTGCTGTTGGAGCGCTCTGCGATAGAGCGCGAAGATAGCGTCGTCGTGCTGCGTCAGCAGTAGCCTTGGCATGCTGATATATCTGTTCCGCTCTTCGATCGGCAGCTGTGACAGCTTCTTTCTGAGCGGGCGAGGCGGTCGGCGAACTCGTAACCGCGATTTTTTGCTCTAGGCCGTAGACTCATAAACGCGGAGCCACAGGCGCATTGATGCGATCTGGACCATGGCGAGGAAGTTCTCCGCC
>NZ_JBXASH010000012.1:0-89023 GCF_058809095.1 Sphingomonas sp. GW821-FHT10F11
ACCACATCGCAGTCTAAAACACCACACACCCATCAGCCGCCTCGGCCTAACCGAGAACAACCTGTTGAGGCTCCACAACTAGGCACAGCCGCCCGAGGGGTCGGACGGCTTGCGCCGGGCTTATTTCTTCGGTGCGGGCGCTCCCGGCGGTGGCGGCACGCCAGCGCCCGGGGGCATGGCGCCCTGCATCTGCTGCTGCATCTGCATCTGGCGGATCACCGCCTCGGGCAGGAAATCGAGCAGCTCGACATCGAACACCAGCACCGAATTGGCCGGGATCGGGCCGGTCACCTTGTCGCCATAGCCGAGGCTCGGCTTGATCCAGAAGCGGTACTTCGAGCCTTTGGACATCTGCTTCAGCGCTTCGGAGAAGCCGGGCACGACCTCGTTCACCTTCATCGGGGTCGGCTGCTGCGACTTGTCGAAGGTGGTGCCGTCGGTCAGCTTGCCTTCGTAATTAACCAGGGCGACGTCGGAGTCGGTCGGCTTGGGCCCGCCCTTGCCGGGGGTGATGATCTTGTACTGCAGGCCCGAGGGCAGCTCGACCACGGTCTTGTCGCTGCGGTTCTTCTTGAGGAAGACCACCGACGGCTCGTTCTGCACCTTCCACCAGGCCATGCCCTGGAGCGTCCCGAGCGTGGCCAGCACGCCGAGGGCGATGCCGAGCACTACATAGAGGATCGGCTTGGCGTCGAAGGGCTTCTTGGCGGTCGGCGGAATGGTGGCCATCGGGAGGCTCCTGAGTGCCGCGGCGCAGGGGTTCGCGCGGCAGCTGGAAAGGGAACGGATCAGGGCGCCGCGGGCGGGCCACCCTGGGGCATCTGCTGCATCTGCTGCTGTTGCATCATGCGCTGGCGATAGACCGCCTCGGGCATGAAGCCGAGCATGTCGACGTCGAAGATGAGGATGGAGTCGTTGGGGATCTTGGTCGGATCGGGCGACTGGCTGCCGTACGCCAACTCCGGCTTCAGCCAGAAGCGGTACTTCGCATCCTTGGGCATCAGCTTCAGCGCCTCGAGGAAGCCCGGGACCGCGCCGCCGGAGAGCGGGAACGGCACCGGCTGCTGCGAGGCGTCGAACACGGTGCCGTCGCGGAGCTTGCCAACATACATCACGCCCGCGAGGTCGGTCGCGGTCGGCCGGGGACCCTCGCCGGGCTTCAGAACCTGATATTGCAGGCCGGATGCGGTCTCGACCACGCCGGGGCGGGTCTTGTTCCAGGCGAGGAACTGGGCATTGGAGCCCTTGAGCGCGACGACCTGCTCGGTGCCGCGCATCGCCAGCCAGCCAGCGCCCAGCACCGCGACCAGGATGCCGATCCACAGATACACCAGAACGCTACGCTTCGTGGGCTGCAGCGGCACTGCGGTGATCGTGGACATCGTCGGGCACCCTTACACGGCGCCTTGAGGGGCGGCCGGGATTGAGAAGACAGGAAGCGCGAGGGCGCCAGCCCCCGCACCGGCGGTTTTACCGCGCCCCGTCACGCTCCAGCCGCTTGCGCTCCAGCTTGCGGGCGCGGCGGACGGCAGCGGCACGCTCACGGGCGCGCTTCTCGCTGGGCTTCTCGTAGTGACGGCGCAGCTTCATCTCGCGATAGACGCCCTCGCGCTGCAGCTTCTTCTTCAGGGCGCGCAGCGCCTGGTCGACATTGTTGTCGCGAACGATGATTTGCATAAACCCGCAGGTCTCCGGTCAATAGAAATAGGTCGTCGCAAACATGGGTTTGCGCCGTGTGGGAGGGCCCCTATCAGGCGAGACGCGTGTTTTCAAGCCGAAATGCCCCTGGCGATGGGGGCAGGAGGTGTTGCCCGCGCGCAACAGGGCGGCGCAATCCTCAATTCATTGCAGCGCTGCAATGCAGGCGATACGCGTGGATATCAACTGCCAGCGGATGCAAGAGACAGCCGATACCGTGGACCTCGCCACCCGCCTCCTCGTCGTCGACGACGACCCCGGTATCCGCGAGCTGACGGCCGAGTTCCTGGCGAGCCATGGTTATCTGGTCGACGTCGCGGCCGATGGCGCGGCGATGCGCGAGGCCATGGCGGCCCGCGACTATGCGCTGATCGTGCTCGACGTGATGATGCCGGGCGAGGACGGCCTTTCCATTCTGCGCAGCCTGGATCGCGACACCAGCCCGCCGATCATCATCCTGTCGGTGATCGGCGAGGAGGTCGACAAGATCGTCGGGCTCGAAATGGGGGCGGACGACTATCTCGCCAAGCCGGCCAACCCGCGCGAGCTGCTCGCCCGGATACGGTCGGTGCTCCGACGCAACCAGCTTGGCGAGCGCCGCGCCACAGCCCCGGCCCGCGCCTGGTGGCGCTTTGCCGGCTGGCGGCTCGATCCGGTCGGGCGCGAGCTGATCGACCCGGACGATGTCGTCATCAACCTGTCCGACGGCGAGTTCCGCCTGCTGCTCGCCCTGGTCGAGAACCCGCGGCGCGTGCTCAACCGCGACCAGCTGCTCGATCTCTCGCGGGGCGTGAACACCGAGCATTTCGACCGGGCGATCGACGTGCAGATCAGCCGGCTGCGGCGGAAGCTCGAACGGAGCGGCGCGGAGGACCTGATCCGCACGGTGCGCAACGAAGGCTATATGTTCGTCGCCGATGTCGCCCGCCGCTAGCCGCCCGCGTTCGATCGCGGTTTCGATCTTCGCGCTGGTGATCGGCGCGGTGGCAGTGATGGCGACTGGCTTTATCGCTATCACCTTCATCGGCCCGCCGCCGCGCCCGGCGCCGCAGATGATGGACAATATTGCCCATGTGCTGAGGACCGGAACGCCACTTGCCCGCACCGCGATGATCCCGGCGCCGGGGCCGATGCCCCCTCCCCGCAGGCCGCAGGACGGTCGGTTCGGCAAGCCGCCCCCTCCCCGCCCGGGCGCGCCGCGCATGAGCATGAGCCCCCCGCGCGGGCTGACGTTCGGCATCGCGACGAACGAGCCGACACCGCGCCGGGGCGAGCAGCCGGATCGGGAGCTGGCGGAGCAGGTCGCCGCCGCGATCGGCCTGCCGTCGAGCCGGGTCGTCGCCTATCGCGACGAGCGGATGGTGTTCGCGCCGGGCGCGGTGGTCGGCGGCTTCACCATCGGTGCGGTCGACAAGGCGCGCTGGCGCGTGGTGCGGACCGAGGCGCAGCCGCTCGTCTCCCAGTGGCAGCTCACCATGTTCCTGGCGGTGCTGGGCGCGATCCTGTTGCTCGCGGGGCCGGCCTGGCTGCTGTCCCGGGCGATCTCCCGGCCGCTGCGCCTATTGGGCCGGACCGCCGCCGCCGCCCGGGTCGGCGCGCCGCTCGGGCCGATCCCGCAAGGCGGCGCGGCCGAGGTGCGCGACCTGGCCAGCGCCGTCTCGGCGATGCACCAACGCCTGACGCGCGACGCCGAGGGCCGTACCGTGATGCTCGCGGCGATCGCCCATGACCTCGGCACCCCCCTGTCGCGCATCGCCTTCTGGATCGAGCAGCTGCCCGAAACAGCGCGGGTGCGCGCCGCCGCCGATATCGACGAGATGCGCACGATGCTCGGCGACACGCTGCGGCTTACGCGGAACGAGGTCGGGGAGCGCGCCGACCAGCGAATCGATCTCGGCAGCCTGCTCGACAGCCTGGTCGAGGACATGAGCGTGGCCGGTGTGCCAGCCACGCTTGAGCATGGCGAGCGCGCCATCGTGCGGGGCGATCCCGGCGCCCTGCGCCGGCTGTTCGGCAATCTCGTCGAGAACGCGGTCCGCTACGGCGACAGCGCGGCGCTGTCGTGGCGGATCGACGGCGCGGTTGCAGAGATCAGGATCGACGATGCCGGCCCCGGCTTCGGCCCCCTGCCCGACCGGCTGTTCGAGCCCTTCATGCGGGGCGACCCCTCTCGCAATCGCGAGACGGGGGGCACCGGACTTGGCCTCGCCATCGTCCGGTCGATCGCCGAGGCGCATGGCGGGACCGTCTCGCTGGGCAGCCATGACGGCGGCGGGCGCGTGCTGGTGCGGCTGCCGCTGGCGCGCTGAAATATGCTGCAACAAAGGCGTGAGCCGCCGAAATATCGCGGTGCGCTTCGGCCTCCAGATGTCTCCCGACACTTTCAGGGAGACAATCATGGACCATCATCAGGACGACGATCACGACCGGGGCTTTGCGCATGACCTGCGGGTCATGGCAGCGCTGGTCGAGCGCCGGCGCGCGCTCAAATGGTTCGCCGGCGCCGGCACCGCCGCGTTGGTCGCCGGCTGCGGCAGCTCGGGTTCGTCGAGCGACAGCCTCACCGTGGTGAGCAGCACGCCGACACCGACGCCGACTCCAACCCCCACCCCAACGCCGACGCCGACCTCGACATCGAGCGGGACCTGCATCGCCGATCCGGCCGAGACCTCCGGCCCCTATCCTGGCGACGGCACCAACACCTCGAGCGGATCGACCTCCAACGTGCTGACCGTGAGCGGCATCGTCCGAAGCGACATCAGGTCGAGCTTCATCAGTTCCACGACCGTGGCGGGCGGCGTCCGGGTCGATATCACCTTGACCGTCGTGAACGTGAACAGCGCCTGCGCACCCCTGGTCGGCTATGCCGTCTATCTCTGGCACTGCGACCGGAGCGGCAATTATTCGCTCTATACCGCGGCCGCGGAAAGCTATCTGCGCGGCATCCAGGTGACGGACAGCGCCGGGCAGGTCACTTTCACCACGATCTTCCCCGCCGCCTATTCGGGGCGGTATCCGCACATGCATTTCGAGGTCTTTTCGAGCCTGTCCGCCGCCACCAACGGCCAATATGCGGTGCTGACATCGCAGCTCGCCATGCCCGCCGCCGCCTGTGCGGCCGTCTTTGCCGACACCACGACCTATCCCGGCAGCGCGACGCGCTATGCGGCGACGCCGATCAGTTCGGACGGCGTGTTCGGCGACAACACCAGCGCGCAGATCGCCGCGATGACGCCGACGCTGACCGGCAGCCCGAGCGCGGGCTATACCGGCACGGCGACGATCGGCATCGCGCGCTAGCGCCACGAGATGGTGCGGCGCGCCCCTGTCGCCGCACCGCCCCGGCCGGCCTATCCCTCGTCGGCCGGGGCCCCTTTTTCATCGAGACCCTGGTCCGGGGGGCCAGGAGGCGGGCTGTGGCCGCGAGGCGTTTGCACGATGGCCGCAGCCCGCTATTGCGGCGCGCATGACCGGTACGCCCCTGACCCTGTACAACAGCCTGACCCGCTCGCTCGAGCCGTTCAGCCCGATCGACCCCGCCAATGTCCGCGTCTATTCGTGCGGGCCGACGGTCTACAATTATGTCCATGTCGGCAATCTGCGCGCCTATGTCTTCACCGACACGCTGAGCCGGGTGCTGACCTGGAAGGGCTATCCGCTCACCCATGTCATCAACATCACCGATGTCGGCCACCTGACCTCCGACGCGGATGCCGGCGACGACAAGATGGAAGCGGCGGCCAAGGCCAGCGCGCAGAGCATCTGGGATATCGCCGCGCATTATACCGCGGCGTTCAAGGAGAATATCGCGGACCTCAACATCCGCACCCCGACTCACTTCCCGCTCGCGACCGACCATATCCAGGGCATGATCGCCTTTGCCGAGAAGATCGCGCCCCAGCATTGCTACGAGCTGGAGAGCGGGCTGTATTTCGACGTGTCGACCGTGCCCGATTACGGCCGGCTCGCGCGCGTCGCCGATGACGAGCGCGAAGGACGGATTGACCCGGTCGCGGGCAAGCGCAACCCGCAGGATTTCGCAATCTGGCGCAAATCCCCGCCGGGCGAGAACCGGCAGATGGAGTGGGAATCGCCCTGGGGCCGCGGCGCGCCCGGCTGGCATCTCGAATGCTCGGTGATGAGCCAGCATTTCCTCGGTGCGAACTTCGATATCCATACCGGAGGCATCGACCACCGCGAGATCCACCACCCCAACGAGATCGCGCAGAACCAGGCGCATTGCGACTGCGCCGACACCGGCGCGACGATCTGGATGCACAACAACTTCCTGGTCGAGCGCGAGAAGGGCAAGATGAGCAAGTCGTCGGGCGACTTCACCCGGCTGCAGACGCTGATCGATGCCGGCATCCACCCCCTCGCCTATCGCCTGATGTGCCTGAGCGCGCATTACCGGAGCGAGCT
This sequence comes from Sphingomonas sp. GW821-FHT10F11, assembly GCF_058809095.1. Classification (NCBI taxonomy): domain Bacteria; kingdom Pseudomonadati; phylum Pseudomonadota; class Alphaproteobacteria; order Sphingomonadales; family Sphingomonadaceae; genus Sphingomonas; species Sphingomonas sp. GW821-FHT10F11. The sequence goes on from NZ_JBXASH010000012.1 coordinate 6,121, forward strand.
GGAGTTCAGCGGCGAGAATCTTGCCGCCTCCTCCACCCGGTTGAAGCGGCTGGTGATGACGGCGCAGGCACTCCGCGACCGGATCGACGGGACCGAGACGGGCGATGCGGCGCGCTATCTCGACGCGCTGGACGCGGCCGTGTCCGACGATCTCAACACGCCCCGCGCCTTGCCGGTCCTGGACGAGATGCTCGGCGACAAGAAGCTGTCGCCGGCGACGCGACTGAAGACGCTGGCGGTGTTCGACGAGGTGCTGGGCCTGAAGCTCGCCACGCTGACGCGGGAAGCGTTGCGGGTGAAGCCGGCGAGTGCGGCGATCTCGTCCGAGGCGATCGAGGCGCGGCTGGCCGAACGCAAGGAAGCGCGGGCGGCGAAGGACTTTGCGCAGTCCGATGCGATCCGCGACGAACTGGCGGCGGCCGGCGTCGAGGTGATGGACGGCGACCTGCTGGGCTGGGACTGGAAGCCGAAGCTCTAGGCCCAAAATCTTCCAACACGACTCGGGCAGCGGCAGCGCATTTTTTCTTTCCGCTGTTATGTTGGATTTTCGGCACGGATTTTCGCCTGCTTTACAACGGCTTGCTGGCGCTTTCCCTGTTATCGCATAACAGCGGTAAAATCGCGGCGGAACAGCCGAAACTTCCGCTGTTCCGCGGCAAAAATCGCGGAAAAAACGTCCAACATTCATCGACGATATCAAAGAGCGGGTGCGCGTCGGGCAGGCCTTTGCGCGGCCGTCTCCTGCGCTGACTCGCCAAAGCATTGAATCGATCCGGCACCGAGGGCACCAGGCTTGTCGCGGCGCGGACCGCGCGGCATGAACCGGCTGCGATCCCGGAGCCCATCCGGGGCGACGAGAGGTGCCCCGATGAAAGCCGTCCTCCCTGCCCTCGCCCGTCCGCTGCTCGAACCGAAGCTGCCCGCGGGACTCGATGTGTCCTGGTTCGCCAGCCGCGAGGACGCGATGGCGATGATCGTCGATGCCGACATCGCCTGGGTCGATATGCAGCGCACCGGCACGATCGGCGAGGCGGTGCTGCGCGCGACGCACCTCAAATGGCTGTTCACGATCCTGGCCGGGATCGACTTTCTCGACCTGCCAGCGCTGCGCCGGCAGGGCACGATCGTGACCAACGGCACCGGCATCAATGCGCTGGCGGTGGCGGAATATGCGGTGATGGGCGTGCTCGCCGCGGCCAAGCGCTTCGACGAAGTAGTGCGCATCGCCGATCGCCACGAATGGACACTGACCCCGCCGGGGCAGATCGAGCTGTTCGAGACGAAAGCGCTGATCGTCGGATACGGCACGATCGGCGCGCTGATCGGCGACCGGCTGAAGGCGTTCGGCGTCGAGGTGACCGGCGTGACGCGGTCGGGCCGCGACGGCACGCTGACGCCCGACGCCTGGGTCGCGACGATCGGCGATTATGACTGGGTGATCCTGGCGGCGCCCTCGACCGGCGAAACCAAGGCGCTGATAGGCGCGGACGAGCTGGCGGCGATGAAGCCGAGCGCCTGGCTGGTCAACATCGCGCGCGGCGACATGGTCGATCAGGACGCGCTGATCGAGGCGCTGACCAGGCGGCGGATCGCGGGGGCGTTCCTCGACACGGTGACCCCTGAGCCGCTGCCGCCGGAGCATCCGTTATGGGATGCGCCGAACACGATCCACACGATGCATCTTTCGGGGCGGAGCCAGACGAAGATGTTTCAGCGCGCGGCGGCGTTGTTTGTGGAGAATCTGGAGGCGTTTCTCGCGGGGCGGGAGATGCGGAACGTGGTGGATCTCGACGCGGGGTATTGAGGGGGTCGATGCGAGCGGTGGCCGGCGATCTTCTCGGGCCGAGCCTGGCACATGACTGAATTTGGCCGTTATCGGAACGGCTGTTTTCGGCAGTGAGGGCGAGAGAGCGGACCAAACCAGACCAGCCCTTTACCCTTCATGCCGATGCGCGAGAATGTCCGCTACCAACAAGATTCGACATCGTGGGGAACGCGAAAAGCCAGCATATCATCGCAATGCGAAACTTCGTGCCGAACCGATGCCCCTTGGGGCGGCTGTGGCCTGAAAGGTGTCAATCGCATTCTTCGATGGTGTCCACGCGATCGGGATAGAAGGCGAGATGATCCTTGATCGCGGCGACGGCACCATATGGCGCTTCATACGTCCAGACCGCATCGCCCGAGCGCGCACCCCCAGCCGGGATGCTGTAGTAGGACGCATCGCCTTTGAATGGGCAGTAGCTTGACGTCTCGGACCGATCGAGCGCCGCCATGTCGACATCCTTGCGCGGGATATACTGGACAGCGGCGTAGCTGGCCTCGCGCAGCGTCAGAGCGTCGGTGGTATCCGCGATCACTTGGTCTCCAAGCATGACGACGACACGCTTGGGATTGCGCTCGATGCTGATCGGGTGATCCGGGCCGGGAATCTTGATGGTCTTGGTCATCGCATCATCCTGCATTTGAATTGGGTGACAGATCTGGGGTCCCTGGCTCGTCAGCCCAAGAGGCTGAAGCGGCAGTCGATACCCAATGCGCGGCCTTCGAGCAGCGCCTGATATTCAGGTGCATTGTAGAAGCTCAGTGCCGCCTCACGATCCGGGAAACGGATGATCGAGCCGTTGGCGAATTGCTGCTCGCCGAACAGCGCAGTGATAGGCCCACCGGCAAGGAATTCGCCACCGAATGATTTCAGGATCGGGTCGGCTGCCGCCGAATAGCGATTCTTGGCTTCGACGTCGCGAACCGTGAGTTCGACGGTGATATAAGCGCTCATGATCAGTCTCCTTTGGGCCTGAGGGGCCGGTCGCCGCGGAGATGTCCGCGACGGGGACGGCTCGTCGATGAAAGGGCGGGGCGGGTCAGGCGTTCAGGAACAGTGTGGCGTGGGCCACGAACAGCTCCGGATACTGATAGAAGGAGCCGTGGTTGGAGTCCGGATAGAGGATCAACTGGGCGTTCGGGATATTCTGCTGGAGCACGTAGGAGTGCTTCGTCGGAATGATCACGTCGTTGCTGCCCTGCACGACCAGCACCGGCTGCCGGATCGTCCTGAGGTAATCGAGCACCCCTTCGCTCGGCGTCACATATTTGCCGATTGCATCGAGCTGCGCGGCGACGGTCTGCTCGTTGACTTCCGGATCGCGATCCTGACGGCGCAGCTTGCGTTCGATGAAAGCGAGACCGGCGGCGCGGCCCGCCTCGGACGGCGAAAAATGGACTGCGAGCCAGAGATGTTCCGGCGGGTCGTAGTTGCCGGCGAAGATCGCCTGGGACTGGCTCTGCGACATGTCGGCACCGCGCGTACCGGTGCCGACCAGGATCAGCTTGCGGACCAGATCAGACGCCTGCAGCGTGATCTCCTGTGCGACGAAGCCGCCAATCGAAAAGCCGAGCACGTCCACCTGATCTAGACCCAGGGCCCGGATGAAGGCGATCGCATTGGCGCCCATCTGCTGGAAGCTGGTTGGCGTCTCGCCCGATGAATTGGAGACGCCGGCATTGTTGAACAGGATCACTTCACGGTCCCGCGCGAGGCCATCGGTCACGGCCGGATCCCAATAGTCCATCGTGCCGGTGAAATGCTGGTTGAAGACGATCGGAACGCCGCCCTGCTTGCCGAAGCGGCGATAGGCGAAGCGGATGCCTTGCGCCTCGACGAACTGGGTCGGAGCTGTGTCGTGGCTGTACTGGGTCATTGGATTCTCTCCGGTGCCGCTCGGGCGATATGCAGGGCGGGCGAGTGCGATGCCTGGTGGGGCCTCGAACGGGCGCGAAGCTTGCTTCGCGCCCGGGCGGGATCAGTTGGCGCTGTGTCCGCCGTCAACATTGAGGACATGCCCCGTGATGAATCTGGCCTCGTCCGACGCGATGAAGACGATGCCGTCGGCGACTTCCTCGGAAAGGCCGAGCCGACCAAGCGGAACCTGCGTCGCCAGGGCCGCCTTGTTCTCCGCCGTGACGGTGAAGCGGGTCAACATGCCGGTGTCGGTAGGGCCGGGCGCGACAGCGTTTACGCGAATTCCCGACTTCGCGACTTCGAGCGCAATCGACTTGGTGATGCCTTCGACGGCGTGCTTGGCGCCGACATAGATCGACGCCCCGGCCGCCCCCTCATGCCCGTAGGTCGAGGAGATGTTGATGATGCTGCCGCTCCCCTGCGCCTGCATGACGCGCACTTCGTGCTTCATGCTGAGGACTACACCGAGGACGTTGGTGTCGAATGTCGTGGCAAAGCTTTCGGGCGTCTGCTCGGTGATCAGCCCGCGATCGCCTTCGGTGGCTGCATTGTTCACCGCGACATCGAGTCGCCCGAACCGTGCGACGGTCTTGTCGACCAAGGCGCGGATATCGTCCTCCTTGCGAACATCCGCATTGACGAACTCGGCCTCCGTTCCAAGCGTGCGCAGTTCATCGGCGAGCGCCTTGCCGGCCTCGTCACGCCGGCCCGAAACGACCACTTTTGCGCCTTTCCTGGCGAAGGCGATGGCGGCGGCCCGCCCTATTCCAGTCAATCCACCGGTGATCAAAACAACTTGAGTGCTCACGTATCCAGTCCTTCGAGATATGGGATTCGCCCGTGGCGGAAGCCCGGTTGGGAGTTGCGGCAGATCCGCTCTGCTGGACTGGAAGTGGGTATGGCTGGCGCTGCCGGAAAAGACTTTGTAGGTTGGCCTCCCATACCTATGAGGCATGGAGCGAGCATTGGAACTGAGGCACCTTCGCTATTTCGTCGCCGTCGCCGAGGAAGGCAGCCTGACAGTCGCGGCGCGCAAACGGCTGCACACGGCCCAGCCCTCGCTCAGCCGCCAGATCCGCGATCTCGAATATGAAGTCGGTGTCCCGTTGATGGCCCGCAGCGTGCAGGGCATCGCATTGACTCCGGCGGGCAAGGTCTTTCTCGACCATGCCAGGCTGGCGCTCGCGCAGGTCGACGCCGCGGTGGAAACCGCACGCAGGACCGCGGCGCCGACAAGGAAGACATTCGCCATCGGCTTCCTGACGGGTCACGAAATGAGTTGGCTGCCCCGGGCCATGCAGGTCCTGCACGACGAGCTGAAAGACATCGAGGTCACCATCTCGAGCGACTATTCGCCGGACCTTGCCGAGGCGCTCGTCCGCGGCCGGCTCGACATGGCTTTCATGCGAGCCGAACCCGCCTTCGACCTGTGCTACGATGTGGTGGATCGCGAGCCGCTGATCGTCCTGATGCCCGGCGATCATCGCCTCTCCCGGCAGGAAACGATCCACCCCTCGGAATTGGTCGGCGAGGTCTTTATCGGCGGCTCGAACAAAGCCACGGTGCTGCACGCCGTGACGCAGGATTATCTGCGCCGCGTTGGGCTGGACATCGGACTGGACCATGGCGTGGACAATCTGGCGATGGCAATCTCGCTGGTCGCGTCGACCTGCGGGCTGGCGCTGATGCCCGCCTATGCGAAGAATCTGCTGCCGTTGACCGTAGTCAGTCGCCAGCTGGAGGGTGAAGCGCCGTCGATCGACCTGGTTATCGGTTACAACAAGGCGAACACATCGCCGACGTTGAAACTGTTTCGTTCACGAGCGGGCGAAATGATCGCGCGCCCATCGAGGAAGCCGGGCGATCCTGAGCCGATCTGAACGAATGGCGGCTTTCGGGCTGCACGAAACCCTGCGCGAATGGCGTAATTTGAGCGCCTTATGTCATCAAACCGACAACTTGGCATCCCCCTCGAGCACCCGCTGCTCCAGCCTCGGCGGCGCGCCCGGCCGCCACAGGCGTGCCTGGTGCGACACGCGGTACCGAAGCGGGCCGCCGTCGGGCGTGGTCGCGCGCGCGATCGGGCGGACGATGCAGACGAATTCGGTGTCGATCGCGTCGGGCCCGGCACTGACCACGGCATAGCCGTGCCCGGCCATGTCGACGAATTCCAGATGCGGCGCGACGTCGGGATTGGTCAGCGCCCGCGCCTTTACGATGTCGCCGCTCGCCGCATATTCCAGCGCGCTGCGCACGCCGCGCTTGATCGTCAGATTGATCGTGTGCTCGGGCGCGGCACCCGCCGTCTTGCGCACGAACAGCGGCAGCACGGGGGAATCCTTAAAATATTCGGCGGCCTCGCCCAAGCCCGGCGCGGAAATCGACCCCGTGATGAAGCTCACCCCGACCGGCGCGAACTCGGCGGGCGGCAGCGCGGGCGCGGCATAGCCTGCCCAGAAGCTGTGGCGATCGCCCGAGACGGTGACGAACCCCGACACCTTGTGGTCGCGGACAAGGTCGTAGATCTCAGCGCGCTCGTTGAACGCGCCGCTGACATCGCCGCCGCCAAACGTCCCGTAGTCCTTGCCCATCCACGCCGCCTTCACCAGGCCGGCGGGCAGGTTCTGCGGGTCGGTCCGCATGTCGAGCGTGCCGTTGGTCGCGCCCCAGATCTTCCAGGTCGCGGTCGATCGGGTCAGCCGCTGCTTGAGCCACGCTTTCTGCTCGCGGCCGAGCGCGGTGTAAGGGGGCTCGTCCTTGCGATAATTGGGGATGGTCTTGTCGCCGATCGCGATGGTCGCGGGGGGATTGCCGCCGGCATAGTCCTTGCCGCCATCGACGATCTCCATCCACTCCTGCGGGAGGACCGGATACTCTCCCGAATCGAGCGCGGCCGCTTCGGGCCGGTCCGTCGGGTCCGCCATCTTGTAGCTGTGCAGGTCGGTCAGGATCAGCTCGACGTGCCGCCCGTAGCGCAGCGCGCGCCAGGCGGTCATGCTGCCGACGGCGGTGCGGTTATTGGCCTCGGTGCCGAAACCATGATCGTCGAACGTCTCGATCGGCGCGGTCGTCACGGCGGGCGGCCGGAACTGATCGAGCCCGGCGCCCGATGCCTTGCGGACTCGCGACGGGATATATTCCCACCACGCCTGGTTGGCCGCGACGCGCAGCGGCTGCGCGGGCTCCACCTTGCCGCCATATTTGATGAAGCTCTGCCAGCCCTGCCACGAGAATTCGTGATTGTCGCCGATGCACACGAACGGGAAATGCGCCCGCGCGTCCTGGATGTCGGGATCGTCGATATGCGCGCGATAGACGTGGCGATAGCCGGCCAGGTTGGTCGGCACGTGGAAATTGCCGACCTTGCGGGCGTCGGGTATCCGGCCGAGATCATAGACGGTGCGGCCATAACGGTGCGGCAGCTCGTCGGGATATTCGACCACTTCGTAAATGAAGTCGCCCAGGTGCAGCACGAAGCCAAGCTTGCGGTCGTCGGGCGCGCGCTCGTCCTCCCAGATCATCCGGCGATAGGCGTTCTGCGCGCCTTCGTTGACGCTGTTGCACGACACGAACGCGAAGCGGACCGGGCGCCGGTCGGTGATGCGCGGGGCAGTGATCGTGCGGCCGATCCGGCTGCCGGCGCCACTGTCGTCCGTAAAGCGGTACCAGTAGGTCGTCGCCGGCGAGAGCCCGCCGACGAGCGCGCGGCAGGTCCAGTCGGCCGCCGCCAGCACCGGCACGCGCGCCGTGGCGACGACGCGGCGGAAGGTCGCGTCCCGCGCCACTTCGACCGTCAGCGTGTGCCGCTCGCCCTGGTCGAACGGCCGCCTGGTCCAGAGTATGACGCTATGCTCGTCCGGATCGCCCGACGCGACGCCCTGGGGATAGAGAGCGCGATCCTCGCGCCATGCGACTCGCGACGCTGCGGCGGCCGATCGCGTCGCCCATATGCCAAGGGCGCCGATGGCCGTAGCGCCTGCCAGAAACTCTCGACGGTCCATCTCGCGCTCCCAGCTCGTGCACGCCGATAGTTTCGTGGCGGCGACCCCCGGTCAAGCTGCCCTGCCGCGGTCTGCATCGCTCGTTCAGCGAACAGCCCTTTTCATTTTTCGGGATCGCTGCACGCGACATGCATGGCGGTCCCCGAAACGGCTGCTTTCGGGGGCGTCATCTTCATGATCGAATGACTGGATCTGGGGCGCAACGCGGGCTTTTTCTTCCCCTCCCACCGCCACAATCGATACTTCATATCCGCCCCGCAAAAGCGTATCGTGCTTCGCCGGGCCGTGTGGCCGCATCAAGGGCCACGAACCAACCTGAAACGCGAGACGGGCGGCGGCCCGCTCTGCCTCGCCTGGAGAGGCTTGTCATGGTTGCCATTGCCCCCTTTACGCCTGCCGCGTCGTCGTCCCACCCCCCTGTCGTGCGCGAAATCGGTCGCGCCGACCTGGCCTGGGCGCTGCGCGAAGGGTGGTCCGATTTCCTCGACAAGCGCGGCGACATCATCCTTGCCGCCATACTCTACCCCGTGCTGATGCTGGTCGTGGCCGGGGCGACGCTCGGGGGCAGACTGTTCCCGCTGCTGCTGCCGCTGATCGCCGGGCTGTCGCTGCTCGGGCCGCTGATCGCGGTCGGTTTCTACGAGCTGGCCCGGCGGCGCGAGGAAGGGCGCGACGCGCAATGGGTGCATTTCCTCGATCCGTTCCGGGGGCCGTCGGCGGCACAGATCGCCGCGCTCGGCATCTTCCTCGCGTTGCTCTTCCTTGCCTGGATCGGGGTGGCCTGGGCGATCTACGAGGCGACGCTCGGCACGCTGCAGCCGACCGATCTCGCCAGCTTCGCCGCGCTGCTCTTCACCACGTCGGAAGGGTGGCAGCTCATTGTGTTCGGCAACCTGGCCGGTTTCCTGTTCGCCTCGATCACGCTGGTGACGACGGTGGTGTCCTTCCCGCTGCTGGTCGACCGGCCGGTCGATTTCGTGGCCGCGGTGCAGACGTCGCTGCGGGCCGCGCGGCGCAACCCGGTCGAGATCGCCATCTGGGGATTGATCGTCGCGGTGTTGCTCGCGCTCGCCTGCATCCCGCTGTTCATGGGCCTCGCGGTCGTGCTGCCGGTGCTCGGTTATGCGAGCTGGCACCTCTATACGCGGCTGGTCGATCGCACCCAGCAGGGCTAGCCGTCAGGCCACCCCCCGCCGCTGCCGGAGCGGGCATCCGGCAGTTCGGGCGGCGGTGCGGCGTCGGTGCCGCCCTTACTGGTCGTGCTGGTGATCCGGCATGTCCATGGCGGCCCCGCCCGGCGGAATCGCGCCGGGCGGCGTCACGATGGGTTTGCGGATGGGCACCTGAGGCACCACCACTTCGACATTCTGCATCATGCCCCGATCCTCATGGTCGAGGATGTGGCAGTGGAGCACATATTCGCCGATATAGCGTTCGTAGCGGGTGCGGACCTTGATCGTGTAGATGCCCGACGAGCCCGGGGGCGGCGGGTTCGCCTCACCGATCAGGCTCTTGATCCACAAAGTGTCCTTCCAGACATTCTGGAGACCCCGATATTGCGGATCGACCGAGACCCCGTCGCCCTTGTCCTCCGAATCGGACGTGCTGACCTCATTGCCCATCGGATCCTTGATCGAGACGATCTGGAACGGATTGACGTGAATGTGGAAGGGATGGCTGACGAAGTGGGACTGCAGCGTCCATTCGTCGACGCCGCCAAGCGTCAGCTTGCGGTCGATGCGGTTGGGATCATAGGGCTTCGCATCCTTGGTATCGAGCGTGTTGCCGACCTGGAACTGGAGCGGTTTGGGCGGCACCTGGATGAAGAAGGTCAGCTCCTGCTTGCCGGTCACTTCGTCGTCGGCGATGTCCGGATGCGGGGTGAAATTGGTGAATTTCAGCCCGTTGGTCAGGTCGGCGACCACGGCGGGCTTCACATCGGCCGGCATCGCCTGGTTCGCGTTCGCGACCAGCGCGTCGCGCACATAATCGCCGATATCGGGCACCGGGGTGCCCGCCGCGACTCGGACGATGCCGAGCAGCTGCGGCCCGACCTCGATCCCGTTGACCGTGCCCGATTTCGGCGCCGACGAATCGACCACGCAATAGGCCTCGGCCTCGGGGAACACGACCAGCGCGTCGTAGCGATAGCCGGGCTGGAAGGTGGTGATGTTGGTCTGGTGACCGTGCGCCATGGTCAGGCCGTCCGCGGCGACGACCGTATAGGGGAGCGGCGTGCCGCTGCACAGGTCGGCGATAGCCTTGCTCTGGTTCTCGGGCGTGAGGGTCGGCAGCGCCGCCTTCAGCTTGCCGGTTTTCAGTTTGAAGAATTGCAGGCTGATCGTGTCGCGCACGCCGCCATGGATCATCCGCCAGCGCTCGATCTTGCCCTGGGTCGTGCGGAAAAAGGGCAGCACCTTGCCGTTGATCGAGGTGAAGCGGCCCGATTTCGGCCAGGTGTCGGGGCCGAACTGGTCATAACCCTCGATCCCGCCCACATCGTCCTTGTCGCAGATATAGCGGCCGGCCGAAGTCTGCTTGATCGGACCCAGCTTGCCCGGCGCCAGGGATGGCCCGCGGCACGCATATTGGATCTGCTGCAGCACCAGCACGCGCTCCGTCATGCCCTTCAGCAGCGTGTCGATGTCGCCGTGCTTCGTCGTCGTTGGCAGGCGGTTGCCGCGCACGATGAGCGCGCCGGCCATGCCGCTCGACACCTGAAGCGCGGTCGAGCCATGGCGGTGGGTGTGATACCAGAAGGTGCCCGAGGGGTGGTCCGAGGGGATGTTGTATTCGTACGTGAAATCGACACCCGGGTTGATCGACAGCAGCACATTGTCGCCATTGCCCGATGGGTTCACCCACAGGCCATGGGTGTGGAGGTTGGTGCCGTTGAAGCAATGCGGCGTGTCCGCATTATGATCGCTCATGCTGAGGCAGGATGGATCGGGATCGAGCTTGTTGTGCAGGTCGATCCGGACGGTGTCGCCCGGCGCCACCTCGATCATCGGCGAGATGAAGGGGTTTTTCGGGTCGGTATCGGTGCCGACATAGCTGCGCAGATGCACCTTGTCGAAATGCTGGGTCTTGCTGGCCGGGTTGCGGATCCGGCCATCGAGATACTGGATGGTCAGGTCGAGGATCTTGTCGCGGCGCGGCGCGGGTTGCGCCGTCTCCGCTTCCGCCCCCACGGCCAGCGCGAGCAACGGCCTGGGCGGTTCGGCCCGCGCCTTCAGCAGCGGCGGATTGCTCACCTCGTTGTCATCGACCTCCTGCGCGCCGGCCGGCATGGACGCGGCCAATGCCAGCCCGAAGCCGATGGTGCCGGCCATCAGCCGTGTTCGTGTAACGCTGGTGAAAAACGACATGACATCCCCTCCATGTCCCGGCCGGATCGGCCGACCCCGCTTATGTTGTGGGTTGCCGGACGGGGCGTGTCGAGGCGAGTTGAGGCCAGAACGGCGCTATCCGCCAAGGATCCAGACCATATTGGCGCATGAACATCGCCTTCACCCTATGAGATACAGCAAATATAGATGGAAGTTAGTCGGAGAAAATCAAAGACAATAGATCATTTAATTTCCAGTCAATTGATCGAAGATTTAATATCTTTTAAATGACTCTATCATATTGTTATGCATGGATGAGAAATACGCATGAACACAACATGACGAAATCTTAAAAAATTGTCATGTTCCGCGTTTGACACCGAAGTGTCATGCGACCCGGCCAACGGGCGGCCTCTGCCAAGGGGGCTGTCATGCATATCGCTAGATCCGTTCTTCTGTCGCGTCCGGCGCTTACCGCGCTTGCCACCGGTCTGTTGCTGGGCCTGGCCGCACCCGCCGCCTTTGCCGAGGACGCCGCCGCCACGACCGACGGGCCCGACATCGTCGTCACCGGCACGCGCGCGGCGCAGCGCGCGGCCGCGGCGGAGAAGCGCGATGCCGCCAACACGGTCGAGACGCTCCGCGCAAACGACGTCGGCAAGCTGCCCGACCAGAATGTCGCCGAGGCGATCAAGCGCCTGCCGGGCCTGTCGGTCGCCAACGACCAGGGCGAGGGCCGCTACGTCATCATCCGCGGCATCGACCCCGCGCTCGTCAATGTCAGCCTGAACGGCCAGACGCTGCCGGCACCCGAGCCGGGCGGCCGCCAGGTGAAGCTGGACGACCTGCCCTCCGCCATGATCCAGGCGGTGACCGTGACCAAGTCGCTATTGGCCAGCCAGGACGCCAATGCGATTGGCGGCGAAGTGAACGTCCGCACCAAGACGGCGTTCGACAGCAGCAAGCCCTTCTTCCTCGACGCGCGGGGCGCGGTCGGCCGGTACGATCTCAACGGCAAGTCGCCCTATGAGCTCGACGGCACGATCGGCGGCCGCTTCGGGCCGAACGAGCAGTTCGGCGCCGTCCTCTCGGTCAATTATTCGCGCCGTCCGATCGAATCCGAGAATTTCCAGGGGTCACAGGATTTCTCGCATGGCGGCATTCCGGACGGGAACGGCCTGCGCGATTATAATCTGACGCGCACCCGGCTTGGCGTGGTCGGCAATTTCGACTGGCATCCGGGGGACGGGGTGAAGCTGTACCTGCGCACCAGCTATTCCAAGTTCCAGGACCATGAGACGCGCGATCAGAACCGGCTGGCCGTCACCGATTTCACCACGACGCCACTCAAGAGCACCGGCACCATCCTGGTCCGTCGCCGCGAGGAGGACGACAACACCAAATCGGCCACGCTGGGCGGCGAGTTCGAGCTTGGCGGCGGCACGCTGGAGGCATCGGGCGGCTGGACCAAGGCGGTGAAGATCGATCCGATCCGCAGCGAATTCACCTTCGCCACTGGCAAGGGCAAGGTGACCGCCACTTTCGACGGCAGCACCGACCCCTATACGCTTGTGCCGACCGGCGCCTCGGCCGGCGTGTTCGACGATCCTTCGCAGTTCAGCTTCAGCAAATATAATCTCGAGACGCGCCAGGCCTCTGAAGAGCTGTGGCAGGGCCGGATCGATTATAGTCACCCGATCGGGATCGGCGACGATTCCGCGATCAAGGCCGGCTTCAAATATCTCGACCGGCACAAAACGAACAACCAGGACAAGAAGGACTACAAGGTCGGCGCGACCGCCTGGAAGCTGAGCAACGTCGCCTATACCGCCGACTCCGGCTTTTATGACGACATGTTCCATTTCGGCGAGCGCATCGACTACGCTGCGGCGCGGACCTATTTCGACGCGAATCCGGGCGTCGGCGCGATCGACGCCGTCGGGACACTCGCCGACACGCTATCGAGCGACTATGACGTGACCGAGTCGATCACCGCCGGCTATGTGATGGCGACGCTGAAGTTCGGGGCGCTGACACTGGTGCCGGGCGTGCGCGTCGAACATACGCGGGACCGCGCCAGCGCGAAGATCGTCAACGCGAATTCGAAACTCACGGACGGGTTCAACAGCTTTGGCGGGAACAGCTATACCGATATCTTCCCCGGCCTGAACGCCAGGTTCGAGGCGGCGCATAATCTGTTCCTGCGCGGCGCGGTGACCACGTCGATCGGCCGGCCGGCCTATCCGAGCCTGGCACCCTTCGTCACCGTGGTGGACGATCCCCTGCTGCCGGCGATCTCGCTCGGCAATCCGGACCTGAAGCCATACAAGGCGGTGAATTTCGACGCGTCGATCGAATATTATCCGTCGGCGGACAGCCTGTTCACCGCCGGCATCTTCCACAAGGAGATCGACGACCCGATCTATCCCTTCACCAGCCGGCAGACCGGAGCGACCTATGGCGGCGTGACCTATGCGCAGGCTGATGTGAGCACGCAGGTGAATGCCGACAAGGAGACGATCAGCGGCGTCGAATTCAACGCCCAGACCCAGTTCACCTTCCTGCCCGGCCTGCTGAGCGGCCTCGGCGTGTCGGCCAATTATGCCCATGTCTGGGGCCACGCCAGGGCGCCGTCGATCCGCGCGGGGGATATCCCGCTCGGTTTCCAGTCGCGCGACATCGGCAACGTCCAGATCTTCTACGAGAAATACGGCATCGCCGCGCGGCTCGCCTTCAACTATCGCTCCTCCTATCTCGACACGCTGACCAAGTCGGCCAGCACCGACCAGTTCACTGACGGCAACGGCCAGCTCGACCTGCATGTCAGCTATCAGATCGTGCCGCAGGTGACGGTGTTCGGCGACGCCTCCAACCTGACCGATGCGCCGTGGCGGCGCTATGTCGGCAGCACGCCGTTCCTGGTCGAGCGCGAGCATTATGGGCCGCTGTTCCGCGGCGGCGTGCAGCTGCACTTCTAGGAACTCAGGGCGACGGTACGCCATGGGGTGATGGCTGGAAGAATTACCGTCATTGTGGCGGTAAATGCACGGCAGTCCGTTCCCTTCATCCGGTGTTCGCGCGATGCTTGGCCGCCATCCGGTGGAGATTAGGCTCATCCGGCGGGATGCTCGCAGCATCGCTGCGCTCAGGGGGAGACGGACCATGACTTCACGCCCGCGCCGGGACGACCGCCGCTTTCCGGTCGCCTTGCTTGCCGTGCCGCTTGCGGTCGCCGGCATCGGACTCGCCGGCTGCCACAGCAAGCCGACGCCCGGGCCCCAGGCCAGCGTCGCCAACCCGTGCGGAGCGCTGGCGCCGAACCGGACATCCGCACTGCCGAGCAATCCGGGACTCAACCAGATCCAGGTCGATTGCTCGGCCTGGCAGGCGTTCATCGCGCTCAACTGGCGCGCCGATCCGGCGAAGAACGGCTTCCCCGATCCCAAGGCGACATGGGCCGAGTTCGGCGTGCCGGGCAATCCCGGCCGGTCGGTGTGGGAAAGCTATCACGAAGCCGCCGAGGTGTTCGGCAACACGACGTCGCTCAAGGCCGACTGGCAGGCGCCGCGGCCCGCGATCAGGATGCTCAGCCGAATCGCGAAAACCGGCAGCCTCGATCTCTCCGACATCGTCCAGGCGGGCGGGGGCGGCCATTGGCTGACCAATCAGCGCGGCGACGTGACCTATTACGAAGTGATGATGAACGAGGACGAGTTCGATTACATCACCCAGCAGCCGGGGTTCGACCTGACCACCGCCGCCGGCCAGCTGAAATGCACGACCCAGCCGGGCACGCCGCAATCGGACGGGCCCCCGCCGGCGCCACCGACGGCGCCGCGCCGCGGCGGGCTGAACTTCCCGGCCGGCACCCAGAATGGCTGGGACGACACCGACTGTGTCGGCAAGACCCACGCCTATGGCCAGAATGTCGGCGCGATGGAGATCAAGGCATCCTGGACGCCGTTGCCGGCGGATCATTCGCTCGACTATCGCTACAAGACCGCCATCGCCGACATTCGCGATCCGGCGACCGGCAAGATTCGCCAGGTGACCGTCGGGCTGGTCGGGATGCATATCGCGCGCAAGCGCTTCCCGAAGCTGCCCTGGGTGTGGGCGACGTTCGAGCATATCGACAACAGCCCGGACGAAGCGGCGGGCGGCGGCTTCTCGCCCCCTGCCCTGCCGGCCAATCCGAACCAGCGGCCGTCACCGGGCTACACTTTCTTCGATGCCAAGTGCACGCCGCAAAAGGACCCGGTCTATCAGTGCCGGCACAATGTGCCGCCAGTGCCATGCGGCAAGGGTGGCGTGTGCATGCCCTACAAGGCGCCGATGCAGATCACCCGGATCAACCCGGTGGGCGAGCCGGCGAACGGCGTGACCGCCTTTGTGTGGAGCCAGTTGCCGGCCAAATCGGTGTTCAACTATTACCGCCTGGTCGACGTCCAGTGGCCGCAGGCCATGGTCCCCAACCCGCCGCCGGGGCCTGGGCTGCGCGTGCCGCTGACCATGGGCAATCCGACGCCGAAGGGCGGTGCCGCCGGGCCGGGGCAGATCGTCGCGAACACGACGGCTGAATCCTTCCAGCAAAAATCCAACAGCTGCATGGACTGCCATGTCTTCGCGTCGATCGCGACGCCGACGCTGTTGCAGGCGGCGGCCCCTGGCGGGTTGCGCAAGGTGACCAAGGCCGGGGCCGACGGGCAGCCGCAATATGCGGCGGACTATTCCTTCATCTTCCTGTCCGAGACGAAGAAATAGGGGCAGGAACGCAGCGCACATCGAACGGAGACGGGAACGATGAACGACGGGCAATGGACTTCACTGGCGGTGCTGCTCTCGACGGCGAAGCCGGCCTATCTCACGACCAGCGTGTCGGTCTCCGAGGGCGACCTCAAGATAAGCTATGGCTGGTCGACCGCGCCCATTCCCGGCCTGGTATGGAGCCGCACCGCCGACGGGCTGGCGCTGAATTACCAAAGCGATTCCTATGACAGCGGCCAGGACCCGACGCATGTGTCGTCCGCCAACGGCACCAACAATTACAGCATCGAGGGCACGATGACCCTGGATGGTTCGACCATGACCGTCCAGACTCACACGGTCTGCTATGTCGAATACAACCTCCATCTTTTCGGCGAGGATGCCACGTCGCGCAGCGGGAACCTGGTCGACCGGACCTGGCAGGCGACCTACCAGATAACGCCCGCGCCGCGCGCCGGCGACTTCATCGCGACGATGACTGGCAGCGAACTCGTCGCCCAGGGCGACGAAAGCCTGAGCGGCAGCATGTCCGTCCCGTTCGACGCCCAGCCGGCGATCGACGGCGCGCAGGATTCGGTGTCCGGCTATGCCGAGGCGATCACCGCCATATTGAGCCCAAGCGCCAACCCGCATCCGCTGATCCCGCCGGGTGGCGGCCCGGGTCCGCAGCCACGCCATAGCGGCCCGTGGGAGGACGAGGCGCCAGCCCCGGCAAGCGACATGTCCTGCGGGCAGGAGCCTAAATAAGCGCCCGTTGGGTCGGATTGCGCTTCACTTGATCGCCCGCACGTCGATCACCCGGTCGATCAACGCGTCATCGACCGGCACCTGATGATCGAGCATCAGCATCGACAGGCCGTGCACCAGCGCCCAGGCCTGGAGCGCGATGATCTGCGCGTCGCCGCCCTTCCCTTCCGCAACCATCGCCGCATTGGCGCGCAGGAAGGTCATCGCATCGTCCTCATGCTCGTGCGGCTGGTGCTCGACCGAGGCGGGATTGGCGAAAATCAGCCGGAACAGCGCCGGGTTGGCGAGCGCGAAGCGGACATAGGCAGCACCTGTCGCGTTGAACCCGGCGACGCCGCCACCGGCCGCATCGGACGCGGCATGCTGCGCCACCGCGAGCCGGGCGAGCCCCTCCCCCGCCAGCGCCGTCATCAGCGCGCCCTTGTCCGGGAAATGGCGATAGACCGCGGTCGCGCTGACACCGACGGCCCGCGCGACCTCGCGCAAGGACAGATTGTCGGCAGTGCGGGTCTCGAGCAGTTTCAGCCCCGCTTCGATGAGCGCCGCGCGCAGATCGCCATGGTGATAGGCTTTTTTGGCCGTTTCGGATTCGGATGTTGACACTGTTACCTTCGAGTCGTAATGTGAACACCGTAAACTTTGAGGTGTGGAGGCCATAATGGCAAGCATGATCGAAACCGCAATCCGCAGCACGGTGACCAAGGGCATCGGCGTGGTCGCCGAGTTCAATCGCAAGCGGCTGGAGGTGGTAACCGACCATCCCTTCCTGACCGGCATCCACAAGCCGATGCGCGAGGAACTGACCTTGGAGGACCTGCCGGTGACCGGCACGATCCCCGCCGCGCTCGATGGCCGTTACCTGCGCATCGGGCCGAACCCGATCGATCCCGATCCGGCCGGCCATCACTGGTTCACCGGCGACGGCATGGTGCACGGCGTGGCGGTGAAGCAGGGCAAGGCGCTGTGGTATCGCAATCGCTGGATCCGATCGAAGAAGGTCGCTGCCGTGATGGGCGTGCCCGCCGCCCCCGGACCGCGACGTGGCATGTCGGAAACCGTCAACACCAATGTGCTGGCGATCGGTGGGCGTACTTTCGCGCTGGTCGAGGCGGGCAGCTATCCGGTCGAGCTGTCGGACACGCTGGAGGAGCAGACCTTCAACCCGTTCGACGACACGCTGACGGGCAGCTTCACCGCGCATCCGCATCTCGACCCGCTGACCGGCGAGCAGCATGCCATCGCCTATGAGGCAACCGACCCCGAGGTGGTGCGGCATGTGGTGATCTCGCCCGAGGGCAAGGTGACCCGCGAGGAGCCGATCGCGGTGAAGCACGGGCCGTCGATCCACGACTGTGCGATCACCGGGCGGTATGTGCTGATCCTCGACCTGCCGGTGACCTTCTCGATGAAGACGCTGATCGGCGGGCACAGCTTCCCCTATCGCTGGAACCCGGACCATCAGGCGCGGATCGGGTTGCTGCCGCGAAACGGGCGCGGCGACGAGACGATCTGGGTGGATGTCGACCCCTGCTATATCTTCCATGTCGCCAATGCGTTCGACACGGCAGACGGCACGGTGATCCTCGATGCCTGTGTCTATGACACGATGTTCGCGGACAGTTCGCAGGGGCCGGACGCGCGGTCGCGCGGGCTGGAGCGCTGGACGATCGATCCGGCGGCCGGGACGGTCGAGCGGCGCACGATCGATGCCACGCCGCAGGAATTCCCGCGGCCCGACGAGCGGCGCTTCGGCCAGCCCTATCGCTATGCCTGGACGATGGGCCTGCCGGATGCGGACAAGGCGTTCATTGGCGAGAGCTTCCTGCTGAAGCACGACCTGGAGACAGGCACCCGCGAGGTGCATGATTTCGGCGCGGGTCGTTATCCAGGCGAGTTCGTGTTCGTGCCGGCATCCGACGCGGCGGCCGAAGGCGAAGGGTGGATGATCGGGCTGGTCGTGGATTTGCCGAATGAGACCACCGATCTGGTGATCCTGGATGCGCGGGATTTCAGCGCCGCGCCGGTGGCGAACATCCGTATCCCGCATCGCGTGCCGCCAGGGTTCCATGGGAATTGGATCGCAGCGTAGCGCTGGCGGTCGACAAGCCGGATCGCGGCCTGAAAGGACCGATCCGGTTCCATCTTCCGCCCGGCAACCGGAACTGATAGAATGGTCCCCGCGGGGCCTTGAGCGGCACCGCCCCGGGGGAGAAACCCGATGCCGAGCTATCGCTGCACCCATCTCGGGCCGCTCGCGGGCGGCCGGACCGAACATATCCATGGCGGCACGCAATGCTTCGCGGAGAGCATGGATTCGAGTTGCCGGTCGGACCTGCCCTTGCTGAGCTGCCAGTTGATCGAGGATCCGGCATCGCCTCCGGTTCCTCCCGCCCCGCCCGCGCCGGTAAGGAGCACCAGATCGACGGTGGTCAGGGTGGTTCTGGTCGTGGCGGGGATCGTCGCGGTCGGCGCCCTGATCTTTCTTCTTTCCGACGCGCGGCTGAAACGGGATATCAGGCTGGTGCGGCGCTTGCCGAACGGCATCGGGCTTTATCGGTACCGCTATGCCGGTTCGCGCCGGTTCCATATCGGCGTGCTCGCGCAGGAAGTCGCGGGGATCGAGCCCGGCGCGGTTCATCTCGGCGCGGACGGGTGGCTTCGGGTCGATTATCACAGGCTGGGGATTCAGCCCCCGGAAAACCTGCCGGATGTGATCGCCGCCTGAGCAGCCGATACTTTTCCTTGATTGCGTGCGGAGGCGAATTCCCGCAAGGAAACCGCCCTCATTCATCACTGGACTCGTATCATGGCCGCCAAATGGGCCCCCGACAGCTGGACCCAGGCAGAAGCCCGCCAGCTTCCGACCTATCCCGATAGCGCTGCGCTCGACGCGGCGACTACGACGCTCGAGAGCTTTCCGCCTCTGGTGTTCGCCGGCGAGGCACGCAACCTGACCGCTGACCTGGCCAAGGTCGTCGAGGGCAAGGCCTTTCTGCTCCAGGGCGGCGATTGCGCCGAGTCCTTCGCCGAGCATAGCGCGAACAACATCCGCGATACCTTCCGCGTGATCCTGCAGATGGCGGTCGTCCTGACCTATGCCTCGAAGCTGCCGGTGGTAAAGCTGGGCCGCATGGCGGGCCAGTTCGCCAAGCCGCGTTCGGCCGATACCGAAGTGCAGGACGGTGTCGAACTGCCCGCCTACCGCGGCGACATCGTCAACGACATCGCCTTCACCGCCGAAGGCCGCGCGCCCGATCCGCAGCGGATGATCCGCGCCTATAGCCAGTCGGCCGCGACGCTGAACTTGCTGCGCGCGTTCGCGGGCGGCGGTTACGCCAATCTGGCGCAGGTGCATCGCTGGACTCATGACTTCATGGGCCGCAGCCCCTGGGCGAAGAAGTTCGCCGAGACCGCCGACCGCATCGGCGAGGCGCTCGAGTTCATGGCGGCGTGCGGGATCAGCCCGGAGACGGTGCCGCAACTGGCCGAGACGCATTTCTACACCAGCCATGAGGCGCTGCTGCTCAAATATGAGCAGGCGCTGACCCGGCAGGATTCCTTGACCGGCGACTGGTACGACACCAGCGCGCATTTCCTGTGGATCGGCGATCGCACCCGCTTCGAGGGATCGGCGCATGTCGAGTATCTGCGCGGGATCGGCAACCCGATCGGCATGAAGTGCGGGCCGAGCCTCGAGCCCGATGCGCTGCTGCGCATGCTCGACACGCTCAACCCGGCGCGCATCCCCGGCCGTATGACGCTGATCACACGCTATGGCCACGACAAGATCGAGGCGGGCCTGCCAAAGCTGGTCCGGGCGGTGCAACGCGAGGGCCATCCGGTGGTGTGGAGCTGCGACCCGATGCACGGCAACGTGATCAAGGCGTCGAACGGCTACAAGACTCGACCGTTCGACCGGATCCTGGCCGAGGTGCGCGGCTTCTTCGCGGTGCATCGCGCCGAAGGCAGCATCGCAGGCGGCATCCATGCCGAGATGACCGGACAGAATGTGACCGAATGCACTGGCGGCGCGGTCGATGTGACCGAGCAGTCGCTGGCCGACCGGTACCACACGCATTGCGACCCGCGGCTCAATGCCGGGCAGAGCCTGGAACTAGCGTTCCTGCTGGCGGAGATGCTCAACGTCGAAATGGCGGAGCGGCGGCGGGCGGCTGCCTGATCGTCAATGAATAACTAGCGAAATCATCGACAAGGCGCTCGAGTTTGGGACTTGAGCGCCTTGGTCTCGCGCGCGTCGGAAAATAAAGTATGCAAAAAAGTAATTTTGGATGCAATTCTCCCCATTGCGCCCGCGAGTCGTGCGTGACATGCTATATCCTATAGGGTTCGCCAACGAACCAAACCAGGGGAGATGCTACATGAAGAGGTTGTTCCTGCTTGCCGCCGCCGCTGCGCCGCTCGCGCTGACATCGATGCCGGCCCATACCCAACAGGCGCCCGGCCAGGCCTTTGCGGTCGATGCCCAGCCGGCGATGCCGACCAAGACCACCCGCACGGGCAAGCACGTCAACCGCATCATCGACATGTGGCTGAAGGGCCAGCCGGTCTATTACACCCAGGTTTCCGGCGGCGGGTACGAAGAGGGCAAGAAGCAGGCAGCAACCAAGGCCGATTACATCACCTATGAGATGGAGCATGGGGCGCTCGACTTCAAAGAGCTGCGCGACTTCATGCGTGGCCTGGTCGATGCCGGGCCGACCCGCACCGGACACCGCACCCCCGCCGTGATCGTCACCCTGCCGATCCAGGGCACGCCCGACGCCGTCCGTGCCAATGCGTGGATGATCCAGCAGGCGCTCGCCGCCGGCGTGCACGGCATATTGCTGTGCAACGCAGAGTCGCCCGAGGCCGCCAAGATCATGGTCGAGGCATCGCGCTATCCGTTCGCGCCGGTCGTTCAGGGCCTTGCCCAGGGCTTTCGCGGCAATGGCAGCCAAGCCTTCGCCTCGGAAATCTGGGGGCTTACCCAGAATGAATATCTGCGCCTTGCCGATCCCTGGCCGCTCAATCCGGACGGCGAGTTGATCTTTGGCGTGAAGATCGAGAATCCTCGTGCCGACGCCAATGTCGAATCCACGGTGCGCACCCCCGGCCTGGCATTCGCCGAATGGGGGCCAGGCGATCATGGCTTCTATCTGGTCGGCGCGCCGAAACCGCGTGTTCCCGGCAGTGCGTTCGAGGGTTATCCGCCGTCGATGATCGCGGTGCGCGCGCGCGTACTGGCGGCGACCAAGGCGAATGGCCTGCGCTTCCTCAATTCGTGCAACGAGCGTGACGTGATCGACCAGATCAAGGACGGCGTGATGATCTGCACCGGTGGTGATTCGCCGGCCGCGGACAAGGGCCGTGCCTATACCAAGCGGACCGATCCCTTCTGATCCGGAGTAGAGTAAGACATCGGCAGGCCGCGCCGGCGAGGCGCGGCCTGCTTCATGACAAGAGAGGGACGCCCATGAAGACCAGGATCAGCCTTGCCGCCGCCGTCATCGCACTGGCCGTGCCCACGGGGCTTTCGGCACAGCTCGCCGTGTCGGCCAATGACGGCAAGCAGCTCCGCCCCGGCGATGCAGGGCGCACCGCCGACAGCGTATCGGTGATCGACCTGCGCAGCTATCCGCCGAAGACGATCGGCACGGTCGCGGCGCCCGCGAGCATGATCGGCCCGCCGGCCGCCGTCGCGGTCGCACGCAATGGCGGCTTTGCGCTGGTATCGGCGGCGCAGCGCCTGAAGGCGGACGGTACGATCGAACTGAACGACGGCGTGTCGGTGATCGACCTCGCCGACCCGACCGCGCCGGCGCTGGCGCAGACGGTGCATGCCGGCCCCGGCGCAAGCGGTGTCGCGATCAACCGCGCCGGCACCCTCGCGCTGGTGGTCAGCACCGGCGACGACACGGTCTCGGTCTTCACGATCAAGGACAAGCGCCTGACCCCTGCGGGCAAGGTGCAGCTGCCCGCCAAGGCGCGGCCGACCGATGTGGCGTTCCTGCCCAACGGCAAGGGGGCCATCGTGGTGGCGCAGAGCGCCGGTCAGCTCGTGCGGCTGTCCGTATCGGGCGACAGCGTGAAGATCGGCGGCGAGCCGATCTCCACCGGCGTTCAACCTTATGGCGTCTCGTTCAGCCCCGACGGCCGCTATGCCTATAACACCAATTTGCAGGGCAATGCGCCACCCGCCGGCACCACCCCGCCGCGCGGCCCGCGTGTCGGCACCGTGACCGCGGTCGACCTGGCGACCGGCAAGGTCAATCCGGTCGAAGTCGGTTTCACGCCCGAGCATCTGACCCTGTCGCGCGATGGGCGCTATCTCGCGGTCGTCGTGCACAACGGATCGGGCGGTGCTCCAGGTTCGGCCGGTTACTGGCCCCATGGTGCGCTCAAGATCTACGGCGTGAAGGGGATGATCCTGACCCCGATCGCCGAGGCCCAGACCGGAGCCTGGTGCCAGGGCGCGACCTTCAGCGATACTGCGAAGACCGTGCTGCTGCAGTGCGCGGTCGACAAGGATATCGAGGTCTATCGCTTCAACGGCCGGGCGCTGGCCCGGGACGACGCCGCGACCTTGAAGTTCGATGCGCGCCCGGGCGCCATCGCGACCCCGAGCAGCCGATAAGGGAAGCCCGGGGCCCTGGCACAACAATGACATTGCGGGGGCCGGGCCCGGGACCTAGATCGACGGGGTGACACCGGCCTGCATCGACGATTTCCGGCTGCTCGCGAAAGCGCGCCTGCCGCTGTTCCTGTTCGATTATATCGACGGCGGTTCCTATTCGGAATCCACCATGCGCAGCAATGTCGCTGACCTGCAGCGACTGAAGCTGCGCCAGAAGGTCATGACCGACGTTTCGCAGATCGACCTCTCCACCACCCTGTTGGGACGGCCGGCATCCCTGCCCGTCGCGCTCGCGCCGGTCGGCCTGGCGGGCATGTATGCACGCCGCGGCGAGGTTCAGGCAGCGCGCGCGGCCGAGGCGGCGGGCGTGCCCTTCATCCTCTCCGCCTCGGCCTGTTGCGGGATGGAGGAAGTGGCGGCGGGCGTAACCCAGCCCTTCGCCTTCCAGCTCTACATGATCCGCGACCGGGAGTTCATGAAGGACATGCTGGCCCGGGCTAAAGCGATCGGCGTAGTGACGCTGGTGCTGACGGTAGACCTGATCGTTCACAGTGCGCGCTACCGCGACGTGCGATCGAGCCTGACCGGCAAGCAGGGTCTCAGGGCGCGGATCAAGCGCTTCACCCAGATCGCGACGCATCCGCATTGGGCGTTCGATGTCGGCCTGTTCGGCGGGCCGCACACCCTGGGCAATTTCGCGCCGGTAATGCCGGAGGGTGCGGGGCTCGACCAGTTCACCGCCTGGGTCGCGCGCAATTTCGATCCATCGATCACCTGGAAGGACATGGACTGGATCCGCCGGCATTGGGACGGCCCGATCGTGATCAAGGGCGTGATGGACCCGGCCGACGCGGTTGCCGCCTGCGACGTCGGCGCGACCGCGATCGTGGTGTCCAACCATGGCGGGCGCCAGCTCGACGGTGCCCCCTCCTCCATCGCAGCGCTGCCGGGCGTGGTCGACGCAGTGGCGGGACGCGCCGATGTGCTGATGGACGGCGGCATCCGGTCCGGCGTCGATGTGCTGCGGGCGCTGGGACTTGGCGCCAAGGGCGTGCTGCTCGGCCGCGCATGGGCTTATGCGCTGGCGGCCAGAGGCGGTGCGGGGGTTACGCAGATGCTCGAGTTGTTACGCCATGAGATGGCGGTGGCGATGGCGCTGACCGGGCAGACCGATGTGAAGAATCTATCGCCGGACATGCTTCTGCCCTGATACGCGTTGGGAAGACGCGCGCCATCTTGACGATGGGCCCCGCTCACCGTAGATGCGCCGCTCCGCAGGTACGGCCCCTTCGTCTAGCGGTTAGGACGTCGCCCTCTCACGGCGAAAACACGAGTTCGATTCTCGTAGGGGTCACCATAGTCAATCCCTAAGGGATCGCTTTGGGGTCTTTTTTGTATCGCGCGCGATTGTCATCCCCCACATTGCCCGTCCTGTCGGATTTGATCAGGAATATTGCGATGTCACAATCGGTAGGTTCGAGCGACTTACCGGTCGACAGGCACTAATGATTGGCTCCGGCCAATCGTTTGAAAGCCCTTCGAACGCGACAGCCGAGCGTGCCGATGGCTGAAAACAGCCATGGGAACGGGCGATGCCGTCGCCATAGCCCAGGATGCGGCTTGGAGGATGGCGCCTTTACGATCACCCATGGACCACAATAGATAGCCTCGGACTCCCCGCCACCGGCCACAATGAACGAAACAAGCCAAGAGATTGGTAGGGAGAGACGGATGCCGAACGGAATTCTGGCCGATCGCGGAGACGCCCGATGAGCGCGATTCAGCCTCTTGGCACGCGCGCCTGGTTCATCTTCTTCCTCTGCTTCTGCATCTCCGCACTGGAGGGCTATGACCTTCAGGTCCTCGCGGTCGCCGTCCCCGGCTTGCGCGCCGAATTCGGGCTTCAGCCGCAACAACTCGGCATCGCGCTCAGCGCGAGCCTGGCTGGGCTCGCGCTCGGCGCTCTGGTCGGCGGCACGCTGGCCGATCGCATCGGCCGCCGCGGCGTGCTGATCGGGTCGGTCCTGTCGCTCGGCGTCTTCACCCTCCTCACCGCGTTCGTGCGCGACTATCACACATTGCTGATCGCGCGGGCGCTGACCGGTGTCTCGATCGGCGGCGCGATTCCCAATCTGATCGCGACGATCGCCTCGATCGCCGGCCCGCGCCGCACCACGACCCTGGTCACGGCGATGATGTGCGGCATGCCGTTCGGTGGCGTGCTTTCCGCCATTGCGGGCCTGTCGGTCGTGCCGACCTGGGGCTGGACCGGCCTCTTCTACGTCGGCGGCGGGCTGACGCTGATCCTGTCGCCATTCCTCATTTTCGGCATTCCCGAGGTCGCGGGGCGCAAGATGGACCCGACAGCGGCGGTTGTTTCGCCCGCCGAGGCGTTGTTCGGCGGCGGGCGCACGGGCGCCACGCTGTCGCTCTGGGCCGTGTTCATCCTGACCTTGACCATCTTCTCGCTGCTGCTCGGCTGGGCGCCGACGCTGGTGATCGACAAGGGGCTCAATCCGGCAATGGCATCATCGGTGATGCTCGCGCTCAATCTCGCGGGGATCGCCGGCGCCATCTTCGCCGGTCGTCTGTGCGACGCGCTGGGGGTACGCCCCGCGATGCTGATTACCTTCGGCGGTGTCGCGCTGGGCCTGGCGCTGTTCGCCTGGGCGAGCGAGGCGAGGATGATGATCACCGCGTCGGCGGTGGCCGGTTTCTTCATCGTCGGCGGGCAGTTCACGCTCTACGGCATCGCGCCGCGCGTCTATCCGGCGACACTGCATGGGACCGGGGTCGGGGCAGCCGCCGCGATGGGCCGCATCGGTTCGATCTTCGGCCCGATGCTGGCCGGATGGCTGCTGGCCAGCGGGATGAGCGTCGACAACGCGGTCCTTGCGATCATTCCCCTGGCGCTGGCCGCTGGTGTGGCGATCGTCCTGCTGACGATCTTCGCGCATGACCGGATGGGCGCCACGCCGGCGGGATCGCGCGATCTGGCGCCGGACCCCGCCTTCGCCGACTGAGCTGCCCGACCTTGCGCGACAGGCGGCGCGCATTGGGCTAGGCTGACGCGATGCAGTTCCGCTTCCTCGAATATTTCGTGGCGCTTGCCGAGGAGAAGCATTTCGCGCGCGCCGCGGAGCGGTGCAACATCACCCAGCCCACCCTCTCGGCGGGGATTGCGGGACTGGAGGGGCTGCTGGGCACACGGCTCGTGCAACGCGACCGGCGCTTCATCGACCTGACCGCCGAAGGGCATGCAATCCTGCCGCATGTGCGTCAGTTGATCGCCGGGCATGAGGCGCTTCGCCAGGCGATCAATGCGCCGGGGCCCCTCAAGGGCGAACTCCGCCTCGGCGCAATCCCGGCCGCGATGCCCTATGTCGGCGGCTTCATCGGCAAGCTCAACGCGCGGCACCCCGAGTTGCGCGTCGCGGTGCGCCAGCTTACCTCGGCGACGATCGCCGCGGGAATCGTGAATTTCGAGCTCGACGCCGGCCTCACCTATCTCGACGACGAACCCGCAGCCGGCACCCAGGCGGTGCCGCTGTTCGAAGAGCTTTTCTGCTTCGCGACCCAGACCAGCGGCCGGTTCAGCGGGCGGCAGAGCGTGACGCTGGCCGAGGCCGTGTCGCAGCCGCTCTGCCTGCTGCACCAGGGAATGCAAAACCGCCGCATCCTCGACCGGCATCTGGCGCGGATGCAGCTTGCCGTCACACCCGCCGCGACGACCGATTCCTATCTCGCCTTGCTGTCGATGGTCGCGCATGGCGGGCTTTCGAGCATCGTGACGAACAGCCATTCGGGCTATATCGGGGAGGCGCTGGGCGTTCGGCTGCTGGAAATCAGCGACCTGCGCGAGCATAATCGCATCGCGTTGATCGCGCCCGATCGCGAACCGCTGTCACCCATCGCCAGCGCGGCGCTGGCCACCGCTCGCGCGGTCGATACGCAGTCACAGATGATAGAGAGTATCAATCATCGATAGCGGTTTGTGATTTGAAATAGCCGCCCAAAAGGCGCAGCCCTGCCCGGTGACAACGGGCACTGCGACAATCGACGAGATCCTGCTCGTGCATGGCGCGCGCGAGGGCGCGCTGTTGCCGATCCTCCATGATCTTCAGGCCCGGTTCGGCTGGGTTTCCGAAGACGCGATCCGGCAGGTCGCCCGGCACCTCAATCTTGGCCGCGCCGAGGTTTCGGGCGTGGTCAGCTTCTATCACGATTTCAGCCGCACGCCCGATGCGCGGCCCGCGATCAAGCTGTGCCGCGCAGAATCCTGCCAGGCGCGCGGCAGCGAGCGCATCGCCGTGGAAGCCGAGCGGATCGCCGGAGGCCGTGTGCGCGTCGAGACAGTCTATTGCCTCGGGCTGTGCTCGGTGGGCCCTAACGCGATGATAGGGAACGAGGTTCATGCACGGCTCGATACGGCCGCGGTGGCCGAACTGATCGGCGCGCTGTGACGATCGTCCGCATCTCCGACGACGCATTGGCGATCGCGTGCGGCGCGGATCGTGTCGCGCAACGCTTTGCCGAGCTTGGGCATGAGGTGGTGCGCACCTCCAGTTGGGGGATGCACTGGCTCGAGCCACTGGTCGACATCGACGGCATGGGCTTCGGGCCTGCGGCCCCCGCCGATGCCGAAGCGATCCTTTCGGGCAAGAGCGGGCTTGGCATCGGGCGGATCGAAGACCATCCCTTCCTCGCCGGACAGACGCGCCTCACCTTCGCGCGCGCCGGCAAGACGCGCGCGCTCAGCCTTGAAGACTATGCGGCAACGGGCGGCTGGAATGGGCTGGCGCGCGCGCGCGTGCTCGGCCCCGAAGCGATTGTCGAAGAGGTGAAGGCATCCGGCCTGCGGGGCCGCGGCGGCGCGGGTTTCCCAGCGGGAATCAAGTGGGACACCGTTCGCCGCGCATCGCCCGGGCGCAAATATATCGTCTGCAACGCCGATGAGGGCGATAGCGGCACCTTCGCCGACCGGATGCTGATGGAAGGCGATCCCTATTGCCTGATCGAAGGCATGGCGATCGCCGCCGAGGCGGTCGGCGCGCAGAAGGGGTTCGTCTATATCCGCTCCGAATATCCGCACGCGGTTGCGAAGATGGAAACGGCGGTACGCCTCGCCGCGCCGCTGATCGCGCCGTTCGAGATCGAAATCCGAGTCGGCGCGGGCGCCTATGTCTGTGGCGAGGAAACCTCGCTGCTGAACAGCCTGGAGGGCAAGCGCGGCGAGGTTCGCGCCAAGCCGCCGCTGCCCGCGCTGGAAGGGTTGTTCGGCTGCCCGACGGTCGTCAACAATGTGCTGACGCTTGCGGCAATCCCGTTCGTGCTGGCCGAGGGCGCACAGGCATACGCCGATTATGGCATGGGCCGTTCGCGCGGGACGATGCCGGTCCAGCTTGCGGGCAATATCCGGCATGGCGGCCTCTATGAGACCGCATTCGGCATGACCCTGGGCCAACTGGTCGGGGCGATCGGCGGGGGCACCGACAGCGGTCGCCCGATCCGCGCAGTGCAGGTCGGCGGGCCGCTCGGCGCCTATTTCCCGCCGTCGCTGTTCGACACGCCCTTCGACTATGAAGCCTTCACCGCCGCCGACGGGCTGATCGGCCATGGCGGGATCACGGTATTCGACGACAGTGTCGACATGGCGGCGCAGGCGCGCTTCGCGTTCGAATTCTGCGCGGCGGAAAGCTGCGGCAAATGCACGCCGTGCCGGATCGGCGCGGTACGCGGGCGCGAGACGATGGACCGCATCATCGGCGGCGAGGCAGTGCCCGCCAACCTCGCGCTGGTCGCCGATCTTTGCGAGACGATGAAGTTCGGATCGCTCTGCGCGCTGGGCGGGTTCACCCCCTATCCAGTCATGAGCGCGCTCACGCATTTCCCCGAGGATTTCGTGTCCCGCGCGACGGTGGCGGCAGAATGAATCCGGCCATGACCCTGGAGCGGAGCGTCGCGGCGCACCGGCTGGGGCTGGCCGAACCGGGCGACGCGGAATTGCTGCGGAGCATTCCCATCGAGGCGCCGGTGGCGATCGAATATAACGGCATCGGCTATGCGGTGATGATGGCCACCCCTGCCGATCTCGAAGCCTATGCCGTCGGCCTGACGCTTGCCGAGGGCCTGGTCGAGAACGTGTCCGAAATCGCGGGCGTGGACGTGCATCCGGTCGATGGCGGATGGATTGCGCGTATCGCGCTGTCACCCGAGCGCATGGGTCCGGTGCTCGACCGCGCCCGCACCCGCCTGTCCGAAAGCAGCTGCGGCCTGTGCGGGATGGAGAGCATCGAGCAGATTCTCCGCCCCCTCCCGCCCGTCCGCGCACGAATCGCCACGACCCGCGACGCCATCGCGCATGCGCTGGCCTCGCTGCGCGATCACCAGCCGCTCGGGGCATCGACCGGCGCGGTCCATGCCGCCGCTTTCTGCGCCCCCGATGGCCGCATCCTGTGCGCCCGCGAGGATGTCGGCCGGCACAACGCGCTCGACAAGCTGATCGGCGCGCTCGCGCTCGCCGGCGTCGACCCGGCGACCGGCTTCATCCTGCTTTCGGCGCGGTGCAGCTATGAACTGGTAGAAAAGACCGTTCGCGCCGGCTGTCCGCTGCTGGTGACGATCTCCGCCCCGACCAGCCTCGCGGTCGAACGCGCCACCGCCGCCGGGCTTGCGCTGGTCGCGCTGGCGCGGACGGATTCGGTGCTGATCCTCAACGATCCGCACGGCAGCATCGTATGAAGACGCTTGGGGCAGTCCTTGCCG
This sequence comes from Sphingomonas sp. GW821-FHT10F11, assembly GCF_058809095.1. Lineage (NCBI taxonomy): Bacteria > Pseudomonadati > Pseudomonadota > Alphaproteobacteria > Sphingomonadales > Sphingomonadaceae > Sphingomonas > Sphingomonas sp. GW821-FHT10F11. The sequence continues at coordinate 36,103 of NZ_JBXASH010000012.1, forward strand.
GCGGCAAATCGTCGCGTTTCGGATCGGACAAGGCCGAGGCGCTGTTTGCCGGTCGGCCGCTGCTGGAGCATGCCGTCGAAGCGCTGCGGCCACATTGCGACACCGTGGTGGTGGTCGGGCGAAGCACGCGGCTTGCGCCCTCGATCAGCGACTGGCCTGCCGTCGGAATGGGCCCGCTGGGCGGGCTTGCGGGCGCACTCAACCACGCGCTCGACAATGGCTTCGACCAGGCCCTGACTATCCCGGTCGATTGCGCGCTGCTTCCCACCGACATCCGCGCGCTTCTGGAACCGGCACCGGCCTATATTGCCTCGCAGCCCGTGATCGGGCTGTGGCCCGCGCGCACCGCGGCCGCGATCGAAGAAATCCTGTTCGGTACCGGCAGCCATTCGGTCCGCGGCTTCGCGGAACGCATCGGCTCACGCGCCATCACCAGCATCACCATCCCGGCCAATATCAACACGCCGCAAGACCTCGCAAGGCTGGAGCAGTATCATGGGCTATGAACCCCAGCCCGATCTGGGCACGCCCGCATCCCACGAAGCCGCGACGGTCGCGCTGACCATCGACGGCCGCGAGACCATCGTCCCCGCCGGCACCACGGTGATGCGCGCCGCGGCGGAGATCGGCACCTCGATCCCCAGGCTCTGCGCGACCGACAGCCTCAAGCAGTTCGGCTCCTGCCGCCTGTGCCTGGTCGAGATCGACGGCCGCCGGGGCACCCCCGCCAGCTGCACCACGCCGGTCGAACCCGGCATGGTCGTGCGCACCCAGACGCCAATGCTGCACAAGCTGCGCAAGGGCGTGATGGAGCTCTATATCTCCGATCACCCGCTCGATTGCCTGACCTGCGCCGCGAACGGGGATTGCGAGTTGCAGGATCAGGCGGGCGCGGTCGGCCTGCGCGACGTGCGGTACGGCGCGGGCGAGAACCATCTCGGTCAGTCCAAGGACCTGTCGAATCCCTATTTCGACTTCGATCCTTCCAAATGCATCGTCTGCTCGCGCTGCGTCCGCGCCTGCGACGAGGTGCAGGGGACCTTCGCGCTCACCATCGACGGCAGCGGCTTCGGGTCGAAGGTGTCGGCGGGGATGGCGAGCGACAGCTTCCTCTCCTCCGATTGCGTATCGTGCGGCGCTTGCGTCCAGGCCTGCCCCACCTCGACGCTGCAGGAACGCAAGGTGGTCGAGGTGGGCACGCCCGATCGCAGCGTCGTGACCACCTGCGCCTATTGCGGCGTCGGCTGCACCTTCCGCGCTGAGATGCGCGGCGAGCAGCTGGTCCGCATGGTGCCATGGAAGGACGGCAAGGCCAATCGCGGGCACAGCTGCGTCAAGGGCCGCTTCGCCTGGGGCTATGCCAACCATCAGGAGCGCATCCTCAATCCGATGATCCGCGCGAGCATCGACCAGCCCTGGCGCGAGGTGAGCTGGCAGGAGGCGTTCGATCACGCCGCGTCGGAGATCCGCCGCATCCAGGCGACATATGGCAGCCACTCGGTCGGCGGGATCACCTCCAGCCGGTGCACCAACGAAGAGACCTTCCTCGTCCAGAAGCTGGTCCGAGCGGGCTTCGGCAACAACAATGTCGATACCTGTGCGCGGGTCTGCCACTCCCCCACCGGCTATGGGCTGAAGACCACCTTCGGCACCTCCGCCGGCACGCAGGATTTCGACAGCGTGATGGCCGCCGACGTGATCCTGATCATCGGCGCGAACCCGACCGACGGGCATCCGGTCTTTGCGAGCCGGATGAAACGGCGGCTGCGCCAGGGGGCCAAGCTGATCGTGGTCGATCCGCGCCGCATCGACATGGTTCGCACCCCGCACATCAACGCGGCGCATCATCTGCCGCTGCGCCCCGGCACCAACGTCGCGGTCCTCTCCGCGATGGCGCACACGATCGTCACCGAGGGGCTGGCAAACGAGGCGTTCGTGCGCGAACGCTGCGACTGGGACGAATATCAGCTCTGGGCCGAGTTCGTCGCGAACCCCAGAAATTCACCCGAGGCGCTTCAGCCGGTCACCAACGTCGATCCGCAGGAGCTGCGCGCCGCCGCCCGGCTCTACGCAACCGGCGGCAACGGCGCGATCTACTATGGGCTTGGCGTCACCGAGCACAGCCAGGGCAGCTCGACCGTGATGGCCATCGCCAACCTCGCCATGGCGACCGGCAATATCGGCCGCCCCGGCGTCGGCGTGAACCCGCTGCGCGGCCAGAACAACGTCCAGGGCGCGTGCGACATGGGCAGCTTCCCGCACGAACTCGCCGGTTACCGCCACGTCTCCGATGCCGGGACCCGCGCGCTGTTCGAGGCCGACTGGGGCGTCGCAATCGATCCCGAGCCGGGCCTGCGCATCCCCAACATGCTCGACGCCGCGGTCGATGGCAGCTTCAAGGCGCTCTACGTCCAGGGCGAAGACATCCTCCAGTCCGACCCCAATACGCACCACGTCTCGGCGGGGCTCGCCGCGATGGAATGCGTGATCGTCCACGATCTCTTCCTCAACGAGACCGCGAATTACGCGCACATCTTCCTGCCCGGTTCGACCTTCCTCGAAAAGGACGGCACCTTCACCAATGCCGAGCGCCGCATCCAGCCGGTGCGCAAAGTGATGACGCCGCTCAACGGGCTTGCCGATTGGGAAGTGACTCAAGGGCTCGCCATGGCGCTCGGCCTGGGCTGGAACTATAGCCACCCATCGGAGATCATGGACGAGATCGCGCGGCTGACCCCCAGTTTCGCCGGGGTGAGCTTTGCCCGGCTCGACGAACTCGGCTCGATGCAATGGCCCGCCACCGCCGCCATGCCCGAGGGCACGCCGGTGATGCACATCGACGGCTTCGTGCGCGGCAAGGGCAAGTTCGTGGTGACGGACTATATCCCCACCGACGAGAAGACCGGGCCGCGGTTTCCGCTGTTGCTCACCACTGGGCGCATCCTCAGCCATTACAATGTCGGCGCCCAGACGCGACGGACCGAGAACGTCGCCTGGCATCCCGAGGATCTGCTCGAGGTCCATCCGGCCGATGCCGAGGATCGCGGACTCAAGGAGGGGGATTGGGCGCGCCTCACCAGCCGTTCGGGCGAGACGACGCTGCGGGTCAAGGTCACCGATCGGGTTGCGCCGGGGGTGGTCTATACGACCTTCCATCACCCGACGACGCAGGCGAATGTCATCACGACCGACTATTCTGACTGGGCCACCAACTGTCCCGAATACAAGGTCACCGCGGTCCAGGTCGCGCCGTCCAACGGCCCGAGCGACTGGCAGGCGGATTATCAGGCGCTGAGCGCGCGCGCGCGTCGGATCGCCGCCCCGGCGGAGCCGGCCGAGTGAACCAGCACGAGCGCCTGATCCATATGGCCAACCAGATCGCGAAGAACTTCGCGACGATGGGCGACAGGAATGCGGCGGCCGCAACGGCGGATCATATGATCGCCTTCTGGGATCCGCGGATGAAGGCGGCGATCCTCGCCGATCCTTCAGGCCTCTCCCCGATTGCGGCGGCGGCGATCACGCGGTTGCGCGATGCACCGCCCGCTCCACATCAAAGCCGCGCCACCGAATTCGACGACGTCGCCGGATCGGACGCCGGCTGATGGCGGCGGCCTTGATCCGGGTGAAGCCCGAACCGCCAGCACAAGCGCCGCTCCGGCCCAGCTTTGCCGACGCCATGCGAATCATCGGCGATACGACAGGCATGCAACCCGCCACCTTGTCGGCGCTGGGCGACGCATATGGCGCCTGCACCGCATCGTCGGTCATGGCGCGCGCGGCCTATCCGGCCTTCGATGCCTCAGCGATGGACGGCTTTGCCATTCACGCGCTCGACGCCGTAGCGGGCAACGCGGTGCTGAGGCTTACCGATCCGATCGCCGCCGGTAGCGGCGGCGCCCCGCTCGCCCGTGGCACGGCGGCACCGATCGGCACCGGCGCTCCTGTCCCCGCCGGATGCGGCGCGATCCTCGTAAAGGAACGCGCGGCGCTGCGGGGAAACCTGCTGCATCTCGCTGAGGCCCTGCCCCCCGGCATGAATATCCGCCGGTGCGGAGAAGATGCGGCCGCGGGCGAGGTTGTGCTGACGAGCGGCCGGATGATCCACGGCCCGGCGCTTGGCGCACTGGCCAGCTACGGGGTCGAAGAACTTCTGGTACGCCGGCTTCCCACCATCGCCCTTCAGCCGACCGGGGATGAGCTCTGCGCCATCGGCGGCGCCTCGGTGATCGACACCAACGGGCCGATGCTGGCGGGATGCCTGCGCGATTCCGCCATCCCGTTCCGGCTGCATCGGCCGGTCGGCGATGATCCCACGACCTGCCTCGATGCGATCAGGGCCCTGGTCGAAACCGATGCGGACATGTTCGTCACCACCGGCGGCGTTTCGGTGGGCGATCGCGATCCCTTGCCATGGGTCTTATGGGAATTGGGCGCCACGATCGAATTCCATGGCGTGAGGATGCGGCCGGGCAGGCCGGTCCTTTATGCACGCCTGCCCGATCGCCGCCCTTTTTTGGCGCTGCCGGGGAATCCCGCCGCCGCGCTCGTCGCGCTGCGCTTTTTCGTGATGCGCGCCGTCCGCGCAGCGATCGGAAGCGATCCCGAGCGTGGTATGGCGGTGGCCATCGACGCCCCGCGTCGCGACGGCACGACGCAGATCCTGAAGGCCTATCGCTGCCCCGCCACCGGCGAGGTCACGACCCTGCCCGGCCAACAATCGCACCGGCTGCGCCCGTTCCTCACCGCCAACGCCTGGGTCACGGTGGGACCCGACGGCCGGACGTCGCTCTATCCGCTGCTCGACAGGTTTGACTGAGCCCGTATCTGCACCGGGGCGTGGAGCCTCAGTCGTCAATCCGCTCATGGGCATCGGCGACGCCCTGCATCCAATAGCCCGCCGCCTTCACCCATTCGCGCGGATGGCCGAGCTTCTCGACCATATGAACCCGAAGAGCGCGCGCCAACGATGACTCGGCCGCGATCCAGACATAGCCCTCCCCTGCCGGCAGCGGCATCGCATCGAGCCGCGCCGCCATGCGCGTGGCATCATCGCGCCCCTCGCTGCGGCAGCTCCATTCGATCGTAAGTCCATCACGGTCGGGCAGTGCGAGCTGGTCGCCCGGCGCATCCACCACCGCCAGCACCAGCACCGGCACGGCCGGCCGGAGTTCCTCAAGCCTGCGCCCGATCGCCGGCAATGCGGTCTCGTCACCGATCAGCAGATACCAGTCGAAATCATCGGCAATGACATTCGACCCCCTGGGCCCGCCGATCTGGACCTGGTCCCCCGGAGCGGCACTCAGCGCCCAGGCGGTCGCCGGCCCGGCCTCGTGCAGCGCGAAGTCGATCATCAATGTCTGTGCCGCTATGTCGAAGGCGCGCGGGGTATAGTCGCGCATCGCCATCCCCCCTGCCCCATCCGGCACGAACAGCTTGATGTGATCGTCGGGCGCCGCGCTCTCGAAATCGGCAAGATCGGGCGAGGTAAAGTGCAGCCGCAGCATATGCGGCCCCAGCCGTTCGCTGGCGGTGACGGTGAGCGCGCGGCGACGGGGCTCACGGCGGATGCGCGTTACCTGGTGACGCGTGGCGGGTCCCTCCATCACAGGAACTCGTTGGGGATATAGAGCGGCATCGAATCCTCCCACAGGCTGTCGGTCAGTAGCCGCTTGTTGCCGCCGTCGGCATCCATGATGCAGATCTGGCCATAGGGCTGGAAGGTGAAGTCGTAGATCGCCGCCTCGTCGCGGAAACCGTAGGTGCCGCTCGACCACAGGATCCTGCCGTCGAGCGTCCACACCGAATGCGCATCATTGGCGCCGGTTTCAGTAAGCGCGCGGAAATCCGAACCGTCGGGCCGGATCGTGCAGATATGATAGTTCGCCGGCCCGTACTGGCGCGTGAAGGTGATCAGCGTGCCATCGGGTGACCAGAAGGGCAGATTGTCCCTCTCCGTGGTCAGCACCCGGACGCTCTTGTCCTCCAGGTCCATGATCCTCAGCCCGAACGCGCCGTCGCCCCACACACGGAAAACGAGATAGCGGCCATCCGCGGCGTAGCTAGGGAAGCCCGAATGCTCGGTGCCGTCGGTCAGCACCTCATAGTCGGAGCCGTCGCTCTTCACCCGCAGCAGCTTGGCCTTGCCCGGATCGGTGCGATGCTGGAACCAGTTGCCGAGCCCGAACGCGATCCACGCACCGTCGGGCGACCAGGTCGGCTGGAAGGCGCCCGCGATCCCCTTCTTGTTGAGGATCGGATCGAGGCCCTTGCCCGCGACGTCGAATACGATCTTCTGGTCGCTGCCATCGGGCTTCATCGTCACGATCGACGAGGTGCCGAGCTGCTTCTGGGTGATAGCGAGCCGGCCCTGACGCGAGAGCACAGGGTAGATGTCGGTCGAGCGATATTCCCACTCGTCATCCCAGCTGTAGAGCAGCTTGTCCTGCGGGCGGAAGGTGAAGTCGACCTTCTCGTAAACGACCTTGCTTCCATCGGGCGACCAGCAGGGCGAGCGCAGCTGGCGCAGCACGGACTCGGCGCCGGAGGTGTAGTGCAGTCCGGTGTTGGGGACATCCTTGGTCATCCAGGCGGCGTCGGTCGCGCGGATGCCGCCCTGCCCGCCGCCAGCCTTGACGAAATAGGCGATATCCTTGCCGTTCGGCATGAACTGCGGCGCCAGCTTCAGCTCGGGGCCGCTGGTATGCTCGATGCGATCCTGCCCGGTGGCGACATCCACTGACACGATCTGCGATCCGCAGCGGCCAATCCATTCGGGACGGCGCGCGCCCCATGTGTGTTCGGTCTCGATTTCATAGAAGACGATCCGGCTACCGTCCGGGGACCATTTGGGCGAGCCGAGGCAATAGCCGGGCTTCGAGGCGAGTTTGCGAAACTCGCCATTCATTCCGACGATGTAGATCGACAATTCCTGGGTGTGTTCCCAGCCGTGCCCGCCGCTATGCCCGGTCCAGCTGGTGTTGCGGTCGGAAGAAAAGGCCAGCCAGCGCCCGTCAGGCGACCAGGCCGGGCGGAAATAGCCGTCCGGGCTTTCGGGATCGCCGGCAATGACAGGGTCGGCGGTCAGATTGACCTTCTCACCGGTTTCGAGATCGAGCAGCCAGATATTGGCTTTATAGCCCTCGGCCGTGGAGACATAAGCGGCCTTCTTGCCATCGGGTGAGATCACCGCGGCGTCCTCGAGCGAGGACGTCGCCATGATCGGCTGAAGGCCGCTGCCATCGATGCGACAGCGAAAGACGTCGGGCTGGCCATCGCCATCGGGTTCGCTGGTGAAGCTGATCCATTCACCGTCGGGCGAGAAGCTGGGGTGATAATCCATCGCGGAGAATTGCGGCAGCGCACGCTCGTCCGATCCGTCGGCATTGGCGATATACAGCCGGGACCCCGACGGGCCGATCCGGTTCATCAGCATCACGCCCTTCTTGCCGGGTCCGGCCTTGGAGAGGCCCGGCATCGCGCGCTCCGTGGCGCCGGGTGCTGCATTCGATCCGGCTTGTTCGCTCAACTCATTTCTCCTGGGTTCTTCCATCTGGCGGTAGTGGCGAAGCCGGGTCAGCCCAGCCGCTCGATCTTGCTTGCCGCCTCGTCGATCAGGGCGGCGACCGCGTGCACGTCCACGCCGGCCCGGCCGGTCAGCGTGTTGCCGAGCACCATCTTGAGATTGTCCATCGCGCGTCGGACCGGCGCGTGCTGCGCGGCATCTGCGCCGGCGAGGTCCTTCAGCCGGGCCTGCAGCGCCTCGACTTCCCTGGCCCTGGCCGCCAGTTCGGTCTCGCCGGCAGGCGAGATCGAGAAGACCTTGCGACCGCCGCCCTGTTCGCCCGCCGCGATCTGATCGAGATCCGCCATGATCGCGAGCGCCGGATAGACGATACCCGGGCTCGGCGCATAGGCGCCGCCCGAGAGTTCCTCGATCGAGCGGATCAGGTCGTAACCATGCCGCGGCGCGACCGCGATCAGCGAGAGCAGCAGCAGCCGCAATTCGCTTCCGTCGATGATCCGCCGCCGGCCATAGCCGCGCCCGAAACCGCCACGGCCTTCACCCATCGGGTCGAATTGGGGGCCACCACCATAGCCGCGTGAACCCCGCCCAAAGGGACGCATGTCATCAACTCCGTAACTTCAAGATATGATTAAGATATATCTTGATTCGTTTCAATGTCAATCCAAGGCCTGGCGCCGGCCTGCACTTCGCCTGTGCGAATGGCGGCTTCTATCAGGGCGGGAGCGCGGCTTCATGGGCGGCTGCGCAGAAATTATCGTCGGGCGCGGTATGTTGATCACTCACACGGCGATCACACTTTACCGTTCAATGGCCGACATAGGAGGGATGCGTGCCCTGAGGTCGAATTTGCGCAGCACCGTCTCGCAAGCTCGACCCCAAGCACGCTCGAACCTTCCAGCGGTTGATCAAGCCCGGCGCATGAAATGCGGCGGGACAATTTTAGGGGAGGGGTTTGATGCCCAAGGGTTTCCATTTCACCGCGCGTTCGGCGCTGCTCGCCGGAGTCGGCATCGCGTCGCTGCTGGGCGGCACCGCCTTCGCCCAGACCTCGCCTACGGCACCGCTGCCGACCGAGAACGCGCCGGCCACGCAGGACGACGCGACATCGCGCGATTCCACCACCGGCAATGACGACATCGTCGTCACCGCGCAAAAGCGCTCGCAGAACGCGCAGGACGTGCCGATCGCGATCACCGCGCTCAGCGACGAACAGCTCCGCTCGTCGGGCGTGACCAGCACCGAGGATCTCAAGGCGACCGTCCCGTCGCTCAACATCACCGTGGCGACCGCCGGCTTCGGGCTTCCGCGTATCCGCGGCATCGGTTCGACGGGCGTCGGTCCGGGCATCGAGAACCCAGTCGCGGTCTATGTCGACGGCGTCTATTACGGGTCGGCCTTCGGGGTGCTCCAGTCGCTGTACGATGTCGAGCAGGTGACCGTGCTCAAGGGCCCGCAGGGCACGCTGTTCGGCCGCAACGCGACCGGCGGACTTATCCAGATCAACACGCGGGGCCCCAGCTTCAAGCCCACCGCTCGTGCCGAATTCGGCTATGGCAGCTTCGACACGGTGACCGCTGCGGGCTATGTCTCAGGCGGCCTGAGCGACACGATCGCGGTGAGCCTTTCTGCGCAGTACGAAAATCGCGACCAAGGCTTCGGCAAGAACCTGTTCACCGGCCACGATATCCAGAGCGCACGCACCTGGGCCGGCCGCGCCAAGATCCTGTGGCAGCCCAGCGCCGGAACCAGCGTCCTTCTGGCGGGCGACTTCAACGGCCGCGATTCGACCGAACCGGCCTTCCGCGCCTTCTCCCCGCGCAACACGCTGGGCCAGAGCGTCACGCAGCAGATCATCAACCTGGGCGGCAATCCCGAACGGGACATCTATGCCGATACCGATCCGCTGCTGCGCGCACGCCAATATGGTGGCAGCCTGACCATCTCGCAGGATCTGGGCAGCGTGATGCTGAAGAGCGTCACCGCCTATCGCCATTCCGAACTGCGGACCGTGTTCGATCCGGACGGCACCACCAACCGCCAGCTCGTCATCGACAATTTCAACTACGACAATCAGTTCACTCAGGAGATCAACCTTATCTCCGACGCCGGCGGCCCCTTCACCTGGGTGGTCGGGGGCTTCTACATGCGGAGCAAGGCCGGCCTGCTGCCGTCGCGCACCACCGGCACGAACATCTTCCTCGGCGCCAACGGCCGTTCGGACAACAACAACAGCAACAAGCTCGAATCCTTCGCCGGTTTCGTCGAAGGCACGCTGCACCTTGGGGAAAGCACCAATTTTACCGCGGGCGTCCGCTACACGACCGACCGTCGCGATCTCTGGGCGCAAACCGTCACCTTCAACAGCAACACCAACGTCACCAATGCCGGGCCGGTCGTCACGGACAGCGAGCGCTTCAGCAAGGTTTCGTGGCGGCTGTCGGTCGATCACCGCTTCTCGCCCGAGGTGCTGGCCTATGCCAGCTACAATCGCGGCTTCCGCAGCGGCACGTTCATCCCGCAGGCGACCCCCATCCTGCTGCTCCAGCCGGAAGTGGTCGATGCCTATGAAATCGGGCTGAAGACCGACCTGTTCGATCGCCGCGTCCGCCTCAACGTCGCCGGCTATTATTACGACGAGTCCAATATCCAGGTTCAGCAGATCATTTCCGGCGTGCAAAATGTGTACACGGCGGACGGTGCGCGGATTTACGGGATAGATGCGGACATGTCGGTGCGGGTCACCAGCAATTTCCGGCTGTTCGGCGGGGTCAACTATACGCATTCCGAGTATCGCAATTTCAAGAACGCGATCATCACCGTGCCGCTGCCGCTGCCGACCGGGTTCGTCATTCCCCCCGGCCAGTCCTGCCTCGGCCTGTTCGGGAACCCGTTCACGGCGCTCGGCGGCAACTGCCTCCTGCGCGGCGATGCGTCGGGCAACCGGTTGCAGAATACCCCGGCATTCACCGCGAGCATCGGCGGATCGCTGGACGTGCCGACCTCCATCGGCAAGTTCACGCTCGCCGGGAATTTCTACTATAATGACGGCTATTACGGCGATGCGGACAACCGCGTGCTGCAGAAGAACTACACCACGATCGATGCCTCGCTGACGTGGCGGCCAAACGACACTCTGTTCGTCCGTCTATGGGGCAAGAATCTGGGCGACAGCTTCTACCGCTCGCAGATCGGCGCGTCGAACAGCGCGGACAATGGCACCGTTGCCGCGCCGCGTACCTATGGCGCGACCGTCGGGTTCGATTTCTGAGCCCGGCCTGAAGAAAGAGAAAGCGTATCATGACACGTCGCCGCCGTTATCTGGCCCCGGCTCTGATGGCGGCGGCTTGTGCCGCTATGCTCCTGCCGGCCGTTTCGTTCTCACAAACCAGCGGTGCAGCCCGGCCGGCGCCCTTTAAGGGGCTTCGTGTCACCCTGCTCGGTACCGCAGGCGGTCCGCCGCCGCACGCCGCGCGCTCCCAGCCGGCGAACCTGCTGCAGATCGGCGGCAAGAACTACCTGATCGATGCCGGCGACGGTGCCGGCCAGCAGCTGATGAAGGCCGGCGTGCCGTCTCGCGCGGTCGAGGCTGCCTTTATCAGCCATCTTCACTGGGACCATGTGCTCGGCATCGGCTATGTGATGGCGACGGGCTGGATGCTGGGGCGAACGGCACCCATGCCGATCTTCGCGCCGCCTGGCCTCCAGACCTATCTCGAGCGAGAAAACAGTGCGCTCCTGATCGGCGAGGAGATCTTCCGCGTTCAGTCTCCGGACCGGCCGGCGCTGAAGAGCCTCTATCCCGCGCATGACGTCGATCTCGCCGGGCCCACCGAGATCTTCAAGGACGCCCAGGTCCGCGTTACGGCGGTGCCGAATACGCATTTCGCGGTCCTCCACACGACCCGCGCCAGCTATGGCAAGGACAAATCCTATTCCTACCGCTTCGATACCGTGCTCGGATCGGTGGTCTTCACCGGAGACACCGGCCCCTCGGACGCAGTGACCCAGCTCGCGCAGGGCGCCGACATCCTTGTCAGCGAAATTTGCGACGTCGACAGCATCCTCGCGGCGATGCTGGCGATCAATCCGAACGGCAAATACGACAAACTCATCACGCATATGCGCGAGCAGCATCTGAGCCCCGAACAGGTCGGCAAGCTGGCGGCAGACGCGGGTGTAAGGAAGCTTGTCCTCAGCCATTATGTCATGGGACAGGATTATGATCCGGAGCATTTCGTCGCGAGGATCAGGCCGTTCTACAAGGGCGAGATTATCGTCGGACAGGATCTGGCAACGATCGACGCCAGCCATCGCTGAGGGTGGTTCACCGGCCGCCGGGCGTCCGCGCGTCGTTGTAGATCTGGATCGAGCCGCCATAATCGTCAGGCGCCCGGTTCTTGAACCACACTCCGAGGAAATTGATCAGCTCGCGGACCTTGCGCGGCACGTTTCCACCGGGAGCATAGGCGGCATAGAGCGGCGCCTCCTCAAGCGCGAGCGTGGGCAGAACCTGGCACAGGGTGCCCCGCGACAGATCGAGCACCGCAACCCGGTGCGGCAGCATGGCGATCCCAAGGCCTTTCACCGCGGCCGTGCACAAGGAGAAGAAACTGTTCGAAGCGAAGCGCGGCGGCTGTTTCAGCGCGATGCGCGATCCGTCCTCGAACACCCAATGCCCCTCGGAGAGTTTGGTCAGGCAATCATGCTCCGAGAGTTCGGCGATCGTCACCGGCTCGCCGCGGTCGGCCAGATAGTCGGGCGAGGCGACGAGTACATAGGTGATCCCGCCGATCTTCTTCACCATGATATCCGAATCGCGCACCCGTCGCGGCTGGATGCACACGTCGAAGCCGCGGCTCAGGAATTCGTGCGGGTTGAGCGAAATCTCGCCGACATGCAGCTGGATCGTAACCTCGGGATGCTCGCGGCAGAAATCGACACAGGCGTCGGAGATGTCGAAATTGCCTACCCATTTCGGGCAGACGATCGAGATATTTCCCCCGATATTCTCCTTGATCGACGTGACTTCGCTCTCACCCGCGCGCAGATCGGCGAGCACACGCTTGCACACCTCATAATATTTGACCCCCGCCTCGGTCGGACTCACCGATCGCGTCGTGCGGTTGAGCAGCCGCACGCCGAAATAGGCTTCGAGGTCGGTGATGTGACGCGACACCAGTGCGCGCGAGATGCCGAGATCCTCCGCCGCCGCGGTGAAGCTGGAATAATCGACCACTTTCGAAAAGGTGGTCATCGTCACCAGTCTGTCCATCCTGCTCCCCGCCCTCATTGTTCAAGGGCTTTGCATTGCTTTGCTTGGAGCGGAGATGTGCACCTCCGGCAGGCCGCTGTCGAGCACCTGCGGAACGCCATTGGTCATCTATGCGCAACAGTGAGTTCAGCCATAGCCCCGTTGCCCGGCACCCGCCTTCGCTGCATCCCACACTCAGAAACAATCATTTCCAGGATGAGGATTCAATGACACCACCCAGCTTGCAAGACGGCATCGACAAGGCGGGTTCGCCGATGAAGCTGCTGTGGAAACCCGATCCAGCGACGCAGACCGTGCCGGTCGTCCAGCCCGAATTCAGCGGATGGGAGAAGGAGCAGCACGCCTATGAAAGCGGCGTGATCCTCTATGACCTGTGCCATCACATGAACGACCTTTTCATCGACGGTCCCGATGCGATGAAGCTGCTCAAGGCAGTCAGCGCGAACGATTACGAGAAGTTCGCGATCGGCCAGGCCAAGCAGTTCGTCCCCGTCACCAGGAACGGCGACATCATCACCGACGGCATCCTGATGCGGATGGGCGAGAACAGCTTCATCCTCAGCGGTGTGCCCGCATCGCAGACCTGGGTGCGCTATCACGCCGATCGCGGCGGCTATGACGTCACCTATCGCGCGGATGCGGACTCGCATAACCGCAAGGACGGTCCGCCCGCGATGTTCCGCTATCAGGTGCAGGGGCCCAGGGCGATGGAAGTGGTCGAGCGCGCGCTCGGTGCCACTCCGCCCAAGGTCAAGTTCTTCCATTCGGAGGAGGTGACGATCGCCGGCCGCACGCTGCGCGCCTTCCGCCATGGCATGGCTGGCCAGCCGGGCTTCGAGCTGCTCGGGCAGTGGGAAGACAATGACGCGGTCAAACAGGCCCTGCTCGATGCGGGCGAACCGTCGGGCCTCGTCCAGGTGGGCGGCAAGGCCTATTACACCAACGGCATCGAAAGCGGCTGGATCCCAACCCCTACCCCCGGCATCTACAGCGACCCCGAACTGGAGGATTACCGCAAGTTCGTCTCGCTCTTCTCGTACGAGGGGCAGAAGCCGCTTCATGGCAGCTTCTATTCGGACAATATCGCGGACTATTATGTCTCGCCGTACGAGCTGGGCTATGGCCGTTCGATCGCGTTCAACCATGATTTCATCGGCCGCGAGGCGCTGGAGAAGGCCAGGGACGATGTCAAGCGCACCCGCGTGACCTTCGTCTTCAATGCCGACGACGTGAAGGAAGTGATGGGCGATCCGGGTTATCTGCTCCGCTACCCGCGCGACCGGGTCGAGGTGAATGGCGAGATGGTCGGCCTGTCAATGTATACCGCCAACTTCCCGCGCTACGGCACGCTGTTGTCGCTTGGCGTGATCGACAAGCGCTATGCCGAGCCGGGTACCGAGGTCACTATCGCCTGGGGCGAACATCCGGGCGGCGATGCGTCGCTCGACGCGCACAAGGATTTCCCGCGGATCCGCGCGACGGTGCAACCCTCGCCCTATGATCAGTTCGCGCGCACCGGCTATCGCGCCTGATCCTTCCCAGCGGAAAAGCGAGAGGGGCGCCCGCGCCATATGGCGGGCGCCCCTTTTGCGTGTCAGCGGCTTGCCCGGGCGGCCTTGACGGTGTTGCTCAGCAGGCAGGCGATAGTCATCGGCCCGACGCCGCCGGGCACCGGGGTGACGACGCCGGCATGATCCATCTCGTCGGCCGCGGCATCGCCGATCAGCCACGCCTTGCCGCCCTCACCGGTCACCCGCGTGATCCCGACATCGATCACGATCGCCCCCGGCTTCACCCAATCGCCGCGCACCAGACCTGGCGAGCCGGCGGCGACGACGACGATGTCGGCACCCCGCACAATCTCCGGCAGGTTGCGGGTGTGCATATGGGTGACGGTCACCGTGCATTCGCGCTCGAGCAGCAGCAGCGCGACCGGCTTGCCGACGATGTTCGACTTGCCGATGACCACCGCCTTGAGCCCGCGGAAATCGTTCACGACTTCCTCGAGCAGCAGCATGCAGCCCAGGGGCGTGCACGGCGTCAGCCCGTCGCCGCCGGTCGAGAGCCGCCCGACATTGACCGGATGGAAGCCGTCGACATCCTTGGCCGGATCGATCGCGTCGAGTACCCGGGCCGAGCGGATCTGGGGCGGCAGCGGCAGCTGGATCAGGATGCCATGCACCGCGGGATCGGCGTTGAGCATGGCGATCAGCGCCAGCAATTCCTTTTCGCCAGTTGCCGCGGGCAGGCGGTGCTCGAACGAGCGGATGCCGACCTCGCGCGCCTTGATCACCTTGCGCGCGACATAGACCCGGCTCGGCGCGTCCTCGCCGACCAGCACCACGGCGAGGCCCGGGACCACCCCCTCCCCCGCCGCCATGCACGCCACCTCCTCGGCGAGGCGGCCGCACAGCGCGTTTGCGACGACGTCGCCACGCAACACCTGCACCATGATCAGTCGCCGAAGATGATGGTGCGATGCCCGTCGACCAGCGTGCGCAGTTCCAGGTGATCGCGTACGGCGCGCGCCAGCACGCGCCGCTCCACGTCGCGCCCCTTGCGGATCATGTCCTCGGGGGAATCGGCATGCGTCACCGGCTCTACCTCCTGGCGGATGATCGGTCCTTCATCCAGATCCGACGTCACATAGTGCGCCGTCGCACCGATCATCTTCACGCCACGGGCGTGCGCCTGATGATAGGGCCGCGCGCCCCTGAAGCCGGGCAGAAAGCTGTGATGGATGTTGATGCAGCGTCCTTCTAGGAAAGTCGAAAGGTCGTCGGACAGAATCTGCATATAGCGCGCGAGGACAATCAGGTCCGTGCCAGTCTCCGTGACCAGCCGCTTGATCCGCGCCTCCTGCTCCGCCTTTGTATCGGGCGTAACCGGCAGATGATGGAAGGAGATGTGCTCGGGCAGCCAGGTCTTGAGCGCCTCCTTCGAATGGTTCGACACGATTCCGACGATCTCGGCATCGAGTTCGCCGATGCGGTGGCGGTAGAGCAGATCGACCAGACAGTGATCGAACTTCGAGACGAGCAGCAGGAGGCGGTGCTTTTCGCCCGCCGACCTCAGGTTGATCGTCATGCCGTCGCGCTTCAGCGCCGCGAATGACTCGTCGAGCGCCTCCTTCGACAGATTGCTGTGGAATTCCAGCCGCATAAAGAAGCGGCCGCTGAGCCGGTCGGCGAAATGCTGCGCTTCGAGGATGTTGGCGCCGGTCGCGAACAGGGCGCCGCTCACCGTAGCGACCAGCCCCGGACGATCGGGGCACGAGATGGTCATGCGGAATACGCTTTGGGTCGGGTTCATGGTAAATTCCAGCTGGTCGGGGAAAGGTCAGCTCGCGGCTCGCGGCGCGTTGTCGCGTGCCCATTCGGCCATCTTCTGCAAGCCGCCGAACGGATAGAGATGAATGGCGACATCGCCATGCGTTTCAGGCGAAATGCCGCGGGCCAGATCGCCATATAACCTGTCCGGTCCCGCGGTATTCAGCAGTCGCGTGATCGACACGCCATATTTGGTCATCACCTTGGCCGAAGCGCCCACGCCGCAGCGCGCGGCGAAGCGGAGCAACGTGCCAACATTGGCAGGCCCAGGCAGGCCCAACCGGACCCGCGCCTGAACACCCTCGGCGCGCAGGCGCGACAGCCATGCCACCATTGGGTCGGCGTCGAAGGCGAACTGAGTCATGATCTCCGCCGCCAGCCCCAGCTGGGCCAGCTCGTCGACTTTGTCCTTCAGCGCCCGGTCGAGCGTGTCGCACGCGATCTGGGGGTGTCCTTCCGGATAGCCCGCGATCCCCACCAGCCGCACGCCATGCCGACCGAATTGGGCCTTGCGGATCAGGTCCAGCGCATCGGCAAACGGGCCAGTCGAGGCCGCAAGATCGCCCGCGATGACAAAGACCCGGTCGATCGCCGCCCGGGAAGCGAGGCCCGAAAGAAGCCGCTGCAACGCCTCGGCGGACAGGAGGCGCCGCGCCGCGATATGGGGCATCGGCACTAGCCCGACCCGGCGCGCCTCACACGCGGCGGCTATCCGCGCCTCGTCGGTTTCGTTCGGCAGGTAGGTGATAGACACCACCGTGCCCGCTGGCACGATCGCGCTGATGGCTTCGAGCCAGCCCGCGTCCCTTGCCGATATTTCGAAAGAATAACCGTCCAGCAGCACAGCCTCGGCCACCGGCGCCATGTCCGCCATTGCAACAGCAATCACATTCCCTCTCCCAAAGGCGGGCGGCATGCGCCGTCGCCGCGATCGGGGCGCTTCGAGCCCGGCGCCCCATCCGACGCGGGGGGTAGGCACCAAGTCAGGGCACCGGAATTGCCGGTTCGGACAACAGATTGGTGCAGAAACCTGAACGGTCGCCATGACGGGCCGGTGGACCGAGCGGATCGGCAGAACTCCGGCATTTCACGCGCGCGCATCGGCGAACACCGCATTGTTCACAGCCCTGCACATCATTGTTCAAGGCCGCAGCCCCTTCGGTGCGCCGCCCACCCGGCGTATGACGCCACGGAAAGTGCGCAATCCGCGCAACGAATGAACAACCCCGCATGGCGGGACGGGAGAGGAAGCGATGGCCAAATTCGCCAAGAACCAATGGTATGCCGCCGCGTGGCTGGAAGAGCTGGGCGACGCTCCGTTGGGCCGGCGCATCCTCGACGAACCCATCGTGCTGTTCCGTGGCAAGGACGGCGCGATCTCAGCGCTCGCCGATCGTTGCCCGCACCGTCTGGTGCCGCTGTCGATGGGCACTTTGGTCGATCGCGGAATCCAGTGTGGCTATCATGGCATGGTGTTCGACGGCGGCGGTCGCTGCGCGCATATTCCGGGTCAGGACATGGTGCCCCCCCGCGCGGTGGTGCGCAGCTATCCGATCGCGGAGCGCTACGGCATGGCGTGGATCTGGATGGGCGAGGCCGAGTGCGCCGATCCGGCCCGGCTCCCCCGGATCGCCTATTATGACGACGATGGCTGGGAGCGGATCGACGGCGGCTATCAGCACCATCCATCCAGCTATCTCAACATCGTCGAGAATCTGATGGATCCGGCGCACACCACCTTCGTCCACAAGATGACCATCGGGAACCCCGCCGCGAAGAGCGAGCCGGTGAAAATGGAGAAGACCGACGACTATATCGTCGCGTACAAATGGCTGCTGGGCTCGACACCTTCCCCGATGGACACCGCGATCCAGGATTTTGGTGACCAGAAGGTCGATCGCGGGCAGTTCTTCTATTACTATATCCCCACCGTCTCTCGCGTCGACATCATCACCATGCCCGCGGGACTGGAACCGACCGAAGAGAATTTCAACAAGGGGTTACGCAACAACAGCTACAAATTCCTCACCCCCGAGACCGCGGGCGCGACCCACTTCTTCTGGATGCACCTGCGCAACTACAGGGTCGGCGACAAGGAGTGGTCGGGCAAGATGCGCGGCATCTTCGAGAAGACCTTCCTCGAGGATCGCGACATCGAAATGGCGATGCAGCAGTCACAGGATGAGCTGGGCGTACGCCAGTTCGTCGCGCTCGAGATCGATCGCGCGCCCACCGTCGCGCTTCGTATGATCGACAAGTTGGTGCGGGATGAAGCCAAGGCCGGGGAGCCGGTGGCCGCCTGATGAACCGCCATGATGTGATGATCACGCCCCTTCGCTGTTCGATCGCGCTGCGCGATGTCCAACTGCTTGCCGACATCGGTGTCCATCATCACGAGATCGGCCGACCTCAGCCGCTCATTCTCCATGTCGCACTGGCCGTCACGCCACCGGACGGGGACTCGGCGGAGGACGTGTTCGATTGTGCACGGATCAAGGGGATCGCCGATGCGCTTTCCCGCGAGCGTATCGTCCTGATCGAGACCTTCGCCCGTCGCGTCGCCGAGGCGTGCCTCGAACATAATCTGGTCCTCGGCGCCGCGGTGACAGTCGAAAAACCACAGGGCGTGCCCGGATCGATGGCCAGCGCCACGGTCCGCATCGGCGAACCGGTCACACCGTAGCTCAGGCGAACGCGATACTGGTCGGTGCTGGAACCGCGAGCCCCCTCTCGACTGCGGTCAGCCTGCCGCTTCCGGGGTCGACCCCGAATACGGCGAGCAGATTTGAGCCTTTGTTCGCGACCACCATCCACCGCCCGCTCGGCGAAATTTCCATGCTCCAGGGCGTGGCGCCACCGGCCGCGATCCGCTGGGTCTCGCTCAGCAACCCCGTCTCCGGGACGATCGCATAGACCTGGATTTCGTCCGTCATCCGGTTGGATGCGTAGAGAATGCGGCCATCGGTGGAGATCGTGATCGCAGCCGCGCTGCGATCGCCATCAGCCCCGGGCTCATCCAGCGGCGTGCGTCCGATCCGGGTGAGACGGCCCGCACGCTCGTCCCAGCGATACGCAAATAATTCGGCCGACAATTCGGTCAGCAGATAGGCGAAGCGCCCGTCACGGCCAAAAAGGATCAATCGCGGACCGGAGCCGGCCGGCAATTTCTCGGAGGGCCCCGCCTCGGCAAGTGTCGCTGTAACCGCATCATATGAATAGATAAAGACGCGGTCCGCCCCCATGTCTGGCGCCAGCAGATAGCGTTGGGTGGGATCGAGCGTGACGCCATGCGGATGCGCCGATTGCTGCCGCCGATGCGGTCCGGAGCCCGTCTGCTGCCGGATCGACGAATAGGGCGCCACCGCGCCGTCGCCGCCGACCGGAAAGACAGCGACCTGCCCCCCGCCGAAATTGGCGGCGAAGATTGCCGTGCCGTCGGGGGCCAGTGTGAGATGGGTCGTCCCGCCGCCGCCCGCTTCCGTGCGGCTCACTGCCCGCAGCCCACATTCGGCACCGATCGCGAAACTCAGGACTTGCCCTTCCTTATCGCCCGCATTCCCGACTTCGCTGACCGAATAGAGGATGGGCCGCTGCGGATCCGTGACGAGCCAGGTCGGCCGCTCGACATCGGCAACCGGACCGAGCGCGGAGAGCCGGCCCGTTGCCTCGTCCAGCCAGGCAGCGAAGATTCCGCCGTCCGGGCCACTGCTCTGTGTTCCGACGAACAGCCGTGTCAGCAGGTTCGTCACGAAAAGCGCTTCAACATTGGATCCTCGTCCATGATGTCATGGCGTGCCGCTTCGTCGCACGCCCGCATCGCTGTGCCACCGATACGAGGGCAGCGGCGATAGATAAGCGTGGCAAGCATTCACTTCTGCTCCCCGCGCGGTACCCGGGACAGGCCTGCCGATTGTCCAATCCGCGTGAACAGTGAGTTGCGGGAACACCGGCAGACGAACACTGATCCACCGCCTAAACTCCTCGAAAGCGGGGTTGATCGCGGTATTTTTGAGCGGGAATTGAGATGCATTTGCACACCGAGATGCTCGAACACCAATAGTATATAATTATGCCTGTCGATGATCGACAAAAATGGATTCAATAACGACAATAATAAATGGACAATTGCGGCAGGAGAGACGCAATGCCAACAGACAATATTTCGAAACTTGCTGGCGATATCACGCTACGTCAGCTTGGCACATTTGAGAAAGTTGGCCGCTCTCAAAGTTTGAGGATGGCGTCGGAACGCTGCGGCCTATCGCAACCCGCAATCACCTATTCCCTGTCATCACTGGAAGGCGCGGTGGGCGTGTCGCTGCTTGACCGCCTGCCGAGGGGGACCCAACTAAACCGCTTTGGGGAGATTTTTCACACCCGAGTCAGCCGGTTCTTCGAACAAATTGGGGAGGCACTTGCCGAAGTCGGGCCTTGGGCACCGCCCGCGGCGCGGCAGGCCGCCATTAACCGCCTCACACGCCCGCAGATACGCGCGTTGACCGCCACCATCGAGCATGTCTCCTTTCACGGAGCCTCGGAGGCCCTCAAGATATCGACCTCTGCTCTGCACAAGTCGATTCAGGCACTCGAGGCGAATCTTGGGATTTCCCTTCTCTATCGGACCGCCGCCGGCGTCATCGCCAGTCCCGCCGGCGAGAAACTGGGCTTGCGGCTTAGGCTTGCCGCTCAGGAGATCGAATGGGGCATCGAGGAAGTCCGGGCTCTGAAGAACGATGGCGGCAGCCGGCTCGTCATCGGTGCCATGCCGTTCGGCGGCAGTGTTCTGCTGGCGTCGGTGCTGGACGATTTCCTGCGCCTGCATCCCAAGGCGGATATTCGCATCGTGAACGGCGGTGCCGCGGCGATGTCGCGCAGCCTGCTTGTCGGCGACGTCGATTTTGTCATCGGCCTGCTGCCGGAACTGGAGAACGCGAAGCTGACCAGCGAGGCGCTCGCACAAACCCCTTATCTGATCGTCGCGCGGCGAGGGCACCCGCTTATCCGGAAAGGCAGGGTGACGTTCAAGGACCTGTTCGATTACGCCTGGGTCATCGGCACGCCCGGCTCCAGCCGCCGCGCATGCTATGATCACCTGTTCGCGGGGACGGGCGGTCCAAAGGCATCCATCGTCACCTGCGCGCTTCCTGTCGTCCGCCATCTGATCGAACGCAGCGATCGCCTCACGCTGATGACGTCGTACGAGTTGCAACACCAGGACCCCGAACTTCGCGCCATCAGGTTTGACCCCCTCATGACGGTGCCGTCGATCGGCATATCGATGCGCGCCGGGTGCCAGCTAACGAAACCTCATACCGATTTCATCGACCTCGTTCGCAGCCACATGGCCGACGCGGCGCTGCCTTCCCCGATGCGTCAGGTCAGCTGAAGGGGCGATAGAAGGAGGTCGATGGTCGGAACGGCAGGCCGCCGGCCAAAATCGCCGCTGCGGCTTGTGTCCCCACCACCCGGCCATTGATCCTCAACCCCTCTTCGAAGGGGCGGGCCTCGTCGGCCGGGCGTGGTGGCGCCTCATGCACAATCGACAGGACGGCAGGGATGGTCGGGTCCGGGTGGCGCTTCGTCATGGGCTGACCATCGGCCAGCGACGAAGCCACGAGATATCTGAAAATGTCCCTCGCATTTCGGAGACGCCATGGGGATCGTGGCAAGGTTCGCCGTCCCCCACGGCCGACGCGGCGTCGGCATGGAAGACGCCGAGGGCGCTTCGATCGACAATATCGACGCGAGCTAGTAGGCGCCCCAGCCCCATCGCTCCTGACGGAAAGATCCCCGAGCGCTTGATCGGCCTCCACGCGACAGGGCTGCCGCGCGTGGCAATGAGTTTGTCATGATCGCGTCACAGCAGCCCGTTGCATCGGAAATGGCCTTCACGAGGCAATGGGCGGCGGAAGAAAGCGCGCATGCTCGTACCCGCAATCCAGGCGGGAGGCGAACCGCCCTGGAGAAAGCGACGTCATACGCGCTCCAGTACCAGAGCCAGGCCCTGCCCTACACCGATACACATCGTCACGAGCGCACGCTTGCCGCCACCGCGCTCGAGCGCGTGCACCGCGGTCATCGCCAGCCTCGCCCCCGACATGCCAAGTGGATGGCCCAGTGCGATCGCACCGCCATGAGGATTGACGAGATCGTCGGCCGGATCGACGCCCAGTTCGCGTAGCGACGCGATCACCTGGCTCGCGAACGCTTCGTTGATTTCAATATGATCGAAGTCCCCGATCGAGAGGCCAAGCCGCGCCATCAGTGCCCGACTGGCAGGAACCGGTCCGATTCCCATGACGCGCGGCGCGACACCCGCGGTCGCCATGCCGAGAAACCGTGCCCTGGGGAGAAGACCATGGCGAACGGCGGCCGCTTCAGACGCAACGAACATCGCGGCTGCCCCGTCATTTACACCCGACGCGTTGCCGGCGGTAACCGTGCCGCCTTCGCGCACGACGGGCTTTAATGTCGCGAGCGCTTCAAGCGACGTCTCCGGTCGCAAATGTTCGTCTGCGGCAACGACCGTTTCTCCCTTGCGCGTCGCGATCCTGACAGGAACGATCTCTTCGGCGAAATAGCCCGATGCCTGCGCGGCTGCCGCGCGGCGTTGACTCTGCACGGCGTAACGGTCCTGATCTTCACGGCTTATCCCATAGGCATCGGCGACGTTCTCCGCCGTCTCGGGCATCGATTCCGTGCCGTGCAGCGCCCGCATCCGGGGATTGACGAAACGCCAGCCGATCGTCGTGTCTTCGAGTCCGGCGCGCCTCGACCAGGCAGCATCCGCCTTGCCCATAACGAATGGTGCGCGCGTCATGCTTTCCACGCCGCCGGCGATCGCCAGTTGCATCTCGCCCGCCATGATCGCCCGCGCCGCCGTTCCCACGGCGTCGGCGCCGCTCGCACACAGGCGGTTGATGGTGGTACCCGGAACGCTGGTCGGCAGGCCGGCCAGCAGGCCCGCCATCCGGGCGACATTGCGATTGTCCTCGCCGGCCTGATTGGCGCAACCGAGAAATATGTCGCCAATCGCCTCGCGGTCGAGCGAGACGTTGCGCGCCAGCAAGGCCTCGATGGCCAGGGCCGCGAGATCGTCGGGCCGCACTGGCGCCAATGCTCCCCCAAAACGCCCGATCGGCGTCCGCACCGCGTCACACAGAAAGGCGGCGGTCATGCTGGAACCGTCTCTTCCAGCGGAACGCCGGTGAGCGCGCGGAGCGTTTCGAGATCGACACCATCGACCATTTCGACCACCGACGCGCCGCCGGGGCCAAGGTCGAACACGGCGAGATCCGTATAGACCCGCGAAACACAGGCAAGGCCGGTCAACGGATAGGAGCAATGCTCCACGAGCTTGCTCTCGCCTTGCTTGGTCAAGAGTTCCATCATCGCGAAGGTTCGCTTGGCGCCGATCGCGAGGTCCATGGCCCCGCCGACCGCTGGAATCGCTTCCGGCTCGCCCGTGTGCCAGTTGGCGAGATCGCCACGCGTCGACACCTGGAACGCGCCCAACACGCAGATGTCGATATGCCCGCCGCGCATCATCGCGAAGCTGTCCGCCTGATGGAAATAGCAACCGCCGGGGAGCAGTGTAACGGGCTGTTTGCCGGCATTGATCAACTCCGGATCCTCCTCGCCGGGCGCAGGTGCCGGCCCCATGCCGAGCAGGCCGTTCTCGCTCTGCAGGAATATCTCGCGGCCGACAGGCAGGTAGTTGGCAACTTTGGTGGGCAGGCCGATGCCGAGATTGACATAGGCGCCTTCGGGAATGTCGCGGGCGACGCGGGCGGCCATCTGATCACGGGTGAGACGGTTCATGTTTCTCGGTCCTCAAACGGCCATGGAGAGCGAAGGCACGATCTCGACGACGCGCTGGACGAAGATGCCGGGGGTCACGACTGCCTCGGGATCGAGCGACCCGAGCGGTACGATCTCGCTGACCTGCACGATCGTGGTTCTGGCCGCCATGGCCATGATCGGTCCGAAATTACGGGCTGTCTTGCGATAGACGAGATTGCCCCAGCGATCGGCCTTGCGTGCCTTGATCAGCGCGAAGTCGGCATGGATCGGATATTCGAGTACATAGTCCCGGCCATCGATCCGCCGCGTCTCCTTTTCAGCGGCGAGTTCGGTGCCGAAGCCGGTCGGCGTGAATATCGCGCCGAGGCCGGCGCCAGCCGCCTGGATGCGCGCGGCGAGATTGCCTTGGGGAACCAGCTCAAGCTCGATTTCTCGTGCGCGATAACGGGCATCGAAATGATGCGAGTCCGACTGCCGCGGGAAGGAACAGATGATCTTTCTGACCCGCCCTTTCTTGATCAGCGCGGCGACGCCGGTTTCGCCGTTGCCGGCATTGTTGCTGATGATGGTAAGGTCGCGGACGTCATGCGCGATCAACGCATCGATCAACTCGTCGGGCATACCGGCGGTGCCGAAACCACCAATCATTACCGACGTGCCGTCTCCGATATCGGCAACCGCGGCTTCGAGATTGGCCAGGCTCTTGTCGATCATTCCATCAATCCTGCGAATGTTGCGTGCTCCGGCCTTCCGGCGTTTCCGGGACTTGAGTCAACCGATAAACGGCCTATTAATCGATTATCGGTTACAAAGGGTACGATGTGATGCTCGAAGCTGAAGGCGACCCCGAGTTCATGACATCGCTGGCAAGAGGGTTGGCGGTGATGCGATGCTTCGCCGAGCGCCGGCGGCCGATGACGATCGCAGAAGCGTCGCGCGAGACGGGGTTGAGCCGCCCGGCGGTGCGGCGGTGCCTGCATACACTGGTCCGGCTTGGCTATGCGGCGCAGACCGGGCAAAGCTATGTCCTGCGGCCCAAGGCGCTGGCGCTGGGCTATGCCTATCTGTCGTCGAGCCCGCTCGCGTCGCGCGCGCAACCGATGCTCGATTCGCTCCGCGACGAGATCGGGGAATCCTGCTCCCTCGGCGTCGAGGAGGAGGATCAGGTCTATTATATCGCTCGTGCCGAAAGCTCGCGGATCATGTCGATCGCACTTCGCGCCGGCAGCCGGCTTCCGCTTTATGCGACATCGATGGGACGCGTCCTGCTCGCCGCGCGCTCACGCGCGGAACAGGAGGCTTATCTTCATCGAACCGACCTTGCGGCGCTGACCGAGCTGACCGAAACCAGCCCCTCCGCGCTACTGGCCATCTTCGCTCAGGTGGCCGAGCAAGGCTTCGCGATCGTCGACCAGGAGCTGGAAATGGGCTTACGCTCGATAGCGATGCCGGTGCTCCAGCGCGGCGAGGTCGTGGCGGCGCTCAACATCGGGACCCCCGCGTCTCGAATCTCGCCCGCGGTTTTGCGCTCGCAATTCCTGCCAGCGCTCCGTCGGATATCGATCGATCTCGGCCGAACCGGGCTGTTTTCCTGAGAAGGCGGACGGCATTTGGAAGGATGACGCGACCGGGAAAGCCAGCGGAATGAGGCGACACCGCGCCTATCCCCCGACGATCCGCAGCGGCGGCCGCAGCGCCTCGAAACTGAACATGACGTCGGTCAGGATCGAAAGCGCGAGCAGCACCGGAGTCCTGGCGCCATGGACACGCCCGATGGGACTGATCAGGCGAGCAATAGCCGCTTCGTCGCAGCCCGAGGTGCGTAGCACCTCGATCCGGTTCTCCCGGGTTTTTTTGCCGCCCTGCGCGCCGACATAGAAGGCCCGGCTCGCGAGCGCCCAAGGCAATATTCCACGCTCCCATTCATGTTCATGAAACAGGACGACGATCGCCGTGAAATCGTCGATCGCATGACTGGGCGGCTGTCCCATGGCAAGGCTGCCGTCGCCGGCGGAATCTCCGAGAGGAGAGGCGATGACGCACTCGACCCCACCCGCTTCGCAGAGTTGGGCGAGCGCCGAGACCTCCGGCCCCCTCCCCAGCACCAGCAATCGCGGGCTCGGGATATAGGCGCGTTCGACGAGCGGGCCGCCTTCGACACGGATGATACGGCGCGCGGGCCGGCGCGCGGTGAGCTCGGCGGCACAGCGGCGGACGGCGGAATGGTCGACCCTCGGCTCGAGGAGCAGGTCGATCCCGCTGCCGCAGGGAAGCCGGAAATCGATGACCTCCGACCCCTTGCCGATGCGCCAGAGGCGGGTTCGCGGGTCGACTTCGATCTCGGTCGCTATCGCCGCCTCGAGACAACCGTCGGAGAGCGAGCCCCGGGTCGATCCATCGGGCAGAACCGCCAACTGCGCGCCAAGGCGGCGCGACCAGCTCCCGTCGATCCCTACGACCGTGCAGAGCGATCCGCTATGTTCAGCGCAGGCGAAGAGCGCCTCGCTATCCTCGTCTGCCATCGCCTTGCAAGCGGCACCCGGAGCGCGAGGAAGAACAGCCATGGCACGCGCTTAGCTGGTCGATCGCTTCTCGCGGGCACAGAGAATGGCGACCGCAAGGAGGCCGCCAATGACCGAGAGATGCTCATAGGCACGGTCGAGCGCGATGCCGCGGGGCGGTCCGTGCATCGTCCAGAAAGGAAGGGCGATGGGGATCGTCGCGAGGGTGAAGAACGCAAGGATCAGGGCACCGATCCAGGCGCGCGTGTTCGTGATGATGAGAGCGCTACCGAGAAGCTGAAGGGCGATGGTGCCGGCGTTGAAGAGGTCGGGAGGCGTGAGGTTGAAACGCGTCATCGTGCCAACGCCGGCCTGCCAGAACAGAAGCTTCGTGATGCCGCTCATCCAGAAGGCGAGGGTCACGAGGATCCTTGCCGCGATACCGGCCCGTCCCCCCGCCAGCAGCTTCTCCACAGCCTCCATGGAACGCACATCCTTCCCTATCTGAAATGCCTATTATTCTAGGTTATATGACCCTATACAGTAGGTCAACGAAAATGGTCGCAAGGACGTGCGACCGGAGGCAGAGGTCGTCCCAGCGCCGGGTGGGCTTGTCGACAACCTCAGGGCATGAACCTAGATTGCAGCGATGAACGATAAGAATGACGAATTGGGGAGGCTGGCGCAGCAGGTGCGCACGCAGGATGCGCTTGGACGGTCCGCGACGCTCATTCGTCTTTTCGATTTCCTTGAGGAGACGAGCGTCGCCGGCCGTCCGGCCAAGGAAATCGAAGTCGCGTGCGCCGTTTTCGGCGAGGACAAGTCGGTCGACGCCATCCAGGACGCGTCGGTCCGGGTGAACGTCCATCGCCTGCGCAAGAAACTCGATGAATTCTATGCTGACCGCTGCTCCGACCAGGACCAGAGGCTGGTCATTCCGAAAGGCGAATATCGGCTCTCGGTGGTGGCGCTACGGCCGACATCGTCCGAGGCCGGGGCGATGGAGGCGCCAGGACGCGCAGCATGGCGGCATCGGTTTTCGCTGATAGCGAGCGGCGTCGCGATCGCGCTTTCGACCGCGGCGATCGGTACGTGGCTGTTCCTGCCGCGGCAGAGCATCGCCCATACACAACTCGAGGAAGTGCGCCAGGCCCCCTTCTGGGCGGCCGCGCTCGCACCTAGGCATCAGACGACGATCGTGCTCGGCGACTATTATATGTTCGGCGAGGCCGACCAGAGTGGAAATGTGTCACGGCTCGTCCGTGAGTTCTCGGTCAATTCGCGCTATGATCTCGACGAGAGGATCATGGAGGATCCGCGCCTCGCCGGCCGTTATGTCGATGTGGGCCTCCGCTATTATCCGATCGGCGTGGCGCGGGGCTTGCGCGACATTCTGCCGATCATGGATACGGGCGAGCGCCCCAGGGTGGTCTCGGCATCCGACCTGACGCCTGGCATGCTGCGGCTCCAGAACATCGTCTATCTCGGTTATCTGAGCGGCCTCGGCCGGCTGCGCAGCCCTGTCTTCAACGGGTCGCGTTTCAAGGTCGGCAACTCCTATGACGTGCTCGTCGACCTTAGGACGGGGCGGACCTATGCCGGTTCTCCCGATCGCAGCGACGATGATCAGCCACGTATGGACTATGCCTATATCAGCCGCTTTCCCGGGCCGGTGAACACCTCGGTGGTGATCATCGCGGGTACGCGCGATGCAGCCGTCATGCAGGCATCCGACTTCGTCACCCATCGGGCGAACCTGGAGGCCATGGCGACGATGGCGGGCAATGCGGAGTCCTATGAGGCACTGCTCCGGGTCGACACCCTGGGCGACCAGAATCTCGGCGGCAAGCTGCTGGTCGCCTCGGCGCTTCAGGTCGACAAGATCTGGAACGGGCGCGCGCCGCAGCAATTCCCGGACGAGCGCATGCCCAATTCCAATCCCTGAGAGGTCAGACGAAACCTATCCAGCGGCCAGCGAAGACCACAAAGGTCCACAAGAGCAACGAAAGCGATCCGGCCACGCGCGCGGCGCGCGGCGTCGGGATATCATGGTTCCAGTTTTGCGCCGTCTTGTAGGCGGTGAGGTGGAAGTAGGCCATGTTGGCCCCCGCGAGCGCCAGCAGCAGGAATTTGATGCGGAACGGGATATTGTCGTAATATTTGGTCGCGGCCGAGCAGAACATCAGCGTACCCGAGATCGCCGCAAGCACGAACGCGCCCCAGGTCCAGGGCAGCGTCTCAGCTGAAAGCTCAAGTACACCGACGTCTCGTCGCGAAACCCCAAGCAAGCGCAGGTCGAGCCGGGCAATCGTGCCAATGACGATAACGAGGGCGAGCACATGGATCGTCTCGATCGCCGGGAACATCCAGTCGGATTCGGCGATGGCGACCGCGAAGGGCTGTGCCTCGATCCAGGCGCAAAGACCATAGAGCGACATTTCTGATTATCCTCTCTTCTCGGACCGGCTCAGCCGTAGGCGATCCAGCGACCGCAAAAGATGATGGCGACCCAGAAGACGAGCGAGACGAGCGCCGTTGAGCGTACGACCAGCCGTTTTCTCCCGGGCATTTCGCTGAACGCGCAGTCGTCCAGGCTGTTCTGCAGCCAGAGCGTTGCCCCGGAGACGATGACGACCATCGCCATCTTGCTCCAGAAATAGGCACTGGTGAGTTCGCGCTCCGGTTCGCCGACCACCATGATGAGACCGGTCGCAAGCAGAACGGGAAGCCCCCACCATATCCACGGAAGGAACCAGGCCGCCATGGTACGAACGGATTGGCCGCGGCCAATGAAGCCCGCCAGCCGCAGGTTCATCAGCGCTATGGACGACATGACGGCCGCAATGGCGAGAATATGAACGCTCTGGACGACGGGAATGACCCACCCGGTCTCGCCGATCCAGATACTGACCGGCCACTCCGCCATGGACTGGCTGAGCGAAAGCATAGAATGTGAGGCCGACATACCCCTCTCCCTTGTTGTTCAGCTTCTCCAGGAGTCGATAAAACCTATTAAACAAGGTTTTTAGGTTTTACAACCCATGCCGAGCGGCTGGATTTGGTCTTCGCTCAACCGAGACGGGCACGCAATTTTGTCATGTCGAGGGCTCCTTCCCAATGTGAGATGACGATCGCGGCAAGCGCATTGCCGAGCAGATTCACCAGCGTGAGCGCCTCCGCCATGAGACGATGGATGCCAAGTATGAGCGCGATCGAGGCAACGGGAATGGTATGGAGCGTGCCGAGTGTCGCCGCGAGGACGACAAAGGCGGCGCCGGGGACAGCCGCGGCCCCCTTGGACGTGACGAGCAGGACCGCCATCAGCGCGAGCTGCTCGCCGATGCTCATCGGCGTGTTCGTCGCCTGGGCGAGGAACATGGCTGCGGTCGCGAGATAGAGACAGGTGCCGTCGAGATTGAAAGAATAGCCCGTCGGGACGACCAGACCGACCACTGCCTCGTCGCAGCCCAGATCCTCGAGCTTTTCCATGAGGCGCGGAAGGACCGTCTCGGTCGACGTCGTCGCGGCGACCACGACCACCTCGTCGCGGAAATAGGCGATGAAGCGAAAGAGGTTGATCCCCACCATCCAACAGATGCCGCCGAAGACGATAAGAACGAAAACGATCGAGACGAGATAGAATTCGGCGATCAGGGATCCCAGGGCCGCGAGCGAGCCGAGCCCGAACTTGGCAACGGTGAAGGCGATGCCGCCGAAGGACCCTATGGGCGCGGCCCACATGATGAAGCCGACGATCCTGAAGAAGACGCCGTTCAGTGTCTCCACCACACGGACCAGGCCTTGTCCCTTCTCGCCCAGGCGGCCGAGCGCGAAGGCGAACAGCAGGGAGACGAAGAGAATCTGGAGCACATCCTGCTGCGCGAAGGCGGCGACGAAGGTCGTCGGGATGATGCCGAGGAAGAAGGGGACGAGGCCGGTCTCGTGCGCCTTCTGGGTATAGGTGGCGATCGAACTCGTATCGATGGTGGTGGCGTCGACATTCATGCCGGCGCCCGGCTGCCAGATGTTGACCGCGACGAGCGCGAACAGCAGCGCGAAGACGGTGACGGCGATGAAATAGCTCAGCGACTTGGCCACGACTCGGCCGACACGGCGGGCATCGTTGATGCTCGCCACGCCATGGACCACGGTGCAGAAGACGACCGGCCCGATGATCATCCGGATGAGGGCAATGAAGGCGTCGCCAAGCGGCTTCATCTTCTCGCCGATATCGGGCGCGAAGTGGCCGAGGAGAACGCCCGCGACCATTCCGATCACCACCTGGAACCACAATTTCCCCAGTAACTTCATGCCGCCCCGCCCGCCCTGTTTCAGTGTTCCTGATCGTCCCGGCAGGTTAGCTGGCCAGCGCGAGAGTCCGTCGCCCGATCCGTCGATCAGGCGGAGGCGCGGCGCGCATAGCCATAGCGCATATTGCTGGGATTGGGGCCGTTCCTGATATAGTCGGCCTTGATCATGGCGACCTTGTCGCTGTCCCGGCGCGTCTCTTTCGGATCGATCTTGAACAGCTTGTAGCCGTTCTCGGCGAGGATGCCGCGCTTGATGGGGCCGTCGGCCGGCCCCAAGGGTGCAAACCCGAAGCGCTTTTGCATGTCTTCCGGAATTTCGAGGCGGCGGAGTCCTTCGATTTGCCATTGGGGCGAGCCGGTCCAGACGGCATCGGTACCCCAGAGGATCTTGTCGGCGCCCAACCCCTTGACCAGCGTGCCCATGAGCGCGGCGGCAAGGCGCGGCTGAGCGATTGCCGTATAGGCGAAGATCTGCCCCAGGTCGCCATAGACATTGTCGACGCCATATTTCCCGGGAATCTCGGCAAGGTCCGTGACCCAGGAACTGCGGCCAGTGCGCTCCCATTCGGCCATGGCCATGTCCGGGGTCCAGTTCGGGTCGCCGACATGGCGATAGCCGGAGTGGAAGATCACGAACTGGAGCTGTGGCCAATCCTTTGCTGCTTTGCCGACGTCGCTGACGTCGGCATATCCGGCGAGCGTGGGGAATTTCTGCTCGAGGGAAGGCGGAAACAGGCCCTTGTGGATGCAGATCTGCGTAACGCCGGCTTTCAACATCCGCTCATAGGCCGGATACATCAGCTTTTCGTCGTCGAGGCGCCAGGGCTTGGCCAGATTCTTGTTCGTGTTGTCGCCGATCGTATAGCCCTTCCAGCCGACCGGAGCGAACGCCGGCGCATGCTCGATGCCCTCGAGCCAGCCCGGCTCGTGCGGATTGAAGGTATAATGGGCATACATGCGCTTCGATCCCGCAAAGGCATTGACCTTGTCACGCGCATCGAAGGCCATCTTGTTGGTGAGGAACCAGTCGGCCTCGACCTCGGACGGTGAATTGCTGATCGTGGCGACGACCGTGTCGCTGTCGAGGAAGATTTCCTTGAAATAGTTCGCGAACTGGAGGCTCTCGATCGTCTGTTCCTTGCCGGCGAGATCGCCGTTCCAGCCCATCTTGCCGACGGCCTGGCGCATGCGGAGCAGGCTGGTGAGGCGCGTGTCCTCGCGCAGGAAGTGCGTGTGGCCGTCGAAGACATTCTGTCTGGCGAGCTTGGCGCGGAGTTCGTCGGCGAGCTCGGGCGTGGCCGCCTCGGCCTCGGAGACGGCAAAGATATTGCCATAAACCTCGTTCATCACGGCAAAGGCGGTCGCCATGCCGGCGGCGGTCTGGAAGAATTTGCGGCGGCTGAGGCCGAGCTTCGCGGCGCGCTCGGCGCCGACAGCCTTCAGGCGGACCTCGACCGCTTTTTGCTTGGCCGTTTGCGGCTCGGGGAAATATTCGGTGCTCGCAATGATCCGGGTCGGAAGAGGCGAACGAAAGGACAATTCCTCCGCGGGGATCAATTGTTCGAGTTCTTCGTCGCTAATATGGGGCATTCTTCAGTCCTATCATCGGTATAGCTCGGCAAAGCCCATCTCATTCGGCCATGATGCGGCCCTCAATCGGCAGCGAAACAATAGAGCAATCCCACGCCGCCGGTCTGGACCAGGGCTGGCTGGCTGCATGACCGGCTCGGATGGGATGAGTTCCACGAGCCGTTGCCGCCGCCATTCTTGTCGCTATGCCCAAGCTGCGCATGGCCATCACCATTGCTCGTCCAGTTGTGACATGTGCGGTCCTCGCCCGGCGGAAAGGCGCGGCCATCGGGCATCGTGCCGGTCAGGATGTCGTGCCGATTCGGCTGCTCGCCGAAGCCCGGGATCGTTTCACCCGTCTCGGTCAGCGCGGTCCCGCGGCCAAGCATGATGCCTAGCCTGGCCATCTCCAGCGTATCGCCGTGGAGGTGCGCCAGATCGGGCGCGACCATGACGCCCTTCTGATTGTACCACGGGCCGCTGCCGATACGGTCGCGCGCGTTCACCGCGCCCGGACCCTGCGTCGACAGATAGGCCCGCCATGTGGCAGAGCCGCGCCCGGCTTCGGCACCGAGCTTCTGGCAGTGCGCGTCGCCCCCTGCGAGACCGCCAAGATTTCCGCCGTCACCGAGCGGCCTGCCGGTGACGAAGAAGGTCATCGGACGGGCGGGCTGCACAGGGGCCTGTGGTTGGGCCGACTGCGCAGGAGCCTGGGCGTCGCCCTGCGCAGCCGCCTGTATGCCCCCCCAGCACATGAGTGCCGACACGGTGATGGCGAGAAGAGCCATGCGCGGTGAGTTCAAAGGTTTGTCCCTTCGCCACGAGCCAGTTCGAGTCGGAATACATATTAACACATGTTTATAGTTTTATAACAGCCAGATGCGGTTAGTGGCCTTCGCGCGCCGTCAGGGCTTCCGGCGGAACGGTCTTGGGCGCCAACCCGACCTTCTCAAGGCCGGCCATGCCGCACTGATGATCGTTGATGCTGACACCGCCGCCAACGCCCACGGCACCGGCAAGGGCACCATTGACGAGCACCGGAATGCCCCCCGGCGAGGCGAGCAGGCCGCGGTCGCGCAGGAACTCGGGATTGAGCTGACCGATGTCGCGGCCGATGCGGCGGGTATAGAAAGCGGTCTTCGCCTTCAGGCCCGAGGTCTCGGCGCCGATGTCGCTGGTGCCGTCCATGCGGTAGAAATAGAGGATCTGCTGGCGGGCATTGAGAATGGTGACCGCCTGATGCCACCCATTCTTGCGTGCCATCTCGACGCAGGTGTCGCCGATGATCTTCGCCGCCTCGGCGGTCAGGTCGGGCTTGCTCTCGATCGCGTTGGCGTTTTGCGCATCCGCGGCGCTCGCGAGCAAGCCCAGCGCCGCGACGAAGATGCCTGCTTTGAGGAATATTGCCATGTACGTCTCCCGTTTCTGTCCCGCCAGACTCCAGGCGCGGAGGATGCTGTCCGGGCGCGCCCGGACGTCGAAAATCAGTATTTGTAGGTCAAGCCGATCGACCAGGTGCGCGGCGCAGCGATCTGTGCCGAGTTGCGCGGCGCGCCGATTTCCGCGCCGCTGATGAACGACTGGTTGTAGATGCGGTCCAAGAGATTGCTGACAGAGCCATAGAGACGGAAGGACCCCTTCTCGATGCTCGCCCCGACGCTGGTCAGGTTATAGGGGGCGCCGCTGTAGATGGCCGAGGGGTAGTAGAATTGGCGGCCGGTAAAGGCGATGTCGCCGCGCAGACCGAGACGCCAGCCATTGTCGAACCCATGGTTCCAGTTGAAGCCCAGGCGCGCCTGATATTTGGGCGCCCAGGGCACCTGTTTGCCGTCGAGGTTGATCGTCGTGCGCGTGTTCGCGTCGAAGAAGAGCGCATTGTCCCAGGCCGCATGCAGCCAGCTGCCGCTCGCATTGAGGTGGAGCGAATTCGTCACCGGGATATCGAGATCGGCCTCGACGCCATAGTTCGTCGAGGGGCCGATATTGCGGTTGACGGTCACGATGTTGCCGCCGCCACCTTGCAGTTCGGTGATCTGGAAGAGGCGATCGGTATATTTGATGTAGAAGGCGGCCGCGTTGAACCGGACGCCACCCAGGATGGTCGACTTGAAGCCCAGCTCGTAGTTCCAGGTCTTCTCGGGACGATAGGTTTCGAGGAACGGCACGTTGGCGGACGTGAAGCCCTCATAGGCGCCGCCGGGCGTGGCGCCACGCGAGATCGTGGCATAGCCCATGATCCGGGGCGCGAACTTGTACGAGATCGAGCCTCGCGGCAGCAGGGCATTGCCGTTGTTCTCGACATAGCTGGGCGAGCCGATCGGAAACAGATTGTCCCGGGGATCGCGAAGCGAAAGCTCGTCGCGGCCGTAGCGCGCGCCGAGTTCGAGGGCCCATGGCCCGGTCGCGTAAGTGGCGTTCGCAAAGAGCGCATAGGTGCGCACCTTCTGCACGACATTCGACGCGCTGACATTGTAGTTTGCCGGATTGGCCAGATTGGCCGGGGTTGCGGGGAAGCGGAAGAAGCTCGTCGATGTCAGGATTTTGTGATAGTCATTGGCCTGGAAGAAGCCGCCAACCAGCCACTGGAAGGGCGAATTGCCCGTCGTGCCAACGCGGATTTCCTGACTATAGACCTCCCGGTGCGTTTCGCCCACGCTGTTGACCAGCGGCGTCGCGATCTTGTCGACGTCGGTCATGGTGTCGGAATCCGAGACGAAGCCCGAGGTGATCGACGTCAACTCGAGATCATCGTTCATCTCGTGGTGGATGGCGAGCGACCCCGAATAGATGTCGCGCTTGAAATGGTCCGGGCTGCCATGGGTGATGCTAAGACCGGCGTCTTCCGGGCTCGCCGCGACGCGATAGAGGTTGGAATTGCCCGTGTCGATCAGGTCCATCGTGAAGTGGAACGTGATGTGGGTCCGGCCCGGATGGTCGAGCGTCAAGCGCAAGCCGTCCTCATCGGTGAGGCCCGCCTTGCGACTGCCCGTGACGGAATTGTAGACAAACCCATCGGTCGAGTTGTGGAAATAGTTGATGCGGGCGTTGAGGCCGTCGAACAGCGGCCCCGATACGATCGCGTTGCCATAGATGCTGTTATAACCGCCACCTTCGAGCGTGGCCTCGGCCTCGAACTTTTCGGTCGGCAGCTTCGTCGCATATTTGATCGCGCCGCCGATGCTGGCGCCGCCATAGAGGGTGCCTTGCGGGCCCTTCAGGATTTCCACCTGCGCGATGTCCGAGAAGCGGGCGGTCTGGCCTTCGAAAACCTGGACGTCGTCGACATAGAAGCCGACACCGGGCGTCAGGCCGAACGAGCCGACGCCGCGCATCGAGACGTCCGCCGTGTTGTCGGCGCGGGTGCGGATGTTCAGATCCGAGGAGAAGCGTTTCATATCGTCGATGTTGGTGACATTGCCGTTGGCAAGGTCGGTCGCGGTGAGTGCGTCGATCGCGATCGGAACGGTCTGCGCACTCTCGGAGCGCTTGCGCGCGGTCACGATGATATCTGCACTGACCGCCTCCGCTTCCGCATCGGCGCCGGGCGCGACTTCCTGCGCCTGCGCGGCACCGGCAAACGAGATGAGCGCGCTCATGGCAGCGCCCGCAAGAAATACAGCACGAACTTCTTTTGTCATTCTATCCTCTCCCCTTTGCCCGGCTGGACCTTTGCCCTAATCCCAAGGCTTTCTCTGCAACAGGCGACATGATCGCGCCTGACAATCCACATAAAACAGCAGAAAACCGCCATTTCCCAGTGAGAAACTCCGGTCTCGCCCTTAGAAACCCTAAGACCTAGTGTTTTAGGTTATAAGGGCTATTAGCGCCCGATAATCGGGGCCGCAAGCCCCTTCTCGCAATCTTGTCGCGGAAGCTGTGACGAACCGGCCCCTTACGGGACCCGCGGTCATTCCTCCGGCTCTTCCGGCAGGTCGAAGCCGTATCGTTTGCGCGGTTCGGTATCGAGATGGACGATCAGGTCGCGATCGGGCCAGTCGCGATTGTTGTCGGTGCAAAAGTCCTCGACCATCCCGTCATTGACCCAAAGCTTGTAGGTCAGCGTATTCTTGACGGGCTGGGAGAAGGCGACCGGATCGTCGAGGACAATCTCGAGGGTCAGTGTCACGGGATCGGTGCGCGTTATGCGCTCGGTAACGTGAAGCTTGGAGGAATGCGGCATGCCCGGCGAAGACGAGAGGGTGAACTCCCGTCGGAGGCCGATGGTGTCGACGACGAGGGTCTTGCCTTCCCAATGAGCGATCGAATGGCCATCTGCGGA
The DNA here is from genome assembly GCF_058809095.1 of Sphingomonas sp. GW821-FHT10F11. Lineage (NCBI taxonomy): Bacteria > Pseudomonadati > Pseudomonadota > Alphaproteobacteria > Sphingomonadales > Sphingomonadaceae > Sphingomonas > Sphingomonas sp. GW821-FHT10F11. The sequence continues at coordinate 72,694 of NZ_JBXASH010000012.1, forward strand.
CGGCATGAGATCGTCGCCCCCCGGGTGCTGCCGGCCGTCGGTGTAGATCCGGCGGGTGGGCGACATGCGCTGGAACATCATCAGCACGCGACCGGGTGTCTGGGTGATCTCCATCGGTGCCGGGAAGCCGACATAATTCTTGTAGAGGCCGGCCGGCCAGCAGGCTGCCTGCGGGTCGCCATAGGGCAAGCCCTTGTGCTCGGAGTCGCGCCTGGCCTGATAGACCTTTTGCCATTCCGGCTTGTAGGGAAAGCCGTCCTGGCCCGTTTCGTTTCGCTGCGGGAGTTGGGTCCCGTCCAGCAGAAAGAAGCGTTCGAGTTCCACCTTGGGATCGGGCCGCCAGAAGCCCGAGATGTTCGGCACGGCCGGATCGGCATATTCAATGTCGGTCTTGGCAAGATCGACATCCGCGACCTTCGCCGGCCGCGGATCCTTGTTCGGCGCATCGCTCTGGGCGGCTGCACCGCTCGCACCCAGGAACATCGCGACGGCCAGCATTGTGGGCGCGGCCGTCAGGCAAGCGCAAATCCGTCCCCTGACTTTCATCTGTCCTTGTCCTTACATTAGGGCGTTGACCGGCCGAATGGGGCCGGATGGCTGCACGATATCGACCCGCAGCAGAATCAGCCCTTTGGCGGTCCGACCTTCACGCCGCCCGTCAGGATCGCGGAGACATAGTGACCGCCGCTTCCGCCCGTGCGCAGGGGATTGATAACGATCGTGACGATATCGCCAACCTTGGCGCCCGACTTCTTCCAACCGTCGCGCGCCATGCCGGCGGGCGGATTGCCTTCGATGGTCCAGCGGGCTTGTGCCCCGCCCTTCCCCTTTACGAGAAGGACGACATAGGTATGCGGATTGGTCCATTCGAGCTCGGAGATCGTGCCGTTGAGCGTGATCGTCTTGCTGCGGTCGAACGCGGAATAGGAATGATGCGCGGCGACGGGCGCGGCAAGAACAAGGCCCGCCGCCGCGAGCGCCCCGGATACCATCGCCACCAAATTACGAGACATAGTGCCATTCTCCATTGTGTTGTCATTCCTCGGCAGGACCGAAGCCGGTTCCGGCAAGCGGGAAGTTTCCATCCTCAGATTTCCGATGCCGCACGGCTGGCCGGAGGTGCGTTCAACCCGGCTCCGCGTTCGCGCATGAAGGCGATGACGCAGCCAATGAGAATGGCGAACAGGCAGAGGCCCGGTACCGCCAGGGCCGCCGAGGGATCGCCCCCTGCCTTGGCAACGGCGGGCATCGCATTCTGGGCGACGATACCGCCGAAATTGCCGATCATGCTGATCGCGGCGATTGCCGCCGCCGAACTCGCTCCACGGAAGATCCGCACCGGGAAGGTCCAGTAGAGGCCTAGCGTGAGCGAGATGCACGGGATGCCGACCAGCAACGCGAAATAGCGCAGCAGATGGCTTTCGTTCGCCGCGGCGAGGCCCGCCGTGAGCGCGCCCACGACGCAAAGCGAGATCATGGTGATGAGCACGCTGCGAGTGGTCGAAAGCAGCTTGGGCAGCGTCAGCAACAGGACGATGTCGATCGCCCAGGGCAGGGCGACCAACAAGCCGTTCTGGGTTCCGGTGACGCCGAAGGTCCTGATGACGCTCGGCGACCAGTAGATCACGCCGAACAACGCGGTCAGAATGACGGCGTAGATAAGGCCATGGCCGAGGACGCGCGGGTCCGCGAGCGTCGCCCAGGGCTTTGGCGATTTGGCTACGGGCGTCGCTTCCCGCTCGATGAGCTCAATGAGCCGGGAGCGCTCCTGCTCGTCGAGAAAGTCGGCGCGGTCAGGGCTGTCCTTGAGCTTCCAGAGCACCAGGAAAATCGTCGCCATCGGCATGATGCCGGTGACGATGAATATCCATTGCCAGCCCTGGAGGCTGCCGACGCCCGACATGTCGAGTAGCGGGCCCGAGATCAGGGCCCCGACGCCATTGCCGAGCGCGCTTCCGACCGTCAGGAACGCCATGGCGCGCGGCTGCTGCGATTTGGGGAACCAGATCGAGACATAGTAGAGAAGTGCCGGATACAATCCGGCTTCGGCCATCCCCAGCCCGAAGCGCAGGATGTAGAAGGTGGTCGCCGAATTGGTCAGCGCCAGCAAGAGCGTTGCCAGGCCCCAGGTTGCCATGATCCGCACGAACCAGGTCCGCGCGCCGTAGCGATGGGCCGCGAGAGCGCTTGGGATTTCGAAAAGAAGATAGCCGACATAGAAGAGCGAGGATCCAAAGCCGAAAGCGGCTTCGCTCATTCCCAGATCCTCGGCCATGCTGAGTTTCGCGAAACCGATATTGGACCGGTCGATGGTCCCAACGGCCATGCAGAGCGCCACCAATGGCATGACCCGCCAGATCGTCTTGTCGAGTATCGCCTTGTCGTCCCGGGATAGCGCCGGCGCAGTGTTCATCATCATTAACCCTCTTCCAAACCGGGCTCAGCCGGCGCAATTCGCTTCTTGTTGTTCGGCGACATAGGCTCTGGCGCCCTCGACCAGCCGCGCGATGGCATCCGCCCGGCCCTCGAAGGTCAGCGATGCGGCATGCGGCGACAGGAGGACGTTGGGGAGATCGAGAAGGCGCGGATCAGGCCTGGGTTCGGACGCGAAGACGTCGAGCGCCGCGCCCCCGATGCGGCGCTCTTCGAGCGCCTCGATCAGCGCTTCCTCGTCGATGACGCTTCCGCGCGCGACATTGACGATGATGCCCCCATCGCCAAGCGCCTCGAGCACATTCGCGTCCACCAGATGGCGCGTCTCGGGCGTTCCGGCGCAAGCGAGGACGAGGATATCGACCGAACGGGCAAGGTCGACAGCGGCCGCATGATAGGTGAAACCTGTCTCCGCGCGCGGGTTCCGGCTGTGATAATGGACTTCCATGCCGAGTGCCGCCGCTTTCTCGGCGATCCGCATCCCGATCCGGCCAACCCCGACGATCCCGATCGGTGCGCCGGTGATACGCCGCGTGAACGATGGCGGCTTCGCGCCCCACAGCCCCCCGCGAACCGTCGCGTCAGCCTGGCGGAGCTGGCGCTGCGCGGCGAAGGTCATCGCGATCGCATAGTCCGCGACATCTTCCGTCAGTTCATCGGGCGTGTGCACGATGGTGATACCGCGGCGCTCGGCCTCCGCAAAATCGATGAACTCGGCGCCCGCTCCGAAAGAGAGGACGAGCTCGAGACTCGGCAATGCGTCCATGACTGACGAGGGAAGGCCCAGCATCGCTCGGGTCAGGACCGCTCGAATGTCGCTCGGTATGTTCGAAGCGGACCTCGCCTCACTCCCTTCCATAACCCATTCAACAAGGTCAAAGTAAGGTGCGATTGCCAGCTTGATATCGCCAGCCACTGCTCCGATGACGAGGATTGGTGGCTTGCGAGAAGGGTTGGCCATAGTTTCGACTCTCCGGTTTTGTGGCTTGACACTCTCAGGTGGCCTGACTAGCTCTTAGCCCATAACAGTAGGTCATTGAAAGAAGATAATGATAACGGAGGAGCTTGTTCAGGAGGTTACGGAGCGGTTGTATTCCGACGCGCTTCGCAAGGTACCGGATGACACCAAACAGGCGCTCGCGATCGCTCGAGATCGCGAGGAAATCCCTGCGGCAAGGGCCACGCTCGACCTCATGCTGAAGAGCGCGATCGCCGCGGAAACAAATGACAAGTTCGTCTGCTCGGACAGCGGATTCCCGATCTATCTGCTCGAAATCGGCGGTCGGGCGAAGTGGTCGGGCGACCTCAAAAAGGCTATCGTACGCGGCTTCGCACATCTCGCAGAGACGATTCAGCCGCCACTCCTCAAGCATATCAACAACCCGCTCACCAACGAGCGGGGCCATGCCGGCAAGGAAATCCCCGCGATCAGCGTCGATCTGGTCGGGGATGCGGATTATATCGACATCACCTGCATCCCGAAGGCGCTCGGATCGGGGCGCTGGGCGACGATCGAGACCTTCATCTCGCCTTCGCTCGGGGACATCGAAGAACATGTCATGAAGGCGATCATCGCCGCGGGCTCGCAGCATTGCCCGCCGGTCGTGGTCGGCGTCGGCATCGGCGGAAATTTCGACATGGCCGCGAAACTCGCCGTCAAAGCGACCTATCGGCCCGTGGGTAGCGAGAATCCCGAGCCGATGCTGCAGGCGATGGAAGAGCGACTGACCGAGGCCGCGAATGCCACCGGCTTCGGGCCCATGGGCACTGGCGGCTCGACCACCGCGTTAGGCGTCCATATCGATTATGCGTTCGGCCATGGCTACACGCCGGTCGCGGTCTGCTTCAATTGCTGGATCAATCGGCGTGCGAAGGCGCGCCTGCACAGCGACGGCACGGTGGAAAGGATCTTCTGATGGCCGAATACCATCTGACCCTGCCCCCGACGGCCGCGGACATCGAACAGCTGCGTGTCGGCGATCTCGTCTATTTGTCGGGCGAGATCACCGTGACGGGAGGGCTGCCCGCGCACAAGCGCATCATCGAGTTTCTGGACAAGGGCGAACCATTGCCCCTGCCTGTTACCGGCGCGTTCCTGCATCTCCCGCATATGGTCGAGAAGCGGGACGGCGACGAGCACTACACGATCCACTATGTCAATCCGACGACGAGCATGCGCTTCGACAGCTTCATGCCCAGGCTCGTCAAGGAGCTCGGCCTCAGGATCGTCGGCGGGAAGGGCGGCCTCAGCGCCACGTCGGTGGCGGCGCTGAAGGAGGCCGGCTGCGTCTATGTGTCGCTGCTGGGCGGAGGAAGCCCGATGCTCTCGGCGGGCATTGCCGATGTCATCGACGTCGCCTGGAACGATTTTCCGTCACATTTCCGGCTCAGCCGCCTGAGACTTGCGGAGCTGGGCCCATTGACAGTGGGCATCGATGCGCATGGCAATTCGATCTACGACGATCTGGCAACCCAGGCGCAGGAGCGGCTGCCCGCTATTCTTGAGAATCTCGAGCGGCGGCGCAAAACGGCCCTGACGGGAAAGTGATTACGCCACGCTTCGACAGTTCAGCGAGTCATGCATGACAAACAGTGAGCCCTTATTCATCGATACGTTGAAGGACGAATACAAGCGAGGCATTTTCAATGCCATCATCGCGCCCCGCCCGATCGGGTGGATCAGTACCTTGAATCCCGATGGCACGGCCAATCTTGCGCCTTTCTCCTACTTCACGATCGTCTCCAACCTGCCGCCCGTCCTGATCTTTTCGTGCAACACACCCGAAGACCGTCAGGCAAAGGATACACTTAACAATGCCCGCGTGACCGGCGAATTCGTGTTCAATCTCGTCAGCCATGACCTGGTCGAGGTAATGAACAAGACCTCGACGCCGGTTCCATTCGGCCATGACGAGTTCGAATTCGTCGGGATCGAGAAGGCGGCGAGCCGGTTCGTCGCCCCGCCCCGGGTCGCGGCCTCGCCCTGCTCGCTCGAATGCAAGGTCATGAAGATCGTCTCGATCGGCGGCGGTGACGAAGGACCGGAGACGAACGTAACCTTCGGCCGGGTCGTCGGAATGCATATCGCCGCCGGTTATCTGCATGACGATGGCCATTTCGACACGGCGCTCGCCAACCCGGTCACGCGGCTGGGCGGCGCCGAATACGCGATTTCACAACCGAGTTTCGAACTGGAGCGCCAGTTCTCTCGGGCCAATGAAGCAACATATTGAGGGTCAAAATGGCGGAAACAGATCGTAACGCCATCGTCGTCGACCTGAACGGCGGGGGTAATCGCAAGCTGGCACGCGGCCAGAACTTCTTTGTCGAGCGCATCGACACCACGCCCGGCGAGGTGCTCGCCGTGGACAGCGAGCATGAGACGATCCTGCTCGTGATCGAAGCGGCCGGGACGATCGTCATCGGGGACGGCGACACGGCGATCGGAAGCCGGAGCGTCGTCATCGTTCCACCGGGCGCCTATGAGTTCACGGCCGCTATGGGCGGGCGGATTTATGTCCTCGCGACCCAGCGGAACGACGTCCCGGTCGAGGATGCCGTGAACGCCGCGCAATATGCCGTCGACGACAGTCGCGTAGCGCCGATCGGAGAATCCTTCGCCAATCGGGGAACCGGTCTTGCCGTGCTGCCGATCGACGAGGTCCTGCCGCCGCCAGGCAATACCCGCATCAAATTCATCCAGAGTGCCACGATGAGCATCAACTGGGTCGAATATGCGGGGCCCCGCGACCGCACGGTGCTGAGCCCCCATTCGCACGCCGATTTCGAGCAGGGCTCGCTCGCGATCGAGGGCAACTTCGTCCACCATGTCCGGACGGAATGGTCGGCGAACGCCAACCTCTGGCGCGAGGATGGCCATCTTCCGGCGGGACGCGACACGCTGTTGATCGTTCCGCCCGAGATCGTTCACACGACCGAGGGCGTGGGCGACCAGCCCCATATCCTGATCGATATCTTCGCGCCGCCGCGCCGGGACTTCATCGCCAAGGGCTTCGTGTTCAATTGGGCCGACTATGCGGATCCGGCGCTGCCCAAGGTGCATTCGTGAGCCAGGGGCCCGGCGACGCCATCCGGTGCGGCATCTTCATCAAGACGCTCTCGCCGCATATCGTTGAGGTGCTCGAGAATAGCGGGCTCGATTTCGCCGTCATCGACGCCGAGCACGCCCCTTTCGGGGATCGCGACCTCGACCTGATGATGCTCGCCGGGCGCGCGGTCGATCTGCCGCTCTATGTGCGGGTGCGCGACCAGGGGCCCGCCGGCATCCAATCCGCGCTCGATCTCGGCGCCTGCGGCGTTGTGGTCCCCCATGTCGACACGCCCGAGATGGCGCAGGCCGTCGTGCGCGCGGCGCGCTTCGTGGGCGGGATACGCGGCTATTCGGGCAGCACCCGCCACGCCGGCTATGGCAAGGCGACGATGGCGGACGCCGTTGCGCGCGGGGACCGAGCCAAAGTCATCGTCCAGATCGAGCATCCGGTCGCGGTCGATAATGTCGAAACCATTCTTGCTGTCCCGGGCGTCGACGGCCTCCTCATCGGCAGAGCCGATCTGGCGCTTGCCATGGGCTATACCGCGCAAGGGCCCGAAGTCGATGCCGCGGTCGACGCGATGCTCACCCGCATCACACCCGCTGACAAGATCATCGGGCTGGTGGTCTCGAGCCCGGCCGAGCGCGAAGACTATGCGGCCCGCGGGGCGAACTGGTTCCTGGTCGGGACCGATCACGGCCTGCTCTGCCGCGGCGTAAGCGCAGCGCTCGCGAAATGACATATCGCGAGCCGCTCGTGCGGGGCGCCGGTCAGGAGCCGGAGGCCATCGCGGTCCCACGCGCTTCGTGCGACTGCCATTCGCACGTCTTTCCGAACCTTGCTCGCTATCCCCTGCCCTTTCCGCCAAGCTATGAAACGCCGGCCGCGCCGACGGACCTGCGCCTGGCCGTCGCCGCTGAAGCGGGTCTGGAACGCGCCGTTCTCGTACAACCCAGTCCTTATGGCACGGACGTCACGGCCTTGCTCGACGCGCTCGCAGCCGCCGGCGATCGCTGCCGGGGGATTGGCGTCGCCGATAGTGCGGTGAGCGATGACGCGCTTGTGCGGATGCACGATCATGGCGTGCGTGGCCTGCGGTTCATCGAATCGCGGCTGCCGAACGGGGACCGCTATGCCGGTTCCGTCAGCCTCGACGCACTTGACCGGCTCGCGTCGGGCATGGCCGGAATGGGCTGGCATGCGGAACTCTGGAGTCCCCTGGAGCAAAGCCTGGCTGAACTCGATCGCATCGCGGCGCACGGCCTTCCGGTCGTTCTCGATCACATGGGCGGCTTCGACGTGCGGCGGGGGCCAGACCATCCGCATTTTCAGGAACTGCTCGCGCGCGTGCGCGAGGGCAGTGTCTGGGTGAAGCTCACGGTCTGCCGCCGGGTCGACAGTCTCGCGGCCGTCGATATCCTGAAGCCCTTCCACGACGCGCTGGTCGAAGCAAATCCGAAGCAGCTCCTCTGGGGAACGGATTGGCCCTTTGTACGGATGGAGAATCCGCCGAGCACGTCGGACCTGCTGAGGCTCTTCCTGCGCTGGGTTGAGAATCCGCAGCTCGCGTTGCAGATCCTGAGCTTGAACGCGCAGCGGCGCTACGACTTCCGCGAGGTCATTTCGCCTTGATGTTCAGGCGGACGATGTCGCCGCGATAGGTTCCCCGGGCAAAGAGCATGATCCCACCCTTGGCGTCGAGCGCATAGCGATTGACGTTGGCGACCGGCGCCGAAAGCTGCATGTGCAACATCTCCGCGACTTCGAGGTCGGCGGCGCCGATCGTCATGAACTGCTCGACTTCCGCCACCTCGTTCCCGGGGATGTCAGAGACGATCTTGAGCGCGGTCTTGCGGGTGAATGCCGATCGCGGGATGTGATTCACCAGGTCTTCGGAGATGAAGACGTCGGCGAACATATAGGCCTCGCCGTTGCGCCAATGCCGGCGCTTGAGATGCCGGTAGCGCCCGATCGGCTCGCCGACGTCAACGCTCCCTGGCAGGCTTGCCTGCCGGATTTCCGATATGAGTTCGATCTGGGCGCCTTCACGCGATTGCAACAGACCGAAATAGTCGGTGTGCAGATCGCACCAGAGCTGCTCCTTCTGGCTCCCGGTGACGAAGGTCCCTTTCGCCCGGTGGCGTTCGATCAGGCCGTCATTTTGCAGAACGCTCAGCGATTGCCGGATCGTCTCGCGGGCGACGCTGAACTCCTCGGAGAGTTCGACCACCGTCGGGATCTGCGCCCCTTTCGTCCATTCGCCGGTCTCGATCTTCCTGCGGAAGTGCGCGGCCAACTGGACATATCGAAGGACACCTCGGCGATCGAGGTCGATGGGCTCGCGAATAGCGGGTCCTGCTTTGACTGCTGACATGGGTTTTAAAATAGAGGCCCGCGCCCTGCGGTCAAGCGGTTAGCGCAGGGTTTGACCCAAATAAATGCCAAGGCAGCCGGCACCAGCCTTGAACTGAAAAGCCTATTGCCCTAGGCTTTTCAACAAATCCCGGAAATGAGGATCAAATGAGAGGTTCAGTCGCGTGTGGAAACCGTTTCTAGCCGCTGCGCTGTTGCTGCCGGCGTTTGCGCCGTCGCCGGCAGGCGCGCAAGAAAAAGCCGCGCCGACCTGGCCGCGGCAAAAGGAGGCGACCGCCGTCCTCCGCGACATGGCTTTCAATGACGGCACGCACATGGCTGCGCTCAGGATCAACTATGTGACGATCGGGACCTTGCGGCGTGATGCCAGTGGGCGGGCGATCAATGCGGTGCTCCTGCTGCACAGCACGAGCGGCAGCTCGAAGAACTGGCTGAACCCCGATACGGCCGAACCGCTTTTCGGGCCGGGCAAGCCGCTGGATGCAACGCGCTATTTCATCGTGATGCCCGACAGCATCGGATCGGGCCGGTCATCGAAACCGAGCGACGGACTGCGCGGCGCCTTTCCGCACTATCGCTATCGCGATATGGTCAATGCGCAGCATCGCCTTCTGACCGAGGTCCTGAAGATCGACCATGTCCGCCTTGTCCTCGGGGTGTCGATGGGCGGCATGCACACCTGGCTCTGGGCCACCCTGTATCCGGACTTCATGGACGGCGCGGTGCCGATGGTCGCGCAACCGGCCCCCCTTCATGGTCGAAACTGGATGGCACGGCAGATTTCGATCAATGCCGTTCACCAGGATCCCGACTGGAACAATGGATTCTACACGCGCAAGCCAGTCCAATGGACGGTCGTCGCGCCGCTTGTGCGGCTGATGACCGAGAATGACGAGAATCTCTCGCGCATGGCGCCCAACCCGCAAGCGGGCGCGGCGGTGGTCAGGAAGTGGCAGGAAGACGCGCTGAAGCTCGATGTGAACGACGATCTCTGGGCCCGCGAGGCGTCGCAGGACTATGATCCCTCGCCTGCGCTCGAGAAGATCTCGGCGCGGCTCATGGCGATCAATTTCGCCGACGATGCCGCCAACCCGGCGGATGCCGGTACGATGGAGGCCGCGATAAAGCGGATTGCTCGCGGGTCCTATGTGCTGGTCCCCGAGACGCCGGAGTCGCATGGCCATCTGTCGTACACGAATGCGGACCTATGGGCACCGGCGCTGAACGACTTCATGAACGCGTTGCCGGAAGCGAAGTGAGCGGCCTAGCGGACGAGGTGTCGCCGTTGGCGGCGCGAGGAGAAGGCGATGAAGGAAAAGAATAAGGGCGGCGGCCTGAATCGCCGGGACTTCATCGCTTCGGCGCCGCTGGGCGTCGTGGCCATTTCGGCTGCGGCGGATCCGGTCGCGGCCGAGAGCCGGAACACACCGTCGCCCCTTGTCGAGGTGAACCTGTCGGTGAATGGCCGGCGCCACGCCCTGTCGCTTGATCCACGAGTGACGCTGCTCGACCTGCTGCGCGAGCATCTGCAGCTTCCGGGTACGAAGAAGGGTTGTGATCAGGGCCAATGCGGCGCCTGCACGATCCTGGTGAACGGCCGCCGCATCAACAGTTGCCTGACCCTCGCGGTGCTGCACGAGGGCGACGAGATCATCACGATCGAGGGGCTCGGCATGCCCGACAATCTCCATCCGATGCAGCAAGCCTTTCTCGATCATGACGGCTTTCAGTGCGGCTATTGCACGCCCGGACAGATCTGCTCGGCTGTCGGCATGCTGGCCGAGGTGAAGCGCGGGATGCCGAGCCATGTGACGGAGAATCTCGAGGCGCCGACCGCGCTCACCGATGTCGAGCTCCGCGAACGGATGAGCGGCAATATCTGCCGGTGCGCCGCCTATCCCAATATCGTCGCCGCCATTCGCGACGTCGCGGAGAAGGCGGCATGAGGGCCGTCACATTCGAGCGTGCAAGCTCGCCGGGCCAGGCGGCCATCGCCGCTCGTGACCATGCACAGGCGCGCTTTATCGCCGGGGGCACCAACCTGCTCGATCTCATGAAGGTCGATGTGGAGCGCCCTGCCCATCTCATCGACATCAATCGTCTGGACATGGGGAAGATCGAGCCGACCGCCCAGGGCGGCCTCCGCATCGGCGCCCTTGTCCGCAACAGCGACCTCGCCGCCGATGCGCGAGTCCGCAAGGGCTATCCGGTCCTTTCCCGTGCCCTTTTGTCCGGTGCGAGCGCGCAGTTGCGCAACAAGGCGACGACCGGCGGGAACCTGCTTCAGCGCTCGCGCTGCTTCTATTTCTACGACACGACAAAGCCGTGCAACAAGCGCGATCCCGGCACGGGCTGCGCGGCGCTCGGCGGCTTCAATCGGATCCATGCCATATTGGGGGCAAGCGAGTCCTGCATCTCGACCCACCCTTCCGATATGGCGGTGGCGATGCGCGCACTTGATGCCGTCGTCGAGACGATCGGACCGGATGGCGGCCGAAGCGAGATTCCGATCGCCGATTTCCATCGCCTGCCCGGCGACAGCCCGCATATCGAAACCAACCTTCCCGCCGGGCACCTCATCACCGCAGTCACCCTGCCGCCACCGCTCGGCGGCAGGCACGCCTATCGCAAGGTTCGCGACCGCGCCTCCTACGCCTTCGCCCTGGTCTCGGTCGCCATGGTGCTGCGGATGCAGGGCTCACGCATCGAGCACATCCGGCTGGCCTTTGGCGGCATCGCGCACAAGCCGTGGCGCTCGATCGAGGCCGAGTCCGCCCTTATCGGCACCGATGGCCGTGCGGCGGCACGGAAAGCGGCCATGGACCAGCTGCTCGAGGGCGCGCGGGGTTATGGCCACAATGATTTCAAGCTCCCCCTGCTCCGGCGAACCGTCGATGCGGTGATCGATCAGGCACTGAAGGAAGGGCGGAAGGCATGACCGCACCGCAGGCACAGCATCCGCTCGATGGCGGCAAGTCGGTCGGCAAGTCGGTCAACCGGATAGACGGGGCGCTGAAGGTCTGTGGGCAGGCGCCGTACAGCTACGAGTATCAGGTCGAAGGTCAGAAAATGGCTTATGGCTGGATCGTCCTCTCCGGCATCGCCAAGGGGCGCGTCACGCGGATCGACACGGTCGATGCCGAACGCGCGCCGGGCGTGCTGCTCGTCTATACCTACAAGAATGTGCCGAAGATGTCGGCACCCAGGAACAATCTCGTCTCGCAGCTCAGCGGCCCGGAGATCCAGCATCACGGCCAGGCGGTCGCGTTCGTCGTCGCCGAGAGCTTCGAACAGGCGCGCGGCGCAGCGGCTCTGATCCGGATCGGCTATGAGCATGCCCGCGGCAGCTATGATCTCGCCGCGGGCATCCCCCATGCCGTGAAGCCCGATGACGAGGATCCCAATGATATCGACCAGGTAACCGACTCCAACCTGGGCGATTTCGCGACGGCCTTTGCGAAGGCCCCGGTTACGACGGACGAAACCTATACCACCCCCGACCAGTCGCCGATGATGATGGAGCCCCAGGCCTCCACCGCGCGCTGGGAGGGCGACACGCTGATCCTCCATACCTCGCATCAGATGACCAACACCTGCGCCGCGGACGTTGCGGCCATGATGGAGGTGCCTGTCCAGAAGGTCAGGGTGATCGCGGCCTATGTCGGCGGCGGCTTCGGATCGAAGCTTCGCACGCATGCCGACCCGGTGCTGGCGGCCTTTGCCGCGCGCCAGCTCGGGCGACCGGTCAAGGTCGCCCTCGCCCGCAACCAGATCATCAACCACACCACCCACCGGGGCGCCACGATCCAGCGCATCCGGCTCGGGGCGGACCGCAAGGGCAAGCTCCTCGCGATCGGGCATGAGGTTTGGGCGGCGCAGTTTCCGGGACGGGGCTATTATGAAGCCGCCGCCCGCCAGACCCGGCTCATGTACGCGGCGCCCAACCGGCTGACGTCGCACCGCACGGTGACGCTTGACCTCCCGGTCAACGCGGCGATGCGCGCGCCGCATACGGCAACGGGGCAGCTCACCTTCGAGGTCGCGCTCGACGAGCTTGCCGAGAAGCTGAAGATGGACCCGGTACGACTGCGCATCCTCAACGACTCCCAGGTGCATCCCGAGGTCCCGAGCCGCCCCTATCCGAGCCGCAGCCTCGTCGAATGTCTGGAGGACGGCGCGCGCCGCTTCGGATGGAGCAAGCGCGATTCCCGCCCCGCCCGGATCCGGGACGGCAAATGGCTGGTCGGGATGGGCGTGGCGAGTTCGATGCACCATCACGGTGTCCGCGCATCGCAGGCATTGTTGAGGGTCGACGCGAACGGAGTTCTCGTCATCGAGACCTCGATGACCGACATCGGCACCGGCAGCTACACCGTGTTCGCGCAGATCGCGGCCGAGACGACGGGGATCCCGCTCGAGAAGATCAGCGTGCGGCTTGGCGATACGAGCTTCCCGCAGGGTTCGGGCTCGATCGCATCAATCGGTGTCTCGTCGACCGGCGCCTCGGTCTATGACGGCTGTCAGAAGCTCTGCCGCGCCTTTGCCGAGAAGGCAGGAGTCGATCCTGCCGCAGCGCGCTTCCAGGACGGCACGATCCTCGCCGCGGGCAAGCCCATTCCTCTCGCCTCGCTCGTGCCGGCGGGCGGCCTCGAGATACTCGGCGTCTCCAAACCCGATAGCGGACCGAAGAGCAATGTGCAGGCGGCCTTCGGCGCGCATTTCTGCGAGGTCGGTGTCGACATGGACACCGGGGAAATGCGCGTGCGGCGCATGCTCGGCGTGTTCGCCGCGGGGCGGATCCTCAATCACAAGCTTGCACGCAACCAGGAGATCGGCGGCATGGTCTTCGGGATCGGCAGCGCGATGACCGAGGAGGCGGTGGTCGACAAGCGCTTCGGCTATTTCGTGAACCACGACATGGCCGAATATCATGTGCCGGTTCACGCCGATGTGCCCGCGATCGACGCCATCCATCTCGAAGAACGGGACGACAAGGCAGGGCCGATCGGGACCAAGGGCATCGGCGAACTCGGCACCTGCGGATCGGCGGCGGCGGTGATCAACGCAATCTACAACGCCACGGGCGTCCGTGTGCGGGACTATCCGGTGACGCTGGACAAGCTCCTGCCGGGCTTGCCGACCCGCACCTGACCGCACGAAACTCAGCTGGAGAGGATATCGATGAACAAGATGATGACGGCGTTTGCGCTGTTCCTGGCGGCCCTGGCGCCGGCCGCCCATGCGCAGAGCTGGCCCGACCAGAAGGAGCAGACCGCGATTTTCGCGAATATGCGGTTCGCCGATGGCGAGGTGCTTCCCGAACTCAGGATGCACTATGTCACGATCGGGAAGCTGCAGCGCGACGCAACGGGACGTCCGCTCAACGCCGTGCTTCTGCTCCACAGCACGAGCGGCGACAGCAGTGACTGGCTTCGGCCCGAGATGGCGGAGCCGCTCTACGGGCCGGGCAAGCCGCTCGACGCGTCCAGATATTTCATCATCATTCCGGACAATATCGGCCGTGGGGGATCGAGCAAGCCAAGCGACGGGCTGAAGGCACGGTTTCCGCATTATCGCTATGCCGACCTCGTCTCGGCGCAATATCGGCTGGTAACCGAGACGCTGAAGATCGACCATCTCAGGCTGGTGATGGGTGCATCGATGGGGGGTATGCACAGCTGGATGTGGGCCACGACCTATCCCGACTTCATGGACGGCACCGTTCCGCTCTCGAGCCAACCCATCGCGATCAGCGGCCGCAACTGGATGTCCCGGGAGATGACGGTGCAGGCGATCCGCAACGACCCCGACTGGAACGGCGGCAACTATACCAAGCAACCGGTTCAATGGACCTATTCGGCGCCGGTGCTCGCGCTCATGACCGACAGCCCCGAGCATCTCCAGGAGCTCGCGCCCGACCAGGCATCGGGGACGCGGCTGGTCATCCAGTTCCAGAAGAACGCGATGCTGTCCGACACCAACGACGTCCTGTGGGGCCGCGAGGCAGCGCAGGACTATAATCCCGAGCCGAATCTCGAGCGGATCAAGCGGCCCCTTCTCGCGATCAATTTTGCCGACGACGCGGTCAATCCGACGACGCTTGGCAATATGGAGCGGTCGATGAAGCGCATCCCGACCGGCCGCTACGTCCTGATCCCCGCCGGCAAGGAGACCCGCGGCCATGTGACCTATCGGACATCGCGTATGTGGGCAGACTATCTGGCGGCGTTCCTCGAGAAGCTTCCGCGCGCCAACCGGGGCGGAGAAGGACAAAAAGCGGCGGACTGAAAAGGTCCGCCGACGTCGCGGAGGGGTCCGCACCGGTCACCGACGATCTGGCGGGGGGCCGAACTGGAGCGGATTGCCGGGCGGCTGAGGCCCCTGTCCGAGGAGTGGTCGGGCGCGTGGGCCGGCGGGGGCGATGTGACGCGACGCGGCCGGCGGTCGCGGCTTTCCAGTTCGCCCCATTGCTCCGGCAAAGGCGCTATTTCAGCGGCAGAAACAACTCCACGACTACTTCATGTGCCGGCACCTCCGGGATGAGGAAGAGCCGGCGTTGGCAATAGATCGGGAAGTCACCTGCTTCCTCGCCGCTGGCCGGAAGCCAATCGCGATAGAGGTGGAGCGCGGCGGGTTCGAGATTGTTGCTATTGCCAGGATAGCGCAGCACCGCGCAGCGTCCGCCGGGGATCACGCCAGCCTTCATCTGCTCGTCGTTCGCTTCGATCGGCCGGTCGGTCCCGACACACAGGTCCATGCTGTAGTCGGCCGGGTTCGCGGGACACCGCTCGGAACGGAAGACCATGAAGGTTGGGCCTGTCTCGGGCGGCAAGCCGGCGGCCTTGCGCCAGGCAATGAAACGCTGGCGGGTGTCTCCGATCGTCGCCCGGTCGCCCCGGTGCTCCATGATCGCCACCGGCGTGGGGGGCACATCGCGGATCGTCACGTCGTCTTGGGTAAAGATAATCTGCATGAGCTTGCTCCTCGCATTGTCGAGAGGCCCGAAGGCCGCAAGCCACGGTTCCCAGTCGGGCGACTTCCGGAACGACGAAGGCGATTGTCCGAACCGTAGCCGAAAGGCGCGGGCAAAGGCATCCGGTGCGTCGTAGCCGGCATCCATCGCTATGTCCGTGACGCTCTCGGCGTCCTTGCAGGCAAGCCCGTGCGAAGCACGCTTCATACGGGCGAGCTGGACGTAGCGATGCACGGACATCTCGAAGGTCGCCGTAAACTGCCGATGGAAATGAAACCTCGAGAAGGCGGCGACGCGGCTCACCGTTTCCAGGTCCAGATCACCGTCGAGATGCCGGTCGATATAGTCCAGCACCCGCTGCATCCGGGCATGATAGTGTTGAAGCGCCGCCTTCATCGTCCCTTTCTCCGTGGCGGAACCAGCTAGGCCGTAGACTCATAAACGCGGAGCCACAGGCGCATTGATGCGATCTGGACCATGGCGAGGAAGTTCTCCGCCA
>NZ_JBXASH010000013.1:0-77539 GCF_058809095.1 Sphingomonas sp. GW821-FHT10F11
ATGTCCCTTCATCTATACCAACAATGTCAAAGAGCACACAAACCCGACGCCAAATCCCACCCCTTTTTACTGGGGCGGTTCAGCGCCTGGTTTATGGTGACCTCAGAAGCGACCGTGTCGGCCACCGCTGCGGTGAGGGGGCTCTATATGGGCGAGTTTTCGACCGCGCAAGCACAAAATGCATTGAAGTGACTTTTATCCGTCATCCGGCAGCGTCTGTCCGCGCCCGGGGCGCCGTCCCTGCGTGTTCGACCGCTGCCTCGCTTCGGATTCCCCTGTTTTTACGGCGATTCTCGGCTCGGGCCGCCAAAAACAAGGGCCAGTGACCCGGATGGAGGCCGCCCCTCGATCAAAGGCTTTGACACTCAACGGCACTGTCACGACGATTCGGGTGAGTCGGGCCTGTTCGACTCGAAGAGGCGCTCCCCCTACCCCTTGGCCCTGGCGATATAGCCGTCGACCACCCGCTCGAGCAGCGTCAGCGGCACGTTGCCCGTCTCCACCACGACATCGTCATAGGCCTTGAGATCGTAGCGCGGGCCGAGCGCGGCCTTTGCCTTGTCGCGCAGGCGATTGATCTCGTTATGGCCCATCTTGTAGCCGCAGGCCTGGCCGGGCATTGCGCAATAACGTTGCAACTCGGCGGTGAGCTGGCCGAGCGGCATGCCGGTCGCCTGCTGGAACCAGGCAAGCGCCTGGTCGAAGGTCCAGCGTTTCGCATGGATGCCGGTGTCGACCACCAGCCGGCAGGCGCGGAAGTTCATCGACTGGAGATAGCCGATGCGGCCGAGCGGATCCTCGTCATAGGCGCCGAGTTCGGCCGCAAGCTGTTCCGCATAGAGCGCCCAGCCTTCCGAATAGGCATTGAAGGCAAGCAGCGAGCGGATCAGCGGCAGGCGGTAGCTGTACTCGCCCTGCCAGACATGGCCGGGAATGCCCTCATGATAGCAGAGCGTGGGCAGCGAATAGCGCGGCCAGGTCTCGGTCGATTTGAGATTGATGTAATAGATGCCCGGCTGCGAGCCATCCATCGAGCCCGGCCCGGCATAGCCGTTGGGCGCGCCGTCCTGGATCGCGGGCGGCACGCGTTTGATGATGAGATTGCCCTTCACCAGATTGCCGAAGGCGCGCGGCAGGCGCGTGCGGACATCGGCGATCCGGCCGTTGAGATAGGCGAGCAGCTTTTCGCGCCCGGCATCGTCGTTGCTGAAGACGAGGTCGGGCCTTTTGCCGAGCGCGGTCAGCCGGTCGCCGACGCTGCCCTGGGTCAGGCCCTGCCCCTTGAGGAGCGTGTCGATCTCCGCATTGATCGCCTTGTTCTGGGCGAGGCCGAGCGCGTGGATCTCGTCCGGCGTGGCGTTGGTGGTGGTGCCGGCCTTGACCAGCCAGCCATAATAATCGTCCCCGTGCGGGCGCTGCCACACGCCGGGGATCTCGCTTGCCTTCGGACGAAGTGCGGCGAAGGCGGCGATCTGGCGGTCGAGCGCCGGCGAGACCTGGTCGGTGCAGAGTTTCGCGGCGCGCTCGGCATAGGATGCGGGTAGGCCGGCCTTCGCGCATTTCTCGCCGAAGCTTTTGACGATCGCCCAGTCGGCGACGGGCGTGCCTCGGATGCCCTTCAACTGGCCGGCAGTGATGTCGATCACGAGCACCGGCGGGATTGCGCCCTTGCCGGCATCGGCATGCATGCGGCCGGTTTCGCCGTCGAGCGCGGCGGCGTAGCTTTCCAGCCGCGACAGATAGGCGTCGGCATCCGTAGCACCCGCGACATCATGCTTGTTCTCGAGCAGATCGGGCAGGTCAGAATAGGCGGCGCCGAGTTGAGTGACGATATAGGGCGAGCTGCGATAGCTGACATTGGCATCGAGCACCGCGTTCGCGCCGACCGGCATGGTGCGCCAGCCCTCCTCGGCCAGGGCATAGGCGGCCTCGGCGGTGTCGAGGTCGAGCGCGGTCGACGGCGACAGGCCGGCGCGATCGAGCTTGCGCATCTGGCCGAGCCGGACGGTGCAGCGGGCCGCGCGAGCCCGATCGCCGGCGATGCTGCGATCCATGAAGCGGCCGTGCAGCGCGGCGCGATCGCCCCGGTCGATGCCGAGCGACAGGGCATATTCGGGGGAGTCGGCGAGAAGATCCTCGGCCAGGGCCGCGAGCAGCGCCTGCGCTTTCGCGTCGGCCGGGTCGGCGGCGGCAGTCGCCCAGGCAGGAAGTGCCGCCGTCAGGCCGAGCGCGCCCGCGCCGGTGAGCAGTTCGCGCCGTGTCGTCTGTAACATGGTGGCTCCGTGTCGGTTGATGGGCGAGCGTATCGGGGGAATTGGGCGCCGGCTAGAGTCGGACGGACGGTGGTCCGAGCCGCTCCGCGCCATCCTTCAGCGCCACCCCGGTCCTCCCCTGCTCCCGCGCGCCCCGCAGCAGCCGTACGATCGTATCGGCCGCCGCGCCGTAGGAGAGGCCATGCGGCGGGCGGATATTGGAGACGCAATTGCGTTCGCTGTCCCGCCTGCCCTGTCGCGGCTGCCAGGTGATGTACGCCCCGAGGCTGTCCGGCGCGGTCAGGCCAGGGCGTTCGCCGATCAGGATTACCAGGAGATCGACGCCCAGCGCTTCGCCGATCGCATCGCCGAGCGCGACGCGCGCCTGGCGGGCCAGTATCACCGGCGCGATCGACCAGCCGGGCAGGCGGTCGGCCAGCGCCAGCACCATCGAGGCGGCATGGTTGTGGACGGCGGTGGCGGACAGCCCATCCGCCACGACGATCGCCAGGGTTTCGCCACCATGGGCAAGCTTCGCCACATCGTCGGGATCGAGCTGGCGGCCGAGATCGGGGCGGCCGAGATAGTCGGCGCGATCCTTCGCGCGACTGCGCACCTCGATCACCGGGCGGCCGATCGCGTCGGCAAAGCCCTCCGCCGACAATGCGGCGTGGACCGCGTCGCGCGCCCGGGCATGGTCGAGCTGGAAATCGAGCAGCGCGCGGGTCGGGAGTGCCTGACCGGCGCGGCCGAGCGCGACGCGGGCCTGGGTCAGGGCGCGGAGCCGCCCGGCGAGCACGGAGACTGGAGGGTCAGCCAAGCAGACCTCTCAATGCAGGGATGCGATCGGCGGCAAGCGCGTGCGGGGCGACGTCGAGGATACGGCCCTCCGGCGAAAGCAGGCCGATGCCGGCCAGCCATGCCTCGAATTCCGGCGCGGGGCGCAGGCCGAGCACCTCGCGCAGATACAGCGCATCGTGGAAACTGGTGGACTAATAGTTGAGCATCACATCGTCGGCGCCCGGCACGCCCATGATGAAATTGACACCCGCGACGCCGAGCAGGGTCAGGATCACATCCATATCGTCGCCGTCCGCCTCGGCATGGTTGGTGTAGCAGATGTCCATGCCCATCGGCAGGCCGAGCAGCTTGCCGCAGAAATGATCCTCGAGCGCGGCGCGGGCGATCTGCTTGCCGTCATAGAGATATTCGGGGCCGATAAAGCCCACCACCGAATTGACCAGCAGCGGCCGGAAGGCGCGGGCGACGGCATAGGCGCGTGCCTCGAGCGTCTGCTGGTCGACGCCGTGATGCGCGTTGGCGGACAGGCAGGAGCCCTGGCCGGTCTCGAAATACATCACGTCGTGGCCGATCGTGCCGCGGCCGAGCGACAGGGTCGCTTGCTGGGCCTCGGCCAGCAGGGCGAGATCAATGCCGAAGCCGCGATTGGCGGCTTGCGTGCCGGCGATCGACTGGAAGCAGAGGTCCACGGGCGCGCCGCGGCGGACCAGATCGAGCGTGGTGGTGACATGCGCGAGCACGCAGGATTGAGTCGGGATGGCCCAGGCCTGGCGGATCTCGTCGAGCAGGTGAAGCAGGGTCGCGGTGGTCTCGACATTGTCGGTGGCGGGGTTGATGCCGATCACCGCATCGCCCGCGCCCATCAGCAGCCCGTCGAGGATCGAGGCGGCGATGCCGGTCGGGTCGTCGGTCGGGCTGTTGGGCTGGAGCCGGACCGACAGGCGACCGGGCAGACCGAGCGTGTTGCGGAAGCGGGTGATGATGCGAATTTTCCGCGCGACGGCGATCAGATCCTGGTTGCGCATCAGCTTCGAGACGGCGGCGGCCATTTCCGGCGTGATGCCGGATGAAGCGGTGGCGATGGCCGCGCCGTCCGTGTCGTTCGACAACAGCCATTCGCGAAAGGCGCCCAGGGTAAGATGCGCGATGGAGGCGAAGGCCGCCTTGTCATGCGTATCGAGGATCAGACGGGTGATCTCGTCCGCCTCGTACGGGACGATCGCTTCGTCGAGAAAGGCCGCAAGGGGCAGGTCCGCCAGGACATAGCGCGCCGCGATGCGCTGCTCCGCGCTCTCGGCGGCCAGGCCGGCAAGGACGTCGCCCGAGCGCAACGGACTGGCGGCAGCGAGCAGCTGCCGCAGATCGGCGAAGCGATAGCGCGTGTCCGCAAGGTCGATATGATAGCTCGGCAGCGCGCGTCCCCCGATCCAGGCCGTGGCGAGAGGCACGACGCTATCCGGATCGGCCCGTCGCGCAAAGAAAACTCCGCGCAGGCGCTGCTTCAGCCCGACCCGGCCCTTTCCTTGAGGCCGCCGCCGAGCGCGACATAGAGCGACACCTCGCTCTGCAATTGGGCGCTGCGCAGGGCGAGCAATTGCTGTTCCGCCGAGAAGAGATTGCGTTCGGCGTCGAGCACTTCGAGATAGATCGACAGGCCATTGTCGTAGCGCAGCCGCGCGACGCGGGCGAGGCGGCGCTGGGCGTCGACGGTGCGGACCTGCGCCTCGATCTGCTCGGCATATTGACGGCGCGCCACCAGCGCGTCGGCGACTTCCCTGAAGGCGCCCTGGGCCGCGCGCTGATAGGCGGCGACGAGTTCGTCGGCCTGAGCCTTGCTGAGCGCGACGCCGGCTGACGTCTTGCCCCAGGTGAGGATCGGCAGGGTCGCGTTCGCCGCCGTCTGATATTGGAAGGAATCGCCGGAGATCAGGCTGCCGAGCTGGGGCGAGATGAAGCCGAGCAGACCGGTGAGCGAGATCTGCGGCAGGAACGCCGCGCGGGCCGCGCCGATATTCGCATTGGCGGCGCGCAGGCGTTGTTCGGCCTGTTGGATGTCGGGGCGATTCTCGAGCAGCGCCGAGGGCAGGCCGGGTTCGAGATTGGCATATTGACCGGGATCCGACAGCGGACGGGCGGCCGGCAGCGGATCGACGATCGGTCCGCCGACCAGCACGGTCAGCAGGTTTTCCGATTGCTGCGTGGTGCGGCGCAGATCCGCGAGCTCGGTTTCGGCCTGGGTGACAAGCAACGCAGCCTGATCGTAATCGACCGTCGAGGTGACGCCGGCGTCCATCCGCTTCCGTGCGATGACCAGCCCCTCGCGGCGGCCGGTGACCGAGCGTTCGGCCAGCGCGATCTGTTCCTCGCCCGCGCGGATTTGCAGATAGGTCGCGGCGACCTGGCCGATCAGCGAGAGGCGGAAGGCGCGCTCCGCCTCGACGGTGGCGAGATATTCGCGGCGCTGCGCCTCGGACAGGTTGCGCACTCGTCCCCAGAAATCGAGCTCGAAGCTCGAGACCGACGCGCCGAGGGTGAACTGGTTGACGGTGAAGGAACCGGTCCCGCCGCCCGTACCGCTGCTGGGAATGGCCAGCGAGCTGAGCGGCGTGCGGCTGCGCGAGGCACCGGCCTGCAGATCGACCTGCGGCAGGCGCTCCGCATCCTGGATGCGATATTGCGCGCGGGCCTGGGCGACGCGGGCGACCGACTGCGCCAGATCGCGATTATTGGCGAGCGCGGCGGCGATCAGCGCCTGGAGGCGGGGGTCGCCGAAATAGTCGCGCCAGCCGATATCGGCCGCGGCCCGCGCGCCGGGCTGGCCCCCACTCTGACCGTCGCCTTGCGGGAAGGTCGCCGAGATCGGCGCGACCGGCTGGCGATAGGCCGGCGCGAAGTTGCAGGACGCGAGCGCGGCGGCGCCGGCCAGAGCGACAAACTTACGCATGAGCGGGTGCTCCGTGATCGGGCGCGGCATCGGACGCGTCATCGTCGATCGGCTTGCGCTTGTGCGACAGCCATTTGCGCGCGGCATAATAAAAGACCGGGGTGAAGAAGATGCCGAACGCGGTGGCGGTGATCATCCCGCCCATCACGCCGGTGCCGACCGCATGCCGGCTGGCGGCCCCTGCCCCGGCCGCGATGACCAGCGGCACCATGCCGAGGATGAAGGCGAGGCTGGTCATCAGGATCGGCCGCAGGCGTTGGCGCACAGCCTCGAGCGTCGCCTCGAGCGGGCCGCGGTCGCCGACCTCGTCATCGATCGCGAACTCGACGACCAGGATGGCGTTTTTCGCCGCCAGGCCAATGATCGTGATCAGGCCGATATTGAAATAGACGTCAGCCGACAGCCCGCGCAGCAAGGTGAAAACCACCGCGCCGAGCACGCCGAACGGCACCACCAGCAACACCGACAGCGGGATCGCCCAGCTGTTGTAGAGCGCCGCGAGCAGCAGGAAGATGACGACCAGCGACAGGCCGAGCAGCATGCCGATCTGGCCGCCGGCCTGTTTCTCCTCGAACGCGGTGCCGGTCCATTCATAGGCGAAGCCGGGCTTCAGCACGCGCTGGGCGATGCGCTCCATCTCGACCAGCGCCGCGCCCGAGCTCTGGCCCGGTGCGGCCTGGCCCGAGACGGTGGCCGACGTATAGCCGTTATAGCGCTGGAGCTGGGTGGCGCCCGCCGTCCAGGAAACCTTGGTGAAGGCCGAGAAGGGCACCATGGTTCCGGCCTGATTGCGCACCCGGAGCGCGAGCACATCCTCCGCGCTCATCCGGCTGGGCGCATCGGACTGGAGATAGACGCGCTGGACGGTGCCCTGGTTCGAGAAGTCGTTGGCATAGGCCGAGCCGAAGCTGATCGCGAGCGTCGCATTGACGTCGGCGATGCTCAGGCCGAGCGCGCGTGCCTGGACCCGGTCGATATCGACATAGAGCTGCGGCGAGGGCGCCTGCCCTTCCGGCCGGACGCCGGCGAGCTTCGGGTTCTTCGCCGCCTCGGCGAGGATGGCGCCCATCGCCGCCTGCAGCCCCGCCGGATCGTCGCCGACCCGGTCCTCGATCTTCATCGTGAAGCCGGTCGCATTGCCCAGCGCCTGGATCGCCGGCGGGTTGAGCGCGAAGATCGTCGCGCCGGGGATGCCCGCCGTCCCGCCGAAGGTGCCGCCGATCACCGACTCGACCGAATTCGCCGCACCTTTCCGATCCTCATAGGGTTTGAGGCTGACGAAGGAGAGTGCTGCCGACTGGCCCTGACCGAAGAAGTTGAAGCCGATGACCGAGAATGTCTGGTCGACCTGCGGCTGTTTGAAGAGATAGGCCTCGGTCGCCTTGACCGCGGCGGTGGTGCGCTCAGCCGTGGCGCCGACCGGCGCATCGTAATTGACGAGGAAATAGCCCTGGTCCTCATCGGGCAGAAAGCCGCCCGGCAAGCGCCCGAACAACAGCAGCGTCACGGCGAAGATCGCCGCGAATACCGCGAGCCAGCGCACCGGCCGCGACAGCATCTTGCCGACGCCACCGACATATGAGTCGGTCGCGCGGCCGAAACGATCGTTGAACCAGTTGAAGAAGCGCTGCGGATAGCCGCGCCAGCCCGCCGCCGGCACGCGTTCTTCGCCCGGGGCGTGCTTGTGCGGCTTGAGCAGGGTCGCGCAGAGCGCGGGCGTGAGGGTGAGCGCCAGCACCGCCGAGAAGAAGATCGAGACGGCGAGCGTGACGGAGAACTGGCGATAGATGCCGCCGGTCGAGCCGGGGAAGAACGCCATCGGAATGAACACGGCGATCAGCACGAGCGTGATGCCGATGATCGCGCCGCGGATCTGCCCCATCGCCTTGATCGTGGCGCGCGGGGGCGACAGACCCTCCTCGGCCATGATGCGCTCGACATTCTCGACCACGACGATCGCGTCGTCGACCAGGATGCCGATCGCCACGACCATGGCGAACAGCGACAGGGTGTTGATCGAGAAGCCGAACGCCCAGAGCCCGAGACAGCCGCCGGCCAGCGCGATCGGCACGACGATCGCCGGGATGACGGTCGCGCGCCAGCTCTGCAGGAAGACGAACATGACGAGGAAGACCAGCAGCATGGCCTCGACCAGGGTGCGGATCACATTCTCGATCGAGCTCGAGATGAACGGGGTGGTGTCGTAGGAGATCGACCATTTGATATCGGCCGGGAAGTTGCGCTCGAGCTCGGCCATGCGCGCGGACACCGCATCGCGCGTGGCGAGCGCGTTCGCGCCGGTCGCCAGCTGCACCGCGATACCGGCGACTTCCTTGCCGTTGACGGTCGATTTGAACTGGTAATTGTCCGCACCGATCTCGACCCGCGCCACATCGCCGAGCCGGACGGTCGACCCGTCGGGATTGGCGCGGATGATGATGTTGCGGAACTGCTCGGGCGTCTGGAAGCGGTTCTGCGTGATGATCTTGGCGTTGAACTGCGCGCCCGGCCCGAGCGGCTGATCGCCGATGCCGCCGCCCGCGGTCTGGCTGTTCTGCTCCTGCACCGCGCCCAATGCGTCGGAGGGCGACAGGTTGAAGCCGGCGAGCTTTTCCGGATCGAGCCAGATGCGCATCGCCTTTTCGGACGAAAAGAGCTGGGCATTGCCGACGCCCGGGACGCGGCGCAGCTCGTTCAGGATCTTGGTTGAGGCGAAGTCGCCCAGCTCGAGGCCGGAGGTCTTGCCGGTCCTGGACTGGATGCCGATGACTTCAAGGAAGCCGGCCGAATTATCGGTGATCTGGATGCCGAGACGGCGCACGTCCTCGGGCAGGCGCGGCTCGGCGCGATTCAGCCGATCCTGCACCTGGGTGCGGGCGACGTCGAGATTGGTGCCCGACTGGAAGGTGAGGATGATCTCACCGGTGCCGTTCGCACGGCTGGTCGACGACATGTAGAGATATCTCTCGACCGAATTGAGCTCGCGCTCGATCACGGCCGTGACATTCTTGTCCATCGTGTCGGCGTCGGCACCGTTATAGGTATAGCTGAGCGTCAGCGAGGGCGGCGCGACCGAGGGATATTGCTCGATCGGCAGGTTGAGGAGCGCCAGGGAGCCGAACAGCGCGATGAACGCAGCGATGACCCAGGCAAAGACCGGGCGATGGACGAAAAAGCTGTCCATGACGATCAGTTCCCTCGCTTCTGCTGTTGACCAGTTGCGGCGGGTGCGGGATCGCCCTGGACCTGCACCTTCTGCCCCGGCTGCACCTTCTGCCAGCCATCGGTGATGACGCGCTCGCCGGCCTTGAGCCCCGATTTGATCACCCAATTGGGCCCTGCCTGACCGCCGAGCTGAACGGCGCGCGCGGCGACCGAGCCGTCCTTGCCAACCACCGAGACGCTGGCATTGCGTTCGCCGATCTGGACCGCGCTCGCGGGCACGAGGATGCCGTTGGGGCTGGTGCCCATCGCGATGCGGCCGCGGATGAACTGGCCGGGCAGCAACAGCCGCTCGCCATTCGGGAAGATCGCGCGCAGCACCTGGCTGCCGGTCTGCGGATCGACCACCTGGTCGGCGAAATCGAGGCGGCCGACCGGGCCATAGTCGCGGCCATTGGCGAGAATCAGGCGGACCTCGACCTGCGACAGCGGTTTGGTGACGCCGCCGGCCTGGCGCAGATCGAGGATCTCCGCACTGGACTGAGTGAAGACGGCGTAGATCGGCGAGGGCTGCTCGATCGTGGCGAGCAGGGTGGCCTGGCTTGCGCTGACCAGCGCACCTTCGGTCACCTGCGCGCGGCCGACACGGCCGGCGATCGGGGCGCGGACGATGGTGTAGCCGAGCTGGAGCCGAGCGCGCGCCAGTGCCGCGCGGGCATCGGCGACATTGGCGGTTTCCTGCCGCAGGGTGGCTTGGGCCTGATCATATTCCTGCGCGCTGACGGCGCGTTCGCTGACCAGCGGCGCGTAGCGGCGGACCACCGATGCCGCATTGGTGCGCGCGGCCTCCGAGCGCGCGAGCGCGGCACGGGACTGCTCGACCTGTTGCGCGAGATCGCGCGGGTCGATGCGGAACAGCGGCTGACCGGCGGTGACATCGGTGCCTTCCTGATAGAGGCGCCGTTCGATGATGCCGTCGGCGCGCGCACGCACCTCGGCGGTGCGCACCGCCTCGATCCGTCCGGGCAGCTCGACGATATTGGGCACTTCCTGCGGACGAATGGTCATCGCGACGACCAGCGGAGGCGGCCCCGCCCCCATCCCTCCCCCAGCGCCTGGTTGCGAGTTGCCTCCGCCGCACGAGGCGAGCGCGAGGAGAAACGGGCCGTAAGCGATGCGGCGGAGAATGGTGTTGGTCACGGAAAAACTCCGGGGTTGAGCGGCCGGTAAAGGGAGGCGGGTTGGGGTGCGATCAGCGGTCGGGGTAGGTGAGGCGCATCAGCATCTCGAATACTTCAGCCGATACTGGCGGCGGATCGGTCGGGTTTTGCAGCGAGTTCAGCCAGGCGCCGTCGGCGGCGAGGCGGACCAGCGCGCAGGCCGGGTTGTCGTCGGTCGCGGCATGGAGCGCGATCCGGCCCTCGACCCATTTCCCCCAGCCGTCCTGCAGATCGGGATCGGCGAGCATCGCCAGGCACAAGGTCCGGGACGATGTATGCCCGCCCAGCTTATGGTCGGCGAACAGGCAGTTGAGATAGGCGCGGGTGAAGCGTCCATGCGGTTCCGGATCGGTCGCCATCATGGCTTCCAGGGTCTCGTCGGCGAAGTCGATCATCGCGCCGAGCACGCCAAGGACAAGGTCCTGCTTGGACGGGAAATGGTGGAACAGCCCGCCCTTGGTGACCCCGGCAGCTTTGGCGACGGCATCGACCGTCAGGCGGGACAGGCCCCGTTCCGCAATCAGATGCGCTGCTGCCAAGGTAAGGGCGAGTCGGACCTTTTCAGGTTCCTTGCGCCGTTCATAGGCCGAGGGTGGGATCATCACGAAAGCCGATGGCCGTTAAAACCGACCGTCCGGTATCTTTCAGAAATGGCGAAGTCAAATGATCTTGTGTTTCTGGGAAAAAAATTGACCGGACCATGTGGCGGCACCGCCACAGGCCATGGCGCCCCTAGAGGAACAGCCCCGTAATCCACCAGGTCAGCGCGGCGACCAAAGCGGCCGCGGGGAGCGTCACGAACCAGGCGATGACGATGTTGCTGGCGACGTTCCAGCGCACCGCCGAGAAGCGGCGCGCGGCGCCCACCCCGACGATCGCGCCGGTGATGGTGTGGGTCGAGGATACGGGCACGCCGCCGAAAGTGGCCATGAACAGGGTGATCGCGCCGCCGGTTTCAGCGCAGAAGCCCTGGGCCGGGGTGAGGCGGGTGATCTTAGAGCCCATGGTGTGGACGATCTTCCACCCGCCCGACATCGTGCCGAACGCCATCGCCGCCTGGCAGGCGAGCACCACCCAGAAGGGCACATGGAAGTCGCCGTGGTAGATGCCCTGGGAGAAAAGCAGGACGGTGATGATGCCCATCGTCTTCTGCGCATCATTGCCGCCATGGCCGAGCGAATAGGCCGCCGCCGAGAGGAGCTGCAATTTGCGGAAGCGCTTGTCGACGCCCATCGGCGTGAGCTTCAGGCTGGTCCAGGCGACGAGCAGTACCAGCACCAGCGCGAGCCCGAGGCCGACCGCGGGCGAGGCGAAGATGCCGACCACCGTCTTGAGCACGCCGGCCCATACCACCACGCTCAACCCTGCCTTGGCGATGCCGGCGCCGAGCAGGCCGCCGATCAGCGCGTGGCTGCTGCTCGAGGGGATGCCGAGCATCCAGGTGATCACGTTCCACACGATCGCGCCGATCAGCGCGGCGAAGATCACCTGCGGATCGACGATCTGGGTCGAGATGATGCCGGTGCCGACGGTCTGCGCGACATGCTGGCCGAACACGGCAAAGGCGATGAAGTTGAAAAAGGCGGCCCAGAGCACCGCGTGATGCGGTTTCAGCACGCGGGTCGACACGACGGTGGCGATCGAATTGGCGGCGTCGTGCAGGCCGTTCAGGAAATCGAACAGCAGGGCGACGCCGATCAGGCCGATCAGCAGGGGGAGGGAAAGCGTCACCAGCGGCTCAGGCGTGATCGATCACGAGACCCTGGATCTCGTTCGCGACATCCTCGAACCGGTCGACGATCTTTTCCAGATGGCTGTAGATCTCGCGCCCGACGATGAAGTCCATCGGTGCGTTGGGCCCGTGGGCCTTGAACAGGGCCTTTAGGCCTGCATCATGGATGTCGTCGGCATCGCCCTCGATCTTGATCAGCCGCGCGGTCAGATCGTGCAGGCGGCCGGAATTCGATCCGAGCGAGCGGAGCAGCGGGATCGCCTCCGCCGTGATGCGCGCCGCCTCGACCACGATGCCGGCCATGTCACGCATCTGCGGCTCGAAACTGGTGACCTCGTACAGCTCGATCGACTTGGCGGTGCCGTTCATCTGGTCGATCGCATCGTCCATCACGCCGATCAGGCTGGTGATCGCGCTGCGATCGAACGGCGTCACGAACACACGCCGGACATCCTGCAGCACCTCGCGGGTGATGTCGTCGGCGGCATGCTCATGATCGACGATCGCGGCGATATTCTCGGCGATCGGGCCCTGATTGTGCAGCAGGCGGGCTAGTGCGTCGGCACCGGCGACGAGCGTCTCGGCATGCGCCTCGAACTGGTCGAAGAATCGGCCCTGTTTGGGCATCAGCGCCTGGAACCAAGCGACCATGGGTATCCTCTTTCTAGCCTGGGTCCGGAACGCGGGAAGGACGCGCTGCGCCAGACTAGCCGGAATCACCGGTGCTCGGAAAGCGGCAATGAGGCTTTTCAGCCCGGGTTCATCGACCGACGCGGCAGCCCGAGGCAGATCGAACCAGCGCGTGTCGCGCTGATGCCGTTCGGGCCATTCCACGACCTGTTCGACAAAGGCGATGGGGAACACCGTCACCACCAGATCGCGGTTGCGCCCGGCGCGGCGGCGCTTGGTGTAGGAGAAGCTGCCGATCGGCGATGGGCAGGCGATGCCGCGCACCCCCGCCTCTTCGAACGCTTCCTCGGCCGCGGCTTCATGCGGGGCCAATCCCTTGATCGGATTGCCTTTGGGAATCACCCAGCGACCCGAATCGCGCGAGGTGATCAGCATCACCTCGGCACTGCCATCGGCGGCGATACGATAGGGAAGGGCGGCGACCTGGTCGATCTGATGTGGCTCCACGTGTCACTTTTGTGACAGCGAACTCAGAATCACGTCAGCGCGAACAAGTCCAGTACATCAACACCCGAGCCGGGTGGCGAGATCCGTGATGCTGTCGGCGAGATAGTCCCATTCCTGCCGGAAATGCCGGTCGGGGGCGGGCCGGCCGCCATATTCGAGCGGGCGATCGACATAAGCGGCGGCAAGGCCGCAGGCGCGGGCGGCGGCGAGATCGCTATGGTGTGCGGCGACGAGGCAGAGGTTCGCGGGGTCGATACCGAGTGTTTCGGCGGTGCCGAGATAAGCGCGTGGGTCCGGCTTGTAGGCGCCGGTCACTTCCGCGCCGAGGATCGCATCCCAGGGCAGGCCGCCGCGCCGGGCCATTTCCAGCATCAGCGCGATATTGCCGTTGGACAGGGTGACGATCGGATAGCGCGCCTTCAATCGGGTCAGCCCCTCGACCGCGTCGGGCCAGGGATCGAGACGGCGCCATGCATGCGCGAAATGCTCGAGCCGTTGCTCGTCCACGCCGGTCACGCCATGACGGTCGAGCAAGGTGTCGAGCGTCTCGCGGTTGAGCACGTCCAGCCGCACGAAGGGACGTCTGCCGGTGCGGCATTCCTCCATCGCCGGCTGGTAGAGCCCGCGCCATCGATCGGCGAACCCAGCGGGATCGATATCGGGGCGGCCGAGATCGGCGAAGAAGCATGCCGCCTCGCGCGCGATGCTCGTGCGCCAGTCGACCACCGTGCCAAACACGTCGAACGCCAGCGCCTCGATCGGAATGTTTTTGCCGCGATGGCCTGCAATCTCGTCCATGCAGCATCCCATAGGACGCCGAAGCGCCTCGGCGAAGCGCGCTCAGTCGGGCAGCGCCGCCACGAACGCCCGTACCGCCGTCGCCGAATTGCTCGACGCGAGCGCCATGAACGTCACCATCTGATTGTGGCCGGTATCGCCGCCGGCCAGATCCGACAGGCTGCGAAAGACGACGAACGGCACCGAATTGGCGAAGGCCACCTGCCCCACCGCCGCGCTTTCCATATCGAGGACCGAGGCCTGGAAGGTCGTGAAGAGATATTGCCGATATTTCGCATTGTCGGCGAAGGCCGGGCCGCTGATTCCACCACCCCCCACGACGATCTTCGGTGCCTTGTCGAGGCAGGGTGCGGCGGCCGTGCCGGCCGTCGGCAGACAGCGGGCGAGCGTCGTCTTGCCCGCTACCTGCCGGGCGAGCGCCACCAGCCCGGGATCGGCGGCGAACCAGCGGCGGCGGGCGACCGGCTCGGCCGCGCTGCCGACGCGGATGTCGCGCGGGAACATCATGCCGTAATTGGGCAAGGCGGTCGCGTCCGGCCGTTCGGGCGGCACCCAGCCGGTCGGCGTCTCGCGGGCGAACGACACCTCCATATACTGGTTCCAGCGTTCCGGCACGACCACGTCGCCGATATCGAGCCCTGGATCGACCCCGCCCGCAATGCCGGAAAAGACGATCCGCTTCACCGCGAAACGATCGAGCATCAGCTGGGTGTTCATGGCCGCGTTGACCATGCTGACCCCGCTCTGGATCAGCAGGACGGGTTTGGCCTCCATCGTGCCGGTGAGGATCGTCAGGCCGTTGACATGGTGCTCGACCGGATCGCTGACCGCGCCGACCAGCGCCGACCATTCGGGCGGAAAAGCCGTCATCACCGCGGTGCGCGGGCGATCGTCGAGCTTCTGCGCCGCCGCCGGCAGCGCCGGCGAGCAGGCAAGGACGAGAAACAGAACCAGGCGAGACAGGGATGCCACGTGCTTCGAACTCCTGCGGATAGAAAGAAGGCCGCGGCGAAAACGCCGCGGCCCATTGGTCAGGCGATCAGAACTCCACCTTGGCGCCGACACGCAGGCCCCAGAGCGAGTAGCGCGACTGGTTGTCCACCGCCGGGTTCGAGAAGCTCGAATAGCGATATTGGGCGCAAGGGTTGGAGCCGCTCGCGACGCAGGCAACGTTCACCACCGGCGCCATATACGGGAAGGCGACCTGACGAAGCGAGCCCCAATCCTTGTCGATGAAGTTCAGCACATTCTCCATATCGGCGAAGAGCTTGAACTTCGCCCCGAGCGGTAGCGGGATTTCCTGATCGACGTGCAGATCGACCTTGAACCAGCTCGGTGCCGTCTGGGTATTCTTGGGCAGGATCTTGCCGCGATATTTGTCCAGGCCGTTGGCGCTGATGAACGCGTTCAGCGACGCCAGCGTTGCCTTGTCCGCGTCGCTGGCACCCGTGTTGGCGTTCGCGATCAGCGGATCGGCCGATGCGAGCGGCACATAGAGCAGGTAGCGATTGGCGCTGCCCACCGTGCCGAACACGCTCGAATGCCCGGCGATCAGCGTCGGATCGTTCATCGTGATGCTGTACGGAATGCCCGAGCGCAGCTCGCCGAACAGGCTGATCCGCGTCTTGTTATCGCCGAAAAAGGCATGATCGTAATCGATACTCAATTTCCAGCTGTTGCGGATCTGGTAGATCGACGTGCCGTACGCCGCCTTGTTGGGATCGACCGCCGCGTTCTGGCCGTAAGTGCCCGAGCCGGTGGTGCCGTTCATCGAACTGACATCGGTGACGTCCTGGAAGGTGTAGCTGCCGCCGATGTTCAGGCCCCAGTCCCAGCCCTTGTCGAAGCGCGCGACCGCGACGAGCGAATGGCCCTGCTGGGTGTTGGTGAGGAGCAGATCGGAGTTGGAGTTGCTCGGCGTCAGCGGCCGTGCCGCGTAGCGCGGCCGGCCATCGGGCAGCGTGCCATTGGCGATGAGCCGCAGATCATAATAGATCGGCGCGTTGTTGACGAAGCCGTAGTAGAAATCGCCGCCCAGATTCCAGCCCGAGCCGAAGAAGCCGAGATCGATCTTGTAGTCGGCCGAGAGCGAGGCTTTCCAGGTCGATTCCATCTCGTACTTCGGATCCATCGCATTGACGTTGGCGACCGAGATCGAGCCGACATTGGTGCGCAGATAATCGGTCACCAGTGGGCTGACGCTGGTGCCGGTCACCCCGGTCAGCGCCGCGTTGCAGATCGCCACGGTCGGCAGCGTGCAGGTGCCGTCCGCGTTGCGATTGATGGTGATCGAGTTCTGATAGACGCCCGCGACCGAGAAGCTGTTGCCCAGGAACACATCCGGCGATCCGCCCGCGAACAGGCCGAATCCGCCGCGGAAGCGCAACCGCTCGCTCGGGCTCCAGGTCACCCCGAGACGCGGCTGGGGAATGATCTTGCCCTCGATCACCGCGGTGTTGGCGAAACCGTAGCGCTGGAAGAAATACTGGTTCGCCGGCGGCCGGCTGGTCATGCCGTACAGATCGACGCGCGTGCCCGCCGTCACGCTGAGGGTCGGGGTCGGATCCCAGCTGCCCTGAAGGCCGAAGGTGAACTGATCATATTTGAAGCTGGCGAGCACGTCGTTGATGTTGCCCGTGGTCGATCCGGCGAGCGTGAGCGTGCCGGCGTTCCTGTTCTGGAAATCGGCGACCGAATCGAAATAATAGGTGCCATAGGCATCGGACGTGAAGGCGTTGGCCACGTCGTAATGCTCATAGGCCGCGGTCAGCTTCATCGAGACCGCCCCCAGCTCCCACCGCGCGGCAAGGTCGCCGCCATATTGCTGGGTGCGGACATAGTTGAAGTGACGGAAGCGATCCGGGCCGAAATAGAGCCTTGCCGCGGCCGGACCGGCGGCCGCGCCGGTCGAGCAGGCGATCGCGCTCGCATTGGTGAGGCCGTTCTGCTGCAAACCGGCGGTCGGATCGAGGCAGACCTGCATCTGGCTGAACGGGAAGTCCCCGAACGGCACCGGCGTCAGATCATATTTGCGGAAATTGCCGCGAAGCTCGGTATGGAAATTGTCGGCCCAGTCGGAATTGAGCTGGCCGACATAGGAGGAGACCTTTTCCGGACGCCTGTAGTTGTTCGAGCCGAGCGCGAGCGAGGGCGACCCGGTCGCGGTCGAGGAGAAGCCCGCGACCGAGCTGTTGTTGCTGTCGTCATGGATATAGGTGAACGAGAAACGCTGGCCGTCGGTGATGTTCCAATCGAGCTTGGCGGTGTATTTCTCGTCGGTTTCCAGCGTCGAGGATTGCACGCCCAGCGTATCGTAGCTGTAGACCGAATTGGCGATCGAGGTGATGTTGGCGATCTGTGCGTCGGTCAGGTTGGGTACGACGTTGGGGAAGCCGGCCGTGCCGATGTTGATCGGCGTGCCTTCCTCCAGATGCTCGTAGGACAGGGCCAGGAATAGCTTGTCCTTGATGATCGGCCCCGACAGGAAGGCACCGTAATTCTTGCTCTCGAAATCCAGCTTCACGATGCCGGTGGTGTTGGCGATGCCGGGGCGTGTCCTCCGCCCGGTCAGACCGTCGCTGCTATAGGTGTAGAAGGCCGAGCCGGTGATCTTGTTGGTGCCCGAGCGCAGCACCAGGTTGATCGCGCCGCCCTGGAAATCGCCTTCGCTGATGTCGAACGGCGCGATCTTGACCGAGAGCTGTTCGATCGCGTCGAGCGGCACCGGGCCGCGCGCGGTCGGCAGGCCGCCGACGTTCAGGCCGAACGTGTCGGAGAAGCGCAGGCCATCGACCGAGAATTTGTTGAGGCGGGCATTCTGGCCGGCGATCATCACGCCGCGGCTCTGCGCCGGATCGATCGTCGCGAAGGGATCGCGCCGCACGATATCGCGGATGTCGCGGGTGACCGAGGCGACGCCTTCGATATCGCGCCGGCCCAGCGCCGTGCCGGGGCCGGAAGAGAGATCGACCGCGCCGCTCTGCGATGCCGTCACGACGATGTCGTTGCCCGAAGCCTCCAGCGCGATCGGCACGCGGAACGCCTGGCCCGCGGTCAAATCGATGTCGGTGACGGTAGTGTCGACATAGCCGTTCGCCACGACCTTCACCATGAAGGGCCCGCCGACGCGCAGGCCAGAGGCGCTGAAGCTGCCGTCGGCGCCGGTGGTCGTGGTCGATGTCGTGCCCGACGGCACATGGGTGACGGTGATCTCGGCACCGGAAACCGGCGCATCGCCTGAGGTAACGATGCCGCGGATCGACGAGGTGGTTTCCTGGGCCCAGGCCCCGCCCGATGCGCAGATGGCGATCGCGCACACGGACGCGTGAAGAAGATGACGCATGATGTTTTCCCCTTTTTCTGATTTTGCGGCGGGTGCGTGCTGTTGCCCGTCACCCGCGAATCGATCGGCCGAGCCGGCGCCTATGGAGAGGTCATCGCGCTCTCCCCCTGTGATCGCTCCGGAATCGTGTCGCGCGTGGTTGCCCAGCCGCCGCTCAGCGCCGCCACCACCGGCGAACCGATGAGAAAGGCGGCGTCGAGCGACGGCTGGAGCGCGGAAAGCCCCCCGGCTTCCGCGATCAGGCTCTCGGCGGCACCCGTGCCGGCCGGCGGCACCGAATAGTTGCTGGCGGTACGCAGCACGAGCAGCCGGTCCGGATCGGCATGTCCCGTGCGGCCGAGCATCGCCAGCGCACCGGCGACCCCGGTATCCTCCATCGCGGTGACGACGAAACTGCCGTTCCGGCCGGTCCAATATGCCACCCATTTTTCGACATGGGTGTTGAGCAACGCGCCGTGCCAGAAGGTCTGGCCGCTCGCCTCGTCTCCGATGATCACGGAGGGCGGCCGCTGCGCCGCGGGAAAGCCGGCATAGCCGGCCCGGATCGCCTTCAGCGCGGGCGTGTCGGGAATCGCGACATGCCTGGTCTTCGCGAAAGCCCAGTCGCGCAGGCCCTTGTTGAGCGGGAACAGATTGTAGCGCGTGTCGCCGCGCAGCCCCTGATAGGGCGCCTTGCTGTCCCGCGCAAACATGCCCGTCGGCCAGCCCGGCGGCGCCTCCCGCGGATCCACCGCATAACCGTAATCGGTATCGACCACGTCGCCGATCCAGGCGGCCGACCCAACCGATGTCGTATTCGGGTTGGCCCCGGCGATCGCCGCGACCAGCCAATAGGCGTGGCTCAGATCGAAACGCGGATCGAGACCGAGCGCCATGGTCGAGGCGGCGGCACGGTTGGTGCCGATGCCGGTGGAGAGCAGCAGCACCTTGCCCGCGGGATCGTAGCGCAGATGCCGGAAGCCCGCCGGAAAGGGCAGGATTTGCGGCATGACAGCCGCCCAGGCCTGATATTCGCCGGCCTTGTCGCCGGTGTCCTCGCCAATCTCGAAGGCGGTGACGATGACGACGCGGATTTCGATCGGTGCCGTTTCAGCTGCGGTCGTCCGAGGTGGCGCCGCGGCCTCTGCTGCGAGCGGCAGCAGGGCGATGGAGGCGAACAGGAGAAACCGACCGACAAAGCGCAATCACTGGCCCTCGTGACAACGTGGGCCTCTCCCGCTTGCCTCGTGATCCCGAGGCTGTCCGACGATGGTATCAGCTTTCCGGCCGTCCGCAAGATACGCACCGAAATGGTGCTACACGGCGGCGACGGCCGGACAGTCAGTCCTGTTCGGCGACGATCTCGCGCAGCGCGTCGGCGAGGGCGCGGGTCTCGGCCTCGGTGCCGATGGTCATGCGCAGGCCCTGGGCCAGCCCCTGCCCCGGCAGCCAGCGGACGATGATGCCGCGCTCCATCAACTGGCGGTATGCGATCTCGGCGGTCAGCCTGCCTTCGAACAGGACGAGCAGGAAGTTCGCGTGGCTCGGCACGACGCGCAAGCCCGCATTGCCGAGCTTGGCGATCTCGCCCGCCAGCCAGGCACGCCATTCGATATTGTGGCTGCGGCTGTGCTCGACGAAATCGGTCGCGCCGAGCGCGGCGATCGCCGCCTTCTGACCCGCGGTGGTGATGCAGAAGGGCGCGCGGATGCGGTGCATCGCGGCGACTGCCTCGACCGAGCCATAGCCCCAGCCGATCCGTTCGGCAGCGAGGCCGTGGATCTTGGAGAAGGTGCGCGTGACGATCACGTTCGGCGCGTGGCGCGCGAGATCGAGGCCCCCGTCATCCTCTTCCGCAGTCAGATATTCGGAATAGGCCTGGTCGATCACCAGCATCACATCCGACGGCAGATTGGCATGGAGACGCAATATCTCGCCGCGCGGGGCATAGGTGCCGGTCGGGTTGTTGGGGTTGGCGATGAAGACGATGCGGGTGCGATCGGTGACGCAGGCGAGGATCGCGTCGACATCGGTCGCATAGTCCTTGTCGGGCGCGACCACCGGCGTCGCGCCGACGCGGCGCGTCGCGATCTCGTACACCGCGAAACCATAATGGACGAAGATCACCTCATCGCCCGGGCCGGCATAAGCACCCGCCGCGAGGTGGAGCACCTCGTCCGAGCCGGTGCCGTAGATGATCCGGGCGGGATCGAGATCGTGATAGGCGGCGATCGCCTCACGCAGCTCGGCCGCGCTGGCATCGGGATAGCGGTAGAGATCGCCGACATGCGCCAGGAAGGCAGCGCGGGCCTGCTCGCTGGTGCCGAGCGGGTTCTCGTTCGACGACAGCTTGGCGATCGGCGCGCCGGCATCGGTGGTGGAGCGCCCCGGCACATAGGGGGCGATCGCCATGATCCAGTCTTTGGGTTTCGGTGCGGTCATGCCGCGTGCCCTAAGGTCGAACCCCGTCCTCCGCAATGCCGGCATGGCGCGGGGGCCGATCGGCACAGCGATACGGAAAAATACGAGATTTGAAAAAGGGCCGGGGAGGCCCAATATAAGGTCTCTCCTGCCTGTGGGCTCACATCTGCTGGCAGCGGGTTAGGCCGGGGGGTGATCTTCCCGGCCTAGTCCTTTCTACTGACATTGGCGGTCTTCTCCGTTCCTCCCCCGCTTCGCGGGGGAGGGACTAGCTTCAGCTACGTGGCTTGGGCGGGCGGTTCGGCCTTGGGCCGCGGGGCTTGGTCGGGTCGTTGCCGCCGGGCTTGGGCGGCGGCGCGTTGGGGCGGCGATGGCGCTGGGCGTCGCGCGACACCGGACGCGACGGCGGCGGCGTACGCGGCGCGGCCGAGCCGGCCGGCGCGACATTATAGCCTTCCTTGAGCAGCCGAGTGAACGCGGCGCGCACGTTGGTCGCGATCGCCGCCTGGAGTTCGGGCGGCAGATCGGCGAGCGTGGTGTTCGCATGCACCGAATTCAGATCACGCAGCAGCGTGTTGGGCACGCCCTTCGACGCGGCCTTCAGCGCACCGATCGAATCGATGACGGCGGAAAAGACGATGTCCTGCATCACGTCGGTGGCTGATTTGCTCATGGGCGCGGGCACTAGAGGGATTCCGGCCCGACTGGAACAGCAAAGTTCCTGTCCCACGTCATGCCGGGCTTGTCCCGGCATGACGGAAAAGGGGCGCTTAGACCCGCGGCCGCTTGCGGAGCGTCGGGCGGGGCTGGTGACGCACGGGGGCCGGGCCGTTGTGACGGCGCGGCTCTCGCGCCGCCTGTTGCGGGCCGCCTTCGAGCACTTCGAACTGGACGCCGCCCTCGGCCTCCTCACCGACCGTGCGCTTGACCGAGGCCATGAACTTGCCGGCGATGGCACGCGGAATCTGGAAGGCGGTCTCGTTCGGGCCGATGCGGATCGCGCCGACCTCGTTCTTGGTGATGTGCCCGCGACGGCAGATCAGCGGCAGGATCCAGCGCGGATCGGCATTCTGACGGCGGCCGATATCCATGCGGAACCAGACGATATCGTCAAAGCCCTCGCGGTGATGCTCCTTGCCGGCGGGCTGGGCAGCGCCCTGGGTCAGCATCTCTTCCGGGGCGGGCAGGCGCGCACGATAGGTCTTCACCAGCGCCGCGGCGATATCCTCGGGCGACTTCTGCTCCATCAGCGTCGCGGCGAGCGCGCGGTCGTCGTCATCGACCTCGATCGTCTCGAGCAGCATTTCCATCAGGCGGGTACGATCGGCCTTGCGGATATCGTCGGCGGTGGGGGCATTGACCCATTCCACCGCTATGCGCGCGCCGCGCAGCATCATCTC
This sequence comes from Sphingomonas sp. GW821-FHT10F11, assembly GCF_058809095.1. Taxonomy (NCBI): domain Bacteria; kingdom Pseudomonadati; phylum Pseudomonadota; class Alphaproteobacteria; order Sphingomonadales; family Sphingomonadaceae; genus Sphingomonas; species Sphingomonas sp. GW821-FHT10F11. Next base: position 22,189 of record NZ_JBXASH010000013.1, read on the forward strand.
GACGCGGCGCTTGCGCTGGAAGGGAACGATCAGGACAGCCGTGCCCTTCTTGCCCGCGCGGCCGGTGCGGCCCGAGCGGTGCTGAAGCGTCTCGGCATCGCGCGGCAGCTCGACATGGATGACCAGGCTGAGCGTCGGCAGATCGATGCCGCGCGCGGCGACGTCGGTCGCGACGCAGACGCGGGCGCGCTGATCGCGGAGCGCCTGCATCGCGGCGTTGCGCTCGTTCTGGCTATGCTCGCCCGACAAGGCGACGGCGGCGAAACCGCGCTCGACCAGGCTGGCATGGAGATGGCGGACATTGTCGCGCGTCGCGCAGAACAGCATCGCCGATTCGGCTTCGTGCAGGCGGAGCAGATTGACCACGGCATTTTCGATATCGGCCGGGGCGACGGTGACCGCCTGGTAGCTGATGTCGCCATGCCCGCGATCTTCGCCAACCGTGGAGATGCGCAGCGCGTCGCGCTGGTAGCGCTTGGCGAGCGCGACGATCGGTTTCGGCATGGTCGCCGAGAAGAGCAAGGTGCGGCGCTGATCGGGAGTCGCGTCGAGGATCTGTTCGAGATCCTCGCGGAAACCCATGTCGAGCATCTCGTCGGCTTCGTCGAGGATGACGGCCTTGAGCGATCCGAGATCGAGCGCGCCGCGTTCGATATGGTCGCGCAGACGCCCGGGCGTGCCGACGACGATATGGGCGCCGCGCGACAGGGCACGGCGTTCGCTCGACGCGTCCATGCCGCCGACACAGGTGGCGATTCTCGCGCCGGCCTTTTCATAGAGCCAGGCGAGCTCGCGGCTGACCTGCAGCGCGAGTTCGCGGGTCGGGGCGATGGCGAGGGCGAGCGGGGCGCGGGCCGGCGGCAAGGTGCCGTCCTCGCCGAGAAGCTGAGGGGCGATGGCAAGGCCGAAGGCGACCGTCTTGCCCGAGCCGGTCTGCGCCGAGACGATCATGTCGCGGCCCTCGGCCTGGGGTTCGATCACCGCCGCCTGGACGGGAGTGGGCGCGGCGTAACCACGGGCGGAGAGCGCTTCGGCGAGAAGCGTGGGCAGAGATGAGAAGGGCATGATATTCCGGATATGGGGGCCGCGACGAAGCGCGCAAAGCGGGGCCCTAGCAGATAATCCGGGTTAAAGCACGCCCATGGCGAAAATCGGTCAGATGCGCTGCCGGTTCCACGCCGCCAGCAGCCTGGGCCGGGCGGTCGAGTCGGCGACCCAATCGCTCTCGGGCCGGCCCTCGATCAGCGAGACCGCCACGACCTGGGCGAGCGCAACAGGCAGCAGCACATAGCTGTTGATGACCAGGGCGGCGAACAGGCCTGCGCCGGAGACCCCAAGCATCAGCAGGGTGAGGATGGTAAGCCAGAAGCGCGCGCCGGTGATGCCGGTCAACGCAAGGCACGCGCCCGCACCGACCGCAAAGGCGATCGCGACCGCATTGGGCGCGGCGACGACGAGATAGATCAGCGACGCCGCGAACAGGCCGAGCCCGGTTTGCGTACGACCCGACCAGGTGAAGATATTCCGCGCTGACATGATGCCCCCTGTTATTGGGCACGAACGATGCGATTCCATAACGGTTCCATAGAGGCGTGGAATCATGGCGGAACTTCCGGCGGGATGAGGCGCTTGCACCCAGTCTCGCCGCACTGCGGCAGAACCCGATCCCAAGGAGCATGGCATGAAGCAGCTGGTTGCGTTCGACCTCGACGGCACGCTCGCCGAGAGCAAGCAGCCGCTGCAGGCGCCGATGGGCGAGGCGCTGGCCGACCTGCTCGGCGTGGCGCATGTCGCGGTCATCTCGGGCGGGGACTGGCCGCAGTTCGAGAAGCAAGTCGCAAGCCGCCTGCCCGCCCGCGCCGACCTGACCCGGCTATGGCTGATGCCCACAACGGGCACCAAGCTCTACCGCTTCGACGGGACGTGGAGCGCGGTATATGCGGAGCTGTTCGACGACGCGCAGAAACAGGCGATCTTCGCGGCGTTCGACGCTTCGTTGAAGGCGACCGGCTTCGTGCCCGAACAGACCTGGGGCGATCGGATCGAGGATCGTGGCAGCCAGATCACCTTTTCGGCACTTGGCCAGCAGGCCCCGCTCGACGCCAAGGAACATTGGGACCCCGATTTCGCCAAGCGCAAGGTGATCCAGGCCGATCTGCGCAAGCGCCTGCCCGGCCTGTCGATCAACATGGGCGGCGCGACCTCGATCGACATCACCCGCGAGGGCGTAGACAAGGCGTACGGCCTGAAGAAACTGCGCGATGCGAGCGGCATCGCGCTGGAGGCGATGCTGTTCATCGGCGATGCGATCTTCCCGGGCGGCAACGACTACCCCGCCAAGGAGCTGGGGCTGGACACCGTGCGGGTCCGCGACCCTGAAGAGACACTGTCCGTGGTAGCCGCGATCGTCGCCTGTCAGAAATGAGACGGCAAATCACTCGTTAACCCCGGCGCCCTATCGTCCTGCGCAACGCGAACAGGTTTCGCGGCCAGGCTGCAGGATCGGGCATGATGATTGATGGGGGTGCCGACGCCCTGGAGCGGGAGCTCCGGACCAGCCGGCAGATGTTCACGGCGGCATTCCATGCGGCGGCAACGGGCAAGGCCATCGTCGCCGTGACGGGTATTTGCGAGGAAGTGAATGCGCCGTTCGCGGCGCTGCTCGGCTATGCGCCGGGCGAGGTGGCGGGCATGCATTTTGCCGACTTCACCCATCCGCACGACATCCGCGCCGATCTGCATCTCTTCGAGGAAGTGATGCGGGGCGAGCGCGACAGCTATCAGATGGAGAAGCGGTACCTCCACAAGGATGGCGGCGTCGTCCATGTGCTGCTCACCGCGACGGTGGTGCGCGAGGAGGACGGCACGCCGATCCGCTTCATTTCCGAGGTGGTCGATCTGACCGAACGGATGGAGGCGCGGCAGGCGCTGCAGGAGGTCAATGCCAGGCTGCAGCGGCAGGTGGTCACCGATCATCTGACCGGCCTGTACAACCGGCGCGGTTTCGAGGAGGCGCTATCCGGCCCGCTGAGGCACAAGGCGAGCCTGTTGCTGATCGATCTCGACCATTTCAAGCATATCAACGACCGGCTGGGCCACAAGGCGGGCGACATGGTGCTGGCCGAAGTCGGCCGGCGGCTGCCGCTGCAGATTCGCGAGGGCGATTTCGTCGCCCGGGTCGGCGGCGACGAGTTCGGCATCATCATGCACCATGCCGACCGCGCATTGGCCGAGAAGACGGCGGCGCGGATCGTGAAGCAGCTCGGCACCGTGTACGAGGTGGACGGGGCCTTTGCGCATATCGGGGCGAGCGTCGGCGTGTCGTGCAGCGAGGAGAGCGACGTCTCGCTACGCGAGCTGGTATGCCGGGCTGACGAGGCGCTGTACGCAGCGAAGCGCGCCGGGCGGAGCCGGTGGCAGCTGGCGGCGTGATTTATTTTCGACGCGTCATGCGCTCGCGCTGAACGGAATGCCCGCGCCGACGGCCTGTTGGAGAGTGTGACAAAAGTCGGCGGCGTTTGCAGCCGCTCTGTTGGAAAATCGCGAGGGGAAACCGCGCATTCCCGGCCGCTGGTGTTGGAGAGTTTTGGCACACCCCCCGGGGCGATCCGACGGCCGACCGGATCGTGCCACAAAAGGCGCCGGTTATTTTACCCTATTCAAGCGATCGATTGAATCGCGCTCATGATGCCGCCTTATGAGAAGTCGTCAGGCGTCACATTGCCGGGAAGCGGGAGATCGAGATCCCGCATACCCAGCCAACGCAATCCGCCGTGCTGATATTCGGCCGAAGAGAGAAGATCGACATGAGCGGTTTGCATCGCGAGATGAAGCGCCTGCACTTCATCGACACCGCAGGCGTAAAACCGTCTCACACGTGACGGAAAATCGATCTGGAAATCGCATCGGAAAGTTTGTCCGTAGGGCTCGGGCTTGAAGAAGTGACAGGGCACCTCCACTGCGCCCATGGCGAATGTCCTCGATGCGAACAATGTCCCAGGCATCTGTCACTCTCCCGCCGATAAATCCACGATGGCAGCGGCGCTCGCTCTCCGCGGCATGCTTACACCACCTGTCCCGCGGCCCAGCCGCTGGCCCAGGCCCATTGGAAATTATAGCCGCCAAGCCAGCCGGTGACGTCGACCGCCTCGCCGATCGCATAGAGGCCGGGCACTTTCCGGGCCTCCATCGTCTGCGAGGACAGACCGTCGGTGGCGATGCCGCCGGCCACTACTTCCGCCTTGGCGAGGCCTTCGGTGCCGTTGGGGGTGAAGCGCCAGTCGGCGAGGCGGCGGGCGGCCTCTTCGAGGCGCTTGTCGGTCTGGGCGCCAAGCTCGCCTTCCAGCCCGAGGCGGTCGGCGAGGGTTTCGGCGAGGCGCGACGGCAGGTGGGTCGCGAGCAGCTTGCGAAAAGCGGTGCGCGGATTGGCGCGCTTTGCCTCGGCCAGCCAGCCTGGCTTGAGATCGGGCAGGAAATCGATCCCGATCGACTCGCCGTGGCGCCAATAAGACGAGATCTGCAGGATCGCCGGACCCGACAGGCCCTTGTGGGTGAACAGTGCGGCTTCCCGGAACGCCGTCTTGCCGCAGCGAGCGACGACCTCGGCGGCGACGCCGGAGAGCGAGCGGAACAGGGTTTCTTCGCCGCCCAGGGTGAAGGGGACCAGAGCCGGGCGGGGTTCGACCACTTTCAGGCCGAATTTGCGGGCGAGATCATAGGCAAAACCGGTCGCGCCCATTTTCGGAATCGAGGGCCCGCCGGTCGCGATGACCAGTGAGGGTGCGATTGCGGTTCGATCGCCATAGGTGACACGGTATTGGCCATCGGCATGATCGATCTCGCGGATCGGCTGGCCGAGGCCGATGGCGACGTTCCCGGCGTCGCATTCGTCGAGCAGCATCGCGACGACCTGCTTCGCCGAGCCGTCGCAAAAGAGCTGGCCGAGGGTTTTCTCGTGCCATTTGATGCCGTGGCGATCGACCAGATCGATGAAATCCTGCGCCGAATAGCGGCCCAGCGCCGACTTGGCGAAATGGGGGTTGGCCGAGAGATAACGGTCGGGCGCGGTGTTGATGTTGGTGAAATTGCACCGCCCGCCGCCGGAGATGAGGATCTTCTTGCCGGGTTCGTCGGCGTGATCGAGCAGCAGCGTACGCCGGCCGCGCTGGCCGGCGGTGAGCGCGCACATCAGGCCGGCGGCGCCGGCGCCGAGGATGATGGTGTCATAGGGTTGGGGGTTGGTCATCTGGGACGAGCGTTACCTAAATCCCTCTCCCGGCGGGAGAGGGAAGGAGCCGCGTAGCGGCGGGAGGGTGAGGGTGACAATCAGCGACTTGATCAAGTCGCCCTCACCCCGGCCTGCTGCGCAGGCCACCCCCCTCCCGCTGGGAGAGGGGAAGAAGAGGTCACGCCACCGGCAGCCGCAACCGGAAGCAGGCGCCGGCCGGGACTTCCTTCGCCACGATCGTGCCACCCGTCGCGGCCAGCAATGACCGGGCGATGGCGAGGCCAAGCCCCGCCCCGCCCGCTTCTCGGCGGCCGGTGAAGAAGGGTTCGAAGATCCGCTCCAGATCGGCGACCGCGATGCCGGGGCCGTCATCGGTGACCCACAGGATCACGTCGCCATCCGCCGGTTCGACACGGATGCTGACCCGCTCGGCACCGGCCTGGCGGCTGTTCTCGACCAGGGTTTCGAGCAGGGTTTCGACCACCTCCGGAGTGATGCGCGCGGTCGCGGTCTCCGGATCGCCTGCGACATCCACCGCGAAACGATCCGAGCGGAACGAGTCAGCGACGCGCCGGGCCGACGCGACGATATCGGCGCGGGCGCCGGCGTCGATGCTCGCCATGTCCGCACGCGCGAGATCGAGCAGCCGCTGGACCAGCCGGGACAGCCGGTCGGCATCGGCCGTGGCATTGGCGATGAAGCGGCGGCGTTCCTCCTCGCTCATCTCCGCGCCATGCTCGTCGAGCAGTTCCAGCGCGCCACGGATGCCGGCAAGTGGAGTCTTGAACTCGTGGCTGACCGCCGCCGCGAAATCCTTGAGGTAGCGCGAGCGACGCTCGATGCGATCGGCCATGGCACGGAAATTGTCGTAGAGCTGGGCGATCTCGACCGCGGCGGTGACGGGGGTGTCGGGTACCTCCACCCGCCCCCGCGCGACATCCTCGCTTGCCCGCGCCAGCGCGTCGATCGGACGGGCGATGCCGCGCGAGAGCAGGGCGACCAGCACCAGCAAGGTCGTGAAGATCAGGCCGATGCCGAGCAATATCTTGCCGCGATCCTGGTAGAGGCCGACGAACAGACCGCGCGGGGTGCGCGACAGCATCACCACGCCGATCACCCGGCCCTGATCGATCACCGGCCGGGCATGATGCACGCGGATCGCATAGGCGCGGCTGAACACGGCGAGCCAGCTCCGCGCCTCGTAACGACTGCGTTCCCGCAATACCGTGCGCGGGCTGCCGGCGAGGGCGGTGCGGACCTCGGGAAGATTGTCGTAATTCAACATCACATCGTCGCGGCCGAGCACCACGATGCCGTTCGCGTCGAGCAGGCGGGTCGCGGTCAGGGTCACCGCCGCGGCGTCGCTCGCCATCGGCATCAGGATGCGGGCGACCATCGCGGCGTGGCGATCCGGCATGCCGCGCCGCGTCTCGGCCGGGCGCGCCGGCAGGACCGGCATGGTGCGCAGGTCGATCGTCGGGATCTCGGGCGCGAGCAGACGGCGCGACGTATCGGGCACGCCGTTCCGCCACGCCGATTTATACGCCGACGCCAGCACCACGCTCTGCGAGATCAGTTCCGCCTCGGTCTGCTGGACGATGGTGTTCTCATAGACGCGCAGGAACAGCGCCGCGACGCCGGGCAGCGCGGCGACGAACAACAGGGTACCGAGCAGGATCGAACGCAGCCTGAGCTTGGGCCAATGCGCTTTCGCAAAAGTCTTGAGTGTTCCGATCAACTACAGGCGCCGATCCGGTAGCCGATGCCGGCACGCGTCTCGATCAGGTCGGCCCCCACCGACAGGGCTTCGAATTTCGCGCGGAGATTGCGGACATGGCTGTCGATCGTGCGGTCGGTGATGGCAAAGCCGGGGCCATGCAGCCGATCGATGATCGCGTCACGGGTATAGACCTTGGCCGGGTTGGCGGCGAGCAGCAGCAGGAGCTGGAATTCGGTGGCGGTGAGCGGCACCGGCGCGCCGTCCCAGCGTGCCTCCCAGCCGTCGGTGTCGAGGGTCAGGCGGTTGCGGACGACATTTTCGGGCTCGGGTGGCGGCACGCCGCGCTTGAGGATCGCGCCGACCCGGGCAACCACCTCGCGCGGGGAGAAGGGCTTCACGACATAATCGTCGCCGCCGATCTCGATGCCGACGATGCGGTCGATCTCGTCGTCGCGCGAGGAGAGGAACAGGATCGGCAGCCCCGCCCCTGCCCCGCCCGCGGCGCGCAGCCGCCGGCACAGGTCGAGGCCGTTGAGGCGCGGCATGTTGATGTCGAGCACCATCAGATCGGGCATCTCGCGGCCGATCGCTTCGAGCGCCTCCTGCCCGTCAGCCGCCTCGCTCGGCCGCATGCCGGCCTTGGCCAGCGCGAAGGCCAGCAGCTCGCGGATATGGGGGTCGTCGTCGACGACGAGGATGCGGTGGCTCATGGGTTTCATTGTGATCCTGCGGGTCTGGCGGTCAACGACTTACTCCATGTCATGCCCAAGTCCGGCGTGACGGGTGCGGTTTAGGCCCGCATCGTCGACTCCTCATCCGGCGCCTGTGGAGAAATTGTGCAGACGTACGGCCTTCCCAAATCCCCCCGTCGCGCCTAGAGCGCTCACCATACCCGATCCTCGAAAGGACTCTCCATGCGTGAAGCTGCCATCGTCGCCACAGCCCGTACCCCGATCGGCAAGGCCTATCGCGGCGCGTTCAACATCACCGAGGCGCCGGTGCTCGCAGGACATGTGATGAACGCCGCGGTGGAGCGCGCAGGGGTAGATCCGGCGCGGATCGACGAGGTGTTCTGGGGCGTCGGCGGGCAATGGGGGACCCAGGGCGGCAATGCGGGGCGGATGGCGATCTTCGCCGGCAATCTGCCCGAGAGCGTGCCGGCGTTCACGCTCGACCGGAAATGCGGATCTGGGCTGACCGCGGTGGCGCTCGCGGCGCGATCGATCCTGTGCGACGAGATGGATGTGGCGCTGGCCGGGGGCATGGAATCGATCAGCCTGACGGTGACCAAGGACGCGCCGCGCTTCATCAACAAATCGGTGATCGCGCAGGAACCGGCCGCGTACATCCCGATGATCGAGACCGCCGAGATCGTCGCCGAACGCTATGGCATCAGCCGCGAGGCCCAGGACGCGTATGGCGCGCAGAGCCAGCAGCGTGCGGCGGCGGGACTGGAGAAGGGCGCGTTCGTCGAGGAGATCGCGCCGATCACGGTCGAGAAGGCGGTGTTCGACAAGGAGGGCAACCGCACCGGGACCGAGACGGTCACCGTATCACAGGACGAGGGCATCCGCGCCGGCACGACGCTCGAGGCACTGCGCGGATTGAAGACGGTGTGGCCGGGCGGGGAGTTCACCGGGCCGGGATCTAACGTTACCGCGGGCAATGCGAGCCAGTTGTCGGACGGCGCATCCGCGCAGATCCTGATGGACCGGGCGACCGCCGAGGCCGAGGGCAAGGAGATCCTCGGCATCTATCGCGGCTTCCAGGCGGCCGGGTGCGGGCCGGACGAGATGGGCATCGGGCCGGTCTTCGCGATCCCGAAGCTGCTGGCTCGGGCGGGGCTGTCGGTGGCGGATATCGGGCTGTGGGAGCTGAACGAGGCGTTCGCCAGCCAGTGCCTCTATTGCCGCGACCATCTCCGCATCGATCCGGAGAAGTACAACGTCAATGGCGGCGCGATCGCGGTGGGGCACCCGTTCGGAATGACCGGGTCGCGGCTGGTGGGGCATGCGTTGATCGAAGGACGGAAACGGGGTGCGCGCTATGTGGTGGTGTCGATGTGCACCGCCGGCGGCATGGGCGCGGCGGGGTTGTTCGAGGTGGTTTGAGGCCTTCTGGCCCTCTCCCCTTTCCAGGGGGAGAGGGCGCTTGGCTCAGGCGTCCTGACTCAAAGCCTCCTTGACCAGCCGTTCCGATTCCGCATGCAGCGCCCAGAAGTCGCGCACCGTGCCGCCTGACAGCTTCGTCTCCAGCACCGCGAGATGCGAATGCCAGCCGCCGCCGAAATCGGTCAGGCCGGCGGGCCCCGAAATGCCGCTATGCGTCAGCACCAGCCGGGTCCTGTCGCCCATTGCTGTCAGCTCGAAGCGGGCCTCGCCTTCCTTGCCGCCGTCCCAGCTCCAGGCGACAAGATGCGGTGCTTCGAACGCCGTCACCTTCTCATGGGAGACCGCGCCGCGATGCTCGCGATATTTCTCGGGATAGGGCACGTCGTCCGCCGAGAGATTGTCGTGATCGAAGACGAGATCGACCGAACCGCCGACATGCGGCTCGAGCGTGCCGCCGGCGAACCATTGCGACCGCAGTTCGGCATCGACCAGATAGCGCCAGACGGTGTCGATCGGCGCGTCGAGCACGCGTTCGAGACGGATGGTGCCGGGGGCGGTTTTTTCGATAGCGAGCATGGTCATTTCTCCAGAACGATAGCGAGCGTGTCGAGGATCATCGTCCAGCCCTTGCGGGTCTGGTCTTTGTAGGCGGCCCATTCGGGGTCCATCTCGTGGGTGAGGGTGAGGGTCGCACCCCGCCCCTTCGCGACGATGTCGATCGCCACGCGGGTCCATTCGCCCTCCTCGGCCGGATCGGCGGCGAACAGGAAGACGAGGCGGCGCGGGCGGTCGATCACCTGATATTCGAGGCGGTGGTGCGCATCCCCCGAGGCGCGGCGCTCGACGATCAGCGCGCGACCGCCGACACGGGCGTCGATCTCGACCGTGCGCATGTCGCCGTCGGGCGTCTTGAACAGGAATTTCCCGGCTTTTTCGGGATCGAGCCACGCGTCGAACACGGCTTCCGGCGCTGCATCGAAATCGCGGGTGACGGTGAGGATGACGGGGGCGGTCATTTCGCTCTCTCCTTTTCGGCCTTGAGCAACTCATCGAGGATATCGAGCCGCTCGTTCCAGAATTTCTCCCATTGCCGCAGCCAGGCCTGGGCCTCGCGCAACGGCTCCGCCTTCAGGCGGCAAAGCTGTTGCCGGCCGGCCTTGCGGCGTTCGACCAGCCCGGCCCGCTCCAGTGCCTGGACATGTTTCGAGGCGCCGGCGAAGCTCATCGCGTGCGGTGCGGCCAGTTCCCCAATGCTGCGCTCCCCGCCGGAAAGGCTGGCGAGCATGGCGCGGCGGGTGGGATCGGCCAGCGCGGCGAAAGTGATGTCGAGTCGTTCAACCATATGGTTGTATATTGATCCTTCGCCGCCAACTGTCAACTAATCGGTTGAATATTTCTTCTTGGCTGCCGGTGCTTGCGGCAGGCGCTGCGCGTGACCAGATCGACGTCGAAACGAAGGAGACCGGACATGCAGCGCTTCGCCCAGCCCATCTATATCGCGGCCGGTCTTCGAACCCCGTTCGGGCGCGGCGGCGGGGCGCTTGCCGATCATGATGCGATCACCATGGCGGTGCCGGTCGCCCAGGCGATGGCGGCCAAGGCGCGGCCCGACCTGTTCCTATGGGGCACGGTGATCCCGAGTCTTGGCTGGAGCAATATCGGGCGCGAGATCTGGCTCGATGCGGGACTCGACCCGACCGTGCCGTCCTTTTCCGCGGTGCTTGCCTGCTCGACCTCGATGGTCGCGGCCTTCGCGGCGGCGGGCATGCTCGGCGGCGACAAGGATCTTGCCTTGGTCGGCGGATCGGAGGTGATGAGCAATCCGCCGATCGGGCTGAAGCTCGACGCGTCGAAGCGGATCGTGAAGCTGTTCCGTACCGATCCACCCGCAGCGCTCGCCGCGTTGCAGGCGCTGACGCCGAACGACCTTGTGCTGCCGATCAAGGGCTTCGCCAATCGCATCACCGGGCGGACCATGGGCGATCACATGGAAGAGACGGCGAAGATCTGGGAGATTTCGCGCGAGGCGCAGGACGACTGGTCGCTGAAGAGCCATCAGCGCGCCGTCGCTGGCTGGGAGAACGGCTTTTTCGACGACCTGGTCATTCCGCTGCCCGAGATCGCACACGACGCCAATCCCCGCGCCGATACTTCGGCCGAGAAGCTCGCCAGCCTGGCGCCCGCCTTCGACAAGACCAGCGGCAAGGGCACGCTGACCGCGGGCAACAGCTCGCCGATCACCGATGGCGCGGCGGCCTGCTGGGTCGCGACCGAGGCGGGGGTGAAAAGGCTGCCCGAGGGCACCCCCTATGCCGAACTGGTCGATCACGAGATCGCGGCGGTCGACCATGCCGAGGACGGGCTGCTGATGGCGCCAAGCTTTGCCATCCCCCGGCTGCTGGCACGACATGGGCTACGCTATGAGGATGTCGCCTTGTGGGAGATCCATGAGGCATTCTCGGCGCAGGTGCTGGCCAATGTCGCCGCGCTGGATAAGCCCGGCTGGACGCGCGACCGCGCCGGCGTGGACTTCGAGTTCGGGCCCTTCCCCTGGGACCGGGTCAATCCCAACGGTGGATCGGTGGCGATCGGCCATCCCTTCGCCGCGACCGGCGCGCGCGATTTGAGCCAGGCGGTGAAGGAGCTGTGGGGCAAGCCGAGCGGCACCTGGGCCGTGGTCAGCGTGTGCGCCGATGGCGGGCACGGCACGGTATCGTTGTTGCGGCGGCCATAGATACGGCTGCGTTGAACTTTGCGCGCCCGGCTGGCAGTTGGGCACGGCACGGCACCCGGCCATGCCGACGGAGTGTCAATGAAGCTGTCACCGCGGTTCCCGCGTCTTTTCAATCCATTGCTGGCGGGTGCGAGTTTCCGGGATCGGGTAGTCGGCTGTATCGGCGCGCTGATCGGCATCGCGCTGACCGCCTTTATCTGCACCGGCCTGCACCTGACCGTGGCGGAGCTTCCCCTCCTGCTCGCGCCGGTCGGCGCCTCGGCGGTGCTGATGTTCGCGGTGCCGGCCAGCCCGCTCGCCCAGCCATGGGCGGTGTTCGGCGGCAATGTGGTCTCGGCGCTGGTCGGGGTGACATTGGCGCACCTCATGCCCCCGTCGATCGTCGCGGCCGGACTTGCGGTGGCCGGGGCGACGCTTGCCATGTCGCTGCTGCGCTGCCTGCATCCGCCGGGCGGCGCGGTCGCACTGACAGCGGTGATCGGCGGGCCGGTGATTGCCGCATCGGGCTATTGGTTCGCGCTGATGCCGGTCGCGACCAACAGCGTCGCGCTGGTGCTGGTCGGACTGTCCTTTCACCGCTTCTCGGGCCACAGCTATCCGCACCGGACGGCGACGGCGCCGGGTGCGCAGGGCTTCCATCCCGAGGCGATCGACCTAGCACTCGCCGATCTCGGCGAGACGCTCGACGTCAGCCGTGCGGATCTCGACCTGCTGCTGCAGCGCGCAGCCTTTCACGAACGGGAACGCTGCTCGGCTGCGCGGCGAACCGTACGCCATCGGCACTGACGGGACCCGAAAGCGTACAAGTCGGTCCAGGGACCGGGCGAACTCGGGAAGCCGGCCCGCTGACGGTCAATCGAGGATGTTCAGCCGCGGCATGCGCGGCCGTCGCTTTCGCCGGCTCTTCACGAGCAGGACCATGCCCGCCAGCGCCGACAGCATGAGCAATGCGATGAGGGTGAACCCGGCAATTTCTCGAACCATGACGTCCTGATCCCTAGCAATGCGCGAACAACGAAGACGCGCCATCGGCAGACCGGCCTATGACCGAGCCGGCAGATCCTTCAGTTGACGCGCGATTTCTTCCTGGACTTCGCGAGGGATGTCACTGGGATCAAGCAGCGTCACACGCGGCCTGGTCCAGACCCTGAGACCGGATACATATCGTATTTTCAACGCACCGGTGGAACTGCGAAAATCCATGATACCACCCTCCAGGAAGTGAAAATCATAGAAAGCGAGACTGACGATACTTGCTCAGATCGATTCACACAGCCTGCACGACCTGATCCCAGGTGGCACGAGCTAGCAGTCCGGAAAGGCTTTCGTGCCCGGTATTTGACCTTTTCGACCGATTTCGATCCTAACCGAATCGCAATTCTATTATTTGAGAATATGCTAGCTGATGCAACCAAATTATAACCATAAACAGATGTTCTTTTTATGACAAATCATGTCATGAAATGAGGTGCTTAAGTCGATACGCACCCTTGGCCTACCCGGAATGGGGCGGCGATCCTGTTGCAGATGCGAAGAATGGCGATCGCGACGAGGGTCAGGATGCCGGTGCGGCGCGGCCCTCGATCCGCGCCAGAATCGCGTCCAGCCCCTGCCGGACCCCGACGAACAGCTCTTCCCGCGTCAGATGGTCGAGCAATTGTTCGTTGAGGCCGCCCAAGGTGGCATGGTCGGCAGCGAGCGCGGGAAAGTCCTGCCCGGGCATCGTGGCCGCCATCGCCGCCAGCCCGTCGAAGATGGCCCCGACATAGCGGCGACTCTGGGCAGCCGGAATGCCATTGTCGGTGAGCCACCCGGCGATCGACTCGGCGAAGGCGAACCAGGACGCCATGGTCGCGGTGGCGGCGCTGAGCGCGTCGAAGCTGGCAGGATCGTCGACCTGGATCGCCGTGCCGGTGCGGTCGAACAGGTCAGCGGCGATCGGGTCGGGCGGATAGATGGCGGTCGCGCCGCGGCCCAGCGCGACGGCGGGGAGCGGCACGGCCTTCGCGATGCTCAGCGCGGGGGCGACGAGGTCGGCCAGGGTTCCGAGCGACAGGGTGGCGATCAGGCTGATGACATGATGGTCGGACCGGAAACGCAGTGGTGGGATCACCTCGCGCGCGACCTGAGGCCGGACCGCGAGCATCACCACGTCGCTCGCATCGAGCACCGCCTGGTTGGAGGCGGCGACGTGCACATGCGGGAATTCCGCCGCCAGCGCCGCCGCGACCGCCGCGCTGCGGGGCGAGAGGTGGATCGTCGCGCCCTCGCCGAAGGAGGGGCCAAGGCCGCGTATGATCGCCGCGCTGATCGCGCCCGTGCCGATAAAGCCGAGATTCATGCCATGCTCCGATCGACGCCGGGCGGCGCCAGAATTTCGGGGCTATTACAATAAGGGCTGGCGCGATGCTGTCACCGCGAGAATGTGGTCGAGCGCGTCAGGCCGCGTCCTGCGCCCGCCAGCTTTCCCAGCGCAACATGCCGACAATGTAGAATTCGGCCAGGGCGAAGGGCGCGATCAGCGCGATGGCGCCCCACCAGCCGAGCCAGAGATAGCCGAAGCGGCCGACGCAATAGAGCAGCACCATCATGCTCTGCACCATCCCGATCAGCCCGGCCGAGCGGAAGCGGGGCCCGAGCAGATAACCGATCCAGAACACCCAGCGTGCCAGCACCCAGACGATGGTGCAGGCGACCACCGCGCGCATCGAGCCGCCGTCGCGCGCCTGGACGGCGAGCATCAGCAACCCCGGCACGAACAGCCAGAGCTGCTCGATCGTATTCTGGACATAGCGCTGGTTGACCCGCATCCGCGGCGATTCAGCGCCGGCCAGCGGATCGATCGCGGGCGTCACCAGCCGTTCGTGCGCGACCGCTTCGATGCCCGGCAGCAGGGCGAGCAGGGTGGCGATGCCGACACAGTGGAGCGCGAAGAAGAAGCGCGCCGTCTGGGTCGCCATGCCGGGGACCGACGGCATGGAGCGGTCGATGAAGAACCACAGTCCGATCGCAACCGGCAAGGCCAGCACCACGCCCATCGCAAGCGTGCGCTGCTGCGCCTCGATCGATCCAGGGACGAGGCGGTTCGACATCGTCAGTCGGCGAAGAGCAGCACGGGCGTCTCGAGATATTTCTTGAGCGCCTGGACATAGCTTGCCGCGTCCCACCCGTCGACGACGCGGTGATCGCAGCTGATCGAGAGGTTCATCAGCTTGGCGCGGACGATATCGTCGCCGCGGAACACGGGGCGCTCGACGATCTTGTTCGGGCCGATGATCGCGACTTCGGGCCGGTTGATCACCGGCGTCGTCGCGATGCCGCCGAGCGGGCCGAGCGAGGTGATGGTGAGAGTGGAGCCGCTGAGCTCCTCGCTCTTCGCCTTGCCAGTGCGGGCTGCCTCGGCGAGGCGACCGATCTCGCTGGCGAGCTGCCAGACATTGAGGTCCTGCGCGTCGCGGATCACCGGGACCATCAGGCCCGCGGGCGTCTGAGTCGCCATGCCGAGATGGATCGAGCCATGGCGCGTCACCACGCCGGCCTCGTCGTCATAGCGCGCGTTGATCATCGGGAAGTCGGGGATCGACTTGCAGATCGCGACGATCATCAGCGGCAGCATGGTCAGCTTGGGCCGGCCGCCGCGATTGGCGTTGAGATCGGCGCGCATGTCCTCGAGCGCGGTGACGTCGATCTCGTCGACATAGGTGAAGTGCGGGATGGCGCGCTTCGAGGCGGCCATATTCTCGGCGATGCGGCGGCGCATGCCGATGACCTTGATCGGCTCGTCCGCGCGGGCGCGGCTGGCGTGCGGGGCATGATAGCCCTGGCCCGAGCCGTAGCGCAGGAAGGCGTCAAGATCGGCGTGGCGGATGCGGTCGCCTTCCGACTTTACGCTGGCGAGGTCGATGCCGAGGTCGGCCGCACGGGCGCGGACGGCGGGGGAAGCGAGGACATGAGCGCTCGCCTGCGGCGCGGATCCGACGACAGGCTCAGGTGCCGGGGCGGGTTTCTCGACGTCGCTCGAAACGAACGGCTGGGGGGATTCGATTGCCTCGGCACCCGGCGTTTCCGCTTCGATCTGCTCTTCGACTTCCTCGGCCCTGGTTTCTTCCTCAGGCAGATCGCCTGGGGCGACATCGGCCACCGTCTCGGGCGACGGTTCGATCGCATCCTCGGCGGCATCGGTCTCGATCACCACCAAAGCCGCGCCGATCGACACCTGGTCGCCGACCTCGCCGGCCAGCTCGACCACGACGCCGGCGACCGGGGATTCCATCTCCACCGTCGCCTTGTCGGTCATCATGTCGGCGAGGCCCTGGTCCTCCTCGACGCGGTCGCCCACGGCCACGTGCCACGCGACGATCTCCGCTTCGGAGATGCCTTCCCCGATGTCGGGAAGCTTGAACGTGAAACGTGCCATGTCAGTCCTTCATCACTTTCTTCAGCGCTTCGCCGATGCGGACTGGCCCCGGGAAATAGGCCCATTCCAGACTGTGCGGATAGGGGGTGTCGAAGCCGGTCACGCGCTCGATCGGCGCTTCGAGATGGTAGAAGCAGCGTTCCTGGACGAGCGCCGACAGCTCGGCGCCGAAGCCGCTGGTGCGGGTCGCCTCGTGCACGATCATGCAGCGCCCGGTCTTCTTCACCGACGTCTCGATCGCCTCGATATCGAGCGGCACCAGGGTGCGCAGATCGATGATCTCGGCATCGACGCCGGCCTCTTCGACCACCGCAAGGCAGACATGGACCATGGTGCCGTACGCCAGGATCGTCAGTGCCTCGCCGGCGCGCACGATCTTCGCCTTGCCCAGCTCGATCTTGTAATAGCCGGTCGGAACCTCGCCCGCGGGATGCTGCGACCAGTTCCTGGTCGGCTTGTCCCAATGGCCGTCGAACGGACCGTTATAGATGCGCTTGGGTTCGAAGAAGATCGTCGGATCATTGTCCTCGATCGCCGCGATGAGCAGGCCCTTGGCGTCGTACGGGGTCGACGGGATCACCGTCTTCACGCCGGAGACATGGGTGAAGATGCCCTCGGGCGACTGGCTGTGCGTCTGGCCGCCGAAGATGCCGCCGCCGAACGGCGAGCGCACCGTGATCGGCGAGGTGAACTCGCCCGCCGAGCGGTAACGCAGCCGCGCCGCCTCCGACACGAGCTGGTCGAGCGCGGGATAGATGTAATCGGCGAACTGGATCTCCGGCACCGGGCGCAGGCCATAGGCACCCATGCCGACCGCGACGCCGATGATGCCGCATTCCGTGATCGGCGTGTCGAACACGCGCTGTTTGCCGTATTTCGCCTGGAGGCCGGCGGTCGCACGGAACACGCCACCGAAATAGCCGACATCCTCGCCCATCACGATCACGTCGGGATCGCGGGCCATCATCACGTCCATGGCGGAGTTGATCGCCTGGATCATGTTCATGCGGGCGGTGCCGTCTTCGTTACCCTCAGGGGCGATGATGTCGGCGGGATCGGTGATGTCGCTCATGACTTGCGTGCCCATGGCCGGCCCGAGGCGGTTTCTTCCGCCAGCATCTGCGCCTGTTGTTCCCTCAGATGCCAGGGCATCTCCTCGAACACGCCGTCGAACAGCGTGTCCAGCGGCTGGTGGAGGCCGTGGCCGAGGATGCCGTTCTGTTCGGCTTCCTTCTGCGCGCGCTTCACCTCTTCCGCGAGCGCAAGGTCCTGCGCGGCGTGGCGATCCTCGTCCCATTCGCCGATATGGATCAGGTGATCCTTCAGCCGCTTGATCGGATCGCCGAGCGGCCAGGCCGTGGGCTCGCCGGCCGAGCGATACTGGCCGGGATCATCCGAGGTGGAATGGCCTTCGGCTCGGTAGGTGAAATGCTCGATCAGGGTTGGGCCCTGGTTGGTCCGGGCCCGCTCGGCGGCCCAGGCGGTCGCGGCATAGACGGCGAGAGCGTCGTTACCGTCGACCCTGAGACCAGCAATGCCATAGCCGATCGCGCGCGCCGCGAAGGTGGTCGATTCAGCGCCGGCGAAGCCCGAGAAGCTCGAAATCGCCCATTGGTTGTTGACGACGTTGAAGATCACTGGCGCACGGTAGACGCTGGCGAAGGTGCAGGCGGAGTGGAAATCACCCTCGGCGGTCGAGCCCTCGCCGCACCAGGTAGCGGCGATGCGCGTGTCGCCCTTCGCTGCCGAGGCCATCGCCCACCCCACGGCCTGGGGATATTGCGTGGCGAGATTGCCGGAGATGGAGAAGAAGCCGGCTTCCTTGACCGAATACATGATCGGCAGCTGCTTGCCCTGAAGCCGATCGCCCTTGTTCGAGTAGATCTGGTTCATCATGTCGACCATCGACCAGCCGCGCGCGATGAGCAGGCCCTGCTGGCGGTAGGACGGGAAGCACATGTCCTCATAATCGAGTGCGAAGGCGGCGGAGACAGCGACCGCCTCCTCGCCGAGGCACTTCATGTAGAAGCTGGTCTTGCCCTGGCGCTGGGCGCGGAACATGCGCTCGTCGAAGGCGCGAACCAGCACCATCGAGCGGAGCATCGCGCGCAGCGTATCGGGCGACAGGCGCGGGTTCCACGGGCCGACGGCATTGCCCTCGTCGTCGAGCACGCGGACCAGCTCATAGGCAAGATCGATGAAGGTCTCGGCGCGGTCGGCGGTATCGGGCCTGCGGGCGTCGCCGGCCGCGGGGATCGCAACCTCAGTGAAATCGACCGTATCGCCGGGGCGGAACTTGGGTTCCGGCACATAGAGCGACAATGGCTGTAAATTGGCGCGCGGACTGTCGCTTGCCATGCTCTCTCCAATCAGTGCGCGTTTCGCGCGTTTGCATGAGGCCAACGCACGGAGTCGCCGTTCGGGCCTTGTTATAAAATTTCAAAGCGCTTGGCGAGGGGCCCGCCGTACCGATCGTGACGACGGGCTGACCACTCTGCCACCGGACGTTTCCCGCGGGAAAAGCCACATATGCCCACCCTTCAGGCTTCACGTGCAAAAATGCAGGCCGGGCGGGCGATTGTGGGTCGATGGTCGCGCTGCATGCCGCGGCCCGGACGCCGGTGCCGGCACTGCTGTTCGTGACGCCGCCATGGGCCTCGCGCTCGACCACTATCGGGTTTTCGCAACCCGCACCGCCTGATCCGGCGGCAACAGGCGAATTTCGAACAATTTCGACCAGCGTTTTCCGGTAACGAACAGGCGCTTGCCGGCCGGGTCCCAGGCAATGCCGTTCAGCACATCCTCGCTGTCCTGCCCGCCGCCGAGCCGATCGACATTGGCCAGGTCGATCCACGCCTTCACGTCGCCCGTCGCCGGATCGATCCGCGCGATGCGATTGGTCTTCCAGACATTGGCGTAGATTTCCCCGTCGACCCATTCGAGTTCGTTGAGCAGGGGGACCGGCCTTCCGCCGGCGGTGACGCGAATCCGCCGCCGTTCCTGGAAAGTCGCCGGATCGAGGAAGCGCAATAGGGGGGAGCCGTCGCTCAGGATCAGCGACTCGCTGTCATGGGTCAGCCCCCAGCCCTCGCCATCATAGTCGAAGCCGGAGCGCAGCCCGAGCGTCCGCGCGTCCCAGCGATATCCGGCGCCGTTGCGCCAGGTGACGCCGATGATCTCGTCGCCCCAGTCGACAATGCCCTCGCCGAACACCGCGCCAGGCAGCCATGTCTGAATTTCCGTCCGGCCATCCTCGATCCGGACCCGGCGCAGCGACGATCGGCCGCGCAGTCCCGAACTCTCGTAGAGCGCGCCGTCGCGATAGAAGAGGCCTTCGGTGAAGATCGCGGGGTCGTGCGGATAAGTCCTGACGATCTCGACACGCTGTACCGGGATGGAACCCTGCGCCGTTGCGACGGAACCGGCCAGGCAGAGCAGCACGAACAGCAGGGCACGATGGAACATCGCCCCGGTGTTGCATGGCGATGGGGGAAGCGAAAGAGGGCCGGTGGGGGCGGCCGTCCGGGCGAAGGCTCGACTCCCCGATTGACTCGTTGCGCCAACCGGAACAAAATAGGAACATACTCATTCAGCGAGTCGTGTATTTGTCGTCTGCCGTCGCCCTTTCCGCCTTACGCGAAACGCTTCGCGCGATCGAGGGGGATGGGCTGCGCCGGCGGCCGGTGCTGCCCTTCGGCATCGGTGCGATCGATTCGCGGCTGGCGACGGGCGGCCTCACGCTCGGCGCGCTGCATGAGATCGCCGCGGCGAGCCCAGGCATGGGCGACGATGCCGCCGCGACCCTGTTCATGGCCGGTATCGCCGCGCGCGCCTGGGGACCGGTGCTGTGGGTGGTGCGGCGACGGGATCTGTTCGCGCCGGGGCTCTACCAGGCGGGGCTCGCGCCCGAGCGGATTCTTTATGCCGAGGCAACGGACGATGCCGAGCTGCTCGCGCTAATGGAGGAAGGGCTGCGGCATCGCGGGCTGGGCGCGGTGATCGGCGAGGTGAAGAGCGCGTCGATGGCCAATACCCGCCGGCTGCAGCTCGCGGCGGAGGGCGGCAAGACGATCGCGCTGCTGCTCAAACGTCATGCGCGCGAGGGCGGCAATCCGCTCGCCGTGCCGTCAGCCGCGGTAACGCGCTGGAGAATCGCCGCCGCGCCTTCGACTCCGCTCCCGGTCGAAGGCGTCGGTTGCCCGCGCTGGCGGATCGAACTGGTCCGTCAGCGCGGCGGCGAACCCCATAAATGGACGATGGAGGCATGCGATGAAACGGGTCGCCTCGCTCTACCTGCCCGACTGGCCGATCGACCGGCTGCGGCGGGCGGAACGCGCCGCCGCGCCGCCTGAAGCGCGCACGCCGGCACAACCGATCGTCGATATCCGCACAGCCCCGCGCGACGGCGGCTGGCGTCCCGGCGCGCGCTGGGCGCGGGGGGAGGAAGGGCCGACGCTGCCAAGGCTGCGGGGAGACGATGGGTCACCTGGTTCCTCCCCGGAACGGGGAGGGGGACCGCGCTTGCGCGGTGGTGGGGAGTGTCGGGGCGAACCTGCCCCGCAGGTTCGAGAATTGTCCGGGGGACAATTCGACCCGACGCTGAGCGCGGCACGGTCTCGCCAAGCCAGCCCCTCCACCAGCTGCGCCGGTCCCCCTCCCCGTTCCGGGGAGGAATTGGAAGTCCCCCTCATCACCTCCATCCGCGAGGGCAGCAAAATCCTCGTCGCCGCGACCAGCCATGCCGCGCATCTGCTCGGCATCCGGGCCGGCATGGCGGTGACTCAGGCACGGGCGCAAGTACCGGACCTCGATATCCGGCCTGCCGACCCCGAAGGCGATCGCGCCGAGCTGACCCGCCTCGCCATCACCGCCGCGCTGCACTGGTCGCCGATCGTCGCGCTCTCCGGGGCTGGGCGAGAGGCGGACGGGCTGTTCATCGACATTACCGGCACCGCGCATCTGTTCGGCGGCGAGGAAGCGATGGCACGGCGCATCCTGAAACTGCTGGCCCGGCTCGGCTTCACCACGCGGATCGCGGTGGCCGATACGGTCGGCGCTGCCTGGGCGCTGGCACGCTATGCCACCGGCGGCCGCCACCCGGTCCTGATCTGCCCCAAGGCCGGGCATGTCGATGCGCTCGCTCCGCTGCCGGTGCCGGCGCTCCGCATCGAGCCGACCGCGGTCGAGCTGCTCAGGCGACTCGGCGTCGACTCGATCGGGCAGCTCATGGCCATGCCCCGCGCCCCGCTCGCGCGGCGCTTCGGCGCCGGGCTGGTCGCTCGGATCGATCAGGCGACGGGCCGGCTCGGCGAACCGCTCGATCCGGTCGTCCCGCTCGAGCATATCGTGACCGTGCAACGTTTCGCCGAGCCGATCCTGACCGGCGAGGCGATCGCGCACTGGCTCGACCGGCTCGTCCCCGATCTGATCGCGAAGCTGGGTAAGGCCGGGCGCGGGGCGCGGATGATTGAGCTGGTCGCCGATCGCATCGACGGCAGGCCCCAGGCGATCCGCATCGGCGTCGCCCGCGCCAGTCGCGACCCGGCGCATCTGAAACGCCTGTTGCTGCGCCGGATCGAGACGATCGATCCGGGCTTCGGGATCGACGCGCTGACGCTGCATGTCAGGCGCAGCGAACCACTCGGGCCCCAGGCGCTGGTCGAGCGGCTGGACGAGGACGCAGCACCCGATATCGCGCCGCTGATCGACACGCTCGCCATCCGCATCGGCGCGGGGCGGCTCTGGCGCATGCGGCCGGTGGAAAGCGACGTGCCCGAACGCGCCGCCGCACCCACACCGGTGCTCGATCCGCCCGAACGCGCCGCACCGCCGCTCAAGCCGGGCGATGTCCGCCAGCTCGATCGCACCGCCGATCTCCACCCCTGGCATCATCGCTGGCCGCGCCCGGTGCGCATGCTGCGTCGGCCCGAACAGCTCGACCATGTCATCGCCGAGCTGCCCGACCAGCCGCCACGCCGCTTCACCTGGCGTGGCACGACTCACCGCGTGGTGCGCGCCGACGGGCCCGAGCGCGTCCACGGCGAATGGTGGAAACGCGCGACCGAGCAGCATTCGGTGCGCGACTATTTCCGGGTGGAGGACGAGGCCGGCCAGCGTTTCTGGCTATTCCGCCGCGGCGACGGCGAGCGCGCCGAAACGGGCGACCTCACCTGGTTCATGCACGGGGCATTCGGGTGACCTGGTCCGAACTGCAGGTGACGACGCATTACAGCTTCCTGCGCGGTGCCTCCTCACCCGAGCAATTGTTCGCCGCCGCGGCAATGTCCGGCATGCCGGCACTGGGCATCACCGATCGCAACTCGGTCGGTGGGGTAGTGCGCGCGCTGGTCGCCGCGGAGGAGATTACGGCGCAAGGCTTTCCGATCCGGATGATCGCCGGCTGCCGGCTCGATCTGGTCGACGGCACCTCGACCCTCGTCTGGCCAGAAGACCGGGCGGCCTGGAGCCGCCTCACCAGCCTGCTCACGCTCGGCAAGGGACGGGCCGATGCGCAAAAGGGCGAAAAGGGACAGTGCTTCCTTCATTGGGAAGATGTGGCAGCGCATGCGACGGGGCTGATCGGCGCGCTCATACCCGGCATGACCGAAACCTACGAACAGGACGATCTCGCGCTGCGCTGGATGGCGGATGTCTTCACCGAACGCGGGCACCTTTGCCTGACTCAGCACCGCCGCCCCGGCGATGCGATGCGGCTGCATCTGCTGGACCAGAAGGCGCGGGCCTTCGGCCTGACCCCGCTCGCCACCGGGGATGTACTCTACGACACGCCAGATCGGCGCATGCTGCAGGACGTCGTCACCGCGATCCGCAACAAATGCACGATCGACGATCTCGGTTTTCGACGGGAGCGGAGTGCCGACCGGCACCTCAAATCGCCGGCGGAGATGATACGGCGGTTCAAGCGCTACCCGGAGGCGATCGCCGCTACCGAGGCGATCGTCGAGCGCTGCACCTTCTCGCTGCGCGAGCTGAAGGAGCAGTATCGCTATCCTGACGAAGTCGTGATCAGCGGCAAGACGCCGCAGGACGCGCTGGCGAAGATGGCGCGTACCGCGCTGGCGGAGCGGTTCGCACCCGAGCCAATTCCACCTGCCTATACAACACTGCTGGAGCATGAACTCGCGCTGGTCGAGGAGATGGGATACGCGCCCTATTTCCTGACCGTGAACTCGATCGTGCGCTTCGCGCGCAGCCAGGAAATATTGTGCCAGGGCCGTGGTTCAGCCGCCAATTCGGTGATCTGCTTCGTGCTCGGGGTCACCTCGATCGACCCGGTTTACCACAAGCTGTTGTTCGAGCGCTTCATCTCGACCTCGCGCCACGAGCCGCCTGATATCGACGTCGATTTCGAGCATGAGCGGCGCGAGGAAGTGATCCAGTGGATCTATGAGACCTATGGCGAGAATCATGCCGCAATGACGGCGGTGGTCAGCCGCTTTCGTACGCGCGGCGCGCTGCGCGAGGTGGGCAAGGCGCTTGGCCTGTCCGAGGATATGACCGCAGCGCTTTCGGGACAGGTCTGGGGCTGGTCGAGCGACGGCCTGCCCCCGGAGCATGTCGAGGCGCTCAACCTCGATCCCACCGAGCAGCGGCTCGCGCTGACGCTCGACCTGGCGCAACAGCTCATCGGCACGCCCCGGCATCTGTCGCAGCATCCCGGTGGCTTCGTGCTGGCTCAAGGCCGGCTCGACGAATTGCTGCCGATCGAGCCCGCCGCGATGGTCGACCGCCGCGTGGTGGAGTGGGAGAAGCTGGACGTCGAGGAGCTTGGCCTGATGAAGGTCGATATCCTCGGCCTCGGCATGCTCGGCTGCATGCGCCGCACCTTCGACCTGCTGCGCGAGCACAAGGCCATCGACCTGCGGCTCGACAGTCCGTTGATGCAGGGTGAGGATCCCGAAACCTTCGCCATGATCCAGACGGCCGATACGCTCGGCGTGTTCCAGATCGAGAGCCGGGCGCAGATGTCGATGCTGCCGCGGATGAAGCCGGTCAATTTCTACGACATCGCCATCCAGGTCGCGATCGTTCGCCCCGGGCCGATCCAGGGCGACATGGTGCACCCCTATCTCAAGCGGCGCGAGCAGAAGGAGCCGATCGAATATCCGAGCAAGGCACTGGAAGCGGTGCTGGAAAAGACGTTGGGCGTGCCATTGTTCCAGGAACAGGCGATGCAGGTCGCGATGGTGGGCGCCGGATTCTCCGCAAGCGAAGCGGACCGGCTCCGCCGGGCGATGGCGACGTTCAAGCAGACGGGCGGTGTCGGCAAGTTCCGCGAGCCGCTGATCAGCGGCATGCTGGCGAACGGCATCTCCCTCGATTTCGCCGAGCGGCTGGTCAAGCAGATCGAAGGGTTCGGCAGCTATGGTTTTCCCGAGAGCCATGCCGCGAGCTTCGCCAAGATCGCCTATGCCTCCTCATGGATGAAGTGCCATCATCCCGAGATCTTCTGCACCGCCCTGCTCAACGCACAACCAATGGGATTCTATGCGCCGGCGCAGATCATCCGTGATGCGCGCGAGCACGGGGTCGAGGCGCTGCCGGTGTGCATCAACCGGAGCGACTGGGACACGGTCGTTGTGCCGGGGGCGCCGAATGCCCGACCCCGCGATTCCCGTTTCTGGGGAACCGACGCGGATTGGCGGGACCTGCTTCCCCTGAGGCTCGGCATGCGGATCGTGCTGGGGCTGAGCGAGGAAGATGCCGGAGCGATCGTGAAAGCCCGAGCGACCGGCCCCTTCACCTCGGTCGAGGATGCCTGGCGCCGTTCCCGGGTGAAGCCGGCGGCGCTCGAAAAACTGGCCCGGGCCGATGCCTTTCAATGCCTTGGCCTCAACCGGCGCCAGGCGCTCTGGGCGATCAAGGGATTGGGGCAGGTGCCGCTGCCGCTACTGACCGCCGCCGATACGCGGGCGGGCACCATCATCCCCGAAGCGCGCGAGCCAGTCGTCGCACTGACTCCGCTCACCGCCGGCCGGGAGGTGGTGGAGGATTATCGCGCGACCCAGTTGACGCTGCGCAACCATCCGCTCCATTTCCTGCGCGGCGAACTCGACCGGATGCGCATCAGGAAGTGCAGCGATCTCAAGATGATGAAGGACGGCGCGCGGGTCGAAGTGGCGGGGATCATCCTGGTGCGGCAGCGGCCGGGCAGTGCCGAAGGCGTGGTGTTCGTGACCCTGGAGGACGAGACCGGCATCGCCAACGCGATCCTGTGGAAGGACCGGTTCGAGGCGCAGCGGCGCATCCTGATGGCGGCGTCGATGATCAGCGTGGTCGGCCGCGTTCAATCCGAAAGCGGCGTCATCCATGTCGTCGCCGACCGGATCGTCGATCATACCCATTTGCTGCGCGGAATCGGCGATCTCGATCTGCCGAACATGACGATGCCCGGCGACGGGGCGACGCATGGCGGGACGATCGATCCGCGCGACCGGCCGAGATTGCCGTTGTTCGGAGGCGAGATGGAAGAGGTGATCCCGATCCGCTCGCATGATTTCCACTGATCCTCCCCATTCCGGAGAGGAATTTTACTCCACCGTCTGCTCGATCACGCCGAAGATCGGGTGGCGCTTGTCGTCCTCGGCCCAGATGCGGACCGTGTCGCCCTTTTTCAGGAACGGCGTCACCGCAGCACCGCCCTTGATCGTCTCGACCATGCGGACCTCGGCGAGGCAGCTATAGCCCACGCCGCCATCGGCGACCGGCTTGCCCGGCCCGCCATCGGCGTCGCGGTTGGAGACGGTGCCTGAACCGATGATCGTCCCCGCCCCCAGCGCCCGAGTCTTCGCGGCATGCGCGATCAGGATGCCGAAATCGAAGGTCATGTCCTCGCTCGCCTCGGCCCGGCCGAATGCCTTGCCGTTGAGATCGACCATCAGCCTGCGGTGGAGCTTGCCGTCCTTCCACCAGTCGCCAAGCGAATCCGGCGTCACGAACACGGGCGAGAAGGCGCTGGCCGGTTTGGACTGGAAGAAGCCGAAGCCCTTGGCCAGCTCGCCCGGGATCAGGTTGCGCAGCGACACGTCGTTGGTGAGGCCGACCAGGCGAACTGCATCCAGCGCTTGCTCGCGACTGGCGCCAAGCGGCACGTCGCCCGTCACCACCACCACCTCGGCCTCGAGGTCGCAGCCCCAGCTTTCGTCCGCCAGCGGGATCGGATCGCGCGGACCCAAGAAACCGTCCGAGCCGCCCTGGTACATCAGCGGATCGTGCCAGAAGCTTTCCGGCAGTTCCGCACCCCGCGCCTGCCGCACCAGCGCGACATGGTTCACATAGGCCGATCCGTCCGCCCATTGATACGCCCGCGGCAGCGGCGCCGCAGCGCCATGCTCGTGGAAGCGGCGCATCGGGATCATCTCATGCTCGAGATCGGTCGCGAGGTTCCTGAGATCGGGCAGCAGCCGATCCCAATCATCAAGTGCCGCCTGCAGCGTGGGGGCGATATGCTCCGCATCGGCATACCAGGCCAGATCGTTCGAAACGACGACAAGCTTGCCGTCGCGTCCATGCTTGAGGCTGGCCAGTTTCATGCGCTCTCCTGTGTTTCCATCGAGCATAGTCCGATCGCCCGGGCTGTCGAGCGCCAGCGCGCTTGACGTTCGCGTAAACGAACCGCACACCCTCCAAAAGGTTGCAGGAGAGAACTGAATGTCCCTCGACACCGTGCAGGGCCGCTTCGCCTATACCGAGGATCACGAGGCTTTCCGCCAGAGCGTGCGCAGCTTCCTGCAGAAGGAAGCCGTCCCCCATGTCGCCGCATGGGAAGAGGCGGGCATCGTCGACAAGTCGATCTGGACCAAGGCTGGCGCGATCGGCATGCTGTGCCCGACGGTACCAGAGGAATATGGCGGGCTGGGCCTGGATTTCGGCTATAACGCGATCATCGACGAGGAAGTGTCGTACGCCGGCACGCCGCTCGGCTTCGCGCTCCAGTCCGATATCGTCTGCGACTATATCGTCCAGTACGGTTCCGAGGAGCAGAAGAAGCAGTGGCTGCCGCGTCTCGTCTCGGGCGAGACGATCACCGCCATCGCGATGACCGAGCCAGGCACCGGATCCGACCTGCAGGGTGTCCGGACATCCGCGAAAAAGGACGGCAATCATTATGTCGTCAACGGGTCCAAGACCTATATCACCAACGGCCAGAATGCCGACCTGATCCTGGTCGTCGCCAAGACCGATCCCGATGCCAGGCCAGCATATAAGGGCATGTCGATCATCCTGGTCGAGAGCGACCGGGAGGGCTTCAAGCGCGGGCGCAACCTCGACAAGATCGGCCAGGATGCCGCCGACACGTCGGAGCTGTTCTTCGAGGACGTGCGCGTGCCGATGACCAATTGCCTGGGCGAGGAAGGCAAGGGGTTCATCTATCTGATGAGCCAGTTGCCGCAGGAGCGGCTGTCGATCGCGGTCGGCGTGCAAGCCTCGGCGCAAAAGGCGTTCGACGAGACGGTCGCCTTCACCAAGGAGCGCAAGGCATTCGCCGGCGTGGTGTTCGATTTCCAGAACACGCGTTTCGTGCTCGCCGATCTGAAGGCAAAGCTGCAGGTCGGCTGGGCGCACCTCGACTGGGCGATCAAGCGGCACCTCGCCGGCGAGCTGACCCCGACCGAAGGCGCCGCGGCCAAGCTGTGGCACAGCGAGCTGCAATGGGAGGTGATGGACAAATGCCTCCAGCTCCATGGCGGTGCCGGGTACATGAACGAATATCCGATCGCACGGGCCTGGCGCGGGGCGCGGGTGAGCCGGATCTATGGCGGGACCAACGAGATCATGAAGGAGCTGATCGGGCGGAGTCTCTAAAACCGGATTACGCCCGCTTCAGCAGGGCGCCACGGCTCGGAAGGCCTCGCGCACCCTGGCGTCGATCATCGGCTTGCCCAATATGATCGCCGGCGGATCGCAGCGCGCACAAGCCTCGGGGGTGGCAGTGATGAAGATCACCGGGAGCGGCCCCATCTCGTCCTGAATCATCTCCACCGCATGCGGCCCGGTGCCCTCGCGCAGCATCACGTCGGACATGATCACGTCGGGCCGGTGCTCGCGCGCCGCGTCGACCGCTTCGCGCTCGGTTTCGGCGAAGGAGAAAGTCGTCGCTCCTGCCAGTTCGAGCATCTCCTGAAGATCGAGCGCGATCAGCGCTTCGTCCTCGATGATCAACACATGGCACACGGGCAGTCTCCCTGGCCCATATCAACGTACCACATCAATAGTCGGGTACGGGCCGAGAAGCTTTATTTCGAAAGGATTCAGGCGAGCGGCATCAGGAAAGTGAAGCGAGTCTGCATCGGCGACGACACGACGCTGAGCGATCCGCCATGCGCCCTGGCGATTTCCGAGGCGATATAGAGGCCGAGGCCAAGCCCTGCCTGGTCCGGCCGCACCGCGCCGCGCGCGAAGGGCTGGAACAGGCGCTCGATCGCCGCGGGCGGGATTTCCTCGCCGGCATTGCTTACCGACAGTTCGAACACGTCAGCGCGCGTCGCCGCGTGCACCAGCACCGGCTGATCCGCGGCACCATGAGTCATCGCGTTGCCGAGCAGGTTGGACAGGAGCTGCGCGATCCTGCCGCGATCACAATCCACATCGGCATCGAGTTCGATCACCGCCTCGACCTGCTGGGTCGGATGGCTGGCGCTGAGCTCGTCGATCACCTGGCGCAGAACCGGCTCGAGCTGGACCGGCGTCCGCTGGAGCGTCAGTCCGCCGCCGAGCCGCCCCCGCGCGAGATCGAGCACATTGTCGATCAGTCCGGCCATGCGTGCAACGCTGCTCTGCATCAGCCCCAACACCTTGGTTGCCCGTTCAGGCGTAGGATCGCGCGCGAGAAGCCGCGTGCCCGCGTCGATCGAGGCGAGCGGATTGCGCAGATCATGGCCGAGCACCGCGATGAACTGCTCGCGCAGCTCGGCCGTCTTGCGCTCGTCGAGCAGAGTCGCCGCGCTCCGCTCGATCTGCGCCTGGGCGTCGAGATGGAAGGCGATCATGTCGGCGAACATGCGGAACATGCCGATCGTCTCGGGATTGTTCACCTGTGCCGGACGCGGATCGATCGCGCAGAGCGTGCCGAAGAAACGCCCGTCGGGCAGAAGGATCGGCATCGAGATATAGCTCTGAAAACCATAGGTGGCGGGCGTGTGGTGATGGCAGAAATCGGGATGCTCGGCGACGTGATCGATGATCACCGGCTCGCGGCTCTCGCGGATCTCGTTGCAGATCGTCGTCTCGACCTTCAGCTCGCCGCCCGGCGCAAGCCCGAAAGCGATGTCGTCGCGCACGCTGCAGGCGATCCAGCGCTCCTCGGTGACGCGCGCGATCGCGGCGAAGCCCATGCCCGTGGTGCGGCAGACGACATCGAGGATCGTCGGCACCGCATCGATCCGCCTGATCGCCGCGATATCGAACTCGAACGCCGTCGGCTGAGCAATATCCCCCATCTGCACCGCGCCAGCTTAGGCGCGATCCATGAGCGCGTCACCTGACTCATCCCTGATCCGGATCAAGCGTTTCGTCACCGATATTGACTTTTTGCACCGCAGCATGCATATGCAGCCCATCGAGGCGTCATGCAGCGTGATCGGACTTTAGGGTCCAAGCTCCGCCTCGGTCGTTTTTAACGGGCTTCCCTTTTCACGCGGGGTGTCATTCTCCCCCGCCACTCGTGCGTCCACCGGACTCGCGAGCCCGGCTAATATTGGACTATATTCTCATGTCTTTCGCACATCTCGGCCTGGCTGAGCCGCTCGTCCGCGCGCTCGAAGCCAAGGGCTACACCACCCCCACCCCGATCCAGAAGCAGTCGATCCCGACCCTGCTCGACGGCCGCGACCTTCTCGGCATCGCGCAGACCGGCACCGGCAAGACCGCCGCTTTCGTCCTTCCCTCCATCCAGCGCCTCGTCAACGCGCCCAAGAACGTGCTGCCGACCCATTGCCGCATGCTCGTCCTGGCGCCGACCCGCGAGCTGGCCAGCCAGATCGCCGACAGCGCGCGCGACTATGGCAAGTTCTCCAAGATGTCGGTCGCGACTGTGTTCGGCGGCACCAGCATCAACAAGAACCGTCAGGACATGGCGCGCGGCATCGACATCCTCGTCGCCACCCCGGGCCGGTTGCTCGACCTGATCGAGCAGCGTTTCGTCAGCCTCGCGACGCTGGAGATCCTCGTCCTCGACGAGGCCGACCAGATGCTCGACCTCGGCTTCATCCACGCGCTCCGCAAGATCGTGAAGATGGTGCCGCGTCAGCGCCAGACCCTGTTCTTCTCGGCGACCATGCCCAACGCCATCCGCGAGCTGGCCGACCAGTTCCTGAACGATCCGGCGACCGTGAAGGTCGCGCCCGTCGCGACCACGGCCGAGCGCGTCGATCAGTACGCCACCCTGGTCAACCAGTCGGAAAAGCAGGCGCTGCTCACCATCCATCTCCGCAACCCGGAGATCGAGCGTTGCCTGGTGTTCACCCGCACCAAGCACGGCGCCGACCGAGTCGTGAAGCTGCTCGGCCATGCCGGCATCGCCGCCAACGCGATCCATGGCAACAAGAGCCAACCCCAACGGGAACGGGCGCTGAGCGAGTTCAAGGCCGGCAAGGTCAAGGTGCTGATCGCGACCGACATTGCCGCACGCGGCATCGACGTGTCGGGGGTAAGCCATGTGTTCAACTTCGAACTGCCCAACGTGCCGGAGCAGTATGTCCACCGCATCGGCCGCACCGCGCGCGCCGGCGCGTCGGGCGTGGCGATCAGCTTCGTGGCGGATGACGAGCGGTCCTATCTGCGCGACATCGAGAAGCTGACGCGAGTCAAGGCGACCCCGATGCCGCTGCCCGAGGGCTTCACTGCAGAAGCGGCGAAGATCAAGGCGGCGCGTCCCGCCGGTTCCGACGACGATCGTCGCCGCGACGATTCGGGCCGCCACCGTGCGCCGCCGCGTGCGA
This sequence comes from Sphingomonas sp. GW821-FHT10F11, assembly GCF_058809095.1. Classification (NCBI taxonomy): domain Bacteria; kingdom Pseudomonadati; phylum Pseudomonadota; class Alphaproteobacteria; order Sphingomonadales; family Sphingomonadaceae; genus Sphingomonas; species Sphingomonas sp. GW821-FHT10F11. Next base: position 53,358 of record NZ_JBXASH010000013.1, read on the forward strand.
CCCATGCCGCGCGCCCGACCGGCGCCCGTACCGAAGGCCAGGCTCGCCCGCAGGGCGGGCGCCCCGAAGGTGCCGGCCGTCCGCAGGGCGCTCGTCCCGAGGGCGGTCGCCCCTATAACGCAGGTGCAGGTCGCCCGAACAGCGGTGGCCGCCCCGGCGGCCAGGGCCGTCCCGGTGGCGGCGGTCGCCCCGGCGGTGGCCAGGGCCGCAACCATTCGGGCGGCGGCCGCCGTTCGCCCGCGGCTGGCTGAGCGGTACCAAAGATAGCAGCGAGGTCCTGAGGGGCTGAAGCGGGGAAACCCGAGACGGTCATCTAATTCCTCCCCGGAACGGGGAGGGGACCACGAAGTGGTGGAGGGGCTTGGAGCCGCGGGACCTCTGCCCGGCGCTCCACGCCTCTCCGCCACCCGCTGAAGAAGCGGGTGGTCCCCCTCCCCCGGTTCCCGGGGGAGGAGCTAAGACGTCCGGCGCTCCAGACTCACCGACACCGCCAGGATCGCCAGGCCGCCAAGTGCGAGCCCGCAGCCGACCCAGCCGGTCGATGTCCAGCCGAACCCCGCTGCGATCGCCAGCCCGCCCAGCCACGGCCCCAGCGCATTCGCCACATTGAACGCCGAGTGGTTCAACGCCGCCGCCAGGGCCTGCGCATCGCCCGACACGTCCATCAGCCGGGTCTGCAGCACCGTGCCCAGCGCGCCCCCGACGCCGATCGCGCAGACGTCGATCAGCATCGACCAGAAATTCCGCGCGGCGATCGGATAGAGCGCCAGCGCCACCAGGCTCCAGACGAGCAGTGCCGCCGCCGTCGGCATCAGCGCCCGGTCAGCGAAGCGCGGGATGACAAGATTGCCCGCCGTCATGCCGACGCCGAAGACCATCAGCGCGACCGGGACCATCAACGGCGACACGCCGGTGACCTCCGTCAGGGTCGAAGCGAGATAGGTATAGACGGCAAACAGCCCGCCGAACCCGATCGCGCCGATGCCGAGCGTCAGCCACACCTGCCCGCGCTTCAGTGCATCCAGTTCGGCGAGTGGACTTCGTGTCCGGTCGGGCAGATCGCGCGGCGCATGGATCGCGACAAGCGCCGCGGTCAGCAGCGCGAGCGCCCCGACAATGGCGAAGCTCCAGCGCCAGCCGATCGTCTGGCCGAGGAAATTGGCCAGCGGCACGCCGGCGATCGTCGCCACGGTCAGCCCGAGCAGCACGCGCGCCACCGCCTGGGTGCGCTTGCCCGGCGGGACCAGCGAGGCGGCGACCAGAGTCGCGATGCCGAAATAGGCGCCGTGCGGCAGGCCGCTGAGGAAGCGCAGGCCCATCATCACGGCATAGCTGGGCGAGAGCGCGGTCAGGACATTGGCGACCGCGTAGAAGCCCATCAACAGGATCAGCAGCGTGCGCCGCGACATGCGCGCGGCAAGCACCGCGATGGTCGGCGCGCCCACCACCACGCCCAGCGCATAGGCGCTGATGACATGGCCCGCGGTCGGCGCGTCGATCCGGAGGTCGCGCGCGAAATCGGGGACCAGGCTCATCGTCGCGAATTCGGTGGTGCCGATCGCGAACCCGCCGACCGCGAGCGCGAGATGGGTCAAACCGACGCGATGGGCCGGGGTGGCGGGGTGGACGAGGAGCGCCGGCGCGGTCGGGTCTAGCATCGGTCACAGGTGGCTATGCTGCAGTGCGGCGTCAATTGCAGAGTTGGGTTGAGGAAAGGCCCGGCGTGCAATCGCCCTTCATTCCTCCCCAGCGCCGCGAGCGACTCGCTGGAGATAGCCCCGGTCGCCGCCCGCTACGCCCTGGTCACGATCGTCTTCAGGGTCGCGGCACGGCCTTTCCAGAAATCCGCGTACAGACCAGCATGCCGCTACGGCTTCCGCTACTTTCATCGCGTAGGCCCATGTTTCGACGATCGGGTATGCCGACTCACCTTGCCGACCCGCCGGGATTGGGCAAGAGTGGGTTGCAAATACGAACCTGATGGAGAGCGGAGCATGGCCGAGGCCTATATCGTGGAGGCGGTACGCACCGCCGGCGGCAAGCGCGGCGGCAGGCTCGCGGGGTGGCATCCGGCGGATATGGGCGGCGCGGTGCTCGACGCGATCGTCGACCGGTCGGGCATCGACCCCACCGCGATCGAAGACGTCATCATGGGCTGTGTCAGCCAGGGCGGCGAGCAGGGCTTCCAGGTGGGACGCGGCGCCGTGCTGGCGTCGAAGCTGCCCGAAAGCGTGCCCGCCGTCTCGATCGACCGCCAATGCGGCAGCTCGCAACAGGCGATCCAGTTCGCGGCGCAGGCAGTGATGTCCGGCACGCAGGACGTGGTGATCGCCTCGGGCGTCGAGAGCATGACGCGCGTGCCGATGGGCTCCACCGGCATGTTGTTCGCGCAGGCGGGCCTCGGCAAATCCAAGTCGCCGCGGCAGGAAGCACGCTATCCCGGCGTGCAGTTCAGCCAGTTTCTTGGCGCCCAAATGATCGCCGACAAATATGGCTTCGATCGCGACCAGCTCGACCGCTACGCGCTGGAGAGCCATCGCCGCGCTGCCGCCGCGACCGGGCGGGGCGATTTCAAGGACGAGATCGTCGGGCTCGAGATCGCGACGCCCGAGGGCGAGGCCTGCCATCTGGTCGACGAGGGCATCCGCTTCGACGCAACCTTCGAGGGTATCCATTCGGTCAAGCTGTTGCAGGAAGGCGGGGTGATTTCCGCCGCCAATGCCAGCCAGATATGCGACGGGGCGAGCGCGGTGCTGGTGGTCAGCGAACGCGCGCTGAAGGACCACGGCCTGACCCCGCTGGCGCGCATCCACAATTTGACCGTCACCGGGGGCGACCCGGTGATCATGCTCGAGGAGCCGCTGTTCGCGACCGACAAGGCGCTGAAGCGCGCTGGCATGAAGATCGAGGATATCGACCTGTACGAGGTCAATGAGGCGTTCGCGCCGGTGCCGCTTGCCTGGCTGCGGCATGTCGGCGGCGATCCTGCGCGGCTCAACGTCAATGGCGGCGCGATCGCGCTGGGTCATCCGCTCGGGGCCTCGGGCACCAAGCTGATGGCGACCCTGGTCCATGCGCTACGCACGCGCGAGCTTCGCTACGGATTGCAGACGATGTGCGAGGGTGGCGGCATCGCCAATGTCACGATCGTCGAGCGGGTTTGAGGAGAGACGCATGAAACTCGACACCAGCATTGCCGCCGTCGTTACCGGCGGCTCCTCGGGCCTGGGCGAGGCGACCGCGCGGGCGCTAGCGGCGAAAGGCGTGAAGGTCGCGATCTTCGATCTTCAGGCGGAGAAGGGCGAGAAGGTCGCAACCGAGATCGGCGGTGTGTTCTGCGAAGTGAACGTGACCTCCGACGAGAGCGTAGACGCCGGCTTTGCCAGGGCGCGCGCGGCGAACGGGCAGGAAAGCATACTCGTCTGCTGCGCCGGCACCGCCAACGCGATGAAGACGGCGAGCCGGTCAAAGGAAGACGGCAGCATCAAGCATTTCTCGCTCGAGGCGTTCAACTGGCTCATCCAGATCAATCTGGTCGGCACCTTCCGCTGCGTGGCGAAATCCGCGGCCGGCATGCTGACGCTCGATCCAGGCGAGGATGGCGAGCGCGGCACGATCGTCATGACCGCCAGCGTCGCGGCCGAGGACGGCCAGATCGGCCAGGCAGCCTATTCGGCGTCGAAGGGCGGCGTGGTCGGCATGACCCTGCCGATCGCCCGCGACCTGATGGGCGAAGGCATCCGGATCAACACGATCCTGCCGGGCATCTTCAACACCCCGCTGCTGCAGGGCGCCCCGCAGCAGGTGAAGGACAGTCTGGCCGCGTCGGTGCCTTTCCCCAAGCGCCTCGGGAACGCATCGGAATATGCGCAGCTTGCGCTGGTGATGATCGAGAACGGCTATTTCAACGGTGAGGACGTGCGCCTCGACGGCGCGATCCGCATGGCGCCGCGGTGATTTTCTAGCCCCTCCCGCTTGCGGGAGGGGAGGAAGAAGGAGCAATGCCCCGACCCGATCCATCCCGGCTGACCCTGTCCGCCTATCCGCACAGCGAGAGGATCCAGACGCGATTCCAGGACCTCGATCCGCTCGGGCATATCAACAATGTCGCGATGGCGGCGCTGTTCGAGAGCGCGCGGGTGCGGTTCAACCAGGCGATGGGGCTGGCCGGATGGAAGGGCCATCGCTGGCTCGTCGCGCGGATCGAGATCAATTATCTCGCCGAGGGCCATTTCCCCGCCGATATCGAGATCGCGACCGGGATCGGCGAGATCGGCACGCGGAGCTGGCAGATCCTGTCGACCGCCTTCCAGCAGGGGTTCGCCATCGCCACCTGCGATTCCTCGATCGTGATGAGTAGCGCCACGGGCGCGACCCGGCTGCCCGACGATTTCCGCATCGGGCTGGAGAAATACCGGCTGCTGGTCAGCGCGCCCCTGCCCAATCTTTGAAGCGCCTAGTCTCTGAAACGAGGCGTGCGCTTTTCCATATTGGCCATCACCGCTTCGACCTGATTGGGCTGGCGGATCACGCGCAACTGCTCGACCGTCTCGGCCTCGAGGATCGCCCTGGGATCGCCATCGGCGGCCAGGTTGAACAGCCGCTTGCTCCCGCGCACCGCGTGCGGGCTTCGCCCGGCGATCTCGTGCGCCAGCGTCATCGCCGCTTCGTGAGGATCGTCGGCGAGGCGGGTGACGAAACCGTAACCCAGTGCTTCCTCGGCGGTGAATTCGCGCGCGGTATAGGTCAGTTCGCGCAGCACGTCGTCGCGCGCCAGAGTCCGCCACAGGGCGATGCCGGCCATATCGGGCACCAGGCCCCAATGCCCCTCGCGGATCGACAGTCGCGTGCCCGGCGCGGCGATGCGGATATCGGCGCCCGACATGATCTGGAAGCCGCCGCCCAGCGCCACGCCGTGCACCGCCGCAATCACCGGCATGGGCAGCATGCGCCAACCCCAGGAAACCTGCTGCACGAGATTGGCGCCATCGGGGCGCCGGCTGCCGAGATCGATGCCCGATCCGCCGCCTGCCATGCTCTGCATGTCGAGCCCGGCGCAGAAGGCACGCCCCTCGCCCGAGAGCACGACCGCACGGACGCTGGCCATGCCGTTCAGCTGGTCGATCGCCGCAGCGATCCCCTTGAACATCGCCGGATCGATCGCGTTCATCTTGTCGGCGCGGGTCAGGCGGACATCGGCGACATGATCGGCAACGGTAATCGAAACGCGGTCGTTCATGGTCTTTCCTTCAGTTCCTCGGCCCAGCCATTCGGGAATCTAGACAATCCGGCTGCCGCCGACACCCCAATAGCGATCGCGCAGGAGCCTTTTGTAGAGCTTGCCCGTCGCATGGCGCGGCAGTTCCGCGGTGAAATCGATCTGGCGCGGCGTCTTCACACCCGAAAGCTCGGCGCGGCACCAGGCGGTGAGTTCCTCCGCGAGTTCGGGCCCGGCCTCCGCCATGTCGACCGGCTGGACCACCGCGACGACCCGCTCGCCCATTTCGGGGCAGGGCGCACCGATCACCGCGACGTCCGCCACCCGCGGGTGCGTGATCAGCCGGTTCTCGATCTCCTGCGGATAGACGTTCACCCCGCCCGAGATGATCATGAAGCTCTTGCGGTCGGTGAGATAGAGATAGCCCTCGGCATCGACCCGCCCGACATCGCCGAGCGTGGTCCAGCCCTGCGCGTTGCGCGTCTCCGCCGTCTTCCCCGGATCATTGTGATATTCGAACTGGCCGCCACCCTCGAAATAGACCAGCCCCTCCTCGTCCGGCCCCAGTTCCTCGCCCGCCTCGTTGCAGATGTGCAGCACACCGTACGCCGCCTTGCCGACCGATCCCTTGTGCGCCAGCCACTCCTCCGAATGGATCGTGGTCATGCCGTTGCCCTCGGAACCGGCATAATATTCGTACAGCACCGGCCCCCACCAGGCGATCATCGCCTCCTTGACCGGGATCGGGCAGGGCGCGGCGGCGTGGATCGCGACCCTGAGTGTCGACAGGTCGAAACGGCTGCGCTCCTCCTCGCCCAGCTTCAGCATGCGCACGAAATGGGTCGGCACCCATTGGCTGGCCGTCACGCCATAGGTCTCGATCGCGGCGAGCGCGGTCAGCGGCGAGAAATGCCGCATCATCACCACCGTGCCGCCGAGCCGCAGCACCGTCATCGACCAGCGCAAGGGCGCCGCATGATAGAGCGGCGCCGGGCTGAGATAGATCGTATCCGGCCCCAGCCCGTACAGCCCGCGCGCGAGCATCGTCAGGATGGTCGGCGCGGCAATCGCCGGATCTTCGGGCAGCGCGACCCGCACGCCCTTGGGCCGGCCGGTCGTGCCGGAGGAATAGAGCATGTCGATCCCGGCGCGTTCATCGGCGATCGGCGTATCGGGCATTGCCGCGACCGCCTCCTCCCAGCTCGACCAGCCGGCCACCGCGCCGCCGATCGTGTAGAGCGCGATACCCGCCAGTTGGGCGGCGAGCGGCCCCGCGACATCCAGCCCGGCCGATGCGATGACCAGCGTCGCCCCGCTGTCGCGAACGATATAGTCGACCTCGGGCGCGGTCAGCTTGGTCGAGATGCAGACATAGACGAGGCCGCTGCGCTGCGCGCCCCAGGCGATATCGAAGAATTCCGGCACATTCTCCAGGAACAGCGCGATCGTGTCGCCGACGGCCAGCCCGGCGGAGCGGAACAGGTGCGCCGCACGGTTCGATCGCCGGTCGAGCTCGACATAGCTCACCGCCTCGCCGGTTTCCGCGACGATCAGCGCGGGCTTGTCCGGCGTCTCCGCGCCATGGATGCTGGGGTGCACCCGCCTCTCCCATTCGTTGTTCTTTGCAACCTAAGCTAGACGGCCTCGCGCAGCCGGGCAATCATGCAAACGCACCGCTTCACGACGGGTTTTGCGGATTACGCTGCACTGCGGTAGAGACATCGAATAGTGACGACGATCGACGCCTTTCGTTTCGACCCCGAACGCTTCCTGCGCAACGGCGCGGGCGGCCATGGCAGCCTGCTTGGCCTCGGCTATCACGCGCACGGCGCCGACTGGGTCGAGCTGGCGCTTCCTTACAGCGCGGACCAGATCGGCGAATCCGAAACCGGCGTGATCGCGTCCGGCCCGATCCTGTCGATGATGGACATGGCGACGAGCATGGCGGTGTGGCTGAAGCTCAACGGCTTTCGCCCGCACGCGACGCTCGATCTGCGCGTCGATTATCTGCGGCCGGCCACGCCGGGCAAGACGGTGATCGGGCGCGGCGAATGCTATCGCATCTCCCGCTCGATCGCGTTCGTACGCGGCCAGGCGCATGACGGCGATCCCGACGATCCGCTCGCGCATGTCGCCGGCACGTTCATGGCGCCGGAGGGCTATCTGTGACTCTGCCGCCCTATGCCGATCTGCTCGGGCTGAGCGTCGATCCCGATGACGACGGCGTGCTGATCATGCCGTTCGAACAAGGCGTTCTGGGGCGGCCGGGTTTCCTGCACGGCGGCGCGATCAGCGGGCTGATGGAAATGGCGGCGATCGTCGCGGTCCGCCACGCGCTCGCCGAAGAAGGCGGCGGCCGGATCAAGCCGATCAACGTCACGGTCGATTTCATGCGCGGCGGACGCGACAAACCTACCCGGGCGCGGGGCGTGGTGACGCGGCTCGGCACGCGGGTCGCCAATGTCGAGGCGACGGCGTGGCAGGACGATCGCGACAAGCCGATCGCCGCGGCGCGACTCAACTATCTGATCGCGCGACCGTGAGCGGCGCGCGGGCACAGGCAGAAACCTATGCCCGCGAAGCGCAACGCCTGCGCGATGCCGGCGACCATTATGAAGCGTTGAGCCGCCAGCGTCGCGCGGTGACGCTGTTGCGCGATCTCGACGATGCCGCCGCACTGGGCCACGCCATCCGCCATGTCGCCGACATCCTGGTCGAGGCCGGGCGCGGCGAGGAAGCCGGTGCCGCGATCACCGAGATGCTCGCGCTCTACCGTGCCGCACCCGACGCGGCGCCGCTCGATGTCGCCAATGCGTTGCGCAGCGCAGCGCTCCAGGCCGAGGCGATCCAGGACAGCGACACCGCCTGGATCTTCTGGATCCAGGCGCGCGCGCGGTACGAGGAACTCGACGCATTGTTCGAGGAGATGACCGGCGCACCCGGCAATCCTGGCGTCGCCGAGGCCGATGCGCACCTTAAAAGGCTGCGCGGCTGAGTCCTCAGCGCGGCGTCAGCCGCATCAGATGCCCGGCATTGCCGCGGCCGTCCTGCAGCAGCCAGATCGCGCCGTCGGGCGCCTGGGCCACGTCACGGATGCGCATGCCCATGTTCCACTGATCGGCCTTGGCGGCCTTGTCGCCGTCCAGGGTGACGCGGATCAGCGCCTGGCCGGACAGGGCGGCGATGAACGCCGAGCCCTGCCAGGCCGGGAACATCTTGCCCGAATAGATCATCAGCCCGCCCGGTGAGATCGAGGGATTCCACCAGATTTTGGGCGCTTCGAAACCGTCGCCCGGCACGTGATCGGGGATCGGCGTGTCGTCGTAATTGTCGCCGTTCGACGCCTTGGGCCAGCCGTAATTCTTGCCCGGCTGGATCAGGTTGACCTCGTCGCCGCCCTTGGGCCCCATCTCGATTTCCCAGAGCCGGCCGTCCTTGTCGAAGGACAGGCCGTAGGGATTGCGATGGCCGATCGACCAGGTTTCCGCACGCGCACCACCCGCGGCGTAACCCGGGTTGCCCGGCGCGGGCTTGCCGTCGAGCGTCAGGCGCAGGATCTTGCCGAGCCTCTGGTCCGGATCCTGCGACGGGGTGAAGCGCTGACGCTCGCCGGTCGAGAGATAGAGCAGCCTGTGGTCGGGCGAGAAGGCGATGTTGCCGCCGAACTGCTCGCCCGTCCCGTCGGAGCCGGCGCGGAAGATCACCTGCAGACCCTGGAGGCTCGGTGCTGCGCCGTCCTTCAGGGTTGCGCGGGCGAGCGCGAGGCTCCGGCCGGTCGGGCGCGGCTCGGAATAGGACAAATAGATGATGTGGCTCTTCGCGAAATCCGGCGCGAGCGCGACGTCGAGCATGCCGCCCTGCCCGCCCGGCGCCACTTTCGGCACGCCAGCCACGTCCTTCACGCCGCCATCGGTCGCGCGCAGTTTCAGCTTGCCGGGCTTCTCGGTGACGAGGATGCGGCCGTCGGGCAGGAAAGCGAGCGCGAAGGGCGTGTCGAACTGGCCTTTGTCGCTCACCGCGAAGGGCAGGTCGGCCGGCACCTTGAACATGGCGCGGGCATTCTGGGCGACGCTCGCAGTGGTGGCGCCAGCCAGGGCGAGAAGAGGCAAGGCGTACAAAGAGAATCGGGTCATGCCGGTCGATCTTTCCTGGGGAGGTGTCGGCGCAACGATCCGGCGAGCGGATCGCTGCATTGCGGGATTTATAGCGTCAGGCCTTGGCCGGCGTAAGCTTGATCAGCCGCCCGTCCGCGCCCCGCATGCCATCTTCGATCAGCCAGATCGCGCCATCGGGCCCTTGCTCCGCCTCGCGGATGCGATTGGACATCGGCCATTGATTGCCCTTCTTCGCCTTGGTGCCGTCCAGGTCGATGCGCAGCAGCGACTGGCTGGAAAGCCCGCCGATGAACGCATCGCCCTTCCACGCCGGGAACATGTCGCCCGAATAGATCATCAGCCCGCCCGGTGAGATCGACGGGTTCCACCAGACCTTCGGCGCCTCGAAACCGTCGCCGGGCGCGTGATCGGGGATGTCCCGGTCGTCATAATGGCTGCCGTTCGAGGCCCTGGGATAGCCGTAATTCTTGCCCGGCTGGATGAGGTTGACCTCATCGCCGCCCTTCGGCCCCATTTCCTGCTCCCACAGATTGCCCTCGGCGTCGAAGGCGATGCCGAGCAGGTTGCGGTGGCCATAGGACCAGATCTCCGGCCGGGCGCCGGCCTGTCCGGCAAAGGGATTGCCCGGCGCGGGCTTGCCGTCCGGGGTGAGGCGCAGCACCTTGCCGAGCGTCATGCTCAGGTCCTGCGCCGGATCGAATTTCTGGCGCTCGCCATTGGTGAAGAACAGGTGTTGGCCGTCGGGCGAGAAGGCGATGCGGCCCGAATAATGGCCATTGCCCTCGACCGCGTGGCTGGCGCGGAAGATGACCGAGACGTCGGTCAGCGCCGGCATCGCGCCCTTTTCGCCAAGCCGTCCGCGCGCGAGCGCCACTGCCTTGCCGCCGTCACGTGCCTCCGAATAGCTGAAATAGACCAGGCGATCCTTCGCGAAGCCGGGCGAGAGCACCACGTCCATCAGCCCGCCCTGCCCCGCGCTGTCGACGCCGGGGATCGTCGCCAGCGTCGCGACCTGCTTCGCATCGGCGGAGACGATCAGCAGCTTGCCGGCCTTTTCGGTCACCAGCAGCCGGCCGTCGGGCAGGAAAGTCATCGCCCAGGGCGATTCGAAATCCGCCATCACGGTTTCGGTGAAGGGCTTGGCGGCCGCATCCTGCGCCGGCGCGGTCGAGGCCGAACAGGCAGTGGCGATGACCGCGCACAACGCCAGGGTCGCACAGGAGGAAAATCGGGTCATGCCGGGCAGCCTCTCGTTTCTTGAGTCAATCGCCCGGCGAGTCGCGCACGTCCGCAGGCGGCGAGTTGGGCCAGCCTATAGAATCGGATCGCAGGATCAAGGCAGGCCGCCTGCCCCTTTCGCCCTGTGAAAAGGGACGCGGAAAGGGGGCCTTGCCGCGCGGGCCAACCCGCCGTATATCGCCATCTCAATTCTCTACATCGTTATGGGTGAAGAGGTCGGGGCCACACGGTCCCGGCGGCGAGAAGGCATGTTTCAAACCTGATGACGGACATCGCGAAACTGGCACAACTGATCGAGCCCGAGGCGAACGCCCTGGGCTTCGATCTCGTGCGCGTGAAGATGTTCGGCAACCGCGACGACCTGACCCTTCAGGTGATGGCCGAGCGCCCCGACACCCGCCAGCTGACGATCGACGATTGCGCCGAACTGTCGCGCCGCATCTCCGACCTGTTCGACGAGAAGGATCCGATCGTTGAGGCGTACCGCCTCGAGGTCAGCTCGCCGGGGATCGATCGTCCGCTCACCCGCCTCGCCGATTTCCAGGATTGGGCGGGGCATGAGGCGCGCATCCATCTCGCCGCGCCGGTCGATGGCCGCAAACAGCTCACCGGCTTCTTGAAGGGCGTCGAGGACGGGCGCATCACCATCGACGTGAACAAGCATGAGCCGATGACGATCGGCTTCGATCAGGTCGCGAACGCCAAGCTGCTGCTGACCGACGCGCTGATCGCCTCCACCCGGCCGCTGTCGCTGGACGGTGTCGAGGAAGAAGAATTCGAAGAAGAGGCGCCCGAGGGCGCCGAGAGCAACCCCGATGATATCATGAACGAAGGGCAAGACTGATGGCCACCGCCGTTTCCGCCAACAAGGCCGAGCTGATCGCGATCGCGAATGCCGTCGCCGCCGAGAAGATGATCGACAAGGGCATCGTGATCGAAGCGATGGAGGACGCGATCCAGCGTGCCGCCCGTGCCCGCTACGGCGCCGAGAACGACATCCGCGCGAAGCTCGATCCGGTCAGCGGCGACCTGCGCCTGTGGCGCGTCGTCGAAGTGGTCGAGGCGGTCGATGACTATTTCAAGCAGGTGAACCTGAAGGAAGCGCAGAAGCTTCAGCCGGGCGCGGTCGTCGGCGACTATATCGTCGATCCGCTGCCCCCGATCGAGTTCGGCCGCATCGCGGCGCAGGCCGCCAAGCAGGTGATCTTCCAGAAGGTCCGCGATGCCGAGCGCGAGCGGCAATATGAAGAGTTCAAGGACCGCATGGGCGAGATCATCACCGGCGTGGTGAAGCGCGTCGAGTTCGGTCACGTCGTGGTCGACCTCGGCCGCGCCGAAGGCGTCATCCGCCGCGATGCGCAGATCCCGCGCGAGATCGTGCGTGTCAACGACCGTATCCGCGCGCTGATCCTGAACGTGCGCCGCGAGAATCGCGGCCCGCAGATCTTCCTCAGCCGCGCGCACCCCGATTTCATGAAGAAGCTGTTCGCGCAGGAAGTGCCCGAGATCTATGACGGCATCATCGAGATCAAGGCCGCCGCCCGCGACCCGGGCAGCCGCGCCAAGATCGGCGTCATCAGCCACGACAGCTCGATCGACCCGGTCGGCGCGTGCGTCGGCATGAAGGGCAGCCGCGTCCAGGCCGTCGTGCAGGAAATGCAGGGCGAGAAGATCGATATCATCCCCTGGTCGCCCGACACCGCGACCTTTGTCGTCAACGCGCTTCAGCCGGCCTCGGTCAGCCGAGTCGTGATCGACGAGGAAGAGGACCGCATCGAAGTCGTCGTTCCCGACGATCAGCTGTCGCTCGCCATCGGCCGCCGCGGCCAGAATGTCCGCCTCGCCAGCCAGCTCACCGGCAAGGCGATCGACATCCTGACCGAGGCCGACGCCTCCGAGAAGCGCCAGAAGGAATTCCTCGAGCGCACCGAGATGTTCCAGACCGAGCTCGACGTCGACGAGACGCTGGCCCAGCTGCTGGTCGCCGAAGGCTTCGGCGCACTGGAGGAAGTGGCGTATGTCGAGGCCGAGGAAATCGCCTCGATCGAAGGCTTTGACGAGGATCTCGCCGCCGAGCTGCAGAGCCGCGCGACCGAGGCGCTCGAGCGCCGCGAGGAAGCCAACCGCACGCTCCGCCGCGAGCTGGGCGTGTCGGACGATCTCGCCGCGATGCCCTACATCACCGAGGCGATGCTCGTGACCCTGGGCAAGGCGGGCATCAAGACGCTCGACGACCTCGCCGATCTCGCGACCGACGAACTGGTGCAGAAGAAGCGCCAGGAACCGCGCCGCCGCAACGAGGACGCCCCCAAGCGCCCCGAGGACAAGGGCGGCGTGCTCGGCGAATATGGCCTGAGCGAAGAGCAGGGTAACGAGATCATCATGGCCGCCCGCGCGCATTGGTTCGAGGACGAGGAGGCACCTGCCGCCGAAGCCGCGACCACGGACGAGGAAGCGTAAGCGCCCATGCCGTTCGTCAGCATCCGGATCGCGGGCACCGCGACGCACGACCAGAAAGCGGGGATCGTCGCTGACGTGACGCGTTCGCTGGTCGATCGTCTCGGCAAGCCCGCGGGCGCGGTGCAGATCGTGATCGAGGAAATCTCCACGGAGAATTACGGCGCTGGCGGCCTGCTTCTGGCCGACCGCGACGCGCCGAAGAGGGAGGACGCGCATGCGGTTCCCTCAGTATGACGCGCTAGGCTTCAGACAGGTACTGGCCCCTTCACTCCCTCCTCCCTTTCGCGGGAGGGGACGCGATGAAGGCTGACCCCATCCGCCGCTGCATCCTGATCGGCGACCGCGCCCCGCGTGCCGCTTTGGTGCGGCTCGCGCTGTCGCCTGACGGCCATGTCCTGCCCGACGTCCGCGCCAAGGCTCCCGGCCGCGGCGCCTGGATCGGCGTGAGCAGGACCGACCTCGAAACCGCGATGGCCAAGGGCAAGCTCAAGGGCGCGCTCGCCCGCGCGTTCAAGACCGGCCCGGTGCTCATCCCCGACGATCTGCCGACGCTGATCGAAGCCGCGCTCGAACGCGCTGCGCTCGACCGGCTCGGGCTCGAATCCCGTTCCGGCGGGCTGCTGATCGGCACCGAAAGGATCGAGACCGCCGCCCGTTCCGGCAAGCTTCACCTGCTGCTCCACGCGTCCGATGCGGGCGAGGACGGCAACCGCAAGCTCGACCAGGCCTGGCGCGTCGGAAAGGACGAGGAAGGCAGCGGGCTCAGGGGGTTGGCGCTGCCGGTGTCACGCACCATATTGGCCGTGGCACTAGGACGGCAGAATGTGGTACATGTCGGCCTGACTGATCCCGATGCGGCGAAGCGGGTGGGCGAAGCGCTCCATCGCTGGCTGCATTTTATCGGCCCTGACCCGAGTACAGCGCCTTGCGAAACGGTCTCGCAGGGCGCAACGCCGTTTGAAACCGAGCCGACGGACAGTGGCGTGTCCGATACGGCCGAAGATTGATCTACGAGGAATTTGAGTGAGCGATACCGACAACGAAAAGCCGAAACTGGGCATGCGCGCACCGCTGGGGCTGAAGCGCACGGTCGAGACGGGCAAGGTGAAGCAGAGCTTCAGCCATGGCCGCTCCAACACCGTGGTCGTGGAAGTGAAGAGCCGGCGTGTCCTGCGGCGCCCCGGCGAGCCGGAAGCGCCTGTGGTCGAGGAAGCACCGGCACCCGCACCGGTCGCCGCCGCCCCGGTGCGCGCGCCCGAGCCGCCGCGCCCGGCGCCCGTCTCGCCCGCCAATTCGCTGCTGTCGCGCCAGGAGCTTCAGGCCAAGCTGCTCCGCGAGGCCGACGAGTCGCGGATGAACGCGCTCGAGGAAACCCGCCGCCGCGAGGAGCGCGAGCGCCTCGAGGCAGCCGAGGAGGAGCGCCGCCGCGCCGAGGAAAATCGCCGCGCCGGCGACGCCCCGGATTCGCCTGCCGCCCCTGAGCAACCCGCGCCCATGGAGACGCCGGCGGCAACGCCCGTCGCCGTCGCGCCGGTCGAGGCAACGACACCGCCTGCCCCGCCGTCCCCGCCCGCGGCCCCGCCCCAGCCGGTCACCGTCTCGCTCGATCCGGGCATGCCCGCGCCGCGCCGCTTCACCCCGGTCGCGCGCCCCGAGCGCCCGCGCCCGCCGCCCGCGCCCGTGGCCGCCGCACCCGCGGCGACTGCCGCAACGCCGGCGGCCGCGTCGCCTGCTGGCGCCCCCAAGCGTCCTGGCCCTGGCAGCCCGGCGCCCAGCAATGACGGCCCCGGCCGTCCGCAGCAGCGCGATCGCAAGGGCGACGATCGCCGCACCGCCGGCAAGCTGACCGTCAACCGCGCCCTTGGCGACGGCGACGGCGCGCGTGCCCGGTCACTCGCGGCGCTGAAGCGCGCGCGCGAGAAGGAACATCGCCGGATGGGCGGCCCGCGCGAGGCGCAGGCCAAGCAGATCCGCGACGTCGTCGTGCCGGAAGCGATCACCGTGCAGGAGCTCGCCAACCGCATGGCGGAAAAGGGTGCCGACCTGGTCAAGGCGCTGTTCAAGATGGGCATGCCCGTCACGATCAACGCGACGATCGACCAGGACACCGCCGAGTTGCTGGTGACCGAATTCGGCCACAACATCACCCGCGTCAGCGATTCGGACATCGATCTCGCGATCGAGACCGATGCCGATGCGGACGAGACGCTGCAGCCGCGTCCGCCGGTCGTCACGATCATGGGCCATGTCGACCACGGCAAGACCTCGCTCCTCGATGCCCTGCGCGGCACCGATGTGGTGAAGGGCGAAGCCGGCGGCATCACCCAGCATATCGGCGCCTATCAGGTCACGCTGAAGGACAAGTCGAAGATCACCTTCCTCGACACGCCGGGCCATGAGGCCTTCACCGAAATGCGCGCGCGCGGCGCCAACGTCACGGATATCGTGGTGCTGGTCGTGGCCGCCGATGACGGCCTGAAGCCTCAGACGATCGAGGCGATCAACCACACCAAGGCGGCCGGCGTGCCGATGATCGTGGCGATCAACAAGGTCGACAAGCCCGACGCCAATCCGCAAAAGGTCCGCGAGGCGCTGCTTCAATATGAAGTCGTCGTCGAGGAGATGTCGGGCGACGTCCAGGACGTCGAGGTTTCGGCGCTCAAGAAGACCGGCCTCGACGAGCTGGTCGAGAAGATCCAGCTCCAGGCCGACCTGCTCGAACTGAAGGCGAACCCGGATCGCGATGCCGAGGGCACCGTGATCGAGGCGAAGCTCGACAAGGGCCGCGGCCCGGTCGCGACGATCCTGGTCAATCGCGGCACCTTGAAGGTCGGCGACGTGTTCGTCGTCGGCGCCGAGAGCGGCAAGGTCCGCGCGATGACCAACGACAAGGGCCAGCAGATCAAGGAAGCCGGCCCATCCATGCCGGTCGAGGTGCTCGGCCTGTCCGGCGTGCCGCGTGCCGGCGATCCATTGTCGGTGGTCGAGAACGAGGCGCGCGCCCGCGAGGTCGCGGAATATCGCCAGAGCGTGATCACCAGCAAGCGCACCACCTCGGCTCCGGCCAGCCTCGAGAGCATGTTCTCCGCGCTGAAGGACAAGCAGGCGATCGAGTATCCGCTCGTCGTCAAGGCCGATACGCAAGGCTCGGTCGAGGCGATCGTCAGCTCGATCAACAAGATCTCGACCGACGACATCAAGGCCCGGGTGCTTCACTCGGGCGTCGGCGGCATCACCGAGAGCGACGTCACCCTGGCGGGTGCGTCGGGCGCGCCGATCATCGGCTTCAACGTCCGCGCCAATGCCAAGGCACGCGAGATCGCCGAACGGCAGAAGGTCGCGCTCAAATATTATGACGTGATCTACGACCTGATCGACGACATCCGCGCCGGCATGGCGGGCGAGCTTGGCCCCGAGGCCTTCGAAACGGTCGTCGGCCGCGCCGAAATCCGCGAGGTCTTCTCGGCCGGCAAGCATGGCCGCGCCGCCGGTCTGCTGGTGGTCGAGGGCTATATCCGCAAGGCGCTCAAGGCCCGCATCACGCGCGACGACGTCATCATCTACAATGGCGAAATCGCGTCGCTGCGACGCTTCAAGGATGACGTGGCCGAGGTTCGTGCCGGTCTGGAATGCGGTGTGACCTTTGCCAGCCACACCGACATCAAGCCGGGCGACTTCCTCGAAACCTATGAAGTCGAGCTGCGCGAACGGACGCTGTAACGATGACGCGGTTGCGGATCGGCGCGGCACTGGGCCTCGGCCTGGTGCTGGCCGGCTGCGGCGAGCCGACGATCGAATGGCAGCGCGCGATATCGCGCGACGGCCAGTATATCGCGACCGCCGAATATGATGCGCCGGTACTCGACCGGAAGGACACCTATGTCTTCCTGCAATCGGGTCGGCCGTTCACGCGCGAGGCGGTCTATCGGAGCCATCTGCACGATTGCGTCGTGCTGCGCTGGACCGGGCCGCGGGCGCTGACGATCAGCCATCTTTCCGGCGTGCCGATCCTGCGCAAGCCGGAATGGAAGCCGCGCTGGGGCGGGGATCCGGTCAAGATCAGCTACCGCGATTTCAGCCTGATCGGGCTGGCGCTGCCCCCCGAATGTATGGTGATGAAATGAGACCCGCTGAAACCCCCGAGACCCGCTCCGTCCGCCTGCTCCGCGTCGGCGAGCAGGTGCGCCACACGCTGGCCGATATCCTCGCGCGCGGCGACGTGCATGACGAGGTGCTGGCGAAGCATGTCGTGACGGTCACCGAAGTGCGCATGTCGCCCGACCTGCGGCACGCCACGGTCTTCATCAAGCCGCTGCTCGGCAAGCAGGAGGAAGCGGTGCTGAAGGCGCTGCGCACCAACACCGCCTATCTCCAGCGCGAGGTCGCGGCACGCGTGAACACGCGCTACGCCGCCAAGCTGAAGTTCATCGCCGACGAAAGCTTCGACGAGGGCAGCCATATCGACAAGCTGCTCCGCGACCCGCATGTGGCGCGCGATCTCGAGCCGGGCGAAGATCCCGCAACTTGACTCACTTGGCGGTAAGACGCATCTTACCGCCATGACAGCGCAAACCTCTCTCTCGGCCAAGGGCCAGGTTGTCATCCCCAAGGACGTTCGGGATGCGCTCGGCTACAAGCCGGGCCAAGCGTTCGATGTGGTGAAGACCGATGGCGGCATACTGTTACGGCCGCTCGCGCGGAAAAGCGGCAGGACCACCGACCAGATCGTCGCGGAGATCCGGGCGCTCTACCAGCATGAAGGGCCGCCCGCGACGATCGAGGACATGAACGCAGCGGTCGACGCGATGTTCGCAGCTAAAGGCGCCGACGTGAATCAGGACGATTCCTGATTCGCGCCATCGATACCAATATTCTGCTGAGGTTGTTGACCGGCGACGATGCCGGTCAGGCCCGTGTCGCGCGGTCCCTCATCGACGAGGATTTTATCGTCACCGCGACAGTCCTGATCGAGACAGCGTGGGTGCTTCGCTCGCTCTATGGCTGGGACAGGGTGGCGCTGGCGCAAGGTCTGCGCATGGTGATGGACCTGCCGCATGCGGTCAGCGTTCCCGACCATGCCACCTGGGCGATCGACCGTCTGGAAGCGGGCGCCGATTTCGCCGACATGATGCATATCGCGACTGCCGCCGGCGCAACGAGCTTCGCCACCTTCGATCGCGGCATCGCGAAAAAGGCCGGGACGGCCGCCCCCATACCGATCGAGACCCTCGCCTGATGGCCAAACTCTATTTCTACTACGCCTCGATGAACGCCGGGAAATCGACCACCCTGCTTCAGGCCGATTTCAACTATCGCGAGCGCGGCATGCGGACCCTGCTGTTCACCGCGGCGATCGACGACCGGTTCGCGGCGGGCACCGTCACCTCGCGGATCGGGCTCGGCGCCGATGCGATCGCGTTCGAGCGCGATACCGATCTCGCCGCGATCGTCGTGCGCGAGGGTGAGGAACCGCCCGCTTGCGTGCTGGTCGACGAGGCGCAGTTCCTGACCGCGGCGCAGGTCGATCAGCTCGCGACGGTCGCCGATTTCCACGGGGTGCCGGTGCTCGCTTACGGCCTGCGCACCGATTTCCAGGGGCAATTGTTCGAGGGATCGGCGCGGCTATTGGCGATCGCGGATTCGCTTATCGAGATAAAGTCGGTCTGCGCGTGTGGCCGCAAGGCGACGATGAACATGCGCGTCGATGCCGAGGGCAACCCGATCCGCGAGGGCGCTCAGACCGAAATCGGCGGCAACGACCGTTATGTTGCGATGTGCCGGCGGCACTTCATCGAGCGTACAGCCGGACCGGCGTAAATCTCAGCTACCCCGAGTCGAGGAAACGTCGCGATGCTCACCCGCACCCTGCTTGTCCTGCCCCTTGCAGCCTTGTGCGCTGCTGGCGCGCTTGCGCAAACCACGCCGCCCGAAACCGGCAAACCGGCATCGATCCCCTTCGTTCAGTTCGACGGAATCCAGGACTTCCAGCCCGATGGCGACCGCGCGGTCTATCTCCAGGATCGCGGGCGCAAATGGTATCACGCGACAATCCTGGGGCCGTGCCTCGGCCTGTCCTTCGCAACGCGCATCGGTGTGAAGACCAGTGGATCGACGTCGCTCGACCGCTACGGCTCGCTGCTGGCCGACGGCCAGGAATGC
This sequence comes from Sphingomonas sp. GW821-FHT10F11, assembly GCF_058809095.1. Taxonomy (NCBI): domain Bacteria; kingdom Pseudomonadati; phylum Pseudomonadota; class Alphaproteobacteria; order Sphingomonadales; family Sphingomonadaceae; genus Sphingomonas; species Sphingomonas sp. GW821-FHT10F11. The sequence goes on from NZ_JBXASH010000013.1 coordinate 72,549, forward strand.
CGGATCGACCAGCTCGTGACGAGCGGTCCGCCGCCGAAAAAGGCGAAGAAACCCAAGAAGGGCTGAGGACCGCTGGCGAATAGCCGGTCGCATCGCTAGATGCAGACGATGAACATCACCTCCATGATCTATTCCGCCACGGTCTGGATCATTCCGCTCATCATCGCGATCGTGCTGCACGAGGTGTCGCATGGTTGGGTCGCCAACGCGCTCGGCGATCCGACCGCGAAGCGGCTCGGGCGTCTGTCGGTCAACCCGGTCACCCATGTCGATCCGATCGGCACGATCCTGCTGCCCCTGTCGCTCGCCATCGCACACCTGCCGGTATTCGGCTGGGCCAAGCCGGTGCCCGTCGTTGCCAGCCGGTTGCGCAACCCGCGCGTCCACATGATGCTGGTTGCGCTGGCCGGCCCGGGGATGAACTTCCTGCTCGCCCTCATCGGCACGATCGCCATCGCGATCTTCGTCGCGCTCTGGCCAGGCGGCACGCCGACCGGCGCGAGCGCGTTCCTGTCCGACAATCTGATCAACTTCGTGATGATCAATATCTTCCTGGCGATCTTCAACCTGTTGCCGATCCCGCCGTTCGACGGCGGCCATGTCGTGCAGGGCCTGCTGCCCCGACCGCTCGCCGCGCACTATGCGAAGATCGGCCGCTACGGTTTCCTGCTGCTGATCTTCCTGCTGGTGATCCTGCCGATGATCGCGCCGAACGCGAATGTCGTCGGGCGCCTGATCGGCCCGCCGGCCTGGGCGCTGATCCGCTTCCTGCTCGGGTCGGCCGGCCTCTCGGTCTGAGTTCGGTGCACGGCTGGATCATCCTCGACAAGCCGCTCGGGCTTGGCTCGACCCAGGGCGTGTCGGCGGTCAAGCGCGCCCTCCGCGCCGGCGGTTACGGCAAGCTCAAGGTAGGGCATGGCGGCACGCTCGATCCACTCGCGACCGGCGTGCTGCCGATCGCCATCGGCGAGGCGACCAAGCTCGCCGGGCGGATGCTCGACAGCGACAAGGTCTATGACTTCACGATCCGCTTCGGGGTGCAGACCGATACGCTCGACCTTGAGGGCGCTGAGATCGCGCGATCGGATGTGCGGCCGACGCTGGCGGAAGTGCAAGCAATACTGCCCCGCTTCACCGGCCCGATCGAGCAGGTGCCACCAGCCTATTCCGCGCTGAAGGTCGATGGCCAGCGCGCCTATGATCTGGCGCGCGCGGGTGAGGAAGTGGTCTTGGCGAGTCGCTCGGTTATCATCCACGCCCTAAGCTCCTCCCCGGAACGGGGAGGGGGACCATTCGCTTCTTCAGCGAATGGTGGAGGGGCTTGGAGCGCGGTACCGCTGCCCCGCGCTCCAAGCCCCTCCACCGCCTTCGGCGGTCCCCCTCCCCGTTCCGGGGAGGAACTAAGGGAGGAACTAAGGGAGGAATTGGAAGACATCACCCTCACCGCCCATGTCTCCAAGGGCACCTATATCCGCAGCCTCGCGCGCGACATCGCGCTGGCCCTCGGAACGGTCGGCCACGTCGCCATGCTCCGCCGCACAAAGGCCGGTCCGTTCACCCTGGCGGACTCGATATCGCTGGACAAACTGGACGAACTCGGCCATGGGCGCGCCCTTGAAGACAAACTCCTGCCATTGAGGGCGGGGCTGGACGACATCCCGGCTCTATCCCTCACCCCCGATCAGGCAGGGCTGCTCCGACAGGGGCGGGTGTTGATCGGGACCGCCGCAGACGATGGCCTCCACTTCGCGATATCGGACGATGTTCCGGTCGCTCTGGTGGAAGTTCTGGACCGCGAGGTCCGTGTCGTTCGCGGTTTCAACCTCTAAGCGAAAGGATCACGATGTCGATCACTCAGGAGCGCAAGGAAGCGCTCGTCAAGGACCATGCCCGCGCCGAAGGCGATACGGGTTCCCCCGAAGTTCAGGTCGCGATCCTCACGGAGCGCATCCGCAACCTGACCGAGCACTTCAAGGACCACAAGAAGGACAATCATTCGCGCCGCGGGCTGCTGATGATGGTCAACAAGCGTCGGTCGCTGCTCGATTATCTCCGTCACAAGGACGGTGCGCGTTATACCGATCTCATCGCGAAGCTCGGTCTTCGCAAGTAAGAAACCGGCGCCCTCGGGCGCCGTTTTCATATCTCAAATAAACCCCGCCACGCGCGGGGCCGCCAGCTCATCAACGAGACTGGACCCCATCAAGGGGACAAAAAGGACAGGACGCAATTCGGCTGATTGTCCGGAGGCCGTGAAAGACCTCGAACCGCGCGGGCCGGTCAAGCCCGCACATAGGCCCCGGCCCGCATTTGGCGGCCGGAGTTGAAGGAAATAAAATGTTCGATACCAAAACCGTAAGCATCCAGTGGGGCGGCAAGACCCTCACGCTGGAAACGGGCCGCGTTGCCCGCCAGGCCAATGGCGCCGTCATCGCGACGCTTGGCGAAACCGTCGTGTTGTGCGCGGTCACCGCTGCACGCTCCGTCAAGGAAGGGCAGGATTTCTTCCCGCTCACCGTCCACTACCAGGAAAAATTCTCGGCTTCGGGCCGCATCCCCGGCGGCTTCTTCAAGCGTGAGCGCGGCGCCACCGAAAAGGAGACGCTGACCAGCCGCCTGATCGATCGCCCGATCCGCCCGCTGTTCCCGGAAGGCTTCTACAACGAGATCAACGTCATCGCCCAGGTGCTGAGCTATGACGGCGAGAACGAGCCGGACATCCTCGCGATGGTCGCCGCTTCTGCCGCCCTCACCATCTCCGGCGTGCCCTTCATGGGCCCGATCGGCGCAGCGCGCGTCGGCTATATCGACGGCGAATATATCCTGAACCCCACCCTCGAGCAGACCAGGGAAGGCGATCTCGACCTGGTCGTCGCCGCCACCGGTGGCGCCGTGATGATGGTCGAATCCGAAGCCAAGGAGCTGTCGGAAGACGTGATGCTCGGCGCCGTGCAGTTCGCCCACAAGGCCTGCCGCGAAGCCGTCAACGCGATCATCGACCTGGCCGAGCAGGCCGCCAAGGAGCCTTGGGAAATGGCCGAGCAGGCCGATCTGTCGGCCGCCAAGGACAAGCTCAAGAAGCTGATCGGCAAGGACATCGCCGCCGCCTACAAGGTGACCGACAAGTCCAAGCGTTCGGATCTGCTCAACGAAGCCCGCGCCAAGGGCAAGGCGGCGTTCGCCGACGCAGCTCCGCAGGACCAGATGGCAGCCGGCAAGCTGATGAAGAAGCTCGAGGCCGAGATCGTTCGCGGCGCCATCCTCAAGGACGGCAAGCGCATCGACGGCCGCACCACCACGCAGATCCGTCCGATCGAGGCGATGGTGCACTTCCTCCCGCGCACGCACGGCTCGGCGCTGTTCACGCGCGGCGAGACTCAGTCGATCTGCACCACCACCCTCGGCACGCGTGACAGCGAGCAGATGATCGACGGGCTGACCGGCCTGTCCTACGAGCACTTCATGCTTCACTATAACTTCCCGCCCTATTCGGTCGGTGAAGTCGGCCGCTTCGGTGCGCCGGGCCGTCGTGAAGTCGGCCATGGCAAGCTCGCCTGGCGCGCGCTGCACCCGGTGCTGCCGTCGAAGGACGAGTTCCCCTACACGATCCGCGTTCTCTCCGACATCACCGAGTCGAACGGCTCGTCGTCGATGGCGACGGTGTGCGGCGGTTCGCTCTCGATGATGGATGCCGGCGTGCCGCTGAAGCGCCCGGTCTCGGGCATTGCGATGGGCCTGATCCTCGAGGGCAAGGACTTCGCCGTCCTGTCCGACATCCTCGGCGACGAGGATCATCTCGGCGACATGGACTTCAAGGTTGCCGGCACGTCCGAGGGCATCACCACGATGCAGATGGACATCAAGATCGCGGGCATCACCGAAGAGATCATGCGTGTCGCGCTGAGCCAGGCCAAGGAAGGCCGCGCCCACATCCTGGGCGAAATGGCCAAGGCGCTCGACCACACCCGTGAGGAGCTGTCGGCCCACGCACCGCGCATCGAGACGATCACGATCGACAAGTCGAAGATCCGTGACGTCATCGGCACCGGCGGAAAGGTCATCCGCGAGATCGTCGCCACCACCGGCGCCAAGGTCGACATCGACGATGAGGGCGTGATCAAGGTCAGCTCCTCGGATTCGGCGCAGATCGATGCCGCGATCAAGTGGATCAAGGGCCTGGTCGAGGAAGCCGAAGTCGGCAAGATCTATGACGGCAAGGTCGTCAACCTGGTCGATTTCGGCGCGTTCGTGAACTTCATGGGCGGCAAGGACGGTCTCGTCCACGTCTCCGAGATCCGCAACGAGCGGGTCGAGAAGGTCAGCGATGCGCTGAGCGAAGGCCAGGCCGTGAAGGTCAAGGTCCTCGAGATCGATCCGCGCGGCAAGGTCCGCCTGTCGATGCGCGTCGTCGATCAGGAGACCGGTGCCGAGCTGGAGGACACCCGTCCTGCCCGCGAGCCCCGCGAAGGCGGTGACCGCGGCGATCGTGGTCCCCGCGGCCCGCGCCGTGACGGCGACGGCGGCCGTGGCCCGCGTGGTGACGGCGGTGGCCGTGGCGATCGCGGCCCGCGCCGTGATGGCGATGGCGGCCGTGGCGACCGTGGTCCGCGTCGCGATGGTGGCGGTGCCAGGGACGAGGGGCGTGGTCCCCGTCCCGAGCGTTCGGGCGGCGGCAACGATGACGGCCCCGCGCCGGAATTCGCACCTGCCTTCCTGACCGGCGACCGCGACTAAGCGATCCCGGTCCGTCAGGACTGACAAAGAAGAGGGCCCCGGGAAACCGGGCCCTTTTTTAATGAGCGCTTCCTCTCCTTTGGGAGAGGATACGGAGACTTGAGAGCGCAGCGATCTAGTCGGAGTTGGAGAGGGGCTCCGGAGCCATCGATAGCTCCCGGGGCCCCTCACCAAGTTTCGCTAGGTGTGATCTTTCGATAGGTTGTTCATCCGGTTCTGTCCGAGCAGACTGAGGTTGCGAAGCTTCAGCTGTCAGG
>NZ_JBXASH010000014.1:0-76671 GCF_058809095.1 Sphingomonas sp. GW821-FHT10F11
GTTCAAGGTCGCATCGCCAAGGCCGTACAACCCCTCGTCCGTCTCGATCTTCAACGTGACGAAATTCCGCCCAGGGCAAGTGACGATGACGCGCGCATTCGTGATCTTCGGCATGATATTTCCACTCAAGCGATCGTGAGGATCGCGGATTGCACTTTGGCCGAGCTGTTCCCGGCCATGATTTCCACCCGGCCCGCCTCTACGACTTCTTTCATCGCGACGTTCCAGATGCGGAAAGCCTTGGGCCCGAGCGTGAAGCGGACCGTCTTCCGTTCGCCCGGCGCGAGCGTCACGCGCTCGAAGCCCTTCAATGCCATCACCGGCTGGGTGACCGAGGCGTCGAGGTGACGGATATAGAGTTGCACCACCTCGTCGCCGGCACGGTTGCCGGTATTCGCGATGTCGACCGAGACGGTGACATTGCCGTCAGGCGCGATGCGCGTCGCCGACAGCGCCGGGGCGCCGACGGTAAAGCTGGTGTAGCTCAGCCCGTGCCCGAACGGGAAAAGCGGCGCTGCATCGTCGAACAGATAGCCGCGCCGCGCGCTCGGCTTGTGATTGTAGAAGAAGGGGATCTGCCCCGCATCGCGGATCACCGTGACGGGCAGCTTGGCGCCGGGATTCACGTCGCCGAACAGCGCCTCCGCCATGGCGGTGCCGCCTTCCTGCCCGACATACCAGCAATCGAGGATCGCATTGGCCTTCCCCGCGATCGTCGGCCAGCTCGCCGGCCGGCCATGGATCGCCACCACCACAACCGGCTTGCCGAGCGCATGCAGCGCCTCGAACAACGCATTCTGCTCGCCGAGCAGGTCGATCCCGGTCCGGTCGCCGAGATGGTTTTTCGCGAAGCCCTCCCGGCTGGTCAGTTCATTGTCGCCGACCGCGAGCAGGATCACATCGGCCGCCTTCGCCACCTCCACCGCCTCAGCGATCAACGCACGGTTCTTCACCGGATCGGCGAGCGTCACCTCGTTCTGGCTCGGATCGTCGCTGGTGGTGATGAACGCGCCCTGGGCATGGATCACCTCGCCACCGAGCTTCGTCTTGATGCCGTCGAGCAGGCCGATCTTCTGCTTCGGCACGCTCGAATAGCCGCCGAGCCTCGCCGGCGCCGCATTGGGGCCGATCACCGCGATTTTCTGCGCGCCGGCCTTGAGCGGGAGCGTGCCGTCGTTCTTGAGCAGGCAGATGCTCTTGCGTGCTGCCTCCAGCGCCAGCGCGCGGGCTTCGGCATTGCCGGTGATCTCTGCGGCGAGCCTCACATCGCCATAGGGGTTCTCGAACAGCCCCGCGCGAAACTTCAACGTCAGCATGCGTGACACCGCAGTATCGATTGCCCCTTCGCTCACCCGGCCCGCACGGACCTCATCGGCCAGCACGCGATAGGCGATCCCGTCGGGCAGCTCGCAATCCACGCCGGCGGCCAGTGCGCGCCGCGCCGCATCGGCCTTGTCGGCCGCGACATGGTGGATGCGGTCGAGTTCCTCGATGGCGCCATAGTCGCTCGCGACCACGCCGTCGAAACCCCATTCGCCGCGCAGCACATCGCGCAGCAGCCATTTATTCGCGTGGCTCGGCACGCCGTCGATCTCGTTATAGGATGGCATTACCGCGCCGATCGCGGTGCGCTCCACGACTTCGCGGAAGGGCGGGAAGAAATTCTCGCGCAACTCGCGTTGCGAGATCTGGGCGGGACCGACATTGGTGCCCGATTGCGGCTCGCCATGCCCGGTCATGTGCTTGAGCGTGGCGAACACCTTGTCCTTTGCCAGCCGCTCGCCCTTGCCGACGCCCTGCAACCCCTCGACCGCCGCGACACCCATCTCGCCGCAGAGATAGGGGTCTTCGCCGAAGGTTTCCTCGATCCGCCCCCAGCGTGGGTCGCGGGCGATATCGACGACGGGCGACAGCACATAGGGCACGCCGCGCGCCCGCGCCTCGCGCGCGATCACGGCGTTCACCCGGCGCACCAGACCCGTGTCGAAGCTTCCCGCCAGCGCGATCGCCTGGGGGAAGCTGGTCGCCTCGGTCGCCATGAAACCGTGCAGCGCTTCCTCATGGAACAGCACGGGGATGCCGAGACGCGTCTTTTCCAGCGCCCAATGCTGCGCAGCATTGTTGAACGCGATATTCTCCGCAGGCGTCCGCCAGCGCGCGCCGGTGCCGCCTTCGGTATTGACGATGCCGGGCCCGCCGCGCTTGTCCGACGGCCGGCTGATCTGGCCGATGCCGTTGGGATAGGCAGAGCTTGCCTTGGCGGGATCGAAGGCCAGGCCGTCCATGATCTCGGCCTTGGTCGCCCAGAGCGCGATGGTCTGCGCGACCTTCTCCTCCAGGGTCATCCGCCCGAGCAGGTCCTTGACCCGGTCGGCGATCGGCGCGCGCGCGTCCTTGTAGAGCGGCTTCGCTACGCGGGCGAAAGCGACGCCCGGGGTCAGCGCCGCGACGCTGGCCGAGGACAGCCAGACCAGGAGCTGGCGCCGGCCGATCATGGGACGACCGTCAGGGTAGCGGACTTCAGATCGACCGAATTCGCACCGGCCATGATCTCGAACTGGCCGGGCTCGACCACGCGCTTCATGTCGAGGTTCCACATCTGGAAAGCGCGGCGATCGAGCGTGAAGCTCAGGGTCCTGGTTTCGCCCGGCTGGAGCGTGACGCGCCTGAACGCCTTCAGCTCCTTCACCGGCCGGGTCACCGAGCTCACCGTGTCGCGGACATAGACCTGCACGACCTCGTCGCCGGCGCGCTTGCCGGTATTGGCGACATCGACCTTCACTTCGACCTGGCCGTCGGGGCGGATCGTCGTCGCCGACAGCTGCGGCGCGCCGACGGTGAAGCTGGTGTAGCTGAGGCCATAGCCGAACGGGAAAAGCGGCGTCGCCTCACTGAACAGATAGCCGCGATGCGCCGAGGGTTTGTAGTTGTAGAACATCGGCAGCTGACCGACCGAACGCGCGATCGTCACCGGCAGCTTGCCGCCAGGATTGACGTCGCCGAACAGCGCATCGGCGACCGCGTTGCCCCCTTGCTCGCCGAGATACCAGCCCTCGATCACCGCATTGGCCTCGGCCGCGACCTCGTTGATCGCGAGCGGCCGGCCGTTGATCATCACCACGACGATCGGCTTGCCCAGCGCCTTCAGCGCATCGAACAGATCCTGCTGCTGGCCGACCAGGTCGAGACTCGATCGGTCGCCGAGATGGTTGTTCGCCCAGCCTTCACGGCTGGTCTGCTCGGTATCGCCGATCGCGAGGATGATGGTGTCGGCGCCCTTCGCCGCCTCGACCGCCGCAGCGATGCGCTTCGTATTCTCGGCCGGATCGGCGAGCTTGACCGAATCCTCCCACCAATCGTCATTCTCGGTGATCTTCACGCCCTCCGACGTGACGACATTGGCGCGCGACCCGAGCTTTGTCCTGATCCCATCGAGGATCGAGACGGTCACCGGCGGCTGGCCATAATAGCCGCCCAGCCGCGCCACCGCCGCGCTCGGCCCGATCACCGCGATGGTCGGCTTCGCCGCACCCGTCGACATGGCGAGCGGCAGCGTGCCGTCATTCTTGAGCAGCACCATCGACCGCGCCGCCGCGGTCCGCGCCAGCGCGCGTGCCTCGGCATTGTTGGTGATCTTCAGCGCGGCCGCGACATCGGCATAAGGATGTTCGAACAGGCCGGCGCGGAACTTGATCTCCAGCATTTTCCGCACGGCAGAGTCGATCACGGCCTCAGAGACCTTGCCCGCGCGGACCGAGTCGACCAGCGTCTTGTAGCTGTCGCCCTCGGGCAGGTCGGAATCGACGCCGGCGTTGATCGCCAGCAATGCCGCTTCGGTCCGGTCGGCGGCGATATGGTGGATCGACCGCAGCTGATCGATCGCGTCATAATCGCTAGTGATCGCGCCGGTGAAACCCCATTCGCCGCGCAGCACATCGCCCAGCAGCCATTTGCTCGCATGGCTCGGCGTGCCGTCGATCTCGTTATAGCTCGGCATCACCGCGCCCGGCGCGGCGCGGCTGATCGCCTGCTCGAAGGGCGGGAAGAAATTCTCGCGCAGCTCGCGCTCGGAAATCTGGGCCGGGCCGATATTGGTGCCGCTCTCGGGCTGGCCGTGCCCGGTCAGATGCTTGAGCGTCGCGAACACCTTGCCCGGCGCGAGCTTCTCGGCCTTGTCAGCGCCCTGCAGACCCTGCACCGCCGCGACGCCCATCTCGCCGACGAGATAGGGATCCTCGCCGAACGTCTCTTCGATCCGGCCCCAGCGCGGATCGCGCGCGACATCCACCACCGGCGACAGCGCCAGGGTCACGCCGCGCGCGGCGATCTCGCGCCCGGTGACCGCGTTGATCTGGCGGATCATGTCGGGGTCCCAGCTCGAGGCAAGGCCGATCGGCACCGGGAAGCTCGTCGCGTCCCGCGCGGCATAGCCGTGCAGCCCTTCCTCGTGGAACAGGATCGGAATGCCCAGCCGGGTCTTCGTCAGCGCATAACGCTGCAAGGTGTTGACCACCTCGATCGTGCCCTTCACGTCACGACCCGGCACGACGCGCGGCGATCCGCCGCCGAGCGTGTCGGACGGACGCGCGAAGCCGCCGAATCCATTGGGGAAGAGCGCGGCGACCCTGGCAGGATCGATCCGCTTCTTCGCGTCGAGCATCTTCACCTTGGCGCCCCACACGGTCAGTAGCTGGCCGACCTTTTCCTCGAGCGTCATGCGCTTGAGCAGGTCGTCCGCACGCGCGGCAATGGGTGCGCTAGCATTTTTGTAGAGTGGGCTCGCCTCGACGATCGGCGGCGCGGCGCCCGCCGGCGCTATCGGGGCGGCGCACGCGAGCAGAATCGCCAGCGAGCGATGAACAATATGCGGCGCTACCATTGGCATTCCGGCTACCCCTCGGTGGCGCTGATTCGTTGGCCGACACCAACGTCAGCGCCTTTTTCTGATAGCGCTACCATGCAAAGTCAGGCAGAGACTGTCAATCGCCGATGGCCACGTGAAGGGCCATGGCGCGCGAGCGTTGGAGAGGAATGACATGGGTCGGTTGATCGCCTGGTGCGCGGCATTGTTTCTGACGCTGGGCGCCCTGCCCGGCATCGCACAGGCCGAGGATGGGTATGATCTCTGGCTCCGCTACCGCCCGCTCCCCGCCGATATTCAGGCCCGCGATCGCGCCCACGCAACGGGCTTGGTGTTCGATGCCGGCAACGATCCCTCGATCCTCAAGGCGGTGGAGGAACTCGACCGCGCCCTGTCGGGCATGCTCGGCGTGAAGCTGCCTGCCGGCGATCTCCGGCCCGGCGCGATCCTGCTCGGCACCGCTGCCCAGCCCCGCATCCAGGCACTCAAGCTCCCGCTCGCCAGCCTTGGCGCCGAGGGCTATCTGATCCGCAGCATCGCGGTCGATGGCAGGAAGGTCACCGTGGTCGCCGCGAACAGCGGCGTGGGCGTGCTGTACGGCAGCTTCGCGCTGATCCAGCATCTCCAGCGCGGCCTGCCGCTCGACGCACTCGACATCGCCTCGACCCCGAAGCTCAAGCTGCGCCTGCTCAACCATTGGGACAATCTCGATCGCACGGTCGAGCGCGGCTATGCCGGCCAGTCGATCTGGGACTGGTGGAAGCTCCCCGACTTCAAGGACCCGCGCTATACCGACTATGCCCGCGCCAATGCCTCGATCGGCATCAACGGCACCGTGCTCAACAACGTCAACGCCAAGGCCGACAGCCTGACCGCCCCCTATATCGCCAAGGCCGCGGCACTGGCCGATGTGTTCCGCCCGTACGGCATCAAGGTCTATCTCTCGGCGCGCTGGTCCTCCCCGATCGAGATTGGCGGGCTCAAGACCGCAGATCCGCTCGACCCGGTGGTGGCCGCCTGGTGGAAGGCCAAGGCCGACGAGATCTACAAGGCGATCCCCGATTTCGGCGGCTTCCTGGTGAAGGCGAACTCCGAAGGCCAGCCTGGCCCCCAGGACTACAAGCGCAACCATGCGGAGGGCGCCAACATGCTCGCCGCCGCGGTGCGTCCACATGGCGGCATCATCATGTGGCGCGCCTTCGTCTACCAGCACGAGAACCCCGAGGACCGCGCCAAGCAGGCCTATGACGATTTCAAGCCGTTGGACGGCCAGTTCGCCGACAATGTCATCGTCCAGGTGAAGAACGGCGCGATCGATTTCCAGCCGCGCGAGCCCTTCCACCCGCTGTTCGGGGCGATGCCGAAGACGCCGCTGATGATGGAATTCCAGATCACCAAGGAATATCTCGGGATGGCGACCCACCTCGTCTATCTCGGGCCGCTCTATGAGGAAGTGCTGCAGGCCGACACCTTCGCCCATGGCAAGGGATCGACCGTCGCCAGGGTGATCGAGGGCGGCCTCGACCAGTACAAGCTGACCGGCATGGCCGGCGTCGCCAATATCGGCACCGACCGCGACTGGAGCGGATCGACCTTCAACCAGGCCAATTGGTTCGTCTATGGCCGCATGGCATGGGACCCGGAAGCCTCGGCCAAGCAGGTCGCGGGCGAATGGTCGGAGCTGACCTTCGGCCCCGATCCGGCCATCACGCCCAAGGTCGTCGATATCATGACCACATCGCGCGAAGCGGTGGTGAACTACATGACCCCGCTCGGCCTCGCCCATCTGATGGCGACCAGCCACCATTATGGCCCCGGCCCCTGGATCAAGGATCTCGCCCGGCCCGAATGGAACCCGGTCTATTATCACAAGGCCGATGCGACCGGCATCGGGTACGACCGGACCAAGGCCGGCAGCAACGCCGTCGCGCAATATGCGCCCGTCCTCGCCAGGCAGTTCGGCGATGTGAAGACCACGCCCGAGCAGGACCTGTTGTGGTTCCACCATGTCGGCTGGGACTATCGCATGAAGTCCGGCAAGACGCTGTGGGAGGAGCTTGCCGGCAAATATGCGCTGGGCGTGCGTGAGGTGGCGGACATGCACAACGCGTGGAAAGCGCTCGCGCCCTATATCGACCAGGACCGCTTCGCGAAGACCGACAGCTTCCTGTCGATTCAGCAGCGCGAGGCGCAGTGGTGGCGGGATGCGAGCCTTGCCTATTGGTCCAGCGTATCGGGCCGTCAACTCCCGGCGGGAGAAGCGCCGCCGGCCAAACCCCTTGCCGATTACGAGGCTGTTTCATGGCCGTACGAGCCCGGACGATAAGCGCTAACAGCCCATAAAACGACTGAGGAATGAGGCTGTCGCGGGAGGATTGACAGTTCTCTAACATGAGAATAGCTCTATATGTGATCGCTACCATACCGAATCTCGGCTGGAGCGACATGGGCACGAAGAGGCCCGACGCTGGAGGGGTAAAATGAACACCGAGCTGTTTCCCATGTGCGCAGATCGCCGAGGCCCGATATCGGGCACGGCCTGCCCGACGCACGGCGCGGCTCTGCCATTTCAATCGGACACAAGGTTCTTCGGCCCGCACGGCCGCATCTGATGCGGATGGCGGCGGCTGTGGTCGCACGCCGCCATCCAATCCCGGCATGGGCGCTCCTCGCTGCCCATGCCGGACGATCTCCCCTGGGGCGGCCGGCGCATATCCGGCCGCCCCTCTTTTTGCCGCCCGTGCCGATCGAAACGTCCGCATTGCAGCCCGCGCCGCAACATTATAGCCATCTTGCCGAGGAGCATTTTCTTGAGCCAACCCACGTCCCGACGGCAGCGCACCACCGCGACCATTACCGATGTCGCGCGCAAGGCCGGCGTTTCCCCCATGACGGTATCCCGGGTGCTGAACGGCGAGGGCAATGTCCGCGCGACGACGCGAGAGGTGGTCAACGAAGCGATCGCGGCGCTCAATTATTCGCCCAACCCCGCCGCGCGCAGCCTGGCCGGCGCGGCGCCGGTACGGATCGGCCTGCTCTACAGCAACCCGAGCGCCGCCTATCTGAGCGAGTTCCTGGTCGGCAGCCTCGATTATGCCAGCCGCGCCAACATCCAGATCGTCGTCGAGAAATGTGACGGGCTGCAACAGGCGGAGGAAGCCGCCACCCGGCTGCTGCGCGGCGGGATCGAGGGCATCGTGCTGCCCCCGCCCCTCTGCGATTCCCTGCCACTGCTCGAGGTGCTGCGCGGAGCGAACGGGCTGGCGGTGACGGTGGCCAGCGGCCATCCCACCCCCGGCTTCTCGGCGGTCAGCATCGACGATCACCGCGCCGCGTTCGAGATGACGCGGCATATCGCGGCGCTCGGCCATCAGCGCATCGGTTTCATCATCGGCAATCCCGACCAGACCGCGAGCGAACGACGCCTCGCCGGCTATCGCGACGCGCTCGACGCGGTCGGCCTGCCCTATGACCCCGACCTGGTCGCGCAGGGCCTGTTCACCTACCGCTCGGGCCTCGATGTGGCCGAGCAACTGCTGGTCGTCGCCAATCCGCCCTCCGCGATCTTCGCGAGCAATGACGACATGGCAGCCGCGACCGTCGCCGTCGCGCACCGCCATGGGCTCGATGTGCCGAACGACCTCACCGTCTGCGGCTTCGACGACACCGCGCTGGCCACGACGATCTGGCCCGAATTGACAACGATACACCAGCCGATCACCGACATGTCGCTGGCCGCGGTCGAGCTGCTGGTGAAGGAAATCCGCAGCCGCCGCGCCGGGCACCGCGACCCGACCCAGCACCGGCAGCTCGATTTCCAGCTCGTGCGCCGCCAGTCCGACGCAGCCCCCCGCCGCCGCCCCGCGGTGACGCCGCCCCGGACCTGATCCGCTTGTCATCATGACAGCCACCGGAATGCGCGGCGTATCACCGCGCGGCCGTCTTCATTGACCGGCGTTCCGTGCGCCATCAGCACCCGTTCCGCCGGCCATGACAGGACATGATCAAGCGCAGCACGGGCGGCGCGCCGGTCGGTGAAGGCAAGGCGGAATTTTCGGGGTACCGATGGCTCGGGAGCGGTCATCAGGTCCCATTTGGCGACCAGTGCGCGCCAGCCCGAGAAGCGGCTGGCGGGAAGCTGCTGAAGCAGATCGGTGAACAGCACCGTGCCGCTGGCGGCGTGGAAGAACACCACCTCGTTGGTGATGAGATTGCCGCGCATGACGACCTGGTCGATCTGCCCGGCCCAGGCCGGTATCGGCATGTCGGCAAGGTCATGGTCGAAGGCGAGGTCCTTGCGTTTCTCCCTCAGCCCGGGCGGGGCGTGGAGGCAAGCGTCCGGCCAGGCGCGCTTCCAGTCGGCAAGGAACAGGTGGTGCAACGCATTGGGGGCGACCAGGTGGCGGACTTTCCCCAGGGCCTCCACCGCCGCGCGAAGGCCGTCGGTCAGCGCGGTCGGCGACCAGATGAACAGGTCGCCATCGGCCAATCTGACGACCGCCATTCGCGTGGGATAATGGAAGCCCAGCGCGGCGACCAGGTCGGGGCCGTCAGCGATCCAGATCCCAGGGCCGAATTCGGTCAGCATGGCCGATCCATGCCATCCCGACGGGCCAGGTGGCCAGAACGAAGGCCGGTTTGCGCGCGGCGTTCGTTGAAGCTAACGGGACTTTGCGTTAGCGTTACCATTCGAGACGACCAGGAGAGGCGACAGTGCAGCGTGAACCCGTAAAGCCATTCCGTTCGCGGGACTGGTTCGCCGATCCGGAGCGCTCGGACATGACCGCGCTCTATCTCGAGCGGTTCATGAATTACGGCATCACGGCGAGCGAGCTGCGCAGCGGCCGGCCGATCATCGGCATCGCCCAGACCGGCAGCGACCTTTCGCCATGCAACCGGATCCATGTCGATCTGGCGCGGCGCACGCGCGAGGGCATTCGCGATGCGGGCGGCATTCCGATGGAATTCCCCACGCATCCGATCTTCGAGAATTGCCGCCGCCCGACCGCGGCGCTCGACCGCAACCTCGCCTATCTCGGGCTGGTCGAGATCCTGTACGGCTATCCGATCGACGCGGTGGTCATCACCACCGGCTGCGACAAGACCACGCCATCGGGCATCATGGCGGCGTCGACCGTCGACATTCCGGCGATCGTGCTCTCCGGCGGGCCGATGCTCGACGGGTGGCACGAGGGCGAGCTGGTCGGATCGGGCACGGTCATCTGGCGCTCGCGCCGCAAGCTTGCCGCGGGCGAGATCGACGAGGAGGAATTCCTCCGCCGCGCGACCGACAGCGCGCCCTCGGCCGGGCATTGCAACACGATGGGCACAGCCTCGACGATGAACGCGGTCGCCGAAGCGCTCGGCCTGTCGCTGCCCGGGTGCGCCGCCATCCCCGCACCCTATCGCGAGCGTGGGCAGATCGCCTATGAGACCGGCCGGCGCATCGTCGACATGGCCTATGAGGACCTGCGCCCGTCGAAGATTCTCACGCGGGAGGCGTTCCTCAACGCGATCCGCACCATCACGGTGATCGGCGGTTCCTCCAACGCGCAGCCGCATCTGATGGCGATGGCGCGCCACGCTGGGGTCGAACTCCACCCCTCCGACTGGACCGAGCATGGCTATGACCTGCCGCTGCTCGCCGACGTCCAGCCGGCGGGCCGCTTCCTCGGCGAGCGCTTCCACCGCGCGGGCGGCGTGCCGGCGATCCTGTGCGAGCTGGCCGATGGCGGCGTGCTCGACGGCGACTGCCTGACGGTTACCGGGCGCAGCATCGGCGAGAATATCGCGGGCCGCCAGTCGCGCGACCGCGAGGTGATCCGCGCGTTCGCCGAGCCGCTGAAGGAGAAGGCCGGCTTCCTCGCCTTCTCCGGCAATCTGTTCGACTTTGCGATCATGAAGACCAGCGTGATCTCCGAGGAATTCCGCAACCGCTATCTCAGCCATCCGGGCAAGGAAGGCGTGTTCGAAGGCCGCGCGATCGTGTTCGACGGGTCGGACGATTATCATCATCGCATCAACGACCCCGCGCTGGAGATCGACGAGAATTGCATCCTGGTGATCCGCGGCGCCGGGCCGATCGGCTGGCCGGGCTCTGCCGAAGTCGTGAACATGCAGCCGCCGGACGCGCTGATCCAGCGCGGCATCGCGTGGCTGCCGACCTTGGGCGACGGGCGCCAGTCGGGCACGTCGGACAGCCCTTCGATCCTCAACGCCTCGCCCGAGAGCGCGGTTGGCGGCGGGCTTGCCTGGCTGCGCACCGGCGACGTGATCCGTATCGACCTCAACACCGGGCGCTGCGACGTGCTGGTCGACGAGGCCGAGATCGCGCGGCGCAAGGGCGGCCCTGCCCCGGCCTTCCCGTCGAGCAACACGCCATGGGAGGAGCTGTACCGCGAAAAGACCGGGCAGCTCGAGGATGGCGCGGTGCTGGAGATGGCCGTCAAATATCGCGGCATTGCGGCGAAGACGCCGCGGCATAACCATTGATGCGCGCGGTCGCCGCGCTGCTGACGTTGCTCCTCACCGCGGCGGCGCCGGCGACCCCGGTCGCCCGCTTCGCCTGGTTCGATTACAAGGGCGAAGACCCGGTCGACCGGGCGATGAAGGCCGGGCCGGCGGAATATCGCAATCCGGTCCTGCAGGGCTTCTATCCGGACCCGTCGATCCTGCGCGTCGGCCAGGACTATTACCTCGTCAATTCGACCTTCACCTATTTCCCCGGGCTGCCGGTCTTCCACAGCCGCGACCTGGTGAACTGGATGCAGATCGGCAACGCGATCGACCGGCCGGGCCAGGTCGATTTCAAGCAGCTCGGCACGTCGCGCGGCATCTATGCGCCCGATCTCAGCTACCGCGCCGGCACCTTCTACATGGCCGGCACCTGCGTGAATTGCGGCGGCAATTTCGTGATGACCGCAAAGAGCGCCGCCGGCCCCTGGTCCGACCCGCACTGGAACGACATCGACGGGATCGACCCGTCGCTGTTCTTCGACACCGACGGAGCGGCGTGGATCCTCAACAACGGCTTGCCGGGGGGTGAGCCGACTTATGAGGGCCACCGCGCGATCTGGATTCAGCGGATCGACCTGAAGACACTGAAGCCGTTCGGCGAGCGCACCATCATCGTGAATGGCGGCGTCAAGCCGGCGGACAAGCCGATCTGGATCGAGGGACCGCACCTGTTCCGCAAGGATGGCTGGTATTACCTGATCGCGGCCGAGGGCGGCACCGCGGAGAACCACAGCGAAGTGGTGTTCCGCAGCAAATCGGTCACCGGCCCCTATGAGCCCGGGCCGGCCAACCCGATCCTGACCCAGCGCACGCTCGATCCGGCACGGTCCTTCCCGGTCACCTCGACCGGCCATGCCGATTTCGTGACGACGCCCGGGGGCGACTGGTGGAGCGTGTTCCTCGGCACCCGGCCGTACAAGGGCGACTTCTACAATATCGGCCGCGAGACCTTCCTGCTGCCGGTGCGCTGGCGGGACGGCTGGCCCGAGGTGACCGCGCCGGGCGCGACCATCCCCTATGTCCATGCCCGGCCCGCGCTGGCGCGGGGCAAGGCGGCGCCGGTGCCGAACAACGGCGCCTTCCATGTACGCGACGAATTCGCCGGCACCCGACTCGCGCCCTATTGGGTGCAGATCCGGGCGACCGATACGGGCTGGCGCCACCTCTCGGGCGGGGCGCTGGCGATCGATGCGCGGCCGGTGGCCCTGGGCGCCACGGGCCAGACCGCCTTTCTCGGCCGGCGGGTGCAGCATGGCTGGGCAACGGCGGAGACATGGGTCGATTTCACGCCGAAGCGCGAGGGCGACCGGGCGGGGATCGCGGTGGTGCAGGACACCGCCTATTTCTATGCCCTGACGCTGACCCGCACCGGCGGGGGCAGGGTGATCGTGCTGGAGAAGCGCAGCGGGCCGAAGGAACCAGCCGATGGCGTGACGGTCGTCTCCGCGCCCTATGCCGGCACGACCGTGCGGCTGCGCATCGTGCTGCGCGGCGATCTGTGCGACTTCCTTTATGCGGGCGCCGACGGGCGCTGGCATATGCTGGCGAAGGACCAGGACGCGACGATCCTGAGCACGAAGACTGCGGGCGGCTTCATCGGCGCGACCATCGGCCCGTTCGCCCGGGCGGGCGATTAGGGGAGATAGGGGACACCGGCGCGTCCCATATCTCCGCGACGCCACGTGAAGTAACCATGTTGGACGCCGCGGCGAAGCGGCCAGTATTCGCGGAATTTCGCGACCCACTTGCGAAGAGGGGTGAAATCGAGTGTTATTGCCGGCCTGTGCGGCGCTCGCAGTATCCGGCAGTATAGATGTTGGAATGCTGAGAACTGGCTGGCGAACAGATGCCCTGCATCGATTAGACGGTGACTTACCGAATTCCGCGACCCCTATCGGTTCTTGTATTCGCTTTACTGGCGAATAGTCAGAGGGGAAAATCTGTATTGGCACGGTGGAATGGCAATTGTATACCTGACGTAACAGGAGCTAGATTTTGGGGTTCAAGGCCGAGATCGAAATCAGCGATGAGATGATTGCGGCCGGCGTTACTGCCCTTGCCTCACAGGCTGGAGGACATCTGGAACATTCCGAAGATCGGATGCCCGACATAGTAGAGGCGGTGCTGCGTGCGTCCTTAGCTGTCGCCAGTTCTCGACATCGCGCAGAGCGGCATGAAGCATGAAGGCCACTTTCCCAACCTCTCCGCAGAGAGCCTCCACCGCATCGATCGGCACAACCTCGGTTTCGTCATAAGTCAGGCGAATTGCCACTCGAGACTGGGGCTTGCCGACCTTGGCGCGCCGGTCGAGCGCGGACAGCGCACCCTCTGACAGCGACCAATAGTCGTGCACATAGCGGTTGCGCTTGGGCGTTATCTCTTGGGCTAGGCGCACCATCAGCTTAGCGAATTGAGTGCTCCAATCGTCACTGATCGGGTCTTCGTATCCCAGCTTGCGCAGCATTTCACAGCGGCTGGCGACGGAGTCTATGCTCGAAGTTATGCACGCGACCGAGGCAGGTGTTGAGTTGAGAAAGGCGCCGAGCAGCAGGTTGAGTTGCCGGTCGATGACAGCCCATGCTACGCACAGGCGGCCCAAGGCGAGGCAGTGAGCATCAAACATGGCAGCATCAGACACAGACGATCTCCCCCGTGCCGAGATCGAAGCACGGATGAGCAAGGGTCTCAAGCGGGCGCTACGGCCAGCTAAAAAGGTATCAGCGCTTCATGAGCGCGCAGGCGCCAAGGAAGATCGCCGCCAGCACGGCGTATAAGGCATAGCTGCCGGCCTTTTCGCCGAATGACGATCCGACGTAACCGACCACCAGTAGCATGACGATGACACCGCAACCGATAGCGGCCGCTCCTCGCAGCCATCCCTTCACGACGGCGCTGCCGAACAGCAGCACGAGCAAAATCAACAGCAGCATAACGACGATCATAGGCAAGCCCCGTGCGCTCGCCCGGCGCGAGCCGGGTGGTTGAACACGTGCGAGCACGGGTGCAGCACGCCCCACGTATTCGCCGTGAGGCTATTTTATTCCGCGGGCCGCCCGACAAGACGGACCCGTGCTCAGCACATGTTGTGCGCCGCTAAGGCTGTTCAGACCCGAGCGGCGACGCGGAAACTAAGCGGCTAATGGAAACGGCGCCAGCGCCAATTTTGTGTCAGGCTGAACTCGACGGTCAGGCTACGCTGCGATGTCAGTCCGCCGATATGTCAGGCGCTTGCCGCGGGCGGCGCGCATGGCGACATCAGTTCGTTCGGCATCAGTGATCTTCCGCGTGTTGTAGCGGAAGTCGAACTCGGCGCAGTAGCGCGGCAGGTGCGCCTCGCTCATGTGGTGATAGGTGCCGATCACACCGCGCTTGAAGATCGAGAAGAAATTCTCGACCGTGTTGGTGTGATGGAAGCCGGCCGTCTTCACATACTCGCCGGCGCCGTGATTCACCTGGCCATGCCCGGCGAACTCGCGGCCCATGCGGATATAGACCCCGGCCTCATCGGTCATGAGGTAGCTGGCGCGATCGATCTTGCTCACGACCAGCGGGCGCAGTTCCTTCGCCGTGACGTTAGCGACGTGGCGGCTCGCCACGCGGCCGTCACGCTCGACCAGTGCCACCACTGCCTTCTTCGGCGCGGGCTTGCGGGTCGCGCGGTTCTTGGCCTTGCCGCCGACGTACGTTTCGTCCGCTTCCACAACGGTGTCGGGGCCGCCCAGCGGACCGTCGTCGATGTCCATAGCCTCGCGGATACGGTGCGCCATGAACCAGGCCGACTTGTACGTGATGCCAAGCGAGCGATGCAGCTGGTGCGCGCTGATCCCCTTCTTCGATCCAGCCATCAGGCGAAAGCCGAGCAGCCATTTGTTCAGCGGGATCTTGGAGTCCTCGAAGATCGTGCCGACGGTTACAGTGAACGGCTTGCGGCAGGGGTTGCAGTTGATCACGCCGGGGCGGGTGCTTTTACCGGAAGCTCGCTTCAACCGCTCCATCTCACCACATCGCGGGCACACCGGGCCTTCTGGCCAGTGCAGATCCTCAAGGTGCTCACGCGCCGCATGGGTGTCGTGATAGATCGGGTTGGTGAGATCGAACATCGGGCAAAAACCTCCTTCGCCCGTTCGACTAGATCATGTAGGTGTTACGTCAAGTATATAATTGCCGGTGGAATCCCCGGATTCTCCGGCACCAACCGCCGGGCCGAGCATCCTATTCCAGCGACGGGGATCGGTGAATCGCGGTCGCGTCGCGGGTGGATGACGCGCCGCGCGCACTGATACGAGCGAATGCGGCAATAAAGTATGGCGTCCCCGAATTAGGGCCACAGCTTCCGATCCCGGACCGAGGGACTTTCGCGAACCCCGGCCTCTGCTAAGGTCCGCCGCCATGACGACGGACCCCCTTGCCGCGAGCCCGCCAGACGAGGCTTCGGGGACGGAACAGCTCCGCGGGCAAGCGAACCTCCTGCTTACCGCCGACGCATTCGGGCGCTCCCATGCACTTGAAACCCTGTTTCGTTTCCTCCTGGCGTGCGCCCTGGACGGGCGCACGCCCAGGGAAGTGGAGATCGCCGACGAGCTGTTCGGCAGGGATGTTGCGAGTGCCGATCAGGATGCCTCGATCCGCGTTCAAATCCACCGGTTGCGGCGCAAGCTGGGCGAATTCTATGCCGGGCCCGGAGCGCGCGAACCGGTCCGGCTGGTGATCCCCAAGGGCGGCTATAGGCTGATGATCGAGCCGATGCGGGCGCGCGCGGAGACCGCGGCAACGATACCGGCTGCCGACCGCCGCTCGCGACGCCGGCGCCATATCGAGGTCGGCGGCGTATTGGCCCTGATGATCGTCGTGGCCTTGTCGAGCTGGTGGATCGGCAGGCGCGCCGGTCGCGCCGACGCGCCGCTCGAGGCGGTCCGCTCGAGCCTGTTATGGAAGCCGGTCGTGCCGGTCTCACGGCGCGCGCTCATCGTCGTGGGCGATTATTACATCTTCGCCGAACGCGATGCGAACGGGGAGATTTCGCGCCTCATCCGGGAGTTCGACGTCAATTCGCGCCAGGATCTGGATGCGCTGGTCTCCAGCCAGCCCGAGCGGGCGAGAAACTATATGGATCTCGGGCTCAACTATCTTCCGGTGGGAGTCGGCAACGCGCTGCGCGTCGTGGCGCCCATCCTCGACCGCGAGGATCGCACCCTCGTCATACCCGCCTCGCACCTCGGCCCCGAGATGCTGAAACATCGGAACATCGTCTATCTGGGTTATCTCAGCGGCCTCGGCGCCCTGCGCAATCCGATGTTCAGCGGATCGCGCTTCGCGATCGGCAGCTCCTATGACGAAATCGTCGATCGGCGGACCGGCCGCAGCTATGTGGCGGGTATTCATCTCGATCAGAACAGGAAGAATCCGAGCCAGGATTTCGCCCTCATCTCAAGCTTTCGCGGCCCGACCGGCAATTGGGTCGTCGCCATCGCAGGCACCCGCGACGCGGCGTTGACGCAGGCTGCCGAATTCGCGACCAGGCTCGACTCGCTCGCCGAGCTGACCCGGTCGCTGGAGCCGGGATCGCCCTTCGAGGCCCTGCTGGCGATCGACAGCCTGGAGAATGTCGGATTGCGGGCCCGGGTGCTGGCCGTTTCCCCGCGGCGGGGCGATACGGACTGGTCGGGCGAACAGAGTCAGGCCTTTCCCGATGAATATGCCGGACCCTCGGCCACGCCGCGTAGCGATACGCGCTGACCGCCGCCCGTGCGCGGTCATGACCGCCGCGTCGTGCCCGCCCCCTCGGGCTTCGTCACGGGCTTCCGCCCAAACAACCTGGTCCAGCCAACGCGGATGCCGCTGACGGATGTCACGATCCCCGCGATCGACAACAGCCAGAGCAATATGTCCCACAAGGGCCGCTGCCGGGTCAGCACGTTCAGATCCCATTTGTGCAGCAGGTCGAACAGCCAGCGATAGACCCGGCCCCGCGCGTCGATGTCACCGAGCACGGCACCGGTGCGAAGATCGATATGGACCCAGGTGCCCGCCGCATCGTCGAACTTGACGCGCAGCACGGGCAGTGGCGGTTGCTCGTCAATGCCGTACCAGTAGCTGTCGGGCGCGGTCAGCCGCTCGACCGCGACGATGCGGGCATTCGGCACCAGGACGGCCGCCGCGGCCCGTATCCCGGCCTCGCTCGGTTTTATCGGGGCGAAGGTGACGGCGTCCATCACGACGAATCCGGATGGCGCGCCTTGCGCGACGAGCATCGCCCTTCCGGCCAGCCAGCGCAGCTCGATCCGATGTGCTCCCGGCGCCGCCGCGGCCAGCCGCCCGAGCGGCAGGGCCGGCGGCGCGCCCGGCCGTTCATAGCCGGCGAGCGCCGAGTCCCCGACGCCGCCGCTCGCGAAGATCCGGAAAGGATCGACCGACAGCCATCCGCTGAAGATCCAGGCGAGCAGGAACGGACCCCCGACCAGGCCGGCGATATGGTGCCAGCGCATCCAGCCCCGATAGGGCGTCATCCGACCATCGCGGAAGCGGCGCCGACCCGGGCGGGTCCGCAGCACGCCGATCCACAGCCCGGCCACCGCGCCCAGAATGCAGGGCCCCGAGACCCACATCACGACCTGCCGCCAGGCGGCATTGTCCTGCCGCAGGATCGTCGGATAGAGCCAGTGCGGGACCGAGCCGAGCCAGTTCCAGAAGCGTTCATGGGCATTGGTATCGAGCACCACCGCCCCGTTGCGCGACGAAACATAGAGCACCCGCCCGCCAGCCCCCGCCAGCGACAGCTTCCACAGCGGCCGGTGCCGGTCATAGCTGCCCGGGACGGTCCATTGGTCGCGCATGATCAGGGATTGCGACGTCGTCGGGACGCCGGCGAACAGTTCGGCGGCGCGCCGGGCCTCGTCCCGGCCCGCGACGCCCAGCCGGCGGCCGTCAGCGGCCCCGATATCGATCTCATCGCCGAGCGCGGGAAGGACGCGCCAGACGGCGCGGTCGGCGCGCATCTCGAGCGAAAGGGCGCGCGGCGGAGCATCGAGCCCCGCCGCGCGCAGTGCCTGTCCGGGGGAGAAACGGACCAGGGACCAGTCGATCGGCGGCAGGCCCGCCAGCCGCTCGGCCTTTCCCAGCGCGGGAAAGGGCACGTAGATCATCACGAGACCCGACAGGAACCACATCGCGAAGAACAGGCAGCTCACGATGCCGATCCAGCGATGAGTCAAATACAGCCAGCGCTTGAGCCGATGGCCCAGCCGCTTGGTCGGCTCAGAAGCGGACACGAAACGCGACCTCGACCGATCGCGGACGGCCAAGCAGCCATTGCTCGTCATTATAGGTGGTGGCCGCATAATCCTTGTCGAACAGATTATAGATCCGCGCATCCACGGCGATATTGTCGGTTACCGCATAGCTCAGCCCGGCATCGACCACGGCATAGCCCGGCACCCGGAACCGGTTCCCATCGTCGGAGAAGCGGCGGCCGACATAACGCAGGCCGGCGCGCGCCTGGACCTTCTTCATGCCGCTCCAGGTCAGCCAGAGATTGGCCGCCGTCTCGGGAACGCCCGGCGGGGTGTTGCCGGTGTAGCTGGTGCCGCCGCTGATGAAGTCGTCATAGTTCGCATCGAGCACCGTACCGTTGGCGTCGATCCCGAAGCTGCCGGGCAGCGCGAGCGACAGGGATGCCTCGATGCCCTTGGCCGAGCGCTGGCCGATCTGTTCGACCGGGCTCGTCGGCGTGCGCTGCGCGACGAGGTTCTTCTTGACGATGCGATAGGCGGCAAGCGTGGCCGAGCCGCGCCCGCCGAGGAAGCTCGCCTTGATCCCCGCCTCCACCTGGTCGCCGGTCGCGTTGGTGAAGAAGAATTGCGCGCCGCTGGTCGTATAGGTCGTCAGCGTGCCGAGCGGATCGACCCCGGTGGAATATTGGGCGTAGAGCGAGACGGTCGGAATCGGCTGATAGACCGCGCCGACGCGCCATGTCGTGTTGGACATCTCCCGCGCCGTCTGGCCCAGCGGAAAGGCATTGACCTCGCTCACCGCCCCGCCCGCTCCATAGACGAAATTATAGCGCGTCACCCGGTCCCGCTCGTGCCGGACGCCGGCGACCAGCGAAAACCGCTCGCTCAGCTTCAGGCGATCCTCGGCGAACAGGCTGAATTCGGCGGTGCGGGTGCGATAGCGCGGGGCGATGCCCTGGGTATCGAGAAACAGGCCCGGCGCCGGATTGAACGGATCGACCTGATCCTCCTGCAGGTCCGACCCGAAATCATGCGAATAGGTGAGATTGATCAGATTGGCGTCGAAACCGACAACAAGATCGTTCGACAGCCCGCCGCCGATCGGTGTGGCGATCCTGACCGTGCCCTGGTCGCCCCATTGGGTCTGATCATGGACGATGCCGTAATTGTCGGTGCGGTAGATCAGGCCCGGCGTCTGCGGATCGCCATTATAGCCATTGGGGCAAAAGCCGTCGGCGGCGACCGCGCAATAGCTTTCGAGATTGCGCCACAAGCGCTTGCTGGTGAGCCGATAGGCGGTGTTGCTGATCGTGACGGCGTCGCTGACGCCCCATTCCAGCGCAAGCGTGGTGCGGTTGTCGCGGAAGTGCATCGCCGAATCCGCGACATTGTAATTCTCGTCCCGAATGCGCGGGTCGAGCGCACCGTCGATCAACGGCGTGCCGAAATAGCGCATGGGACGCTGATCGCCATAATCATGCCGCAAGGTCAGCGAGAACCTGTCGGTCGGGGCGAAGCGCAACGCGCCGGACAGCGCCAGGCTGCTCGATCGTCCACGATCGACATAGCCGTCCGACTGCCGGTAGCTGGCATCGATCCGGTACGACAGAACGGAATTGATCGGCCCGCCCGCGCCGGCGGCGAGGTGCCAGCTATTCTGCGAGCCATAGCCTGCCTCCGCCTGGAGTTCGGTACGCTTCCCGTTCGGCACCTTGGTGATGATGTTGACCGCGCCGCCGAGCGCGCCCTGACCATAAAGGACCGATGCCGGGCCGCTCAGCACCTCGATCCGGTCGATATTCCAGGGATCGGTCGGGAAGGTGATGGTGCCCGCCACGGGAAACAGCCGGATCCCGTCGACGAGCTGAAGCACCGAGCCCTGTCCGCTGAACCCGCGCGCCGCGAGCGCGGTGGAGCCGTTGCCGGGGTTGGCGACGCTGGTGAAACCGGGCGCGCGGGTGACGGCATCGACGATGGTGAGGTCAGCTCGGGCACGCACCTCGTCGCCGTCGAGTTGCGCGATGCTCGCTGGCGTCTCGAGCGCCGTCAGGCCAAGCCGACTGCCGGTTGAGGTAGGGGTGACGAGCCTGTCGGTAAGCCCGACCACCACGATGTCTTCCCCGCTGCGGTCCCGCGGCGGGACCTCCTGGCCATGTGCCTGAGTCGCGGCGCCCAGCGCCAGCAGGGCGCAAACGCCGCGGGCCGTGGTGCCGGCGCGATTGGTGAAATCCATGATACTTCCCCCCCATTTGGTTTCTGTGGGGATCGGCCTTGCAAGGGAGGCGGGGCGCCGCCAGTTCATAACGGTTGCGACGATCGTTCGTAACGTTGCGCCCGGAGCGGTAACGGGCGGCTCGCCTTCGCTATCGAAACGTCGCTCTCGGCAAGATAGAACAGGGCCGATGAAGCTGATCGCGCTCCCCCTGGTTCTCGGTTGCCTGACCTCGGCACTGGCCGCGCCCGACAGTGGCCGGGCGGCGCAGATAGGTGACGCGGTGAACGTCGCCGCCGGCCGATACATGGCCGACCAATGTCATGTCGGCCTGTCCGTGGTGGCGCGGATCGGCGGCCGATCGTACCTCTTCGATTACGGCTCGACCCGCCGGGATCGCGTGGAACGGCCGACACCCGACAGCGTCTATGAGCTGGCATCGGTGACCAAGACCTTCACCGGAGCCCTGGCGGCCCGCGCAGTGACCGAGCGGCGCATGAAGCTGGACGATGATTTCCGTGCCTATCTGCCGGAGCGCTATCCGAATCTGGCCATGGACGGGCGATCCTTCACCCTGCGGGACCTGGCGACCCACACGTCCGGGCTGCAGCGCGACTTGCCCGACAGCGACGCCCTGATGGCGCGGCCCGACTATGACCGTATCGGCGATCAGCTGGCTGCGCTGAACAAGGGATTCGGACGAGCCCGGTCGCTCGCGGCGCTCCGCCGCGTCACGCTTCGCACGACACCGGGCACCAGCTTCGCCTATTCGAACATCGGCATCCGCGTGATCGGCTATGGACTGGAAACGGTGTACCGCGCGCCGCTCGACCGGCTGCTCCAGCGCGACATCCTCGGCCCGCTGAAGATGGCGGATACCGGCTTCGCGCTGACCCCAGGCATGCGCCGGCGCCTGGTGACGCCGTACAGCCGCACCGCCCATGTCCAGCCCTATCACGACGGCAGCGCGGGCGCCGCTTATGGTCTCTATTCGACTCCACGGGACATGGCGCGCTATCTCGCATGGCAGCTCGACGAGCGCGATCCCGTCATCGCCCTGGCGCACCGATCGATCCGCGGTACGCCGAGCGACGGACAGGGGCTGATCTGGAATATCGGCGAAGACGATGGGGCGCCGATGCTCTGGCATGGCGGCGGAACGTTCGGCGAGACCAGCCAGATGGTCCTCTATCCCAGGGAGCAAGCAGGTTTTGTCCTGCTGGCCAACGACGCCTGTGAGGGCAGCGAAACGGCATTGAAGAACCTGGCGATCTCCATCCGCCGCGCATTGGGTGCTGCTGAGCGAGGTCCTGGCGGCCGAAGGACTCGATCAAATGATCGCGGCTGAGCTCGTCACGCGCCCCGGTTCCGCTCCACCCCGATCAGCATCGACAGCATCAGCGATCCGCCGGGCGGGAGCAGGTCGAACAGCGCGCCCGGCCGATTGAACGCGTCGGGGAGGTGGCTGACCGGTTCAAGGCAGCAAAAGCGCTCGCCCTGCGGATGGAAGAGGTGCAGGTCGCGCGCACCCTCGGCGGTCAGGCGGACGACATGGTCGCCGCGGTCGAGCGTCGCGAATCCGTCCCATTGCTCGTAACTATGATCGATGAAGCCGGCGTCGGAGATCGAGGCGCCCGCCACCCAGTCGCCGAAATGGTCGACGGCGGCCGGCGCGCTCGGGATCTGGACGTCGTCGGTCAACCACAGCCGCGCCGCGTTCAGGCGAAGGCGGGTTCCCGGCGGAATCGCGAAATAGGGGTGCAGGCCGATGCCCGCGGGCATGGGCTCGCGCGACGCGTTGGCGAGGGTCAGGATCACGCGCAGCCCATCCCCGCCCAGTTCGAACAATTGCTCGGCGCGGTAGCGCCACGGCCAGCCATCGCCGCCGTCATGGACGTGCGTCAGCCGGGCCCGATCCGCGCCGGCTTCGACCACCTCCCAAGGGCGCTGCCAGCCGAAGCCGTGCAGACTATTGGGGTGGTCGCCGAAATTGAGCGGCAGCGCGACGTCGCGCCCGCCAAAGCTGAAACGCCCCCCGGCGATGCGATTGGCATAAGGGACGAGCGGGAAACAGGCGCTGTGCAGCGGGTCGGTGGCGCCATCCGCCGTGGGGCGGAGAATGTCGGTGCCCTTGTAGCGCAGGGCGCCGATCGCGCCCCCGAGCGCGGGGAGGAGCGTCAGCGCCCACCCCGCGCCCGAAAGCTCGATCATCTCAGCCTTCCATGTCCTCGAGCTCGCGGCCGCGCGTCTCGTTGATCATCGCCCTCACGAAGAAGAAGGAGATCAGCGCGCTCGCGGCATAGAAGCCATAGGTGATCGGCAGGCCGACCCCGCTGGCGAGCGCCGGGAAGCTGACCGAGATGGCGAAGTTGGCGATCCACTGAGCAAAGCCCGAAACCGCGAGGCCGGAGCCCCGGATCTGGTTCGGGAACATCTCGCCAAGCATCACCCACATCACCGGCCCCCAGCTGAGGTTGAAGAAGATGACGTAGAGATTGGCGGCGACCAGCGCGACCGTGCCGACCCCGTCCGCCATGTGCAGCTTGCCGTCGACGAAGATCGCGGTGGAGAAGCACCACGCCATGATCGCAAGCGTCACCGCCATGCCGGCCGAGCCGACCAGCAGCAGCGGCTTGCGGCCGATCCGGTCGATCGTGGCGATGGTGAACAGGCAGGCGAGGATCGACAGGCTGCCCGACAGGATGTTGATCAGCAGCGCGTCATTCTCGCTGAAGCCGACCGCCTGCCACAGCACCGATCCGTAATAGAAGACGATGTTGATGCCGACGAGCTGCTGGAACACGGCGAGGCCGATGCCCGCCCAGACGATCTTGCGGACTCGGCCGTTCGCATCGAGCAGGTCGCTGAACTTGGGACGATGATGGTCGGCGGCAAAGCTCTCGCGGATCTCGCGGACCTTCTCACCGGCAAAGGCGCTGCCGAACAATTTGGTCAGCACGGTGCCGGCCTCGGCATCGCGGCCCTTGAGCATCAGATAGCGCGGGCTTTCCGGGATGAGCAGCAGCGCCAGGAAATAGATGCCGGCGGGAATGACCTGCATCCAGAACATCCAGCGCCAGGCCGGATAGCCGAGCCAGAAGGTCTCGGTCGACGCGCCGGCCGTGGCGGCCAGCCAATAGTTGGAGAGGAACGCGCCGGTAAGGCCGGCGATGATCATGACCTGCTGAACGCTCGACAGCCGGCCGCGGATCGCCGCGGGGGTGACCTCGCTGATATAGACGGGCGAGATGACGCTGGCCGCGCCGACCGCGAGGCCGGCGACGAAGCGCGCCGCGATGAACAGTTCTTCCGACCCTGCGGCACCGGCGAGGATCGCGCTGCCGATGAAGATCAGCGCCGCGCTCATCATCACCGCGCGGCGGCCGAACAGGTCGGCCAGGCGGCCGGCAAGGAAGGCGCCAACGGCGCAACCGGGCAGGAGCGCGGCAACCGCTACGCCCAGCGACAGGTCGCTGAGGTTGAAGGCGGCGCGCAACCCGTCCTGCGTGCCGTTGATCACGCCGCTGTCATAGCCGAACATGAATCCGCCGATCGTCGCCACCGCGACGATCAGGGCGATGAACCCGTTGTTCGCCTGCTCCGTGCCTCTACTTGCCATCGTCTAATCCCCTCTCCATTTTTCTTTTCGTCTCAGGCGGTCAGCTGGAAACCACCGCCTCGGCGACCGGCAGGCCCGGCACGTCGACATCGAACGCGAACAGGTCTCCGGCCTCAGGCTGCCCCGCCAGAGCGGCCGCGTCCAGCCCTTTGCGTGCGGTCGTGACGTACGCTGTCATCAGGTCGGGCCCGCCAAACGCGATCTTGGTGACGTTCGACACCGGCAGCCTGACCGTTTCGAGCAATGCGCCGTCCGGTGCATAGCGGCGCACGCCCCAGCCGAAGAACAGGCCGGTCCAGACACAGCCCTGGCTGTCGACCACCGGACCGTCGGGATAGCCCGCACCCTCCTCGATCGTCGCGAAGACTCGCATCGCGCCGAGCGATCCGTCGTCATTGACCGCGACCGCGTGGATGATCTTGCCGAGCGTATCGGTGTGATAGAGCATCCTGCCGTCGGGCGAGACGGCCGGGCCGTTGGTGATGCACACCGGCGGCAGGCCGGTATCCTTCACGCCGGCCGTATCGAGCGCGTAGAGGCGGCCGGTCAGATCGGTTTCACTGTCGTCCATCGAGCCGAACAGGATGCGGCCGCGCGCATCGGTGGTCGCGTCGTTGAGGCGGTTGCCGGGCAGATGCGCCTCCGGCGCATGCAGCGGGGTGAAGCCGCCGGTCGCCGGATCGAACCGCTCCACACCGCGCTGCAGCCCGGCGATGAAGCCCCCGCCGCGTTCGGGCAGGACCCAGCCGATCTGCGAGGGCGCGTCCCAGTGCTTCAGATCGCCGCTGGCGGGGTCGAAGCGGTAGATCCGCTGCTCCTTGATATCGACGAACCACAGCGCGTTTTCGCGCGCGACCCAGACGGGTCCTTCGCCCAGCGTCGCCCCGACGCCGCACACCCGGCGCGGCGCGCCCGCGACCATCTCAGCGCCAGCCGGCATCGACGAAATAATCGTGACCGGTGCACATCCTCGCATCGTCCGAGGCGAGGAACAGCACCAAAGCGGCGACGTCGCCGGGCTGGATGCGGCCGTCGAGGCACTGTGCCGCGACGATCTCCGCTTCGCCTTCGGGCGTGTACCATTTCTCCTGGCGCGGCGTCTGGACGTTGCCGGGCACGATCGTGTTGACGCGGATATTGGCGCGGCCGAGGTCGCGCGCCAGGCTGCGCGTCAGGCCTTCGATCGCCGCCTTGGCCGTCTGGTACAGGACCAGGTCGTTCAGGCCGAGATGCCAGCTGATCGACCCGAAATTGAGGATCACACCGCCGCCCGCGCGCTTCATCGCCGGCACCACCGCTTGCGCCGCGAAGAACTGGTGGCGGAGGTTCACCGCCATGCGCTCGTCCCAATATTCCGGGGTGACGTCGTCGATGGTGTGGCGGTCGTCATTGGCGGCGTTGTTGAGTAATATGTCGACGCCGCCAAGGCCTTGCTCGAGCTCGGCCAATACGCGCTTGAGCGACGCGATGTCGGTCAGGTCGCAGTTGCGATAAAGCGGGGCGTGCTTCGCGCCGGGGATCAGCCGGTCCACCACCGCCTGGCTGGCGGCGTCCGCGATGTCGACGAACGCGACCCTGGCCCCTTGCGCGACGAAGGCCTCGACCAGGCCTTCGCCGATGCCGCTGCCACCACCGGTGATGATGACGCGCTTGTCGGCCAGGCTGGGATAATTTGCGCCGGTTGCCCCAGCGGCTTTTGCCTGCAGCACGGATTCAGTCTCCAATATGGTCGTCATGATGCGGCCAATAGGCCCCGACGCGCGAGATTGCGCATCAGATCGCCGATGCCGAATTGCCAGGGGGGTGCCGCCTTCGAGGTCGTCACGCGGTTGACGAGGCGCCCGATGCGCGGCGTGGAAATCGACACGACATCGCCCGTCTTGTGGGTGAAGCCGTGGTTCGGCACGTCGCGGTCCTGGGTCGGCGCGAACAGCGTGCCGAGGAACAGCACGAAGCCGTCGGGATATTGATGCTCGCTCATCGTGTGGCTGAGCAGCGCCTCGGGATCGCGGCTGATCTGGTTCATCGAGCTGGTGCCGGTCAGGCGGTACCCCTCGGGCCCTTCGATCAGCAGCTCGACTTCGGCCTGGCGGACATCGTCGAGCGTGAAGCCTGCGTCGAACAGCCGGACGAACGGGCCGAGTGCGCAGGAGGCATTATTATCCTTCGCCTTGCCGAGCAGCAGCGCCGAGCGGCCTTCGAAGTCGCGCAGATTGACGTCGTTGCCGAGCGTCGCGCCGACCGCGGCACCGGTCGAATCGGCGAGCATCACGATCTCGGGCTCGGGGTTGTTCCAGGTGGAGTCGGAACGGACGCCGATCTCGCCGCCATAACCGATGGTCGAGAGCACGGGGGATTTGGTGAAGACCTCGGCATCGGGGCCGATCGCGACTTCGAGATATTGCGACCACATGCCGTCTTCGATCAGCGCGGTCTTCATCGCGGCTGCCTCGGGCGAGCCCGGCACGACCGCGCGCAGGCTGCCGCCGATGATGTCCTCGAGCCGGGCGCGGACATCGGCCGCAGCACCCGCATCGCCGCGGGCGCGCTCCTCGATCACGCGTTCCAGCGCGGAGACGGCGAAGGTCACGCCGGCTGCCTTGACGCATTGCAGGTCGATCGGGCTGAGCAGGCGCAGCGCCGCCCCTTCGCCCACGCCAAGGCCGAGCGACTCGAGGTCGCCGAGCGCCACGCCGGCGCTCGCATCGAACGCCTTGTCCTCAATCAATGCCGAAACCGTCGGCGCCACTGTCGCCATGTCGTGCACGACGCCACCGGCGATCAGGACCGGGCTCGGCCCTTCCGCGCTGGCGATCCGGCCGACAAACAGACCCTCGCGCCAATCCGCTGGCAGCGCATCCGCCACCGCAAAGCCCCCGTCAGACATCCCGCTCCGCTCAACCACGTTATTGATAGCGCTACCATTGAGCGCCATGGATGCCCTGTCAAGGCCTGGAATGGCATGGAAACGCGGAGAGAGGTGTGCAAAACCGGCGCGAAGGTCACCGGTAACGTGGGCGGTCGAACCAGTCGGCGAAATCATCCCATGCTTCGGTCACAGGGTCAGGAAAGACGGCCCTACGTTTTTCGAGGAACGCCCCGACGCCTTCGCGCGCATCCGCGCTGGCGCCGCGCAACCACATGACCCGGCTTTCGAGGCGGTGCGCATCCATCGGATGCTGCGCGCCGAGGCCGGCCCAGAGCATCCGGCGCATCACCGATATCGAGACCGGCGCGCTTTCCGCCGTCAGGTCGCGCGCGAGAGTTCGGGCGGCGGGGAGCAGGTCTTCGGGCGCGTGGACGCTGCGGATCAGGCCGCCGCGGAGCGCCTCGGCCGCATCGAACAGACGCGCCGAATAGCACCATTCGAGCGCCTGGCCGATGCCGACCAGGCGCGGCAGGAACCAGGTCGAGGCCGCTTCGGGCACGATCCCGCGCCGGGCGAAGACGAAACCGAATCGCGCCGTGTCGCTCGCCAGGCGGAAATCCATCGGCAGGGTCATCGTCGCGCCGACGCCGACCGCCGGGCCGTTGATCGCGCCGATCACGGGTTTGCGCGAGTCGAAGATGCGCAAGCTCAGCATGCCGCCGCCGTCGCGCACCGCCGGGTTCGACCAGTCGACGCCGCCGTCCTGGTCCACCGGCGACGCGCCGTCGGCCCAGCGGCCGCCGCGCTTCTCGTAATCGAAGGTCGCGCCGCCTTCCGACAGATCGGCGCCGGCGCAATAGGCCCGGCCGCTGCCGGTGACGATCACCGCGCGGACGGCATCGTCCGCATCGGTTGCGTCGAACGCAGCGAGCATGTCGTCGAGCATCGCCTTGTTGAAGGCGTTGAGTTTGTCCGGCCGGTCGAGCGTGATCGTGGCGATCCCCTCCGCATCCGTTTCCAGCCGGATCGTCGCGAAGTCCCGGCTCATGCCGCCGGGCACTTCGCCCCGCTTTCGACCCATGCTTTGGTCAGCGCGCCGAACTCTGCCTGGGTGCCGGGCGCCGGGGTGCGGCCCTTGCCCGGGTTCCAGCCCCAGCCGACCAGCACATCGGATGTGTTGTGCTCGATCAGCTGGTCGAGCGTCTTGTGGCCGTTGCGTGCCGGATCCTTGATCTGCTCGCAAATTTCGGCGAGCGACTTGCCCTCCCATGCCATCGAGATCGGTGCCAGGCTCCATTTGCGATTGCCGGGAATGCTGCCTTCGCCATTGGCGAAGGTGACGTTCTCGCGGCCGTGGCAGGTGGTGCATTCCATGCCCGACGCCCCGAAATTATACGGTCCGCGCGCCACCGGCGGGCTGTGCGGGTGCATGTCGTCGTCCTGGAGCGGCCGATCGGTACGCGGGTGGCAGTTGATGCAGCGCGGGCTCTGGATGACCTTGCCCATTTCGCGGAACAGGGCGACCGAGCGGGCATCCTTGTCGGCGATGCCGGCAAAGGCGGCCGGAGCCTTGAGCGCCGGCGGCGCCTCGCGCGCGACCAGGGCGACCGGCAGGGCGATAATCGCCACGCCAAGGGCGAGAAGGCGCGGGTTCATGCATTCTCTCCATGCGCGAAGGGAAGCCGGCGGACCGCCTTGCCCGTCAACCTGCGCCAGGCATTGGCGACGGCGGGGGCAAGCGGCGGCAGGCCGGGTTCGCCCACCCCGGTCGGATTCTCGCCCGACTTGATGATGGCGACCTCGACATCCGGCATCTCGCCGATCCGCAGCGAGCGATAGGTATCGAAATTGCCCTGCGCCACACGGCCGCCCTCGCCGAGGGTCAGCTCGCTGTAGAGCGCATGGCCGAGGCCGTAGCCGATCCCGCCTTCGAGCTGCGCACGGATGACGTTGGGGTTGACCGCGATGCCGCAATCGACCGCCGCCCAGATCTTGTGGACCTTGGGCAGCCCATCGGCGCCCTTCGACACCTCGGCGACCTGAGCGACATAGCTGCCGAAGCTCTTGTGCGCGGCGATGCCGAAGGCGCGGCCCTCGGCTGGCTTGCGGCCCCAGTCCGCCATCTCGGCGACGCGCTTCAACACGCCCTTGGCGCGGTCCTCCTTCATCAATGCGATGCGGCCTTCGACGGCATCCTTGCCGCCGAGCGCGAGCAGTTCGTCGAGGAAGGTCTCGACCGCATAGGCGGTATGGGTGTTGCCCACCGAGCGCCACCAGAGCGTCGGCACGCCATTCTCCATGATATGGCTGCCGACCCGGTAATTGGGCCAGGCATAGCTGCTCTGCGCCACGCCCTCGACGATCGATTCGTCGATGCCGTCCTTGATCCCCATCGCGGCCATCGGCGTGTTGGCGAAGAAGGATTGCGCGGCGACGACATGGTCCCAGCCGACCAGATCGCCCTTGGCATCGATCCCGCCCTTGACCCGATGCACGACCAGCGGGCGGTAGCGCCCGCCGCGGATATCATTCTCACGGCTCCAGACATATTTGACCGGCGCCTGGGGATAGGCCTTGGCGGCGAGCGCCGCTTCCACCGCGAAATCCTGGTCGGGCGTCGCGCGCCGGCCAAACGAGCCGCCGGCGAACTGCTCATGCAGCGTTATGCCCTCGAACGGGATGCCCAGCGCCTTGGCCATGGCCTGCATGTCGCCGACCTGGAACTGGCTGCCCATCCAGACATCGGCCCTGTTCTTGTCGGGGCCCTTGCCCAGCTCGATCACCGCATCCATCGGCTCCATCGGGCCGTGCGCGAGGAACGGGAAGACATAGGTCGCCTCGATCGTCTTCGCCGCGCCGGCGAGCGCGGCGGCGACATCGCCCTTGACCTCGACCTGCTTGCCCGGCGTCGCGGCGGCGGCCTTGTAGGTCCTGACCAGATCCTCGGTCGAGCGCTTCTCGGCCTTGCTTAAGTCCCATTCGACCTTGAGGGCGCTGCGGCCCTTCATCGCGGCGAACGTATCCTTGGCATAGACCACCACGCCCTGCGGGATCGTCTCGACCGCGACCACGCCTGGCACGGCCAATGCCGCTACCTTGTCGACCGACTTCACGGTGCCGCCGAACGCCGGCGGATGAAGGATGGCGGTGTTGACCATGCCGGGCCGCGATATGTCCATGGTGAACATCGCGGTGCCGTTCGACTTGGCGAGGCTGTCGATCTTGGGCACGTCGGTGCCGATCAGGGTGAACTGATCGGGCGTCTTCAGCACCGGCTTTTCCGGCACCGGCAACAATGCGGCGTCTGCCGCCAGCTCGCCGAAGCGCGCCTGGTTCTTGCCGTGGCTGACCACGCCCTTCGACACCTTCACCTCGGCGGCGGGCACCTTCCAGCGCTTCGCCGCGGCCTGGACCAGCATCGCACGGGCGGCGGCGCCGGCGTTGCGCATCTGCATCCAGCTGTTCGCGATCGCCGTCGAGCCGCCGGTGCCCATCGTGCCGAACAGGAGATTCTTGTAGAGCGGGTCGTTGGCCGGCGCGAATTCGATGCGCATCTGGCCCCAATCGGCATCGAGCTCATCGGCGACGATCGTGGTGAGGCCGGTGGCGGGTCCCTGGCCGAACTCGATATGCTTGATCACCACGGTGACACTGTCGTCGGCGGCGATGCGGACGAAGGCGTTGGGAGCAAAGGGCGCGCCCGGCGCGGCGGCGGAAGCGGCGCGGCCCATCGGCAAAGCGAGACCGATGACGAGGCCCGACGAGGCGAGGAACTCGCGGCGGCTGGCGGGAGGAAGCGCGGTCATGCCGGCACCGCCGCCGCGTTCGCGGCATCCTTGCCCGCCGCGTTCGCGGCATCCTTGATCGCCTGGCGGATCCGCACATAGGTCGCGCAGCGGCAGATATTGCCGGCCATGCCCTGATCGATATCGGCATCGGTCGGCCTGGGCTTGGCGGCGAGCAGACCGATCGCCGACATGATCTGGCCCGATTGGCAGAAGCCGCATTGGGGCACGTCGATCTTGACCCACGCAGCTTTCACTGCCTCCGCGCGCGCGTCGGTCGCCCCCTCGATCGTCACGACCTTGCGCCCGGCGATGGTGCCGATCGGCGTGACGCAGGAACGGCGGTTCTTGCCGTCGAGATGCACGGTGCACGCCCCGCACTGAGCGATGCCGCAGCCATATTTGGTGCCGGTCAGCTTGAGATGATCGCGCAGCACCCAGAGGAGCGGGGTATCGGGATCGCCGTCGAACGAGGTCTTGACCCCGTTCAGGAGGAACTCGGTCGCCATGCAGCGTCTCCCTTTTTAGCCCGCTCGGTACAGATAAGCGCGGCGCGCCGGGTCGGCAATCGAAACGATCGCCGGTGTAACGGCTTTTTAGGCCGTCCGGGGCCATAGTTCCGGCATTGGAACCCCAAATGCGCAGGTCGGCCTCATTTCCATGCAACGCTTCCCGCTCATCGCCCCCAATCCGCCGCGCCTCAGCGAGCATCTCGACGCGCTGAAGCGAGTCGAGGATTCAGGCGTCTTCAGCAACAACGGCCCCGAGGTCCGCGCGTTCGAGGCCGAGGCGAACGACCGCCTGTTCGGCGGGCATGGCGCAAGCCTGGCCGTCGCCAATGCCACGCTCGGGCTGATCGTCGCGATCCGCGAAGCGGCGGGGCCGGCCGCACCGACCGGCCGCTTCGCCCTGATGCCCGCGCTGACCTTCGCCGCGACGGCGCAGGCGGCGATCTGGGCCGGACTCACCCCGCTGATCTGCGATGTGGATCCGGAGGATTGGGGCGCCTGCCCCACGGCCGAGGAGCGGCTGCTGCGGCAGTATGGCGACAGGATCGCGGTGATCGTTCCCTATGCGACCTTCGGCAACGCGATCGATCTCGACCGCTATGCCTGGCTGCAACGCGAATATGGCGCGGGCGTGGTGGTGGACGCCGCCGCCTCGCTCGGCACGGTCGACGAGTGCGGACTGGGCTTCGGCGCCGACGCACCCTTTGCCGTGGTCTATTCGATGCATGCGACCAAGACCTTCTCGGTGGCGGAGGGCGGCCTGATCCATTCCGGCGACTCGCGGCTGATCGAGGCGCTCCGCCCGATGATCAATTTCGGGTTCCAGAGCGGGCGCAGCGCCACGGTTCCGGGGATCAACGCCAAGCTGCCCGAAATCCTGGGCCTGATGGCGCGCACCAAGCTCGCCGAGATCGAAACGGTCTGCGACAACCGGGCGGCGATCGAGGAGGCGTATCGCGACTCCCTGTTGGGCATGACCTTCCAGCGCGTCTCCGGGCGTCGCCGCGCGAGCCAGTTCATGCCGGTCGTGCTGCCCGAAGCGATGGTGGCGCGCCGCGACACGATCACGGCGGGGCTGGCCGAGGCCGGGATCGGCTGCGGCCGCTATTTCAGCCCCCATCTCGGCGAACAGCCGCTGTTCCGATCGGTCGCCGCGATCGAGCCGACCCCGGTCGCCGACTCGATTTCCGCCCGGCTGCTATCGCTGCCGGTGACCGACGCGATGACGCCGGACGACGCCAGGACGGTCGCGGAGGTGTTCAATCGCCTTTCCGCGGTGCGCACCACCATGCGACCGCCGGCCGAGGCGCGCAGCCTGCCGATCGCCGACATGCTGCTGGTCGGCGGCGGCCCCGCCGGCACAGCCTTGCTTACCGCAGCGACCAAGCAGGGATTGCTGCCAAGGCTGGCGCAATCGGGCCTGGTCGTGGTCGAACGCGAGCATGCGATCGGCGGTGGCTGGCTGGGACGTTACGCGATCAATTCGGACAGCACCGCGACGACCTTTCTGAGCGCGGTGAAGGACAATGTGCACCCCGAGATCGCGGCGATCGCCGACGGTCCGGTCGGCCGCGCCGTCGCCCGGCACGATGGAGTCGAAGGCGTGCCGCTGGTCGAGGCCGGGCGGCTGGTCCGCACGACGGGCGACCGTCTTGCGGGGATCGTCACCGACAATGGCGGCTCGGTGCTGACCGGGCATGAGGTGCTCGGCACGACGCGGACGCGCGAGGGCCTGTGGCGCACCCGGCTCCGCCGCCTGATCGACGGCAATGAATTCGACCGGCTTTCCCGCTCGGTGGTGATCGCGACCGGGGGCTATCAGCCGCTCGATCGGCTCGCCGCCCAGAAGGTGGCGGGCCTGTCGCTGGTGCAGCAAGCCGGCGACCGGCTGGTCCAGTCGGACGAGGTCCTTGTCGAAGGCGGCATGGCCAAGGTCGCCGATCTCCTCTCCGGCAAGCGCAATCCGCGCATCGTGGTGATCGGCGGATCGACCAGTGCGATCGCGACGATGGTGCTGCTGCTGAAGAGCCGCCCCGCCTTCCCGTTCGGCGCGGGTGCCGTCACCCTGCTCCATCGGCGGCCCTTGCGGCCCTTCTATCATTCGGTCGAGGCGGCGCATGCGGAAGGCTTCACCGATTTCGGCCCCGACGACATCTGCCCGGTCAGCGGTTTCGTCTATCGTCTCGGCGGCTTCCGGTTGGAAGCGCGCGAACTGGTGCTGCGCATGCTCGGGGTCGACGGACGCGTGCCCGATCCGCGCGTCGCGATCCACCAGGTGGCGGGCGACGACGATGCGGTAGCGCGCGAGCATCTCGCCACGGCGGATCTGGTGATCGCGGCGATGGGCTATCGCCCCCGCGCCTTGCCGGTCAGCGATGCGAACGGGGTTTCGATCGCGCTCGCCGCGCAGGGCAATGGACCGATGGTCGACCGGCATTGCCGGGTCTGCGACGCCGATGGCGTCCCGATCGCCGGGCTCTACGGCATCGGTCTTGCCGCGGGCTTCGTGCCCTGGGGGGCGCTGGGCGGCGAGCCGAGCTTCCGCGGCCAGGCAAACGGCCTGTGGCAATGGCAGAACGATGTCGGGCTGATGATCGTCAATCAGGTGCTCGACACCAGCGAAAGGGCCGTCGCGTGAGCGATCCCACGACCAGCCCGACCGTCAGTGTCGTCATCGGCGCCTATAACGGCGCCGGCTTGATCGTGGAGACCCTCGAAAGCCTGAAGGCTCAGAGCTTTGGCGATTTCGAGGTGATCGTGGTCGACGATTGCTCGACCGACGATACCATCGCGGTGGTGCGCGGCTTCGACGACCCACGCATCAAGCTGATCGCTGCCGAGCGGAACCAGGGCGTGGTCGCCTCGCGCAATCGCGGAGTCGGTGAAGCGCGGGGCCGCTATATCGCCGCGCTCGACCATGACGATCTCTGCCATCCCGACCGGTTCGCGAAACAGGTCGCCTATCTCGACGCCAATCCCGAAACCGTGCTGGTCGGCACCGCCGCTTCCATCCTGGAAGACGGCATGGTCCTGCCTGGGACGCTCGCGCCGGTCACGACGCCGGCGCTGATCGAATGGCTGCTCAGGATCGAGAATCCGCTGGTCTGGTCCTCGGTGATGCTGCGCACGGACGCCGCACGGCGGCTCGACCCCTTCCAGCGGCCCGACCTGCTCTTCGCCGAGGATTACGACCTCTATCACCGCATCGGCCGGTTGGGCACGATCGCCAGGCTCGACGAGGAATTGACGATCTATCGCCGCCACAGCGGCGGCGCCTCGCAGCGCCATGTCGATGCGATGACCGGCCGTGCCACCGATGTGCTGGCCAGCGCCTATGCCGATCTGTTCGGCGACGCGGCGCGGGAGACCGCCGAGCTGATGGTCAGATATGTCATGGGTCAGCGGCCCGTACCCA
This sequence comes from Sphingomonas sp. GW821-FHT10F11, assembly GCF_058809095.1. Classification (NCBI taxonomy): domain Bacteria; kingdom Pseudomonadati; phylum Pseudomonadota; class Alphaproteobacteria; order Sphingomonadales; family Sphingomonadaceae; genus Sphingomonas; species Sphingomonas sp. GW821-FHT10F11. The sequence continues at coordinate 35,016 of NZ_JBXASH010000014.1, forward strand.
ATCGCGCGACCTTCCAGCAGGTCGGCGATGCGCTTGTCGCATTGCAGGACGATTTCCTGGAGAGGCATCGGCCGGATTCGAACAGCCGCAGCTTGATCCGGTGGGAAACCGCGCGGCGCTGGGCGCGGATCGGCCGGGCAGGCTTGCGCACCGGCCAGCTCGACCTGGGCGATGCCGTCGCGGTGCGGCCCGATCATCTCGGGCTGGGCTATGCCGGGATAGACGATCTGATCATGTCGCGGCTCGTCGGCACCGCCCGCACCGTACAGCGCAAGCTTGCGGCCCGCGCCGCCGGCTGATCATGGGCAGTTGAACTACCTGCCCCGGGACGTCTATGCCGCGTCGCAGCAAGAAAGGCTGTCCTGGTGCGGATTGCGATCGTCGATGAAAGCGCCGCGCGCGCCGCGGTGATCGAGGAAGGCCTGCGTGACGCGGGCCTGACCGATGTCGCGATCTTCAACGAACGCCTGGGCATCGCCGCGCGGCTCGAAGCGTTCGCGCCCGATGTGGTGTTGATCAACCTGGCCAATCCACACCGCGACGAGCTGGAGGAATTGTTCGCCCTGTCGCGGGCGATGGCGCGCCCGGTCGCGATGTTCGTCGACCAGAGCGATACCGCCGGGATCGAGGCGGCGATCGACGCCGGGGTTTCCGCCTATGTGGTGGATGGCCTCAAGAAGGAACGGATCAAGCCGGTGCTCGAACTCGCGATCCGGCGTTTCCGGGCCTATTCGCGGCTGCGCGCCGAGCTGGACGAGGCGCGCGGCGCGCTGGCCGAGCGCAGGGCGATCGACCAGGCCAAGGCGCTGCTGATGAAGAAGCGCGGGATCGACGAGCCCGCCGCCTATGCCGCGCTACGCAAGGCGGCGATGGATAGCGGCCGGCGGATCGGCGACGTCGCCGACGCGATCGTCACCGCCGACCGGCTGATGGGGGACCTATGAGCAACACGCCGTTCCGCATCGGCTTCCTCCCCCTGGTCGACGCCGCCCTGCCGATCCTGGCGCGCGAACTCGGCTTTGCCGAGGGGGAGCGGATCGACCTGACGCTGGTCCGCGACATGAGCTGGGCGACGGTCAACGACCGGCTGCTCTACGGCCATAGCGATGCGGCGCATCTGATCGCGCCGCTCGCCATCGCGACAACGCTCGGGCTGGGCCGACCGGCGACGCCGATCTCGGTGCCCTTCGTGCTCGGGCTGAACGGCAATGCGATTACGCTGCGCCCCGATCTGGCCGAACAGGTCACGACGGTCGGTCAGCCCGGAGATGTGGCGGCGATCGGCGCGAAGCTGGCGACCGTCGCGCGTGACGGTGGCAGGCGGCTGCGCTTCGGCGTGGTGCATCGCTATTCGAGCCACAACTACATGCTGCGCTACTGGCTGACCGGCTGCGGTATCGACCCGGACCGCGATGTCGAGATCGTCACCGTCGCGCCACCCTTTGCCGCCGATGCGCTGGCGAGCGGCGAGGTCGACGGCATCTGCGTCGGCGAGCCGTGGAACAGCGTCGCGGTCGATCGCGGTGTGGGGGTGATCGTCGCCGTCACCTCGCAGATCTGGCTGCGCGGCGTCGAGAAGGTGCTGGCGATGCGCACCGCGCGGATGGAGGACGATCCCGATCTGACCAACCGCCTGATCCGGGCGCTGTACCGGGCAGGCGTCGCGTTCGTCGATCCGACGCGGCTCGACGAGATTTCCGATATTCTCGCGCGGCCGGACTATCTCGATGGGTCGGCCGCGCTGATCCGCCGCGCCATTTCCGACCAGATATTGTTCGCGCGCGGCTTCCCTGCGATCCATGTGCCCGACTTCATGTTCCAGCACCGCGAGGCGGCGAACTTCCCCTGGGTTAGCCAGGCGGCATGGCTCTATGCCCAGATGTGCCTGGCGGGGCATACCGACGCGAACGACGCGGATTATCATGCAGCGCAGCATGTCTTCCGGCCCGACATCTACCGCGCCGCGCTCCGCCCGCTCGGGGTGCCGCTGCCCGGTGCCAGTTCGAAGCTGGAGGGTGGGATTGCCGACTCGCTAGGCGTGGGAACGACTCAGGGCCGGTTGATTCTCGGCGCCGACCGGTTCTTCGACTCGCGCAGTTTCGATCCCGATGCGCTCGAAAACTACCTGTTGGGGTCGAATCGGCCTTGATTTACGCTGCGATGCAAAAAAGGCTTGCATCGGATCGCGATCCGCGTCAGCTTTCACTCGACCGCCGGATCGCTGCAACGAGGTAGCACCCGGCACCACCGAAAATTCTGGCAAAGTCGCCGTCCGGCACCGTTTCGCAACGGTCGTCGCGGCGGCTTTTTTGCGTTTGCTCGAAGGGGAAGCAGATGACGCAAGCACAGGCGCTGCAGGACCGGCCGGTCGCTCAACAACGGCCGCCCATCACGACGATCGCCACCGGCAAGGCGGAGGGCTTCTGGCAGGTGGGGCATCGCCCTACCCTGATCGCCGCCTTTCTCTATTTCGACCTCGCCTTCATGGTGTGGGTGCTGCTTGGCCCGCTCGCGCCGATCATCGCCGCCGACCTTGCACTAACGCCCGCGCAAAAGGGCCTGATGGTGGCGGTGCCGACCCTGGCGGGCGCCGTGCTGCGGCTGGTCAACGGCGTGCTGGTCGACCGGATCGGCCCCAAGCGTACCGGGGCGATCGGCCAGATCATCGTCATCGCCGGGCTGCTCACCGCCTGGGCGTTCGGGGTGCACAGCTTCATGGGCACGCTCGCGGTCGGCCTGGTGCTCGGCTTTGCCGGCGCCAGCTTCGCGGTCGCCCTGCCGCTCGCCTCGCGCTGGTATCCGGCCGAGCATCAGGGCAAGGCGATGGGCATTGCCGGCATGGGCAATTCGGGCACGGTACTCGCCTCCCTGTTCGCGCCGGGCCTGGCCAAGGCGTTCGGCTGGAACGCGGTGTTCGGCCTGGCGGCGATCCCGCTCGCCATCGTCTTCGTCCTCTACATGGCGATGGCGAAGGACGCCCCCGACCGGCCCGCGCCGAAGAAGCTCGCCGCCTATCTGGAAGTGCTCAAGGAAGCCGATGCCTGGTGGTTCATGCTGTTCTACGGCGTGACGTTCGGCGGGTTCGTCGGCCTTGCCGCCAGCCTGTCGATCTACTTCACCGACCAGTTCGCACTCACCCCGGTGATGGCCGGCTATTGCACCGCTGCCTGTGTGTTCATCGGATCGCTCGTCCGCCCGTTCGGCGGCGCCACGGCTGACAGGATCGGCGGGGTGAAGACGCTGACCTTCGTCTACGGCCTCGCCGCGGCGACTTTGATTGCGATCAGCACCGCGCCAGCCTCGCTGGTGGGCACGATGGCGCTGTTCCTGCTGGTGATGGGGACGCTCGGCTTCGGCAACGGCGCGGTGTTCCAGCTCGTGCCGCAACGATTCGGACATGAGATCGGGGTGATGACCGGCCTTGTCGGGTTCGGCGGCGGCATCGGTGGCTTCTACCTTGCCTCTTCGCTCGGCTTCGCGAAGCAGCTCACCGGCAGCACGTCCACGGGTTTCCTGATCTTCGCCGGCCTCGCGCTGGTGGCGCTGGCTGGGCTGACCCTGGTCAAGGCGCGCTGGCGCGCCACCTGGGGCGCCGCCACCAATGGCGTGCGGATCTGATGCGCGCGCTTCCCATCCTGCTGGCGGGGCTGGTGTCGACACCAGCCCTTGCCGGGCCGGTCACCCTGAAGCCGCTGATCGATGCCCGGCTGCGCTACGAGCATGTCGACCAGGCGCCGCTGACCCGCGACGCCGATGCGGTGACGATGCGCATCCGCAGCGGCCTGGAGGCCAAAGCCGGCGATTTCGCGCTGCTCGCCGAGAGCGAAGCGGTGCTGGCGATTTCGGAAAACTATAATAGCGGACTCAACGGCAAGACCGGCTTTCCGCTGGTACCCGATGCGCAGAACATCGAGCTGAACCGGTTGCAGCTCCAGTATCGCGGTTTGCCCAAGACGGTCGTCACGGTCGGGCGGCAGCGGATCAATCTCGACGACCAGCGCTTCGTGGGGTCGGTCGGCTGGCGCGACAATGAGCAGACCTTCGACGCGGCGCGGATCGAATGGTCGGGCGTGAAGAACCTCAAGGCGGATATGACCTATGCCTGGTCCGACCGGACCATCTGGGGGATCGACGGCGGCAATCGGTACGGCCCGGCGCGGTACCTGTCGATCGGCGGCGACAATGTCTTCGCCAACCTCTCCCTGACCACCAAGCTCGGCACGCTGACCGGCTTTGCCTATCTGGTCGACCAGGACCGGGCATTGGTGCTGCGCAACAGCAGCCAGACCTATGGCGCGCGCTTCGCCGGGGCCCGCGCGATCGCGCCCAAAGCGAAGCTGACCTATCTGGTCAGCTATGCGCGGCAGAGTGATGATGGCCGCAACCCGAACCGCTATGCCGCCAGCTATTATGCCGGCGAGCTCGGGCTGGAGCTGTCCGCATTCAAGCTGGGTGGCGGTTATGAGGTCCTGGGCGCCGATGAGGGCGTGGCGCTGACCAGCTTCCAGACGCCGCTCGCCACCCTGCACAAGTTCAATGGCTGGGCGGACAAGTTCCTCGTCACCCCGCCCGACGGCCTGCGCGATGCCTATGCCTCGACCGGCTATGGCTGGAAGAAGGTCGGGCCCTTCGCCTCGATCGACCTGACCGCGGCCTATCACCGTTTCGACAGCGACCGGCTCGCCCAGCATTATGGCGACGAGATCGATCTGCAGGCGAGCGTCAAGCGCGGGCGCTACACCGCCCTTGCCAAATACGCGTCCTACAACGCCGACCGCTTCGCGACCGACACCACCAAGCTCTGGCTCTCCCTGGAGTGGGCGATATGACCGACAAACCGCATCTTGTCGTCATCGGCAACGGCATGGCGGGCTGCCGCGCCGTCGAGGAGATCCTCGCGCGCGATGCCGCGACATACCGCATCACCATCTTCGGCGCCGAGCCGCGGGTGAACTACAACCGCATCATGCTCTCGCCGCTGCTGGCGGGCGACAAGGTGTTCGAGGACATCGTGATCAACGATCACGCCTGGTATGCCGACAATGCGATCGACCTGATCGCGGGCGATCCGATCGTGGCGATCGACCGGGCCGGACGGACGGTCACCGCGCGATCGGGCCGGGTCGAGGGTTACGACAAGCTGCTGCTCGCGACGGGTTCCGATCCTTTCATCATTCCGGTGCCGGGGCATGACCTCCAAGGCGTCGTCACCTTCCGTGACATGGACGATGTCGGCGCGATGCTGCGGGCTGCCTCGGCCGGGGGCGAGGCGGTGGTGATCGGCGGCGGCCTGCTCGGGCTCGAGGCGGCGCATGGCCTGTGCCTGCGCGGCATGAAGGTGACGGTGCTTCATCTGATGCCGACCCTGATGGAGCGCCAGCTCGACGAGGCGGCCGGCTGGCTGCTCAAGGAGGAGTTGGAACGGCGCGGCCAGACGATCCTGACCGGGGCCGACACCGCCGAGATCTTCGGCATGGGCAAGGTCGAGGGCGTGCGGCTGAAGGACGGGCGCGAAATCCCGGCGAGCCTCGTCGTGATGGCGGTGGGCATCCGCCCGAACGTGAAGCTGGCGCGCGATGCGGGCCTCGCGATCGGGCGCGGTATCCATGTCGACGATCATCTCGTCACCTCGGACGAGAATATCCTCGCGGTCGGCGAATGCGTCGAGCATCAGGGCCAGGTCTATGGCCTGGTTGCGCCGCTCTGGGAGATGTGCCGCAGCCTCGCCGACGGGCTGGTCGCGACGCCCAATGGCTATGGCGGATCGGTCACCTCGACCAAGCTCAAGGTCTCCGGCATCGACGTGTTTTCGGCGGGCGATTTCTCGGGCGGCGAAGGCTGCGAGGACATCGTCATGCGCGACGCGTCGCGCGGCGTGTACAAGCGCGTCGTGGTCAAGGACGACCGGCTGATCGGCGCGGTGCTCTATGGCGATACGCAGGACGGCAACTGGTATTTCGACCTGCTCAAACGCCAGGAGGATGTCGCCTCGATCCGCGATGCGCTGATCTTCGGCCAGGCCTTCGCCTCGGGAGGAGGGGCATCGGCAAACCCTAATGCCGCCGTCGCGGCGATGGCCGACGACGGCGAGATCTGCGGCTGCAACGGCGTGTCCAAGGGCAAGGTCGTCGCGGCGATCGAGGGCGGCGCCTGCACGCTCGACGCGGTCCGCGCCTGCACCAAGGCATCGGCCTCGTGCGGGTCCTGTACCGGGCTGGTCGAGGGGCTGCTCGCCATCACCATGGGCGACGATTATGCCGGCGAGCGCGCGGCGCCGACCGTCTGCAAATGCACCAGCTTCACCCATGAGGATGTCCGCCGGCTGATCATCGAGAAGTCGCTGAAGGCGATCCCGCAGGTGATGCAGGAACTTCACTGGACCACGCCCGATGGCTGTTCGTCCTGCCGGCCCGCGCTCAATTATTACCTGCTCTGCGCCTGGCCTGGCGAGTTCGTCGACGACAACCAGTCGCGTTTCGTCAACGAGCGCATGCACGCCAATATCCAGAAGGACGGCACCTATTCGGTCGTGCCGCGCATGTGGGGCGGGGTGACCAACCCGAAGGAGCTGCGCGCGATCGCCGATGTCGCCGAGAAATATCAGGCGCGCATGGTGAAGGTGACCGGCGGCCAGCGGCTCGACATCTTCGGCATCCGCAAGGAGGATCTGCCCGCGGTCTGGGCCGATCTCAACGCCGCCGGGATGGTCAGCGGACATGCCTATGCCAAGGCGCTGCGCACGGTGAAAACCTGTGTCGGCTCCGAATGGTGCCGCTTCGGCACGCAGGATTCGACCGGGCTCGGCATCAGGATCGAGCAGATGACCTGGGGCAGCTTCATGCCGCACAAGTTCAAGATCGCGGTGTCGGGCTGCCCGCGCAACTGCGCCGAGGCGACGATCAAGGATATCGGCGTGATCTGCGTCGACAGCGGGTACGAACTGTCGATCGGCGGCAATGGCGGCATCAAGCTGCGCGGCACCGACTTCCTGTGCAAGGTTTCGACCGAGCAGGAGGCGCTCGATTATTGCGCTGCGTTCATCCAGCTCTACCGCGAGGAAGCGCGTTATCTCGATCGCACCGCGCCCTGGGTCGAGCGGGTCGGGCTGGATTATATCCGGCAGCGGATCGTGGACGACGATGCTGGGCGCGAGGCACTGCGGGCGCGGTTCCTCCATTCGCAGAGCTTCATGCAGGACGACCCCTGGGCGAAGCGCGCGGCGGGAGAGGACTGGAAGCTCCACCAGCATCTTGCCGAGATCCGCCCCGCTCCTGCCGCTCGTGCGCTGGAGGTCGCGTGATGGAACCCGAATGGCTCGATATCGGACCCGTCGATCAGCTGCCGGCGCTGGGCGCGCGTACCCTGCCGGTGCGCGGCGGGCGCGAGATCGCGATCTTTCACACCGCCAATGGCCAGGTCTATGCGCTGGCCAATCAATGCCCGCACAAGGCAGGGCCGCTCAGCCAGGGCATCGTCCACGACACCACGGTGACCTGCCCGCTGCACAATTGGCGGATTTCGCTGGTGACGGGCGAGGCGCTGGGCGCGGACAAGGGGTGCGTGCCGGTGATTCCGGTGAAGGTGGATGGGGGGCGGATTTTGATCGGGCGTGCTGCCGCGCTCGAGGGAGTGGCGGCGTGAGCCCTCCCCTCCCTGCAAGGGAGGGGCCGGGGGTGGGCGCGCGCGTCTGCGCGCCCATCAAGACTCGTCGCGACAGGGTACAAAGCTTCGAGGGGGCATCGAGCCCCCTCGAAGCTGACCCACCCTTGGCCCCTCCCTTCCAGGGAGGGGAATGATGGTGAAAACCACCTGTCCTTACTGCGGTGTGGGCTGTGGCGTTGTCGCCACCCTCACCTCCCCCCGCACCGCCACCGTCGCCGGCGACCCGGATCACCCCGCCAATCGCGGCAAGCTCTGCTCGAAGGGCACGCATCTCGGCGAGACGATCGGGCTCGAAGGCCGTTTGTTACACCCCATGATCGGGTCGGAGAGGGCCGGCTGGCACGAGGCGCTAGACCTCGTCGCCAGCCGTTTTGCCGCGACGATCGCCGAATATGGCCCGGACAGCGTCGCCTTCTACGCCTCGGGCCAGATGCTGACCGAGGACTATTACGTCGCCAACAAGCTGATGAAGGGATTCATCGGCACCGCCAATATCGACACCAATTCGCGCCTGTGCATGGCGAGCGCGGTGGCGGCGCATGTCAGGGCGTTCGGCGAGGATGTGGTGCCGTGCAGCTATGACGATCTCGACGCCGCCGACCTGATCATCCTGGTCGGATCGAACACCGCCTGGTGCCACCCGATCCTGTGGCAACGGATCGAGGTGGCGCGGGCGACGCGCGGGACGAAGCTGGTGGTGATCGACCCGCGCCGCACCGAGACCGCCGAGCGCGCCGATCTCCACCTCGCCATCGCGCCCGACAGCGATGTCGCGCTGTTCACCGGACTGCTCGCGGAGATGCGGTCGATCTGGCGGCTCGACGGGCGTTACCTTGCCGAGCATGTCGTAGTGCCCGAAGGATTCTGGAAAACCCTGTCCGCCGGCGATGTGGCGAAGATCTGCGATATCGCGCCAGCCGACCTCCAGGCCTTTTACGACCTGTTCGCCCAGCATCCGCGCACGATCACTCTGTTCAGCCAGGGGGTGAACCAGTCGACCAGCGGCACCGACAAGGCGAACGCGATCATCAACCTGCACCTCGCCACGGGCCGCATCGGCAAGCCCGGCGCGGGGCCGTTCAGCATCACCGGCCAGCCCAATGCGATGGGCGGGCGCGAGGTCGGCGGGCTCGCCTCGATGCTGGCGGCGCATATGGGGTTCAGCGAGGCGGAGCGCGACCGGGCCCAGCGCTTCTGGCAGTCGCCGACGATCTGCCCCGGGCCCGGCCTCAGGGCGGTCGACATGTTCGATGCGATGGCGAAGGGCAGGATCAAGGCGGTGTGGATCATGGCGACCAACCCCGCCGTCTCGCTGCCCGATGCGCGCATGGCGCGGGTGGCGCTGGCCAATTGCCCGTTCGTCGTCGTCTCGGACTGTATCGCCGCGACCGATACCGGCTTCTACGCCCAGGTGAAGCTGCCCGCGACGGGCTGGGGCGAGAAGGACGGCACCGTCACCAATTCCGAACGCCGCGTCTCGCGCCAGCGCGGCTTCATGACGCCACCCGGCGAAGCGCGGCCCGATTGGTGGGCGATCGCCGAGGTGGCGAAGCGCATGGGCTTTGCCGGCTTCGACTATCCCGACGCGGCGAGCATCTTCCGCGAATTCGCCGCGCAGACCGGGTTCGAGAATCGGGGCGTGCGGGTGCTCGACATCTCCGGCAAGGCGGACATTTCGAACGACGATTATGATGGGATGGCGCCGTTCCAATGGGGCGGCGCTTCGCCCTTCGCGGCGCGGGGTTATGCAACGCCCGACGGCAAGGCGCGGCTGGTGCCAGTCCGCCATGTGCCGCGCGATGACGGCAACCGCGCCTTTCCGCTGCGCCTGAACACCGGGCGTTATCGCGACCAGTGGCACAGCATGACGCGCACCGGCCTGTCGCCGAAGCTGTCGCAGCATCGCCGCGAGCCCTTGGTCGAGGTACATCCCGACACCGTGCAGCGCCTCGGCCTGGCCGATGGCGGGCTTGCGCGGGTCGAGACGGCTCAAGGATCAAGCATCTTCCGCGTCGCCAGCACGCCCGACCAAAGGCGGCGCGAGCTGTTCGTGCCGATCCACTGGACCGACCAGACCAGTGGCGGCGGCCGAGCGGGGTTGCTGCCGGCACGCGACCGCGACCCGGTGTCGGGCCAGCCCGGCTTCAAGAACACACCCGCCAGCGCCAGTCCGTACAAGCCCGGCTGGAGCGGTTTTCTGCTCTCGCGCGACCTGCCGGCCAAACCCGACTGCGCCTATTGGACGCGGATCCGCACCGCGAGCGGCTGGCTGACCGAGCTGGCCGGCGACGGCGATATCGCACCGTTGACCGCGCTGCTGCCCGAGGACGAGCGGGCTGAGATGATCGACCCCAAGCGCGGCGTGATCCGGTCAGTGGTGATGACCAATGGCATGCTCAAAGCCGCGCTGTTCGTCTCGCGCAGCGGCGGCCTACCGCCGCGCGACTGGCTGATCGCGCAGCTGGGCCAGGCGGATGCCGCCCCTTTCGAATTGCTGGCGGGCCGTCCGGCAACGCCGGCGCCTGATCGCGGCAGGATCGTCTGCGTCTGTTTCGATGTCGGTCTCAACACCATCCTCGACGCGATCGCCGGGCAGCGCCTGGTCAGCGTCGAGGCAGTCGGCGCGGCGATCAATGCCGGCACCAATTGCGGGTCGTGCCGCCCCGCCATCGCCGCCCTGCTCCCAGCTCAAAAGGAAGCCGCTTATGGTTGAGCCCATCGCCCCCGGCGAGGTCTGGCTGGTCGGGGCCGGCCCCGGCGACCCCGACCTGCTGACCCGCAAGGCCGAGCGGCTGATCGCCGCCGCCTCGGTGATATTCCATGACGCGCTGGTCGGGCCCGGCGTGCTCGACCTGATCCCCCCGCATGTGCGCCGAGTCCCCGTCGGCAAGCGCGCCGGGCGGCACTCGCGGACCCAGGAGGCGATCAACAGGCTGCTGGTGACGGCAGCGCTGGATGGCGAGCGTGTCGTGCGGCTGAAGGGTGGTGATCCGTCGATCTTCGGCCGCTCGGCTGAGGAGATGGAGGCGCTGGCGCAGGCGGGCGTGCGGGCGCGGATCTGCCCAGGCATCACCGCGGCCAGCGCTGCCGCGGCGAACGCCGGCGTCTCGCTGTCACTGCGCGGATCGGCGCGGCAGGTGCGCTTCGTCACCGCTCAGGCGCGGGCGGGCGAGGCGATCGATCTCGACTGGACGGCGCTCGCCGATCCAGACGCGACACTGGTTTTCTATATGGGCCGGGGCGCCGCGCCCGAGATCTGCCGCAAGCTGATCGCGCACGGCCTCTCCGCCGCCACGCCGGTGCTGATCGCCAAGGATGTGAGCCTCGCCGAGGAGCGGCTGGTTCATACGCGGCTCGATCTGTTGCCGATCGCAATCGGCAGCGCGACCGGGGGGCCGGCGCTGATCCTGATCGGCGAGGCGATGCGCGCGCGCCGTGCCGCCGACCTCAATGCGATCCTCGACGCGGCGCGCCGGCATGTCTGACCTTGCCTTCGCCATCCGCCCCGCTGCCCCCTGCCGGGCAACGCTCGACTTCGACGCCGCCATCGCGCGCATGGCGGCGGTGGCCGCACCGCTCGGGCAGGAGCGGGTGGCGCTCGCCGACGCGACGGGGCGCATCCTGGCAAGGCCGGTGCTGGCCCGGCTCGATTCGCCGCGCGCCGACCTGGCGGCGATGGATGGCTATGCGGTTCAGGGTCCGCGGGCGTCTCGCCTCAAGGTGATCGGCCAGTCCTTTCCGGCCCGACCGTATCGCGGCGCGATCGGTCCGGGCGAGGCAGCGCGTATCTTCACCGGTGCGCCGATGCCGGACGGGGCGGACCGGGTGATCGTGCAGGAACTGGCGGTGCGGCACGGCGATGAGGTTGCCATCCCCGCCGCCAACGGCGGCCGCCATGTCAGATCGCGCGGATCCGATTTCGCGGCGGGTCAAATGCTGCTCTCCCCCGGCCGCCGGCTCGATGCCCGCGCGATGCTGGTCGCGGCCGCGGCGGATGCGGCGACCCTGACCGCGTGGCGCCAGCCGCGCGTCTTCATCCTGGCGACCGGCGACGAGCTGTCCCGGCCGGGCCTGGCCGGCGGCGGCGCGTTGTCGATCCCCGACAGCATTTCGCTCGCCATCGCGTCGCTCGCGACCGAATGGGGTGCGACGATCTCGGGCATGGCTCTGGCGTCCGACGATAGCGGCATGATCGAAGCGCGGGCGCGCAGCGCGATGGCGAAGGCCGATGTGCTGGTCGTCACCGGCGGCGCCTCGGTCGGCGATCGCGATTTTTCGCGCAGCGCCTTGGGGGCGCTCGATCTCGACCGGGCCTTTGCCGGCGTGGCGATCAAGCCGGGCAAGCCGGTCTGGTATGGCCGCGCCGGCCACACCCAGGTGCTGGGGCTGCCCGGCAATCCGACCGCCGCACTGGTCACGGCACGGCTGTTCCTCGCACCGTTGCTGTGCCTGCTCACCGGCAGGCCCGCCGCCGCGGCGCTTGGCTGGCGGCCGGCGATGCTTGGCGCACCGCTGGACGAAGCGGGCAATCGCGAAAGCTTCCTGTGCGGTGACTGGGACGGGAGCGCGGTCAGGGCGCTCGACCGGCAGACGGCCTCGTCCCAGGCCAGTCTCGCGGCAAGCAATGTGCTGATCCGGCGCGGGCGCGATGCCCCGGCCGAGCCGGCCGGCGCCCCAGCCATGATCCTCGATTTCTGATGCGGGTGCTCGGCGCGATCATCGCGGGTGGGCAGTCGCGCCGCTTCGGCAGCGACAAGGCGCTGGCACCGATCCATGGGCGGCCGATGATCGCGCATGTGATCGAGGCGCTGAGTCCTCAGGTTGAGACAATGGCGATCTGCGGCCGCGACTGGCCCGGCCTCAAGGCGTTGCGCGACCTGCGCGACTGCCGGATCGGGCCGTTGGCCGGACTCGAGGCGGCGCTGCATCACGCGGCGCGGCATGGCTTCGACGCCGTCCTGTCGGTGCCGGTGGACGCTTTGCCCTTGCCGGACGATCTCGTCGCGCGGTTGCAGGGCCGCATGCCTGCGGTGCTGCGGCACCAGCATCTGATCGGCTGGTGGCCCGTCGCCTGTCGCGCTCTGCTCGGCGCGCATCTCTCCCGGGGCGACCGCGCCGTGCGCGGCTGGATCGCCGAGGCCGGCGCGCGGACGGTCGACGAGCCTTTCCCGATCGGGAACCTCAACTACCCGACCGATCTGGCCTGCCTTCTCAGCGCGGCGCCTTCTCTGCCTCGAGCTGCCTGAAGGCGATATCGCGCAATGCCGCCGCCAGCTTGGGCGACAGGCCCAGATCGTCCGCCGCCTTTTCGTTCGCGCCGAGCGAGCGCGGGTCGAGCCCGGTCACCTTGCCGAAGATCATCAGCGCTTCGAGATAATAGCCCGCGGCGCTCCCATGATACTGGTCATAGGTCCACAGATCGGTCTTGCCGAACTCGGTCCCGTCATAGGGATTAGGATCGGCCACGCCTTCGGCAAAGGCGCGATTCCACGCCTCGCCGATCGGGATGATCCCGTCGATCGAGCGGTTGGCCAAAGCGAGATTGGCCCCCGCACGCAGATCAAGCGCCATGGCGGTGATCGGCTTGCCGAACCAATGGCCGTCGGGCTCATAGGTTTCGTCGGCACGCGACCAGGTCGAGCTGAACTCGATCCGCACCGCGGGATTGCGCTGGCGGAACATCGCCGCGAACAGCCTGGAATAGGTCAGCAGCAATCCCGGATCGCCCGGCTTCGCCCGGTCGAGCGTGCTGAATTCCTGCAGCACGACCACGTCCCATTTGCGATCGAGCAGCGCGCGCCTGGTGTTGTAGTGGAAATCCAGGCCCTTCCCGCCCTGAGTCTCCAGGCTGACGGTGTAGTTGAGTCCCGCCTCCTGAGTCATCAGCTTGAAAATCGCGGGCACGCCGCCGGTGCCGTCATTGGCGAGGTCGGTCACCGTGTCCGGGCGGTAGCGGCGCACCGCCGAATGCGCGCCCTGGGTGAAGCTGTTGCCGACGAACAGGATGGTCTTCGCCGGCACCGGCACCGTGGCGATCACGGGTGGAGGAACAGGCGCCTGCACCTGCGCATCCGCAGCGGCGGAGGCGAACGCCGCGAACGACACCGCCAACAGCAACCCGACCCTGCCTGTCTTCATCCACCTTTTCCTCAAAACTTCTTGCCGATCGATACGTACCAGTAACGGCCATAGGGATTGTAGAGCGAACCGAAATAGCCGTCAGCGGTGATCGGCGGCTGCTTGTCGAACAGGTTGCGGGCGCCGACGCGGATCCGGGTATTGTCGAGCGCACCGCCCTTGAAGCGGTACTGGGCGTAGAGATTGAAGGTCGTCTGGCCCTGGATGACATAGGGATTGCCCGACGAATCGAGGAAATTGGTGTCATTGACGTCGCTGATGAAATTGGCGAACCCGCCGACCTGTACCTGGCCGAGCGTCCAGGTCAGCGATCCGGTGACGCGCCATTTCGGCTTGCCGCGGACCTCGATCAGGTCGCTGCCGTCGGTCAGCGGGGTCGCCGGGTCGATCGTGCCGGCCGATCGCGCATCGAACAGGGTCTGTACCAGAGGCGGATTCTCGCGGGCATATTTGGTCAGCCGCGCCGCGTTGATATTGAGGTCGAAATCGCCGATCCCGGTATTGTTGAGACGGTAGAGCAAGGCGAGATCCACGCCCTGCACCGTCTGGGGCAGCAGGTTGGTGAACTGGTCCTTGATCTGCAGGATCGCCCCAGCGGGCGCGAGGCCGGAGCCGGCGAACACCGCCGTATCATCGGGTGTCACCGCCGCGCGGATGACATTGGGGTTGCTCGAACCCTGGAGGCGCAGGAGATAGTCTAGGACGAGCGCATTCTGCGCGCCGAACTGGCCGACGATGCCGACCTGATGGATCGACCAGAAATCGGCGGTCAAGGTCAGCCGGCCGAAGCGCCGCGGGATGAACTTGGGCTCGATCACCGCGCCGACCGTCCAGTTGGTGCTGTCCTCGGGCTTCAGGTTCGGGTTGCCGCTGATCAGGATGGTGTAGCTGATGTTGCGCGTGCAGGTGTTGAAATTGGCGATCGTCCCTTTGTTCACATCGGCTTCGCAGCGATAGAAATCCTGGTTGATCACGCTGCTCGAGCTGAGCCGCGAATATTGCACCGTCTTGGTCTGTTCGAGGTTCGGCGCGCGGAAGCCCTGCGACCAGGAACCGCGCAGGCGCAGCCCGTCGACCAGATCCCAGGCGGCGGCGACCTTCGGCTTCGCTACCGATCCGAAATCGCTGTAGTGCTCGTAGCGGCCGGCCAGCTGCAGATCGAGGCGGTGGATCAGCGGGATGTTCATGTCCGGCGAAACCAGCGGGACGGCAAGCTCACCGAAAGCCGAGGCGACGAAGCGGTCGCCCTTGGTCGACGGAGTCGGGCTTACCGCC
The DNA here is from genome assembly GCF_058809095.1 of Sphingomonas sp. GW821-FHT10F11. NCBI lineage: Bacteria > Pseudomonadati > Pseudomonadota > Alphaproteobacteria > Sphingomonadales > Sphingomonadaceae > Sphingomonas > Sphingomonas sp. GW821-FHT10F11. The sequence goes on from NZ_JBXASH010000014.1 coordinate 50,091, forward strand.
GCGACGTTGCTGATCGAGACGTCTCCGGTCACCGCGTCGACGAACTGGATGCGCCCATCGAGATTGGGATCGCGATCATCGCGCTGGGTCTCACGCCGGCCCTCGATGCCGGCGGCGATGCCGACATCGCCGCCGGGAAGCGCGAAGAGATGGCCGTTGGAAACCTTGAAATCGCCCAGCGCCAGGGTGGTCTTGTCATGCCGGCGCAGCTTGAAGCGGATCGCGTCGATCGCCGCCTGCGAGGAGGGCGAGCAATCGCCGATGCTCGGATTGGCCGAGCAGCCACCGCTGAACGGGTTGTAGGCATCGGGCGTCGAGAGTGCGAGGCTCTGCTGAAGCTTGGTCATGTTGATCGCATCGGAGAGGTCGGTCGCGATCGCTTCGGAATAGAGGAAGGCAGTGTCGAAATCGAAGCTGCCGATCTTGCCCCTGGCCCCCGCCAGGAAGCGCGACTGCGAATTGGTCACGTCGACATATTGCGGGCCGGTATCGACGAAACGATAGGTCGACAGCCGCACCGGCAGGCCGGCGGCGGGAACGTTGGTCAGGCCCGGGATGCGATTGGGGTTGACCGTGCCGTTGGCGAACACGGTCGGGCCGAACGGATTCCAGTAATTGGTCGCCGGCACCACGATCGCATTCAGGTTGATCGTCGGCGGCTGGATGGCGTGGCTCTTCGCCTGATAATAGCCGATCTCGGTATAGAGGGTGAAGGCATCCGAGACGTCGTAATGCGCGCTCAGGAAGCTGTTGAAGCGGTTGATGCGCGGCGAGACGGTGGTGTCCGCGGCATTGTCGAAACGCTCATTGCGCAGCGTAGTGCCCGTGGCGCGCGTGCCGGTGCCGAGGCAGGTATCGGCGCTGATCGTGATCACGCAGCCCGGATTGAGCGCGGATTGGGTGTGGAAGGCGCCGGTCGAGTTGGTGACGGCGGTGGTGCCGCGGCGGATCGTGCCTGGGCCACCCACGACCGCGAGGTTCGCCCAGGGCGACTGGGTCGCGCGGCTGTCGGAATTGGCATTGCTGGCAAAGGCTGGATTGTTGGCGAACAGCGACCGCAGATCGTTGGTCGCGGTATAGGGCTCGTCGCCCGAAAGCTGCGCGGTGCGCCGGGTGTAATCGAGATAGAGCGATACATTGCCGCGGCCACCGGCGAAGTCGGTGCCGGCAAAGCCGGTGATCTGATATTCCTTGCGGTGGGTGCCCTCGGCGAAGCCGAAGCGGCCGTCGATCGAGACGCCCTTGTAATCGCTCTTGGTCACGGTGTTGACCACACCGGCCACGGCATCGGCGCCGTAGATCGCCGCCGCGCCGTCGCGCAGCACCTCGAGCCGCTCGATCCCGGCGACCGGCAGCGAGTTGGAGTTGAAGCCGAGCACCGGGACATTGCCCTCGCCGGCCTGGCTCACCGGGTGCGATACGAGGCGGCGGCCGTTGAGCAGCACCAGGGTGTTGCCGACGCCGAGATTGCGCAGGTTGATGGAATTGACGTCGCCGCGCGCCGCATTGCTGGTCTGCGGGTTGTTCGACGGGTTGAAGGTGACGTCGCCCATCTGCGGGATGGCGCGGATCAGATCGTCGCCGGTCAGGGCGCCGGTCGCGTCGATCTGTTTCGAATCGAGCACGGTGACGGGCAGCGCGGCAGTGACGCTCGAGCCTTTGATCTGCGACCCGACGACGATGATGTCTTTCACGTCGGCCGAATCTTCGTCCGCCGGCGCGAGCGAGCCGTTATCCTGCGCGGCGGACGCAGGCGGCGCCTGTTGCGCCCAGGCGCCGGCGGTCGCGAGTGCGGCAAAGGCGGTTCCGGCGAGCAGGGCCGCCGATCGGATTGCAAAGGTCATTTCTTCTCTCCCCATTTTTTTGTCTTGTCATTCGGCGGGCGCCGTCTCGATGTCGGGCGCGATCACCTGTTCCACCGGCAGCGGATTGCCGGCCATCGCCGCGTCGAGGCGTGTGCGATCGAGCGCGCCTTCCCAGCGCGCGACCACCACGGTCGCAACGGCGTTGCCGATAAAGTTGGTCAGGCTGCGGCATTCGGACATGAAGCGGTCGACGCCCAGGATCAGCGCCATGCCGGCGACCGGCACGTCGGGTACGATCGACAGGGTGGATGCCAGGGTGATGAAGCCAGCGCCGGTCACCCCCGCCGCGCCCTTCGAGCTCAGCATCGCGACCAGCAAGAGGCTGAGCTGCTGCCACAGCGACAGGTCGACCCCGCACGCCTGGGCAATGAACAACGCCGCCAGCGTCATATAGATATTGGTGCCGTCGAGGTTGAACGAATAGCCGGTCGGCACGACCAGCCCGACCACCGTCTTGTCGCAGCCGGCGGCCTCCATCTTGCCGATCAGGCTGGGCAGCGCCGCTTCCGATGAGGAGGTGCCCAGCACCAGCAGCAGCTCGGCGCGCAGATAGACGATCAGCCGGACGATCGAGAAGCCGTGCGCCCGCGCCACCGCGCCAAGGATCACCAGCACGAAGAACAGCGAGGTCAGGTAGAAGGTCGCGACCAGCGCGCCGAGATTGACCAGCGATCCGACGCCATATTTGCCGATGGTGAAGGCCATCGCGCCGAACGCGCCGATCGGCGCCGCGCGCATCAGGATGCCGACCAGCTTGAACACGATCAAGGCCAGCCGTTCGACCAGTTCCAGGACTGGCTCGGCGGGCTTGCCGACCAGCGACATGGCGATGCCGAACAGGATCGCGACGAACAGGGTCTGCAAGATCGAACCGTCGGTCAGCGCCGACACCATCGTCGTCGGGATGATCGACAGCAGGAAACCAGTGATCGTCGTCTCATGCGCCTTGTGCGAATAGGCGGCGACCGCACCCTGATCGAGCGTCGCGGGATCGACGTTCATGCCGGCACCCGGCTGCACGACGTTCGCGACGATCAGGCCGAGGATCAGCGCAAGCGTCGAAAAGACGAGGAAATAGCCAAAGGCCTTGGCCGCGACCCGGCCGACCGACGATAATTGCCGGACGCTGGCGATGCCGCTGACGACCGACAGGAAGATCACCGGTGCGATGATCATCTTGACCAGGTTGATGAAGCCGTCGCCGACGGGTTTCATCGCCGCGCCCCAGGTCGGCCAGAAATGGCCGAGCGTCACACCCAGAAGGATCGCGACCAGCACCTGCACATAGAGATGCCGCCACAACGGCACGCGAGCATGGGGTCGGTCGGTTGCAGTGGCGACGGTGATCGTCATTCAGTCCCTCTCGGCGCGCGACACGCGCTGTCGGCCGCTTTCTGGTGAGCGGCTGGGTATGAAAATACGGCACCAGAACGCCGCCGGGGAGAGTTTCGAAAATCTTGAATAAGATATTGGTGAATAATAATTATATGAGAAAAGATGATTTGCGGACCATGCCAGAATGTGCGTATTTTCACACATGACAATCCCAATTTGTGTGATATGTCGCCCATATGGCGGATCGGCATAATCTTAGCAGATCGGCGCGGTCTCACCCATTTCTCGCCGGATGCCCGGCTGGAATCGGTTGGCGGAACGACGACATGAAGCAGGATAGCCGCACCCATGGGCGGGTTGAATCGAGCCGGCGCCCGAAAGACCGGCCGGGCGTTGCCATAGGTGCTGGAAATGTCAGTAGGGTCACTGACATTTCGGCACGACATTGTACAATGACCGGTGCGATGTCGTGCCGATGACGGGATCGACGATCACGGGGCGGTGGCACATCACCCGGCCCGGAATCCGGCTGATCGTCGCGGCACTGACGGTGCTGATGGCGCTGGCCGTGCTGTTCTGGACGGGTAGCCGTTGGGCGCGCGCGCAGGCCGACATGGCGGCCGATGCCACCGCCGGCCAGACGGCGCGCAGCCATGCCGGGCTGCTCGCCAGCGAATTGCAGAAGTTCCGGCTGCTGCCGCTGGTGTTGGTCGAATATCCCGATGTCGCGACCGCGCTGGAGACCCATGCGCCGCCCGCGGTCGCGCGGCTCAACCGCACGCTCGAGCTGCTCGCGAGCCGCACCGACGCCGCCGTGATCTATGTCATCGACGCGAAGGGCTTGACGGTCGCGGCGAGCAACTGGCGGCTGCCGACCAGCTTTGTCGGCCAGAATTACAGTTTCCGTCCCTATTTCCGCGACGCGATGGCGCGCGGCGCCTCCGAGCTGTTCGCACTCGGCACGATCAGCGGCCGGCCCGGCCTGTTCCTCGCCCGGCGGCTCGAGGTCGGTGGCCACGCAGTGGGCATCGTGGTGGTGAAGGTCGAGTTCGACCGGCTGGAAGCGACCTGGGCGCGCGCCGCCGGACCGAGCTTCGTCACCGATACGCATGGCGTGATCCTGATCACCAGCGTGCCCGACTGGCGCTTCCGCACCACCCATCCGCTCGATGCCGCGACCCTGGCGCAGGCGCGCACCACCTTGCAGTTCGGCAGCGGACCGCCCCGCGCCGCGCCGATCGCCCTGTCCGGCACAGCGGCGACGGCGACCCTTGGTGGCAACGCGGCGCGATATCGGGTCGGGTCGCTGCCGGTGCCGCTTGCGGGATCGCGACTGGTCCATCTCGAACCGCTCGCCGCGCCGCTCGCCGCCGCGACGACCCGGGTGCGGCTCTGGGGCCTCGGCATCCTGATCATCCTCGGCGCGATCGCCGGGCTGGCGTGGCGGGCACGGGAAAAACGCCACCTCCAGCGCGAGGCCCAGACAGCGCTCGAACAGGAGGTCGCCCGGCGCACCGCCGAGCTGAGCGAGACCAACCGCCAGCTCACCATCGAATCCCGCGAGCGTATCGAGGCCGAGCGCCGTTTCCGCGCGGCGCGCGAGGAACTCGCCCAGGCCAACCGCCTCGGCTCGCTCGGCCAGATCACCGCTGGCGTGGCGCACGAGATCAACCAGCCGGTCGCCGCGATCCGCACCTTTGCCGAGAATGCCGGCACTTTCCTCGACCGCGACCAGATCGATCCGGTACGCGGCAACCTGGCACAGATCATCGACCTGACCGCCCGGATCGGATCGATCACCGCCGAGCTGCGCACCTTCGCCCGCCGCCGCACGCCGGCGCGCGGCGCCATCGCGCTGGGATCGGTGATCGACGGCGCTCTGCTGATCCTCGGCGAACGCGCGCGCGAGGTCGTGACGGTCGATTTGCCGCCCGCGATGCGCGACACCCAGGTCGCGGGCGACCGGGTCCGACTCGAACAGATCCTGGTCAATCTGCTGCAGAATGCGCTCGATGCGGTCGAGGGTGTCGCCGCGCCGCGCATCCTGATCGCCGCCACGACCTCGGGCAGCGACGTGACCGTGACGGTCGGCGACAATGGCCGGGGCGTCGACCCGAGCATCGCCGATCAGCTCTTCGCGCCTTTCGTCTCGGCCAAGCCGGAAGGGCTCGGTCTCGGCCTGGCCATTGCACGCGACATCGCCCGCGAATTCGGCGGCGAGCTGGAGATCGGCAGCTCGGCGCTCGACGGCGCCGCCTTCAAGCTCAGGCTGAAGCGCGTCTGATGCTGTTCCCGACCGAGCAAAGCATCTTCTTCGTCGAGGACGATGCGCATCTCCGCCAGGCGACGATCCAGACGCTCGAGCTGGCCGGATTGCGCGTGCGCCCCTTCGCCAGCGCGACCGAGGCGCTGCCCGAGATCAGGCCCGACTTTGCCGGCGCGATCGTCTCCGACATCCGCATGCCGGGGATCGACGGGCTGCAGCTGCTCGAGCGCGTCCGCGCGATCGACCCCGATATCCCGGTCATCCTGATCACCGGCCATGCCGATGTCGCGATGGCGGTGGGGGCGCTGCGCGACGGCGCGTTCGATTTCCTGACCAAGCCCTTCGCGACCGACCATCTCGTCGCCGCCACCAACAAGGCGCTGGAGAAACGGCTGCTGGTGCTCGACAATCGGCGCCTTCGCGCCGCCGCGGCGGCGGTCGACGAGGCGGGGCCGCTGATCGGCGACAGCGCCGCGATGGTGCAGTTGCGCGGCACGATCCGCCAGCTCGCGCTGGCCGATATCGATGTGCTGGTGGAAGGGGAGACGGGTACCGGCAAGGAGCTTGCCGCATTGCTGCTGCACCGGCTCGGTGCGCGGCGAGGCCGTCCGTTCATCGCGGTCAATTGCGGTGCCCTGCCCGAGGCGATCGCCGAGGTCGAGCTGTTCGGTCATGCCGCCGACAGCGTGCCGCACACCCGCCTCGCGCGGATCGGCCAGATCGAGGCGTCGAGCGGCGGCACCCTGTTGCTCGACGAGATCGACAGCATGGCGCCCGCCGTCCAGGCGCGGCTGCTCCGGGTGCTGGAGGAGCGCGAGGTCCACCCGATCGGCGACACCCGCCCGCGCAGCGTCGATCTCCGCGTGATCGCCACGACCAAGACCGACCTTGCAGGCGCCGCGGCCGAGGGGCGGTTCCGCCCCGACCTCTATTATCGGCTGAACCTGGTACGATTGCGCGTGCCGCCGCTCCGCGAACGGGCGGAGGATATCGCGCCCTTGTTCGCAAGCTTCGTCGAAGAGGCCAAGCAACAGGCGGGCATCACCGACTTCCTGCTGACCGACGGCATGCGCCGGCACCTGCGCACGCATGACTGGCCGGGCAATGTCCGTGAGCTGCGCAACTTCGCGTTCGGCGCGGTGCTCGGCCTGGCGGAGCCGTCCCAAGTCGCGCCGGCGGGGGAGCGGCCGAGCCTGCCGGCGCGGGTCAACCAGTTCGAGGCCGGAGCGATCGAGGAAGCGCTGCGCGCGACCGGCGGCAGCGTGGCCGCAGCGCTCCCGCTGCTCGGCATCCCGCGCAAGACCTTTTACGACAAGGTCGCGCGCCTTGGGATCAAGGTCGAGGATTTCCGCGCGCGGCCGGCTGGGCGCAAGGCCTAGCTAGAAGGTGACGTCGAAACCGAGCCTCACGCTGCGCGGCTGAAGCGGGGTGATCTGGTTGCGATCCCGCACCAGGAACGGCGACCCGAGCGCAAAGCGGTTACCGCGCGCATCGAGCAGATTGGTCAGCGACAGAGTCACGGCGCGCCGAGCGGTGCCGACCCGGAATTCGAGGCCGGTGTCGAGATAATCGCCCTGAAGCTGCCCGAGGATCGCGCCGATCCCGAGCGTCGATTTTCCGACATAGCGGCCATAGCCGTTCACCTCGAAATCGAGCTTGTCCGATAGCGGCGTGACATAGGCGAAGCCGAGCCGGCCGGTGGCATCGGCGACATTGGGAAGGCGGTCGAATGTCGTCTGGGCGAGGTCGGCCGGCAAGGTGGTCGTCCCGCCGGCGATCGCGAAGCTGCTCAGGTCGCGCGTGGTCACCTTGCTGTCGTTGAGGTAGATCGACGCATCGAACGACAGACCATGAAGCGGTTGCCAGCGTGACGACAGCCCGACCGACAGGACACGTCCATCTCCCACATTGGCCGTGGTGGGGAAGCCGAAGCCATCGATCAGATCAGCCTGGATGTCGTTCCAGCGCGACCAGGAGGCATTCAGCGACAGGCTGAAATTAGGGCCACTATAGCGCACGCCGCCTTCGGTGGTGGCGACCCGGTCACCTTTGAAGCGCTGGACGAAGTCCTGCCGCACCGCGATCCCGCCCGGCCGGAAGCCCTGCTGGTAGCGCGCGAACAGGGTCAGCCGGTCGGTCGCGCGATAGGCGAGCGCGGCGGAGGGCAGGAACCGGGTTTCCGATCGGCCGCTGTTCGCGCCCGGATCGATCCTGAAGGCGACGGCGCGGAGCGCATCTTCGGAATCGCCCGTCAGGCGGGAATGGGTGAGCCGCCCGCCGACTGTCAGCGTCAGCCGGTCGACCGGCTCGACCGACGTCTCGCCATAGAGCGTCTGTTCGTCCACCTGGTTGCGCACGCCGGTCAGCACCGCGGTAAGCGGTCCGACATCCATCAGGCGGTTCACCCGTGCCTCATTGTGGAGCACGCTGAGACCGATCACCCAACCCGTCCCGTCCGGGCCACGACGCGCGAGCCGGGTCTCGGCAGTGATCATCGAGATGCGGTCGGTCTGGACATAGGCGGCGGCGGCCGCGCTCGCGACCGGCTTCACCACCGGGTCGAGCGGGTCGGCAAGTTCCGGACCCTCGAACTGCTCGAAGACATATTGATGGGCATAGCCGAGCGACGAGGTCAGCTCGAGATTGCCCCATTGCTTGCGTACGACCAGGTCGCCGAGCCAGTAATCGTTGCGATAAGGCTGAGCGATGCTGCTGCTGCGGGTGAGGCCGTCGCCGCCGCGTTCGGCATATTGGCTGTCGTCACCGTCGATACGCTGGCCGACGCCGCTCAGGTCGATCGTCCAATCGTCCCCCGGTGCGAAACGCAGGGCGGCGCGGCCACCGATGGTGCGGACGTCGTTCACATCCTTCAATCCGCGCCCGGTGTCGTCGATATAGCCGCCATCGATCGACCCGAAGGCAAGCGCGCGGAAGGCGAGCCGATCGTCGACGATCGGCACATTGAGGATGGCCCCGCCATCGACGCCCGGCTGGCCATGCTGCACGGCCTGAACGCCGCTCCAGATCGTGCCGCCGGTCGTCGTCAGATCGGGCGCGCGGGGCACCACGCGGACGACACCGCCCAGCGACCCGGCGCCGTAGAGCGTCCCTTGCGGCCCTTCGAGCACCTCGATGCTGCGGATATCGTAGAGCCGCAGGCTTGGATCGGGCGCGCTGTAGGTGATGCGGCTGTTGCCCCAATATTGGCCGACGGTCGCCTGGGTGGGGCCGACAAAACTCGAATCGGCGATGCCGCGGATGAACAGCTTGTTGCGGCCGGGGCCGAGATGCGTGGAAACGACGCTGGCCACGCGCGCGCCGATCGCGTCGGTGCCGCGCGCGCCATCGGCCATCGAGACGGTGTCGCCGTCGATGATCTGCACCCCGCCGGGATAGACGTTGAGCGGCACGCCGCGCTTGGTGCCCGTCACGACGATTTCCGCCGTGGCGGTTTCGTCCGGTGGTGTGGACGGCTGGCGCGGTGCGGCGCGCGACGCGGTGCGCGCGGGCGGTGGCGGCAGCGGCACATATTCGATGAGAAAAGTGTTGGTCGCGACGCGCCGGGCCGCGAGGCGCGTGCCGAGCAGCATCCGCTCCAGCGCCTGCGCGGCGGTGAATTTCCCGCGCACCGCCTTCACCCGCTGAGTCGCCAGGCGGGAATCGCGAAAGCCGATGCTGGTGCCGCTCTGGCTGCTGAGCAAGCGGATGGATTGGTCAAGCCGCGCGGCGGGGAGGTCGACGTCCGCCGCCTGCTCCTGGGCGTGAGCAGGCGCGCCGATCAGCAGGGCTGCGGCGATCAGGGGAAAGACAAGAGCGGAGTTAGCGCCGCCGGGCATTGGCTGGGGTCATCGTCCAGCTATCGCCTTGCTCGGCAAAGGTCACGCCGAGCAGCGGTCCGGCGCGCGCCAGCACCTCTTTGGGCGGCCCGCGCAGGACCAGCGTGCCGGTGAAGCGCATGCGCGCTGCCCCGCTTGCGACCCGAATCGAGCGTCCGGTATTGCGGGAGAGATCGCGCGCGACCTGATCGAGCGTCGCATCGTCATATTGAAGCTGGCCCGATTGCCAGCTGCCGATACCTTCCGGGCTGGCCTTGCGCAGCGACGGCGCGGCGTCGCGGTCGGCCCTGGACAGCGCATCGCCCCGGTTGAGCCGGATGCGTTGCTTGCCCGCCTCATAGTCGACGGCGCCTTCGGCGACGGCCACGTCCAGGGCGCCGCCGCTCCGCACGACATTGAAGACGGTGCCGATGTCGACGAGCCGGATACCGTCGGCCACGACGATAAACGGGTCCTTCGCATCATGCTTCACATCGAACAGTGCCTCGCCCTGGGCAAGCATGATCCGACGCGGCGTATCCGGATCGAACGATAGCCGCGTATCGCCGTTCAGCATGACGCGCGAGCCGTCGGCGAGATCAATCGTCCGGTGCTCGCCCCGTGCGGTCGCCACCTCGCGCACCGGCGCATCGCGCAGCAGCACCGTCCCGCCGACCACCGCGACGAGCGCAGCCGCCATCGCGCCGCCCGCGGCAAACCAGCGCCCGCGCAGGGGGGAGTGCGCGGGCGCTGTCGCCGCCGCAACAGGAAGGTGTGCGGCGAAGAGCTGGACCGCCCAGGAATCGTCTTCCAGGGCAGCCTCATAAGCGGGCAGGTGCCGGGGATCGCTTTCCAGCCACGCGGTCAGCCCGTCCCAATCGGCGAAGGACGCGTCATGGGCGCGGATCGCCCAGAGCCGCGCTGCTTCTCCAATCATACCGGACTCATGTTCCATCATGCCCACCTCCCTGACACGACGGACTCGCTCCCGCTATTCCGCATCGAACTGCACCTTGAGTTCGGCGAGGGCGCGATAGGCCTTTTGGAGATCCTTCTCGACCGAGCTGAGGCTGACACCCAGGTCGCGGGCGATCGTCGCCTGCCCCATGCCGTCGAGGCGATAGCGGCGGAACACCTGGTCGACACGCGGGCCAAGCCCGGCCAGCATGGCCTCGGCCTGGCGCACGCGCTCGCGCGCGATCAGCACGCGCTCGCCCAGCGGTTCCTCTTCGGGAGCGGGGCCGGCCTCGTGCCAGTGCATCTGCCGGCGCTCGCGGCTGACCGTCGAGCGGCGGCGATCGCGCATCAGATTCTCGGCGGCACGGAACAGATAGGCGACCGGATCGGCCACGGGTTGCCCGGACGCGACGGCGACTCGCTGCCACAGATCGTGCAGCACGTCCTCCGCCTCGTCGCCGGCGCCGCGCGCGACGAGGAAACGGAGCAGCCGCGCCCGCTCGTTCAGGATGACGCGCTGCAGGCCGTCGATCGACTCACTCTCCATGGCGCGACGCAAAGCATCCGGGGACCGGCTTGCCAAGCCCGGCCGCCGCGCCGCAGGGTCGCCCTGCCGCTGCTGCGCGACCGGCTCCCCAACAAGCATCAGCGACCTGCTCCAACCACCGACTCCGTTTCCGCGCGGGCGCGGGCAAAAGCGGAGACATGGGGTTCGCCCCCGCCCAGCGAAACCCGAGGTGCCACGGGTTCGCCCGTGAACCAGGCAAGCGGGCCGGTCGCCTGGCCGTTCAGGCGCACCTCGAAGTGGAGGTGACTGCCGGTCGAGCGGCCGGTGGAGCCCATCATCGCGATCTCCTGCCCGCGCTCGACCCGGGCGCCGGACCTCACCAGGAAGCGGGAGAGATGCGCATAGCGCGTCACCAGCCCGCCGCCATGATCGACCTCGATCATGTTGCCATAGCCGCCGGCCCTGCCAGCAAAATGCACCACACCGCCCGCCGCAGCCATCACCGGGGAGCGGAGCGGCCCCGGAATGTCGATGCCGCTGTGCAGGGCGCGCCTGTGCAGGATCGGATCGAGCCGCCAGCCGAAGCCGGAGGAGAGGCGCGGCAGGCCTTTCGGCGCCGAGGCTTTTGGTGCCGCAACCGGCCTTTCGGGCGACGGCGCAGGGGCCGACCCCTCCATCATCCTTTGACGAAAGGCGGCATCGTGTCCGCCGGGCAGCCTGTCGCCATCGACCGCCGCCGCTCCGTAACCGCCCAGAAGCAGGACGCCGGTCAGCGGAAGGGCGGGGAGCACTGGCATTATGTCTGAAGGACGGAGACATGCGGCCGGTCCCGTAAGCCCGATTCAAATATTTTTTGGCAGGCCATTCGGCTGCGGGAATGGCCGCGGCGCTCCGTCCTCCAGTTCATCGACAACGCTTGCAACTCAGGAGGCGAAGGGTGAATTCGACGGAACGCCGCATGCTCGACATGCTCAAGAAAGGCCGCGACCGCTTCGGCGTCGTCGCGGTGAAGGCGGAATTCGAAGCCGAGGGCACGCGTCCCGACGAGCTGCTGCGCCTGCTCGAGCTCGCCTATCGCGCCGACCTCAAGGTCGCGCTCAAGATCGGCGGTTGCGAGGCGGTATCGGACCTCTACGCCTCGAAGCTCTACGGCGCGAACTACATCATCGCGCCGATGGTCGAGACGCCCTACGCCCTGTCGAAGTTCGTCGAGGCCAAGGCCAAGGTGTACGGCGACGACAGCGATACCCAGTTCCTGTTCAACCTCGAAACCGAGACGACCCTGCGCAACCTCGAGGCGATGCTGCCGCTCGCCAAGGCGGCGCTTGACGGCGTGGTGTTCGGCCGGGTCGATTTCACCCTGTCGCGCGGCCTGCCACGCGGCGCGATCAACGATCGCGGAATCACCGACGCGGTGCTCACCGTCGCGCAGTCCTGTGCCGAGCACGGCCTTGAGCTGGTGGTTGGCGGGTCGGTGGCGGTCGAATCCGGACCGGCGCTGCGCGAGATGCGCCGCGTCCGCCTCGATCGGTTCGAAACGCGCAAGGTGGTCTTCGACGGCAGTGCCGCCGACATGCCCGGCTTCGAGGCGGCGATCGGCAACGCAGTCGCCTTCGAACTCGCCTGGCTGGAGAACAAGCGCGACTATTACCGCACCATCGCCGACGAGGACCTGTCACGCATCCGGATGATCCAGGAGCGCATGGCCGTCGCCGCGCGCGGACGGCTGGCCAGCGTCGCTGCCTGATCCGGCATGTCGCTGAAGGAGGAAGTCACAGCATTGATGCGAGGCGTTGCCGCGACAGCGGTGACGCCGCGCTTCCGCACGCTGGCCGCGAGCGAGATCGCAGAGAAGAGCGCGGGCGAGATCGTCACCAGCGTCGACCGCGAGGCCGAGCGCCTGCTGCACGAGGGGCTGGAGCTGATCGGCATTCCTGCCCGTATCATCGGCGAGGAAGCGGCCGAGCACAGGCCCGAGCTGCTCGACGGCATCGGCGAGGGGCTGATCTGGCTGATCGACCCGCTTGACGGGACCGCCAATTTCGCCGCTGGCCGCGCGCCGTTCGGCATGATGGTGGCGCTGGTCGAGGACGGCGTGCCGCTCGCCGGCTGGATCCTCGATCCGGTCGGCGCGCGGCTGTGCCATGCCGAACGGGGCGCCGGCGCCACGTGCAACGGCGTCCCCGTGCGCAGCCGGCCGACGGGGGGCGCCATGCCGGTCGCTGCGCTGGGCACGCATTTCATGCCGCCCGAGCGGCGCACGCGCGTCCATGACCTTGCGGGCGAGCGATTCGAGCTGGTGCCCGTCCCGCGCTGCGCGGCCGAGAGCTATCCGCGCCTGGCGCTCGGCCAGAACGACCTGGTGATGTTCCAGCGCACCCTGCCCTGGGACCATGCCGCGGGCGCGTTGTTCCTGACCGAGGCAGGCGGTTTCGTCACCGACTGGTATGGCATGCCGTACCGGGTCGGCACCGGCCGCGGGATCCTCGCCGCCGCCGACGAACGGCTCTGGAGGGCCGGCGCCGACCTGTTGCTCGGGCCGGCGGCCGGCCTGATCGAAAGAGAAGATTGCCCCACATGATGATGTCCTGGAAGCGACTGCTCCTCGGCTGCGCTGTCGCGCTGCCGCTGATCCCGGCACAGGCAGGGGCGCAGCTTTCCCCGCCGGTATCATCGACCGATCAGCAGGGTAGCGCTGACGCGATCTCGCGTGGCGCCGCCGCTGGGCAGGTCGCGGTGCCGCAGGCGGAGGTCCGTCCGTACCAGCCCACCGTGATCGACAATCGGCCCACCGCGCCACAGGCCGAGAGCCCCGACGATGCCGTGACGAAAAAGCGGCAGGCACCGCCGGTAGCGAACGAGTTCGAAACATTCGTCTCCGAGGCGGCCGGCAAACCGCTGCGCCGCTTCGGTGCCGAGCTGCTGGTACCCGGCGCACGCGACTTCACGGTGGCGCCCACCACCACCGTTCCGCCGGATTATCGCCTGAACCCCGGGGACGAGCTGCTGCTCGGCCTGACCGGATCGGTGCAGGCGGCCGATCTGCGGCTGACGATCGACCAGGAGGGCCGGATCTTCGTGCCGCGCGTCGGCGCGATCACGGTCGGCGGGGTGCGCTATGGCAATGTCCGCGACGTGATCGCCCGCCAGGTCTCGCGCCAGTATCGCGGCTTCGACCTGCAGGTGTCGGCCGGGCGGCTGCATGGCATCACCGTCTATGTCACCGGCTTCGCAGCGACCCCGGGTTCCTACACCGTCAGCAGCCTGTCGACCCTGGTCAACGCGGTGCTGGCAGCAGGCGGGCCTTCTTCGGGCGGCAGCTTCCGCTCGATCCAGCTTCGCCGGGACGGCAAGCTCGTCTCGGACTTCGACCTCTACGACCTGCTGCTCAAGGGCGACAAGACCGGCGACGCGGCGCTGCAGAATGGCGATGTCATCTATGTCGCGCCCGCCGGCGAACAGGTGGCGGTGATCGGCAGCGTCAATCGCGAGGCCATTTTCGAGATCGCCCCGAATGAGACGCTCGAGGACGCGGTCCTCTATGCCGGCGGCGTCAATACCGTAGCCGACGACAGCCGACTGATGGTGCTCGATTCCCTCGGCAAGTCTGAGTCGGGCTGGCGGCAGGTCACCGCCGCCGAGGCTCGGACCCGCAAGGCACGGCGCGGCGATATCGTCCGTGTACTGTCCGATGTCGGCATCGCGCGCCCGATCGACCAGCAATCGGTGCTGGTGACGATCAGCGGCGAAGTGGCGCGGCCCGGCCGCTATTATTTCCGTCCGGGCACCAAGCTTGAGAACGTGGTGACCCAGGCTGGCGGCCTTACCGCCCAGGCCTTTCCCTACGCAAGCGTGATCACGCGAGAGAGTGTCAAGGCGCAGCAAAAGCTGAGTTTCGACCGCGCGATCAAGGATATGGAGTTCCAGCTCACCGCCCAGCCGGTTGTCTCCGCCAACCGCGCTCAGCTCGCCCAGCCGGGCAACCTCGCTCTGGTCCGCTCGATCGTCGACCAGCTCCGCTCACGCGAACCGAGCGGGCGGCTCGTGTTCGACCTGCCGGTCACCGCACCGGCCCTGCCCGGCGACGTGATCGTCGAGAATAACGACACCATCTATGTCCCGCCCCGCCCGGTGACGGTGGGCGTGTTCGGCGCGGTGCCGAGCCCGGCCTCCTTCGCCTATCGCGAGGGCAGCTCGATCGGCGACTTCGTCCGTTCGGCCGGCGGCGTGCAGAAGCTCGGCGACAAGAGCGAGATCTTCGTGGTGCGCGCCAACGGCACCGTGCTGGCGAACGGCAAGAAGATATTGCGGGCACCGGCGCTGCCGGGCGACCTCGTCTATATACCGATCGACTCCAATCGCGGCGAATTCTGGGCGCGGCTGCGCGACATCACCGGCAGTCTGTTCGGCGGCCTTGTCGGCGCGGCATCGATTCAGGCGCTGGTGGAATGACGATCGTCACGCGCGTGACCGATGCGGTGCGCGAACCGCGTTCGCGGCGGCTGGCCTATGCGGTGCTGGCGCTGGTGCTGGCCGCGCTCTGCCTTTTCCCGCGCCCCTATGTCGCACGGGCGAAGATGGTGCCGCAGGACAGCAACAGCGTCGGGCTGGGATCGATGATGAACGCGCTGGGCGGACAGCTTCAGGGTTTCGCCGCCCTGCTCGGCGGCGCCAAGCAGCCGATCGACATGTATCTGGCGATCTCGCGCGGCACCGAGGTGACCGACGACGTGATCCGGCGGCTCAAGCTAGCCGGGCCGCAGGGCTATACCAGCATGGACGCGGCGCGGCTCGCCCTCGCCCGCAAGGTCGATGTGCATTCTTTGACCGGCGGCATCGTCGAGGTCGAGGTCCGCATGCACGACCCCGCCAAGGCGCAGGCGCTGACCGCCGCCTATGTCCAGGCGATCAGCGACCGGATCATCGCGCTGGGACGCGACCGGGTGCGGCGCAAGCGCGAGGTGGTGCAGGACCGCTTCAAGGAAGCCGCCACCCGCGTGACGACCGCCGAAGCGGCGCTCAACGATTTCCGCCGGCGCAACAATCTGGCCGAACCGGAGGCGCAGCTCGGGTCGGCCCTGTCGCTGCGCGCCGGGCTCGAGGCGCAGCTCCAGGCCAAGCTGGTCGAACTCGACACGCTGCAGCGTTTCCAGGGGCCGGACAATACCCAGCTCCAGTCGGTCCAGTCGGAGGTCGGCTCGATCCGCGCGCAGATCGCGCGCACCGCAGAGGCGAAGGTCGGCGTCACCGGGCCGAACGTCGCCGGCCTGTCGCAGGTATCGGGCGAATATCTCAACCTCTACCGCGACTATCGTTTCGCCCAGGCACTGTACGAGGTCTATGCCCGATCGTCCGAGGAAGTCGCGGTCGAGACGCTCGCGTCGGAAACCGCGTCGGACGTGCAGGTGATCGAAGCGCCGCGCCTCGATGCCGATCGCAAATATAATATCTCCGCCGTCGCGCTGCTCGTCCTGACGATCCTCGCGGCGTTGTTCACCGAGATCTACGCGCCGGCGACCGGCATCGAGCTGGGCCTGAAGCGCCGCGAGGACGGTGCGCGATGACCGTCTCCGACGGGGCGATCGAGCTTTCGATCGTCATCCCCTGCTATAATGAGGAGGAGAATGTCCGGGCGATCTGCGCCGCCGTGACGGCCGAGGCCGAGCACCATGTGCGATCGCACGAGATCATCCTGATCGACAATGATTCGAGCGATCGCACCCGCCTGCTGATGCGGCATCTCTGCGCGGAGGACCCACGCATCCGGGCGATCTTCAACAACCGCAATTACGGCCAGATGCGATCGCCGACCTATGGCATCTACCAGGCCGAAGGCGCGGCGGTGATCGGCATGTGCGCCGATTTCCAGGATCCGCCCGAGATGATCGGCGCCTTCGTCAAGCAATGGCGCGCCGGTGCTCAGATCGTGCTGGCGCAGCGGCGATCCGAACGGACGCCGCCGCTGCTGACGGTCGCGCGACGGGCGGGTTATGGCCTGCTGCGCCGCTACGGCGACTATCCGGTGATCCCCGGCGCGACCGGCTTCGGTCTCTACGCCCGCGAAGTGGTCGACACGCTTGCTGCGTGGAACGAGCCCGAACCCTTTTTCCGCGGCATGCTGGTCGAGAGCGGCTTCCGCCTGGCGATCGTGCCGTTCGACCGACCCGAGCGGGCGGCGGGTGAGACCAAAAACGATGTCGGCGCGCTCTATTCCTTCGCGCTGTCGGGCCTTGCCGGATCGGCCAAGTCGCTGCTGCGGCTGCCGATCCCGCTTGCGTTCCTTGCAACCGCAGCGGTCGTGCCGCTTGCGGCTGGGACGGTTGCGGCTGCAATGATGGGCGCCAGCGCCTGGCCCCTGTTCGGGCTGACGATCGCCACCGCGATGTTCGCCATCCTGCTGCTGTTCCTCGGCCTGATCGGCGAGCAGGTGCGCATGCTCGCCGAGCGCAGCCGCAACGTCCCGCTCGTCATCGAGCGGGAACGGCTCAATTTCCCGGCCGGTCGTGCCCGGCCGGCCGCCCGGACGCTGGTCCGCCGGCCGTGAGCACGCGCACGCGGCTTGCCCTGCTGCCCGAGATCGCGCTGGCGCTCGCCGTGATGGCGAGCGTCGCCTGGACGGCAATGCGCTTCCACGAGACGGGCTTTCTGCCCCAGCCCTTCGTGTTCGACACCAACGACACTTTCATGGACTGGTTCAACACGGCCTATTGGGCGAACCATCCCGGCGCCTTCTCTGTCTGGCGGACGGTCTATCCGCCTCTGTCGTTCGTCTTCCTCGACCTGTTCAGCCTGCCGGGCTGCTATCTCCAGTCGCCCTTTTACGCGCGCGACTGCGACTGGTTCGCCCGCGCGACGATCCTCGGCTTCTACCTGCTCGATGTCGTGCTGGTCTGGTGGAGCCTCCACCGCGCCGATCCACGTACCGCGCCGATGCGGGCGATCGCCTTCGGGCTCGGCCTTCCTTTGCTCTTCACGCTCGAGCGCGGCAATCTGATCCTGGTCGCCCTGCCCTGCTTCATCATCGCGCACGGCCCGCTCGTCCGGTCCAGCGCGTGGCGCGCGCTGGCCGTTGCGGCGACGATCAACTTCAAGCCCTATCTGCTGCTCCCGGTGCTGGCCCAGGCCGTGAAGCGCGACTGGCGCGGACTCGAGCTGGCCGGGCTTGCCACCATCGCGCTCTATCTCGTCACGCTGGCGCTGATCGGCAGCGGCACGCCGGGGGAGATCGCCGCGAACACCGCCAATTGGGTGACCTTCCAGGGCGGGCAGGTGTGGAACGAGATCCATTATGCGACCAGCTACGCACCACTGCTCCAGGTACGGAACGCGCAGATCCCGGTGCTAGACTTCGTGCCTTCGCGCACGGTCGAGACGATCGAGACGATCGTGCCGCTCCTGATCCGCGCCAGCCAGGGCGTTGCGGTGCTGGCGCTGGCCGCGGCCTGGCTTCAGCCCCGCGCGCTGCCGCCGCACCGGATCGCGACGATCCTGCTCGGCGTGTTCCTCGTCACCCAGTCGCCGGGGGGCTATACCCAGGCCTTCCTGCTGTTCCTCGTGCTGCTCGAGCCGTGGCGCGGCGTCGGACCGATCACCGCGATCGTCTGCGCTTATCTGCTCTGCCTGGTCGCCGACTGGCCACTCTCGACCGTGCTCGACCTGTCGCTCGAAAGCTGGCTCGGCGGCCGACCGGTCAGCCCGAGCTTTGGCCTCGCCATCGGGCATTTCGTCCGGCCGGGCCTGGTCGCGCTGATCCTGTGGTCACTTGCGCTCGACAGCGTCGCGCGGGCGGTGCGCGCCCATGCGGCCCATCGCCCATCGCTCGGGCTGATGCCAGCATGATCCTGGAACAGGACCTCGATGCGGTACAGGCCGCGCTCGCGCCGCTCTGGTGGCGGCTGGCCGGCGCCCGCATCTTCATGACCGGCGGCACCGGTTTCATCGGCCGCTGGATGCTCGAGGCACTGGCCCGCGCCGACACCGATATCGAAGTGACGCTGTTGAGCCGCGACCCGGCCGCCTTCACCGCGAGGGTGCCGCATCTCGCACGGCGATTCCGGCTCGTCACGGGCGACGTCACCGGCTTTGCACCGCCCGACGGCCGATTTACGCATGTGGTCCACGCCGCGACCGACGCCAGCGCTGCGCTCAACGCCCAAGATCCGCGCCGCATGTTCGACACGATCGTCACCGGCACCCGCCACGCGCTCGACTTCGCGGTCGATCGCGGCGCCGAGCGCTTCTTCCTCCTCAGCTCGGGCGCGGTCTATGGCGCTCAGCCCTGGGAGATCACCCATGTGGCCGAGGATTGGATGGGCGGACCCGACCCGCGCGATCCGCGATCGGCCTATGGCGAGGGCAAGCGTGCCGCCGAAATGCTCTGCGCCATTTATGGCAAGCAGTTCGGGTTGGACGTGGTCAATGCCCGCATCTTCGCGCTGCTCGGCCCGCTGCTCTCGCTCGACATCCACTTCGCCGCAGGCAATTTCATCCGCGACGCGATCGCCGGCCGGACCATCCGGGTCGAGGGCGCTGGAACGGCGGTCCGATCCTATCTCTACGCCGCCGACCTGACGCTGTGGCTCTGGACGTTGCTGATCGCCGGCGACCATGGCGCGGTCTTCAATGTCGGATCGGAAGACGCCGTCTCGATCGCCGAGCTGGCGACGCGCACCGCCGCGCTGCTCGGCGCGCCCCAAGTCGAAATCCTCGGCCGGCCCGATCCCGGCTGGAACCCCGGCCGCTATGTACCGTCGACCGCGGCGATCCGCGGCGCGCTCGGCCTCTCCCCCATGACTGGCCTCGACGAGGCGATCCGGCGCACCGCGCTTTCGAACGGATGGACCCCATGACCCTGATGAAACTCTCCGACTGGGTTGCCGAACGGCTCGTCCGGCACGGCATCGAGCATGTCTTCATGCTCACCGGCGGCGGCGCGATGCACCTCAACCACTCGCTCGGCACGCATCCGGGCCTCGCCACCACCTTCACCCATCACGAACAGGCGCTGTCGATGGCGGCCGAGGCCTATTACCGCCTGACCAACCGGCTGGCGGTGGTGAACGTGACCTCCGGGCCGGGCGGTACCAATGCGATCACCGGCGTATATGGTGCGTGGGTGGACTCGATCGGCATGCTGGTGCTGTCAGGCCAGGTGAAGCGCGAGACCACGGTGCGCGCGACCGGCCTTCCCCTGCGCCAATATGGCGACCAGGAACTCGACATCGAGGAGCTGATCCGCCCGATCACCAAATATGCGACGATGGTCAATGATCCGCAGACGATCCGCTACCATCTCGAAAAGGCGCTCCACCTCGCGACCAGCGGGCGGCCCGGGCCAGTCTGGCTCGACATTCCGCTCGACGTGCAGGCGTCGAAGATCGACCCCGACACGCTGCCGGGTTTCGATCCTGCGGAGCTGGACGAGCCTTGGTCGGATACCGACCACTCGGCCGTCGCGGGCACGATCCTCGACCTGATCCGCGGCGCCGAACGGCCGGTGGTGTTCGCCGGCGGCGGCGTGCGGCTGTCCGGCGCCTATGACGATTTCCTGCAGCTGATCGACAAGCTCGGCGTGCCCGTCGTCACCGGCTGGAACGCGCATGACGTGCTGTGGAATGATCACCCGCTCTATGCCGGCCGCCCCGGCACAGTGGGCGACCGCGCGGGCAACATGGTCACGCAGAGCGCGGACCTGTTGCTGGTGCTCGGTAGCCGGCTCAACATCCGCCAGGTCAGCTATAACTGGCAGAGCTTCGCGCGCGAGGCGTTCAAGATCTGGGTCGACATCGATCCGGTCGAGTTGCGCAAGCCCAACGTCGTGCCGGACATGCCGGTGGTGGCCGACCTTGCCGAGCTGATCCCGGCGCTGCTCGACCATCCCTATGCCGGGCCCAATGACGATCATCGCGAATGGATGGACTGGGCGCGCGAGCGGGTCAGCCGCTTCCCGGTCGTGCTCCCCGAATATCACGACCATGGGCCGCTGATGCACCCCTATGTCGCGATGGACGCGCTGTTCCGGCAGCTCGGCGAGGACGACATGGTCGTCACCGGCAATGGCAGCGCCTGCGTCATCAGCTTCCAGGCGGCCGAGATCAAGCGCGGCCAGCGGCTCTGGACCAATTCGGGTTGCGCGACGATGGGATATGAGCTGCCTGCCGCGATCGGCGTGTGCGCGGCGACCGGCGGCAAGCAGCGCGTGATCGCCATTGCCGGCGACGGCAGCATCATGATGAACCTGCAGGAGCTGCAGACCATCGCCGGCTACGGCCTGCCGGTGAAGATCTTCCTGATCAACAACAGCGGCTATGTCTCGATCTTCCAGACTCACCGCAACTTCTTCAACGGCGTGGAGGTAGGCGGCGGGCCCAAGAGCAACGTGACCTTCCCCGATTTCTCCAAGGTCGCCGGCGCGTTCGGTTTCGCCTATTTCCGCGCCGACGCGCACAACGCGCTGCCCGGCGTGATCGCCGCGGCGCTCGCCGCCGAAGGGCCGGTGCTGTGCGAGCTGTTCGTCGATGAGAATGTCTCCTTCGCGCCCAAGCTCGGCGCCAAGGCGCATCCCGACGGACGAATCACCTCGCCCGCGCTGGAGGACCTGTCGCCCTTCCTGCCGCGCGAGGTACTGCGCGAGAATATGCGGATTCCCTTATGGGAAGAATCATGATCGCCGGCAGTGCGCGGCGCCCGCTGCGCTTCCTCGTGGCGGGCGCGGCGAACACGGCATTCGGCCTCGGCATCTATCCGCTGCTGCTGTGGAGTTCGCCCACGCTCCAGCGCCACTATCTGATCGCGCTGGGTATCGCCCAGGCGATCAGCCTGTGCTTCGCCTTTGCGACCTACAAGCTTGGCGTCTTCAAGACGCGGGGCAACATCGCGCGCGAATTCGGCAGCTTTTCCAGCTTCTACCTGTTCAACTATGCCGCCAATTGGGGGGCGCTGCCGCTGCTGGTCGAACTCGCCGGCCTGCCGCCGGTGCTGGCGCAGCTCGGCTTCACCGCGGTGCTGATCGTCGGCAGCTGGTTCTGGCACAACCACGTCACTTTCCGAACGGGAGATCAGGCATGACCGGACAGGCCTTCCTGCAACGCGCCTGTCCGCTTTGCGGCAGCGACGACGCCCATGCCGAGGTTCATAGTCGGCAGCGCGCCGAGGACATGACGCTCGACGGACTCCGCCCCTTCTGGTCGGGGCTGTTCAAGGAAAAGCGGTTCTTCTCCTATCATCGCTGCGCCGCGTGCGGGCTGCTCTACACGCCGACCTTCTTCGACGGCCCGCAACTCGCCGAGCTTTATTCGAGCATGGCGCCCAACATGGATCTCGTCGCGAGCGACGCGATCGCCGCCACCCAACGCGGCTATTTCGACGCCGTCGCGGCGTGCGCGCCGCTCGACGGCGGCTATCTCGAGATTGGGCCGGACATCGGCTATATCGTCGCTGAAGCCGCGCGCCGGGGCAGCTTCGATCATTTCTGGCTGTTCGAGCCCAATCGCGCGATCCACGACCGGCTGCGCGATGCCGCCGGCAAAGCCCCCGCGACGCTGCTGCCCGACATGGATGACCTGTCGGCCGTGCCCGACGGCTCGGTCGGCCTGGCGGTGATGGTTCATGTGCTCGACCATCTGCTCGACCCGCTCGCCACGCTCGCGCAGATACGGACCAAGCTGCGGCCGGGCGGCACGCTGATGATCGTGACTCATGACGAGCGGTCGCTGCTCCGCCGGGTGATGGGCATACGCTGGCCGCCCTTCTGCCTGCAGCATCCCGAACTCTACAACCCCACGACGATGTGGAACCTGCTCACCCGCGCCGGGTACGGCGCGGTCGTGGTCGAGCGCAGCCGTAACCATTTCCCGATCGACTTCCTCGCGCGCCAGGCGGCGTGGGCGGTCGGCGTGAAACTGAACCGCGTGCCGCTGCCCTCGGTGTCGATCGGGCTGCGGCTGGGCAATATGCTGACGTTCGCCGCTGCGCCGGTTCAGGCGGCCGAGCGCGTGTCGAGACGGCCGGTGGCGGCTTGATAGTCGGCGATCTGCGCGCGGGTGACGGCGCGCGCATCGGCACCGCCCGCGACGGTCTTGTGCCAGGCGACGATCCAGTCGAGCGCCTCGTCCAGCGCGAGGGCCGGGCGCCAGCCGAGCGCTGCGCGTGCCTTCGAACAATCGAGCCGCAGCAGCCCAGCCTCATGCGGGCGCGGGCCGGTATCGGGCAGCGCATCCGCTGCCCCGCCGCCCCAGGCCGCGCGCATCCGCTCGACGATCCA
The DNA here is from genome assembly GCF_058809095.1 of Sphingomonas sp. GW821-FHT10F11. Lineage (NCBI taxonomy): Bacteria > Pseudomonadati > Pseudomonadota > Alphaproteobacteria > Sphingomonadales > Sphingomonadaceae > Sphingomonas > Sphingomonas sp. GW821-FHT10F11. The sequence continues at coordinate 73,099 of NZ_JBXASH010000014.1, forward strand.
GGATACCGGTCGGGCGTCCTCGTCGGCCGGGCCGAAATTCCAGGCATCGGCGAACTGCCGCCCGCCGGCGAGCAGCCGCTCGGCGATCATCAGATAGCCGCCCAGCGCTTCGAGCACATGCTGCCATGGCCGCACCGCATCCGGCGCGCGGATCATTGGCGCGACGCCCGCTTCAAAGGCGCGGACCAGATCGGGCAGCAGGCGATCGACCGCCCAGTCGCCGCCGCCGATGACATTGCCCGCGCGGACCGAGGCAAGCAGCGGCCCGCCATGGTCGAAGAAGGAGCGACGCCAGGCCGCCACGACCAGCTCGGCCGCGGCCTTGCTGCTGCTATAGGGATCGTGCCCGCCCATCGGGTCGCTCTCGCGATAGGGCCAGATCCATTCGCGGTTCTCATAGCATTTGTCGCTGGTGACGCAGACGATCGCCTTCACGCCCGTCGCGCGCCGCGCCGCTTCGAGCAGGTGCACCGTGCCCATCACATTGGTGGCATAGGTCTCGACCGGCTCGGCATAGGACAGCCGGACCAGCGGCTGCGCGGCAAGGTGGAAGATGACCTCGGGCCGGGTCGCCTCGACCACGGCGCGGACGGCGGCGAGATCGCGCACATCGCCCTCGACATGCCGCACCAGCCCGGCGATCCGCGCTGCCTCGAACAGGCTCGGCTCGCTCGGCGGCGCCAGCGCGAAGCCAGTGACGTCGGCGCCCATCGCGTTCAGCCACAGGCTGAGCCAGCTGCCCTTGAAGCCGGTATGCCCCGTGACGAGCACCCGGCGGCCGGTCCAGACGCTGCTCACCAGCGCTTCCAGGGCGCGTTGCCGGCGCGCCACAATTCGTCGAGCTGGATCTTGTCGCGCAGCGTATCCATGGGCTGCCAGAAGCCGTCATGCCGGTAGCTCATCAATTCGCCGCGCCGCGCCAGCTGCTCCAGCGGCCCGGACTCCCACACGGTCTCCGGTCCCTCGACCAAGTCGAGCACCGAGGGGTCGGCGACGAAGAAGCCGCCATTGATCCGGCCGCCGTCGCCGGCCGGCTTTTCGCGGAAATCGGTGACCAGGTCGCCATCGAACTCGAGCGCGCCGAACCGGCCCGGCGGCGTGACCGAGGTGATCGTCGCGCGGTGGCCATGCGCGTTGTGGAAGCGCACCAGTTCGCCGACATCGATGTCCGCCACGCCGTCGCCATAGGTCAGGCAGAAGGGCTCGTCGGGATCGAGATGATGGCGGATCGCCGCGAGCCGGCCGCCGGTCATGGTATCCGCGCCGGTATCGACCAGGGTGATGCGCCACGGCTCGCTGCGGGCGAAATGCACCTCCATGCCGTTGCCGCCGCGCAGATCGATCGTGACGTCCGACGTGTGCAGGAAATAATTCGCGAAATATTCCTTGATCAGATAGCCCTTGTACCCGAGGCAAATGACGAAGTCATTGAATCCGGCTGCAGAATAGATCTTCATGATGTGCCAGAGGATCGGCATGCCGCCGATCTCGACCATCGGTTTCGGCCGCACATTGGTTTCTTCGCCGAGCCGGGTGCCCAATCCGCCAGCCAGGATTACGGTTCGCATCGTCGCTCCACGTCATGTCTTCGATAGCATGACGAAACCGATCGCCCCGGCCCGTAACGGGCGACCCCATGGATGGGCCGAATGGAGTAGCCTGCTGCTGATTCTCGCGGTGGCGACGGGCTTGCGGATCCACGGCGTCGGCTTTGGCCTGCCCTCGCTCAACGACCCGGACGAGCCGCTGTTCATCATGACCGCGCTTGAGATGCTGCGGAACCACAGCCTCAATCCGGGCTGGTTCGGCCATCCCGGCACGACCACGCTGTACTGCCTCGCCTTGATCAGCCTGGCGGTGGGCGGCATCGGTATCGCCACGGGCCGTTTCGCCGACGGCCCGGCGCTGACGGCGGCGGCTTACGCCGATCCCGGAATCCTGTTCCTGCCGGGACGGCTGTTCATCGTGGCGTGCGGTATCGCCTGTGTGTGGCTCATCTGGTCGCTCGGCAGGAAGCTGGGCGGGCCGCGCCTCGGCCTGATCGCCGCGGCGTTCCTCGCGGTGAATGCCGTCCATATCCACTATTCGCAGATCATCCGCACGGACGTGCACGCCACGATCTTCATGCTGCTCTGCACCCAGTCGGCAGTGGCGATCGCCCGCAAGGGCCGTCCGCGCGACTATGTGCTGGCGGGCATCTGGGCAGGCCTTGCCTGCGCGACCAAATGGCCCGCAGCCATTATCGTGCTCAATCCGCTTTGCGCAGGGTTGTACCGCGTCTCGCTCGACCGCAGCGAATGGCGCCGCCTGGCATTGCTTCCCGTCGTTGCGTTGGCGGCACTGCTGACCGCTTCGCCCTATCTGCTGCTCGACTATCCCGCCGTGATGCGGAACCTGGCGGGAGAAGCGCGCCCGACGCATCCCGGTGCCACGGGCGGCGGTTTCCTCGTCAATCTCGGCTGGTATGCCGGGCACCCGCTGCTGATCTCGTTCGGCGCGGTAGGGCTTGGGTTGGTGGTGGCCGGGACATTGGGCACCTTGTCACGCCCGCGCATTGCAGTCGCGATCCTGCCCGGCACGCTCGCCTTCCTGATCGTCATCGGCGCACAGGCGTTGCTGTGGGAGCGCTGGATCGTGCCGCTACTGCCCTTCGCGGCCCTCGCGGCGGCAGCTTCCATCTGCTGGCTAGCCGATCGCCTGCGCGAACGCCTGCACCGTCCCGTCCCGGTCGTCGAAGCTGCGGCGGCACTCTTGCTGGCGCTTCCGATGCTGCAGGCCGCTCGGGTCGGCGCAGCCGAACGCGCGCTCGATACGCGCCAGGTCGCGACCGCCTGGGTTCGCGCGCATATCCCACCCGGCAGCAGCATCGTGATGGAGCATGCCGGTTTCGACCTGCTGCGCGGCCCCTGGCGTTTCCTGTTCCCGTTGGGCTCGGCGGGCTGCCTCGACGCGCGCGGCATCCTCACCGGCCAGATCCGCTATTCCCGCGTGGAGAAGCTGCGATCGGGGCGCGCCGTGGTCGATCTCGCCCATGTCGACAAGGCGATGATGCCCGGCTGCCATGCGGATTTCGCGATCCTTTCCCATTATGACGGCTATCGCGCCGATCCCGCGCATTTCCCCGACGAGCTGGCCCGCTATGCGCAGCTGCTGCGCGGCGGCAGGCAGCTGGCGGTCATCCGGCCGGAGCCCGGTTTGCGCACCGGGCCGGTAGTGCGGATCGTAAAACTATCGCAACGGTAGCGCGGGCCGCAGAAGCTGCGGCTCATGAGTTTGGACATTGAGAAAGAGCGCCGTCGATTGTGATCGTCGGAGTGTTGGTTCTGGTCGCGTGTGTTGGTGTTTTGAATCGAGCGTCGCGTGCGGCAAAATGTCATGCGGTTCGCTGACATTTTGCGGGTGTGGCGTGAGAACGCGGATTGGCCCGCGAAGCTGTTGCTTTGCGGGCTGTTGTGTTGGTGATGCGAGGGTTCTGTGGCCGTTGCGGCGTTGGGGAGGTTTGACGTTGGTTGCGGGGACAGGATTTGAACCTGTGACCTTCAGGTTATGAGCCTGACGAGCTACCGGGCTGCT
>NZ_JBXASH010000015.1:0-74232 GCF_058809095.1 Sphingomonas sp. GW821-FHT10F11
TCGGCAAGCTGCCGAAGCTTCGCCGCAGGAAGGGCCCTCAGATCGGCGGGCGTGTGCACCGTGTCCAGCAACGGCGTCTTGAAATCGGGATTCATGTAAAACCGGATCTCCTCTTGCTCCTTTCCTAGTCGAAGCGATTGCAGACGCAACGCAAGAGGTCGTTCCCGGACAACGATCGAGCGCAGCGGCTGCTCCCGGCATCGCGTCCCCTTGCCGAATTTGGCGACTCCACCCTAACCTTTGGCATTGACAACCCGGACAGATTTCGGAGTTCGCACATAAGTGGTCCGGCGCGGCGACTCGGTCGCCAGCGCGCCTGACCGTGACCGGATGCTTGCGGAGTAAGAACGATGTTGCGCTGGGAGCGAGAGCAAAGCCTCGACAATGCCGAACGGGCATTCAGCGGCGATCTCTGCGTCGGGATGATCGGCCCATTGAGCCACGCGCCCGGCGCATGGTGGTACACGCTCGATGGTGTCGTCATGAACCGGCTGGCACGATGCGACGGTCACGTCACAAGCGCGGTTGAAGCCCGAACCGAAGTGGAAAAAGGGTGGAGCAGATGGTGCGCAGCAGCCTCCCTCGCCCCGCGCCCCGGGTCGCCCAGCGGCTGAGCCGCAGCGCTATTCGGCTGGCTTCACGAAACCCGGATCGTAGCGTTCGTGACAGCTGTCGCAAGCAACGTCGAGATCGCCTCCCGCCTTGAGAAAGGCGGCCTGATCGTGCTTCTCGGCGGCGGCCGCCGCCTCCAGGGCGACGTTCCGTACGCGCTTGACCGCACCGTCCCACGCCGGTTCTTCCACCCGCCTGCCCGGGACCAGCAGCACATTGGTGATCTCGGCCATGGTCAGGCTCGCGCTTTCCGCTTCCTCCCATTCGGCGTCGTTCTTGGGGAAGAGCGAGTGTTCGCCGCCTTCATTGCTGACCCAGCCCTGACGTTTCCAGATCCCATCTCCCGAATATTGCATGACGTGGAGCATGAACTCCTTGGTCGGCAGGGAGGTGTGAAAGGGCGCCGAAATGGTCGAAGCAGCGACCTTCGGCTCCTGTTGCCGAGACTCCTCACTCCCCGAACAGCCTGAAAGAAAGATCGTGAGCAGAGCTGCGCGTGAAAGCCGGGCTTTCTTGCGATACATTTCTTTCAATCCCGCTCTCGTGCTGCACGCAATATTTTGACTCCGCGTGTCAGCATCTTCAACATGGGAAAGATGGAATACAATATATTTATTAGATTATCATAATATAGCAAAGATCACTTTGCTGTTTCATTCAAACTCTGTTGCATTCGAGCTCTCCGGAAAAGCAGGGCGATCGGCATTCGGCGAACGGGTATCGCGCGTCGATTCAACCTGACGGTGGACCATGGCAGGGTGGGATCGGACGGCGCTCTCGCTGGGTGACGCCCCGCTCTTTCTCAGCCTGAAGATGCAGGACGATCAACGCTGGTTGTTTTTCCGGCAGAACAGCCAGCTAGCTGGCTGTTACCTGGCTGTTATTCGATAACAGCCAGCATGGCTGCAAACGTTTGAAATCCGGCCGTAAATCCCGACGCGAAATCCAACATAACAGCCAGCAAAAAATAATCGGCCAGGAACAGCCATGGCCGCTGCCTGCGGCATCCGCCTTTTCAAGCTGGATAGAGACCGCGGACCCGAGCAAATAGACGGCTAAGACCTAGCAAAGCCTGCAGATTTTCCGCCCGCAGCTCCAACAGTTCTCCGATCTCGATCGGCGCCGACAATAGCTGATCGATCTCCAGCGGCCTGCCGGCCTCGGCATCCTGCAACATCGAGGTCTTGAACGCGCCCAGTTGACGCGTGACCGCGCTACGGTCCTCGCCGCGCTCGGCGATCTCGCAGCCGATACGCGCGCCGATCGCCTGGGCTTCGGCCATTGCCCGCAGGACGAAGGCGCTGACCAGCGGATCGTCGAGCACGCGATCACAGGTCGCCCCCGTCATCGCCGAGATGGGGTTCATCGTCATGTTGCCCCAGAGTTTGTACCAGATGTCGCGCCGGATGGCCGGGCTGCGTTCGACATCGAATCCGGCGCCGGCGAACAATTCGGCCACCAGGTCGAGCCGCGGCGAGAGCGACCCGTCCGGCTCGCCCAGGATCAACCGGTTGCCCGCCTTGTGCACGACGTCACCGGGGCCGCGAACGAAGACCGATGCGTGGACGACGCAGCCGAGCACCGCCGCGAACGGGATCGCCCCCGCGATCGCCCCGTCCGGATCGACCGACGGCAACGCGGTCGGCGCCAGCTCGCCGCCGCCGCCCAGCAGGAACCACCAGGGAACGCCGTTCATCGCCGGCAGGACGATCGTATCCGGCCCGATCAGCGGCCGGAGCGACGGCGCCAGCGCGGGCAGCGCCGGCCCCTTCAGCGCGATGACGACGAGATCCTGCACGCCCAGGGCAGCGGCATCGTCGCTGGCCTCGACCCAGGCCTCGAGCGCCTGTTCTCCCACCTCGAGCCGCCAGGGCACCTCCCGTAGCGCGCCGAGCGTCGCGCCCCGCGCCAGGACGCCGACATCATGGCCCGCAGCCGCCAGGCGCACGCCTATCCAGCCGCCTATAGCGCCTGCTCCAACGATCGTTATCTTCATGGCCGACCTTCTCAATATCCATTGCCGACGGCAGGTACGTGCCGCGCATCCGCGCCCGCCGACCGGGCCAGATCGGATGCGCCGGTCGAGAGCAACGCGACGTCGGTGCCCACCGCCAGGAAGCTGCATCCCAGATCCAGGCGCCGGCGCGCCACCGCAGGATCGGTCGCGAGCGTGCCGACCGCTTTTCCCGTGGCGGTCACCCGCTCGATCATCGTCTCTATCACGGCGGTCATCTCCGGATCACCCGGGCGTCCGCGATGACCCAGAGCTGCGGACAGGTCGGCCGGGCCGATAAAGATGCCGTCGATTCCCTCCACCGCGGCGATCGCATCGAGCGCGGCGAGGCCCGCTTCGCTTTCGATCTGAACCAGCAGGCAGATCTCGTCATCGGCGCGGTCGAGATAGGACGGTATCCGATTCCATCGCGCCGCCCGCGCCAGCCCGACGCCGATACCGCGCACGCCATCGGGGGGATAGCGCGTAGCCCGTACCAGCGCGCGGGCCTGTTCGACGGATTCGACAAAGGGAATCAACAATGTCTGGAAACCGATATCGAGATATTGCTTGATGATATGGGTGTCGCCGACCGGGGGACGCGCCACCGCCGCGACGGGATAGGGCGCAACGGCCTGAAGCTGGGCGAGCAGGGTCGGAATCGTGTTGGGCGCGTGCTCGCCGTCGAACAACAGCCAGTCGAAGCCGGCGCCGGCGCAGATCTCCGCGGTGATTGGACTGGCGAGTGCCTGCCACAGCCCGATCTGGCGGCGACCGGCGCGGAGTGCCGCCTTGAACGGATTGGCCAGGGCAAAGGGATCCCCGGTCACGCGAAACGCACCGCGATGCTGCCGAGCGGACCATATTCGGCGTGAAACGTATCGCCGCGCGCGATGGCGACCGGCGCGGTAAAGGAGCCGCCCAGGACGATCTCGCCCGGTTCAAGGCACACCTCGAAGGCGTGGAGCTTGCGGGCCAGCCACGCCGCACCGTTCGCCGGATGGTTGAGCACGGCAGCGGCGACGCCGGATTCCTCGATCACGCCGTTGCGATACAGAAGCGCGGCCGCCCAGCGCATGTCGAAGGCGTCGGGCTTCATCGGGCGTCCGCCGAGGATGATCGCGGCATTCGCGGCATTGTCGGCAATCGTATCCAGGACCTTGCGCGGTGCGCCCGTTTCGGGGTCGCTCCGCGCGATGCGCGCGTCGATCACTTCAAGGGCGGGAACGACATGATCGATCGCGTCGAGGACCTGGAAGATCGTCACGTCGGGGCCCTCCAGCCGCTTGCCGAGAATGAACGCGAGTTCGACCTCCACCCTCGGCTCGATGAACCGATCGAACGGCACATCCCCGCCATCGGCGAACAGCATGTCGTCGAGCAGCGTGCCATAATCCGGTTCGGTGATATTGGCGGCGCGCTGCATCGCGCGGCTGGTCAGCCCGATCTTGTGGCCGATGGGGCGGCGGCCGGCCGCGATCTTGGTCTCGACCCAGGCGCTCTGGATCGCATAGGCATCGGCAATGGTCATGTCGGGCAAGGCCCGCGAGACATGACCGATCTGCGTGCGGGAGCGTTCCGCCTGGTCGAGCCGTTCAGCCCAGTTCCAGATGTGCGCAATGTCGATCGTCATGCCGTGCCTCCCGCATCGATAGGGTCGGATTCCGCCTTCATGGCAGAAGCTTTCCGGGATTCATCAGGCCCAGCGGGTCGAGCGCCTGCTTGACGACACGCATCAGGGCCGTTTCGACAGGCGACCTGTAGCGCGCCGCCTCGTGATGGCGCAGCTGGCCGAGACCGTGTTCGGCGGAGAGCGTCCCGCCGTGCCGGGCGACAATATCATGGGTGACACGGTTGATCGCCTCCTGCTCAGCCAGGAACGCCTGCTGATCGCCGCCGCGCGGGGGCGAAAAATTATAATGGATGTTGCCGTCCCCGAGATGGCCGAAGGTGACGAAGCGGATCTCCGGCCAACGCTCGGCAATCGCCGCGTCGGCCTCAGTCAGAAAGGCGGGGATGCGGGACAGCGGCACTGCGATATCATGCTTGATCGTCTTGCCGATCGCGCCCTGCGCCTCCGAGATGCCCTCGCGCAATGCCCAGAAAGCGCGGCTCTGTGCGACCGACCCGGCGATCGCTGCATCGATCACGTCCCCCCGCTCGAACGCCGCGGCGAGCAGATCTTCCAGTGCCGCGCGAGCATGTGCTTCCTCTTCCAGGGCGCTCAGTTCGATCAGGACATACCAGGGCGCCGTCTCCGTCAACGGCCGGCGCAGATCGGGCCGATGGTCGAGCAGGAGAGCAAGGCACTCCTCCGACAGGAACTCGCACGCCGTCAGGGCGGTATCGAGCTTGGCGCGGGCGCGATCGAACAGCGCCAGCGCCGACTCGACCGATGACAGGGCGACAAAGGCCGCGACACGGCCCGCCGGTTTCGGGAAAAGCCGCATCACCGCGCCGGTGATGATCCCCAGCGTACCTTCCGATCCGATAAAGAGATCGCGCAGGTCATAGCCGCTATTGTCCTTCCGCAACCGCCTCAGCCCGTCCCACACCTCAGCCTGCGCGGTGACGACCTCGATCCCGATGCACAGGTCGCGGGCATTGCCATAGCGCAGCACCCCGGTCCCGCCGGCATTGGTCGCCAGATTGCCGCCGATTGTGCAGGACCCTTCCGCCCCGAGGCTGAGCGGGAACAGGCGATCGACGCCGTCGGCCGCCTCCTGCACGGCCTGCAGGATGCAGCCGGCATCGACGACGACGACATTGTCCAGGGGATCGACGGCGCGGATCCGGTTCATCCGCGCAAGCGAGAGGATTATCGCATCCCCCGCCGCCTCCGGCGTCGCGCCGCCGGACATGCCGGTGTTGCCGCCCTGAGGCACGATCGCGATGCGGTGTTCGGCGCACCAGCGCACGATCGAGGCGACATCCTCCGTGCCGTCGGGCTGGACCACCGCCTTCGCCGAACCGCGCCACAGGTTGCGCCAATCGACGAGGAAGGGCGCCATGTCGTCGGGATCGGTCAACAACCGACCGGAGAAGCGGCCGGCCAGATCTCCGATCGGCGCCACGGCGCTCATTCCCTCGACGCGGCGCGGTAATTGGCCTTCAGATCCTCGCGCACCCGTTCGTCGAAGCCGAGTGCGACGCGCCGCACCTCGGGCGTATCCATCGGCGGATGGCCGATCCCGTCCGCGCGGGGCCGCGGACCAGCCACGACAGTGTTGCGTAGTCGCCCGATATTGGTGATTTCCACCTCGATCGTGTCGCCGGGGTCGAGCGACCGCGAATGGGCCGGGGTACCGGTGCACACGATGTCGCCCGGCAGCAACGTGATATAGCGGGCGATGTCGGCGATCATATAGTCGGGACCCCAGACCATCTCGTCGCCGATCGCCGCTTCCTGCACCAGCAGTCCGTTGCGGTAGGTGCGCAACATTTCCTTGCGCGGGTCGACGCCCGAGACCACGCCCGGCCCGATCGGGCAGAAGCCGTCCATTCCCTTGACCCGCAGCATCGATCCCTGGTCCGTGTCGCGGAAATCCTGCGCGCCCATGTCGAGCACCGGCGCGAAGCCGGCGATATGGTCCCAGGCCTCGTCGGGCGTGATGTTGCGCGCGAGCTTGCCGATGATCGCCGCGAATTCGCCCTCGTAATTGAGGTAGCGGATACCGGCGGGCTTGATGAGTTGGCCGTTATGGCCGTTGAGCGCGGTATAGGGCTTGGTGAAATAGGTCGGCGTTTCGGTCGGCTTGGGATTGTTGCGCGTCTCCACCCCGCGCGACGCATAGCTCAGATGAACCGCGATGATCTTGCTCGGCTGAATCGCGCAGGGCGGCAGGTGGACGAGCGCCGTCGGATCCACCGAACGCCCGTCGTCGAGCCGCAGTGCGACCGGATCGACCATCGTGCCCCAGCAGGCCGATCCGTCGACGATGACCCGCCGCCGTTCGATGCGCGGCCCGTCCAGCACGCTCATTGCGCCAGCTCCCCGCAATCGAACCAAATGTCGATATTGCCGGTGCCGCGCGCATTCTCATAGTCCGACACGGGCTCGCCCCTGGCGCGGCACGCTGCACCGCCCATGGCGCCGATCATCTGCAGATAATGGCCGCCCAGCCCCTCCCAGGGGATTTTGGCATAGACCGACGGAAAGCGCTCGACGATCACGTCGTGGCGGCCCTCGCGCAGCAATGCGACAGCCTCCAGGTCGCTTTCGACATTCGCCGCGCTCGACACATTCTCCGGATGGTAGATGCGCGGGTTCTTCTGCTCCCAGTTGATGCCGTTGAACTTGTGACTCAGCGCGCCGGAGGCGAGCAGGACGACGCGCAGATCGCTGCGCCGGATCGCCTCCCCCACGACCTCGCCCGATTCCAGGAAATTCTCGCTCTCGCAATTCTGGCAGTTGCTGACGGTCATGATCCGCTCCCGCGCGCGGAGCAGGTTGACGACGTTGATCGTGGCATAGTGGCGCGGCAGGGTCGGCTCGGCGATGGCGCGCCCCATGACTCCCTTTTCTTCGGCAATCTGTCCGCACAGCCGGGCCAGTTCGGGCGCGCCGTGATAATCATATTTCTGGCCGTGCAGGTACCAGGGCATCTCGTCCGAGATATAGTTGCCGGCATAATGCTCGCCGGCGTCGTAGAGATGATAGCCGGTGGTGAACCAGTGCGTGTCGAAGATCACCAGCACGTCCGGGCTAACCGCGTCGATCTTCTCGCGCAGCCGCGCCGCGCCAGCGATCAGGTCCGAATCCGCGCCGGCGCCCATTTCTACGCGGAAATCGTCATCCTGCATCAGCCCAGGATGATGTGACACGATTGCCGCGCCCACGATCTTGCCCATGTCGATCCTCCTGTCGGTCAGCGGTGGCTGAAGCTTGGCTTGAACGGCTGTTTCGGTACGATCACGTCCTTGACGTTGCTGAAGAATTCGAAGCTCCAGTCGCCGCCCTCCCGGCCGATGCCGCTGTTACGGCAGCCGCCAAAGGGCGCCGCGAGATCGCGGATGCCGAAGCTGTTGACCCAGATGAAGCCGGTCTGCACCTGCTCGGCGACCGCCTTCGCGTGCGATTCCTCGCCATAACAGACCCCGCCAAGCCCATAGGCGGTGTCGTTGGCGAGGCGCACGGCATCGGCATCGTCAGCGAAGGTCTGAAGGACCAGCACCGGCCCGAACACCTCCTCCTGGACGATCTCCGACTCCTGCGCGACGTCAGTGAGCATCGTCGGCTTGTAGTAGAGCGCCCCAAAGGGGTCCGGCTCGCCGCCCCACAGGATGGTCGCGCCGGCCTGCCTGGCCCGTTCGACATAGCCGGTGATCCGCTCGACCTGGCGCGGGTGGATGATCGGTCCCACCTCGGTCGCCTCGTCGCGCGGATCGCCCACGACCAGCTGCTCGACGATGGCGCGCATCGCCGCGACGAAGCGGTCGCGCACGCGCTCATGGACGAGGAACCGCGTTCCGGCGAGGCACACCTGGGTGGCGTTGCGATACATGAGCGCACCGGTCGCAGCCGCCGCATCGATATCGGCATCCTCGAGCACGATGAACGGCGATTTCCCGCCAAGCTCCAGGCTGCAGGGCACCAGGTTCGCGCCGGCCGTCTGCGCGATCTTCCGCGCCGTCGTGACCGAGCCAGTGAAGGAAATCCGTGCGATGCGCGGGTCGCGCACCAACAGGTTCCCGGTCACCGCACCGCTGCCCTGCACCACGTTGAACACGCCCGCCGGCAGGCCGGCCGCATCGGCGGCATCGGCCAGGATCGAGCATGTGAGCGGCGCCCATTCGGGCGGCTTGATGACGATGCTGTTCCCCGCGGCAAGCGCCGGGCCGGCCTTCCAGGTGCTCAACATCAGCGGCGCGTTCCACGGCGTGATGATCGCGCACACGCCGGCCGGATCGTGGCGGACATGATGGGCCGCCTGTGCCGTCTCGATCGTCCGGTCCTGCAGCGTCAAAGCCGCCTCGGCGAAGAAGGTGATGTTGAGCATCGCCCGCGGCACGATGCCGTGGCGCATCCGCGACAGGAGAACCCCCGCGTCGTTCGCTTCGGCCTCGCACAGCAGGTCTGCACGCTTGCCGATCTCTTCGGCGAAGCGGCGTAGATAGGGCAGACGCCCCTCGGCGCCGAGCGCCGCCCAACCCGGAAAGGCGCGTACGGCCGCCGTCACGGCGGCATCGACATGCTCTGCCAGGCCCTGGGCGATCGCGCCCAGCGGATGCTGATCGATCGGCGAGAACAGATCGAACTGCTCGGCCGAGGCGACTCGCTCGCCGTCGATATAGTGCGATGGGGAAACCGCGCCGCCGCCGATGATGATGTCTTGCATATCCTGCCCTCTCCTATGGACAGTCGTAGCAAAGCCCGTTGATTCAAATTAGCGAAACCTTCTGGCCTATTATCAATAGAAATTGTATAATTAGGTCATGACCACGCGGTTCACCCCTCGCCAGATCGAGGCGTTCGTTGCCGCTGCCGAACTCCACAGCTTCAGGCAGGCGGCGGGGCGCATCCACCTTACCCCGTCCGCCGTCAGCAATCTCATCGCCGAGCTGGAAGGATCGGTGGGATTTGCCCTGTTCGACCGGACGACCCGCAAGACAGCGCTGACGCCTGAAGGGCGCAGGTTTCTTCCCGCCGCACTCGCCGTCCAGCGCCAGATCGGGCGCGCCGCAGCCGCAGCGGACGACATCCGCGACAGCGCGGTGGCCGTCGTTCGTGTGGCCGCGCCCCTCGTGGTCGCATCGACCCTGCTTCCCCGGCTGATCGCGATGCGGCTGGAAGACCCGCGTTTCACCATCAGGGTGATCGACACCCCGGTCGTCTGGCTGGCCGATCGTGTCGCGATCGGTGAAGCCGATCTCGCAATCGGACCTGACCGGGAGGTGCCGGCCGCGATCGTCCAGACCCGGCTGTTCCCGACGCCTTGGGTGCTGTGGTGCAGACCGGACCACGCACTGGCAATGTCGAAGTCCCTCGGATGGCGCGACCTGGCCGATATCGAGTTGTTCGCCGCGGGGCGCGATCATGAGGAGAGCATCTGGCCGCAACTGACAGAGCGCGATCCCGCCTGCGTGCCCAGACGGGTGCAGATCGTCGATCATATCTCGACATCGCTGGGGATGGCAGCGGCCGGTCTCGGCGCGACGTTCTCTCCCGATTATGTCGCGCCGCTCGCCCGGTCCTTCGGCCTTGTGCAGCGCAGGCTGATCGACCCGGAAATCGCGCGGCACCTGTCGCTCTATGAAAGAGCGGGGCATGAATCGACCGCGGTTGCCGCCGTCCGCGATTATATCGTCGATACCGCCGCACAGATCGCCACCACTCTATCCGCGTTACCCGCTCCCGGGGCGCTCGACCCCAGGCAGGTGCCGGGGTGAAGGAGCAGACGTCAGCTCTCCGTCATGCCTTCAACCTCGAGATCCGACACGATTTGATCGATGCGCCGGAGCATCGACTCGAACCGGACGATATCCTCCCGCGGGAATTCGCTGAACATGCGTCTCTCGAGGTCGAGCGCCTTGGGCACGACGGTTCCATAGAGCTCCCTGCCTGCGACGGTAAGATGAAGCAGGTGTGACCGGCGATCGCCGCTGATCGGCTGCCTCGTGAGCAGTCCGCGTTCGATGAGCCCGACCGCCGCCCGGCTGACCGTCACCTTGTCCATCCGCGTCTTCAGGCCGATCTCCTGCTGCGTGATGCCGTCCGGATTCTCGGCAGTGACGGCGATCAATCGCCAGTCCGGAATCCGCAGGGCGAAGAGCGTTTCATAGGCACCGGCGATGACGTCGCTGACGCGATTCGAGGTGAAGGAGAGTCGATAGGGGAGAAAGCTGTCGAGCAGCAGCAAGGGCTTGGCCATGGCAGATGGTATCATTTGACACCAGTTTCACAACCGGCATATGTAGTTTCAATTGATACTATATTGGAGATTCGCATGAACGTCCCGGCCAATCCGCTCGGCCTCGACCAGATCTGCCGCGGCGCGGTCACCGTCGACGCTTGATGAGCTGGCAGGGGAAAAACATGACCGCCCATAGGTCCGTTTCGGGCGCCGCCGCGGCCATCGACCGCGAGACAGCGACGATGCCCGGCTTTGCCAACCATTTCTCGACCGAGGCCGTCGCCGGCGCGCTGCCGGTGGGGCGCAATTCACCGCAGCATGTGCCCTATGGGCTCTACGCCGAACAGCTATCGGGCACCGCCTTCACGGCGCCGCGGGCTGAGAACCGGCGCAGCTGGCTCTATCGCCTGCGCCCGACCGCCAATCATCCGGCCTATCGGCCTTTTGAACGGCCGACCCTGCTTCGGTCCGGCCCGTTCGGCGAAGTCCCGCCGTCGCCCAACCGGTTGCGCTGGGATCCGCTCCCGCTGCCGGACGAGCCGACCGACTTCGTCGACGGCCTCGTCACCTATGGCGGCAATGGCGATGTCGCGGCGGGTGTCGGGCTCGGCGTCCACCTCTATGCCTGCAACCTCTCCATGGCCGGGCGGGCCTTTTACAATGCCGATGGCGAGCTGCTGATCGTCCCTCAGCAGGGCACGCTCCGGCTGGTGACCGAGCTGGGCGTGCTGACGGTCGAACCGCAGCAGATCGCGATCATCCCGCGCGGCCTGCGCTTCCGGGTGGAGCTGACGGACGGCGCCGCAAGGGGCTATGTCTGCGAGAATTACGGCGCCCTGTTCAGGCTGCCCGACCTGGGGCCGATCGGTTCCAACGGCCTCGCCAATCCCCGCGACTTCGAAACCCCCGTCGCCTGGTTCGAGGACAGCGACGAACCGGTAGAGATCGTCCAGAAATTCCAGGGCGGCCTCTGGACTACGACGCTCGATCACTCCCCCTTCGACGTGGTCGCCTGGCACGGCAACCTCGCGCCCTGCCGGTATGACCTGCGCCGCTTCAACACGATCAACACAGTGAGCTACGACCATCCCGACCCGTCGATCTTCACCGTGCTGACCAGCCCGACCGACACCCCCGGCACGGCGAATTGCGACTTCGTGATCTTTCCGCCGCGCTGGATGGTCGCGGAAGGCACCTTCCGTCCACCATGGTTCCACCGCAACGTCATGAGCGAGTTCATGGGGCTGGTCACCGGTGCCTATGATGCGAAGGCGGGCGGCTTCGCGCCTGGCGGCGCGTCCCTGCACAACCAGATGGCCGGGCATGGCCCCGACCAGGCCAGCTATGAGGGCGCGGTAGCGGCAGAGCTCACGCCGCACAGGCTCGAGAACACCATGGCCTTCATGTTCGAAAGCCGGCTGGTGCTGCGCCCCACCCGTTTTGCGACCGACGCGCCGATCGCGCAGCTCGACTATGACGATTGCTGGACTGGATTCCACAAGGCGCAGGTTTCGACCGGAGACGACGCATGACGCTTTCGACAATCGACGAGACCCATCGTCCGGAGCGGGCGAGCTGGGTCGCGGATGCCAATGGCCATGCCGAATTCCCCATCCAGAACCTTCCGTTCGGCATCTTCTCACCGCCTGGCGGCGAACCGCGCCCGGGGATCGCGATCGGCGAGAGCATCCTCGACCTGGGCGCGATTTCGGCCTTGTTGTCGCCGGGCATCACGCCCGCGTTGAGCGGGAAGACGCTCAACGCGCTGTTCGGGCTGCCCGGCGTCAAACGAGTCGCCCTTCGCCGGCAGGTGTCGTTGCTGCTGTCCGACGACCGCTACCGCGATGTGGTGGAGCCGGCGCTCCACCGCGCGACGGACTGCGCGCTTCACCTGCCCGCGGCGATCGGCGACTATACCGATTTCTATGTCGGCATCCACCACGCGACCAATGTCGGCACCCTGTTCCGGCCCGACAATCCGCTCCTGCCCAACTACAAGCACGTACCGATCGGCTATCATGGTCGGGCCTCATCGGTCCGTCCGTCGGGCGTGCCGGTCGTCCGGCCAAGCGGCCAGTACAAGACGCCCGATTCACCAGAACCAAGCTTCGGACCGTCGCAGCGGATCGACTATGAACTCGAGCTGGGCGTCTGGATCGGCGAGGGCAATGCGCTCGGCACCACCATCCCGATCGGGTCGGCCGCCGAGCATATCGCGGGCTTCTGCCTGCTGAACGACTGGTCGGCGCGCGACTTCCAGGCCTGGGAATATCAGCCGCTCGGCCCGTTCCTGGCCAAGAATTTCCAGACCACGATCTCGCCCTGGGTGGTCACCGCCGAGGCACTGGCGCCATTCCGGATCGCGCAACCGCCCCGGTCGGAGGGCGACCCACGCCCCCTGCCCTATCTCTGGGATCAGGCCGACCAGGGGGCTGGCGCGCTCGCGCTGGAGCTGGAGGTGTTCCTGCTGACGGAAAAGATGCGCGCCAAGGGCCTCGCCCCCCATCGGCTGAGCCGGGGGCCGGCGTCGAACATGTATTGGACGGTCGCCCAGATCGTCACCCACCACGCCTCGAACGGGTGCAATCTCAATCCCGGCGACCTGCTCGGTACCGGAACGATCTCGGGGCCGGGCAAGGAGGGTTTCGGAAGCCTGCTCGAACTTACCCGGGGAGGAGCCGAACCGATCGCACTGCCCAACGGCGAACTGCGCCGCTTCGCCGAGGATGGCGACGAGATCCTGCTGTCAGCCCATGCCCGGGCTGATGGCTATGTGCCGATCGGCTTCGGCGGTTGCCGTGCCGTGATCCTGCCGGCGACACTCGATCCGGCCGTGGACGCATGGTGAGCGCCGACACGCGGGTCTATGCGACGCCGGCCGGCGTCACCCTCGGCCCCATCGACCTGATCCCGCCGGATACCGCCCGCAACTTCGTCGTTCAGCTCCGGGCAGGCCGCTTCCACGGATTCGTCGTGCGGCGGGATGATGCGGTGTTCGGCTATGTCGATCGCTGCCCGCACATGGGCCTGCCGCTCGCCCGGACGCTCGACGATTATCTGAGCCCCGCCGGCGATCTCGTGGTGTGCGGCTGGCATTCCGCATTGTTCGAGATCGAAACCGGCAAATGCATCGGCGGGCCCTGCAACGGCGCGCGGCTCACCACCTGGCCGGTGCATGTACGCGACGGATCGATCGTGACGGGCGAAGCCGCCTAGCTCATCTCGCGCATGACGAACGGCGCGTCCTGGCCTGCGGGATGCGGGACGATGCCGCGGTAAAGGGTCAGCACGGCCTCGAGCCCGCCCTCGGGATGATTGCGCAGGATCAGTGTCGCACCGTTCTTCTCGGCCAGGGTCCTGGCGATCGCCAGGCCGAGCCCGATGCCGTCGCCCGGCAGCGAGGGCGGAGTCTCGAGCCGAACAAAGGGCTCGAAGACATGATCGAGTTTATCTTCGGGAATGCCGGGACCGCGGTCCCGAATATGGATGACGACCGAATTGTCCACATGGTCAGCCGAGACGTCGGCCGACCCGCCATATTTGATCGCATTGTCGATCAGGTTGGCGAGGCAGCGCTGCAGTGCGCGCGGACGTGCCTCGATGTCGCAGCCGCTCCGCGCGATGAAGTGCACCAGGGCCCCGCCTTCGGAAGCATCCTCGACCACCAGATCCAGCAGCTGATCGATCGCCAGGCTGGCAAAGGGCTCGGTCGTCTGGTTGCTGCGGGCATAGTCGAGACCCTCGCGGATGAGCGCCTGCATCGTGCCGAGATCATCGATCAGGCGGCTGCGCAGCGCTGAATCGCTGACTTTTTCCAGGCGCAGCCTCAATCGGGTCATCGGCGTCTGGAGATCATGGGTGATCGAGGCAAGCAGCTGGGTCCGCTCCACGACATAGCTTCGCAGCCGGGTCTGCATCGTGTTGAAGGCGCGCGCCGCGTCGCGCACTTCACGGGGACCGCGTTCCGGAAGAGGCAGACGGTCGAGGTCCCCGCCGAGCGCGGTCGCCGCGCGCGCGAGATTGCCAAGGGGAGCCGCCGCCATACGCGCCGCGATGAAGGCGAGCGTCGCCATCAGGGCGGCCAGGACAAGTACCACGACGGGATTGAGCGCCAGCCGGTCGGCCTGCACATGGCCGCGCAGCTGGAGCCTGATCAGGCCCCCGTCCGACAAACGTGCCGTTACCACCCAGCAATCGAAGCGGTCCCCTGCCCCACCCAGCGACGACGGCGCGAAACAGGAACTCCGGATCGCCCGCTCCGCGCGCACCGGCTTTTTCCACCGCACCGCAAGACCCCTGGTCAGACCGGTGTCGCGCTGCTCGATGCGTTCATTTCCCGTCGCACGCCGGATTCCGGTGACGCCATTGGCGAGGAGTTCCGCGCGCAACGGCTCCGACGCCGTGTCGGCAACCGAAAGGAAATCACTCATGCGATCGACGAGGCGCTCGAACCGGATGCGGTATAGATCGGACTGTCGTTGCCGGTCGGCGAGCGCCAGCGCGAGCGCCGCCGATCCGACGACCCCGATCAGCAGGAACACGAACAGGCGCCCCGCCATCGTCGTGAAGAAGTGCGGCAGCCTCATTCGAAGGTGACGGCGGCTGCCAGCACATAGCCTTGTCCGCGCACGGTCATGATGAGGTCGGACGCGCGGGCATTGTCGTTGAGCTTCTGGCGCAAGCGGCTGATTTGCAGATCAGCGATACGTTGTGCCGCATGAGCACCTTGTTCATCCCCGTCATGATCGGTGGCGAGCGTCAGGATATGCTCGCGGGTGAGGACCTCGTTCGCATTCTCGAGCAGGAACTTCAAAAGGCTGTACTCGCTGCCCGACAGCATGACGACCCGGCCATCGGCCTTGAACAGCCGCCGGCTCTCGAAATCGAGCGTCCAGTCGCGGAACGTCGCGCGCTTCGCCGGTGGCGGCTCGGGCGCCTTCATCGGGTTGTAGGCCCGCCGGATGACGCTTCGGACACGTGCGGTAAGCTCGCGTGGATCGAACGGCTTTGCGATATAATCGTCGGCTCCGACTTCCAGTCCGATGACCCGATCGATGGACTCGCCCCGCGCCGTGAGCATGATGATCGGCGTGTTTCGTTTGGTGCGGGTTTCGCGGCACAGCGAAAGGCCGTCTTCGCCCGGCAGGTTCAGGTCGAGGATGATGAGATCCACCTCATGGGCGGCAAGCGCTGCGCGCATGGTCGGCCCGTCGCATGCGGTCACCACGGCATAGCCGGCCTGACGCAGCTGCTCGGCGACGAGCGTCGAGATGTCCGTGTCGTCATCGACCACCAGCAACGTCTGCTGATGCACCTGTGCGACGCTACCTTCCGGCGCGTCAGCCTTTCGAAGGCCGTGCGTTGTCATACCTCTCCCCCACGAGCCATTCGCCCTGGATGCATTGTTGTCGTGCAATCCTAGCATGAATTGCCGGCTCGCGAAACATCGAGCGTCGAGATCGTCGATTGCAGTGATCAGCCATCGCCATCTCCCTGAATTGTGTCAAAGTGTTTCAAAGTTTATCGAAACTATTCTTTCAGATAACCTTCGATATCCGGGATAGAAATAATAAATAACTTTTGCAAGTCTATGTCTGCACGTAGGGATAATAGACCTATTACTGCGAATGACTCAGGCAAGCCGTTCGCGCAATGATGGAGAGATCAATGAAGAGCATGGGAAAGGGCCCGAGCCTCGGCGCGGCAGTCGCCGGCCTGATGATGATGGCCGGCACAGCGACCGTCGCGACGACGATCGCTGTGCCGGCGTTTGCACATCACTCGTTCGCGGGCTTCGACAAGAACCGCAAAGTGACGATCTCGGGCACGGTCAAGCAGTGGCAGTTCACCAACCCGCATAGCTGGCTGCAGCTCAACGTCGTCGAGAACGGCCGCGAGGTCGAGTACAGCATCGAGGGCGCGAGCGTGAACACGCTGATCCGCCGCGGATGGGGCCGCACGACCTTCAAGGCCGGCGATAAGATCACGGTCGTCATGTACCCGCTCACGAACGGCAAGAAGGGCGGCGCCTTCCTCACTGCGACCTTCGCCAATGGCAAGACGATCAGTTCGGGCATCACGCCCAACTGACACGAAAACGGACGCGTGCGGGCGGCGGTGCCGCCCGTAGCAGTGAAGGGAGGAAGTCTTGAAACCACGTAATCATGCGCGCGCATTGAGCGGCGCGCTCCTGGGTCTCTCCGTTGCGGCAGGGGCGCTGATCGCCGCGCCCGCTTCGGCCCAGACCGCCACCTATCCAAACGGCGCGCCCGAGGTCCCCGATCTTGCCAGCCTGCCCGACTGGGACGGCCTGTGGGAACGCGACCAGGACAATGTCTGGGACAACCGGATCCCGGTCGGCCAGCCCCAGGAACCGCCCTACAACGACGAATACAAGGCGCTGGCCAAGGACGGCCCTCCCGGACGGCGCGGCTCGGCGTTCAACTCGATGCCGGGTTTCCTGAGCATGCTGTTCCCGATGGAGATCCAGGTCAGCCGCATGCAGATGACCATCATGTCGGAGAACAAGGAGAATTACCGGCGTATCTATACCGATGGCCGGGTCCATACCGAGGACACGCTGCCGAGTTCGAACGGCCATTCGGTGGGCAAATGGGTCAATGGCGAGTTGCACGTCGATACCTGCTGCATCCGCGAGGACACCCGCTTGCCGGGCAACGGGCCGCACAGCGATGCGCTCCGCATCACCGAGCGCTGGTATCTGCGCGATTACAAGACGCTCGTGACCGAGGTCACCGTCGAAGATCCCAAGGCGCTCACCAAACCCTGGACGACCGAGAAGATCTGGCATCGCCGTCCCGACTGGGAACCGGTCGAATATGACCGCGAGGAGAATGATCGCGATCGTCCCGCCCCGGGTGCGGGCCGGCCCGCACCGGCCGAATAGCCGCATCCACGAAATATCCCAGGAGTCACTCGAATGGCATTCCTTCCTCTCGGCACGGCGATGCTCTCCGCGCTGCTCCTTGTCCCACAGGCGACCGGCCCGGTCACCAGCGACCGCCGCATGTTCTTCAGGCCCCACACTCCCGACCAGACCGAATTGCTGCAGCGCGCGACCAGCCTCGCCATCGGCAATCTGGCCTGGGAAAGCGTGACGGTCGCTGAAGTCCAGAAGAGCAAGACCGGCTTCAAATGGACCGCCACCACGCGTTCCAACAAATATTTCTGCACCGCCGATACCGACGGCGGAAACCCATCCTGCGATCGGCCCTGACGGCCTTTCGGACATCAACGATCGTATCAAGGAGAAGCCGGTGTCTATCTTCACGAGCCTTCAAGTGCGCCGATCGCGCAAGGCCAGCCTCGCGCGCATGAGCATGACCGCGGCCCTCGGGCTGGCGCTCGCTACTCCTCTCTTTATCGGCATGCCGACCCAGGCGGTCGCGACGGAAGCCGCGCCGTTCCTGCGCAACATGGTCAGCGTCAATGGACGTGACCGTTCCTATCTCTACCATGTCCCGGCCAATTACCGCCGCGATGGCTACAACTTCGTGGTCTATGTGCTGCCCGACAACGGCCAGAGCGCGGAGGCGTTCGACCGACAATCGGGCTGGCGCAAGCTGGCCGACGAACAGAATTTCGTGGTCGTGTTCCTTCAGCCCGAGGGCGAAGGCTGGGCGCAGAACAGCGGCGGCGAAGATGCCTATGTGAAGGCGGTTTACGACCACGCGATCGGGCACCTGACAGTTGGTGCTCCTGCCGGCCGCGGCGCGGGTGGCGCCCCTGGTGGCGCACCGCGCGGCGAGGGCACCGGGGCGGCCGCTGAAGGCGGCCCGCCTGCCGGCGCGCCACGGCCCGAGGGCGGTCGCGGCGGTCAACCGGCGGCCGCGGGCGAAGGCGCTCCGGGCGGCCGAGCGCCGCGAGCCCAGACCTGGGTCCCGTTTCATTTCGTTACGGGCGTGGGCGCCGGTGCCACCGTCGCCCAGGAATTCGTGATCAACAATCCCGGCGTGTTCGCCGCGCTCGCGACCCTGGACGGCGCGCCGTTCGACGCCGCCTATGTCAGAGGCAATGAACCCGCCCAGGGCTATTTTCAGAATATGCGCGCAGGCAAGAATGCCGCGCCGGTCTGGAAGCAGCTGAAAAAGGACGTGCCGGTCGCGGCCTGGCTGTTCACCACCGGGGAGCCGACTCCGGCCGAAGCGAAGCTCGTCGATTATTGGAAGCGTAGCAGCGCAGTGGCTCCCGCGGCTCAGTCCGCGACCATCGGCGGGTTGCCGGTGAGCGCATTCCGCAATGCGGCCAATCCCGCTCAGCAGATCCGGACCACGCGACTCGGCGAAGTCGCCACATATAATGAGGCGATGACATCGGCGATCTGGAAAGATTTCTTCGCGCATACCGCGCGCTGGACGTCATCCCCGAACGGCGATCTGGGTACCATGCTGACCGAGGCCGAGACGCGCGCCCTCTTCGATGCGCGCACCCTCACCGTCGAGGGCAAGGCATATCAATATTACGTCAAGACACCTTCGACCTATCAGAAGGGCCAGTCGCTCCCGCTGGTGATCGCTGCACATGGCGCCTTCTTTCCGGCATGGCTCTATGCCAGCCAGATCCGGATGCACGATGTCGGCGAGAAGGAGGGCTTCATCACGGTCTATGTGAACGGCCAGCAGAACCGCTGGGATTTCACCAATCCCGATGGCCCCGACGCCAAGTTCATCGAGGGCGTGATCGGAGAGCTGGCGGGAAGCTACGGGATCGATCGCACCCGCGTCTATATGCAGGGTTTCTCACTCGGCAGCGGCATCAGCTACATGATGGGGATCACCCATCCCATGCTGTTCGCCGCAGTCTCACCCAATAACGGCATCGGGCCGATGGCACCGCCGGTCAAGGCGCGTGTCGCCGAGTTCAAGGCGCAGGGCGACGTCCGCCTCCCGATGATGATCGTCTATGGCGATGTGGACAGTGCCGGATCGGTCGATGCCAGGATTCCGGCGCAAGGCGTGCTGCGTGGCGCGATCGACGAGATGAAGGCCTATAACAACATCAAGGTCCCGGATCAGGTCGTCAGCTACAACAGCCCCAATGCGCTGACCTATGAAGTGCTGGTGCCCGGCGCCAAGCTGGTCAAGCAGGGCGTCGACAAGCGCTACAAGGACGGCCGCTTCCAGATCAGCGCCTATTCGAGCGCCGATCCCAGGCCGCTCAATCTGTTCAGCTTCGTCTGGGTGACCGACATGTCGCACGGGCAGGATCCGCGCACGGCGCAGCTCGAATGGGATTATTTCAAGCAGTGGCGCCGCAATGCCGATGGCACGCTGACCTATAGCGGTCGCTGAGCAGATGATGAGCGCACTCGAAGCCGGAGTCCCGCTTGCGGGCCCCGGTGCCGCCGCCCGCCTCAGCGGGTTCCAGATTGCGACCTTCCTGCTTTGCGCGAGCGTGGCGATGATCGATGGTTTCGACACTCAGGCCATCGCGCTCGCCGCTCCGGAGATCGCGGCGGCGTGGGAGGTCGAACCGTCGATGTTCGGCGGCGTGTTCGCGGCCGGTCTGTTCGGCGCGCTGTTCGGCGCGCTCGGCTTCGGGATCGCGGCCGACCGTTTCGGCCGCAAGCCGAGCCTCCTCGTCGCGATATTGTTGTTCGGCGCGGTGACCCTGCTCACCCCCTTTGCCACATCGCTGACCGACCTCGTCATCGTCCGGTTCGTGACCGGCCTCGGGCTTGGCGGGGCCCTACCCGGCGTGATCGCGGTGACATCGGAATATTCGCCGCCCAATCGCCGCGCCACGATCGTCTCGCTGATGTTCTGCGGCTTTCCGCTCGGCGCCGTCATCGGGGGCGTGGCCGCCGCACAGCTCATCCCCGCTCATGGCTGGGAGATTCTTTTCCATATCGGCGGGATCGTCCCGCTTCTGTTGCTGCCCGTGATCGCAGTCCTCATGCCGGAATCGATCCGCTTCCTCGCCTTGAGGGGCGAGCACGGCGCGATCGAGAAGATCCGCCAGCGGATGAATTTCAACGACCCTGTCGAGACGCCGCAGCGCAACGACGCGCCCCGCAACTCGATCCTGGCCCTGTTCGATGCGAACAAGGCGCTGGGCACCTGGATCCTCACGATCACCTTCCTGCTGAGCCTCATGCTCGCCTATTTCCTGGTGAACTGGCTCCCGCTACTCGCGCGCCAGGCGGGCGTCGGGATGCAGGGCGCGGTGCTCGGCGTCGCGGCGCTCAATCTCGGCGCGATCCTGGGCTGCCTGATCATCGGCCGCCTTGCCGACCGGATCGGCCCTGCCCGTCCCATCGGCATTGGCTATGCGCTCGGCGCCGTCGCGATCGCGTTGATCGGCGTGAGCGCGCATTCGGCACCGCTCCTGCTGTTCATGTGCTTCGTTGCCGGCGCGCTCAGCATCGGCGCGCAGATGTGCGTCGTGGCGCTCGGCGCGATATTCTATGAAACGGCGATCCGCGCGACCGGCGTGGGCTGGCTGATGGGGACCGGGCGCATCGGGGCTATCCTCGGTCCCATCCTCGGCGGCGTGCTGATCGCGCGGGGGGTTTCGGCATCGAGCCTGTTCGTCATTGCCGGCGGCGTATCGCTGCTCGCCGCGACCGGCGTGTTCGCGATGGGTGCGTTCGTCTTGCGGAAGTCGTCGACATCGGAGATCTGAATATGGCCAGCGTATCTGTGCAGTGGCGGGATGCCCCGTCGGGTTACGGACGGGTCACCCGCCTCCTCCACTGGTCGATGGCGGGTCTGTTCGTCTGGCAGTTCGCGACGGCCGCCTTTCACCTGATCGACGAGGATTCGGCCCTGGTCGATGCCGTGTTCTGGAGCCACCGCACGACAGGATTCCTGCTCCTCCTCCTCGTGTTCCTGCGCGGTGGCTGGAGTATCGCCAATCTGCGCCAACGGCCCGGCCGCCAGGCCGGCGCACTCGGTCGCGCCGCCAATCTCGGGCATCTCACCATCTACGCGCTGATGATCCTGGTGCCCGCCCTTGCGCTTGCCCGCTCCTATGCGAATGGCCGCGGTTTCACTTGGCTCGGCATGGAGATCATTGCCGCGACCGGTGTCGAAATGGCCTTGCTGCGGGCTGTCGCAAGCGCCCTGCATGGCCCGCTCGGCTGGCTCCTGCTTGCCCTGATCGTCGGCCATGTCGCGATGTCCATGGTGCATCAATTCATCTTCCGCGACGGGACGCTGCGGCGTATGGTGCGCGGCAGCGACTGAGCCGTCGCGCACCCTTCCTCCCTACAAGCTGATGCGCACCCCGACCCGTATCGTTCGCGGCTCGACCACCCGGCTCAGCCGGCCCTCGACAGGGCCGGTATCGACGCTGGGAACATAGGATTCGTAATAATAGGCGATATCCTTGTCGCGGCTGTCGAACACATTGAGTATCTCGGCATAGACCTGGAAGCGGCCTGGCTTGTACCCGCCGCGCAGATTGACGACGTTGCTGCCCTTGTCGCGCTGGCTGTTGTCCTCGATCAGGGGATAGGGGCCGAGATGGCGGAAGCGGGCACTCGCTTCCCATCGGTCCTGAACGATCGAGACGCCCATCTGTCCGGCATTCTCGAAAGCATTGGGGATATAGTCGCCATTGTCGTAGCGGGCATGGCTCGCGGTGTAGTTGGCGTCGAACGCCAGCCAGGACAGGGGCCGCCAGAAAGCCACTATCTCATAGCCGTGCCGCCGGCTCGCCCCGGTGGGCTCGACGGCGTTCGAATCGCCGACGAAGCGCAACTCGCTTCCGACATCGAGCCACCAATAGGTAGCGGTCGCCGTGAATTTCCCCAGCTGCAACCTTGCCCCGAGTTCCTTTCCCGTGCCGTCCACCAGAACGGGCACGGGGGTCGCGGTCACTGCCCCACGGACGTCGTTCGAATGGAACCCCCGCCCCCAATTCGCGTAGAATTCGAGATGGGGCGACAGCTGATACGCGATCGCCGCCTTGGGCGAAACGAGGCTGGCGTCGCCACTTCCCTGGCCGAGCGCTGCGGCCTCGGCGTCCTTCGCCACGACATCATAGTGATAATGGTCGCCGCGCAGGCCGCCAGTTAGACGCAGGCCTTCCAGCGGCTTCCACATCGCCTCGCCATAGGCGGAAACCGATGCCTCCCGCACACCATAGGCGCCGAAGCTGCTCACGAAGGTGCGGGCATCGGTGTGGTACACCCCGACCTTGCCGATATCGTCATAGCGGTTCTCAGTCCCGACAACCAAACTGAGGGTGGGTGCGATCTGCCAGGTCTTCTCGCCCTTCAGGCCGAAGATCCAGCGCTTGTCGAACTGATAGATCTGCGCGCTCGAGCCGTCCGGATTGGCGTAGGTCGGGTTGGAATACATGTTCCAATCGTAATATTGGGCATAGACATTGGCCCGATAGCTGTTCCCGGTGACCGCGGCATTCGCGACGAAGCGCGTCGTCTTGCCGCGCGCCGTCGGGTCCGGCGAGCAGAACACATCGGCGCAGGCGGCAGTCCCGACGATCCGCTCGGGGATCTGTTCGGTCGGGCTCCAGGTGGCGTTATAGGCCTGGAAGGTGAAATCCAGCCGGTCGCCGCCGAGCGGGTGCGCATATTTGAGAAAGCCCGAATAGTGCCGGAGATGTTCCGGCTCCTCCCATGGGCCATTGTAGATCTTGGTCTGGCCGACCAGGGTCAGATCGCCGCCGCCGAGATCCTTGACGGTTCCTCCCGCCGCCAGCCTGCCCCAGCCATAGGAGCCGGCCTCCACGGAGGCCCAGGGACGGTCATAGCGTTCGATCGTGCGCATATAGGCGGCGCCGGCGAGTGCGAAATCGCCGCCATCGGCCCGATACGGCCCCTTGCGATAATCCTCGCGCTCCACGATTTCCGGGATCAGGCCGTTGAGGTCGAGATAGCCCTGGCCATGGCCATGGGTGCGGAAGTTCATCTGGACGTCGTCGATATAGGTGGTGAAGTCGGACCCATGGTCCAGGTTGAAGCCGCGCAGGAAATATTGGTTGGCCTTCCCGCTGCCGGAATGCTGCGCCGCGACCATTCCGGGAACGGCTTCGAGCAGCTCGGCCACGCGCAGCAGCGGGCGGACGAGCAGATCCGCCCCGGCGACCGTTCCTTCGCTCGCCGCTGTCGCGACACCGATCTTACTCTCCCCGCGTCCGAACACGACGATATCGCCATTACTGTCCGGCTCGACCGCATTTTTCTCCTGCGCAACCGATGGCTGCGCGATCGCGAGCAGCGATACGCCCGTCAGCCAGCCAAAATATTTCCCTTTCATCATCCTATCTTCCCTTTTTTCTTGTCGTTCGGCCACAGCCCCGCAGGCCGGGCACGCGCAGACTCAGCCACGACCGGGCGCGCAGCCGATGCATCCTGCTCTTCACGATCCTGGCGCGCTTCTCCGCTTTCCCGCCGTCCAGACGGTGAGACGCAAGGGTTTCACCGACCAGCGCTCAGGCGGAGACGAACCGTCTATCGTACGGAAACATGTGGCATTTCGGGCCTTTCTTCGTGAAATGACGGCGCATTGGCGGGCGCCTCCACGGCCTGCGAACGGTCGGCCTCGCGATACGGGGCCATCATCCTGTCGAACGAGCCGTCGCGATCGACGGCAATGTGCTTGATTGCGGCCAGCGCATGAAAGAGCGTCCCCCAGCCAAGTATCGATGCCGCAGTGACATGACCGGCATGCATCACCTCGAAGAGCCAGGGCGATGGTTCGAACGGGGAAGGTATCTCGAGCGAGAACAGCCGAAGGGGCAGCCCCCCGGCCCACGCCATCAACGGCCCGGTCACGAGCATCGCCGCGATGGCGATCAGCAGCATCCAGTGGAAGGGCTTGCCGATCGCATAGAATCTGCGGTTCTGCCGCGGCAGGCGATCGGGGTGGCGCTTGACGACCCGCCACATGATGCGGACCCATAGCAGCGCATAGGCGGACAGCGCCACGCTGGTGTGCAGCCTGAGCGCCGCGTCGCCATCGACACCCTTGGCGGCATGGATCGAATTTCCGACGAACAACAGAGTCAGGATCACCGCCGCGCCGGCCCAGTGCAACAGGATCGAGGTCCAGCCGAAGCTGCGCCGCCCGTCCTGCCATGAAGAGGCCGAAGTGACGCGGCGGCCGGTCATCAGGGCTCAGCCACCACGCGATTCTCGATATGACCCAGGCCTTCGATCTCGACGCGGACCGTCTGTCCTTCGGTCAGGAAACGGGGTGGCTCGAAACCCTGCCCCACGCCGGCCGGTGTCCCCGTGGACAATATGTCCCCGGGCTCAAGCGTGAAGACACTCGACAGTTCCTCGATCATCTGGCCGAAGGTCCAGATCATCTCGCTGGTATTGCCGTCCTGGCGCAACTCGCCATCGACCCAGGTCCGGACCGAGAGGTGACGCGGGTCGGATACTTCATCGATGGTCGTGAGCCAGGGTCCGACGGGGCCATGCGTGTCGAACGACTTTCCGAGCGTTCCGGTCGGCGATCGTCGTTGCCAATCGCGAACCGACACGTCGTTGCAGATCATGAACCCGGCCACCACCGACAAGCCGTCGGCCGCCTTCACATGACGTGCCCGCTTCCCGACGACCATCGCGAGTTCGCCCTCGTAATCGAGCTCCGACGAGACGCGCGGCAGATGGATCGGGTCATAGGGCCCGTTCAGGGCCGTGACCTGCTTGTTGAACCACATCTGATGCTCGGGGATCGGCATGCCCCGGCGCTCCATCTCGCGCGCGTGCGAGCCGTAGCACAGGCCGAGCCCGAGAAACTTGCGCGGGCTGATCGGCGGCCCCAGGCGCACATCCGACAGCGGCATGCGACGGCCGGAACACGCCGCGCGCCGGGCCACATCGAGCGCGTCCGGCCCCGCAGCGACCAGTTCGGTCACCGATGGCGGCAATGCCTCTCCGCCGGTCGCGAGGTCGATGATCTCGTCGCCTTCGACCGCGCCAATGCGCCAGGCCGCGCCATCGTGGAATTGGGCCAGTTTCATTCAAAGGCTCCTGCAAGCGATCAATGCGTGCCGCCGACATCGGGCGTCAGCCCCGCCCGGTCGATGCCAAACACCGCGCAGGCCTCGTCCTTGTCCGGCATGTCGCCGCTGATCCCGACGGCACCGATCACGTCGCCATTCACGCCGCGGATCAGGACTCCGCCGGGGACTGGAATGACGCGTCCGTCCGATGCGCCGACCAACGCAGTGTAGAAGGCCGGCGCCATCTCGCTGCGTTGCGCGAGCGCCCGTCCGCCAAGACCCATGCCCAGCGTGCCCCAAGCCTTGCCGATCGCGATATTCGGCCGCAGTATCCCTGCGGTGTCCTGTCGCTTGAACGCGACCAGATGCCCCCCTGCGTCGAGAACGCCGACGGTGAGCGGGTTGAGGTCGAGCGTTGCCGCGTGAGAGAGCGCCTCATCGACGATGATCGCCGCTTTTTCGAGGGTGAGTTCGGCCATGAGGTGATCCTTATCGAGTTGGGACGGCATCGAGCGGCAGGCTGGTCGTGAAGGCCCGCTGATAGAGGTGCTCGGCAAACCGCCAAACGCCCTGCCGATCGCGCACCAGACGGCAATCGACATTGCCAATCCGCATCTGCAGCGCAGCTTCCGAGACCAGTGGCTCGAAGGCATAGTTTGTCAGCAGCGCCGTTACACGCACGGCGTCCGTGTCGATCTCGGACATGGAAATGTTCGCCCAGACATGCCGGGTCATGCGCCGGGAATCGGCAAGCCGCTCGCTGTAGAACTGCCCGATAGCCTTCGCGCCGACGATCGTCTTGTCGCCCGGGCGGAAAAGGCCGTCCTTCGTGAAGCAGTCGGCGATGGCGTGGAGGCGACGTTGATCGACGGCCTCGGTGAAACGGACAAGCAGATGAGCGGGGTCAGTCTGGGATATCGGCGTCATCAGATGAACCCTCCGACGCCTTCCCAATCGGGCAGCAGACGGCCGATGATCAGGATCGTGAACCACAAGGTGAGCGAGGCGGCGCCGACGAACTTCGTGCCGAGCGGCGTGTCTGCGCCGACGGGAAGCGCGAGAATGCGCTTGCGGGCGCCGAGTTCGAACCAGGCGATATTGGCGAACGCGAAGAAGAGGAGCAGCACCTTGATCTGGAAGGCTGGGTTCGACCAGTAATTGAACGGATCCGCCGTGAAAAAGCCGATGCCGCTCACCAGATTGATTGCCAGCCCACCCGCCGCGACGTGGCTGAATTTCAGGACGCTGCTTGGCGGAACGTCGCGAAACCGGCCGAGCAGGCGCAGATCGACGATCAGCATCGCCCCGAGCAGGATGCACAATCCGATGAAGTGCAGCGTCTCGAACGTCGGAAAGAGCCAGGGGATGTCGCGGGTCGCGACGCCAAGCCAAGTGCCCTTGATCCAGGCAAGAATGTCATGCTCGCTCATCATTCGAATCCCGGTGCAAGCGTGTAGGCGATCATCCGGCCGGCGATGATCGCACTGATCCAGAAAAGGGCGGTGATAACGGCGGCAATGCGCGCTCTGGTGCTGAAGGTCTCGGCCTGCACGGCAGCGCCTGGCCCGACGGCCCCGCCGGCAATGGCACTAGTGCCGTCCTCGGCGGCCATCGTCGCGGCCCTCGCCCCGCCCTCCTCCAGGAGAATCCGCCACAGAAACCAGGTTGCGACGCCGGCAAGGAGGATGAAGCCGATCTTCAACTGGAAGGTCCAGTTGCCGATGTAGCGGTCCCCATCCGACATGAAGAGCAACAGGCCGGAGATCGCGTTGAGGGCGACGCCTGCCCAGGCGAAGGCGATCAAGCGCTCGAACAGGCTCAACGGCACCGAGCGCGCATAACCCAGGATGCGCAAGCTGGTCATCAGGCCGCAACCGACGACCAGCGCCATGCCGCTGGCATGCATGCACAGCAGGATGGGGTTCGCCCAGGGCGAGTAGAGCACCCATTCGGCGAGCGACGTGCCCTTCAGCCAGATCAGGAAATCCACGCACTCCCCCCCCTATCGACAGCGCCTTTAACGGCATTGCCGGAGGCCGTGATCGGACGGCCGCCGGACCAGGGAATGCCCTGGCAATGGCGCTTTTCCGCCCACCCAGAATACGAGTCAAGTTAAAATCAACTATAATTCTTGCATTCTCGAAGTAATGCAAGACTAACTTCAAACATATTGGAATATATCAAAATCCAATCTCCGATAAACTTTGATACAATAAACTAAAAAACAAAATATATTGCGAGATGGTATCATTTGTAACAATGTGCGCTGGCAATGTGCCGGATATTTGCTGATCGCATCAGTTTGAGATGCAGGCCGGGCTCCGAGCACACCAGAAAATGGACTAAGGGAGGGGATTATGAGGATTTTCGCGACTCTGAACGCCGGTGTGTGCCTGTTGGCGCTTGCGCCTTCGGCCTGGGCCCAAGCCAGCGCGGCGCCCGACTCGTCACCGCAATCAGCGCCGCGGACGGCTGAGCCGGAGGGGCCGGAACCGACCGAGGCCGAGGTCATCGTGACCGGCTCGCGCGTCATCCGCGACGGCCGCGACGCCCCGACGCCGGTGACCGTCACGTCCGTCGAACAGATGCAGCTCACGCCGTCCAACATTCCCGAGGCGCTGAACAAGCTGCCCCAGTTCGCCGGTTCCACCACCAGCGTCGGCGCGGGCAATGGCGCGGGCAGCGGCCGATCGAATATCTTCACCGGCAATTATATCAACCTGCGCTCCTTTGGGGCGATCCGCACGCTCGTGCTCCAGGACGGCCACCGGGTCCCCCCGACGGCGATCAACGGCCAGGTCGACACCAATACGATCCCCCAGATGCTGGTCGAGCGCGTTGAGGTCGTGACCGGCGGCGCGTCCGCCGTCTATGGTTCGGACGCAGTGACGGGCGTCGTCAACTTCGTCCTCGACAAGGATTTCACCGGCCTCAAGGCGAATTTGCAGACCGGCATTTCATCGCGGGGCGATGCGCCTTCCTGGAAAGCGGGCATTGCCGCCGGCTTCAATATCACCGAGCGCGGCCATTTCGAATTCAGCGCGGAGCATTATGACAATAAGGGCCTGGAATCGCAGGCCGACCGGAGCTACTCCGCCAATGCGCCGGTCTATGTCGGCGCGGGGACGGCGGCCAATCCCTATTACATGATCAACAATGGCCGGCTCTCCAATACCGCGCCGGGCGGCCTCGCGACGAGCGGCCCCTTCGCCAACCAGCAATTCGTCGGCACCGGCGTGCTGGCGCCCTTCGATCGCGGTACGAGCACCCCGACGAACAATGTCGCGAGCGGCGGCGACGGCGGCTATTTCGGGGGTACGCTGGTCAACAGCCTGGAGACCAACCAGCTCTTCGGCCGCTTCGACTATGACATCGCGGACAATATGAAATTCTATGTCGAGGCCACCTATGCCGATGCCTCGACCGCGCCGCACAACCTCAACGAGCGCGTCGCCAGCTATACGATCTTCAGCGGCAACGCCTTCCTGCCGGCGAACGCGCAGGCGCTTCTGACGGGTGCCAATGCGCCGTCCT
Source organism: Sphingomonas sp. GW821-FHT10F11 (assembly GCF_058809095.1). NCBI lineage: Bacteria > Pseudomonadati > Pseudomonadota > Alphaproteobacteria > Sphingomonadales > Sphingomonadaceae > Sphingomonas > Sphingomonas sp. GW821-FHT10F11. The sequence goes on from NZ_JBXASH010000015.1 coordinate 28,933, forward strand.
TCACCTTGGGCCGAGTCAATAGCGATCTAGCCGCCGATGCGGTGACGCGGCAGAAGACGACGGTTTTCCGGGTCACCACCGGCGTCGACGGCAAGCTCGGCACGTTCGACTGGGGTGTCTATTACACCCATGGCCAATCGAAGGTCACCTCGGTCACCGAGAACAACATCAACTATCCGCACCTCTATGCGGCGCTCGACGCGGTGCGCGATCCGAGCGGCAATACGGTATGCCGGATCACACTGACCAATCCGACCAGCCCGCTGGCCGCCGGCTGCGCGCCGATCAACATGTTCGGCACGAACAATCAGAGCGATGCCGCCCTCAATTACATCTATGGCGACACCTCCTGGCAGGCCGTCAGCAAGATGGACGATGTCGGCGGCAGCATTTCCGGCAATCTGTTCAATAACTGGGCCGGCCCGGTCACGGCGTCGATCAACGCGGAATATCGCAAACAAAGCCTCGACCAGACGACCAGCGACGATCCCAACTATCTTCCGGCGGGCATCTATACGGGCGTCCGGGGCGTGTCGGCCTCAGCATTGCCGCCGCTCTGGGCCTATCTGACGGAGCCACCGCGCAGCGGCGAAAACGAGGTGTGGGAAGTCGGCACCGAAGTCCTCTTCCCCCTGCTGGCGAACGCCCCGCTGGCGCGGAAGCTCGATTTCAACGGCGCGGTACGGTTCACCCACTACGGCAATAGCGGCTCCGTCGTGACCTATAAGCTTGGCCTCACCTATGAGCCGATCGACGGACTTCGCTTTCGCGCCGCGAGATCTCGCGACATCCGGGCGCCTACCCTGGCGGACCTGTCGCCCAACAAGGGCCTGAGCTTCACCCGGATCGTCGATCCGCTGACCGGGGTGACGGGCAACGTCAACGTCCAGACCAGCGGCAATCCCGATCTGGTACCCGAGGTGGCGCGGACTTACACGGCCGGCGTGGTCTATCAGCCGAGCTGGCTGCCGCGGCTGACGCTGTCGTTCGATTATTACAATATCCTCATCGACAACGCGATCAGCTCGCTCGCCGGATCGAACGCCGCGGTTCTGCAGCAATGCGCCGCGTCCGGCGGGTCATCCCCGCTCTGCAGCCTGATCAGCCGGCCTTTGCCCTATAGCAACACCACGGCCGCGAACTTCCCGACTTTGACGATGACGCAGAGCCTCAATATCGCCGAAGCCTATACCGAGGGCTTCGACGTGGAGGCGAGCTACGGTTTCGATCTCGGCCGGCCGGGGCAGGTGAATCTGCGGCTGCTCTACAGCTACCAGCCGATCCTGAAGACGCGGTCCTATCCCGACGCAATCCTGGACAATGACGCGGGGCAGGTCGGCCTGTCCAAGCACCGCGTGACGGGCTTTGTCGGCTACAAGAACGGTCCGTTCGCCCTCGATGTGCAGATGCGCTATTCGAGCAAGCAATTGCGGCAGGAAACGGTCGGCGTCGTCTACACCGATCCGTATCTGCCCTCGCAATTCTACACCGACCTCAACCTTGCCTATGATGTCCGCTTCGGCACGAACAGCAATATGCAGCTGTTCATGAATATTGGTAATCTGTTTGACCAGCAGCCGCGCGTTTCGCCGGCCCTGTTGCGGACGAGTTCGCCGGGCACTGCGTCTCCCGCAGTGCTCGGCGACGACCCGATCGGGCGCTATTATACGGTTGGCGTTCGCTTCAAGTTGTAAGGCTGAAACAGGCTGGAGCGCCGGGATGCGGCGCTCCAGCATCGTCCGGCCGGGCCCGGACAATGTGCCCCGGCCATGCCGTCAGGCCGGTTCGTTCGCCGCCCCTACATCGTTGATGAGGGTGAGCACGTCCCCGATCAGGCTGCGCATCGCGGCACGCGCCGCATCCGGGTCGTGCGCCTCGATCGCATCACGCACCGCGGTATGGTCCGACACGCTGGCGGTCCGTCCCTTGATCCGGTTGGTGAAGCGGATCGAGGTCCTGAGCGCCGTGCCGACCATGTCGCGGAACTGGACGTAGAACGGATTACCCGACGCCCGGAGGATGGCGACGTGGAAAGCGATGTCCGCGTCCAGCGTGTCTTCCAGCCCTTGTTCCGCCGCTGCCATCCGCTCGAGCCCGCGGGTGATGCGCTGGAGCTGTTCGGGGCCGGCGAATTGCGCCGCCAGCGCGGCGGCTTCGGGCTCGATCGCGATGCGAAGCTGGGTGAACTGCCTGAGCAGCTCGACCGAGAATTGCCGCTCGAGCAACCAGCGGAGCACATCGGTGTCGAACAGGTTCCAGGACGTGGTGGGCTGAACGACGGTGCCCTGACGCGGACGGGCGCTCAGCAGGCCCTTGGCGGTAAGCATCTTGACCGCTTCGCGCGTCACCGAACGGCTTACCCCGTGTTGCCTGGCCAGCTCGACTTCAGTCGGAAATGCCTCGTGCTCGTAATGGCCGGTCACGATCGCCCGCCCGAGACTGTCGAGCAAACCATAGGTCAAATTGCGGCCGAGCTGGGGAGGCACGTCGTCCAGCGACAATGTTGATGGTGCAATCGACACGCGTTCAGGCCTTCCTTTTCCACCGCCTTTCGAAGGTGCGCCGGTATGTTAGGCTGAACGAGGCGCTCGACAAGGCTTATTAATACGATAAATGGACAGCGACGCCGCTGGAGCCTCTGTCCCGCAGGCAAAGGAGGGGAACAGCATGACGAGTCTGTCGCAGATCGATGTCATCGTCGTCATTGCCTATTCCATCGGCATTTTCGGCCTGGCGCAGTGGGTGAGCCGCGAAAAGGCCGGCCATGCGAAGGATACGTCCGACTATTTCCTCGCCTCGAAATCGCTTCCCTGGTGGGCGATCGGCGCGTCACTGATCGCGGCGAACATCTCCGCCGAACAGATCGTCGGCATGTCGGGTTCGGGCTATGCGCTTGGGCTGGCGATCGCGTCCTATGAATGGATGGCGGCGCTGACCCTGCTGATCGTCGGCAAATATTTCCTGCCGATCTTCCTGAAGAACCACATCTACACGATGCCCCAGTTCCTGGAGCAGCGCTATGGACGCGTCCTGCCGGTGCTGATGGCGGTGTTCTGGCTGGCGCTCTACGTCTTCGTCAACCTGACCTCGATCATCTGGCTCGGTTCGATCGCGGTGAACAAGGTCGCGGGGATCGACCAGGACACGGCGCTGATCGCGCTCGGCGCCTTTGCGCTGCTCTACCAACTCTATGGCGGGCTCAAGGCCGTGGCGCTGACCGATATCGTCCAGGTCACCCTGCTGGTGTTCGGCGGCCTCGTCATTTCCTATCTGACGCTCGACCAGGTCGGCGGCGGGCACGGGGCGATCGCCGGCTTCGCGACGCTCACCGAGCGCGTGCCCGGCCATTTCGACATGATCCTCAGCCCCGATCACCCCTTCTACAAGGATCTGCCCGGTATCGCGGTGCTGGTCGGCGGCATGTGGATCGCCAATCTGAGCTATTGGGGCTTCAACCAATATATCATCCAGCGCGCACTGGCCGCGAAGAACATTGCCGAAGCGCAGAAGGGCGTGATGTTCGCCGCGTATCTGAAGCTGCTGATGCCGGTGATCATCGTGCTGCCGGGCATCGCCGCGGTGGTGCTCGCCCCCGATCTGGTCAAGCCCGACGAAGCCTATCCGACGATGATGAAGCTGCTGCCCTCGGGCTTGCTCGGCCTGGTCTTCGCGGCGCTGATTGCGGCGATCATCGCGTCGACCGCCTCGAAGATCAATTCGATCGCAACGATCTTCACGCTGGATCTCTATGCCAAGGCGCGCGGCATCAGGACCCGTGGCGAGGACGGCCAGGCCGAAACCGGCGGCCAGGAAAAGCATCTCGTGCTGGTCGGCCGAATCGTCGCCGCGCTCGCCGTGGTGATCGCGCTGATCGCGGCCCGGCCGCTGCTCGGCAATTCGGACCAGGCGTTCCAGTTCATCCAGGAATTCTCCGGCTTCTTCACGCCCGGCATCACCGTCATCTTCCTGCTCGGCCTGTTCTGGAAGCCGGCGACCGAGGCTGGCGCGATCGTCGCGGCGATCACCTCGGTCCTGCTTTCCTACATTCTCAAGATGGGCATCCCCTCTCCCTGGCTGCCCGAGGCGCTCAATGCCTATCTCTTCCCGTTCATGAACCGCATGATGTTCGTATTCGTGGTCAGCCTGTTCCTTGCGATAGCGATATCGCTGCTCGTGAAGGGCCGCGGCGACGCCAACCGGGTCACGATGGAAGGCGTCAGCTTCCGCACGACCAATGCGTTCAATATCGGCGGCGTGGGCGTTGTCCTGATCCTGATCGCGCTTTACGCGACCTGGTGGTGAGCTTTGAAGATCGCTTCCTTGCCGTCGATTGGGGGACGACCAACCGGCGCATCTTCCTGATCGAGGGCGGCGCGGTCGTGCATAGCGAACGCGACGGCAGGGGCGTGACGGCGATCGAGGATTTCGAACGCGAGGCGGCGGCAATCCGCGCCGGATTCGGCGACCTGCCGCTGGTGATGGCCGGGATGGTCGGGTCGAACATCGGCTGGCGGACCGCGCGCTATGTTCCGGCACCGGCCGGGATCGGCGAACTTGCGGCCAATTTGTTGTGGATCGCCCCGCGCACAGCGATCGTGCCCGGGGTTTCGACCACCGACCCGGCCGATGTGATGCGCGGCGAGGAGGTCCAGCTGCTTGGCGCAGCCGAAGCCGGGCTGGTCCCGGCCGATGCGCTGCTGGTGCAGCCCGGCACGCATTGCAAATGGGTCGAGATGGTGGACGGCCGCATCGCCGGCTTCACCACGGCAATGACCGGGGAGCTGTTCGCTTTGCTGCGGACGCACGGCCTGCTCGCGGCGCAGCTCGGTGGGGAGGTGACCCAAGGCTCCGCCTTCCTCGCGGGGGTCGAAGAGGGTCGCAAGTGCGATCTGGCCGCCTCGCTGTTCGGCATCCGTGCCGCCAAGTTGCTCGGCGAGCGTGACGACAAGGATGCGGCGAGCTTCGCCAGCGGGCTGCTGATCGGCAGCGATGTCGCGGTACGGCTCCAGACGCAGGGCCACGACATTGTCCATATCCTCGCCGACCCGGTGCTCGGCGGCCTTTATGCCGCGGCAATCGAAGCGCATGGCCGTACGGCGCGCCTGGTCGACAGCCACGCCGCGTTCAGCGCGGGAATCATCGCCATCGGAGCAAGAGCAACACCATGAGCCCTGTCGCCGCCTTCGACGCCGCCTTTGCGCGGTGCCCGTTGATCGCAATCCTGCGCGGCGTGACGCCGGCCGAAGTCGAGGAGATCGGCGAGGCGCTGGTCGAGGCGGGTTTCACCCTGATCGAAGTCCCGATGAACTCGCCCGATCCGCTCGACAGCGTGGCGCGGCTCGCGACACGTTTCGCGGGCCGGGCGATCATTGGCGCGGGCACGGTGCTGCGCGTGGATCAGGTCGCCGCGGTGGCCGCGGCGGGCGGCACGATGATCATCTCGCCCAACACCAATCTCCGCGTGATCGCGGCGAGCGCGGCGGCGGCGCTCGTCTCGCTGCCGGGCATCGCCACGCCGAGCGAGGCCTTTGCCGCGCTCGAAGCGGGCGCAACCGCGCTCAAACTGTTCCCGGCCGAGGCCGCCAGCCCCGCCGTGGTCAAGGCAATGCGCGCCGTGCTGCCCAAGGAGGCGCGCCTGCTCCCGGTCGGCGGCATCGCGCCCGACACGATGGGACCATGGACCGCAGCCGGCGCCGCAGGCTTCGGGCTTGGATCGGCGCTCTACAAGCCCGGCATGAGCGCTGCCGAGGTCGGCGCCAATGCGCGCGCCTTCGTCCTGGCGCTGTCCGTATAGAAAGGTGCCGCTCGACCCTGGTCGAGCGGCAGACAGACGGGCGATATGAAGAGGTCGCTCGTCAAAAGGCGCAAGACTCCGTCGCTCGGCGGCATGCCGGCCTGGAACGTCTCTTCGTCCTATTCCGGTCTCGGTTTGCCGACGTGCGCGAGCAGCTTGTCCGAAAGCACGCGGATGCCCAGCCCCGGATTGTCGGGCGCGGAAAGCTCTCCGTTGCTCAGCTCGATCGGCTGCTCGATCACGGCATTGCCGATCGGGTTGCTGCCGATCCAATATTCGCAGACCATGGCATTCGGCATCGCCACGGCGAGATGCGCGCTGGCGGCGACATGGATCGCCGAGCCGATGCTGACATGGGGCTGATAGGCAAGGCCGAAGCAATCCGCCAGTTCGGCGATCCGGCGGCATTCGGTGATCCCGCCGGCGCGGCAGACATCGGGCTGGACCACGTCGATCGCGCGATTGCGGATCAGCTCAACCGTCTCGTGCCGGCTCATGATCGAATCGAGCGCGATGGGGATGGCGAGCTTCTGCGCGAGTTCGGCATAACCCTCGACGTCCTCCGGCGGGATCGGCATCTCGAAGAAACCAACGTCAAGCTCTTCGAGTGCCTGGCCCAGGCGGAGCGCGTCGGCGCGCGAATAGACGCCGGCTGCGTCGGCATAGATGGCGAAGTCCTCACCCATCGCATCGCGCAGCGCCCGGATCACGCGCAGATCGCCGCGCACGCCGCGACCGATCGCGACCTTGACGCCGGTATAGCCCGCCGCGTTGAGCGACTTCGCCTCCGCGACCAGCTCGGCGATCGCATCGTCGGGCGCTTCGAGCGGGAGCGAGGGAATGCCCGATGCATAGACGCGCACGGACTCGCGCATGCGCCCGCCCAGCAAGGTGCAGATCGGCGCGCCCGCCGCCTGGCCAGCGATATCCCAGAGCGCGATATCGACGCCCGCGATCGCCTCGAGATAGAAGCCCGCACGGTGGCCGCGCACCCGCATGCCTGCGTACATCCGCTCCCACAGCACCGTCACGTCGCGGGGATCGGCGCCGATCAGGACCTGGGTGAGCAGCAGGTCGATGATCGTCGCGGTCGCCTGTGGGGCGACCGGCGCCTTGGCCTCGCCCCAGCCGACATGGCCGGTGTCGGCCTCGATCCGCACCACCACCGTGTCGATCGTGCGCGAATAAAGGAAACGGCGGCGCAGCGGCACGGGATATTCGGTCGAAAGCTCGGCCTGGCCCGCCGCGCGCTCGGTTCCCCAGGCACGGCTGCCCCAATAGGGACGCGTGTCGGTCGGCTCGGCCTGGATGGGGAAGGCCTGGACCCTGACGATCTTCATAAGAACTCCTGGCACAAGGCGAGCAACAGGGGTCCTTGCCCCCAGGGGAACATGCCGAATGGGCGCGTGGCGTAGGTGCCGAGCGCACCGACCGGCGTGGCGTCGCTGACCAGCGACAGCGTGCCGTCGGGTGCAACCTGCGCATGCATCGCGGCGCGCGCGCGGCGCTCCATGTCGCCATAAGCCGCCGCGTCGAGCACGCCATGCGCGAACCCTTCATGGAGCGCATAGGCCGCCATCGCGGCAAGGGTGGATTCGAGATAGGTCGAGGGCTCATCCAGCACGGTATGCCACAGGCCGCTCTCGTCCTGCGCGTGGGCGAGCGCGTCGACCAGCGCGATCGTGCGCTGGTGCAGCTCAGCCCAGGCCGCGTGCTCGCGCGGCAGCATCGCCAGCGTGTCGACCAGCCCCATGAGCGCCCAGCCATTGCCGCGCGCCCAGAGCCGGCCGTTCCGGCCGCAGTCACGCTCGAAACCGTGCGTGAGCAACCCGTTTTCGACCTGGAGCGCGCGGGCATAGCCGAGCAGTTCTTCCACTGCCTGGTCGAAATAGGCCTGCTCCCCGGTCTCACGCGCAAGCTCCGCGAGGAACGGGCCGTCCACATCCATGCAGTCGACCCAGATCTGCCAGCGCCAGCCGGGCGTATCGCCGCGATGATAGCGCGCGCCGGTCGGCCCCTTCGGAAAGCCGGCGTTGAGCGCGGCGAGCGCCCGCGCGGCATCGAGGAATCGGGCATCGCCGGTGCGGCGATAACAGTCGACCAGTTCGCGACCGGCACCGACATGATCCTCGTTGCTGCGCGCGACGCCCCGGCCGAGCCAGCCGCGCAGGATGCCGTGGACGAAACCGAAGGGCTCCGGATCGCCGAGCAGGTCGCCGGCGCGCAACAGCCCGCGCAGCGCGATCGCCTCGCCAAAGCCCCAGACGCGGAAATTCCACCGCATCGTCGTGGCCATCACCGCTCGCAGGTGCTCTGTCTTGGCGTCCGTCACACGCCCTCCAGGTCGATCGCGAAGAGGCCGCCCGAACCCGGATGATCGACGAGCTGCTGCGGAGTCAGCCGCATGCGCGAGGTGGTGACGAATAGCGTCGAGCCCGCAAGACAGATGCTGCTCACCTGCGGTGCCGGGACGGCTATCGTGCGCTGTAGCGCGCCGTCGCGGCCGATCTGGGCGATGCAGGAGCCGCCCCACATCGCGACCCAGAAACTGCCATCGGGACCGGATGTCATTCCATCGGGCTTACCCGGAACATTCATGAAATCGGTAACGATCACCGGCTCGCCCAGCGCCCCGCCCGTCACCGGAAAGGAGAGCAGCGTCCGTGCCAGCGTGTCGATCACGAACAGGGTGTGGCCGTCCGCCGAAAACGCCATGCCGTTCGGCACGCCGAGGCCCTGGACGACGCATTGCGGCTCAGCATCGGCCGTGCACGCATGGAAGATCGCGCCGCGCCCTGCGAGCACGCCCTTGTGCATGGCGCCCGCCCAAAGCCCGCCTGCGGGATCGACCGCCATGTCGTTGAACCGGCTCCCCGATGCCACCGCCGCCACAGGCCCCGGCTGAATGCCGCTATCTGGGTCGAGCGTGCAGAAGCTGTTCTCAAGCGTCCCGACCAGTGGCCCCGACGGCGTGGCGGCAAGCGACCATATCGGCCGGGCCAGCGATGTTTCGTCGAGCCTTCCGTCGACAAGGCGCAGCAGCCGCGACGTGATCGGATCGGCCCAGGCGATCGACCCGTCCCTTTCGGCGACCGGCGATTCGCCGATCCCAGCCTCCGGGTTGCAGACGAGCCGCGCAACGGACCCCGCCCCGGCCAGCACCGCCATCAGCGATGTCGCGCGCGCGCCGACATCGGCCGCGGTGCGGCCCGGGCTGTAGAGGTCCGATCCGATCCCGAAAGCATCGACCCCGGCCTTGCGGAGGCCGGGGATGGTCGCCGGGGTCACGCCCCCCACGGCCAGCAGCCGCACCCCGGCCGGCAGCACGGTGCGCAGCGCGGCGATATCGCCCGCATGCCCGGCCGTGGGAAAATATTTCAGATGCCGCGCACCCGCCGCCAGCGCGGCAAAGGCTTCGGTCGGGGTCGCGCAGCCCGGCACCGGCACCAACCCGAGCCGCAGCGCCTCGGCAATCACGGCCATATTGCTGTCGGGCGATACGCACAGCGCAGCGCCACAATCGGCGATGTGCCGGACCTGCTCCACATCGGTCACCGTGCCGGCACCGATCATCATACGATCGCCGAGCCGCGCGGCGAGCAAGGCGATCGTGTCGAACGGGTTGGGCGAGTTGAGCGGCACCTCCGCCACGCGGATGCCGGCGTCGTACAGTGCCTCGACCACGGCCAACGCTTCGCTGCTGCGCACTCCGCGCAGGATCGCAACGACGGGCATTTCGTCGAGCAGCGCATCGAGCCTCGCCGCTGCACCGCCGACGATCATGCCGCCCGCGCCTCGTGCAGCGCGCGGAAACCGGCCAGGCACGCTTCGCGGGAATCGACGATCCTGCTCGAAACGCCGATCGAGGCGAGCGCGCTCGCATAGAGCCGGCAGAGCGGGCCATTGCCGACCAGCGGCACGCGCGCCCCCGCAAGGCCGGGGTTGACCGCGATCGCATCGGCTATCTCCGATCCGATCAACAGCCCGCGAATGTGGGACGCGGCGTCGGCGCGGCGCAGGTCGCCCCGGATCACGCGTGCCCGAGCGCCGAACAACAGGGTGCCGAGGCCAAGACCGCCCGCCCCGCCCGCCGCGACGCCATCCAGAAAGGCAGCGCCATCCACCGCCTCGCCCTCGACGATCGAGGCGAGCAGGCCCTGGGCGGTCAGCCGATCGAATATCTCGCCCGACATGCTGGTGAAGAAGTCGAGGATCCGTCCCGCCTCCAGCCGCGCCCATTTGGTATGCGTGCCCGGCAGGGCGACCAGGCCATCGGCCCCGGCCAGGGTGGAGAGCCCGAGCAGTTCGATCTCCTCGCCGCGCATGATGTCCGGCGCCCCGTCGAACGCCCGACGGCAGGCGATGCCCGGCACGATCCGCACCGTCGCCGATCCGATCTCGGCAAGCGTCGCCGCGCCGGCCAGTTCGCGCAGCCCGGCAGGCGCCTCGGCATAGGCTATCTCGCTCCAGCCGATGTTCGATCCGATCATGCCCGACGCATAGATCGGCCCGTGATCGGGCCAGCGCGCGACCAGCGCGTCTATCTGCGCCGCCATGCCGAGGCGGTCGAGCGCGGCGACGCCGGCGGGCGCGGCATAGTCGTCGAGCACCGATCCGTCCGCCGCGATACGATAGGCGCGAAAGTTCGAGCTGCCCCAATTGACCCCGACGATCTCGCCGCCTTCACCGCCGCGTGACACGCGCGCCTCCGTCGATCGGATGGATGGCGCCAGTGATCCACGAGGCGCGATCGGACGCCAGGAACAGCGCGAGTTCGGCCACTTCTTCCGGCGTGCCCAGCCGGGCGAGTGGATGGCGCAGGGCATTTTCGGCCCGGGCACGCTCGGGATCGGATTGCAGCTCGAACGATCCCCGCAACAACGGCGTGTCGATCGAGGCGGGCGCGATCGCATTCACCCGGATACGGTCCGGCGCGAATTCAAGCGCGGCCGTCCGCGTCAGACTGTCGAGCGCGGCTTTCGACGCCGCATAGGCCGCCAGCGTGGGCGTGGCGAAGTCGGCGTTGATCGAGGAGAGAAATATGATCGCTCCTTTTCCCACCGCTCGCATCGGCGGCACGCACAGCCGCAACAGCCGCACCGCGCCGATCACATTCACGTCATAGATGTCGGCGAACGCCGCCGGATCGGTGTCGATGGTGCCGCCGGGGACCGAGGCGGCCGCAGCATGAACGAGAATGCCGGGCGCGCCGAGTGTCGCGGTCATTCGCGCGAACGCCCCGGCCAGTGCCGTATCGGACCGGAGATCGGCAACGAGGTCGAGGTCGCAGCCGATGGACGGCACCACATCCAGCCCAGCGACCCTGGCGCCCTCGGCGCGGAACCGGGCGGCGATCGCCGCACCGATACCGCTTGCCGCACCCGTCACGAGCGCGATCTGCCCGTCAAGTTCACCGGCCACTCGTCTCTCCCTCAACCCGCTCCGCGAACGCCTCAGAACTTGGCGCTGATGCTCGCCTTGAACATGCGCCCGAAGAACAGATTGGTCCGCAGCGCCTCCGAGCTTCCGTCATAGGTACGCTGCTTCTCGTTGAGGAGGTTGTTTACTTCGAGGCCGAGCGAAAGGTTCGGTGTGAAATCGTACCGGAAAGTCGCCGACAGATCGGTATAGGTATCGTTGTAGATACCGGTGTTGGCGGCCGACAGGCTGACCAGATAGTCGTCGCGCCAATTATAGGCGACGCGCAGGCTCACCGGTCCCTTCTCGTAATAGCCGATCAGGTTGACGTTGTTCTTCGACAGCCCCGGAAAAGGCAGCACGCGCCCGACACCGTCGCGCATCGGCGTGGTCGAGTCGATGTACGAATAGGTGGCGACCATACCGAAGCCGTCGAGCGCCCCTGGCAGGAAGTAGAAGGGCAGCTGCAACAGCCCTTCGATACCCTTTACCTTGGCACCGGCGCCGTTGATGCGGCGATTGATCAGATAGTTGACCCCGGCATAGGTCTCGGCGCTCTGCTGCGAGACGATAAAGGTCGAGACATCCTTGTAGAACAGGCCGACCGACACGAGCGCCTGCTTGCCGAAATAATATTCGAGCGAGGCGTCGATCTGGTTCGCCTTGTAGGGGTTGAGGTTAGGCGCGCCGCCATTGCCGGTGCCGGGCGTCACCTGAACGCCCCCAACGAATACCGCCGTGTTGAACAGGGTGAGGCCGTTGTTGAGGTCGGCGGTGTTGGGGAAAGCGACGACCTTGGCCGCGCCGAGGCGGAACAGCATGCCGCCGCTCAGGTCGAGCTTCATCGTCGCCGAGGGTAGCCATTCATCGTCGGTGCGCTTGAAGACGGTCGGCGTCGCGGCGCCGGAGGTGCTGATCAGATTGCCGATCGAGTCCATGTCGCGGTGCAGATACCGCACGCCGACATTGCCGCTCAGGTCCATGCCGCCGAGCGCGGTCCCGAAATCCACCTTGCCATAGCCTTCGAGGAACTTCTCCTTGATCTCATAGGTGCCGGCAAGCGCGTTGGTCGTGCCCGTCGGGTTGAGGCAGGCCGCCGATTGCGACACCGCCGGGAAGGCGGTGAACACGCTGCAACCCGGAGAGACGGCTTCGCTCGAAGTCAGGAACGAGCGCGGCAGGCCTTGGAAATCGCCCGATGCGAAATCCGGGTTCGAGTGGAGCGTCAGGAACGAGGCAAGCTGGGTCGCCGGGATTCCGCCAGCCGGGCGGATGTCCGCCAGCGATGGCCGGGTCTGCGTGTCGAGATTCTGATAGCGTGCGCCAAAGCCCAGATTCTTCAGGAAACCGCCACCCAGGTCGACATCCCAATCGGAGCGCGCGGCCGTCGCCTTGGTCTCCGCGCGGTAGAGATTCTGGAAGAAGATCGTGAAGCGCAGTTGCGCCGGATCGGTCAGGTCGATCCCGCTGATGTTGTACGACCCGAAATCGCCCTGCGAGAGATCGAACTGCACGGTCGGCGTGATCGACGCGATCGGCTGGAGGCGGAAATAGATCTGGCGATAGCTTGACGAGGACCGGTTATACGAAACCTCCGCGCTCGCTTTCACGCCATCCGCCACGTCGAACTTGCCGCGCAGGGCCGAAGACCAGGTATCCGCCTTGGTGTCGGCGAATTCGGTGTTGGTCAGCACCGGCGTCGCCGCGGTGCCCGAGAGCAGCACATTGTTCGGCGAATATTTGGCGTTGCTGAGCCCGGTGAGCGGATTGAACGACAGCCAGTAGCGGTTGCGGTCGGAGGTGAGCTTCGAATAGAAGCTGTCGAGCGTGAACTCGACGCCCTGCGAAGGTTTCCACTGGATCACGCCGTCGAGGCCGATTTTGCTGCGACGCTCGTCGATCTCCTCAGGGCGGACGTCCGAATTGCCGAAATGGGCGACACCGCCACCATCGGTGAAGCGGGTATAGCCGGCGAAAGTATCGAGGCCCTGCTGCGACAACCGCCGGCGGCCCCAGGACGCCGAGAGCAGCACGCCCAGCGTATCATTGGCGAATTTGTGGGAGGCAAGGCCGAACAGCTCGTAGCTCGGCTTCTCGGTCAGGTCGTCATAGGTGACGCCGACCTTCGCCGCGAGCTGGTTGGGGCCGTCGAGCGGCTTGCGGGTCTCGATGTCGATGATGCCGCCAAGCGCGCCGGCGATCTGGTCGGCGCCCGCCAGCTTGGTCACCTCCAGGCGCGAGATGAGTTCGGACGGAACGAGCGCGAGGATGCCGTAGGTCGAGCTGCCGAGCTGGTCGAGGCCCGTGCCGCCGCGGCCGGTCGCATCGACGATCTCACGGCCGTTGAACAGATAGACATTCTGGCGAAGGCCGCGCACCGACACGTTGGTGCCCTCCGCGATGCCGCGGTCGACCTGGATGCCGGAGACGCGGGCGAGCGATTCGGCCACGTTGCGGTCGGGCAGCTTGCCGATGTCGTCGGCGACGATCGCATCGACGAATTGTGACGAGTCACGCTTGATGTCGCGTGCCGCCCCCAGGCTCTGGCGGATTCCGGTCACGACGATGTCGGGGCCTTCCTGACCAGCCGAAGCCGCATCGGACGGCGCGCTGGCGGTCTGGGCCACTGCCGGCCCGGCAACAACAAAGGCCGATGCCAATATGGTGGACACCAGCAGACCCTGAACGGCGCGATTCTTCATGCCTCTCCCCTTTCATCCTCTCATGAAGGGCGCGGCGCTGTTACGCCCTGGCGCCCTCAATACGTCTCTATTAAAGCAACAGATGATAGCGCGCAATACCCTCGATACCCTTCAACCCTTATGTGCGATTATCGCAACACTGCAATTGACAGAGCACCGCAATCGCGCAAAGATTACAAATATAGCAACACAATGCTGAGGAGTGGACGTGGCCGAGCTGAAGGGTGTGCTACCGATTCTGCCGACGATCTTCACCGCCAGCGGCGCGGTGGACGAGGCCGGTATGCGCCGCGTGCTCGACTATATCGTCGCGGCCGGCGCGCAGGGGGTGGTCTTCCCGGGCCTTGCCAGCGAATATGATACGCTCGCCGTCGACGAACGTCTGCACCTGACCGCGCGGATCGGCGAATGGCTCGACGGGCGCCTGCCGTTCGTGGTCGGCGCGAGCACGGGCGATACGAAGGAAGCCATCGCCTTTGCCGAGGCCGGGGCTCGGGCGGGCGCGGTGGCGGCGATGATCCTCACCCCGAAGACTTTCGCCGGCGATCTCGACGCCATGGCCGGATTCTTCCAGGCGGCGCACCAGGGCTCGGGCATCGCGATCATGCTGCAAAACGCGCCGCCGCCCATGGGCATCGGCCTGCCGCTCGATCAGGTCGCCGATCTGGCGCACCGCGTCGACGGCATCCGCTTCGTCAAGGAGGAGGCACCCCCTTCCGGCCAGCGCATCACGCGCCTCACCGAGCTTGCCGGCGACTCGCTCGATGCTGTGTTCGGCGGCGCGGGTGCGCGCCATGTGATCGATGAGCTGGCGCGCGGCGCGCGCGGGACCATGCCGGCCTGCGAGATCACCGAGCTCCATGTTCTGATGCTCGACGCCTTCGCCGCAGGCGAGCATGAGTCGGCGCGCGACCTGTTCGAGCGCACGCTGCCGCTGCTCAACATGCAGGCGATCTTCCGCTGGCGATTGACCAAGGCGGTGCTCCAGCGGCGCGGCCTCATCGACAGCACCTATGTCCGTGCGCCCGGCCCGGAACTCGACCGCCATGATCGCGCTGAGCTGGACGCCTTGCTGGCGCGGCTGGCAGACCTGCTCCCGTCCGAAGCCCCGCAGGGAGCCCTTGCCTGACCATGCGTATCGCCGCGATCGACACCTTCATCGTCACCGTCCCGCGCGACACGCCCTATCTAGGGCCGCTCGGGCCGGATGAGAGCGTCAATGCGCGCGGCTATATCGTGCGGCGGGGCAATGGCACGATCTACCCGACCGTCGACCGCTCGATCGTGGTGCGCGTCACGGCCGAAGACGGCAGCATCGGCTGGGGCGAGACCTACGGGATCTGCGCGCCGCGCGCGACCTGCGAGATCATCAACGACCTGCTCGTCCCCGTGCTGATCGGGCATGATGCCGGCGATATCGGCGCGACCTGGGATATGCTGTACGGCCTGATGCGCGTGCGCGGTTGCTGGGGCGGTTTCCATGTCGACGCCATCGCCGCGATCGACATCGCTTTATGGGACCTCAAGGGCAAGGGCGCGGGCGTTCCGGTCCGCGATCTGCTCGGCCCGCCGGCGCATGCAACGATCCCCAGCTATCTTTCCGGGCTCCCGGCCGCCACGCTCGAAGAGCGCGTCGCGCTTGCCTGCGACTGGCAGGTGCGCGGCATCGACGCGGTCAAGTTCGCCGCGGTGGTGAGCCATGAGGGGGTGGTCGAGGAAATGGCCGCGCTGCGCGCCGCGCTCGGCGACGATGCCGAGATCCTGGTCGATCTCCATTGGAAGTTCGACATGGCGGCGGCGCTGGCCCTGCTCGCGCGCTTGGCCCCCTTGCGCCCCCATTTCGCCGAGGCGCCGGTCAAGCCCGAAGACATGGCCGGTCTCGCCCGGCTGGCATCGGAGAGCCCGGTCCCCATCGCTGCCGGCGAGGAATGGTACACCGATTATGAGGCGGCGAACCGGCTCGCCGCCGGACCGCTGGCCTATATCCAGCCCGAAATGGGCCATACCGGCATCACCCAGTTCATGCGGATCGCGACGATCGCCGCCGGGCGCGGCGCAGCGGTCGCGCCACATGCGACGGTCGGCACGGGCATCTTCCTCGCCGCGAGCCTCAACGCGTCGGCAACGATCCCGCAGCTCTGGAAGCACGAATGGCAGCATTCGGTATTCGAGCGGAACCTGGTGCTGCTCGATACCGACATGGGCCATGGCGCGGCGGGCTATATACTCCCCACCGGACCTGGTCTGGGCGTCGAGCCCAGCGCCCGCTTCTGGCACCATGCCGAGCAGGTCGCATGAGCGCCGCCGCGCTTCGTTTGGCGGCAGCCGCGGCTTGGTGCATAGGATGCGACCGTGCGCCCTAAACTCAACGCCCAGCCCAATCAGAGCCTGATCGACGGCATCACCACGCTCCAGGCGCTCGCGACCTCGCCCGAGCCGGTCGGGTGCCGCGAGCTGGCGCGGCGGCTCAATGCCGATCCGACCAAGATCAACCGGCTGCTCAAGACATTGGCCTATCTCGGCATCGCCCGGCAGACCGCCAACCGCAAATATACCGCGGGCCCGGGGATGCACGTGCTCGCCGCGCAGAGCCTGTTCGCATCCGGCCTTATTCGCCGGGCGTTGCCGGTCCTCGAAGGGTTGCGCCGCTTCGGCCATACGGTCGCGCTGGGCGTGCTGTGGGGCGACAGCGTGAGTTATCTGTTCCACGCGCCGCCGGGCATCGAGGCGTCGCGCGGGCTCGGCCGCATCGGCCTGTTGCCGGCGACGACGAGCGGCATCGGCATCGTTCTGCTCTCCGAACTCGAGGACGATGAGGTGTGCGAACTCTACAAGGATCGCGAGATTCCGATGTTCCCCCAGGGCATCGACCAGCTCCTCGCCAAGCTCGCCGAGGTGCGGCGCCTCGGCTATGCCCGAGTCCATGTCGCCGACGAGCGCGACCATCATGTCGTCGCCGTCTCGACCGGCGATCCCGCGCATGCCGGCATCGCGCTCTCGGGCTGGATACCCGAATCGGGAACCGAACAGCTCGTCGCCGCCCTGCGTGAGGCCACCCCCGAGATTGGCGGCTGAAAGTGGCTGAACAGGCCGCGCAACCGGTTGGAGCGGCCGATGAGGTCGAGGCGCCCGGCACGGCACCGCACGGCGTGAGCCGGATGCGCTGGGCGATCCTCGCCCTGCTCTTCGCCTCGACCGTGCTCAACTATGTCGACCGGCAGACGCTCTCGATCCTCGCGCCGCTCGTGCAGCGCGATCTCCACATCTCCGATCTCGGCTATGCCCGGATCGTCCAGTTCTTCCTGATCGCCTATACGCTCGCCTATCTTGGCGCCGGCTGGGTGACCGACCGGCTCGGCACGCGGCTGTCGCTCGCCTTGTTCGTCGGCTGGTGGTCGCTGGCCAATATGGCGACCGGCCTGGTGCGGAGCGCCGCGGCCCTTGGCGGCGCGCGCGCGATGCTGGGGCTCGGCGAGGCCGGCAACTATACCGCCGGCCCCAAGGCGATCTCCGAACATTTCCCGCCGCACGAGCGCGGTTTCGCCTTCGGCGCCTATACGGCGGGCGCCATGGTCGGCGCGACGATCTCGCCGCCACTGATCGGCTGGCTGGCGCTGACCCATGGCTGGCGCACCGCCTTCGTCGCGACCGGTGCGCTCGGCTTCGTATGGCTGGCCGCGTGGCTCGCCATCTACCCGCGCGACCGGCAAGCCCGTATAACGGCGCGCGAGCCGACACCCTGGGGCGCCATCCTGCGCGAGCGGCCACTCTGGGGTTTCGCCCTGGCGCGGCTGATCGCCGACCCGGTCTGGTATTTCTACCTGTTCTGGTTCCCCAAATATCTCGCCGACGAACGCGGCATGGACCTGGCCGGAGTCGCCGCCACCGCCTGGATCGTCTATCTAGCCGCGGATTTCGGCAGCATCGGCGGCGGGCTCTTTTCCGGCTGGCTCATCCGCCGCGGCATGACGCCCGTCCGCAGCCGCATCACCGCGGTCGGGATCGCCGCGCTGCTGGCACCGCTGGGCATGCTGATCTCGACCTCGCCCGCCATTCCGCTGACGCTCGCCGTCGCCGCGCTGGTCGCGTTTGCGCACCTGATCTTCCAGATCAACCTGGGAACGCTGATCGTCGATCTCTATCCGACGCGTGTGGTGGCCACCGTGTTCGGCTTCGTCGCGGCGGGCAGCGGGCTGGGCGGCATCTTCTCGACCCAACTGGTTGGCCAATTGGTCCAGTCGGGAAATTATCCGCAGATATTTCTGCTGATGGGCTTGCTCCACCCGCTCGCGGCGCTCGTCGCCTGGGGCGCACTGCGCAGCCAGCCGCGCTCGCGGCTACGGCCCGCCTAGGCCGCGTCAGGCGAGACTGTTTCGCACCAGCCATTGCCGCGCGAGGGTCGGCCAATTCGACATCGGCCAGGCCGGATCACCGCGAAAACCCAGCCCATGCGCCCCTTCATCGAACAGGTGCATGTCGATGGCGCCGCCCGAGGCGCGCACCGCCGCGAACAACGCCAGCGAATGATCGACCGGCAGGACCCGGTCGTGCACCGCATGAACCAGAAAGATCGGCGGCGTGATGCCCGGCAGCGCGCCATCGAGCGACCATGCGGCGATGTCGCTCGTTGAAGGACTGGGTCCAAGCAGGGCCAGCCGCGTACCAGCATGGCCGGACGGGCCCATCGACACCACCGGATAGAGCAGGATTGCCCCGTCGGGTCGAGTCAGCAGGCGGTCCGCCTCGTCGATCGGCGCATAGGTACGGTCATAGACCTTGACGCACAGGCTTCCGGCAAGATGCCCCCCTGCCGAGCCGCCCATCACAAACACCCGCTTGGGATCGACGCGCCAGCGCCCCGCCCCGCCCGCGCGGATCAGCCGCATCGCGCGCTGCGCGTCCTGCAGCGCCACCGCCGGCCCGGCACCCCAGCGATCGCCGGGGAGCCGGTAGCGCAACACGAAGGCCGCAATGCCGAGCGAAGCGAACCAGCGCCCGCATTCATAACCTTCGCGGTCGATTCCCACGCGCGAATAACCGCCGCCGGGACAAATCAGCACCGCCGCGCCGCTTGGGTTGGCCGGCGCGAAATAGGCGATGGTCGGTCGCGTGACATGCACGCCGACGCGGTAGCGCAGGCCCGCGGTGTCCCATTGATCGTCAATCGTCTCGGTAATGGCCGGGACTGGCCCGCCCGGCATTTTCCCCTCGGGCCAGAGCGGCACGACCAAGTCCGGTTCGCGCGGATCGATCGAGAAGGCAGTGAAGGGCGAGACGGGCGGCGCCTCCTGTGCTTCCGCCCGGCCCGCGATCGCAACAAGCGGCAGCGCCCCCGCTCCCGTCAGGAAACGCCGCCTCGATCCGCTCATGTCGTTCGTCATTCCCTTGTTCGTCCTTTCGTTCAGATGGCCGGCAGCACGCCGAGATCGGCATAATTCGGCGCGTTTGCCTCTCGCGGAGCCGGCGGATCGACTCCCGAACTATAGCGGTTTCCGGCCTCTGCCGGCTCCAGAGGCGTCGGGGACGCCGCCGGAACCGGCGTGATAACCGCCGCGGGGTAGCGCGCAGGCGCCGCGACGACACGGATGGCATCCTGCTCCACGATCCTTTCGGAACGAGAGACTAGAAGGCTAACCGCCACCCCTAGAACAACCACCATGGTTCCCAGGGCAATCCCGCGCCGCATGGTCGTCGCCATGGCTTACACGCGGACGAACTTGACCGCCCCGGCGCGCTGACAGCCGGCATGGACGGTGTTGGTTACGCCGATCGCAGGGTTGGTCGTGCCCGCATTGAAGCTATGGATGCCCAGATCCACCCAACCCGAGGTGCCGGTCGCGAAGTTGATAGTCGTGGTGGTGTTTCCCGACGCCGCCTGGACGCGGACTTCGGCTTGTGTGTCGGCGTTCGCGTTGACCGTCTTCCAGATATAGACGTGATAGTCGCCCGACTGGTTGAACCCCGGCGCAAAGATCGCCTTGGCGCCGGCGGTGCACGAATAGCGCTGCGGCATCAGGCCGAAACCAGCCAGCGTGCTGTCAAGCCAGCCCGTGCCGCTCTCGCTATAGCCGTAGCGGCCGTTCATCACATATTGGTCGCGTTTGTAGAACCTGACCGTGTCGTAATATTGCGGCGTACCACCGACCGAGACCGGCGTGCGATAGGCAATGGCGGTCAGCCAGATGTTCACCGGATCCTGGCGATACTGAGTCGTCGAATAGGCCAGCGTGCAATATTTCGTACCGTCGAGATAGAAGTCGACCGCACCCTCGCGCCAATCGGCGCCATAGGTGTGATAGGCGGCCGTCAGGTTCACGCCGGGTGCGTAGGTCGCGCAGCGCGGGCCGCCGATATTGGCGCCCGACCCCGCCTGGCCGTTCCAGATCTGCAGCCCGCTCGGGACATGAGTCTGGTCCGCCGTTTCGATCTCCGCCTGGTCGATCTCGAGATAGCGGCCCGCGGCGAAGGTGTCGCTGCCGTCGCCCGCCATCATCCAGAAGCTGTTATGCCAGCCGGTGTTGGTGGTGTTCTTGGCGCGGACCTCGAAATAGCCATAGCCGAACAGTTGCTTGCTGATGACGCCGGCACCCGTATACGCTTTGCCGCTCACACTCTCCTGCTTCATCAACAGGCTGAGCTGGCCGTTGTCGATGACCGCATTGGCGGCAAGCTGCGCGCTCAACGCCTTCACATCGGTGCGGAAATTCCAGCGGCTGGTGTCGACCGACGTCCCGCTGAAGGTCTCCTCCCAGGCAAGCCCGTAGAGCGTCGAGGGCGGGTCGGCCAGGCTGGCGGTCGGCGCGATCGCCGCAGCGGCGGCTCCCAAAGCAAGCAATGACCGCCGGGCGCGGCGGGCACAGGACGCGAAGATGGTGTTCATGTCGCTTCTCCTCTCCTGCCGGCTTTTATCGTCGGTGCCGGCTTCCCGATCTCGTTGCGTGGAGATCGAACAGCTAGACGCGACCGGGCAGTCATGCCCTCCGCGCGATCGCCTCGCAAATGGAGGTGGAAATTCGTGCGCACCGGTTGCCGCCATGCGGGAGACATTGCCCACCACCCATGCCGGAACTGGAAGGAGCCATCAAAGGCCGGTCGCTGGCGCTGCCCCTCTCCTATGCCTATTCTACCATAGCCATAAATATAGCTAATTAAGCAACAGTGCAAGCGCAGTTTCTGACAATATGCCGACAAAACCGAGGGTGAAGTGACCATCTAAAGCAGTAATGTTGCTATACACGATACATTTCTATGGTGGCCTGCTTCCAACGCTGCGCCAAGCAGGAAAATGGGGACCGCCGATTCCCGCGCGCCGGTGCGCAGACGCATGCGGCCTAGCGAGCGCACAGCGACTGTGAGCAGCGAACTGACCGGTGAGATCACAACCTGTCGCCGACGCGGCAAAGGCTGGGCCTGACAGGCTCTGCCTGCCTAACGTTGCAGCTTCAACGCATCCGCCACTGCGGTCCATGGTACCAACTTGAAATTCTGATGCTCCGGCGGCGAGACGTTGCGCCCGTCCTGCGCGACCATCAGGCCGTGCGCGAACGCGTCGCCGGCCGACGCGCTGGTCACGTCCAGTCCGTCGGTCTCCGAGATGCCGTCGATGCCGAGCGCCGGGTTTGCACCGACCACGAACGATCCGACATAGGCATTATCGCCCTCGCGCCGGAACACGGCATAGCTGTCATTGCCCTGGCTCGACACGATCAGATAGCCGCGCGTTGCATCGAGCTTGTACAGGCCCATGCCCTCCATATCGTCCTTGAGCGCGGGATTGTCCTTCACCGCCGCGAGCATCGTCCGCGGCGCACCCCCGCTCGGCTCAGCCCCCTGGCGCCAGATGCCGAGATCCTCCTCGCCGATATAGAGCATGCCCGTCTCGTCATCCGCGACGCAGCCCTCCACCTGGGTGGCGAAGGGCAGGTCGCGGACCAGCCTGGTGCGGACCTTGCCGGCGGGCGTCGCGATCAATTCCCATTGCCGCATCGCGCCATCGCCCTGGTTGACGAAAACATAGGTCCTGGCCGTGCGGGCGCTGCGATACATGCACAGCCCATAGGGATCGTCGAAGCCGGTCGCCTGCACCCCGTCGGCGACGCTGGCGAGGCGGCGGCTGGCGGGATCGAGCGTGTAAATGGCGATGCTCTTGTGCGTGCGGTCGCTCGCGGTGACGAGCGTCACGGTCTTGCCGCCGAGCCTGAAGCCGCCGCGCAGATCGACATTGTTCATCCGCCCGTCGGGCAGGAACTGGAGCACCTGACCCGACAGGTCATAGACATAGAGGCCCGACTGTTTCTGCGTGCCGATGATCACGCTGCGCGAGGGATCGGCCGGATCAATCCAGATCGCGGGATCGTCCGCTGCATCGCCGCCAGTCTCGACCGGCCTGGTCTCGACCGTGGCCAACGCCAGCGCGATGGCAGCGGGCGGCGTCGGCGCCGCTTTGGCCGGCAGCTTCGCCGCGTCGAGCAGCGCCTGCCACCGCACCAGCTTGAAATTGGGCGTCTGGGGCGCATTGTCGTCATCGGCCAGGATCAGCATGCCGCCGGCCGCCGTCAGGCTACCCGCATCCTCGACCCCGTCGATGCCGCCCGCGACCGCCCCCACGGCAACCGAACCCAGATAAGCATAGTCCTTTTCGGGATCGTAGAAATTGAGGCGATTGGCCGACGCGTCGGAGACCACCAGCCGGCCGTCCGGCCCGATCGCCACGCCCTTGGCTTCCTCGGTCAGGTGACCGAGGCGAACGATATCGACGATCTCCGGCTTGATCTCCGCCTCGGGCTCGACCGAGAAGCGCCAGACGCCGACGATCTCCTGGGAGATATAGACGGTGCCGCGATCGTCCGCGGCGCAATGTCCGGTCTCCGATCCCAGCGCCATGCGGCGGGCGAGCCGGCCGTCGATGCCGCCGGCCGCATTGGGAGCGAGCGACCATTGCTCGATCGCACCTTCGTCGCCGAGCAGGAAGAGATAGGTCGTGCCGTCGCGGTGGCTGCGCGCGAAGCACAGGCCGGCGATCGTCATGTCCGTCTTCACGCCGTTCAGCGCGACCGGCGTGAGCGCCGCCCCGGCCGATACGCTGAACAGGGCAGGGCGATTGATGGCCCCGTCCAGCGCCACGAGCAGCGCACCGCCGCCCGGCGCCACGCCTGGCCGCAGGTCGAGCGCACGGATGTTGCCGACCTTGTGCGCGGCGACTCGTTTACCCTTGAGGTCGAACACCTCGATCCCGCCGGATTCCGCCCCGGCCAGGATCAGGCCGTTCGACGGGTTGGCCGCATCGGACAAGAGGACCGCGCCGTCCGCGCCGGAGCCAAGCGTCGGCTCGGTCTCGACGGTGGCAGTAACCGGGGCAGTGGCGGCAACGGGGGCAGTCGGCGTCGCAGTCTGCGCCAGAGCGCACGGCGCCGCGCCGGCCATCAATGCCGCGACCGACAGGCCGCGCAGATAGACCCTCATCTCGTTCTCTCCCGGAACATGATCATTCTTGTTGCGCTACGAATGTGACAAGCTTAGTGCGAATGCAAGCAATTTTCTATTCTCGTATATTTTGGAACATATGTTCCCTAAGAGTATGCGGGACCGGCCAAGAAGGAATCGCCATGTCCCCTCTCCTCTCCGCGATGATCGCGGCCGCCGTCAGCGCCGGCGAAGGGCTGATCGCCGATCAGGCGCAGATCGCCTCGCTCCATATTCAAAGCAAGCTGGGCGCCGCCGACATGTTCAGCGAGGCCGATCTGCGTGCCGAGGAGACGGTCCGCAACGCGCTGGCGGCGTACAACGCGGATTACGGGTTCCTGGGCGAAGAAGGCGGGCTGCGGGCCGGTTCGGATGCGGAGCATGTCTGGATCGTCGATCCGCTCGACGGCACGACCAACTTCCTCACCGGATCGCCGCTGTTCGCGGTCAATATCGCCCTGACGAGGAACGGCCAGGCGATCGCCGGCGTCACCCATGTCCCGGTGCTGCACGAGACCTTCTGGGCCGAGCAGGGCCAGGGCGCCTGGCTCGACGGCAAGCAGATCCGCGTCTCCCCGCGCGCGACCCTGGGCGAGGCGGTGCTAGGGGTGGGCATTCCCTTCGCGACCAAACCCAACCACGCGCAATTCCATGCGGAGATGGAGCGGCTGACCTCGCAGGTCACCGGCATCAGGCGGTTGGGCGCGGGGGCGATCGACATGGCCTGGGTCGCCTGCGGCCGGCACGACGCCTATTGGGAACAGAGCGTCAGCGCCTGGGACATGGCGGCGGGCGTGGTCATCGTGCAGGAAGCGGGCGGGCTTGTCACCGATACGCTGGGCGGGGAGCTGGACCTGATGGGTGGCAGCGTGCTCGCCTCGACCCCCGCGATCCAGGCAGACCTGCTCCGGGCCCTCGCCCGAATCTAGCGCGACATTCAACGACTTGATTCAACCTCTCCGCGGATGACGGCAATATGCGCCGCGCGCCCTGGCAGCCGTCCTGGCTGAACGTCATCCGCCCTGGACGGGAATTTCGACCCAGCGCCGCTCGCGGTGCGAGATGCGGATGCTCTCCGCCACCCGCTCGACCTGCAACGCGTCGCGGAAATCCTTCGCCGCTGACGGCCGGCCGAGCGCCGCATCGAGCGCCGCCTTCACCTCGATGGTCTTGAGGTCGTTATAACCGATCTGATGGCCCGACGCCGGACAGAACGCGCCGTAATCGCCATGGCCGGGCCCGGCCATGATCGTGGTGAAACCGTTCATCAGGCCATGATCCGCGCGGTAGAGCTGAAGCTCGTTGAAGCGCTCCTGCGTGAAGAACAAGGACCCCCTGGTGCCGCTGACCTCGAAGCCCAGGCCCATCTTGCGGCCGGTGGCGACCCAGCTTGCCGAGAGCGTGCCGGTCGCGCCGCCGGCGAAGCGGATCAGCGCGTCCATCTGGTCGTCCACCAGCACCGGGCATACGGCGCCGGCCGCATCCCGCCGGACCGGGTGGGCGGTATGCAGCCGGCCCGAGACCTCGGCGATCTCCCCGACCAGATGCCGCGCCATGGCGATGATGTGGCTGCCGATATCGGCGAGCGCCCCGCCCGCCTGCGCCGCCTCGCAACGCCAGTTGAACGGCGCGTCGGCGGAGGCCATGAAATCCTCGGCATGGATGCCGCGAAAGGCGGTGACCTCGCCGATCTCGCCCGAGGCGATCAGGTCGCGCGCGACCGCGATCATCGGATTGTAGAGATAGGTGAAGCCCACCGCCGTCGGCAGGCCTGAGGCCGTGGCGGCGTCGGCCATCGCCTCCGCCTCGGCCAGCGTGGCGGCCAGCGGTTTCTCGCAATAGACCGGCTTGCCCGCGGCGATGGCAGCAAGCGCGATCGGCGCGTGCAGGATGTTGGGCGTGGTGATCGCAACCATGTCGATCGACGGGTCGGTCACCGCCGCCCGCCAGTCGCCGGTGGAGCGGGGAAAGCCGAGCGCGGCCGCTGCACTGGCCGCGGTCTCGGCATCGCGGTCGGCAAGGATTTCGAGCACCGGCACGAGCGGCAGATCGAAGGTACGGCCCACCGCCGCGAAGGCCATCGCATGAGCGCGGCCCATGAAGCCGCTGCCGATCAGGGCGATACGAAACGGAGTCTTGTTCATTTACCGGCCTCGTAATAGCTGCCGCCCTGCTCGACGCTGGTGCGGCGTTTCATTTCCCTGGGGTCGATCGCGCCCTTCCAGCTCTGGCGCCCGTTCACCAGATCCGCGCCGCGAACCGTGATCGGGTCCCATACGGCATCGCCGATCACGTTGCGCACGCTCAGCTCGACCTTCGGCTCGGGATCGAAGCTGAAATCGAGAATGCCGAAATTGGCGCTGCCCACCCAGGGCGCGCGCAAGCGGACCTCGGGCGACTGATCGACGAATTTGGGGCTGAGCAACTGTGCCAGCCCCGAACTGACCAGATCGTAGAAATCATAACCGCCCTTGTCCGACCAGGGCACGCAATTGGCCTCGCCCATATGGACGTCGCCCGAGATGCCCAGGCAGCCGGTGATGCGGTTGTCGCGGATGAAATCGAGCAGCTCGTTGCGTTCGTCGAGATACATCGCCCAGCTGTCGCCGCCACGTTCCGAACTCGACCAACCGGTGCCAGAGGCGAGCAGCTTGAAGCTGGCCTTGCTCGCCTTCAGCTCGCGCTTGAGCCAGGCCTTTTGCGCGGCGCCCAGCATGGATTTTTGCGGGCCGTTCGGCATGGAAGGCGGGTCGCGATGATAGCGCCCATCCAGCATGAAGATATCCACGGGGCCGAAGCTGTGGCGAAAGAACACGCCCGGCGTATCGGGCAACCCGGCATCGGGGTTGGCCCACCAGCGCCTGAACAGCTTGAGCGTCATCGCCTTGGCGGGATTGCCGCCGTCGGAATCATTATAGCCGAAATCGTGATCGTCCCAGATCGCGAGTTGCGGCACCGACCGCAGCAGGTGCTGCAGGCTCGGCACGGCGCGTTGCCGGGCGTAATTGTCGGCATAGGCGACCTCGGCGACGCTGTCGGCGTAGATATTGTCGCCAAGCCACAGGAACAGGTCCGGCTCCATATCGGCGATGGCATCGAACACCGGTTGCTCGGGATAGAGCTGGACGCGCGCGCATGATCCGAAGGCGATACGGATCGGCCGCGCCCTGGCCGGCGCGGTACGGGTCTTGAACGGCAGCGGCTGGTGGCGATCGGCGATGCCGTCGGTCTTGATCCGGTAATAATAGGTCGTGTCGGGCTGAAGGCCGGTGACCTGGACCCGCGTCACCATATCATCCTCCGGCCTGGCCGGCACGGCGGCGGTTGTCCGGGCGTCGCTGAAGCTCCGGTCGCTCGCGACCTCCACCGCCACGTCGAACGCGCCGCTGGCCCTGCTCCATACCGTGAAGCCATCGGTGGTCGAGGCACCGATCATCGGCCCTTCGAGCAGGCGGGCATAGCCCGGCAACGCGGCGATCAGCCGGCGCGGCAGGCCAGCGATCAGGGTGAGCGCACTTGCGCTCCACAGGAAATTGCGGCGGTTCATGATATCCTCAGTCGCGCAGGCGGGTTCGCCACAGGGTGGATGCGAGCAATGTCGCGAGCACCGACGACCCGATCCAGAACCAGATCGCCGGGCCGAAATCATAGAGGCGGTGGCCATCGACGATCTTCATGCCGCCGTCGATCAGCGCGCCCGACACCTGTTCCTGGATCGCCGCGCCGACATAACTGAACACCCCGACCAGCCCGAGCGCCGCGCCCGCGACGCGTTTCGGGCAGATGTCGATCGCGAACAGCCCGCCGAGCGAGGTGACCAGCCCCGTCATGCCCAGCCCGAACAGGACGATGCCGAGCAAGGTGCTCGCCGTGTCGCCGGGGCCAAAGAAGAACAGCATCAGCCCGATCAGCTCGACCAGGCCGAACAGCAGGTTCACCGGCGGCCGACGCGCGCCGAAGAACTTGTCCGAAATGAAACCAAAGGCCAACGCCCCCGCGACGCCTGCGAGGGTGCTTGCCGTCAACATGCTCCCCGCCGCCGGCAGCGAATAGCCCCGCGCCTCCTGCAGATAGAGGATGCCCCAGCTGTTGATGGCGTAGCGCGTGACATAGGTGGCGGCGCTGGAGAGCGCGAGGATCCAGATCGCCGGGATCTTGAGGATCGACAGCTGGGTGGCGAACACGCCGCGTTCCGCGGGAGCGGCCGCGTCGGGCACATAGCGGTCGTTCTTCCAGTCGGCTACGGTCGGCAGGCCCATCGTCCGGGGCCGATCGGCCATGGCGAAATAGCAACCGATGCCAGCCAGGATTGTGGCGATCCCCGGCCCCCAATAACCGAAGCGCCAGCCGCCCAGTGCAACCAGCGCCGTGACGAAGGAAAAGGTCAGCCCCTCCCCCAGCGAATGCGCGGTCGACCAGATGCCGTAATAGCGCCCGCGCTCCTTGTTCGAGAACCAGCTCGCCAGCGCAACCACACAGGACGGCGCGCCATAGCTCTGGAACCAGCCATTCGCGCCCCACAGCAGCACGGTCGCCCAGAACAGGGTCGAGAAGCCCATCGCGATATTGCACAGCGCGGAGAGGATCAGGCCGAACGCGAAGAAGCGCTTCACATTGCTGTGATCGGCAACGAAGCCGTTGACCAGCTTGCCGGCCGCATAGGTGTAGAACAACGCCGACCCGATCATGCCGAGCTCGAGCGGGGTGAAGATGCCGCCGTCGATCAGCGGTTTCTTGACCACGCTGATCGCCAGCCGGCACATGTACGAGATGGCATAGCCCAGCGTGATCGCGACGATGATCCGCATGCGATAGCGCCGGAAGACGCTGTCGACATCGGCATCATGGCGTTCGGGCAGGTCCGGGCCGGTGGCCAGTGCGCGAAACATGTGCCTCTCCCCCGGGGCTCGATCAGTCGCCGGCCCCTTTCGATCGTCATATTCCAAATTTCATACGTGTGAAAGAAATGTTTCGCGTTACCCCATGGTGGGGATGACGAAGGCATTCCCCTCGTCGGGCGACCCATCGGGCCAGCGCTGGGTGACGGTCTTGACCCTGGTCCAGAACTTCACGCCCTCGGTGCCATACTGGTTGGTGTCGCCGAAACCCGAGCGCTTCCAGCCGCCGAAGCTGTGATAGGCGACCGGCACGGGGATCGGCACGTTGATGCCGACCATACCGACATTGACGCGGGCGGCGAACTCCCGCGCGGCATGGCCGTTGCGGGTGAAAATCGCGACGCCATTGCCGTACTGATGATCGCTCGGCAGCCGCAGCGCATGCTCGAAATCGTCGGCGCGGACGATCTGCAGCACGGGGCCGAAAATCTCTTCCTTGTAGGACTGCATATCGGTGGTGACATGATCGAACAGCGACGGGCCGATGAAAAAGCCCTGCTCATGGCCCTGCAGCGCGAAGCCGCGCCCATCGACGACCAGGTCGGCGCCCTCATCGACACCGGTCTGGATCCACGCCTCGACCCGCGCCTTGTGCGCGGCGTTCACGACCGGGCCGTAATGCGCGTCACTATCGGTCGAGACGCCGACACGCAGCGCCGCGATCGCCGGAATCATCCGCTCGCGAAGGGCGATCGCCGTCTTCTCGCCGACCGGCACGACCACGGGCAGCGCCATGCAGCGTTCGCCGGCGCTGCCATAGGCCGCGCCCATCAGTTCGTCCACGACCTGGTCGAGATCGGCATCGGGCATGACGATGCCGTGGTTCTTGGCCCCGCCCATCGCCTGGACCCGCTTTCCGGCATCGACACCGCGCCGATAGACATAATGGGCGATGTCGGACGATCCGACGAAGCTGATCGCCGGGATCGCCGGATGATCGAGGATCGCGTCGACCATCTCCTTGTCGCCGTGCACGACCTGAAGGATGCCCTCGGGGGCACCTGCCTCCAGGAACAGTTCGGCGAGCCGCACCGGCACCGAGGGATCGCGCTCGCTGGGCTTGAGGATGAAGGCATTGCCCACCGCGATGGCCACGCCGAACATCCACATCGGGATCATCGCGGGGAAGTTGAACGGCGTGATGCCGGCGACCACGCCGAGCGGCTGGCGCAACGAATAGACGTCGATGCCCGGCCCTGCCCCCTGGCTATACTCACCCTTGAGCAGATGCGGCACGCCGCAGGCGAACTCGATCACGTCGAGCCCGCGCTGGATGTCGCCCCGCGCATCGGCGACGACCTTGCCATGTTCGGACGACAGCAGATGCGCCAGCTCGTCCATGTTCCGTTCGATCAGCGCCTTGAAGGTGAACATCACCCGCGCGCGGCGCTGCGGGTTGGTCGTCGCCCAGCCCGGCTGCGCCCTTTGCGCCGCCGCGACCGCCGCATCGAGCAGCGCCTTGTCGCCCAGCGTCACCCTCGCCTGCACCTGACCCGTGTTCGGGTCGAACACCGCGCCCGAGCGCGTGGAAGACCCGGCGCCGTCGCCGGCGATGAAATGATCGATCTGTCGCATCTATCTTCCTACTTGCGGACGATCCAGGCATGCGCCGGGTCGTTCGCAAACACCCAGTCGCGCCGCGGCCCCGCCATGACGTTGAGATAATAAAGGTCGTAGCCATGCGGCGCGCCGACCGGATGATAGCCGCGTGGCACCATCACCACGTCGCCATCCTCGACCGCCATGGTCTCGTCGATCGAGCGGTCGTCGGTATAGACGCGCTGGAAGGCGAAGCCCTGCGACGGCGAGAGCCGGTGATAATAGGTTTCCTCGAGGAAGGTCTCCTCGGGAAAGGCGTCGCGGTCATGCTTGTGCGGCGGATAGCTCGACCAATGGCCGCCCGGGGTGATCACCTCCACCACCAACAGGCTTTCCGCATCGGCCTTGTCGTCCAGGATGTTGCGGACATAGCGGGTGTTGGTGCCGGTGCCGCGCGTCTCCTGGCCGACATCGCCCTGAGCGATCACCCGGACCTTGCCGGCCCCCGAGCCGGGCGCGGTGCACACTGCGATCTCCGCCGCGCCGATCGCCGCGATCGTGTAATCGGTGTCGGCCGGCAGATAGACCGAGGTCGCCGGACCTTCGAACACGTTGCGCCGGCCGCCGAGCCCGGTGAAACGATCGCCGCCCGCGGTCACGGTCACGGTGCCGGACAGGATGACGAGGCAGGCCTCGCGCCCCGGTTCCACGCCCTGATGCGCCTGCCCCGCGGCAAGCTTTACCACGCGAAAGCCGACATAGCGCCAGCCGGCGCTTTCCGGGGTGATGTCGAGCGCGACGCCGCTCGCATCGGGCTCATGCGGATGGACCAGCAGCGACATCACACCAGCTCGCTCTGCCGCGCCAGCCGCTTCAGCGTGTCGAGCCCAAGCTGGCTATACTCGCGCGGATTTGCGACGGCCGGATCCTGCTCCGCCTCGATCACGATCCAACCGGAATAGTCCATGTCGGCCAGCGCCTGCATGAAAGGAGCATAATCATAGTCGCCGTCGCCGGGAGTGGTGAACATGCCGCCGACCACGCCGTTGAGGAAACTCGTGCCGTTAGCGAAGAAGTCGCGATGCTTCGCCGTGCGCACGTCCTTGCAATGGACATGAGTCACGCGCTCGGGCCGCGCCTTGATCACGTCGATCGGCTCGATCCCGCCATAGACTGCATGGCCGGTATCAAGCACCAGCCCGACATGATCGCCGGTAGCATCGAAGAAGCGCTCGAGCTCATCCTTCGTCTCGACCACAGTGCCGAGATGATGGTGATAGGCGAAGCGCAGCCCGCGATCGTTGATGAAGCGCGCCACGGTGCTCAGCCGCTCGCCGAATTGCTTCCAATCGCCGGGCGCCAGCACCGGATGCGTATCGAGCCGGCTGCCCCACCGATCGCAATGCACCGCGTTAGAGGTCTCGGCGAGGATGAACACGCTCGACTCCATATAGTCGAGCAGCGCGAGATGATGGCTCAGCGCCGCGATCTCGGCATCCGCATCGTGCCGGAGCAGGTTGGACGAATACCAGCCGCCGACCACATCCAGCCCGTAGCGCGCCATGATCGGTGCAAGCGTCTCGGGATCGCGCGGGAACTTGTTGCCAAGCTCGACCCCGTCGAAGCCGATCTCCTTCACATCGGTCAGCAGCATGTCGAGCGTGGTGTCGGCGCCCAGCTCCTTCATGTCGTCGTTGCACCATGCGATCGGGCTCACGCCCCAGCGGATCGTCATTCCTTCTCTCCAGCAATCTTGGCTTCATAGGCACGGCGGGCCGCGATCACTTCGGGCCGCGTCGATATTTCGGGCACGGCCACGTCCCACCAATGGCCGCCGGCTTCGGTCACCGTCACCGGATCGGTTTCGATGACGATCACATAGCTTTTGTCGGACTCCACCGCGCGCGCCAGCGCCGCCTCCAGCTCGGCAATGCCGGTCACTTTCTCGGCTGTCGCGCCCAGGCTGCGCGCATGACCGGCAAAGTCGATATCGGGCATCGTATCGTGCTGCGCATCCGCCAGCAGATTGTTGAACGGCCGTCCGCCGGTCGCCTGCTGAAGCCGATTGATGCAACCATAACCGCGATTGTCGAGCAGCACGACGGTGATCTTGAGCCCGAGCATCACCGAGGTCGCGAGTTCCGAATTGAGCATCAGATAGCTGCCGTCGCCGACCATCACGAACACGTCGCGTGCCGGATCGGCCATCTTCACGCCGAGGCCGCCCGCGACCTCATAGCCCATGCAGGAAAAGCCGTATTCGACATGATAGCCGCCCGGCTTGCTTGTCCGCCAAAGCTTGTGCAGCTCGCCAGGCAGGCCGCCGGCGGCACAGACCACCACCGCATCCTCGCGCGCCTGGCGCCACACCGTGCCGATCACCTGCGCATCCGACGGAAGGGCATTGCCGGGCGCCGTCGCGGCGTTCCAGGCCCTGTTCCAATCGGCGATCGCGGCGGTATTGGCACGGCGCCATGCGCGCGGAACCTGCCAGGCGCCCAATGCCTTGCGCACGTCCTCCAGTGTCGCACGGGCATCGCCGAGCACGGGCTCGGCCCGATGCTTTGCTGCATCATGCTGCGCAACATTGACCTGGAAGAGCTGCTTGCCGGCAAACAGCGTGCGCGAGCCGGTGGTGAAATCCTGCAGGCGCGTGCCGACGCCGATCACCAGATCGGCCGCCTCCGCCGCGCGGTTCGCCGCGCTGGTGCCGGTTACGCCGATGCTGCCGAGCGCCTGGGGGTGATCCCAGCGCAGCGCGCCCTTGCCCGCCTGGGTCTCGGCAATCGGGATGCCCGTGCGCGTCGCGAGATCGGCCAGCGCCTCGGTCGCGCCCGAATAGAGCACGCCGCCGCCCGCGACGATCAACGGCGCCTTGGCCGCACGGATCGCCTCGACCAGGCCGGCCAGCTCATTCGTGTCGGGCCGCACCCGGCGCTGCCGCCAGATGCGGGGCGCAAAGAAGCTCTCGGGATAGTCGAACGCCTCGGCCTGCACGTCCTGGCACAGGCACAGGGTCACCGGCCCGCACAAAGCCGAATCGGTCAGCACCGCCATCGCGCGCGGCAGGGCATCGATGATCTGTTCGGGCCGCGTGATCCGGTCGAACAGCCGCGACACCGGCCGGAAACAATCGTTCGCGCTGACGGTCGCGTCGGCGAAATCCTCGATCTGCTGCAGCACTGGATCGGGCCGGCGGCTGGCATAGACGTCGCCGGGCAGCAACAGCACCGGCAGCCGGTTGACATGCGCCAGCGCCGCTGCCGTTACCATGTTGGTCGCGCCCGGGCCGATCGAGGTGGTACAGGCCATTGCCCGTTGCCGCCGCGATGCCTTGGCGAAGGCGATCGCGGCATGGGCCATGCCCTGCTCGTTATGAGCGCGGAAGGTCGGCAGCGCGTCGCCCATCCCGGCCAGCGCCTCGCCCATGCCGGCAACGTTACCGTGCCCGAAGATCGCCCACACACCCGCGAAATAGGGCACATGCTCCCCATCGATCTCCACCGACTGCGCCGCCAGATATCGGGTCAGGGCTTGGGCCATGGTCAAGCGGATCGTCTCACCCATTATGCGGCCTCGCGTGCATTGCGCGCGCTGCGCCAGCCATCGGCCAGCACGCGCAGATTCTCGCCCAGCTCGTCCACCGCGCCGTCGTCGTCGATCTCGCCGGCCAGCCAGCGCGTCGCCGTGTCGTGGAAGATGGTCCGCCCGACCGCAAAGCCTTTCACCAGATGGAACGGTGCCGCGGCGACGATCCCCGCCAGCAACTCGTCACGCGGCGCCGAGAGGCCGAGCAGCACGATGCCCCGGCACAGCGGATCATGCCGCAGGATCGCCGCCTCGATCGCCGCCCAGGTCGCCGCATCGGCAGAGGGTTCGAGTTTCCACCAATCCGGATAGACGCCGAGCGAATAGACGTGATCGATCACGCGCGCGCTGGTGTCGCTATCCACCGGCCCGTGCTTCGACGCGATGATCTCCAGCAGGAATTCGTGCCGGGTCGCGCGGCAGGCCTCGAACAGGCGCAGGATCTGCCGGTCCTGGCGCGCGCGCATCTCGGCATCGTCGTCGGGATGATAGAAGACCAAGCATTTGACGACCTGATTGACCGGCCAGTCGCGCAAGGTCACCGCGACGTCGTGCGATCCCTCGAACTCGATCGGGCGCGATCCGGGCAGTTCGATCGGCCGTCCGATCCAGTATGGCAAGTCGGCCGCGGCCTCGAGCGCACGCGCGCCGAAGCGCCCGTCGAGCAGCATGCCGAAGCGCGAATCGCCACCGGCCAGTCGGTGCACCGCCTTCAGCGCGAGATTCTTGAAATGCATGACCTGCTCAGCATTACCGGTGCCGAGAGCGGCGATCATGTCGTCGAACTGACTGCGATGGTCGATCGCGAGCACGGTCATGTCGCCATGCTCGCCGTGCCGGTTGGTCGACCAGTGAAGCTGTTCCAGCTCGGCGCTCTCGCGCAGGCGGAACGGCCAGGTCGCGCCGGCGAGGAAGACCTGCAACTCGTCCCAGGACGGCATCGCCGGCGCGCAGCCATGGCGCGACACGACGATCGCCCCGCAGGCATTGGCGATCTCGCAACAGCGCTCGATCGGCATGCCGCGCAGCCAGCCGCGCAGGAACCCCGCCATGAAGGCATCGCCCGCGCCGAGCACGTTGAACACCTCGATCAGGAAGCCGCGGCCCACCACGCCCACGGCAAGGTCGTCCGGCACGGCATCCGGGAACGCCACGCAGCCGGCGGCGCCGCGCTTGCACACCAGCAGCGCATCGGTCCGCGCGCGGATCACGCGCAGTGCCGCCACCGTATCGGTGGTGCCGCCCAGGATATGCACTTCCTCCTCGGTGCCGACGATCAGGTCGCACAAGGGCAGCACGCGCTGCAGCTCGCGGGTGACGGCCTCGCTCTCGACGAACCGGTCCTCGCCGTTCGCCTTGCCGGCCAGGCCCCACAGCACGGGGCGGTAATCGATGTCGAAGATCACACGGCCGCCCTGAGCCTTCATCAGTTCGGCCGCCTTCATGCTCGCCGCGAACACCCCCGGCTGCGACAGATGCGTGCCATTGACCAGCAGCGCGCCGGACGAAGCGATGAAGGCCGGATCGACGTCCGCCACATCGATCGCCATGTCGGCGCAATTCTCGCGGTAGAAGATCAGCGGAAAGGTGTCGGGATCGCGGATACCGAGGATCGCGAGCGCGGTCAGCCGGTCGGGATCGGTCCGCACGCCGTCGGTCGCGACGCCCTCGCGCACCAGTTCCTCGCGGATGAATCGCCCGAAATGATCGTCGCCGACCCGAGTCAGCAACCCCGCGCGCAGGCCCAGCCGCGAGGCGCCGATCGCCGTGTTGGTCGGGCTGCCGCCAATATATTTGGCGAAGCTGGCCATATCCTCGAGCCGCCCGCCGATCTGCTCGCCATACAGGTCGATACCGGCGCGGCCGACCGTGATGAGATCAAGCCGGCGTTCCCCGCCCGATTCCCGATTACCTTGCGCCATGTGCTTTTCAGACCGCCTCTCCGTGGTCTGAAACGCCTATTCTATCGGCGTTCCATTTGCAACATCTGTTTCATACGAAAGCGGTCCGGAATGTCTGTTTCGTTCAGCTACTTCGTTTTGGAACGCTTTTTCGGCCCGGCCTGACGGGTCGCCTCGAACGCGAAATTGATGACGAGCGCCTGGGCAAGGCACATCGACGCCGACAGGGAGCGGAACTTGCGCACCTCCGATTCGCGTACCTGCAGCACGTTCTGCGCCGGTTTCGCGACCGGACTGACCAGGCTGTCGCTGATCGCGAGCACCCGCCCGCCCCGCGCCACCACCGCGTTGACGATCGCGACGGTCTCGTCGGAATAGGGCTGGAAGCTGACCGCGATCAGCAGATCGTCCTCGGCCATGGTCTGCGCCTGGTGCAGCGCTAGGCCGGCGACCCCGTCGATAAAAATGGTGCGCTTGCCCGCCTGCAGCAGCGAATAAGCGAGATAGGACGCGACCGGGAAGGACCGGCGGAAGCCGACGACATACACGGTGGAGGCACCCGCGATCGCATCGACCGCTGCCTTCATGTCCGCCGCGCCGACGGTCTGCAGCAGATTCTGCAGCGCCAGCGTATTGCCCTCGACGAATTCCGCCAGCAGGTTGGCCGGCTCGGCGCCCGAGGCGCTGGTCGCCTCATCGAGCTGGCGCACACGCTCCGAATAGCCCAGCGCGGCATTGTTGCTGAGCAGCCCGTCGCGGAACAGCCGCTGCATCTGGCTTGCGCCCTCGAAGCCGAAGCTCTTGGCGAAGCGCACGATCGCCGAGGGCTGCACGCCGCACCGCGCGGCGATCACCGCGAGTGTCTCGAGCGCGATATCGTTGGGCTCATCGAGAATATAGCGCGCGATCTGTTTCAACCGCTTGCTCAGCGTCTCGTAGCGCCGCACGATCTCGGCCCGCAATTGCTCGGCGGTGGCTGGGGCGATCGATCCATCGGACATTGCGGCTTATCTCTCTATTGCTGGAGTCGGAATATCTGTTCGATTTTTGGAACGCAACTATCGCACAGGCCGCACGGTTGCGCTAAAGAATGCCAGTTCCATGAGTGGAATTATTGGAAACTTCATTTCGGAAAGAGTCAGGATGCACGATATCGCCTTGATCGGCGCCGGCCGGATCGGAAAGATCCACGCAGCCCATGCCGCCGCCAACCCGCGCCTGCGCCTCGCGCGTGTCGTGGATCCGTTCCCAGGCGCCGCCGCCACGCTGGCCACCCGATACGGCGCGGTCGAGTCCACGCTGGAGGAGGTTCTGGCTGATGACTCGATCAAGGGCGTCATCGTCGCCAGCTCGACCGACACGCATCTCGACTACAGCCTGGCCGCGGCGGAGGCGGGCAAGGCCGTGTTCTGCGAAAAGCCGCTCGACCAGGATCTGGCGCGCGCCACCGCCGCCGCCGAGCGGCTCGCGGCGCTCGATGCCAGGCTCTTCCTCGCCTTCAATCGCCGCTTCGACCCCAATTTCGCGGCGTTGCAGGCCCGGCTCGCCGGCGGCGAAGTCGGCGCGCTGGAGAGCCTGCACATCATCAGCCATGATCCGGCGCCGCCGCCGGTCGACTATGTCAAGGTTTCTGGCGGCATCTTCAAGGACATGGTGATCCATGATTTCGACATGGCGCGCTGGCTGCTCGGCGAGGAGCCGGTCGAGGTCTTCTCCAGCAGCTCGGTGCTGATTGATCCGGCGATCGGCGAGGCCGGCGACGCCGACACCGCCAAGACGATCCTGCGCACCGCGTCGGGCAGGCTGTGCGTCATCTCGAGCAGCCGCCGCAGCGGATACGGCTATGACCAGCGGATCGAGGCGTTCGGCGCGAAGGGCATGATCCGCGCACAGAACCAGCTCGAATCCACGGTCGAGACCTGGACGGAGAACGGCGCCGCGGCCGACCGCTTCCAGAACTTCTTCCTCGATCGCTATGCGGTCGCCTACGCGCGGGAGAGCGAGCATTTCGCGGATGTCATCGAGGGAAAGGCGCCGCTGATCGGCTATCGCGACGGCGTTCGCGCCCTGGCGCTGGCCGAGGCGGCTGCCCGCTCCGCAGCCAGCGGCGAGCGAGTTCTGCTCTGACATGAAAAGGGCCGGGTCTCGCGACCCGGCCCTTCAAGAGGAGTAAAAAGAGGCGGCCGTTTTCGCGGCCGTCCCTTTTCTTTCAGTAGGTCAGGGTGATGCCGACCCGCATCGACCGGCCATATTTCTCGGCCTCTCGGAACCGGTTCGCACTCGCGAAATAATAATAATCCTGCGCGTCGGTCAGGTTCGTGCCCTCGACGAATATCTCGGCATATTTGATGAAACGATAGCCGATCCGTGCGTCGATGGTCGTGATCGAGCCGAAATAGCCATCCGAGTTCGCGGTGGGGTCCGCGACGTTCAGGCCACCGTCGGTGTCGAGATAGGCGGAACGGTAAGACACTGCGACCCGGGCCGACACGCCATATTTCTCGTAATAGAGCTGACCGCTCGCGATCGTCTTTGCCTGGCCGAGCAACGGCGTCTTCACCGTCCGCCCGGGCACTTTGAGGTCGCTCTCGCTCAGCGTGAGGTTCGCGTTGATGCCGAAGCCGTCCAGCGGCGACGGCAGGAAGGTGAGCGGCTTCTGGAATGCGAACTCGACGCCCTTCAACGTTCCCTTGTTGCCGTTGCCGAACGAATTGACGATCGCATTGGTCAGTGGGACACCACCAAAGGTTCCGGTCTGCCCGGTCATCGTGGTTGAGAAGATCGGATCCTTGATCCGCTTGTAGAACACCGCGACCGACATTCCGCCTTCGCTGCCGAAATAATATTCCAGCCCGGCATCGAGGTTGAGCGAGCGCTGCGGCTTGAGGTTGGGATTGCCCTGGGTGACGGTATTGGACGGCGCATCGACCGTCACGGTCGGCGCCAGGTTGACGAAGGGTGGGCGGCCAATCGCAGTGGTGATCGCCGCGCGCGCCTGCAGGTTGCGCGTTACCTCATATTTCACGTTCACGCCGGGGAAGAGGTCGGTGTAGGAATAATGGCCGAACGAGTCATAGGTACTGGCGAGAGTGGTGACCCCGGCGCGGTAGATGATCGCCGCAGTGTCGCCCTCGGTATGCTCGAGGCGCACGCCCGGGATCACGGTCAGCCCGCCGCTCTTGATGCTGGCCATGACATAGCCGGCCGTCACCGTCTCCTTGACCTGATAGTCCGACGTCTTGGACTGCGCGATCTGGTCATTGGCGTTGACCGTGAACTGCGCCGGGTTGGCCGCATTGGCGAACACGAAGCCCTGCGCCGAGGCGAAATCGATCGTCGGGCCGAAGCTGAAGCTACCGTCGAAGGTGGTCGGCGTGGCGGCGCCCAGATCGTTGGCGATCGTGCGGGTACCGGCGGTGCCTGACACGGCGGTCAGGGTGCGGCCGGTCTGGTCCTGGAACCGGTCGCGTTTGAGATATTTGGCGCCGGCCTTGAAATAGCTTCCGTCGCTCAACGCATCGACCGGCAGCTTGAAGTCGATCCGAACCTGATCGAGCGTCTCGCCGGCCAGGCGCGAGACCTGCTTGTAATTATTGAGGCGATAATTGGCCGGGTTCAGGGCCGCCGTGTTCGCGGTGAAGCTGTCGAGCAGGCCATCGCCATTGGTAAAGGTCGCGCCCAGGCCGGTCGAAGCCGCCGCACGATATTCGATCTCGTCGCGGATCGGATCCTTCTTGTTCGATTTCGCGTGGGTGCCCTCGATCTTCAGCTCGCCGATGCCGAGCTTGAAATCGCCGCCGACAGAGACGGTGGTGGTGTCGGTGATCTCCTGGCGACTGCGCAGCAAACGCCTCGCCGTGGTCGAGTTGATCGTGCCGCCGGTCGCGCTGAGTGCCGAATAGCCGGGTGGCAACGTCGTCGTGTCAGCCGCGTTGTTGTCGGCCGGGAAGAAGAAGCGGAAGCGGTTACGGGTCTCCTTGTCGCCGAACTGCGAATAGAGCAGCCGGGCATAGACCTTGACATCGTCCGACGGCCGCCAGTCGAAATTGGCCACCGCGCCTTTGCGCGTGCGGATCGCGGGGTCGTAGATGCGCTGGTCGAGTTCGGCCGGCAGGTCGATACCGTTGACGAGCTGGCGGCTCGTCGAGAGCACGTCTTCCGAATAGGACGGGCGCTTGGAATAATTGCCCGCGATGACCAGGCCGAACTGGCGATTGGCGCCGAAGGTGCCGCCGACCGAGGCATCCGCCTCGCGAGCGGTACGGTCGGTATCCTCATAGAAGCCGCCGACGGCGCGGGCGCTCGCAAACAAATGTTTCTTGTCGAAGGCGGAAACCGTGTCGATGTCGACTTGGCCGGCAATCGCGTTCGCATCGAGATCCGGCGTCAGCGTCTTGATGACGGTGACCGATCCGATCAGCCCGGAGGGGATGTCGTCGAGCTTGACGTTGCGGTTCTCCGGCTCAGGCGCCGATGCCGTCTGGTTGTTGATCGTGACGTTGGCGAGATTGGGC
Source organism: Sphingomonas sp. GW821-FHT10F11 (assembly GCF_058809095.1). Taxonomy (NCBI): domain Bacteria; kingdom Pseudomonadati; phylum Pseudomonadota; class Alphaproteobacteria; order Sphingomonadales; family Sphingomonadaceae; genus Sphingomonas; species Sphingomonas sp. GW821-FHT10F11. The sequence continues at coordinate 68,749 of NZ_JBXASH010000015.1, forward strand.
TCGATGCCACGGATGATGAGGTAGCGCCCCTCGCCTTTGTCGGTCGCGACCGAGACGCCGCTCAGGCGGCGCACGGCCTCCGCGACATTCTGGTCGGGCAGCTTGCCCACATCGTTCGCCGAAACCACTTCGCTGGTGTTGTCCGCATCGCGCTTCTTCAGCAGCGATGCCTTGTCCGACGCGCGCTGACCGGTGACGACTATGTCCTTCTCCGGCAGCGTCTCTGGATCAGACTGCGCCAGGGCCGGCGTGGCGAGCGCCAATGCCAGCGCCGCAGCGCTCACGCCGGCCAATGTGCGACTCAGTGAGAGTCCGCAACCAGCTCCAACCTTCTTCATGATTTCCTCCCCATTCGCCGGATGCAGGTTCACCCACCCCCATCTTTTCGGCTTTCGGACATTACGAACAAATATTCCATATTGCAATATGAATAGAATTTATCTTGCATGGCGGAAGCGATATGTACGTTCTACGGAGAGCCGAGGCGTCAGCCAGCTGTCAGCGAACATCCCCCAGGATAGGCACCCAGGCTGGTTCGGCGGCCTTCGATCTGGAAATTTCATTCTGATAATGCAAAGTATGGAAAATAAATTGCACCGATTCGTAACGGTGCCGCCAGGAGAATGCCCATGAAGTCCGCACCCCTCGCCATCCTGCTCATGCTGTCCGCTGTACCCGGTGTGGCGAGTGCCCGCCCTGTGGCAAAACCCTCCCCGCTCAAGCTGGAACGTGTGGTGATGGTGATGCGCCATGGCATCCGGCCGCCGACCAAGGCCAATCCGGTCCCACCTCGCTATTCGCCGGAAACCTGGCCGAGCTGGCCGGTCGATTATGGCCTGCTGACGCCGCGCGGTGCCGCCGGCGCCCGACTGCTGGGCGAGGCGGATCGCAGTTATTATGTCGCGCGCGGCCTGTTCGGCGCTGGATGCCCCGCACCCGGAACGATCTCGCTGACCGCCAGCGCCAAGCAGCGCGCGATTCGGACCGCGGAGAGCTGGGCCGAGGGCTTCATGCCGGGCTGCACCGCCACCGTGGCGCATCCCGGTGAGAACGAGTCCGATCCGATCTTTCACGGCATGGACGACAAGCCGGCCTGGTTCGACGGCGCGCGCGCGCACCGCGAGTCGCTGGCGCGCGCGCCGAACGGTGGGCTCGCCGCCGAAGCCCGCGCTTATGGCGCCGACCTCAAGCTGCTTGGGACCGTGCTGGGCTGCACGGCGCCCTGCCCGTTGCTGACCGAGCCCAATATGCTGGTCGCCGCGCCGCATGACCGTCCGGATCTCGAGGGGCCGGTCGACCTGGGCTCGACCGCGAGCCAGACCTTTCTGCTGGAATATCTCGAGGGGATGCCGATGAAGGATGTCGGCTGGGGCCGCATCACCCGCCCCCAGATCGAGCGCTTGCTGCGCTTCCACCCGCTGAAGTTCAAATATTCCAACCGTCCGGACTATATCGCCAGCGCCGCCGGAGCGCCGATTGCGAAGGCGATCGTCACCGCATTGACCGTGCCGGACGGGGCCAGGCTGACGCTGCTCGCCGGCCACGACACCAATATCGCCGACCTCGGCGGCTTCATGCAGACGCACTGGCACGTGCCGAGCTACCCGGCCGACGATGTGCCGCCCGGAAGCGCGCTTGGTTTCGAATTGCTGCGGGACGGGGCCGGCCATCGCTATGTCCGCGCTTTCTACCGTGCTCAGACCATGGACCAACTGAGGCGGCAGGTCAGGCTGAGCGGCGGCGAAGCGGCATTTCGCCAATATTTGCCGATCCCCGCATGTGGAAATTCCACGGCGGCACGCGCCTGCACGCTCGATGCCTTCACGCGTCTTGTCGAGGCCCGGATACCGCATCCCTGACCACGGCGCGCCGTCCCGTTTTGGAGGGATCTGGTTTCGAATCCTGGCGCGAACGATCGTGCGTGTGCGCGTTGGCCGCCAGCCATCATCGCAGTCTTTCGAAGAGCCCGACCGGGCCGCTCGCCAGATCCATCGCACCGATCGGGCGATAGCGGTACCGTTCGGCGAGGCGGGCCGAGGCCAGGTTGCCGGCTGCAATCAGACAAATGGTACGCGCGATGTCGAGATCGCGATCGGCCTGCTCCAGGATCGCCGGGCGTTTCGGAGGCGAAGCCCCGCCCTTACGCCCAGATGGCGAGCGCCCAGCCGGCCGCCGTGAGCCGGAAGGCGCGCCCGAACAGCTCTCGGCGATGCTGAGCGGCGCGAATACCCCCGGGGCACGGCTGTTTCCTACGGTGCCGAGGCCGGGCAGCTCCAGCACGCCGGCCTTTCCACTGTCATATGCGGCTCGGGATCGATAACGCAGGCACATCGACCGGACGAGTTCATCGAACTCAGCCAGATGGAAGAGGGCGCCCGCTTCATCTCAAGGCTGGTGTCATTCGTCCGGGTTGGTTGAGGGGGCTCAGGGATGGCGAAGAAAAAGGCCGTTGAAGCGACCGAGATCGAAGACGCAAGCGAGGACGAGGTCCGGCAATCGAGCGGCCAGCGCGTCTATTCGCTGCTGCGTGAGCAGATACTGAGCCTCAAGCTCCCCCCCAATGCAGAACTCGACGAAGTGCAGTTCAGCCGCGAGCTCGGCTTTTCGCGCACCCCGATCCGCGAGGCGCTGATCCGGCTCGCCGCCGACAGCCTCGTCGTGCTCGCGCCCAATCGCGGCGCGCGGGTGGCGCCGCTCGATTTCGACCAGATGCCGCAACTGATCGAGACGCTGGAACTGTACGAGCGCGCGACGACACGCTGGGCCGCGCAGCGCCGTCTGCCGCACCATCTCGTCGCGCTGGAACGCGCCAACAGCGAATTCGCCGCCGCCTGGGAGACGGGCGATCCCCGGTTGGTGGTTGAAACCAACTGGGCCTTCCACGATGCGATCAACCAGGCGTGCGGCAATCAGTATATGGCTGCCGACTGCTCGAAGATGCAGCGCGGCGTGATGCGCCTCTCGCTGCTCGCCTTCCGCCAGAACGATGTGAGCCTGGCCGACTATGACGTGGTCGTCGCGCAGCATCAGGAAATGATCGACGCGATCCGCGCCGGCGACGCCGACCGCGCCGAGGAGTTCGCCTATCTCCATTCCGACGAATTCCGCGACCGGATGAAGACCTTCATTTCCGGCAAGCCGACCTCCGAACTCTCGCTCGACGAGCGCAAGGCGCGTTAATCCTCCATATCCGCCGACATGCGCCGCGCGGCGCAACCCCGCCGGGCCAGGCTGAACATGTCGCTGAGCGCGCCAGTCGCCACCTGAGTCGCCCCTTCCGTTTGCGCCCAATCCTGCCACCGCCGTTCGTGCCGAGTAGAGGAAGCCGTATCGAGGGCCCGTATCGAGGCACCGTTGGAGCAGGTGACGCCTTTCCCTCGATACGCCATCTCGACGGGCTCGATAGCACTCGAGACGAACGGGGGTTGGTAGCCGATCGATTCAACCTGCGTCCGAATCGTTGCAGCATGCCATCGGACCGGATGCTTCGGCTCAGGTCCCGCTCCTTCTCATGAACGGCCAGGTCCTCGACGACGCCGTTCCCTATTCCAGGCGGGAAATTCCCTGTTATTCCGTAACAGGGAATTCGCCATTAAGCCGCTAATATATAATAGAAATTATGGACCAGAATCACCTGAAACAGGACAAGAAAAAAGAAATTCCCTGATAATTTCCCGGTTAATCGACGCGGAACAGGGAATTTCGACGCTCCAACCCGCCCCTCATTGCGTTGCAAATTTCGCAAAGACGCTCGTCGGCAACCAGCGCGGCCGCACCTGATCGTTGGCGATCTCCACCGCCAGCGCCGCGACATAATCGTCCAGCCGGATCGCTTCCTCGCGCAGCACGCCGGGCTGGTTCAGATCGTCGCTCGGCGAATGATAGCGGTTGGCGCGCCAGTCATGCTCAATCTCGAATGCCTTGCTGCCCGGCGGGAAACCGAACTTGAAGGCGAGCGACGGGATGCCCGCCCGCACGAACGCATATTGATCGGTACGGGTGAAGCTGTTGCGGTTGGGCAGCGGATCCGGGATCAGCGACAGGCCGTGCCGCGCGGCCACCGACCGCGCGGGGTCGCCCAGGCTGCTCTCCTGGTCGCCCTGCACCAGCACCGTTTCCAGCTTCCACAACGGCAGCGGCATGTCGAAATTGAGATCGGCGACGATCGATCCGGCAGGCACGGTCGGCCGGCGCGCGAAATAGCCCGAGCCAAGCAGCCCCTTTTCCTCCGCCGTCACGATCGCGAAGATGAAGGATCGTTTCGGTCGCGGCCCGGCCTTGAGACGCGAAGCGATGTCGAGCACCGTCGCCACGCCCGAGGCATCGTCCATCGCGCCGTTATAGATGCGGTCTCCATCGATCGGCGCACCGATGCCGATATGGTCGAGATGCGCCGAGATGACGACATATTCCTTCGCGAGCACGGGGTCCGAGCCTTCCAGCGTCGCGACGATGTTCGGCGAGGACAACAGGCGCCGGTGCGTGACGATCGAGGCCTTGAGCCGCAAGGGCAGCTCGAAGGTCGGCACCTTGCCGGACTGGTCCGAAGCAGCCGCCAGTTCGGCGAAGCTGTGGCCGGTGCCGGCGAACAGCCTTTCGCTCTGCGCGGGATCGAAGCTCGCGGTGAGGAAACCGTTCGGTGTATCGCGCAACGGCCCATCCGCCAGATACATGCCCGGCGCAGGCGACAGCAGCTTCTGTCGCTCCCACGGAATCTCGACCTGCTTGGGCGGGGTCAGCGTGATCAGCCCCACCGCACCTGCCTTGCCGAGGAAGGCGGTCCGGTCGGATCGGTTGCTCGCCTTGACCGGCCCGGGAATGTCGCCCGGTCCGCCGGCGATAGCGACGGCGATCTTGCCCCTGAGGTCGAGGCCGGCAAGGTCGTCATGCCCCTTGTCGGGCAGGTTCAGTCCATAGCCGATAAAGACAAGCGGCGCGTCGACCGCCGCCGGGCGCGGGCTGCCGCCCGACGATACCAGCATGTCCCCGCCGAGCGCGAGCGGGATCACCTCGCCCTTCGCGCCGATCAATTGCGCCGACGAAGCGGGATAGTCGACCCGCTGCTCCTCGAAAGCGACGTCCTGCCGGAAACCCCTGTCGCCCGCCGGCGTCAGACCGATCGCACGCAACCGGCCCTCGACATAATCCGCGGCGCGGAGATAGCCGGCCGATCCGGTCTCGCGCCCTTCGTTCGCGTCATCGGCGATGGCGGCGATGTCCGCCCACCATTGGTCGGCCCGGGACAAGGCGGGCGAGGATGCTGCGGCAAGGGACAGCAGGGCGAGCGAGGCGAGAGCACGGATCATTGAGCAGATGTAACTTTACGCAACGAGTGCCGTCCAACGCTTAATTGACATGTCCACATAGATTATACAATTTGACGAAATCAGTGGAGACGCAAGTGACCTGCCTAGGTGTGATCTTTCGATAGGTTGTTCATCCGGTTCTGTCCGAGCAGACTGAGGTTGCGAAGCTTCAGCTGTC
>NZ_JBXASH010000016.1:0-35164 GCF_058809095.1 Sphingomonas sp. GW821-FHT10F11
CGCCGACAGCATCGGCGAAGCCCTCAAGCTACTTACCCCTTCTGCCCTCGACCGGTTTTATGAGTTCACGGCCTAGGCGGTATTGCGCTTTTCGCGGCGGCAGGGATGTTACTGGCAATGGGATGCGCGATGGTGGCGGCTCGTCCAACTGACTGGTTTTTTCCGGGCTCAACACCGTCAGACTGGAAAGATGACTTTGTTGCGAACAAGGGCGAAGTTCTTCGACTTCAGGAACTGCTCAACGACTACGATCTCCGGATTGCGAGTAACTTCATGACCATGAAACAAAATGGGATCTGGCTCATGATCGCGGCTTGCATAGCATTTGTAAGTTTGCTTCTTGCAGGATTGATGGTCGGAATCCATGTCTGGTGCGCGCGTTGACAACGCGTTAGTGTTCGGCAGGTTGGGCGATTGGAGTTTTGGGGCATGCCAAACAGTGACCGGCCGGGGACAAAAATTATAAAAACCGGCGGCATCCATGCGCCGGTGCAGCCGTCCCCCGAGCTGGGCGCGATCGTGGGCAACGACAAGCTGCCGCGCAGCCAGGTGATCAGCAAGGTGTGGGACTATATCAAGTCCAACAACTTGCAGAACCCGGCGAACAAGCGCGAGATCCTCGCCGACGAGAAGCTGAAGAAGGTGTTCGGTCGTGACAAGGTCACGATGTTCGAAATGAACAAGTACATCGCGCAGCACGTCAAGGCGTAAGCTCTTATCTAGATGCAGGTGAAGCCCCACGATGGGGCCTCTGATTGCTGCGCGACGGCATTGCCGATGCCGATCACAATACGACGCGCTTCCTCGTGCTGGCGCGCGCCGGCCATGCGCCGATCGGCGACGGGCCGTTCATGACGACGCTGATCTTCGAAGTGAAGAACGTGCCCGCCGCGCTCTACAAGGCGATGGGCGGCTTTGCGGCCAATGGCGTCAACATGACCAAGCTGGAAAGCTATCAGCGCGGCGGCACCTTCGCGGCGACCGAATTCTATGCCGATGTCGAGGGCAAGCCGGGCGACCCGGGGCTGGACAATGCGATCGCGGAGCTTGGCTTCCACTCGAAATGGGTGCGGGTGCTGGGGACGTACCGGCAGGCTCGGTCTAGGGGCTAGTTTTTCTTCGTCCCCGCGCCACGGAGGATTAGCTGTTCGCCCACTCCGTCAGCAGCGTGAACGCAATCGCATAAGGCGGCGGCGGCAGGAACGCGCCTTCGCCGCCGGCCAGCACCCTGAGCACTTCCTCGCGCGACACCCAGATCGCGTCTTCCAGCTCGTGCTTGTCGATCGTCAGCGCGTCGTCCTCGGCCATGCCGACACAGGCGATCATCAGCGATGACGGGAAGGGCCAGGGCTGGCTGGCGATGTAGCGCACGTCGGTCACGCGCACGCCGGCTTCCTCCATGATCTCGCGCGCGACGGCTTCCTCGATCGATTCGCCCGGCTCCAGGAAACCGGCCAGCGCCGAATAGCGGCCCGACGGCCAGGCGGGTTGCCGGCCGAGCAGCGCGCGGCCGTCATGTTCGGCGATCATGATCACCACCGGGTCGACGCGGGGGAAATGCTCGGCGTGGCAATGGGGGCATTTGCGGCCCCAGCCGGCACGGTAGATCTGGGTCTCGGTCGCGCAATTGGCGCAGAAGCGGTGGCGCGTGTGCCAGTCGAGCAGGCTGCGCGCCGCGGCATAGGTCGCGGCCTCGCCCGGCGCGATCCGGTCGAGCAGGCTGAACATGCGCATCGGGCGGCCGGCGGGCGGCTTCATGCCCGGGGTCAGCGCGGCGAAATGGGGCTTGCCGTTGTTGAGCCCGAGCAGCAGCAGGTCCGATCCCTCGGGCGCATCGGCCAGATTGGTCCAGACCAGCCGGCCTTCGCCGTCCAGCTCGGGCTCGAAATCGTTGAGCACGAGCAGCCGCGCGCGCCAGTCGCCCATGGCGGCGGCGAGCGCCTCCGGGTCCTGGCGAAGCGGATCGGCCCGGTCGAGCGTGCTGCCGGTGAAGCCTGGTGCGATCATTGGGTGGGACTCATTTGTAGCGGGCGAGATCGGTCATCAGCGCGGCGACGGCGTCCCTGCGCATCGACCATTGATCGGCGGGGAAGAAATTGACCATGATCGTGCCGCGCATCTTCCGGGTCGGATCGACCCAGGCGATCGTGCCGGCGGCGCCACCCCAGCCATAGGTGCCCTTGCCCGGGCCGCCGGGCTTGTCCGCGAGCGTGACCGATCCGCCGGCGCCATAGCCGCTCGGCGGCGCGGGGCCGGTGCCGTCCGGCATCGGGGTGTAGGTGACGCCCGGGGGCAGCAGGTTCGACATCATCAGCGCGGCCGTCTGCGGCTTCAGTATGCGCACGCCGTCGAGCGTGCCGCCATCCTGCAGCGCGTGGAGGAAGCGGTCGTAATCGCGCGCCGACATCACCAGTCCCGCGCCGCCATAGGGAAAGCTCGGCGGAGAGAGCCAGACCGAGCTGGCCGCGGGATCGATCGGCAGACGGGCCTTTTCGTCGATCCCCGACACGTCGAACGAGCGACCGGCCGAGAGCTGCTTCATCGCCTCGCGCTGGAAGATGTAATTGGTGGCGAAGCGGCCGACCTCGCTTTGCGGGACCGTCCAGTAGCTGGAGGTCATTTTCAGCGGATCGAAGATGCGTTTCTGCACGAAGGTGTCGAAGGGCATGCCGCCCGCCACCTCGATCACCCGGCCCATCACGTCGAGGCCGATCGAATAGCTCCATTTCGTGCCCGGGTCGGCGATCAGCGGGGCTTCGGCGACGCGGTTGGCAAAGGCTTCGAGCGAGGGCGGGCGGCTCTTGCGCGAGATCATTTCAAGCGGCCCGCTGAGTGCGCCCGGATTGAGCCCGAGCCGGTTATATTCGTCGAGCAGCGGGCCCTTGGTGACGATCGAATAGCCGAGGCCCGCGGTGTGCGTCAGCAGGTTGCGGATCGTGATCGGGCGGGCGGCCGGGCGGCTCTCCAGCGTATCGGGGCTGATCTGCACCCGCATCGTCCTGAAGGCGGGGATGAAGTCGCTGACCGGCTGGTCGAGCCTGATCTTGCCCTCCTCGATCAGGATCATCGCCGCCATGGCGGTGACCGGCTTGGTCATCGAATAGACGCGCCACAGGCTGTCGGGGCCGGCCGCGGCCGCAGTCGGATCGTCGGCGATCTTGCCGGCGCTGATGAAGACCGTCGGCAAATCGCCCATGCCGAACGCGCCGACGATGCCGGGCATCTTGCCGGTCGTGACATAGGAATCGAACAGGGCCTGAGTGGCGGGAAGGGCGGACTGGCTGGCCGGGGCGGCGCGCTGGGCCTGGGGGGCCGCCTCATAAGCGAAGGCCCCGCCGGCCAGGAGTGCGATCAATGCGCTGCCGGATACCAATGCCCGAAATCTCATTCCGCTCTCCTGATCGCGGCTGCTGCCTTGGCGAACACCGTCGGCAACCCTGCCGATTCGATATCGGCGATCGGCCACCATTCGCCGGCATTCGAATGCGCTTCGGCTCGCGCGACCGCAAGCGCGAGTTCGAGGCGGAAATGCGTGAAGACATGGACGACTGTCCCATCCCGCATCGTCCAGTCGGCGGCGATCGGCGGGTCTTCCAGGCCGGGTGGGGCCGAGGCCCAGGGACCGGTCGGGAGGGCGCGCATGCCGCCGAGCAGGCCCTTGGGCGGGCGGCGCACCAGCAGCACCTGGCCGTCGCGCTCGGCCCAGAAGATCGTGCCGTAGCGCTGCGGCTTGGCCGCCTTGACCTTCTTGTCCGGGAAAGACTCGGGGTCGCCCGAGGCGAAGGCTCGGCACGAGGGGGCGAGCGGGCAGATCAGGCAGCTGGGGTTGCGCGGCGTGCAGATCGCCGAGCCGAGATCCATCATCGCCTGGGCGAAATCGCCGGCGCGGGCGTCGGGCGTGATCGAGTCGGCGGCGGCGCGGACCTCGGGCATGGCGCCGGGCAGCGGCGCGGCGATCGCGAAGAGGCGGGCGACGACGCGGGCGACATTGGCGTCGACGACGACCGCGCGTTCGCCGAACGCGATCGCGGCGATGGCGGCGGCGGTATAGGCGCCGACGCCGGGCAGGGTGCGCAGGCCTTCTTCGGTGGCCGGGAAGTGTCCGCCGGCCGCGACGACGGCGCGGGCGCAGGCGATGAGGTTGCGGGCGCGGGCATAATAGCCGAGGCCCGCCCAGGCGGCCATCAGGTCGGCATCGCTCGCGCTCGCCAGCGACTCGACATCGGGCCAGCGCGCGACGAATTCCTCGAAGCGCGGTCGGACCGTGGCGACCGTGGTTTGCTGCAGCATGATCTCGGACAGCCACACCCGGTACGGGTCGGCGCGCGGCGCGCCGGGCGGGCTGCGCCACGGCAGACGGCGTGCGTTCAGGTCGTACCAGGCAAGCAGCAGATCAGCGATGTCGGAAGGAAGCTTGGCGGGCACGGCATCGCTATGGCATGGACAGGATAATGAGCAAGCGCGTCCCCGCTCCCAAGCCCGAACCGAAAGCGGAAAAGCCGCGCGGCGGCCGTGCGCGTGCGGTGTCCGAGCTGCTGCCCGATGTCGGGCGCGCCGCCTTCCGCAAGTTCGGCTTCGTGCAGAGCGCGATCGTCAGCCGCTGGCCGGAGATCGTCGGCAGCCGGTACGCCGGGGTCTCGGCGCCCGAATCGATCAAGTTCCCGCAGGGCGAACGGACGAACGGCACGCTCAACCTGGTCGTGCGCGGGGCGCATGCCACGATGATGCAGCATATCGCGCCGGAGATCATCGAGCGGGTCAATCGCTTCTTCGGCTATGGCGCGATTTCGCGGGTGAACATCCGCCAGGGCGATGTCGCCGCGCCGCGCCCGCGGGCCGCGCCGCCTTCGCTCAAACCCATCCCGGTCGAGCTCGGCGCGAGCCTGCGTACCATCGCCGACCCGGAATTGAAGGCGGTGCTCGAAGCGCTGGCGGCGGGTGTCGCCGCGACGCGTGGGGCGCCGGTGGTCGGTCAGCCGGAGGAATGATGAAGCACCTACGTATCCTGCTTCCCCTGATCGCGCTCCTGGGTTTCGGGTCGATCGCCCTGGCGCAGGGGCGCGACTGGCGGGCCACCGTCACCAAGTCGGTGAACGGCAGCTTTGTCGTCGGCAATCCCAAGGCGAAAGTGAAGCTGGTCGAATATGTCAGCTACACCTGCCCGCACTGCGCGCATTTCATCGCCGAATCGGGCGCGGTGCTGCGCGGCCAGATGGTGCGGTCCGGTTCGACCAGCGTGGAACTGCACAATGCGGTGCGCGACCGGCTCGATCTCACCGCCGCGCTGCTCGCGCGGTGCACGGGTCCGAAGGGCTTCTTCGCCACCACCGATGCGATCTTCGCGGCGCAGGACGATTGGGTACCGCGCGGATCGCGCTTCGAATCGGTCAACGCGGCGCGCATCTCGGCCTATCCCCGCCCAGCCCAGTTCCGCGCGCTTGCCGACGGGTCGGGGCTGAGCGACCTGATGCGCGGACGCGGCATGACCGACGCGACGATCGAGGCCTGCCTCGCCAATGAGGCCGAGCTGGCCGTGATCGTGAAGAACACCGATGCCGCCTGGGCGAAGATCCACGGCACGCCGGCGTTCGAGCTCAACGGCAAGACCGTCGACACCACCGAATGGGCCGTGCTGGAAAAGAGTCTGCGCGCGGTCGGCGCCAAGTGACCAAGATTTTTACAACGGAGAGTTCCATGAAATTCCGCATTGCCTATGCCGTCCTGCCGGCCCTGATCCTCGCCGGCTGCGGTTCGGGCGGGACCGGCGGCAACAGCAGCGCGCCCGCCGCGGCTCCCGTGGCGGCCGTTCCGGCGCCGGCCGGCAAGGCCTGGATCGACACCGTTGAGAAAACGCCCGAGGGCGGCTATCGCATGGGCAACCCCAATGCCGCGGTGAAGCTGATCGAATATGGCTCGCGCACCTGCCCGCATTGCGCGGCGTTCGATGCGGAGGGTTTCCCAGCGCTGAAGAGCGGCCCGATCGCCTCGGGCAAGCTCTCCTATGAGTTCCGCGATTTCCCGATCCATGCCGAGGCCGATATCGGCCCGATGCTGCTCGGCCACTGCGTCGAGCCCAACCAGTTCTTCCCGATGCTCGAGCAGATGATGATCTCGCAGCAGTCGCTGATCGGCAAGACGGACAAGATTCCCGAGGCCGATCAGGCCCGGCTGCAGAATGCGCCGCCGGCCCAGGTGGTGACCTATCTCGCGCAATTCTACGGCTATCTCGATTTCGTGAAGCAGCGCGGCGTGCCCGATGCGAAGGCGCGCCAGTGCCTCGCCGATCCGAAGATGCTGGAGGAGATCGCCAAGAACACCGACGCGGCGAACCAGCAATACAAGATCCAGGGCACCCCGACCTTCATCGTCAACGGCGATGTCGTGCCCGACGTGGCCGACTGGAAGTCACTCCAGCCGGCGCTGAAGACAGCGGGCGCGCTGTAACGACGGGGCAGGGGCAGCCCAGTGCAGATCAAGCGGCTCAGGCTGACAGGCTTCAAAAGCTTCGTCGATCCGGCCGACCTGCGCATCGAGCCCGGGCTGACCGGGATCGTCGGGCCGAACGGCTGCGGCAAATCGAACCTGCTCGAGGCGCTGCGCTGGACGATGGGCGAGACGTCGGCCCGGTCGCTGCGCGGCGCGGGCATGGACGATGTGATCTTCGCCGGCACCTCGACCCGGCCGGCGCGGGACTTTGCCGAAGTCTCGATCCTGACCGAGATCACCGGCGAGGAGACCGAGGTCGTTCGCCGGATCGAGCGCGGGGCGGGTTCCGCCTATCGGATCGACGGGCGCGACGTGCGGGCGAAGGACGTCGCCCTGATGTTTGCCGACGCGGCGACCGGGGCGCACAGCCCGGCGCTGGTCAGCCAGGGCAAGATCAGCGCGGTGATCGCCGCCAAGCCGGCCGAGCGCCGCGCGATGCTGGAGGAAGCGGCGGGCATCGCCGGCCTGCACGTTCGGCGCAAGGATGCCGAGCAGAAACTCCGCGCGACCGAGGCCAACCTGACCCGGCTCGACGAAGTGATTGCCGATCAGGACGCGCGCGCCGCCGCGCTGAAACGCCAGGCGCGCCAGGCCGAACGCTATCGCCAGTTGTCCGACCAGATCCGCGTGGCCGAGGCGCGGATGATTTTCGCCCGCTGGCGCGATGCGTCGTCGGCGGCGGACGCGGCCAAGGCGGAAGCCGCGTCGGCCGAGACGCGCGTTGCGGAAGCGGCCGAGGCGCAGCGTGGTGCTGCGGCCTATCAGAGCGAAGCGACCGAGAAGCTCGCGGCGGCTCGCGCCGAGGCGCAGGGCGCACGCGACCGGGCGAGTGATGCCGGCCACCGGCTCTCGGCGCTGCGCACCGAACATGCCGCTGCCGAGCGGCGCCTCGCCGAGTTGCGCGACAGCCGTACGCGGCTGACCGAGGACCGGGCGCGCGAAGGATCGCTCGCCAGTGATGCGGCGGAGGCGATTGCCCGGCTGGCCGACGAAGCGAAGGAACTGGAGTCGCGCATCGCCGAGGCGGCAACCCGCTCGCCCCAGCTCGACGCCGCGCTGGCCGAGGCCGAACGCGCCGCGCGCGATGCCGAGGTGGCACTGGCCCAGGCGCTGGCGGCGCAGGCGAGCGAGGCAGCCGATGCCCGCGTGGCCGAGGCGGCATTGGCTGCGGCGCGGACCCGGGCCGAGCGGAGCGAGCGCGATCTGGCCCGGGTGACGGCCGAGGCCAAGGCCTTGGGCGATCCCGCGCCATTGATCGCCGAGAAGAACAAGGCAGCGGAGACCCGCGCCCAGGCGCTGCGCCATGCCGAATCGGCGCGCACTGCGCTTGCCCGCGCCGATGCGAGCGAGCGCGAGGCGATCGGATCGCGCGACCGGGCGCAATCGGCCCGCGCGGGTGCTCATGCCGAATTGAGCGCGCTCGACAGCGAAGCGGCGGCACTGGCCAAGGCGACGCGGCGCGACGGCAAGGACCGGCTGCTCGACCAGCTCAGCGCGGAGCCGGGCTATGAACGCGCTTTGGCGGCGGCGCTGGGCGATGATCTCGAAGCCGGGCTGGATGCGAGCGCCGAACGTTTCTGGGCTGGAGCCGCGCCAGCGCCGGGCGATCCGTCCGGCCCGTCCGGCACCGTCGCGCTGGCGACTCACGTCGCCGCACCGGCGGCGCTCGCGCGGCGGCTGGCGCAAATATTCGTTGCCGACAGCGATGGCGGCCAGCCGCTCGCGGTCGGGCAGCGGCTGGTGACCATGGCCGGGCTGCTGCGGCGCTGGGACGGTTATGTCGCCAAGTCCGGCGGTGCTGAGGCGGCGGCGCGGCTCGAACGGATGAACCGGCTCCGCGCGATCGAGGCGGCACGGCCGGCGGCGGTGCGCGCGGTCGATGCCTGCGATGCCGAGCTGACCCGAATCGACGAAGCGATCGCCGAGGCACGGCGCGCCGCAGTCGATGCCCGGCGGCTGCTCGAAGGCGCCGAGACCAATGCCCGCGATGCTGCCCGCGCCGAGGATCGCGCGGCGGCCCAGATCGAACGGATCGAGGCACAGCGTGCCGATCTCGACACGCGCCGCCAGCGCATTGTCGCCGAGAATGAGGAAGCGCAGGGCGAAGTGAAGCGCGCGGCGGAAGTGAAGGCGGGGCTCCCCGACGGCAGCGCAACGCGCGAACGGGTGTCGATCCTATCGGGCGAGGCCGAGGCGAAGCGTACGACCGTCGCCACTGCCCGCGCCGACCGCGGTGCGCTTGAACGCGCGATCGGGCAGGATCGCGAGCGGCTGGCGGCGGGCAATGCAGAGAGCAAGGGCTGGAAGAATCGCGCGGGCGAAGCGGCACGGCGCATCGCCGAGATGGACAAGCGCGATGCCGATCTGGCGGCCGAAGCGGAGACGCTGGCCGGCAAGCCCGCCGAGCTTGCCGCCGATATCGCCGGGCTTGAGCAGGCGCATGGCACGCTGCGGGCTGAAGCCGAGACCGCCATGGCCGCCGAGCGCGAAGCCGAGGTGGCGTTGCGCCTGACCGAGGAAGCCGCCCGCGCCGCGGCCGAGACCCTGGCGGAAGCGCGCGAGGCGCGGGCCGGTGCGGCGGCGCGGGCGGACAATCAGGAAGCGCGGCGAATCGAGATGAACCGGCTGGCGGGCGAGCGTTTCCACTGCCCCTCGGTGCTGTTGCCCGAACGAGTCGGATTCGAGCCGGACAAGGTCGGCCAGCCCCAGGACGAATCGACCGCGCATGACAAGCTGCTGATCGATCGCGAGCGGATCGGCCCGGTCAATCTCGTCGCGGAAACCGAGCTGGCCGAGCTTGAGGCGGCGAGCGTCGGCAACGCGACCGAGCGCGAGGAGCTGGGGCTTGCGGTCAACCGCCTGCGCGGATCGATCGGTACGTTGAACCGCGAGGGGCGGCAGCGCCTGCTTGCCGCGTTCGAAGCCGTCGACGGCCATTTCCGCCGGCTGTTCACGACGCTGTTCAACGGTGGGCAGGCGCATCTCGAACTGGTCGATTCGGACGATCCGCTCGAAGCGGGTCTCGAGATCATGGCACAGCCGCCGGGCAAGAAGCTCCAGTCGCTCACCCTGCTCTCGGGCGGCGAGCAGGCGCTGACCGCAGTCGCGCTGATCTTCGGCCTGTTCCTGACCAACCCGGCGCCGATCTGCGTGCTCGACGAAGTCGACGCGCCGCTGGACGATGCGAATATCGAACGCTTCTGCGACCTGCTCGACGCAATGACGCAGGAAACCGCGACGCGTTACCTGATCGTCACCCACAACGCCGTGACGATGAGCCGCATGCACCGGCTGTTCGGCGTGACGATGATCGAACAGGGGGTCAGCCGGCTGGTATCGGTGGACCTGGGCGGCGCGGAATCATTGCTGGCAGCGGAGTGATCTAATCTCCCTCTCCTTCCAGGAGAGGGAAGGGGCCCATCGCAAAGCGATGGGAAGGGTGAGGTTGACATCACTCAGGCCCCGCACTCAACCTCACCCCGCGCTGCTTCGCAGCTTGCCCCTCTCCTGGAAGGAGAGGGGAGGAATGGCCGGAGCAAATGCCGATGCGCACCCTTCTCACCCTCCTCGCTGCGCTGCTCCTCTCCGGCTGCTGGTGGGAAGGCCCGGTCTTCTACCCGCCCGATCCAGCGGCCGAACAGCCGCTCCAGCCCGGGCTCTACGAGGTCACCGATTCCGATGGAAAGGTCGAGCGGACCCGCATCGTCCGCGCACCCGATGGAAGCCTGGTTCCGGGGCCGGAGGAGCGGAAGAAGGACAACAGCAAGCTGTTCTTCGTCCGCTTGCTCATGCCCGGCCGCGACCTGTGGATCAGCGAGATGATCTCGACCGATCCAGCCAAGGCCGGCGCGGCCTATGGTCTGGTCGAACCGCGCGGCGACACCATCACGCATAATATCGTGATCGACTGCGACAGCACCGCCGACCTGGTCCGCGCCGCCGGCGGCGTGGTCGAGGACAAGGAAGGCGCGAACCTGACCTGCCGTTTCAACGATGCAGCCTCGCTCGAACGGGCGTTGCGCGCCTATGCGGCGGAGCATCCTGTGCTCGATCAGGAACTCGGCTTGAAGCGCGTCGGAGACTGACTGAATGACCGTACGGACCGACGACACCGCCTTCCTCGGTCATCCGAGGGGCCTCGCCTATCTCGCCTTTACCGAAGCATGGGAGCGCTTCTCCTATTACGGCATGACCGCATTGCTCGCGCTCTACATGGTGCAGCAGCTGCTCACGCCCGGCCATGCGGAAAATGTCCTCGGCCTCGGCGCGTTGCGCCACCTGCTGGAGTGGCATGGCCCGATCAGCAACCAGGCCTTCGCGTCGCTGATCTTCGGCTGGTATTCCGGCCTCGTCTATTTCACCCCGATTCTTGGCGGCATGCTCGCCGACCGGCTGCTCGGCACCAGGGCGACCGTCGTGCTGGGCGCGGTGCTGATGAGCGCCGGGCATATCGCCATGGCGTTCGACGCGAGCTTCCTGATCGCGCTCGCGCTGCTGATCGCCGGTTCGGGCTGCCTGAAGGGCAATATCTCCGCGCAGATCGGCCAACTCTATGCGCCCGAGGAGGAATCGCGGCGGACTCAAGGCTACACGATCTTTTCCGCGGGCATCAATATCGGCGCGGTCGGCGGGCCGCTGGTGTGCGGCGGGCTCGCCGCGGCCTATGGCTGGCATGTCGGCTTCGGCGCAGCCGGCGTACTGATGATCGTCGCGCTGATCACCTATCTGGCGGGCCAGCAGCACATTCCCGGCGGGCGGACGCGCACGGAACACATCGTCTATCCGCCGCTCACCCATGCGGAATATGTGCGCACCTGGCTGCTGATCGCGATGATCCTGCTCACCGTCCTGCCCAACATCGCTTTTCCGATGATCTGGAACATCGGCATCGTCTGGATCGACGGGCATGTCGATCTCGCCACGCCGTTCGGCACGGTACCGGCGAGCTGGTTCAACTCGGTCAATGCCTTTGCCAGCGTCATCGCCGTGCCGCCGCTCGTCGCCTTGTGGCGTTGGCAGGCCGCGCGCGGGCGGGAGCCGGGCGACGTCGCCAAGATCGGCATCGGCGCTGGCCTGACCGGTCTGTCGGCCGGGATCTTCGCGATCGGATGCCTGCTGGCCGGTCCGGATGGCCGCGTGCCGGTCTATTGGGCGCTGCTCGGCTATGTCGGCATGGGTGTCGCCTTCCTCTATTACTGGCCGGTGCTGCTGGCGCTGATCTCCCAGGCGGCCCCGCCCCGGGTGAACGCCACGCTGATGGGTGGCGCCTTCCTGTCCTTCTTCATCGGCAGCGTGATGATGGGCTGGATCGGCAGCTTCTACGACCAGATGAGTCCCGCCGCCTTCTGGGCGCTCGACGCGGCGATCGGGCTGGCCGGCGGATTGATCGTGCTGCTGATCGCCCGGCCGCTCACCCGGGCGCTGGCGCCGCCCGCCGCCTGACTGCTATCACCAGCGCATGGCCGAGATCATCAACCTCCGCACCGCCCGCAAGGCCCGCGCCCGCGCCGACAAGGACGCAGCGGCTTCCGCCAATCGCCGGCTGTTCGGACAGACCAAAGACGAGAAACGGATGGCGCGCGAGGAACAGACGCGCATCGACCGCACCCTGGACGGGGCGAAGCGCGACCCCGAGTGAGCCCGCGCAATTGGTCGCATCCGTTACGATCTTGACGAAACCCGCGCACGCGCCTAGTGCGCCACCCGCCCCAATATCGGGGTGCAGGAAGGCTGACATGTTCGCCACGGCAATCATATTCGGGCTTGAACCCGCCGCCGTCCGGACCTCGCCGAAGCGCTAGTCGCGCCCGGCCGGGTCGTTGGACCCGGCATGTTCAAATCCCAAAACTTAAGGTTCGCAAGCCGGCGCCACGCGTCCGTTTGCGGCACATGGATGAGACACATGGGCACGACGGTGACGTCGCGGCGCCTGGCGATGATGCTGCGCGCGACTTTGACGAAGGATGGGCGGGCCGGTCAGGCGCTGCTCGCATGGGTGGAAGAGCATAAGTCGGTCTTCTGGCCGGCGCCGAAGCCGCGCGTGAAGGACGCGCCCAGGGAAGGCGGGCGCAAGATCAGCTGGTCGAAGCTGTCGACGATGCTCGCCGACATGGCGGAGGACCCGCTGCCGCCCGACCTGGCGGAGGCGGCGGAAAATATCGCGACTGTGCTCAGCCTGAGCGACCAGGATCGGTCAGTGCTGGAGGCAGGGCTCGCGCTCTCCTTCCATCCCCGTATCGCCCGGCTGCGCTGGGCGCTGGAGATGGCGCATGAGGATATGGCGCGCATCGCCGGCATGCTGGCGGGCGCCGACGCGGTCCATGCCGGTACCGTCGCGCGCAACAGCATGGCGGTGCAGCTCGGCCTGTTCGAGGTGGACATGGCGCATGGCGGCGGCGTGTCGTTCGATGCGAGCTGGTGGTTCGAGAGCCTGCTCGCGCGCGGCGGGCATGATCCCGAGCGGCTGATCGAGGCGCTGGCAGGCAAGCGCCAGGTCTCGATGCTCTCGCTCGGCGATTTTCCGGCGATGCAGGGCGATGTCGATTTCGTCGCGCGGCTGCTCGCCGGCGCGGTGGAGACGCGCGCGCCCGGCATCAACGTGCTGCTCCACGGGGCCCCGGGCGTCGGCAAGACCGAACTGGCGCGCGCGCTCGCCGCGCATGTCGGCGCGGCCTTGTTCGCGGTGGGCGAGGCCGACAGCGACGGTACCGAGCCGCGCCGGCACGAGCGCGTCGCGGCGCTGCTCCGTGCGCAACGGGCGCTCCAGCGCGACGAGCGTGCGTTGCTGCTGTTCGACGAGCTGGAGGATCTGATCGGCGATGCGAACAAGGTCGATGGCGGCAAGCGCTTCGCCAATCGCGCGGGGTCGAAGATCTTCGTCAACCGCATGCTGGAGACGAACGGCGTGCCGATCATCTGGACCAGCAATGCGATCGACAATGTCGATTCCGCGTATCTGCGCCGGATGAGCTTCGTGCTGAAGCTCGATCATCCGCGCGGGAGCGAACGCGACCGGGTGCTGGCGCGCATGGCAGCGATGGAGGAATGCGCGATCGGCGAGGACCTGACCATGCTCGCGCGGCAGGCGCCCGAAACGCCCAGTGTGGCGCGCGTCGCGATGCGCGCCGCGCGGATCGCCGGCGCTGCCGCGGGCGATGATGAGCGCGTCGCGCGGGCGCTGGTCGGCTCGCTGCGAGGCCAGGCGGTGACCCTGGCCGAAGCGGCGGGGAAGGTCGATCTGTCGCTGTTCGAATGCGACATGCCTGTCGCCGGGCTGGTCGAGCGGCTGACGCGGCCGGGCGCGGCGCTGGCCTTTTCGGTGCTGCTGGCGGGGCCGCCGGGCACGGGCAAGACCCAGCTCGCGGGCGAGGTGGCGGAACGGCTCGGCCGGCCGCTCGCGACCCGGCGCGCGTCCGATCTGTTGTCGAAATGGGTCGGCGAGACCGAGGCGAACATCGCGGCTGCCTTTCGCGAGGCGGCGGCGGAAGGCAGCGTGCTGTTCTTCGACGAAGCGGATTCGCTGCTGTTCGACCGGAAGACCGCGCGGGTGAGCTGGGAGGTGACTCAGGTCAACGAGCTGCTCACCTGGCTCGACCGCCATCCCCTGCCCGTGTTCGCCGCGACCAACGATCAGGCACGGCTCGATCCGGCGGCGCTCCGGCGCTTCACCTTCAAGCTCGCATTGCAGCCCTTGTCGGCGGCATCGGCGGCGCGCGCGTTCGAGCGTTTCTTCGGTTGCGCGGCGCCTGCCGGTCTCGCGCGGCTGAGCGCGCTGACGCCCGGCGACTTCGCCGTCGTCGCGCGGCAGGTGAAGGTCACCGGACCGCTTCCTGTGGGCGAGCTGCTTGCCCGGCTCGAGGCGGAACTGGCGGTGAAGCCAGGCGGGATGGCGACGATCGGCTTTTGAGGGGCGGTCCGCTCAGAAGGATCGACATTCATGGGACTATTCTTCCTCTCCAGTCGGAGTTGGTGAGGGGCTCCGGGAGTTCTCGATAGCTCCGGAGCCCCTCACCAACTTCGCCTAATTCGCTGCGCTCATAAGGCTTCGTATCCTCTCCCACTGGAGAGGAAAAGGGTCGCACATATCGAATGTCGATCCGCCTAGCCCTTGGGCTCCGGAGGCAAAGGCCAGAGCGCGTCGACCGGCCGCTCCAGCACGCGTGCGGCGACGGGATGGAAGGCGGCGGGCGCCAGCCGCCCTTTCGCCGCGGCGTCGGCGAGCCATTGCTCGATCGATCCGCCGGTCCGGATCCAGCGATCCTGTCGCAGCAGCCCGTAAAAGCCCGCCGCCAGCACATGCATGCCGTCATCCGACCGGTACCAGCGATCGGCGGGATTGCGCGCAACGCCGAGCGCCTCGCTGATCAACTGGTCGAGCGCCTGGACGAGATCCTCGTTCAGCATGCCTTCCAGGCTGGTGTAGCCCCAGCGCGGATCATGCTCGCGGACGATCTTCGTGATCAGCGGGTCGCGCCCGAAGATCGCGAGCGCAGCGGTGGCGGCCGGGCCGTCCATCTTGACCGGCGGGTGAAGCATCTCGTGCGCGGCGATGCGCACCGTGGTGGCAGTGTCGTATTCGGCCGATTGCAGGAACATCTGGCCCTGCACCTTGATGCCGTGCGGCTTGCAGAATTGCAGCAGGACGATCTGGATCTCGGGGTCGAAGGTCCGGCCGGTCAGCTTTTCCTGCAGGGAGATCACGTCGAAATCCTTCAGCGCGCGCGAGACCTCGCCGATCCGCGCGTCGAGCCCGGGGCCCATTCGCGCGGCGCGGAAGGCGGCGAACCCGGCCGTGCGCATTGCGCTGAAGATCGCGTCGAGCCGCGGCGCCGCTGCCTCGAACCACGCCCAGTCCTTCGCGTCCCAATAGGGGCTGGCCTTGTAGCTCGGCAGGATCAGCGTGCTGCGTCCGCGGAGTGCGGTCAGCAGCGTATCGATCGTCGCGTCATTGCCGTTGGCGGAGAACAACACGGACAGGGTCGGGCCGAGCAGCCCGAAACCGGCTGTCCCGGCTTCCTCCCACAGCCTGGGGATGTCGCTCCGCACCGCTTCAGGCAGCTTCGGCGCGAAGGCGGCGACATCCTCCCCATAGATGTCGGTATAGAGCTTGGTGCCCGACAGCGGGCCGAGAAAGGCGATCGCGTCGAACCCTTCGGAGGATCGCACCGTCCATTTCGTGCGGTTGATCCTGGCCTGGCCCAGGGCTGGCGGGGTGACGGTCGAGGCGAGCAGCGCCGCAAGGGCGCCGGCGATGAAGGAGCGGCGATGCATCTTCCCTGGCTAGCGGGGTTGGTCCGAGGCCGCTTGTACGGACTTGACCCTCAGTCGGTTCGGCGTACTCCCGGTCAGCGCGACCATGGCATGAGTCAGGTGCGCCTGGTCGGCAAACCCGGTCTCGGCGGCGAGCGATGCGATCGACCCGTGCCAGCCGGGCAGCAGGCGTACGGCGCGCAAGGTGCGTTGCTCCAGCCGATAGCGCTTCGGGCTCGTCCCGTAAGCGCGCCGGAAGCCCCGGCTGAGCGATTCGGGCGCCAGCCCCAGGCCGTCGGCCCAGTCGGCGAGATGGCGGTCGGGCTCCTCCGCCAGCGCAGCTGCCAGCAGGTCCGGCCAGTCGTTCAGCCGCGCCGGCGATGGCTGGAACATGTCGCGCAGCAACGTGGCTGCGCCGTGCGGATCGCGCTCTGCGAGCCGCGCCACTGCGTCGGGGTCGTCGACCGCGCCCATCGCCGCATCGATGCCCGGCCCGAGCAACGGCAGGTTCAGTACGCTGGCGCCTGCGCGATCGAATCTATCCTGATGCGATTCATGCGCGCCGTGGATCACCGCATGGCCGACCCCGACCCGCACCCGGCCGCGATCCCCTGCCTCGACATAGCCGCCCGCCAGCACCAGTGCGACATAGCCCTCGGCATGGCGGTGCCGCGGCATATGCTCGAACGCGCCGTGACGGGTGACACCGGTCATTGAGGAGTCCTTCGATGGCGTGCGTGGGCCTTAGCATGGGGTCCCGGCCGCCAAAACGGCAGGCGCTCGAACGGCATGGATTACCGGCCGGACGCACGACCACTCCTTGTCTGGTTGGACGGAATATCCGACCATGGCGCTCCATTATTCCGCCAACCGGAAGGATCGGCATGGATCGCATCGATGCGATGAAGGTCTTCGTCGCCGCGCTCGAAGAGGGCAGCCTTGCCGGTGCCGGCCGCCGGCTCGGGCGGTCGCCCGCTGCCGTCAGCCGCGCGATCGCTTTTCTCGAGAACCATGTCGGCGCCGAACTGCTGCATCGGACCACGCGCTCGATGAAGCTCAGCGAAGCAGGCGAGCGCTATGCCGCGGCCTGCCGGCGCGTGCTGACCGATCTCGAAGAGGCGGACCTGAGCGTCGCCGACGAACGCGCCGCCCCGCGCGGCATGCTCACGGTGTCGGCGCCGCCGATCAGCGGCGAGGAGATATTGCGTCCGATCGTCGATGCCTATCTGGAGGCCTATCCGGCGGTGTCGGTGAACCTCGTCCTGCTCGATCGCCACGCCAATCTGGTCGAGGAGGGGATCGATATCGCGCTCCGCGTCGGCGAGCTGCCCGATTCGTCGATGATCGCTGTGCGCATCGGCGGCGACGTCAAACGCGTGATCGTCGCCGCGCCGCGCTATCTTGCCGCCAACCCCCGGATTGCCGAGCCAGGCGACCTGGCCCGCCACCGGATCGTCACCACCACCCATTTCGGTCAGGATTCCTGGGTCTTCCCGCCGGCCGCCGGCAGTTCGGTCCCGCGCTCGATCCATTTCAGGCCCCGGCTGGTGGTCAACAGCGTGCGCGCCGCGCTCGCCTCGGCGGTCCAGGGTCTCGGGGTGACGCGGCTCTACACCTATCACGTCGCCGAACAGGTCCAGCAGGGCGCGCTCCGCATCATCCTGCGCGATGCCGAGCCGCCGGCCCTCCCCGTCCATCTGCTTACCCCGCACGGCCGTACCTCGGTGCCGAAGGTCCGCGCCTTCATGGATTTCGCCACCCCGCGCCTCCGCGCCGAATTCGCCCGCCTGTCGGCCCAGGCCGGGGCCTTGGCGGCCAATTCTTCCGTCTAGCGGAAGAGTATCCACCGAACAGCGAATATTCTGCCGGATATCGCGCGGCCCTAAATGATGCCCACCGGCGGCACCCCGCCAGCCGGAGCATCATTTCGAGGCCCATTTTCCCATGAACGAAGAACAGAAAGTCGCCGTCATCACCGGCGCATCGCAGGGTATCGGCGCCGCGCTGGTCAAGGCCTATCGCGACCGCAACTACCGCGTCATCGCCACGTCGCGCTCGATCGAGCAGGGCAATGATCCCGACATCGTCGCTGTCGCCGGCGATGTGGGCGATCCCGCCACTGCAAAGCGCGTGGTGACGGAGGCGCTGTCGCGCTTCGGCCGCGTCGACACGCTGATCAACAATGCCGGCATCTTCATCGCCAAACCCTTCACCGATTACACGGCCGAGGATTTCGCAGGGAAGGTCGCGACCAACCTGGCCGGCTTCTTCCATGTCACCCAGGCAGTGGCTGCCGAGATGCTGAAGCAGGGCAGTGGGCATATCGTCAGCATCACCACCAGCCTGACCGACAACCCCATTGCCGGCGTGCCGACCGCGCTCGCCAATCTCACCAAGGGCGGGATCAACTCCGCGACCAAGGAACTGGCGATCGAATATGCCCAGCAGGGCATCCGCGTGAACGCGGTCTCGCCGGGCGTGATCAGGACGCCGATGCACGCGCCGGAGTCGCTCGACTTCCTTGCCGGCCTTCATCCGGTGAAGCGGCTGGGCGAGATCCGCGATGTGGTCGACGCCGTGCTCTACCTCGAATCCGCCGGCTTCGTGACGGGCGAGATCCTGCACGTCGATGGCGGCCAGAGCGCCGGTCACTAAGGTTCAACACAAGGAGAAGTCACCATGCCGATCGTCACCATCCAGATCACGCGTGAGGGGACCGGCCCCGGCCGTGACTCCGTCACCGCCGAGGAAAAGGCCGCCCTCATCGCCGGCGCCAGCCAACTTCTGCTCGATGTCCTCCACAAGCCGGTCGAGTGGACCTTCGTCGTGATCGAGGAAGTCGATACCGAAAATTGGGGCTGGGGCGGCTTGCCGGCCCTGGAATATCGCAAGCGCCTGGCGACCGGCGGCTGACCCGACCATAAGAACGAAAACGCAGTTGGATGAATTGCCGTCACTGCCTCTCGACCAGGGCCCATGAAGGTGTCACCTTCATGGGCCCTGGGGGAAAGCCGCCGATCATGGCAATCGGCTAACGAATGCTTTCGAGCCGCGCTGCCACCGTCGTGTCGATTGCCGTGCCGGTGCCACTGGTCGCCCCGGCATCGAACAGGCCAAGCAACTGCAACAGCCGGTCCTCGGCCGCCGTCCCACCGCCGCGCCGGTTGCTCGGGTGAGATCCCGGTACCGCGCCTGCATCGACGAAACGGCTGCCCCAGTTATCGGCCAGCGCCAGCACCTGCTCGATCATCGATGACGGGTCGCTCGCGACGACGGAGGGGAAGGGCAATTTGGTCGCTGGGCTCACCCGCGCCTTGGCCGCGATCGCCGCCTGGCCGAAGCCGATGCTCAGCGGCGACAGGAACACCGCCCCCCGGATATGCGTGAGATAGCTGCGCGGCGAGAGCTGCGCCCACCACGCCACGGCCAGGCAGGCCACGCCCTGGGCAAGCAGGACGATCGGCTCGCGCGATCGGGTCATCGCCGTGTCGAGCTGCTGTGCCCAGCGGCCGCTATGGAATTTCGACAGGTCGAGCTCGATCTTTTGCACGGGCAGCGAGAGCGCGGGATCGCCGCGCGCCACGATCAGGATTGGAAGTGGACGGTCGGCGGACGAATCAAAATCCATGACAGCTCTCCCGTGAACGGGCGTAGCCGTGGCCGCCTTTTTGAGCGTGCCGACTCGACTGCGCCCCCGCCACAAAGCTATTCCTACTGGCCGGGTGGGCAATAGGCTTGCGCCAGAATGAAGGCAGCTTGAGCCGAGCCGTAGGGAGTCCGATGGCGCGCCGCGTTGAGGGCGAGTCGGAATCGAAACGACCACCGCTCTGACTGGTTCGGGTGGAGAACCACAGGAGCAATCAAGTGGTCGACGCCGGTAGCTCCGTCGATCTCGCGGCAGATCATGATCGCCACCGCAAGCCATTGGAACAGCTTGGCAATGCGTCCGCTGCGATGCCTCAGTCCGGAAGGGGAGGGGCTCAAGAAAAGAGGAGAAGTGGGGAGCTTCTGTTGCTCGGTGCTCCCCGTACCGCCGGTGTCCGCTTCTGTTGCCCGGTGCGGCCCGAACCGCGCTTTCGTCCTTAGTAAACTAGACCGTTAGGTCCGGTTTACGCGGCAATCGCGAGTGCTTCGTTATCGTTAGCACTTGTGGTTTTGAGCCTTTTACAGGTTACTCAGCCCGGGCAAAAACAGCGCTTTTCAATACACGTCGATCCTGGTTCGACCCCGTCATGACCGGTCCGTAAAGGGCCGGTTGTGGTGGAGTCGCCGGGTACTGCCCCCGGGTCCGCTGCATCTATTGTACGCCGCAATTTATCACCATAGCCGACGGCGAACCGGCGGCACGCCCAATATAGGCGTTGTAAACATAATGAAAAGACCGCCTTTCGCTCGCCACAATATGAGTCCATATCGGACACGCTATGTTGACACAGCGTTCCCGTTACGCGCTCCGCGCGATGATCTTTCTGGCTGAGGCGCCCGCGGGCGGTCCCCCCATCCCGATGAACCGGATTGCTGCCGAGGCGAATGTCCCGCGCAAGTTCCTGGAGCTGATCCTGGCCGATCTGCGCGAGGCGGGTTTCCTGCACAGCCACCGCGGCAAGATGGGCGGTTACTGCCTGTCGCGTCCGACTCACCTCATTTCGCTCGGCGAGATCATCCGAGTGATCGAAGGGCCGCTTGCGCTGGTCCCCTGCGTCAGCCGTACGGCCTATCGCCCCTGCCGTGATTGCAAGGACGAGGCGAGTTGCGCCATCCGTCATGCGATGGCCCGTGTGCGCGACGAGACCGCGCGAATCCTCGACGGCACCAGCCTGGCCGATTCCCGCGCCGAGGACCTCGCCGCGGCATAAACCCTTCCCTCTCCCGCTAAGGGGAGAGGGCGTGAGGCTCAGCGCTTCTTCAGTTCGTCCCGGATCTCGCGCAGCAGCGTGACGTCCGCCGGCTCGGCGGCGGGCTCGGCGGGTGTTTCTTCCGGCTTCGCGATCAGCTTGTTCGCGGCGCGTACGAGCAGGAAGATGATGAAGGCCAGGATCAGGAAATTGACGGCCTGGGTGATGAACGCGCCATAGCCGAACACCGGCACCCCGGCCTTTTTCAACGCAGCATAATCGGTCGATCCGGCCAGCGCCTCGGGCACCTTCCCAAGCACGACGAAATAGCTGGAGAAATCGAGCCCGCCGAAGATCCTGCCGATCACGGGCATCAGCACGTCGTCGGTCAGCGAGGTCACGATCTTGCCGAAAGCCGCGCCGATGATCACCGCGACAGCGAGATCAAGCACGTTGCCCCGTGCGATGAATGCCTTGAACTCCTTGAACATGCGACGCCTCCATCCGATTTCACTTCCGCGTGCCTAGGCTAGTCGCCTATCATGGGCGCGCAAGGGTTGGAGGGATTGTTCATGAAATACCGTGCCGTCTTCGCGCTGATGTCCGCCATCGCGCTCTCCGCCTGCGGCCTCAACAGCGTCCCCACGGCGGAGGAAAACGCCAAGGCGCGCTGGGCCGATGTGCAGAACACCTATCAGCGCCGCGCCGATCTCATTCCCAATCTCGTCGCCACGGTGAAGGCGGCCGGCGCGCAGGAGAAGGATATCCTGGTTCAGGTCACCCAGGCGCGTGCTTCGGCGTCGCAGGTTAAATTGTCGGGTGACGACCTCACCGATCCGGCCAAGGTGGCGGCCTATGAGCGGGCGCAGGCCGGCGTGACGCTGAATCTCCAGCGCCTGCAGGAGGCCTATCCCGAACTGAAGAGTCAGGGCAATTACACGACCTTGATGAGCCAGCTCGAGGGCACCGAGAACCGCATCACGATCGCGCGGAAGGACTATAACGACGCTGTGCAGGCCTATAATACCCGTATCCGCACCTTCCCTGACGCGATCGGTGCGAAGGTGTTCTACGGTTCGAAGCCGATGGCGCCCTTCCAGGCGACCACACCGGGCGCCGAAACGGCCCCGACGGTCAATTTCGGGAACGCCAGCTGATCCGATCGCTCGCCCTGCTGCTAGTGCTGACCGGGTGCGGCACATCCGCCCCGGCCAAGCCCGTCGCGCCCGCGGGATATGATTTTCCGACCCTGTCGGATCGTGTCGTGGATGCCGCGAATCTGATACCGGCCTCGTCCCGGTCTTTGCTGTCCGACAGATTGGCGAAGCTCGAAAAGGACACCGGGCACCAGTTCGTCGTCGTCACGGTCACTGGTCTGGGTGGCCACACGATTGAGGACTACGGGGTTACCATGCTGCGAAGCTGGGGCATCGGTCGCAAGGGCATCAACGACGGCGTGATGCTCATCGTCGCGCCGAACGAGCGCAAGGTTCGTATCGAGGTGGGCTACGGCCTTGAGAAGGCGCTGCGCGACGAAGAAGCGAAGGCCATCATCGACACCGCGATCCTGCCGGCATTTCGCGCGGGCGACTATCCGCGCGGCATCGCTGTCGGGGTGGACGGCGTGATTCGTGAAATAACGCCTGCACAAAGGCTCGCCGCATGAACCGTTTCCTTCGCCTGATACTGGTAGTGGCGTTGACGCTGCTCTGCGGGCTTCAGGCTGCATCTGCCCAGACCATTCCCAAGCTCACTGGCCGGGTGGTCGACGACGCCAAGCTGTTGTCGCCCGAGCAGGTGACGCAACTCACCCAATTGTCCGACGGCATCGAAAAGGCATCGTCGCGCCAACTCGTGGTCGCGACGATCCCGGATCTCCAAGGCTATCCGATCGAGGATTATGGCAACAAGCTGATCCGCGGCTGGGCCATCGGGCAAAAGGGCGCCAACAACGGCATTATCCTGATCGTAGCCCCGAATGAGCGCAAGGTCCGGATCGAGGTGGGCTATGGCCTTGAACCGATCATGACCGACGCGCTGTCGAGCATGATCATCAACGACACGATCCTGCCGAGGTTCAAGGCCGGGGATATGGCTGGCGGCATTGTTGCCGGAGCCGATGCGATCGGCGAGCAGATGAAGCTGCCACTCGAGGCCGCGGAGGCGCGTGCCGTGCAACAGGTGAGCAAGCCCGCCGCACGGTCCCGATCGAACGACAGCGGCACCAGTATCCCGTTTGTTGTGATCTTCTGGATCATCGTGGTCGCGTTCATCATCCTGTCCCGTTTCCGGCGGGGTACGAGCGGTCGGCGCTATCGGAGCGGCATCGCTCCGGTGATCCTGTGGGGGCCGGGGCTGGGTGGCGGATCGGGCGGCGGCTGGGGCAGTGGCTGGAGTAGCGGAGGCGGTTCCGACTGGGGCAGCGGTGGCGGCTCCGATTGGGGCGGCGGTGGGGGCTTCTCGGGCGGCGGCGGCTCCGGCGGGGGCGGCGGGGCGTCGGGGAGCTGGTGATGGCGCGAATCGAGCATTTGAACGCCGAGGGGCACAAGCTGGTCGCCGATGCGGTCACCCGCGCCGAAGAAGGTACCGACGGCGAGATCGTGACGATCGTGAGCGAGCGATCGGATCAGTACCATGATGCTGCTCTCCATTACGCCTTTGCCGCGGCGCTGGCGGTGATCGCGCTTGCGGCGATGAGCCCGGGGACGTTCGAGGCGAAATTCGCCTGGTTCTCCAACGGCTGGGGCGAGGTTAGTGCCCGCACCATCCTCTTCTCGGTGCTGATCGCCGAGACGATCGTCTTTCTGATCGTCCGCTACGCGCTGGCCTGGGCGCCGTTGCGCATGGCGCTGACTCCGAAGGCCACGCGGGCACGGCGCGTGCGGCGCCGGGCGATCCAGTATTTCAAGGTGGGAGCGGAACGCCGCACCCAGGCGCGCGTCGGCATCCTGCTCTACCTCTCGCTCGACGAGCGCATGGCGGAGATCGTCGCTGACGAGGCAATCCACAAAGCGGTGCCCGCCGAACGCTGGGGCGATGCGATGGCTGCGCTGGTCGATGAAGTCCGTGAAGGCCGACCAGCGCAGGGCATGGGCGCGGCGGTCGCGCAGATCGGGGCGATCCTGTCCGAGAATTTTCCCAAGACCGAAACCGACCGCAACGAACTCCCGGACAGGCTGATCGAACTATGACTGAACCCGCCGAGACGGTCTGGGCTGGCAAATACATCGTCGTGAAGAAGCAGGGCACCTGGGAATATGTCTCCCGCGCGCGCGGCATCCAGGCGGCGGTAATCCTCGCGATCGACAATGGCGAGGTGATCCTGGTCGAGCAGTACCGGGTGCCATTGGGCAAGCGCTGCATCGAGCTTCCCGCTGGCCTGGTCGGCGACGAGGAGGAAGGCGAGGCGCCCGAGACCTCCGCTGCGCGCGAGCTGGAGGAGGAAACCGGCTATCGCCCGGACAAGGTCG
Organism: Sphingomonas sp. GW821-FHT10F11; assembly: GCF_058809095.1. Lineage (NCBI taxonomy): Bacteria > Pseudomonadati > Pseudomonadota > Alphaproteobacteria > Sphingomonadales > Sphingomonadaceae > Sphingomonas > Sphingomonas sp. GW821-FHT10F11. Next base: position 24,041 of record NZ_JBXASH010000016.1, read on the forward strand.
AGACGATCGGCTATTTCCAGTCCTCGCCCGGCATGGTCTCGGAAGGTTTCACCCTGGTGCGCGCAACCGGTCTTACCAAGGTGAGCGATGGCGGCGGGCATGGCGATGAGGACATCACCGTCCACCGCGTGCCGCTTGACGGGATCGTCGATTTCGTCGCGGCCAAGCGCGCCGAGGGCGTTGCGATCGACGTTCGGATGTTCCTGCTGCTGAGCCCGTCGATCCTGGGGTGACGTCGCAGGGCTAGCCCTTCTGCGCCGCCTCGAAACTGAGCCGGTCCCAATAGCCGCGCTGAAGCGCGATATGACCGTCGATCACATGGAAGAAGCCGCAGCCGTGCAGGCCGTTCGGGTCGCGCCATTCCAGGATCGCCCATTCGCCGTCTTCGAACAGATTCTCGGGGATGCATTCCATCGTCGCGGCGGCGAATTCGCGTTCGAACATCGCGCGGATCGCGTCGCGGCCATGGACGGGTTCGAGTGCCACCTGGTGGTTGGTCGCATCGGGCCGGTACAGGGCGGCCAGTGCATCGACATCGGCATTATTGAAAGCGGCGATCCAGCGCCGCACCAGCAGCTTGGGCGTCACCGGAAATTGTCGGCATAGGCCTGGAGCTTGAGTTTCCGTTCGGGCGCCGCGATCACGGTGAAGGCCAGGCCTTCGCGCTCGGCATAGGCGATCGCCGCTTCCTGCGTGGGGAAGCCGAGCCGGACCTGCTCGCGCGTGTCGCCCGAGCCTGCCCAGCCAGTCAGCGGGTCCGGGCGCTTGGCTTCAGCGGGCGAGAATTCGAGCAGCCACGCGTCGGTGCGCGCGCGGCCCGATTGCATCGCGTTCTTGGGGCGCTGGTAGATGCGGGCGGTGGCCATGGTCTTGTCCTCGAAACTCTCTTGCGCCCTCTATCGCGGTTGGGCGCGGCGTGCATCCGCATTTTTCGTCCGGGTCGTCGGTGCCGCCCCGGCGGGGTCGTCGGGCCAGGGATGACGGGGATAGCGCCCGCGCATCTCCCTGGCGACTGCGGCCCAGCTGCCCGCCCAGAAACCGGGCAGGTCGCGCGTGGTCTGGATCGGCCGGCCGGCCGGCGAGGTGAGGCTCAGCACCAATGGCACGCGCCCGCCCGCGACGCTGGGGTGCGCCGCGAGGCCGAACAGCTGCTGGGGGCGTAACTCGACCCGGGGGCCGCCGTCGGCTGCATAGTCGATCGGGTGGCTGGTCCCGGCAGGCGAATGGAAATGCGTCGGTGCCAGCGTGTCGAGCGTCCTGAGCGTATCCCAACCGATCACCGCACGCAGCGATTCGGCCAGCGCCCCGGTATCGAGCGCATCGAGGCGCCTTTTGCCGACGAGCAGCGGCACGAGCCATTCGTCGGCGCGGGCGAGCAGATGCGCTTCGTCGATCTCGTCCACTGACCCGCCTGCCTCGCGGACAAAGGCGATGCGATCGAGCAGTGCGCGGGCCGCCTCGCTCCAGGGCAGCAGGGAGAAGCCGCCGGCTTGCACGCCGGCGAGCAAGGCGGCGGCAAGCTCCTCCGGATTGGCGTTGGAATCCGGCCCGCTTGAGAGCCGGATCGCGCCGAGGCGACGTTCGCGCAACGCCTGCACCCCGCCGGTCGCCGGATCGAAGCGGACGCTGCGCCGGGTTTCGATGCGATCGCCGAAGAGCGATTCGACCGTGGCGAGATCGATCGGCGCGGCGGAGAGGATGCGCGCGCCGGAGGCCATGCCTTGGGTTTCGGCGACGGCGAGCCATTCGTTGCGGGCGAGCGAGGAGGTGGGGTCGAGCTTGAACCCGCGGCCGCCGGCCGAGGCCCAGGTTTCGCCGCTGGAGTCGCGGCGTTTGGCGATGCGATCGGGGAAAGCGAGGGCGATGCAGGTGGCGACACCATCACTCCTTCTTCCCGCCCCGGCGCTCTCCCCGGAGGTGAGGGGGCGAAGGCTTGCCCAGCGTTTCGCCAGTTTTCGGCCGCCTTCTGCCCGTGGTCCGCGTTCCGTGCGCCACCGCCGTACGCGACTCTCAAGGTCTGTATCGGTCCCGCCAAGCCCACGTTCGCCAAGCAGCACGGCGACTTCGGCTGCCGTTTCGGCGAGGCCGATCTCCCCCGCGCGCACCAGCATGTGCCCGAGCCGTGGCGGCAGCGGCAGGCGGGCGATGGCTTTGCCATGCAGGGTCGGCCGGCCATCCGCATCGATCGCCTCCAGCACGGTCAAGCGGCTGCGCGCCTCGTCGATCGCGGCGGCGGGGGGTGGGTCGAGCCAGGCGAGGGTGCGCGGATCGGCCACGCCCCACAGGGCGCAGTCGAGCGTCAAGGCCGACAGATCGGCTTCCAGGATCTCGGGCGGATCGAAGCGCGGGAGGCCAGCGGTCGCCGCTTCCTCCCACAGCCGATAGGCGACGCCTGGCATCTGCCGCGCGGCGCGACCGGCGCGCTGAGTCACGGCGGCCTGGCTCGCCCGTTCGGTGACGAGGCGCGTCATGCCGGCCGCCCGGTCGTAGCGCGGTCGACGCGCCAGCCCCGAATCGACCACCACGGAGATGCCGTCGAGCGTCAGGCTGGTCTCGGCGATCGAGGTGGCGAGCACGATCTTGCGCCGCCCCTGTGGGTCGGGTGCGATCGCGGCGCGCTGGGCGCCGGGGTCGAGACTGCCGTGCAGCCGGTGCAGCACGATGTCGTCGCCCAGACCCTTGATCCGCTCGGCGGTGCGCTCGATCTCGGCCACGCCGGGCAGGAAGGCGAGCACGCCGCCGGTTTCTTCGCGCAGTGCCAGCTTGATCGCGCCCGCGACTGAATCCTCGATCCGCGCCTCCGCCGCGCGGCCGATATGGCGGAGCGTCAGGGGGTGGCTGCGGCCCTCGCTTTCGATCACCGGCGCGAGGTTATGCGATTCTTTGGCCATCAGGGTCGAGAAGCGCGCGCCGTCGAGCGTCGCCGACATCGCCACGATCCGCAGGTCGGGCCTGAGCGCGCCCTGCGCGTCGAGCGCGAGCGCCAGCCCGAAATCGCTGTCGAGGCTGCGCTCATGCACTTCATCGAACAGCACCGCGGAGACGCCGGCCAATTCCGGATCGGCCTGGATACGGTTGACGAAGATGCCCTCGGTGACGACCGTGACACGCGTCTCGGCCGATCGCTTCGAATCCATCCGCGTGGCGTAACCGAAGATCTTGCCGACCGGCTCGCCTGCCAGCATCGCCATGCGCTCGCCCGCCGCTCGCGCAGCCAGGCGCCGCGGCGAGAGCAGGAGGATTTCGCCGGTGCACCAAGCTTCGCCCAGCAGGGCAGGCGCCACCGCGGTCGTTTTGCCCGCGCCCGGCGGCGCGACCAGCACGGCGTTCGACCCCGCCCGCAACGCGGCGAGCAGATTGGGCAGCACGGCATGGATGGGGAGGGAAGTCAGCGGAATTCCTGCGTAACGACAACGGGCTGGATGAGAGCTGTACCTGATCGCTCCATGTCCTAGCATATCGCGGGCGAGCGATGGTACGCCCCTGGCAACAGACGGAGAATCGCGTGGCCGACCACAGCCATCATCACGGCCATTCGCACGGGCATTCCCATAGTGGTCACGGCCATCACGGCCATTCCCACGCACCCGCTTCCGGCCATGACCGCGCCTTCGCCATCGGCATCGCGCTCAACCTGGGCTTCGTCGTCACCGAGGCGGCGTTCGGTTTCATCGCCGACTCGGTCGCGCTGCTGGCGGATGCCGGGCACAATCTGTCGGACGTACTGGGGCTCGCGGTCGCCTGGGGCGCCGTTGCGCTCGGGCGGCGGGCGGCGTCGAAGCGCTTCACTTATGGACTGAAGGGAACGACGATCCTGGCCGCGCTGACCAACGCGCTGCTGCTACTCGTCGCGCTCGGCGCGATCGTGCTGGCGGCGGCGCAGCGCATGGCGGCGCCGGCGCCGGTCGAGGGCGGCACCGTCGCGATCGTCGCGGCGATCGGCATCGTGGTCAATGTCGCGACCGCCCTGTTGTTCGTGCGCGGGAGCAAGAACGACATCAACATCCGCGGTGCCTTCCTGCACATGGCGGCCGATGCGGCGGTGTCGGCGGGCGTGGTCGTCGCGGGCCTTGCGATCTTGTGGACCGGCGAGCTGTGGATCGATCCGATCGTCAGCATCGCCATTGCCGCGCTGATCTTCTGGCAGACCTGGGGCTTGCTGCGCGAATCGGTCGAGATGTCGCTCGGCGCCGTTCCGCGTGGGATCGATTACGACAAGGTGCGCATGTCGCTGCGCACGCTGCCCGGCGTCGCGCGTGTCCACCATGTCCATATCTGGCCGATGAGCACGACCGAGACGGTGCTGACCGCACATCTGGTGATGCCCGACGGTCATCCCGGCGACGGGTTCCTGGGCGAAGCGCAGGAGATGCTGAAGCACCGCTTCGACATCGGCCATGCGACGTTGCAGGTGGAGATCATCGGCAGCGAAAGCGATCCGCTACCTTGCGCACCGGTGGTGGAGACTCACCGGCACTAGCTGGTGCCCGACCTCTCCCGTTCGCGGGTGGGTTGGAAGAATTGCACGCGAAGAGACGAAGGCGCGAAGATGTCGTGTTCGACGCTGATCGCGTGGCAGTACCGTCCGGAACTCAAGCTTTGCGTCTTCGCGTCTTCGCGTGAATCCAAAATCCGGCGATGGGCGCGCGGAGCATTTCAAGGACGGGCGCGCCCGTCGCAGCCTCAGTAAGCCCGCGCCACCGCGAACTCGACGGCTTCGACCATCGCATCCTTGGCCTGGCTCGGCGCGAAGCTGCCGATCGCGTCAATCGCGCGCTGGCCATAATGGCGCGCCCGGGCGAGCGTGTCGTCGACCGCGCGGGTCGAGCGGATCAGCGAGACGGCGTGGGCGAAATCCTCGTCGCTGGAGCGATGCCCCTCGATCGCCGCCTTCCAGAATATCCGGTCCTCGGCGCTGCCACGCGCATAAGCGAGGATGACCGGCAGCGTGGACTTGCCCTCGCGGAAATCGTCGCCCGCGTCCTTGCCCATCGTGCCCGCGTCCGAGACATAGTCGATCGCATCGTCGACGAGCTGGAAGGCGATGCCGAGATTGCGGCCATAAGCGTCGAGCGCCATTTCCTCGGCCTCGGGCCGTTCGGCGACGACGGCGGCGATGCGGCAGGCGGCGGCGAACAGGGCGGCGGTCTTCGCGCCGATGATGTCGAGATAGCGTTCCTCGCCGATATCGATCCGGCGCGCGGCGGTCAGCTGATTGACCTCACCCTCGGCGATGATCGCGCTGGCGCCCGACAGGATCTTCAACACCTTCAGGCTGCCGTCCTCGACCATCAGTTCGAACGAGCGGCTGAACAGGAAGTCGCCGACCAATACGCTCGCCGGGTTGCCCCAGATGAGGTTGGCGGTGCGTTTCCCCCGGCGCAAGTCCGACCCGTCGACCACATCGTCGTGCAGCAGGGTGGCGGTGTGGATGAACTCGACCGCGGCGGCCAGGCGGTGGTGCCGCGCCCCCGTATAACCGAGCAGGCGCGCGCTCGCGAGCGTCAGCATCGGGCGCATGCGCTTGCCGCCGCCGGCGATGAGATGGCCGGCCAGTTCGGGGATCAGCGGAATCTCGGACTGCATCCGCGACAGGATCACCGCGTTGACGAGGTTGAGATCGCCGGCGACCAGTTGGACCATCGGTTCAAGCGACGGCTGGCGCTGGGTATCGAGGCGGTGGATCGTGGCGCTCATGGTGCCTGCGATGTGGCCGCATGACCGGGTAAAGGCAAGCCTTTGCGGGCGTGAACGTCAGCCTTTCGGGGTTGCGCGTCGCCACGCGTGTCCGCAAAAGGCCGGGCGAACTGGTGGGGACGGCAAGGTGACCGACGAAACGCTCAGCGGCTATCGCCAGAGCATCGACAATATCGACGCGGCGCTGGTCTTCCTGCTCGCTGAGCGGTTCAAGGTGACCCAGGCCGTCGGCCGCTACAAGGCGACCGCCGGGCTGCCCCCCGCCGATCCGGGCCGCGAGGATGCGCAGATCACCCGGCTGCGCGGGCTGGCCAAACAGGCCGATCTCGATCCCGATTTCTCCGAGAAATTCCTGCGCTTCATCATCGACGAAGTGATCCGCCACCATGAGCGCGTGCGCGACGGCGGATAGGGACGGCGCGCGGGGCATGGCCAGCGCGCGATGATAGCGGTATCGCTGTCCCGGGGCGCCGCGACGACAAACGGCGGAGCGGGGATATCGAATGGCTGCACGCATGAATAGCTTGTCCGATCGTCAGGCCTTGTGGGCGTTCATTCTCGGCTGCGCGGCCGTAACGGCCGGGGTCCTGCTTCATATACCGATGTTCCTGATGGCCAGGGACATGGGCTATCATCTGGCTGGCATGCCGATGGATTCGGGCATGATCTTCGGCATGTTCCTGATTATCGGCGGCGTGATCGTCGCGGCCTATGGTCTGCTGCCGCGCAATCTCGCGGCGCAGCGCGCGGCGGCGGAGGACATCACCATCGCCGCGCCCGAAGATGCTGCGCTCGGCTGGGCGCATTGGCGGCTGATGATCGTGCTGGTCGTCGCGCTGATCATCGATGTGATGAAGCCGGCGTCGCTCGGTTTCACCGTGCCGGGCATGATCGGCGAATATGGCGTGCCGCGCTCGACCGTGTCGCTGGTGCCCTTCTTCGCGCTGATGGGCACGGTGGTGGGATCGGTCGTCTGGGGCGTGATCGCCGATATCTATGGGCGCAAGGCCTCGATCCTGCTCTCGGCGGTGATGTTCGTCGGCACCTCGATCTGCGGCGCGATGCCGTCGCTCGCCTGGAATATCGGCATGTGCTTCATGATGGGCGCCGCGGCCGGCGGCATGCTGCCCGTCACCTATGCCCTGCTCGCCGAGATGATGCCCAACCGGCATCGTGGCTGGAGCCTGGTGCTGGTCGGCGGGCTCGGCGCGGTCGGCGGCTATTTCGCGGCGAGCGGGCTGTCGGCGCTGCTGCAGCCGATCTTCGGATGGCGCATATTGTGGCTGGCGAATCTGCCGACCGGCCTCAGCCTGATCCTGCTCGGTGCGCTCATCCCCGAATCGGCGAAGTTCCTGCTCGCGCGCGGGCGCAAGGTGGAAGCGGAAGCAGTGATGCGGCGCTTCGGCGCGACCGTCCGGCGCGGGCCGCCGCCGGCGACGACCGGGGTGAGTCACGGGCCGCTGACCGGCAGGCGGATGATCGGCAAGCTGACCGCGTTGACGGTGGCCGCGCTCACCTGGGGCCTGATCAATTTCGGCCTGTTGCTGTGGCTGCCGGCCGATCTCGTCGCCAAGGGCTATTCGGTCGCGGTGTCGAGCCGGCTGTTGGCGGAAAGCTCGCTGATCGCCTTTCCGACCGTGTTCCTCGCCGCGCTGATGTACAGCCGCTGGAGCACCAAATGGTCGCTCGTCACGATGATCGGGGTGACGCTCGCCGGATTGCTCGGCGTGCTGCGGCTCGAACTGGCGGGAACGGGCAGCCCGGTGCTGCCGGTCGCGCTGCTGATCGTCGGGTCGAACGGCATCCTCGCCATCCTGCTGCCCTATACGGCCGAGAGCTTCCCGTTGCGGGTGCGTGGACGGGCGACCGGCTGGGTTGCCGCCTGTACCAAGGCCGGCGGGCTGCTCGCGCAGGGCCTGAGCATTGCCGCGCTGATCCCGTCCATGGGGCTGGCGGCAGTCATCATCATGGCGCCGGCGCTGGTGGCGCTTGGCCTGGTCGCCTGGTTCGGGCGCGAGACACGCGGCGGGGATCTCCGCGACCTCGACGCGTAGGCCGATGCCGGCGTGTGCCAAAAGTCAGGCCTGATTTCTGTGCAATTGTTGGATTTTCACGAGGGCGAAGGCCGCGGAAGCGTGCTTTTTCCGTTGGAGAGTTTTGGCACACCCCCTAAGGGGCGCGCGCTTTCTGCGGCATATAACGATATAAAGAATTCTTTATATGATGCTTGACGCGGCGCGCGCGATGGCTATCCTTGTGACTGTCGAGGTTCTCCGTCCGGTTTTCGGGCGGAGCTAAGACGGGAAGCCGGTGACGGCGCGTGCCCACAAGGGTTCGCGTCCATTCCGGCGCTGCCCCCGCAACTGTGAGCGGTGAGCGGCGGTCCAATTCGTGTCACTGGTCCAGGCAAGGGACCGGGAAGGCCGGATCGTCGCATCGACCCGCGAGCCAGGAGACCTGCCTCGTCAGATAACGTCCTCCGGCGGGGTGTCCGGTCAGGCCGCGTGCAGCACCGCGTCCTGGCTTGCCATGGGGCGTCGGCCCGTTGCCGCGCGTCCGGCCGTCACCTTGCCCAATACAAGGCCAAGACGATGACCATCTCAGTCGCAACCCTCGGTTTCCCCCGCATCGGCCCGCGCCGCGAGCTGAAGTTCGCGCTCGAAAGCTTCTGGTCGGGCAAGTCCGACGCCGAGGCGCTGTCGCTCGCCGCACAGGGCCTGCGCGCCGCTGCCTGGGCGCGGCAAAAGGCGCTCGGTGCGGACATCATTCCGAGCGGCGATTTCTCGCTCTACGACCATGTGCTCGACATCTCGGCGATGCTCGGCGCGGTGCCGGCGCGTTATGGCTGGAGCGGCGGCAAGCTCGGCCTCGATACGTACTTCGCGATGGCACGAGGAGCGCAGAGCGCGAAGGGCCATGAAGGCTGCGCGCACGGGCTGGACAGCACGGCGCAGGAAATGACGAAGTGGTTCGACACCAACTATCACTACATGGTGCCGGAATTGAGCGCGGGGCAGGCCTTCGCGCTGTCGTCGAGCAAGGCGGTGGACGAATTCCTCGAGGCCAAGGCGCTCGGCTATCACACACGGCCAGTGCTGCTCGGGCCGGTGACCTGGCTGACGCTCGCCAAGGGCAAGGATGTCGCGCCACTGGCACTGCTCGAGGCGGTGCTGCCGGTTTATGAGGAAGTGCTGGCGCAGCTCGCCCGCGCCGGCGCCGACTGGGTGCAGATCGACGAGCCCTGCCTGGTGCTCGATCTCGATGACGAGCAGCGCGCTGCGCTGCGCCAGGCGTATAAGCGCCTCTCGGTCAACGGGCCGAAGGTGATGCTCGCGACTTATTTCGGCGCGCTCGGCGACAATCTGGAGCTGGCGACCGACCTGCCAGTGCACGGCCTGCACATCGACCTGGTTCGTGCGCCGGAGCAGCTCGACGCGGTGTGGCAGCGCGCCCGGCCGGACCTGTTGCTGTCGCTCGGCGTGATCGACGGGCGCAATGTCTGGCGCGCCGATCTCGACGCGCTGATCGCGCGCATCGCGCCGGTCGCGGCGGAGCGCAACCTGGTGCTCGCGCCGTCCTGCTCGCTGCTGCATGTGCCGGTCGATCTGGCGATCGAGACGGCACTCGATCCGGAGGTGAGGCAATGGCTTGCTTTCGCGGTGCAGAAGATCGGCGAATTGTCGGTCCTGGCTCAGGCGCTGAACCAGGGCGCCGAATCAGTCGCCGAACCGCTGGCCCTGGCCCGCGCGGCGGTGGAAGCGCGCAAGACCTCGCCGCTGATTCACAATCCCGCGGTCGCGGCGCGGCTGGCGGCGGTCGATGCGGACATGGCGAAGCGTAGCTCGCCCTTTGCGGAACGTCGCACGGCGCAACAGGCGCGGCTCGGCCTGCCGAGCTTCCCGACCACCACGATCGGGTCCTTCCCGCAGACACAGGAGGTGCGCAAGGCGCGCGCGGCGCATATCAAGGGCGAGATCGACGACCTGGCCTATGAGCGGTTCCTGCGCATCGAGACCGCCGCGACGGTCGAGTGGCAGGAGAAGATCGGTCTCGACGTGCTGGTGCATGGCGAGTTCGAGCGCAACGACATGGTCCAGTATTTCGGGGAGCAGCTCTCCGGCTTCGCCTTCACCCGCAGCGCCTGGGTGCAGAGCTATGGCTCGCGCTGCGTCCGGCCGCCGATCCTGTACGGCGATGTCGCGCGGCCCAGGCCGATGACGGTCGAATGGTGGCGTTATGCCCAGTCGCTGACCGGCAAGCCGATGAAGGGCATGCTGACCGGCCCGGTCACGATCCTCAACTGGTCGTTCGTGCGCGACGACCAGCCGCGCAGCGCAAGCTGCCGCGAGATCGCGCTGGCGATCCGCGACGAGGTGATCGACCTGGAAGCCGCCGGCGCGGCGGTGATCCAGATCGACGAGGCAGCCCTGCGCGAGGGCCTTCCGCTGCGTCGCGCCGACTGGCAGGCCTATCTCGACTGGGCGGTCGAATGTTTCCGGCTGACCGCGTCGGGCGTGCGCGACGACACCCAGATCCACACCCATATGTGCTACTCGGAATTCAACGACATCCTGCCCTCGATCGGCGCGATGGACGCCGACGTCATCTCGATCGAAACCGCCCGGTCGCAGATGGAGTTGCTCGATGCCTTTGCCGATTATGCCTATCCCAACGAGATCGGGCCGGGCGTGTACGACATCCATGCGCCGCGTATCCCGGCCGAAGCCGAGATGACCGAGTTGTTGACCTTGGCGGGCAAGCGCCTGCCGGCGGAGCAGCTCTGGGTGAATCCGGATTGCGGCCTGAAGACGCGCAAATGGGAGGAAGTCCGACCCGCGCTGATCGCAATGGTCGCGGCGGCGCAGCGCATGCGCGTGCGGGGCGCCTATGACGCAGCCTGAGACGATGCCGGAGGAGCAGCCCGCCGTCCGCGTGACGGCGGTGCCTGCCGACGCCAATGTCTATGGTGACATCTTCGGCGGCTGGCTGATGAGCCAGATGGACCTCGCCGCTTCCTCGGTCGCCTCGCGTCATGCGGGCGGCCGTGCAGTGACGATCGCGGTGGAGGGCATGGCCTTCCACCGCCCGGTCTTTGTCGGCGACGAGGTGTCGGTGTTCGCCCGGCTGATCAAGGTCGGGCGGACCTCGATGCGGGTGCAGGTCGAGGCCTGGGCGCGCGACCGGCATTCGGAACAGGCGAACAAGGTGACCGAGGCTGAGTTCGCCTTTGTGGCGGTCGGGCAGGACCGGCGGCCGAGGCTGGTGAAGGCGATGGTGGAGTAACAAGTGGAACGCGTGCCGCTTCTTCCTCTCCAGTGGGAGAGGATAGTGTAGCTTGGCAGCTTGCTGCCTAGCTGTGGAGCCTCAACAGGTTGTTCTCGGTTAGGCCGAGGCGGCTGATGGGTGTGTGGTGTTTTAGACTGCGAT
>NZ_JBXASH010000017.1:0-2500 GCF_058809095.1 Sphingomonas sp. GW821-FHT10F11
GGTTTGACGTTGGTTGCGGGGACAGGATTTGAACCTGTGACCTTCAGGTTATGAGCCTGACGAGCTACCGGGCTGCTCCACCCCGCGCCAAGGTTCTTGCCTCCGGCTTGTTGGGCGGGAGGGAAGGACATGTGAATGGGTTCTGATAGTTCCGTTTTTTCGTTGTGCTGTTTCACCGGCTTCAATGCCTGGCGACGACCTACTCTTCCATTGCTTGAGCAATAGTACCATCGGCGCAGTCAGGTTTCACGGCCGAGTTCGGGATGGGATCGGGTGGGGCACTGACGCTATAGCCACCAAGCAATGAGGCCGGTGAGACAGCTCCCAGGCAGTTTCCTGCCTGGGGGCAGATCCCCCAAAGAGGATCTGTCTCGAAAAACGGTTCTTAAATCGATGCACGCTTTGCCTGAATTCAGGTGTCGTTGTTTATTAGGCGTTGCAGTTCGATCATCCACAACATGAACGACGGTGCTGGTTTCCCAGGATTGTCGTTGATGGTGGGACTCTCAAGCGCAAATAGAGCAATTAGTATCGGTTAGCTCCATGCGTTACCGCACTTCTACATCCGATCTATCAACGTCGTGGTCTCCGACGGCTCTATGAAATCTTATCTCGAGGGAGGCTTCCCGCTTAGATGCTTTCAGCGGTTATCCCGTCCATACATAGCTACCCTGCTGCGCTCCTGGCGGAACGACAGGTACACCAGAGGTATGTTCAACCCGGTCCTCTCGTACTAGGGTCAACTCCTCTCAAATTTCGACGCCCACGGCAGATAGGGACCAAACTGTCTCGCGACGTTCTGAACCCAGCTCACGTACCACTTTAATTGGCGAACAGCCAAACCCTTGGGACCTGCTCCAGCCCCAGGATGTGATGAGCCGACATCGAGGTGCCAAACAACCCCGTCGATATGAGCTCTTGGGGGTTATCAGCCTGTTATCCCCGGCGTACCTTTTATCCGTTGAGCGATGGCCCTTCCACGAGGGACCACCGGATCACTATGACCGACTTTCGTCTCTGCTCGACTTGTCAGTCTCGCAGTCAGGCTGGCTTATGCCATTGCACTCTAACAGACGGTTTCCAACCGTCCTGAGCCAACCTTCGCGCGCCTCCGTTACTCTTTAGGAGGCGACCGCCCCAGTCAAACTACCCGCCACAGAGGGTCCCTGATCCAGTTTCATGGATCGAGGTTAGACATCAGAAAACAACAGGGTGGTATTTCACCTATGGCTCCACGACAGCTGGCGCCGTCGCTTCAAAGCCTCCCACCTATGCTACACAGTTCTTTCCTAATGCCACTCTGAAGCTGCAGTAAAGGTGCACGGGGTCTTTCCGTCTAACCGCGGGTACTCCGCATCTTCACGGAGAATTCAATTTCGCTGAGCATGTCCTGGAGACAGTGGGGAAGTCGTTACGCCATTCGTGCAGGTCGGAACTTACCCGACAAGGAATTTCGCTACCTTAGGACCGTTATAGTTACGGCCGCCGTTTACCTGGGCTTCATTTCGCAGCTTGCACCACTCCACTTAACCTTCAGGCACCGGGCAGGCGTCAGGCCCTATACGTCGTCTTGAAGCCGACTTAGCAGAGCCCTGTGTTTTTGCTAAACAGTCGCTACCCCCTGGCCTGTGCCCCCTCAAAGTGCTTGCGCATAGTGAGGGCCTCCTTCTTCCGAAGGTACGGAGGCAATTTGCCGAGTTCCTTCAGGACACTTCTCTCAAGCGCCTTGGTATACTCTACCTGACCACCTGTGTCGGTTTCGGGTACGGTCTATACGGTGGGGCTATTTCCTGGAACCTCTTCGAAGCCCGCCCAATCCAATAAGGGCGAACAACTCACGAGATCCGTCACACACCACCAGGCCCACGAATATTAACGTGGTTCCCATCGACTACCCCCTTCGGGCTCGTCTTAGGGGCCGGCTCACCCTGCGCGGATTAGCCTTGCGCAGGAACCCTTGGTCTTTCGGCGAGAGGGCATCTCACCCTCTTTATCGCTACTCATGTCTGCATTCGCACTTCCGATACCTCCAGGACCCATTACCAGATCCCTTCACAGGCTTACGGAACGCTCCGCTACCGCTCATCTTGCGATGAACCCTAAGCTTCGGTGCGTGTCTTGAGCCCCGTTACATCTTCGCCGCAAAACCTCTTGTTTAGACCAGTGAGCTGTTACGCTTTCTTTAAAGGATGGCTGCTTCTAAGCCAACCTCCTGGTTGTTTTGGAAGTTTCACATGCTTTCCCACTTAGACACGACTTGGGGACCTTAGCTGTAGGTCAGGGCTGTTTCCCTTTTGACGACGGACCTTAGCACCCGCCGTCTGTCTCCCGGATATTACTCGCAGGTATTCGGAGTTTGGTTAGGTTTGGTAGATCTCGCGACCCCCTAGCCCATCCAGTGCTCTACCCCCTGCGGTATTCATCCGAGGCACTACCTAAATAGTTTTCGCGGAGAACCAGCTATTTCCCGGCTTGATTGGCCTTTCACCCCTAAACACAA
>NZ_JBXASH010000018.1:0-1523 GCF_058809095.1 Sphingomonas sp. GW821-FHT10F11
ACGCCGTTGCTGGACACGGTGCACACGCCCGCCGATCTGAGGGCCCTTCCTGCGGCGAAGCTTCGGCAGCTTGCCGACGAGCTTCGCGCCGAGACGATCGCGGCGGTGGGGGTGACGGGCGGTCACCTTGGCTCGGGTCTTGGCGTGGTCGAGCTGACGACGGCGATCCATTATGTGTTCGACACGCCGCGCGACCGGCTGATCTGGGACGTCGGGCACCAATGCTATCCGCACAAGATCCTGACGGGCCGCAGGGACCGGATCCGGACGTTGCGCATGGGCGGTGGGCTGTCGGGCTTCACCAGGCGCTCGGAGAGCGAATATGACCCGTTCGGGGCGGCGCACTCGTCGACCTCGATCTCGTCTGCGTTGGGTTTTGCGATCGCCAACAAGATCAGGAACGTGCCGGGCAAGGCGATCGCGGTGATCGGCGACGGTGCGATGTCGGCGGGCATGGCGTATGAGGCGATGAACAATGCGGAAGGCGCGGGCAACCGGCTGGTGGTGATCCTCAACGACAACGACATGTCGATCGCGCCGCCGGTGGGTGGCTTGTCGGCCTATCTGTCGCGCATCGTGTCGAGCCGCGAGTTTTTGGGCCTGCGCGATCTCGCGCGGCGCTTTGCGCGCAAGCTGCCGCGGCCGCTTCATTCGGCGGCGAAGAAGACCGATTCGTTCGCGCGCGGCATGGCGATGGGCGGTACGCTGTTCGAGGAACTGGGTTTTTATTATGTGGGGCCGGTCGACGGGCATAATCTCGACCAGCTGATCCCGGTGCTCGAGAATGTGCGCGATGCCGAAGAGGGCCCGATCCTGGTCCATGTCGTGACCAAGAAGGGCAAGGGGTACGCACCCGCCGAGGCGGCGGCGGACAAATATCACGGCGTACAGAAGTTCGATGTGATCACCGGCGCCCAGGCCAAGGCGCCGCCGGGTCCGCCGGCGTACCAGAATGTGTTCGGCGCGGCGCTGGTCGCCGAAGCCGCGACCGATCCCAGGATCTGCGCGATCACCGCGGCGATGCCGTCTGGCACGGGGCTCGACCAGTTCGCCGCGGCCTATCCCGACCGCTTCTTCGATGTGGGCATTGCCGAGCAGCATGCGGTGACCTTTGCCGCGGGCCTTGCCGCTCAGGGCATGCGGCCGTTCTGCGCGATCTACTCGACCTTCCTGCAGCGCGCGTACGACCAGGTCGTGCATGACGTGGCGATCCAGAACCTGCCCGTGCGGTTCGCGATCGACCGGGCCGGGCTGGTCGGGGCGGACGGGGCAACGCATGCCGGCAGCTTCGATGTGACCTATCTGGCGACGCTGCCCAACTTCGTGGTGATGGCGGCGGCCGACGAGGCCGAACTGGTCCATATGACGCATACCTGCGTGCATCACGACTCAGGGCCGATCGCGGTGCGCTATCCGCGTGGCAACGGCACGGGCGTTGCGCTGCCCGAGACGCCCGAACTGCTCGAGATCGGCAAGGGCCGTATCGTGCGCACGGGGCACAAGGTCGCGATCCTGTCGCTCGG
>NZ_JBXASH010000019.1:0-1150 GCF_058809095.1 Sphingomonas sp. GW821-FHT10F11
CTCCCGGAGCCCCTTGTAACTTACCTGACGCCGCATCTGCGATTATAAATGCAGGTGCGGTGGCAGGCGGGAGGCCGGGAACCCCTTGGGACACCAAGCCCGTTGGTGAGCTTGTGCCCTCGCCTGCCGTTCCATCGAACCCGAACAGTCGCTTGGGCCGCAGAGCGAGCCCGCTTGCGCAAGGATGGGTTAGGATGGACGCCACCGTTGTTGTTGGGATCGACGTATCGAAGGATCGGCTGGACGTGCATGTCCTGCCGACAGGAGACGCCTTTGCCGTCGCACGCGACGGCAAAGGCCTGGCCGAGCTGATCGAGCGGCTGCAACCGCTCGGCTGCACGGCGGTCGCGGTCGAGGCGACCGGCGGCTTCGAGGTGGTCGTCGCTGCCGGGCTTGGCGGCGCTGGCCTGCCGATCGTGGTGGTCAACCCGGCCCAGGTCCGGGCGTTTGCCACCGCGCTCGGCAAGCGCGCCAAGACCGATCCGATCGATGCCGCGGTCATCGCCCGCTTCGTCGAGGCGACCAGGCCCCAGATCCGCCCACTGCTCGACGCTGAGACGCAGATGCTCGCCGACCTCGTCGCCCGCCGGCGGCAGATCGTCGACATGATCGGTGCCGAGCGCCAGCGCCAGAAACGTGCCACCGCCCACGCCGCAAAGAGTATCGCCCGGCTCCTGGCGGCGCTCGAACGAGAACTCGCCAGCATCAATCAGGATATCGACGACAATGTCCGCCGATCTCCTGCATGGGTCGCCGACGAAAACCTGCTCACCTCGGTGCCGGGCATCGGCAGCGTCATCGCACGCACCCTGATTGCCGAACTGCCCGAACTGGGAACGCTCGACCGGCGCCAGATCGCAGCGCTCGCAGGCCTTGCCCCATGGACACGCCAGTCAGGGCAATGGCGCGGCAGGAGCTTCATCGGCGGCGGCAGACCACAGGTCCGCTCCGCCCTCTTCGTCGCCGCCATGGTCGCCGGCCGGCACAACCCGGTACTGCGCGCCTTTCGTCAGCAACTCCTCGATCGTGGAAAGGCCAGGAAAACCGCCATCATCGCCGTCGCCAGAAAACTCCTCACCGTCCTCAACGCCATCATCCGGGACCAAAAACCATGGGCCAGCGCTTGACTGCCAAGACAGTCGCTCACCAA
>NZ_JBXASH010000020.1:0-1111 GCF_058809095.1 Sphingomonas sp. GW821-FHT10F11
CTAGGCCGTGAACTCATAAAACCGGTCGAGGGCAGAAGGGGTAAGTAGCTTGAGGGCTTCGCCGATGCTGTCGGCGCGGCTCGATGTGAAGGGCTCCTCCTGCTTGGTGAGGTCTCGACAATGCCCCGAGACGCGATGGATCGCCTCGTTTGTTTCCTGCATTACGCCGACACCCTCGGGCTGATCGTAGTAGAAGCGCGCGCGGATCGTCAGTTCGTGGATCAGCTGGGATAGTATCCAGAGTAGGCGCGTGCGTTCGAGGTTCTGAAGCCGCTGAGTGATGTGGTCCATGCTGCGTTCTCCGCCATCTTCCAAATGCGTTCAAACTCTGATTCAGCATCGACATGAGCCGATACGATCTGACCGACTTCGAGTGGCGCGTGATCGAGCCGCTGTTGCCCAACAAACCGCGAGGCGTGCCGCGCGTAGACGACCGTCGCGTGCTGAACGGCATCTTCTGGGTCCTGCGATCCGGCGCTCCGTGGCGCGACCTGCCCGAACGCTATGGTCCGCGCACCACTTGCTACAATCGCTTCGTGCGATGGCGGAAGGCAGGCGTCTGGGATCGGATGATGGATGCCATCACTGTCGCGTATGACGGGGACATCCAGATGATCGACAGCACTTCTATCCGGGCGCACCAACAGGCTGCGACGGCAAAAAGGGGGATCGAGATCATTGCCTCGGTCGCTCCCGAGGTGGGCTCACGACCAAAATCCATGCGGTCGTCGATGCGCAAGGCCTCCCGATCCGGCTCGGCCTGACCGCTGGGCAGGCACATGATGGCCAAGTCGCGGACGATCTGCTCAACCACCTTGGGCCGCATATGATCGTGCTCGCCGACAAGGCTTACGATGCTGATCGCATCCGCACGCTAATCGAGGAACAGGGCGCCACGCCCAACATCCCGCCCAAATCCAATCGAAAGTGGAAGCCTTGCTTCAGCAAGCGGCTCTATCGTGAGCGCAATCTGATCGAGCGCTTCTTCTCCAAACTCAAGCACTTCCGCCGCGTCGCCACCCGCTACGATAAGTTGGCGGAGAACTTCCTCGCCATGGTCCAGATCGCATCAATGCGCCTGTGGCTCCGCGTTTATGAGTCTACGGCCTAG
>NZ_JBXASH010000021.1:0-1033 GCF_058809095.1 Sphingomonas sp. GW821-FHT10F11
TGTGGAGCCTCAACAGGTTGTTCTCGGTTAGGCCGAGGCGGCTGATGGGTGTGTGGTGTTTTAGACTGCGATGTGGTCGATGCCAGTTATATTGGTGTAGCCACAGAGGCAGCTCGGCGGCTCGATGGTCTGAGGTTTGGTAGGCTCTGGCATATGCCCATTCTCGCAGGCTGGTCTGGATGAAGCGCTCGGCTTTGCCGTTGGTCTTTGGGGTGTAGGGTTTGGTTCTGATGTGCTTGAGGCTGAGTGCGTTGCAGGCGGATTTGAAGTCCTGGGACCGGTAGCATGAGCCGTTGTCGGTCATGACGCGAGTGACGGTGATGCCGAGGCTGGCATAATAGGCGACGACGGCCTTGAGGAAGGCGATGGCGCTTTCCTTTTTTTCGTCGGGGAGGATCTGGCTGAAGGCGATGCGCGAGGCATCGTCGATGCAGACGTGTACGAACTCCCATCCCATGCGGCAGCTGGTGGATTGGGAGGTGCCGTGCCCGGTGATGCGATGACCGATGCGATTGAAGCGTCCGAGCTTCTTGATGTCGATATGGATGAGTTCGCCGGGATGCTCGCGCTCGTAGCGCCGGACGGGTTCGGGTGGCTCGAGCCCTTTGATCCTGCTGATGCCCAGGCGCTGGAGCACGCGGCTGACGGTGGCAGTCGAGACGCCGGCGATCTGTGCGATCTGGGCGCCGGGGAGGCGCTGTCGCCGCAGCGCTTCGATCTGCAGGAGCACGGCCTGGGGCGTGGGAGCGCGCAACTGCCGCGGTCGTGAGGAGCGATCGGCAAGCCCGGCCTGGCCTTCGGCCCGGTAGCGCGCCACCCACTTCCCAACGGTACGAGCCGACACGCCCATGTCGGCTGCGACCGACATGGGCGGCTGCCGCTCGACGAGCACGCGCCGCACCAACTCGGCTCGACTGTGCGGCGTGGTTCGGGCATTCTTGTGCACGTTCATCCGGTTCCTCCTGACAGCTGAAGCTTCGCAACCTCAGTCTGCTCGGACAGAACCGGATGAACAACCTATCGAAAGATCACA
>NZ_JBXASH010000022.1:0-732 GCF_058809095.1 Sphingomonas sp. GW821-FHT10F11
CGGCCTCCCGCCTGCCACCGCACCTGCATTTATAATCGCAGATGCGGCGTCAGGTAAGTTACAAGGGGCTCCGGGAGTTCTCGATAGCTCCCGGAGCCCCTCACCAACTCCGACTAGATCGCTGCGCTCTCAAGTCTCCGTATCCTCTCCCACTGGAGAGGAGTCAGGAGCGGACTCTCCATTTGAGACGAATCAGGACCGCGCCATCTTCAGCATGGCGCGGATTTCCTCGACGACGCCTTCGGCATTCGCCAGCACATCATGGTTCCAGAAACGGACGATGGTATAGCCGTTCGCCTCGAAGGACCGCGTTCGTGGTGCATCCGCCTCTGGCGAATGCTGTCCGCCATCCAGCTCCACGACCAGCCTGGCCTGCTCGCAGACGAAATCGCCGATACCGCCGCTCGACGGCTGCTGGCGACGGAACTTCGCGCCCTCGACCTGCCGGTTACGGAGATAGTGCCACAGGCGCTGTTCGGCCTCGGTCGGGTCGGCGCGCATCGCGCGGGCAAGCCGGGTCAGGCGCTTGGCGGGCATGCAGCGAAGACTAGCCCCATTTCCTCTCCTTTGGGAGAGCAGGCACGCCAGAAACGAATCCATCTTCCTCTCCAGTGGGAGAGGATACGAAGACTTGAGAGCGCAGCGATCTAGTCGGAGTTGGTGAGCGACTGTCTTGGCAGTCAAGCGCTGGCCCATGGTTTTTGGTCCCGGATGATGGCGTTGAGGACGGTG
>NZ_JBXASH010000023.1:0-554 GCF_058809095.1 Sphingomonas sp. GW821-FHT10F11
TTGTATTCGTATCTGGCGGCGAGTTCCTCATCGAGGTCGACGCCCAGACCCGGCTTGTCGCCCGGGTGCATCAGGCCATTGTCGAAGCTATAGGCGTGCGGGAAGACGGCATCGGTCTCGTCGGTGTGGCGCATATATTCCTGCACGCCGAAGTTCGGCACCGACAGGTCGAAGTGAAGGGCGGCCGCCATGCACACCGGCGACAGGTCGGTCGCGCCGTGGCAGCCGGTGCGGACATTGTGCATATCGGCAAAGCTCGCGATGCGGCGAAGATGGGTGATGCCGCCGGCATGGACCACGGTCGCCCGGATATAGTCGATCAGCTGTTCCTCGATCAGCTGCTTGCAGTCCCAGATCGAGTTGAAGATCTCGCCGACCGCAAGCGGGCTGGTGGTGTGCTGGCGGATCAGGCGGAAATTCGCCTGGTTCTCGGCAGGCGTCGCATCCTCGAGCCAGAAGGGGCGATACGGCTCCAGGTCCTTGCCCAGGCGGCCTGCCTCGATCGGGGTCAGGCGGTGATGGATGTCGTGCAGCAGATGCACGTCCCAGCCGAG